>JBEKPJ010000044.1:0-65403 GCA_049520935.1 Terriglobales bacterium | reverse complement strand
GCGTCTATGTGACCGCTGGCACGACCCGGCGTAGCACTGGCACCCACTACACTCCGCCTTCGCTCACCGAACCCATCGTCCAGTACACATTGGAACCACTGGTCTATAAAGGTCCGGCCGAAGGCATGTTGCGTGAACAATGGCAGCTCAAATCACCGAAGGAAATCCTCGACCTCAAGGTCTGCGATATGGCGATGGGATCAGGGGCGTTCCTGGTGCAGGCATGCCGATACCTCGCCGAGCGACTGACGGAAGCATGGGAGAACGAAGAGAAGAAACATCCTGGCGAGATGCTTGCCACTCCGGCAGGCGGTTTTTCACTGGGCGCTCCGAGTGAGCGCCTCGTGCCACAGGATGCTGCTGAGCGCCTCGCCATAGCGCGCCGCATTATTGCCGACCGTTGCCTCTATGGTGTGGACATCAATCCGATGGCAGTCGAAATGGCCAAGCTATCGCTCTGGCTTATAACGCTGGATGCCAAGCGCCCCTTCACTTTTTTGGACCACGCCTTCAAGTGTGGCGATTCATTGCTGGGTCTAAGTAACTTTAAGCAGCTCGAAAACTTCAGCCTGCGCCCCGAGGGCGGGAAGCAGATTGCCTTCAGCACAATGAATCTGTGGCGGCATGTTGATGAAGCAAAAAAGAAGCGCGAAGCCCTGGAAGTCATGCCGTCCGACACACCGGAGCAGATCGCCGCCAAAGTGGCTCTCTATGCCGAATCGGAAGAAGCTGTGGCGAAACTCAAGGCCGCGGGGGATGTGCTCGTGGCGCTAGAACTTAAGGGGCTAAAAGGCAGCGCTTACGAAGCTGACCGTGAGTCCACCGCCGATCAGATGATGGCTTACTGGCAGCGAGGTGCAAATGATCTCCGTGGTTATGCCCGCGAAGCTCTGAACGGGCGCCGAACTCTGCACTGGCCACTAGCTTTTCCGGAGATCATGGAGCGTGGCGGATTTGATGCATTTATCGGCAATCCGCCGTTTATGGGCGGAGCAAAATTGGAGACTGCGCTCGGCGGTGACTATCGGGCACTCATCGTAGCCCGAATAGCGAATGGGGTTACCGGCACACGGGGCACAGCCGACCTAGCTACCTATTTCTTGCTGCGGGCAGAACACCTTACGCTAAAGGGGGGAATGCTGGGGCTGATAGTCACGAACTCACTCGGCCAGGGTGACGCGAGAGAGGTCGGCCTGAGCCAAGTTCTTAAACGCGGAAGCGCAATCGTCAGGAGTGTTCCAAGCAGTTGTTGGCCGGGCCAGGCAAGCGTGTTCTACGCGATGGTTTGGGTCTTTATTGGAGAGTGGTGCGGCGATTACCATGTTGATGGTCACAGAATTTCGCGGATTGACGCCTCAATGAATGCCGCGGAATCGGAGCGCCCGGCTCCAGCCAAACTCAATTCAAATGCGGGTATCGCGTTCGAGGGCGCAAAGCTTTCGGGTGAAGGCTTCGTAGTCCCAGGCCAAGCGGCACGCGGGATTCTTGAGCGTGATTCGCGAAGCGCTCAGGTCCTGAAACCATATCTCACCGGTGCGCTGCTCAATGGCCGAGCAGTCTTGGCGCCGGACGAATACATTATTACCTTCTATGACTACCCGCTATCCCGCGAAACCGCACCAGACGGTTATCTTGGCCCGGTCGCGAGTGAATTTCCTGAATGTCTTGATTGGGTCGACCGCAATGTGAAACCTCAGCGTGAGGAGTTGCAGCCAACGACCCCATGGAATAGGAAGCTCCGCCAATTCTGGTGGCAACTTGGACAATGGCGCTGGGCACTCGACGCTGCACTCGTAAGAGTCGAAAGAGTACTCGTATTGTCGCGCGTAACGCCGCACGTCATGGTTGACTGGGCCGACAAAACGTGGGTTTTCTCCGACCGATTGACAGTTTTCGCAGTGGACAATGCCGAGATGTTCGCGCTGTTACAGTCAAGCTTCCATGAGATCTGGTCTCGGCGTTATGGCACAACGAATCTTACGCTGCTGAGTTACTCTCCTGCAGCCTGTTTTCTCACACTCCCACTTCCGTCCGAGCTCAGCGGCTTGAGGACCATAAGCGAGCGGTACTACCTCCAGCGGCGCTCTGCCAGAGAAACGCTGGGCGAAGGTTTAACTGACATCTATAACCGCTTTCACGACCCAAGCGAGCGGCACGACGACATCGCCCGGCTCCGAGCGTTGCACCTTGAAATGGACCAGGCGGCTGCAGTCGCCTATGGGTGGAACGACTTGGACCTGGGCCACGGATTTCACGAAACCAAGCAGGGCTTACGTTACACGATTTCTGAGACCGCCCGCGGCGAAGTCCTTGATCGCTTGCTTGCTCTTAACCACGAGCGCCACGCCGAGGAAGAAGCTGAAAAAATAAGGCTTGCCGCACAGTCAAGACCGATCAAGAAACGCAATCGGAAACCAAAAACTGATAGCGGCAACGCCGCAAATGATCTATTCGATCTGGGAGAATCGAAGTATGAGCAAGAATGAATCAACCGCCCAAATGGCTCTACCTGGACCAGCAACGCCGGTCGTACCGGCTGCTCCTCCAGTTGTGTTAGCGGGTCCGACACCCGCCGCTATCCGCGACGAACTGACCGACATGGTCATCCGCGACCTTCTCGGCCCAGCTGGCGGTCCAGAGGAAGAACTCAGTCAGCATGAAGCTCATGTTTACGCTCGCTATCTGGTGGGTATGTTGGCTCCTAAAGACAGTGAGGTTCCTGGTGGCGAGTTGGATGAATTGGCGACCACGGACGGGGATGAAGGCGAAGAAGGCAGCCCGGAATCTGGGGTGCCATCCGGCAGCACGTATTTTCCATCTTCAATGGGAATGAGCTTCGTTGTGGCCGCCGAAACGAAGGAAATTGTCGTCGAGGCGGAGTGGGGTCAGTATCTTCGGATTAGGAGTGCCGCCCAGCAGAAAAAGGACGGCGGTCCCGCCCCCGCGTGGAAGCGCCGACCCGTAATCGCTGACCCGATAACCTTCCAACTAAAGGACGGCAACATTGCACCGCGACCCCTGCATACCGGTCACCCTTTGGTGGTCTTGCAAGGTCGTATGCGCTCGACGGCCAATGGCTGGGTAGTGACACTGTTTCTCGTCAATCAGCAGACGGAGCGCACACGGCGAGTAGAGCCGAAAGATGAAGTGTGGGTTTTCCAACCCAAACTGCGCGTGCATGGAGTCAGGAATGAGCCGATATTCGTGCAGCGCAAGGGGCTAAAGGCGGATCTTTCCAAGATGGACCCCCTCACTCGGGAGGAGACCGAGACGCTGGAGATGCTCTACCGCCACCAACGGGAATTCGCGGTTGGGCATGGCATCTCAGTCCATTCGCAACTGCCGGAACCATTGGCCGAGCGTGCCATAACAGTTGAGACCGAGTGGGTGCCGCAGTTTGAGGTAGCACAACAGACCGCACGCTCCGGTGCTGACGACGAGAACCTCGTCAGTCTGACCCTTGATATGAAAAGCCTGGCAGAGCTGCCTAAACAGGATCTGATTAGCACTCTGCGCCATATTGAAACCGCTTACGGCATTTGGATTAAGGCTGAACAGAATAAACTCACTCTGCCCACCGAAAAGTTGGCCGGTTACGACGACGCTGCTCGACGCGCGATTGACAGTTGCACGCGAGCTCTCGGACGCATCAAGGCCGGAGTCGATTTGATCGAAACAAACCCTCTTGCTGAAGAGGCCTTCCGCTTTGCCAATCATGCCATGTGGCAACAGCGCATTCATTCCATCTTTTCGCGCAAGGTGCGCAAGAAGGAGCTCAAGGTAGAGGATGGGACCGCGACGCTCGATGTCCCGACGAACCGTAGTTGGCGCTTGTTCCAGATGGCCTTTATCCTGCTTAACCTATCCAGCCTTACCGATCTTCATCACCCCGATCGAAGCCACGAGACTGACGCAGTGGCCGACCTTCTGTGGTTCGCTACCGGCGGCGGCAAGACGGAGGCATACCTCGGTCTGACCGCCTATATACTTGCGCTGCGACGGCTGCAAGGCGAGGTGGCGGGCCGCCGCGGCGACCAGGGCATAGCGGTGTTAATGCGCTATACTCTGCGCCTCCTAACCTTGCAGCAGTTTCAGCGCGCCACAGCCCTGATCTGCGCTTGCGAGTCCATCCGACGAGCCAATCTTGGCAAATGGGGAGATGCGCCGTTCCGGCTCGGGCTTTGGGTGGGCAACAAAACTACACCGAATACCTTAGCGGTAGCAGCCAATGCCCTGCGTCAACGCAACGTCGGAGGAAGACCATCGACAACTGGAACACCGCATCAGATCACGTCTTGTCCTTGGTGCGGGGCTGAAATCAAGGAACAGCATATCCGAGTGTATGAAGCGCCAAGTGATATCGGGCGTTGCATCATCTACTGTGGTGACAATTTGGGGCGCTGCGATTTTTCGGAGGCGAAGGCTCCTAAGGAAGGCCTGCCAGTAATGGTCGTCGATGAGGAAATCTACCGCCGCCCGCCTTCGCTCCTCATCGCGACCGTCGATAAGTTCGCTCAGATGCCCTGGAAGGGCGAAACCCAGATGCTGTTTGGCAAGGTCACTGAAGTCTGTCCGCGGCACGGCTTTCTTTCTCCGGAGATTGAGGATGGGCAACATCATCCGTCCCGGAACGGTCTGCCCGCAGTGAAGAACAAACCGCACGGTTTTCTACGACCTCCTGATTTGATCATTCAGGA
This sequence comes from Terriglobales bacterium, assembly GCA_049520935.1. GTDB lineage: Bacteria > Acidobacteriota > Terriglobia > Terriglobales > Acidobacteriaceae > Acidiflorens. Next base: position 60,706 of record JBEKPJ010000044.1, on the reverse strand, counting down.
CGAACTACACCTCATCAGCGGGCCATTGGGGTCGATGGTCGGCCTCTATGAGTCAGCAGTTGACGACCTGTGTTCGTGGGAAGTTGATGGTAAAACCGTCCGCCCCAAAGTTGTGGCCTCGACCGCGACCATTCGTCGTGCCCCCGATCAAGTTCAAAAGCTGTTCGTGCGGAAGCTGGAGGTGTTTCCGCCGCAAGGCACGAGTATCCGCGATAGTTTTTTCGCCTTGCAGCGCCCGGTGAGCCCGGAATATCCAGGACGACGTTACCTTGGCATCTGTGCTTTCGGTCGCCGGTATCCAGTAACAATGATTCGCAGCTATGTGGCTCACATGGCTGCGGCTCAAGTGCTTTACGACAAATATGATCGTCTCGCGGACCCATGGATGACGGTCGCCGGTTACTTCAACTCGATCCGGGAACTGGCAGGCACTCGACGATTGGTGGACGACGACATTCGTGCCCGTCTGCGCGACGCGGATCAGCGTGGTTTGGCAAAGCGCAAAGTGCGCGCGTTGGAAGAATTAACATCGCGTAAGTCCGGCACCGACATTCCGAAGATACTCGAACGACTGGAATCCGTTTTTGACAAAACCACGGAAGCCCAGCGGGCCGCGGATCGGAAGGAAGGCAAACAGCCAAGTTCCCCGGTTCCATATGATGTCGTGCTGGCCACCAACATGATTTCAGTGGGCGTCGATATTGAACGATTGGGGTTGATGCTGGTCGCCGGACAACCTAAGAACACTTCCGAATACATTCAGGCAACTAGCCGCGTTGGTCGTTCTGCAGAGGGTCCCGGACTCGTCGGCACGGTTTTTAATTGGGCTCGACCGCGCGACTTATCCCATTACGAACGCTTTGAGCATTATCACGAAACCTTCTACAAACATGTCGAGGCGTTGTCGGTTACGCCATTCTCCGCCCGTGCACTGGACCGCGGCTTGTCTGGTGTGATGGTTGCACTCATGCGGCTTTGGGATGCGCGACTGAATGGAAACTTAAAGGCAGGCGAGTTACAAGACACCGAACCGCTTATGGCCACAGTCTTTGCTCATTTGTCTCGCCGATCCGAAAATGCGACACACGATGCTGCCGTGGCTCAGCGAATGGTCAACATGCTTGATCGTCGGCGCGACGAGTGGCTTAAGCGCGTGCACAATCAGAAAGACCACAGACTAGCCTATCAGCCAGAAGGCGGCGCGACGGTCGGCTTACTCGAACATGCTTCCGCCAAGGATTGGGAGATGTTCACCTGTCTGGATTCACTGAGAGATGTCGAAGGCACAACGGACCTCGTCCTTGACCAGCGTTCCACAGGATTAACCGCGGATTGAGGGTATATAAATGAACGAACTCGGTGAACTCCGCCCCAGCCAGTTGATCTTTACATTCGGCGTAGGATCGCTGATCGATTTGCCTAATATGTCTGCCCTTGTCATGGGTTTGGATGATTGGGATACGCGGTACTGCACCGAAATTCAGGAAGATCGCCTTGTTGCCGCCATTCAAAAACGCCTCGGGCAGCAGATGTCCAGGCTTTACCTGCCACCGATCAAGCTCGACGGTATGGATCGCGACCCGGCTGCACCGGCTGTTGGTGTTCCTGTTGTTCCGTTTCCAAGATGGATGCGCTGTTCGTTGTGCGACACCCTAGCCACGGTGGAGTCTGGTGTTTTTAAGCTGGTGCAGGACCAGTATCGCCCGGACAAAACGGAGTACGTTCATCAGGGATGCCTTAAGAGTAAGGGTGGAAAGCCCCCATCCGCCCTATCGGTTCGATTTCTTCTTGCGTGCCGGGAAGGTCATCTAACGGATTTCCCGTGGCTTAATTTCGTTCACAACGGTAATGTCCCTTGCAAACCTGCAGCATTGACGTTCCGTGAGTACGGAGCCTCCGGTGATGCCTCGGACATCATCGTGAAGTGTCATTCCTGCAATGCGGAGCGGCGCATGGCCGACGCGTTCGATTCTGATGTTGCGTTCGCGTGTCCGGGACACCATCCGCACCTACGCATGATAGAAGCTAATGGCTGCAGTGAAAACGCGAAAGCTATTTTGTTGGGGTCGTCCAATAGTTGGTTCCCAACGGCGCTCTCTGCTTTGTCGATACCACGGGCTACCGATAGGCTTGGCAAACTTGTGGAAGAACTATGGGGCGAACTGACAGACTTGGACACACTCGATGAGGTCCGTCTGATTGGCAAGAAGATTAAGAAGTTTCAATCATTGATTCCCCTATTTAGCGAATTCACGGAAGAAGAAATCTGGGGTGCAATTGAAACTAAGCGGAGCGGCGATAACCAACACCAATCGCCCGCCGAAGACTTAAAGTTGCCCGAATGGCAAACTTTCTCAAACCCAAATGCCGCTGCTGAGAACAAGGACTTCAAGTTACGAACAGTGGCTTCGCCCAAGGGGTTTGAAACATTTTTCGAAGATACAGTGCTGGTTGAGCGCATTCGTGAAGTGAGGGCTCTACTGGGATTCACAAGGATTGAATCAACTGCCGACTTTGCGGAAGCTACTGTTGTCATGGACGAGCGCTTGACTGCCCTGCGGCGCGAAAGCCCAACCTGGCTACCCGCCTCGGAGGTACGCGGGGAGGGCATCTTCCTGCGCATTCGCGAGGAAATCCTCCTGGCATGGGAAGCGAAGCCGGAAGTACAGAATCTCCAGCGGGAATTTCTAGATTCCCACAAGGCGTGGCGACAGTTGCGAAAGCTCAAACCGTTTGGCGAAAACTTTCCGGGCATTCGCTTGGTACTGCTTCATTCGCTGGCACATGCCTTGATGCGCCAGATTGTCCTGGATTGTGGGTATTCTGCGGCAAGTATTCGGGAACGGCTTTACTCCCGTCAGCCGGGCGAGACCGGTGGCCCAATGGCCGGTATTCTTCTTTACACCGCGGCACCGGATAGTGAAGGAACGCTCGGCGGCCTAGTAGAACTGGGCGATCCGCTCACTTTAGGGAGGCACCTTCAGCAGGCGCTGGAAAGCTTACGATTGTGTGCTTCCGATCCCTTGTGTGCAGAACATCGTCCGGATACCACGGGGCGCGGTATTCACGGCGCATGCTGTCATGCGTGTCAGTTCGCGCCCGAGACATCCTGCGAGCGGGGAAACCGCTACCTGGATCGGGCCGTTCTCGTCGAAACGTTTTCTGGTACCTCTACTGGGTTCTTTGAGTGAAACAAGCATGATTTCACCAGCGCTTACGAGGGACATCGACAGTTTGATCCGCAGAGCCCATCAGGATTGGCTGCAGGCGGTTTGTTCGCATTTTGGTAGCGTGCCCCAATCAATAAATTCGACATCGCTGATTGCAGAGTTGCCGACGACCAACAATAGTGATGTAGCCCACTGTCTAGCAAACATTATTCGTCAGGCTGAAGGAGTGTTGTCCTGGAGGGCACTGGGTGCGTCCATTGAAGTATGCGCGTCGGTTTTTTCTTATTGGCACCAGCAACACAATATTGAGTTGCTCTGGACCGGACCATCTCCCGCAAGCCAGATTCCGGCCCGTCGAATAGATCAAGTCTTATATGACCTGATTGACTGCGCAAAGCGAGACATTTTGCTTGTCACGTTTGCCGCGCACAAGATTAGCCGTCTGACGGACGGGTTGGTGAGAGCCTTGAATCGCAGCGTCCACGTGAAGCTCATCTTAGAATTTGAGGAAACGTCTCAGGGGCAGCTTTCTATGGATGCGCTGAGTGCATTTCCTGATGTTATCCGTCAGCGTGCGCAGATTTACTACTGGCCTCTTGATAATCGCGAACGGAACTCTTACGGCAAGCCTGGAAAGTTACATGCAAAAGCAGCAGTCATTGACGAGCAGGTGGTGCTCTCCAGTGCCAATCTTACCGATGATGCCTTCAACCGTAACCTTGAACTCGGTGTGCTATTTTCTAACGATGAAATTCGTCAACGTCTTAGGGATCACTGCGACAGTTTGTGTGCCGATGGCATATTGAGGTTGTTCAGATCCTAAACGTCGACTGCATCGGTCCGTTCTGCATCGAGTGGCAGACCAGTCGCTAAACCTCCCGACCCTAGAACATTTCTGGTGCCCATTATTCAGATCAAAGACGGCTGGATCTCCTTCGGGGGCCAGAAGACGCCGATCACCACCCACGTGTTATAGGGAAACACGGTCCCCATGAAAAACCGCGTATCTTTAGAGGGACCACAAATCTCGTCGAAGAACTTCTTGCGGACATTAGCCACAGCAGCCTGTTCATCTCCGAGTCGCTCGACTTCCCTCCGGTACAACACGCCCAGCTCCCAATCCTCGATCATGGCCGTGTGCACTTTTTCGCCGCTGTCGGCGCAACGGAACGCGTAGCTAAATTTATAGGGAAGTTTCTCCAAATGTTTGGGCTGCCCGCTGAAAAGGTTGAACTGGTTGAGCGTGGCTTGCCATTGCGGCTTCCATTCGCGGTCAACGGCCTCCACCTTGAGATCGATGATTTCAGTCGGTCGAACGACGCCCAGAGAAACCTTCTCGCTCTCATACAGCGCTTCCAGTTCAATCCGGGTCCGGTGGGGCAGCCGGTCGATGATCTCTCGGCGCGCGCGCCAGCCATCTTTTGTTGAGAGCGGCTCTCCAAGTAAACGAATGGATTCCAGGTCCGGACTGCGGCTCTCGCGCCGGTCATCGTTGCCGGCACCGTGATCCGCCAGACCGATTTCGATCCATTGATACTTGTGGAATTGCTGGTTCTCAGGGCGGTAGCGGTAGTCAATGGGGTAGAGCCGGACCCATTCCCCGGACTCCGTGATACCCGCCGTGCACACGAGTTCCTGATGCGACTCGGAAGGGTGGGGATAGGTCATGACTGTGATGAGGACCTTCGTCTTGGAAAAGGAAGGCTTCACGCTTCTCTCAGCTCTACAACAGGGAGCGAAGTTCGGCGCGACACCTCCGCGCCAAGCCGACTCCGATGACAACAATCGTGCGCGGCCTCCATGCACATCAATGCGGATGGCATTTCGGCCACCAAGCCAGCTACTTTCTCAACCGTCGGGCGCTGCTTGGGGAGAATCTCCTTCTCGTATCGGTCGAACAGACGCTCGTAAGCGGTCTGGTCGGACAGATCTGCCCGCCAGACAGAGGGAACGCCCAGTGATGGAAAGTGCATGTATTCGATGCCGACATCGCTACACAGCTTGCAGAGCGTGGCCTTGTGAAACCCGTAGCGGCGTGCAATGGGATTACAGCGAACATCGATGAGACGTTTAATTCCCTTGTGCAGCAGGCAATCAAGCAATGCATCCACCATGATGCCTTCATAGCCCACGGTATAGACCGCCGGTTTGGCTGCTGGCCGAGAGACCGCCCGCTTCTGAATCGCGTCTGAATTCAGGGTGAACCACGGGTAGTCGCGATAAACGCGATCCAGCAATGCCGGTGTTGGGACAGAACGGTAACGGTCGCTAACCTCGTCGATCAAGGCCAGGAATTCCTTATCCAGGAATGCTGTCTCCAGATGCGGAGCTTCGGCAGTCTTCACGTCGTGCTCTTGTTCCGCTACCCATCCGTCGCGTCCGAGAGCGCGCAGTTCATGGTACAGGGTGAAAGAGAAGGGGCCATGCTTGTATGGAACGAAATCATACAGACCCGCTCTTGGTGCTTCGGCTTCACGGCTCAGCAAGAAAGCGAGCTTAACCAGCCGGAGGCGGGCGATAGAACCGCCTTCGTGTTCGATCAACCGCAATATTGCTCGCTGCCGGGAAAACATTTGGGACCCTCTAGTGCCAATACTAGAGTCTACGCGCGGTCAGGCAACAGGAAATGTCGGGATGTTGACACCTACGTTACCCAGGGCCCCGACTGAGCCAACTACAGTGCGACCAGCACTGGATCGCCAATATCCGCGTCTGGGAAGTGGGGGCACGCGGTGATCTTGAGATTCCGGAGCGTCAGACTTTCTTTAACAGTTCCCGCATTGCCATCGTAGGCGAGGTAGGCATGAGAGCGTCCGCTCCGTGTCCAGTTCGTGACGAGATCGACCGCAAGGCCTACAGCCGTGGATGCCAGTACGCCGTTGGGCCACACGACCTGCGGACGAGGGCCAGCATTTCCATATCGCGCCGCCTCTGTCGCGAGCTTTTCGTCAGTCAGAAAGCCCATACATCTCATGCACAGTCCTCCTGGGGAAGACTGGATTATCTGGCCGCCGATAACTGGCCTTTCCTTCCCATGCACGTCCATACCGATGTCGATATAGTGCATAAGGTAGCGCCTGCAAGCAATCTCCAGTTCCTCGCGGCCTTTATAGCTGTCAACGCATCCGACGACAATTTGGCACTCCCGCAGCGGCTCGGGATTCTCCTGCCATTTGCAGGCGAAGCCCCGGACGATCGCTTTCGGCTGCAGGCGGTAAATCATCATTTTGGCGAGATGGAGCTTGAGCGTCGCGGCCAGGACATCAGCGGGAGTGGCTCCGATAAGTCGATTCAGGTTCGACTCCTCGACAACATCATCGTCATAGAGGACGTAACGCTGAAAACCGATATGGGCAAGTTGTTGGACAATATGTGAACCCCCGCCGCCCAGGCCCGGCACGCCGATGGTGCATCGGGACAACAGTTCCTCGGCATTCGGTCCCAGAAATGACTGGCGCGAGTAGCGATCCATGTTCACTTTTTCCTCCCCCGCTCAAATACTCCGACCGGCGTGCCGATCACACTGACGCAATCCGCGTGGACCGGCTCTGCGCTGCCTCGCAGCCACACCCAGCCAGATCCGTGGTCTGCACTCAGGATAATGATTCCGTGAGCAGCCTCGCGGCCTACGGACTGAAATCCAGGTATGAGTTTAGGAATCTCACGGGCGTCGGTCCCGCTCATTCCTGTTTCTCCCCGGTGCCCATGCAAGTGGATATGAAAGATACCCTCGCGGGCGGGACGGCCATGATAGACAGCCTGCATCGCCCATGTCATCGCTTCACTGCCAATCCTGGCTCCTACTGCCGGATCGTCAATATATTGGTTATCCGGGATGGAATGATACCGAGTGAGCAAGAAGAGACTCCCCTGATCCCTCAAAGAACCCCGGCGGCAAAACACAAATCCCACACGTTCCGCCGCGAAAGGATGCGGCCGCGTCAGGTCCTGGATAATCTTGGCGTAGAGGGCGCCGTTCAGTCTAATTTCTGTTTTCATTTTTCTTTCGCAAAGCCGTTAAGGTGGGCAATCAGCAGTTGCGTTAGCGTTGGCTCGCTGAGATTCACCATCCACGAGAAAGCGAACCAGTTGCGCTCACCTATCCGCGTGCTGCCGTTCCAGTTTCGCGGATAGCGAGAGGCAACCTGCACGGAAAGGTACAGCCTTGACGGATAGCCGTCTTTGGCCACTGGACACAGAAGAGCGTCGCATGCGGAGGGGTTACATCCCGCCGGAAGGCGAAGCCCCTCCATATATAGAAAGGTCACGCCGCCCTCCGGGAGCGCGCTCAGCTTTGTGCAGTAGCCCTTTAGCTCCTCAATCTGTTCAGGTGGATATGCCACGGCTAAGACGACCCTCCCGACTGTGCCTGCGAGTGGAATATTTCGCATCCGCAGATTTCAACGGGAACATCGGGCGGCAAAGGCAGGGGTGGCCCGCCCTTTTCTTCCATCAGGATGTACCCTTCTGGCGTCTGATTGACCTTCGAGAGGATTTGCGCCACCGTACGCTTTCCCCTTTCGATGGAGTAGGGATCGCCGTTGATGAAGATGGTGACGATCTCCTTATGGGCCGTGATGAACCCCTTCAACCCGTGCTTTCGGAGATTGACCTCTTCGTTTGGTTCGACCACATCGTTGTCGTGGTGGACGAATTCCTCAATGAGCTCGAAAGCGCAGGGACGCTTCCCGACCTTGGAAAGAAGCAGTTCACCCGTGGGATGAGGTGTATCAACTTTGACGGTTTCGCCGTCGATACGCACCCGGTATGTTGTCGCGTGCGGAACCTCTTCGCCCCGCCCGGCGAACTCAAAGATGTCGATCTCGACTTCTACATTTTTTTCCGTTTCCATTTTCTGTGGGCCTCCCAGCCCCGGTAAGACTCGCATCCAGGTCCTTGCGGCAGCGCTGTTCGCCTGGGGTTGTGGCCTCTGGTCGCATTATTCCAATATCGCGAATATGTGTCAATCCGCAGTTTACATAAACACGCTTGTATACTAATCATGTTTGCAAGGCTTGACATCTATCAGTAAGATATTTACGGTAACGGTAATGGATGATGTAGAAGGACTGTATCCTGCAGTTGGTCGGAAAATCCGCGACGTACGCGAGCGCGCCACCCCCCGGCTCAGTCAGGATAAACTTGCAAAGCGACTTGGGATCAGCCGTGCGTCCATCGTCAACATTGAAGCCGGACGCCAGCACGCGCCTCTCAATCTCCTCTGGAAGATTGCTGAGCTATTGGGCACCGAACTGACTACACTGATCCCTCAGCGCGCAGAGTTGCTTGCAATTGACACCGTAGTGAAGTTAAACGATAAGATGCGCAAGCAGATCGAAGTTGAGGCCAACGGCAATGCGCCACTCAAGAAGAGTCTGACCAACATCGTTGGCCGGCTCTTAACCACCATCGAAACAGATAAAACTCGAAAAGGATCATGAATAAACTAAAGCGCGACCATATTGAGCAGCAAGCTGAGAAGGTGCTTCGCGACACCAAAGCGTGGCAGGTTCCTGTCCCTATCGATCTTGTGGCGCAGCGTCTTAACCTCAAGACGGAAGCATCTGTCCTGGGAGACGACATTTCCGGTCTTCTGGTCGTAGAGAATAAGCGCGGGGCTATTGGTTACAACTCAACACACGCGCGCGTGCGCCAGCGGTTTACCGTCGCACACGAAATCGGGCATTACGTAATGCACGTCAAGAACTCGACGCAATCACGTTTATTTATCGACCGATATGTAGCTTTCCGTGACGATGAATCCTCCGTAGGAAATGACTGGGAAGAAGTGGAGGCCAATGCCTTCGGTGCCGCACTATTGATGCCCGCGCGTCTGGTACGCGAAGAAATAAAAAAGCGTAGGCTGGATCTAGATGATGAAGACGACCTTAGCGACTTGGCAAAACGATTCCATGTCAGCACAAGTGCGATGTCTTATCGCCTAGTTAATCTGGGTCTGCTGCGTTGAATATTGGGTCCGCTCAGTACGCGTGATAATCCGGTTTCTCCTGGCACTCACAGAGCAAATGGTGACTCTCGTATCAGCCCCTTCCGAAATACGAGATATGAAGCCCTCCTGCAGCCGTCACACTCCCGTCGAGTGCCGCGCCATGCGGATTAAACGTAAACTGCGCCGTACCCAGCGGCGTCAGATCTGTTGCGCAGATCGTGGCTGATGTATCATTTCCGGCAATGATGCGCACTTGGCTGTCTGCTGCAGGCCGATCGCCTTTCCAATCCACGGGGGAGACATAAGCCGTGTGATTCCAAGGCCGAGGATGTTCTGTACCCACGGGCGCGGAAGCGTGCCTCCAAAGCGCGTACAAGTCGTCTGACTGCCAAAAGTCACGGGTCGAAAGCAAAGCATCATGCACCCGCAGCCAGGCACGCAATCCATTCATGTCGGAGAACGATGCCGCGAGCTTTCGGACAACCCAGACAGCGCCCACACGGGATGAGAAACCCATCTGGCATAAAAAGGCAGCCGGAATCGAGGGCACACCGTACGTCAGCGAAAATGCGGGACCGTCCCCCAACTCACTCGCCCGCGCATGCCCGGTTGCGATAGCCTGAACCCGAACAGCCTCTGCGGCCCATACAAGGCGAAAAACAATTCCCTCCTGAACAAAGACTTGAGTGCGATGCGCGTCCCGCGCTTTCCGTCCTTTTAGTATGTCGGAGAATGCCGTTCCTTTTATCCAGTCCCCAAGCGCATCCTCCCATTTGGAGGGCAACATTCTCACAGCGAAGAAGGGTTCTTTCATGACCTCCGCGTAGAGAGCGGTTGCTGCGGTGGCTGCGGCGTCGCCGTCGTCCGCCGCCACCGCGCTCTGAAACGTACACAACACGTCCACCAGGGCGTCGAGCTGTTCGTAGAGAAATAGACCTGGTTTCCGGCCCAAGCCAGAGTAGAAACATGCCTTGCGTTGTTCCTCACTACTCTTGCGCCATAACCACTCGGCACGCGAGTGCAGCAGCTCGCGTTCGATTGCCCTCGTGGACTCGTCTTCACGCGCAAGCGTGCGTTTCCAGAGCGAATCCTTGAGAGCTTCATCGAGAACGGCTGCAACCTGTGAAACATCCGTGTCGAGCGGTTCTATCAACGAGAAGAGAGCAACGTCTAGGTTCGCGATTTGCGCCTCAAGCCCGTCTTCTCCCTCATCCTCATCGTCTTCCGTTTCCTTGGCGTCGAGACGCGTGTCATCCCAGAGGTCACGTTGATTCAGAATGTACTCCAGTAAATCACTGGGCTTCGCGCCAAGTTTCTGCGCAAGGTGATGTCCAAGATTCCAGGTCAACTGCGCTAACCCACTGAGCAGTCTTTGGCCTCTTGAATCTTTTATGAGCTTTGCAAAGACAGCGTGCTGCTGGGACCGATCAGCCGCATCGAAGGTTGGCAACACTGAAATACCGTCGAGATCAACATAGGCCCGGCCTGAACGGCCTACGACGTTGGAAAATTCGGCAGCCGAGATTGGCACCCATTGTCCGCCTTCGTATCGCTTCAGTGAGCGAAAAATAAGAACACTACAAGCAAGGTCGATGCCTTGGGCCAGCGTCGGTGAGGCCACAACCACAGACAGGCGTCGTGCATCCAGTAGTTCCTCCACCGCATTCAAGAACGGCCGTGGCAGAGCGCCGTGATGAGTACCGACGCCAACCTCCAGTGCCCGGACCGCAGCATGCTTTTCACCCAGCCATTCGCGGCCGATGGCGTTTGCAACCGTCAAATGTTCTGCGAGTGGAGTCTTCACATTAGGTAGATAACCCTGATCGCGCATGTGCCTGAACTCACGGGCCGCCGGTTCCACCTGACTCTTCTGCGGTGAATAGACGAGCACTGTGTGTCCGTCACGGGCGAAGGCATTCGCTGCGCAGATGCAGAATTCAAGTTCACCTATCGGAAATGGATTTTTCCGGAGTTTTTTGGGCTCGCTCTGTTCGACGAACCGGGGCACAAACGGCCTTTCGCCATCAAGAAACGAGAGCATTCCGGTATTGCTTGAAGAGTTCCAATCGAGCGTCGCTAGGCGCTGGCGTGTCGGACGCCACTGAACATTCACCGGCTCTCCCGGTGCGTCGCTTCGCAGCCAATCTCCGAAATCCTTGAAATACGGGTCGCCAGGAGTGAACATCGCAGAGAGGCAGACAATCCTGCGTCCGGCCGCATCTCCACGGCGCAGTAACCGCTGGATCAACACCTCATAGCGGATTTCTCGGCTCCCAACACCTATCATGTGGCCTTCATCAAACACGATAAGCCCCACATCATTGAGGACATCCGGGTCCTGACGCAAAGCGAAATCAAGCTTTTCCGGCGTTGCTACTACGATGGACGCGCTTGCCAGTGTCTTGGTGTCCGCGACGGTGGCCCCGCTCGCACCGTATAGCGAAGTGACCGCCTCGCCAAGGGGAACAAACGTCCGCGCCAACACTCTCTCAACCTGCGCTGATAAGGCTCGAAGGGGAGTAACGTAGATTGTGCGCTTGCCATCTGCCAGCGCCCGGAGAATGCATAACTCAGCGATGCGGGTTTTTCCAGCGCTCGTCGGTAGCGCGATAACGAGATCATCGTTTGGATCAACGGCCCGCGCGGCCGCGCCAACTTGTGAGGGCCACAAATCAATATGCGGGGGACGCCTCGTGCCGAGCTGTGCGATGAAATCGCGACGGAGTTCTTTCCACCGGGCGGGGAGGGGTGGACCCGAGCTCGAACTGGACGGCAATCTAACAAAGAGACTCTGATCCCACAAATCACGAATCAGATGCAAGGTGAGCGTGGCGACCCACCACATCGGAATGTTTCCGATTTGCGCCGCCGAGGCGACGACACCTTGAATTGTCAGAACCGCCCTATCGAACATCTCGCGATTTCCGAAAAGGAATCCGGTGTCGGCCAGACCCAGGCCCCGGTAGTACGAACTTGTCAGCACTAGGATCGCAACGTCATCCGGTCCGAAACCATCGTTTTCATCCAGCAGGCGTCCAGCCATAGCGTCGTCACTGTGCGACGGGTCTGCATGCCATTGGACCATGTGTTCTCGCAGCAGTGACAGATCGCGCCGAAGGACGTAGCCCAGAGCTTTCTCATGCGATGCGAGGTTTTTTGCGAGAGCCGGAATCGGAAGCATCGAGAAGGATCGCGCTGCAAATCCCGCAAGATGGAATGCCGCTGCGCTAACGACAAGGTGCCGTCCCTGATCGCCGTCAAGTGGATCACCGCGCCGAACCGCGGACTCGATTGCTTCCGCCGCCACGCGGAAAGGCTCATCTGTGTTAAACCGCTGATTGATCTCTCGATTCCTATTCGCATCTCGAAGCTCAAGAGCGAGAGCCAGAACCCCATAACCAAAGTCCAACAGATCCGGTGTCAGGCTGGCCGAGAATTCCTGCGCACTCTCCGGCACAACTCCGTCGCGCCAAACCATTCCGCGCGCCAACCCTCGTGCGAGCAGTCGCCCGCGCGTCTGCGGCTCGATCAGCGCGGTCAGTGCCCCGTTAATGACTTCAGGATTTTGTGCCATGTGTTCCGTATACTGCTGCCACAAAAGCAACGTGGTCCTCAATAACGATAGCGGTACTTTCGCGTTTGATCCCCGCGTGCTTGGATTTCGGACAAGCAGCCAGATGCTTCGATGGATCATTCCCCGCAAGAGCAAAGATCAAATGGCTTACATTTTTCGAGGAGATCGCACCTTCGCTCTGCAACTCCTGGAAAACCTTTGCTTCCGCATCTCGGTTCTCCTCGTATAGCCGTTTCGTGATAAAGGCCAGCGTAGACGGGTTTGGCCTTCCATCGTGAAGGTCTAGCGAAGCCGCCGCTTCTTCCACTGTCGATTTTCCGAACGCCGCCCTGCTCTTGCATTCCCCCTTCACTACGCGAACCGGTTTGCCTTTCGTATCGACCCCGATTACGTCATTTCCATGCATCGGCATTTCGCGGTCGCTTTTCCACCGGAGCTTCTTGATCGGCACCACAAATGGGGTTTCCGAATTGAGATATTCCGTTGCCAGTAGCTCACCTAGATCCCCGGAGCGGGTGCGCTTATTCGTCGGTAGACTATTCGCAATGATTGACGCCGACTTCGTGTAGCCGCCCGCTTTCGCAATCGTTCCTTCTCCCACAAAATGGTCAGCAATCAATTGCTTGAGAACGGCTAGGCCAAGCGAACGGGCACCGGGGCGCTCAGTATATAAACTGACGCCCGGCTGTGGCTTCGCAGCCGTCTTGAGCCACTTCTTAAATAAATCACCTGGCACTGTGGTTCCTCTGCTTTAGCGTCGTTCGCGCTACGTCAGCTCTCGTCACGAATCGCCGAGAATAGATAGCTCTACGCTAGATCGCGGTGTTGTCGGAGTCAACCTAAGGGTGTGTTCTGTTCGCTCCGTAGGCAGTCTAGCTGGCAGCTGGAGTTCCGACCGTGCTGTGCAACCATAATTCAAAGGGCGCAATCTGCTGAAATCGTGCAGCGCACTCGTGAACTCGGACTGCTGCGTCGGGAGCTTCCGCCCCATAAATAAGATAGATGGCCCTGTGATAGCCAAGCCTATTCATGAAAAGCGTTAGCGTCCCTAAGTCCTTATCAATCTCCCGCGCCGCCGCCCGCGAGGATTTCACCTCAATGACCGCGTAATTCTCGCCGGTGCCGGGTTGATGGACCAGCAAGTCGGGCTTGGGCTGACCGCCATCCTGAAGGTAGGGATGGGATCTTTTATCCACTTCGCCGTTAAGCCGGTAGGGACAATCGGGCGGCCATAGTCGCCTCATCTGGTGGTAAAACTCGTAACAGTACACGCGTTCCCGATACACAGAATCACCGCCGTGTATCGGCAAAAGAAAATATTCCGGCGGTATTGCTGCCGTGGCCTCACGAAGGATTTGTGTGAACTGTTCCATCTGCCACCCTCATCGTTTTCTTTTTTTCTTTTTTTGGGGGAGCTGAGGAAGTCCTTGGCAAAGAATCGTCAGAGGAATAATCGTCCGCGGATGAACCTTGAATTCCTTGGGTTCCTTCCTTATGAGCCCGTTCAGCCTGTCAACATAGGTGGAATTTTTGACGAGGACACCAGCATTTCGCGGCAACTCGTAGCTGCCTTTGCACCGCCACTCCCGCTCGTGCAGCCAGCTTATCCATCCTTCGTCACCGGCCTCGAACCGCACCACTCTCCACAAATCGCCCTTCGGGATGCATAACTGCTTGCTCTCCTCGTTGGAAAGATAAAGTACCGGCCTACACCCTTCCTGATACGCGTGCTTCTTCGTAACAAAAACGCCGAATGCTTCATATCGAGGATTGCTCGGCTGACTGTTCTCTTCGTTCAGAATGTACTTCAGTGAATAGAAGGGCACATCCATGAAGCACGCAGCACGGTGCGGGCCCTTGATAAATCCCTTCTCTTTCTTGCTGCCAAATATTTTCCCGTTCTGCAGGATGCTCACCAGATTCTCAAACGCCGAATAATCGTCGTCCGCCTTAGTGTTCTTCGTTAAGTGAATCAGATAGGGAGTAAGGTCTGGCCTCTTGAAAAATGGAAGGTCCTCGAAATCTGGACGGGGCATTCTAATTTCCTCGTATTTACACTTCGCACGCTGATGTGAAGAATCCATCTGACCGTCAGTACTTCACATGAAACGTCGGGCTGTCCTCGGGCTTGCTCTTGCGCCGGTCGTAAAGGCGCGTCGTGGACACATTAGCATGCCCCAGCCATTCCTGAACTTTAGCGATGTCTGCCTCGTGTGACAACGCGTTCGTCGCTGCTGTCGCGCGAAGCGAATGCACGCATAGCCCGATCACTTCGGCGTTGATGCCGGTTGCGCGCCCGTACTTCTGGACGATGTTGCGATAGACGGAGCCAGGCTCCAGATGCTTCTCCAGCGTTTTTGTGCGGTTGTTTGTCACGGGACGGAAGAGGGGACCGTTCAGGACGGAACCGTCCTTTTCCCCGCCATCCTGCCCCCCGCCGTGTTTCCCGAGCGCAAGATATTCCTCAATCAGACGCTGCACCATCGGATGCACGGGGACGAAACGGGTTTTCTCGCGTTTGCCTTTGATGCGAAAGTGCATGACGCCCTGGCGGCTCTGCATGTCGCGGATGCGAAGGTTGCAGAGTTCCTCGCGGCGGATGCCGTGATAGAGCAGGGTGGCCAGTATCGCGCGGTCCCTTACACCCTTCAGCGTGTCCGGGGCAGGGGCCTCCAATAATCGCCGGGCCTGAGCGTCACCCAGTGCCGGCGTGCTTCCCTCATTATTATTGGCCATCGGCCGCTTGACCCCGTCCACGGGATTGCCCGCGACAGCATTGCGCTCGCAGAGATAATCAAAGAGCGAGGAAAGCGCCGAGAGCTTGCGGCGGATACTGGCGGGAGACAGCGCGCGTGCCTCCAGATGCTTGCGCCAGGCAATGATATGCGACCTTACGACGCTCCGCAATTCCGAAGGCGCACGCAGTCCGGTGAATACCGAAAACTCCGTAACGTCGATCTTGTACGCACGGCGGGTTTTGGGATTGGTGATGTTGGCGAGCCATTCGAGCTCAGGGGGTACGTCGGCAAGCTCGCTGAACTGGGCAGGAGTTAATTTCTCTTTACTAATAGGGACGAGATCGTTCACCGCCCTGCCCGAGTTGTTTCTAACGCGATAATGTATTTTATCGAGTTAGAAGTCAAGGTCGTCGAAAACGACCTGGCTCACTTATGACCCAGCAAGTCCTTAAGATGCTCAATCCTTGTTGCCGCAATTGTCGCGGTCATTTCTGCAAAGTCGATGTTGTCGAAGGCTTGTACCGCCATTGCCTTTGCCCAATCCGGCATTGCCTCTGCATTCTTGATGGCTTCCAGCGTCTCTTCTTTGTTGATCACAGGTCCGTCACGGTTCAGGAATCCGTGGACATCAAGGAATTCGAAGATCCCCGCGTTAACAATTCGATTACAGCATTCTGCTAATTGCACCGTGTATTTGAAAGTACAGGAATACTTCTTCTTTCCCCAACGATCATGCACCTCGGATGGACACAAGATGAAGAGGACATTGTTGTCGGCGTGACCAGCCGCAGCAGGATCTAGGCCGCGATGCACAATCGCATTGCGCAATTCCCGTCCATACAAGTAGTCGTTCGTGTTTCCAAAGCCTAGTCGTATGGCTTCTTCGAAATCGGCCTTTTCGCCGATTTCCTTACCGTAATCACACACCAGATCTACCGCTCCGAAAAGGTTCGAGAAATACAGATAGTGGTACATCTTGATGTCCAATGCCTGCGACCCTATAGGGCAGATTGTGAGTTTCTCGAATGCCCAATTCCGGGTTTCGAGATACCAAAGCAGGCCATCGAGAAATGTGAGGCCAGGATCATTCATACGAAATGATAACGCCCTTTATCATTGCACCATCCGAGAGCGAGGCTAAAAAGCACAAGATTGATGCCTGCAATCCGTGCCTACCTACCTCGCGCTTTCACGATTATCCGCCGAATCCCGTTCCGGCCCAGCACAAGTATTATTCCAAGAAATAGTTGAACGGTGTAATAGCCGAGCGTTGCCATCGTCTTATCTTCTTTGACAAGAGTTGTTGACACGGAGAGCACGTATAGATTTGCAGAAATGCTGGAAAGGGCTTTTACCGAGAACCACAACCCCATCAAGCTGCAGCCCAGGGCCAGCCATTCGTCTTGGGAAGCGGACTGCAACGGAACGTCAGGAGCGCCACGCAAAAGGGATTTCGCAATTGGCAGAGAATATTGATAGACGACGCCTGTGACTACCAGCATGGCGCTGGAGTACATTAGGTATCCGAAATACTCGCGGTTGTACGGCGAGGCAGCGACTCCCTGCTCAAACGCCAACACGGACTCCACTAGGAACCAAATGGCCAGCAGGCGGAGGCCGACGACACATGTCTGGGTTGGACTCATAGAAATGCCGTCGCGTTGGCGGTGGAACGGGAACGTACTTCCTCAATTCACTATCCCGAGGAAAAACCGGGCGCAAGAATAATTGCCAGTCTTGCTCTTTCAATTTGCAATCTCAACAGGCTCATGCGGTCGCAATTTGCGACCGCATCCGTTTGACGCTTGCGATTTCAACCGCTAAGGTCTGCCGATTAACCAACCGTCGAGCAGGTCCATGCCGAAAGCCCCGAAATCCCCTGTCCCGATGCGCCCAATTGAGCGCCACATCCATATCATCCGTGGACAGAAGATAATGCTCGATTCGGAACTGGCCGGGCTCTATGGCGTTTCTACAGGTGCGCTCAATCAGGCTGTCCGCCGCAATCTCGACCGCTTCCCAGAAGACTTTATGTTCGCGCTGACCCGGAAGGAAGCCGAAAACTTGAAATCACAAACCGTGACATCAAGTTGGGGAGGCCGCAGAAAACTGCCATCGGCATTCACGGAGCACGGCGTCGCCATGCTTGCAGGCATTTTGCGCAGCGACCGCGCTGTGGCGATGAGTATCGCCATCGTTCGCGCCTTCGTCCGCATGCGTGAACTGCTCGCTGCCAACCGCGACATCGCCGCCCGCGTCGAGAAGCTGGAGTGCGCTCACGACCGCACCGCATCGGTCATAGAGCTTCTTGTGGATGACATTGACCGGCTCTCCCATGATCTAAAACAGATGAAGAACCTGCCTTCTCCGTCAAAACGCAAGATTGGCTTCGACCTCTGATAACTCTCTACTCTCCCGCTACTCCAGCGCCGGCCGCTGTGAGAACAAAAATCCCACAGGCCCGTTTCGCTCCTGCCGCTCTTTCATAATCCAGCGCTGCAGGGCCTTCCCTTCCACGCGGTGAACCTTCCCGTCCACCACGACCTCGAATACTGAATTCACGGTTGGTTTTGGTATTGCGTTGAGGGGATCTCCCTTGGCATGGGTTACGAAGAGATGAGCGGCGTCGAAGGTGCTGGAGGCGTACACGTCCACGCTGTATCGCCGCCCTCCAACCTCAATCATCGTGACCGTGGCCCAACGATTTCCCACGGTCGGCAGTCTACATCAGTGGCGAACAAAAGGCGAACCAAGACGCATCCGCAGCAGTGAATTGATAATCTGGCGGAGTCCCCCTCTGGTTGGCCGTTTCCGCCAGACTCGCCGAATACACACGGCGCTTGCACAGCTCGTAACGCACGAGCCTGATCGGCGCAAGTATCGGCACGCTTAAGAAGATACGCCCTGCCCCTCCTCGTCCGCCATCCGCGAAAAACCCTCTAGTACACGCAGCGGCTAGGGAGCTTTTCCCGCAGCCTTGTTCAATTGCGGATCGAGCCCCAAGACCATGTTGAGAATCGTGGACATCCCTGCTCCCTCCTGCTCCTGCGCCGCCTTAAAATTCGGGTCTCTCTGCGCGAGTGATTCCGCCATGCTGCGGCTCATGTTCGGGCTGGCCATCTGCTGATTGCGGATTAACGTTTCCTGGTCGCTCGCACCCGCAAGCTGGCTGAAGACCGCCAACCCCGCGCGGACGACCGCCAGCCGCTGCTGGTCGGTCAGGCTGTTCCAGGCGCTGCTGCCTGCCTCCTGCCGCCGGCGTTGAACCTCCGCCTGAAAACCCGTCTGGAACTTCGCCATCCACTCTTTGGATTTTTCGCGGTTTACCGGCGCGCCGTTTCCGGTCCGGTACATAATCGCAAGCATGAATTCTCCGAGGAAGTCTCCCTTCTCAGCACTCTTCTGCGCCCATTGAAAGGCTGCAGGATAATCCCGCGCAATACCCTCCCCTGTGTACAGGACGCTGGAATAAAGACTTTGCGAGCGGGCATCCCCATCGACCGCGCCCACGTGAAACCAGCAGGCAGACCGCGTGAGATCTTTCTTCTGCATTGCATCTTTTGCCCGCAGGAAGGCGTACCAGAGTTCTACCTGCGCGGTATTGCCATCATCGCAGACGGCATCGTCGGCACGCGGCAGGCTGTGGCGAATCGTGCTGACTCCCGGCTTGTCCTTGGACGAATGGATACGGTCGGGGTTGTCGATGAATACATCTGCTTCCCTGGAGGCCCCTGGGGGAATTTCACCTTCGGCGATAATGTGGATTGTTCGGCTTGCCTGCGCATAGCGTCCGGACCAGCAGTATTCCTTGTTTTCCTTACGCACGCAGATCTTGAACCTCTCCCCATCCTGAGTGATTTTGAATTGCACGGGAAAATAGCCGTTGGCCGGAAGCAAGTCGACCTGCCAGATTCCGTCGAGATGAAATCTCTGCTGCGGTGCGGGCGCGGTCTGCGCCTTCGCTATCAGGCATGCAAGAAGAAGCTGCGCCAGGCAACGGTGAAGCGCCAACCGCTGCACGATTTCACGCATAGTCCACCTCCGGACTTCTCACCCCCAGCCGTGCTCCACCTCGCCCGCGCCAGCGTGTGATCGCATGATTTCACAGATTGATTATGATAATCAAGTATTTGTTGTTCATAATCAGTTTCTTGGGGCTCAGGATGCGCCCGTGTTACGGTGCGCTCTTGAAGCTCACGAATGGAAGGCAGTTAAGGGCAGGCCGTGTTTTGCTTGGATGGGACCAGGCGAAGCTTGCAAAAGCCGCCCGTGTCTCCATCGGCACCATCCGCAGGATGGAATCCTTCGACGGCACCATCAACTCACAGACCGGGACGCTGTATAAGGTTCAGGTGGCCCTTGAGCGTGGCGGAATTGAATTCCTCAATGACGACCGGCCCGGCGTCAGGCTGCGCGCATCAGTCACACGGCAGGATACCCGTTGAACCGACTCCGCGAGGTCTGGCGTTATTTCCGGAGCCGCTCAAGATCGCGGGCGATCTCTTCGTCGATTTCCAGCATACGTCTCTCGACCTGCGCATTGCGCGGCCCTTTTCTTAGCATTTCGTGATGCTCCCTTCTCAGCACGTCACGCAGCGACGCAGCGTTGTTTTCCCGTGCCGCCTCCATTGCGGCTTCCTCGTCAAACGGGGCATGGCTTGAGTCAATCATGATTCTTTCCAAGCAAATTGGGCATCTTGCAATTCACTATCCGACCGGAACCCGAAACGCAACAATGAACCGTTGAAACGGATACCCTTGCTTCCGGCGAAGCAACCCCGCGCTTTCAAAAGAGCGCCGAAGGGGTTGCGGGAGTCGCGTTAGGCTGCGCGCATCCATCAGGCCTCCAAACAGATCGTGATGACACATTAAGCAGTGAGCGGGTTTTCCAAATATGCGCCGTCAAACATGGTGCTGGTGACGACAATCTTGTCCGCTCTCACTCCCATGCCAACCAGAGCGTCCTCAAATTCAGGCGCAAGAACCATGATGCTGGCCGTGCCGTTCAAGACCCAGGTGAACACCCACCGCAGAGGAGGTATCGCCCTGATGCAGGCTTCCGATGTGACCCGCCAGCCGTGAAAATACACGAAAACGCGCCGGAACTTTATCGCGCGTAACGCAACGAGAATCATTCCGTCACGCAACAGAGGCTTTGGCTCAAGACTTGGATTGATGTGAACAACGTCGAAATGCTTGTGTCTGACCAGACTGGCGACTCGAAAAGGCGCAGTCATCAGGCGCCATACCGTCTTAAGTGAGTTTTCGGGTTCAATGCCCTCGGTGCTGCCCACTGCAAAATGAGTAACATCAGTGGACTGAAGGTGAGGAACCATCATCTTGATGAACTCCGATACTCCACCCCGCGTGCGTGGATCGGGGGAAATGATGAGCACCGATAATCGTTTTTGATCCGTCATTTGCTGCTATCCTCACGAATTCGTTATCTCGTTATCCGCTCAAACCAATAGTCTTTCTACAGCGGGCGACAACAAGAATCTCTCGCCCGAGGGGTGTTCAGTTACTTTATGTAGAGAGACTTTCCCAGCGCGGCTGCGGTTCGCACATCAATCCGTGTCTGGTCAGCGACAGATACGAGCACCATTCCGTCTCCTCCTTCGCCAGAAAGACCCCAGAAGCACCAGTGGAAACCCCGTCTCTCAGCTTCCCCCCTCACATCTGCAAGCCATCGAAGCCGAGAGCTCTGCAAGCCCCCGGCATTGGACGGTCCTTGCTGGCTTGCGTCAAATTCCCCCAGGAAGATCTGGTCGGACCGGATTCCGTTAATCCTTGCCCATTCACTGACGCGATCAAATTGCGAACTCATGCCGCCCCGTGTTGCGTAGCCGCCAAAATAGGCTGCCAACTCCTTGTGTGCTTCCTTGAGAATCCACTCCCGATCCTCTGCCGTCAGATCCTGTGCGTTCTGCAGGCGCATTTGCACGGTCGGCCAAAATACATCCAAATCGGACGATTTTGCCGGATATGGCAGGTTTGTAACATAAGGTCCTATCTGCTTTTTGGTGCTTTTGTCGTTTGCGCCCTGCATGGTAAAGACATACGGAACGTAGTAATGAAAGGAGTAACGAACGTCGCCAACCCGGAAATGTTGGGGATTGAGATTTACCAGCCCATCTATATTCCCGCCTCTCCCCCCCGTAACAACGATTGTCAGATCCGCCGATTCTTCCCGGACCGCGTCATAGAGCCGCTCAACCATGCTCTGCCAGTGCAACTGTGAAACAAGGTCGTACCCCAGTTGTGGCTCATTCATGGGTTCAATTGCCACGTGTTTGAGATCCAAGCCGCTCAGGAGATGTGCCGTTCTGCGCACCATGTCAACATAGGCTGTGAATACCCCGTCCTGCGATTCGGACTCCAATTGATCCGGAGCGTAGTTCTTCATCATTCGTATGGGATGGAAATCCACAAGCACGTCCAGCCCGGTCCCTTGAATCCCCTTAATCGTTTCCACAAGCTTAGCGTCAAGGGCCTCGCGTCTGGAGCCCGTGAAGGAGAGGAATGGGCCAGGATCGACGGTAAGCCGCACGAAATCAAAATCGTATGCCTTCACCTTGCGCAAAAGCTCTATGGGCAGGCTGAATTCACGCCCTTCGTAAATAGGCCACAGGTATTCAGTCCGCTCCGGGTTCGTCCGTCCCCACGTAAGAATATTGCCTACGCTGACGCCCGTCTTCATAGGCGGACCTGCGACGGATGCAGCCACGCCCAGGTCGGCCTGCATAACAAGCACCGATATCATGGCCGCCACAGCCGCAAAGCGCCATGGCCAGCCTTGCGCCCCGCATAAAATACACATCGCATGACCCCATATCTGAGTCCCGCCTTATAGCACAGGAACGGCGCTCGACGGAACATTATCGGTCCGCCCTGTGGCCTATTGCGACATCCTTGTCAGAACTATGACGGTATTTGAACAGCTTAATGGTATTGCGCATCGGCGGGAAACCTTGTAATGCTGCCGTCGCCCAACATATATGCCCCTTCACTCTTATGAATAACAATACAATCAACCCAACTATCCTTCCCCGCCGTGACCGCGCATTTCTAATTGGCCTGGCGCTCTATGTACTCGTCCTCCATGCCGCGCTCCTTGCTTACGATGCTGCCAACGGCTTCTCTCCTTTTTTTCGTGTTGACAGGGGTGCAGAACGTGTTGAGGCGATGGACGCGGTTTTCGAAGCCCGCGATTGGCATGGCATTGGCGCTGCCATTGCCAGCAATCAGATTATTGCTGGAGAATATTTAGTCCAGACCGCCCTCTTCAAGATCGGAGGTCCGCTTGCGGTCATTGTCGTCCAGATACTCTTGCAGGTCTGTTCCGTATTCGCTGTCTACCGTATCGCCTCGTTGACCTTAAACTCCCCCGTGCTCAGTATTGCCTCCGCAGTCCTCTATGCAACCCTGCCGCATAGCCTTGCCTTTGCTCATCAATTTGCAAGCGAGGCTCTAGCTGTTCCGCTGGTAGTTGTCGGGTTTTGGCTATTTGTAGAGTATCTCGTGGCAGATGCGCCTTTGGCATTCCTGCTGGCTGCGGGATGCCTCTTTGGAGTTACGGCCTGCATTCGACCAGTCATGCTTCTGCTGCCATTATTCTCTTCCCTTTTTGTGATTGCCACACAGCGCCGGCATGTCTTAAGGGACGCCATCGGCCTTGTTGTCGCCGGAGCTCTTGCGCCCCTTGTCCTGGTGGCCTTCATCTTTTCAGCTACCCACCACATTTCCCTTGGAAACACAAATTCGGGGATGGGCTACAACCTCTACCTCAGGGTGACCAGAATCACACACACGCTTCCTGCAAGCGACAGGGAGGCCGTTGTCGCCACTTACTTTGGAGGCCGCATGAACGACAAATGTAGCGAAACCCCCATCCAGCCGGACGGATCGAGTTGTACGCTGTCGCTCTCAGACTACGCAGCTTTTGTTATCCATTACCCCCTCGCGAGCGCGCGCCACACCTTTGAGGACATGGTGACATTCGTCGCGAAATCGGGCGTCAGCAGTCTCACAGCCAACTATCTCGATCTCTCTTCGAAAGCTGAGGACATTAAAGACTATAAGCATGGATGGCGCGCGGTATGGGAATCACAGGGGCTCTTTGCTGCGATCAGAAAGGTACTTGAGGCAAGTCCGCTCATTGCAATAATTGAGCTGGCCGGAAGTGCGCTGTTTCTGATCTTCTCGTGTTGCTTCTTTGCCGGATGCAACCAGGTCCTGCGCCGGAGCTACGATCATCTCGCCGCACGGCCCCGCAGGATTGCTCTGTCTGCCTTGGCATTCTATCCGTTCTATATTTTCGCAACATCACAGGTCGGGGCGTACATGGTCTCCCGCTATCGTTATCCTGGTGAATTTGCGATGTGCATTATCGCGGTCCTGGGCGCCGGCACTCTGCGGAGGTTTTTACACGCACGATCCGATTCGGCGTCATCCCATGATTCCTAGTGAGCAGGTCTGTTACCTCAACATCAGCGCGCCTCCTAAAGAGATCGAGAGTCCCGCAACTACCTATCCCCGCATCGGACTTCTATGCCTCCTGGGGATAACGCTGCACCTGTTCCTGACGGAGCCCGTGTTGTTGCGCTTTGGCATTCACTACGCAGATGAGAATAATGGCCTCTTTGAGAAACTGCATCCGGGAACATATGTCATCATCCTGTCGTTTGTCATGCTGCTAATCCGCAGCCGCCATCCATTGACGACAATCGGCAGGCTCCACAAACCGGAAGGAATCTACACCACATTTCTGTCTATCTATGTCCTGATATTTTCCTACATGGTGGCAAGAAGCAGCGCCAAGGGACTGTCTTTTCTCATTGATACGCAAATATGCGCCGTCATGGCGGCCACAGTTCTTTGTTATACTCCCGTGTCGTATTGCCGCCGCGCTCTTTATATATTTATCGGGTTCGCCGTCGCAAACAGTCTGATAGGGATTTGCGAGGGAATGACCAAGTGGCGATTATTTGAATTTGATCCCACGTCGAGTATTGCCAAGGAGCCTAATTTCCGCGCCTCAGCATTGCTCGGGCATCCGCTTAGCAACGCCATCTTTACATCAGTCATGCTGTTTGTAACGCTGGGCGTGCGATTGTCCACATTTGTGAAACTTGTAGCCAGCACCATCTTTCTGATATCGCTTGTCGCTTTCGGAGGCCGAACCGGGCTCATTGTCTCCTGCCTGGGAGTGGGTGTGCTCGGACTCATCCATATCAAGCACGCCCGCTCAACCAGAAGCCTGACCTTGCTGCAGATGTTTCTGCTGCTCGCGGGAATCATAATAGTCCCCGCCCTGTGCCTCAGTGGCCTCTACGTGCTGATAAACAGCAGTATGGGAGAAAGGCTCTTGACGGACATCACCTTCTCAGACTCAAGCGCCGCGTCAAGAGCGCTTGCCTGGCGCGTATTCAATTACATAAAGCCTGAGGAGCTCATTTTTGGCATGGCCCCGTCCCGTGTGATAGAGATCATGGATCGAATGAACCTGTCGATGCAGCTCTATCAGATTGAGAATCCGTGGATTCTTATGTTCATGCATCTTGGTCTGGTTGCGTTTCCGATTTGGCTTGCGGCTACGTTCGCCTTAATGTGGCGTTTGATGTATCGAAATCCACTTGCTATAAAGCTCGCTGTGGTGGCGTACCTTGTGATCGCTTCCGGCTCCAATTCTTTTGGGGTTAAGGGGTCAATGTATTTGCTGATGGTGAGTGCCGTTATTTGTGCCAGTCGGTCGGTGCTTACGGAAAACCCATCGACAACCGCAAAGCGTTAGTACTACTCTTCGTCGCGGAGTAAACCCTAACCTGGATTCGGCAATAGGCTAATCATGGTAACGCCCAAAACTATTTTGCTTTCGGCCCATGCGTTGATCAGTCAGCATGGCAATGGAGCAGAGGAGTATGCCACGAAAATGATGTGGGAATCTAAGCAGAAGAATGACGAAACAGCGGCCGCAGTCTGGAGCTCAGTTCTCCGCGGCGTCAAGGAACTGAGAGGCAAGTTTCCACCTAAGGACGTGAACTGAGTGCGTGAAGTATGGTTGTAATGGCAGCCTCAATGAGTTAGGCAGTGGCTGTTATATAACAATCCGCTGACAACCCATGACTAGCAAACAGCAAATATTCGCCGGGCTTATCGTTATCTTTCTATCGCTGGGTATTCCGATAACAATCGCGGCCATCTTTGGCCATTTTGCCCGTTTAAGTAGTCGGATGACAGCGAACCGTTGACACTGAACCCTTGCTTCGACGAAGCAACCCCGCGCTTACAAAAGAGCGCCGTAGGGGTTGCGGGAGTCGCGTTAGCGGGCGATGGTCATGCACGTTTGAGAAACTCGCGGTCTTCATAGTGGCGAACCTGCCTGCAGCGTTGCAGCTTGCTCTCAATCAGCAGTATTTGTTCGTTGGCCGGTAAGCCTAATAATTCATCGGCGGATATCCCCCCTACGACATTCGCGAGATCCTGCGCCATCCGGTAATTTCTGATTCCGAAGATTTGGATCACGCCCGCATTGTCCAGGAGCGTATTCGCCTGAGAGCCATAGATCTGCAGCTGCGCGGCGTTCTGCCAGAACGACCACACGGTAAGGCCCCCGGCCCGCAGAAGCGTTGTCGCCATCAGCAGCGCGTCGAGGCGCCCGAGATTTCCGATTTCATCGCAAAGCATGAGCGTGCGCTCTTGAGGGGGATGCCTGCGCTGCGTCAGCAGCAGGATCAACCCGGAAAGCCATAGACGTAAGAGCGGACGATAGGCACTGAGCCGAAAAGGCGGCACGATGATGTAAAGCGACATCGGCTTTCCTGCGAGGAACCCGTCAAGGTCCAATGTTGTAGTGTCCGTAAGCCTGCGAGTCAGATCGCTGTCGAACAGCCTTAAATGCGATTGCACCGTGCCAAGAACGCTGGGGCGCGTTTCGCGCTCGGATAATTGAAGGAAAGAAGCGAACGCGGCCTTTGCCGCACGATGCACCACTTCTTTCTTGTCCAGCATCACGGCAAGCCGGTACGTGACATCATCATCCGTAAACAGGTCGAACAGGCTGCTTACCCTCCGCTCTTCCGCTGGCCGGTCAGCGAGCAGCCATGCGGTTGCTCCCCCGATCATTGACTCCGAAAAATCGTTCCAGAACCTGTCCCGCTCATCCACGCCACGTTCAATGAGCTCTGCCGCAAAGCTGCGTCCCGTCGCAGCCGGGTCGGTCCCGCAGCGGGCGGCCAGATCAAGGGGATTGAGCGAGCCGCTGTCGCTGCCATCCCGCAGGTCAATCACATGTACATCCTGGCCCATGTCGCGCCGTGCCTGCGCCGTCGCGGCGAATACCTCGCCTTTCATATCGAGCACGACGAGCTGTCCCGGCCAGGTGAGTGAATTCGTAATTACGGGCCCACTGGTCTTTCCTGTTCCTGTTGGCGCAAATGTGATGAGATGACCGTCACCTGCATAGGTCACCAGCTCTCCCGCTTTGTCGCTACCTTTCGCAGTAAAACCCATCTTGCGGGACGCGGATACACTTCGCCCTAGAATCAATCCCGACATCGCAACACCTCTTCATGGATTTGTTCCGGGGCCCTGGGTTTTTCTAGCGGAGGAACCTGCGGGACAAAATCGGATCGAAGAGTTTAGATCGGACCGCCGGACTTCAGCCACATTTATTTTCCTAATTCACGAGAAATTCAAAGCCTTAGACTGACAGAAATTGTCACTCCACTGTTGTTTGACCTTCTGCACCCCTGCCCTCTCGCTTTATGACGGCGACGCTGGCGTGCGGCGCTCGCGCGTCAATGACGAATTTTCCCCTGACCCCAAGGAGAAAATTGGGGTCATTCCTCGCGAAACAAAATTCTATGACGCGCTCGGCTTTCCGCACGCTTCATGTGCGCCGTAAGCGAGACCGCAGTGGGCAGTCTTGCAAAAACCGTAAGGAGAAAATCATGAGCGATGCCAATACTTTTATAGACGGATGGACCCAGTACGAGAAAACTCTCAAGGCTGCCAACGCACTTAACAAAACCTCCGTCTTTGATGCGCTGGCCACCACCGGGATAACCCGCGTCAATGTCACATTCGACGGTGAGGGTGATAGCGGTCAAATCGAAGAAATCGCCTTCCTCAGGGATGGAATAGCTCAGCCTATTCCGGAGATACAGATTCAACTTCACTCTGTGGCGTATGGCAACCAGGAGACCGCCATTTCTCAGTGCCCGCTCGGCGAGGCCGTGAAAGACCTCTGCTACGACTATCTCTCACAGGAGCATGGCGGCTGGGAGAACAACGACGGTGCCTATGGTGAGTTCATTTTCAATATTGCCGAGCGGACTGTGGAGCTCGAATTCAGCGGGCGCTACACCGATGTCCATACCACCATCCACAGCTTATAACGGAGGCGATCATGGCACATCCCTACCACCATTCCCTTTCCAGCGTAAAAAAATGGGGCGGAACAGTCGAAGACTATATCCGTATCCACGACTGGTTCGACGAGTCGAAAAAAATCATTGCGGACTTCCGACACCGAGCGCTCAGGCACCATGCCGAAGGCATCTTCATGTCCGAGACGATTTTCGGTTGCACCGTCACGCTCTCGACCAATCGTGTCATCCCGACCCGGTGGATTGGCGAGCAGCATGTCCGCGAAGACCTCGGTTTCATTCCTTCCTTCGCGGATTGGGTTAAGGCGATACGACCTGAGCCGTGGATGGGCCGGGCGCAGAAACTCGACGACATTTGTCCGCTACAACTGGTTGCGGCAAGCGGAGGAGTTCAGCCATGACCGAAACATTTATCGAACTTTCCGAAGACGATTTCGATGCGACGTACGCGCTGGTGCCGAACCATCTCAACCCGAGCGCTGGCTGGGCGACTGGCGAGGACAACGGTTGTCTGTTTGAGACGTACGGCGAAGAACTGGATTTCGTGAGGAAACAGGACCCGCGCACCATCTGGACGGTGCTCGACGGAGATGACGGCGACCTTTACGTGGCGAGCGGCTATCACCTGGTCAACCGCATCGGTTATCTGGTCAGCACGGTGCCGGTCTCAGGCGAAGTCAACATACAAGTCCACATTGAAATGCAGAGAGATGAGGAAACCGACGAAGCAAATGGAGATGCCCATGTCTGACCCATTCCACAACACGCTTGAAATCTCTACATCTATGGCTAGAGTACGTCGCGCAACCACTACCGGTAGTGTCATGGCCCCAGCCTATGGAACAAGCGCCCGAAGAGCGCGCAATTCCAATCAGCTTGATTTCTTCGCCAGCCTCTTTATAGATCCCGCCGAAACGGTTGCGCCGTTACAGAGCCCACCCGAGCAGGTCAAGGTAGATGGACGAGAAGAACCGCTTGCAGGAAATGATCTTAAGCCACTGGCTGGTCCACCGGCCACAGATGGTCGAGGAGCTGCGAAAGAAGAACCACCTGCAGCAGGCGATCTCGGAGGCCGAGGCCCGCACGTCGGATCTTCTCTACGACCTGCTGTCAGTGAAGAAGATGCAGTACCAGGACGCCTGGGAACTGGCGACACGGGAATGGGCGTTCCTGCCGAGCGAGGACCCCCGGTAACCCGACTCCTCTTTGACCTCAACCCGGTCACAGAAGAAACTCCCTCCCGCGATTTTCGAATCACTGACTCCCACCGCATCGGACAGGGCGGACTGCATGAGAAAGCCCGCGACAATATCGCCGCCATCAGGACGCTCAAGCAACTTGAAGCCGAAAACCGCGACGCAACCGATGCCGAGAAGGCTGTGCTCGCCCGCTACGCAGGATGGGGCGCAATGCCTAATGCGTTTGACCACTATCCACCCTCTGAATGGAAAGCTGTCGCGCATGAGGTAAAGCAACTTCTCACTGATGACGAATTTGAGTCGGCGCGAGCTTCGACACCCAATGCCCATTTCACATCGCCGCAGGTTATTACCACCATCTGGGACGCCATGTCGCGCCTTGGCCTTGAGCAAGGCTCACAGATACTTGAGCCTTCCTTAGGCGTCGGCCATTTCTTCGGGCTCATGCCCCCCGCCGTGGTTCCCGGCACTAAGCGTACCGGCGTCGAGCTTGATTCGATGACGGCCCGCATTGCGGCCAAGCTTTATCCGGACGCCACGATATTCGCGAAGGGCTTCGAGGAGACGAGCTTGCCCGATAATTTCTTCGACGCGGTTGTCGGCAACGTCCCGTTCGGCGATTACGGCGTGCACGACCCATCTTACAAACGCAACCTCACCCGCGCCATCCATGACTATTTCTTCGCGAAGTCGCTCGACAAACTACGCCCCGGCGGCGTCATGGCGCTTATTACGAGCCGCTACACAATGGACAAGCAGGACGACACGATACGCAGTTATCTTGCCGAGCGCGCGGATCTTTTAGGCGCGATACGCCTGCCCAACACGGCGTTCAAGGCCAATGCCGGAACGGAAGTCACGACCGACATCCTCTTCCTGCAAAAGCGCGCGCCGGGCAAAGCCCCTTCCGGCGAGGCATGGCTGCAACTCGCTCCCATCCACACGCCCGATGGTGAGATCGCGGTCAATGAATATTTCGCGAGGCACCCAAAGATGATGCTGGGCGAGATGAGGCTAGAGGGCACGATGTACCGGGGCCAGGAGCCGACACTTGCAGGCTCCCTCTCGCCTGCCCTTCTCTCGCAGGCTATCGCAAAACTTCCCGAAGGCGCTTATGTCGCAAGGGACGAAGGCCGCGGCCCTCCGCAGCACATCCCACAAGTGACCGATACATCTGGCGTCAAGCAAGGCGGCTTTGTCGAGCGTGACGGCGCATTGTTCGTACGCAATACAAATGCTTTCGAGCCGGTCGAGCTTGGTGTTTCCGTCTCGGCGCGAGTGCGCGGGATGCTCGCCGTGCGCGATGCGGTGCGCCTTGTGTTCAACACGCAGCTTCAGGACCAACCGGAAGAGAAGATCGTGCAGGCGCGCGAACTGTTGGGGCGCATGTACGGCTCTTTCGTCAGCCGTTACGGCCCGCTTTCCTCGCGTGAGAATATCCGGGCTTTCGCGGGCGACCCGGATCTGCCCCTGCTTCTTTCTCTCGAAAACTACGACGCGGAGACCAAACGCGCGACCCGCACCGCCATCTTCGACCGCAGGACGCTGGAGCGTTACAAGCCCATTGAGCATGTCGAGACCGCAGCCGAGGCGCTTGCCGTCTGCCTCAATGAAACCGGGGAGATCAACTGGCCGCGCATGACGGCGCTGACGGGCCACAGCGCTAGGCAGATGCAGCACGAGCTTGGAACGCTCGTCTATCGCAATCCCGAGGGCGGCTTGTGGGAAACAGCGGATCGTTACTTAAGCGGCTATGTGCGCGAAAAACTCAAGGCTGCCAGCGCCGCAAGCGCGCTTGATTCCGCTTACGCACGCAACGTCGATGCACTCAAGGCCGTGCAGCCCGAAGATATCCTGCCCGGCGACATCAGCGCGAGGTTAGGCTCGCCGTGGATTCCCACGAGCGACATCCACGACTTCATCGTCCAGTTGCTCGATATCCCTGAGCGTGCGGTATCGGTTGCCCATACAGGGGCGATTGCGACCTGGACCGTGACGCTCGACGGTTACGCAAAATCCAGCGTCAGCAACACGACGACGCACGGCACGGCGCGTTTCCTTGCCTCGGACCTCATCGAGCAGGCCTTGAATGGCCGCGTGCCGACCGCTTACGACGAGATGCCCGACAAATCCCGCGTCATTAACCAGCGCGAAACCATCGCCGCGCGGGAAAAGCAGCAGCAGCTTAAAGACAAATTCAGCGAGTGGGTCTGGAAGGACGAGCAGCGGGCAGCAAGGCTGGCCCGCGACTACAACGACAAATTCAACAATTTACGGCTTCGGACCTTTGACGGCTCGCACCTGACTTTTCCCGGCATGGCGCGTGAGCATTTGCGCGAAGCGGATCTCGACAAGCACCAGAAGGATGCGGTCTGGAGGGTATTGCAGACCGGCAGCACCCTGCTTGCCCATGTCGTGGGCGCGGGCAAAACCTTTGAGATGGTCGCAGCCGCGATGGAACTGCGGCGCATGGGACTTGCTAAAAAGCCCATGATCGTTGTGCCCAACCATCTGGTCGAGCAATGGGGCGCTGCGTTCCTGCAGCTTTACCCGCAGGCCAACATCCTCGTCGCCGGCAAGGACCAGTTTTCTACCGGCAACCGGCAGAAAGCCATGTCCCGCATCGCCACCGGCAATTACGACGCGGTCATCGTCTCTCACAGCTCGTTCGAGAAGCTTGCCGTCTCCGATGACACATTCTCGCGTTTCGTAGGTGCGCAGATTGCGGAGCTTGAAAACGCCATCACGGAAGCCAAGGCGGAAAAGGGCGACACGCGACGCATCGTCAAGGAAATCGAGAAAGCCAAGAAGCGCCTGACCGCAAAGATCAAGGAACGCGCCGACCGCGAAGGCAAGGACAACACCATCACCTTTGAGGAACTCGGCGTGGATCAGGTTTTTATCGACGAGTCAGACCTTTATAAAAATCTTCCCTACGTGACCAAGATGAACCGTATCGCGGGGCTGCCCAACTCCGAGAGCAACCGCGCGATCGACATGTTCATAAAGACGCGTTACCTCAAGGATAAGAGCGGCGGAAGAGGCGTTGTCTTTGCCACCGGCACGCCGATTTCCAACACGATAGCCGAGATGTACACCGCGCAGCGTTATCTTGCCCCGGAAATGCTCAAGGCCTGTGGCGTGGAGCATTTCGACGCCTGGGCTGCCAACTTCGGCGAGGCGGTTACATCGCTTGAGCTGGCTCCGGACGGCTCGGGCTACCGGATGCACACGCGATTCGCGAAATTCGTGAACCTGCCCGAGCTGCTTTCGATGTTCCGCAGCTTCGCCGACGTGCAGACCGCCGATATGCTGAAGCTCCCACGGCCCGACGTTGCGGGCGGAAAACCACACGTTGTCGCTGCTCCCGCATCGGAAGACCTTAAGGCGTTCGTGCAGACTCTTGTTGACCGCGCCCAGAGACTCCGTAGTGGCGGCGTGGACCCGCGCACTGACAACATGCTCAAAATCACTGGCGACGGGCGCAAGGCCGCACTGGACATGCGACTCGTACAAGGGTTTTCCGACCCGCACGGGGACACCAAGCTTAACCGCGCTGTTGAGCGCATCTTTGACACCTGGGACCAGACCCGCGACACCCGCTCCACCCAGCTTGTGTTCTGCGATTTATCCACTCCGAACCCTGACAAATTCAACGTCTATGACGAACTCCGCTCAAAGCTCATCGAGCGCGGCATACCTGAGCGCGAGATTGCGTTCATCCATGACGCCGACTCCGACAGCGCGAAAGCGATGCTGTTTGATTCCGTCAATGCCGGACGCGTGCGTATCCTCATCGGCTCCACCGAGAAGATGGGAGCCGGGACCAACGTGCAGAAGCGGTTGAAGGCATTGCATCACCTTGACGCCCCGTGGCGTCCGCGTGACATCGAGCAGCGCGAGGGTCGCATACTTCGGCAGGGCAACGGCAACGCGCAGGTCGATATCTACCGCTATGTCACCGAAGGCAGCTTCGATGCGTATATGTGGCAGACGCTGGAAACCAAGGCGCGGTTCATCCAGCAGGTCATGAACGGCAGCACGACGGTGCGCTCCGCCGAGGACCTCGACGGCGGCGCTCTTACCTATGCCGAGATCAAGGCGATTGCATCCGGCAACCCCGCCGTGATGGAAAAAGTCCGCGTGGATACCGAAATCCGCAAGCTTGACCAGCTGCGCTCCGCTCACATCAACCAGCAGCTCACTATTGCCTGGGAAGTCCGCAAGCTGCCGGAGCAAATCCAGCGCTCAAAGCAAAGCCATGAGCGAATCACCGCCGACCTTGCCACCCGTGACGCGCACGAGGGTCAGGAATTCGCCATGACCGTCGGCAATCACGTCTATACCGGCAAGGGCGCACGCGAGGAAGCGGCAAAGGCCTTAACCAACGCCGTCATGTCCTGGCGTGGCGACCTGACGCTTGCACCCCGCGCCCGGTTCCGAGGCTTTGAGATCCTGAGCCGTGGCAACGGTATGAAGCGCTTTGATGGCGAGGCGGAGCTGCCTGAGCTTTTCGTCAAAGGCAAAGAGACTTACCGTGCCCACCTCAACGCCGAAAATCCCATCGGCACCATCCAGAGCATCGAGCACACGCTGCGCGCGCTGGACAGGCTTGCCGAGGAAGAACGCGCACAGATCGAACGTCAGGAAAAGGCACTTGCCGACTACAAGACCCAGCTCGACAGGGCGTTCGAGCATGAGCGGCGACTCAAGGATCTGCTCGCCAGGCAGGCCCAACTCAACGCCGCCCTCGACCTTGACAAGAATGAGCATCAGGTCGCGCAAGACTCCGCCGATGCTGAGAGCAAGGAATCACCGCATCCTGAGAGGGGTACATTCGTCGCCCGCCTCAATACGGGAACCCAGGAGACCGCAACGGCACCCTATATCCGCTGATTCTTCTTCACCCGTTGAAGCCGCAGGCCTTCAGGCAGATAATCCCAATTCTTATCTTCTCATTGTTCTGGACAGTTCTTTCCTCAGCGCGGCCAATTCTTCATCCGCCACATTGATATACCCCAGCCCAAGGGTCCCCAACTTCTTGGTGACGGGTCACGATGCCATAATCCTGGAAAACGGCTACGACACCATCTGCAGCAAGCCCTTCACCCGCAGTTAAACAGATCTCGCTTCTGCCGATTGGAACCAACTCAACACAGTCTGTGTGTTTGCCTGCTCCGCTTGATAATACCCTGCTCGCCCGCTTCCTCTCCATAAACAAGACACCACCTGTTTTTGTCCAGGATCAATCCACGAGCCTGCTCAAGTGCCGTGCGCCATTGAATCTCATCCGCTTTTCTCAACCGTCCCGGTGCCTTCTTGCTTGAGCTGTTTCTGCTGTTGTGATTAAGTTACACAGTGCCACCGATCATCTTGCTGGACTCCTTGCTTTTGGTCACCGCAGGCGTGTTTTGGCTGGGAGCAAGATGCGCTTTTATATCAGTGTCAACCGCCTTACTAATAAGACCTTTCATGGAGCCAACCGCCTTATCGTAATCTCCTTTGTGCGCGGCGGCCTCATCTAATGCAGCGTTGAGAATACTGCCATCCTGCCCGGGCCGGGGAATAATTTTCCCGCCCAATGTGGGCAGTCCAGGAATCAGAGAATTATCGTCAACAAATTTCTCATTAGCATCCCGCTGATCCTTTGCGGTCGCAATGTTCTTAACCATAGCTTCAGCTTCAGAAGGCGTTTTGCCAAGGATCGTACCAAGTGCACCGTAGAGCGCTTCCTGCTTAACCTTGTCGCCGGCACTTAAGTTATCTTTATCGACGTTCGCGCTTGCGGCCTCCACAATCTCCATCACTTTCGCGGCAAGGCCCGGATGCTTGTCAAGCGCGTGAAAATCACCTTTGCGGGCGGCAATCTCCGCATCCACCTCATTGCGAATTCCTTTCGGATCATCCTCTAACTTTGCAATTGTAACCAATGCCGCTTTGACTTCCGGGCTAAGTTCCGGCTCAGCCATTATGGCCGCGATGCTTTTCTCGTCGGATAGTTTTTTCCCTTCCGACACTATGGACTTAGCGGTGTTAGCTGTTGTACTCCAGTCAAAATCAGTCATAAGCTCCTCCTTGTGAATGCCATGTTTAGTCACCGTTATCCCATAGTATGTATGAGTATGTGACTAGAGGATAGAAAAGAATTGTGAATATTGTGTTACTGTCTTGCGGTGGTATGGCGTCGTAAGTAGGCCGTCGCCAGAAGTGTATGTGGTGATATGCTATTGAATAATAACTCGATCTCAGACTAAGGCGAGTGGCGGAATGTCCATTGGTGGGGGCAGCAAACAGAAACGGCTACACTGTCTGGTGTGATCAAGGGTTTTACGGAATCTTCTCAGCTTACCACTCCGTTTTGACTGTATTGCCCGTTACGGTGCACGATAGTGCTCGACTGTCCCCTTGCTAAGTCAGCAGTCAATGAAGTGTATTGACGCCGAAGACGTGGTGAAGCTGGCTACGTGCGAAGACGTTGTTCTTTGCCTTGCGGTTTAGCGCCGCCGTTCGGCGCGTCAGGACCATCTACATGTTTCACCGGCGAGTTCTTCAGTGTATCGGGCAACTCTGCCTGCGCGACCAGGTCAGCAACTGATAACTTTCCCCCGTGCGCTGAGCCAGTGTGTGCGTGGGCGGTATGCGCCTGAGAATGGTTGGCGGCAGTGACTTCATCTCTCTGGCTGTTGGCCCCATGACGTAGCATGTTTTCTAATTCACGGCGTTCTGTGGTGCTCGTCGGGGCCTCTGGCGTTGACACGGTCGTGTACGATACGCCGCTTTCGGTGACCCCATACTTCATTTTGGTACCGTCCGGCATCTCCCATACCCCAGATTCCGGCCCGGTCTCCGTTACCTTTATAAAGCCCTTCTGGCCTTCCTTCGCATGAGAGTTGCCTCCGTGTTCCGCCTCCCAACGCTGGGTGTCATTGATCAATCTCGCAACTTCGCTGTTTTTGTGATCTTTGTCCCAATCGGTATAGTCACTGTCCTTATATTCAATTCCATCCGCCGTAGTTGCCTCTTTTGCCTGACGATTCCCTTGCTGGTGCCTGTCGGCGGCCTGTTGCCGTTGTTCCGCAGCGACGTGCGGCTCCTTGTCGCCGGACTGCTTATAGGCCTTAGCCACGGTGCCCGCCTGGTCGTTCATGGATCCAAGTTCATAGCCATCCTTCCAGAATGGATTCCCGGTATTACGCAGTTTGTCGAATTTAATGACCTCCTTCATGAGGGGATCGTTGCTGACGTCAATGCCGCTATTTGCACCGCGATTAGCGTCACGCGCCTCACGCGCATAAAAAGCTGCTTCATCCAGAGCGTCATAAGTTTTTCGTTCAACACTCGTGATTCTGTAGATCGGCATATTGTTTTCGTCAGGAAGGCGGCCCTCGACGGCTTTGCCGGCGGCATCGCCACTGCGAATAGCCATATCATGGGCCAAATCGGCAGCATCTTTCTGACTTAACTGGTTACGACCCATGGCCAATTGCTTGTACGAATCTTCGTTTGGGGCTTGGCCCATTTGTTCGATCGTCGCAAATAACTGTTTTGAATAGGCGGGTATGCTCTGCTGCGCCAATTCTGCAGCGCTCTTATTGCCATGTATTTCCCCGCGCGCGGTGGAAGCCTCCTGCTGCGCTCTTTCCTCGAACGCATTCGCAACGTTATCAAGCCCAGCTTTTTTTGGCATCTTCTGCCATGCCTGCATAATTGGCAGCCAGTGTGACGTGACTGCGTATTGCTTGTGCATCATCTTCTGTGGACATAACGGTACCCCTTATACGTGATCGGTTAGCTGTTAACCAACACTACAATTACGATTAGATAAAGAACAGTGAAGTTTGTGTTACAGTCGGACCCAGTCGCGTGAATATTGATACGAATCAAATGCTTGACGCCTTAAGATAGTCGTCTAGCATCCCTCGTATGGCAAGGACTTATGACTAACGAGACGATTGTCACAAAACTGTCACTGTTCATCGACGACGGGCTGAGCTATATTATTAATGCTATACACGTATACACAGAACCGACAACTCGATGAAAGGATAACGATCATGTCTTTTGTGAAGGATGGCAAGAATGATCCTACCGGGGGCGCAATACCGGACGATCTTTCCCGCCTAGGCAAAGCAGTGGGAAGTCTTGTTACTGAAACGCTGAACGCTCAGAGAGCGTATGTAGATGGCGATGATACCCAGACAACCTGGCAGCAGAAAGTAAGGGAAAAGATTGGCGAGGTTACCAGAGGCAAGGGCGGCGTTGGAAAATGATCGCGCCCGCGAGCGACGCTGATGAGTACACTGTGTAAGAATTTCTCGATCTCCTTGGTCGCCTCTTCTAGAACCCCGGTGGCAACGCCGCGACTAAGGCCTCCCCTCCCGACAGATGACCCTAAACGCCTTCGATGATGACGGGCTGCAGCCGATGGGCTCCCGTTGGTTGCAGTCTCAACACCGGATTTTGGGACGCAGTTTTCATCTTCGACCGGCGACGGTGTTTTGCCGGGTTTGCATCTGTCACCCCCACCGTGTTTCCCGCGCCATTGAACGCCGATTCAGCGATTGAGGTTTCGTCTCCCTCCTTTGGCCTTCCGCCGCTGTCCCTTATGCCTGCTTCTTTGTATTCCGGCGACTATGCGCGCGTCACTTACAAGTCAATGACGCTTTTTCCCCTGCCGCTGAGAGGCGCGGCATTCCTCGCGAGACAAAAAGCTATGACTTCCTCGCTTATCCGCGCGCCTGACGTTCGCCGTCAAGAAGCTGCATAGGGCGGCTTCAAACAACCAAAGGAGACGAAATCATGGCTTACAACATCGGCTTTTTCAAAACAACTGACACAGGCTTCACCGGCAAGATCGATACTCTCGCCGTCAAAGTGCAAGCCGACTTCCACCGGGTTCTTAACAGGACCAACGAAAACGCTCCTGCCTTCGACATCTTCTGCGGGGACCTCAAAATCGGTGCCGCCTGGGAGCGTCAGGGCCAGAAAGGAAAGTACCTTTCTGTCAGCTTCGAGGACCCCAGCTTCTCGTCGGGGTACTACAACCTCTACAAGAGCAGCATCGAGAACGGCTACACCCTCACCTTCGAGCGCCCAAAGGCGAAGAAAGCCTAAATCTCCAAGGGGCGGCCTTCGGGCCGCCCCTTTGTTGTCTCAATGTGAGCTGCAATAGGTAATCGGGGAAACTCGGTCAGGCGGCACGGTCGCGGCGCAGGCGGGTTGGCAGAGACTTCTGGTGGGGATGCACTCGCGGAACAACCTAAGACCGTTCCTTGCCTAACCGCTCCCGGCTTTCCCGGACTGCGCGCGCAAAATTAGATTGCTCGACCGCCGCCTCCTGTTCTCGTTGTTTATCGAGGAGCTTCCTATACTTTTCAATGTCTTTCTGTAAGGGCAAGTAATCACGTTTGAATCCATCGATCAGATCTCCCATCATCACATAGGTATCCACGATTCCCTTTTCCTTTGGCGAAAGCTTGCCAGATTCCAGGCTCCGGGCATCAATCTGCTTTTTCAACTTGTCTCTGAATCGCGGAAGCCAGTCCTGGACGAATCCATTAAGAAGAAAATAATTATCAGCATCGAGAGTAACGCGCGACAGCCCCGTCCCCGTAGTAACCTTAAAAGCGGGAAATGTTTGACTAGATATCACAACAGGCGATCTGGGATGGGTTGCGTCAAGTCTATTAAAGAAAGTCCGCAACACTTCCGACCCGCAAAGGTCTTGACAAGTTGATCTAAGCCGAATGTCCGCCCGATCCATTCCGTCGCAGACCCGATTCACCAAATCCGCGTACTTCTCTTTGAATGCCGTAACGCGGCCAAACAAATCTTGTGGAACATTTTCTTCTTTATCATCTCTCATAACACACCTCTCTCAATAATTGCACTAGTGTGACTCATGCTCTGCCTCGGAACTCCGATAAACGTAAGAGTGGCTTTCAACTTAGCTGAAAACTGAACACCAGCCTAGGCAAGAAAAATGAACTTTTTGTTACGGTCGCCATTGGAGTCAAGACGATAGCTTTGAAAAACACGCTTGAAAAATCTACATCTAGGGCTAGAGTGAGGCCAATACCACAACAGCTAGAGAACGGGCATCATGCCGCAGACGGCCCATTACCCCGCAAACAACCAAGTCGCGCAGCCTTTTCGGCAGCCTTATTACAAGCCGCATACTTCGCTCGGGGCAACAGGTCATTGGGTAAGGACCGCAGGACTCCTTGCGCCGCTGGTCATCGGTGAATTCGTCAAGGACCCCGACCAGAGATGGCGCTTCATTCGCCTGGCCGCCGTTGCCACGGCGCTTGTGTCCGAGGGAATGTATACGCACAGGATTAGAAAAGAGCGGGAAGAAGCGCGCGAACGTGAACTTAATTGCCGCGCCCTAGGTTGAGTGTCAAATCCCGCCGCCGCGAAGACCGCAAAGATACTCACGCAGGTTTCCTGACCGGCGCCGCCGCGTTATCGTTCGCGGGCTCCGGCCTTTCAGTCGCCTTGCCGCCCTCGCGTTCCAGTTCCACCAGCCAGCCGGGCTTCTTGCCCCTGGCGTTCCACACCAGCGTTTTATCTGCCGGATGCAGGTAAGCATGCCCGCTGCGGTACACCGGGCTTCTTGTAGCTTTCCTCTTTCCATTTCCGCTCAGGTCCTTAAGGCTCAGGCCCGCCGATTCCAGCACGGCTCGCGCATCGTTTAGCGCCCTGGCCTGGACAGCGCGGGCGTCAAGTATCGCTTTGGCCTTACGCGCATCGTCACGCTGTTTTAGAATCCCTTCCGCCTGCTTGATGGTGCTGCGCAATTCACCGTCCTGCAACTCGCTTAACATGGCGATGCTGATCATCATCTTCTCCTTTGGCTTCCCCTTTTATCTCCCGCAAAATATCCTCAAAATCCGGGTAGGACTTTACGCTCACAATCACGGGCTGTTCGTCGGGATTGTCATGCTCCAGCAATGTGGCCTGCCTGCTTACGAGCTCGCGGATGCCGTTGAGCTGGCCCTCGCGGATCTGGTTCGTGAGGATGCCGAGCTTGTGGCCCTCTATCTCAATGGCGCGCGCGCCGAAGACGACAATCAGCCTTTCCCTGTCCCCCTCGTCGGTCCACTGGTAGCCGACATAATGCGACCAGGCGAATCCTTCCGCGTGCCTGCCGTCCCGACGCTCCACGTGCAGGTTGAATGCCTGGGCGGTGTGCTGCCGCTCGCTGGTAAATGTCTTTCCTTCCTCGCTGCCCGGACCCTTTTCATCGAGAATCCGCCGCAGGCTCTTGCTTTTCACGTCATGCATAGTTCACCTCTTCCCGCCCGCGCCAGTAATCCGCCATCGCGCCCGCGCGCTGCTTTAGGAAACGCCCGACCCGGTTGCGCTCGAACGATTGCGAGAACCGCTTGCGCCATGAATCCTTAAGCTTTGTGTGGGTCAATTCGACGGCGGAGAGGCGCTGCCCGGTGCGGGCAATGGCGTCGCGCACTTCCTGCTTATCCTCCACATACACCTTCGCCATTTCACGGCCGCGCGACGCGCTCACATACCACTGCTGCTGGTTTGTCGCCGGAATTGACTGGGAGCCCACCGCGATAAATACGCGGTCCACCGTCTTACCCTGCGATGAATACGACGTATCGACATACCCGTGGCTCATGTGGCCCCAGTCTTTCGGCAGGAGCTTGCCCTTCTCTAAACGGATGTCGCCGTCTTTCGTAAATCCCTCGACGGTGAAGATGTCGCCGTTATTGATGCGCGTGCCTTTCTTCTGGCCCTCGACCCTGGCCTCGCCGTTCTTCGTGATGCGTATCCGGTCGCCCTTGGCGAGCGCAATGGCGCGTGTCCGGTAGGCCTCGAAACGGTCTGTCTGCTCCAGCGGCAGCGCAGCGCGCGACCCGTCCGTCTTTTGCAAAACGAGGCCTTCGTCGCCTTTCGCAACGACGGCTATCTCCCCGCGCACGAATCCCTTGGCGTTCTGGTTCCATTCCAGAACCATTCCCGGCTCGTAATTGCGGGCGTCGCCTTTTTGCGCGTCCGTCCAGCCGGTGGATTTCCGCGCGATGAACTCGCGTTCCTTTCCAAGCGCCCCGCGTTCTTTCAGCACGCGGCGTATTTCCTCCGTCAGCCGCTGCCCCTCAAAATGCGTAGGCGCGATGACGAGCGCCGACTTTCCTTGTTCCGCAGCGCTTAAGTAATCAGCCACGAGCAATCCATGCCGCTTCTCTCCACTTGCCTCAACGACGGAGCCCATCTTGTCGAGCGCATCGAATCCTTTTTGCGCGGCTTTTCCGGAGCCTTGCGAAATCGCTTCCACCGCTTTTTTGTATCGGGGGTCCGTCTGCCTGCGAATTTCCGTCAATCGCGCGAGCTTGACCCCCGCTTCTTGCTCCAGAAGCCGGTACGAATCGCCAGCCTCGACACTGGAGTGTTGTGAATAGTCTCCCGTTAATATCACGCGATTGCCGTTTCTCCTGGCCACGTCAAACAGCCTCCGCATGTCCTTGCTGGAAACAAGACCAGCCTCATCAATCCATAAAATCTGCCCCCGCGTTTTCTCCTGCGTTCTTTCGCTTCGCAGAAGCAGTTCCAGCGTCTCAGCGTCTTTGAATCCTTCCTTCGCCAGCACATTCCTGGAGGCCTGCGACGAAGGCGCAAATGCATAGACGTGACGCCCCGGCTCGCTCTCAAGTGCGTCTCGCGTTTGCCTCATCGTTGTCGTTTTCCCCGCACCCGCTTTTCCGACGATGCCCGTGACGGTATCGCGGCTTTTGAGGATGTGGAGAGCCGCTTTCTTCTGCTCTTGCGAAAGGCCCGCGAGGGCGTCATTGTCCACTTCCTTCACGAAAGGCTGGTGCTTTCTCTGGCCGTCCTTCGCAAATTGCAGCATGGAGATTTCATCGCGCAGGACGCTCTTGGTGGTGGTCATCAATTGCCCGTCTTTCAGGTCCGCAATCACCTCCGGGTGCTGTGTTATATCGGCGACATCTTCGGGCAGCACGGAGCCCACGGCGTACTTAAGCGCCTCCGCCTTGAGTTTTTTTTCAGAGATCGTCGAAGCGTTCTGGAAGGAGTGGGCAAGGGCATATTCCTTGGCTTCGCCAGCCGTGTAATCCCTATTCCCCACGGCCCGCCCGTGGATTGCATCGGCGATTGACGACCGCTCGTCATCCGACAGCCGCGCGTTCCATTCCTTGCGCAGTTCGGCCTTGCTTAAGGAGTTGTTTTTATGCTCCCGCCCGTAATACCCGATGGCGTGTTTGCCTTTAGCATCGGTAATGCCTTTCTCGGCGGCCTCGCGTTCAATCTCGTTCCTGCGGCGCGAGAATTTATCGATCAGCGATTGAGGCGCAGAAGCGATTTCAAAGCTATGTCCTCTTTTCTCCGTCGCAATACCGAGCGCATTCAGGCGATGAGCCAATCGCGCATCAAAGGCAGCCTCCCAATAGGAGCCATCGCGTTTTAAGTCTCCAAACTGCCCGGCTTTGTGCCTCTTCTCTACCTCGTCATACGTGACATTGAAGGCATAGCAGTGCATATGCATGTGGGCGTCTGGAACGCCGTCAACCGGCCGCGCCGTAAAATGCAGAAAATCGACCCATACCATGTTGCCCGTAACCCGGTCATGGTCGCTGCCTTTTGCGCGCACGCGGGTTTTCATCTCGCGCTCCAATTCCTGCATGGTGTCGTCAACGCTCGACCGGAACGCATCAATAATCCGGTCGTCCCCAGAAAGCTCGTAAAGAACCGAAACGGACTTCGGGGCTGAAAAAGTGAAGTCGAACCCCGCCCGCCTGTTTTCCTTATTGCGGGGCGTTAATTGTTCGCCGGTTACCGG
This sequence comes from Terriglobales bacterium, assembly GCA_049520935.1. Classification (GTDB taxonomy): domain Bacteria; phylum Acidobacteriota; class Terriglobia; order Terriglobales; family Acidobacteriaceae; genus Acidiflorens. Next base: position 17,867 of record JBEKPJ010000044.1, on the reverse strand, counting down.
GTGCAGGTTGTCGCACAATGCGAAATATTCCTTGTCCTGCACCTCGCCCGAAAGCCCCAGACGCTCCGCAGCTTTTCCATGCCACCGTCCGGCCACTTCCTGACCGTCCATGTAGTAGTCGGAGCGCTTGAGGCTCTCGCCGAAATACTTCTTCGCGGCGGCTGCGTTTTCGCTTGGAGTGATTCTTAGCATGGGTCTAGCTGTACGGGTTTGGCACAACCGGTAGTGGGGAAGGAGCAGAGGAAACCGCAACCGGTTGTAGAGTAATTAGGTGAAGTTGCAATACCAAAGTTTTATCTGCATGCGTCTCCCCTAAGCAGAGCTTAGGCAGGTCGGCCTCGATAACTTCTATCCACAAAAAGCCGCAATTGCCTTTCGTTTTGTTTCTGGCTATCGTCAGGACGGACAGCAAATTCATTGCTGCACCGAGCGGTGTCATCGCTCCCTTGATGACACCGCTACCAACTTTGCAAGAGGTGCTTATGCCAGCATCCAATGTGCTCATACTGTCGGAAAATGTCGGCACCATGACTTTCGCCGAGGGCCAGGCGTTCATTGAACGCACCCGCCGCCAGCTCGACCGTTTCGATGACCTGCCGCGCGCCGAAGGCCAGGCCATCGCATCCGAGGACGCGGAAAGAATTCGTCGCCTATGCGATGAACTGGAGGCCGACATCAAAGCGTCCTTATCCGACACCTAACGCTCCCAGGATGGCGGTCGTCTGGGAACTGTCTGTGGTGCGTGCTGTGGCGTTTTTTCCGGTGCCTTCGCGGGCGTTTCGTTTGATTTGGTTGCGGCATCTTTTGTCGCTGTCATGCCAGCCTGTGCGCTGGTCGGGCTGAGCGCAGGAGTAGTTTTATCCTGCCCCACCATGTTCTGCCGCATCGGCTCGGGGCTGGCAGCGCTATCGGTTGGTGCGGCCTGCTGCGTAGGAGCGTTCTGCTGAGTATGCTGTGTCGCCTTTTGCAGCTCCGTCCTTATCGCTTCCACTTTCCCCTGCTGGTCCGGGGGCATTTGGCCCATTGATTTCTGGCTCGCCCCGTCCTGCTGCGCCTGACGCGAGTACATTTCTTTCGCGTTCATCGGCTTCTGCTCCTGTGATTTTTCCGCAACAGACTGTTGCTGCGATGCCTCGCGGTTCCTGATGAAATCGAGGAATGCCATTGCATTTCACCTCAATGGCATTCTCGACCGAGACGATAGGTCAAGAAAGTTAAAGCCCGTTAAACGCAAGTTTCCGTTGTCTTAATCGGGGCTTGAATCAAAGACGAAATCTGCTAGTGATTAATCGGTGAATTCCGTCAACTGACACAGCAATGGCCCCCGCCATGAACCACAGCCGCAGAGTATCCGAATTAAATCCAAGGACCATAGAAGTGCGGTTTTCATCGGGGGTCAAATCTGCTTTCGGCGACCTGAATGCTGCAGTACACTTCAGCGAAGATTTTGATCCGGGCACGAAGAGTATTCTTGAACGCTTTGCAGGCAGCGAAACGCTTACGATTAGCGACGTGCTCCCGGCCCTACCTCTTATCGCCGAAGAAGCCTTCAGGCACATTCGTAAAACGGGTGCGAAGGATGCTGAGGACGCCTGGAGGGAGATATGCTCACAGATGTCCGAACAAGGCTTCGATCTCGCTAGAAAACGAAATAAGACGACATCCTAAGCGCCGTTAGCCGGAAGTTTTATACAGCGCTTGGCAAGCTTGTGACTAACCTTGTCCCCCAGTAACCTCATATGTTCAAGGTGCTTTGCATACTCATCAGCGCGCTCTTGTCTAGCCATCAGTTTAGCGAGTAAATAATGCACTGAGTGCTCATTTTTAGCCATCTTTAAAGCAACTCGAAGTACTTTCTCCGCTTCTTTCTCGTCCGACTCTTCACCGGTCTCTATCAAGAGGTCGGCATAGGTTGTGTGCGCTTCTATATCGTCGACGCGCCTATCCAAATATCGTGCCGCAAGGCGACGCGCAACAGTCGCGCTACCTGAAAGAACCAGGAAATACAAGTAAGGCGGATATTGTTCGACTGCTGTGCGATCAATAGAAAGTGCTACGTCAAAATTATCTTTTGCCTCGTTCAATTTCCCGAGCACTATGAGCATCGCGGCTCCAGTGGCCCAAAGACGCCAGGTCTCCTTTGCTCGGTTATGTACCCTGTCTAAGAAGCGTGCTGCCTGAAAGATCCATTCTTCTTTCTCGGCTTCATTCCAATAGCCAATTACGTATTCCGTCTGAACAGCGCCACAGAGGCACTCTGCCATTCCAATACAAGCTCCGATATGATAGGGAGCAACTTTCAGTACCTGGGCGTAGTGCGTCATGGCATGCTCACAATCTTCTACCAAACGTCGCCGGCGATAATACTCGCCAAGCTTAAATTCTTTGGAAACGTTATGAGTGGGGTTATATGAAAACTCGGGCGTGTATGCTAGGCCTTCCGGTAATTTACTTCCCTTGTGCTGCGACCTAGGAAGACCGATCAAGACTAAATCGTCGAAGCCCTCCTCCTCGTAATATCGCGGCAGGGTTTTTCGCAAGTTACTTGCCGTCACACGAACATCGGTGGACTCATCTTTCAGAAAGCCCGGAAACAGAAGCCGACCGATTGTGACTTCTCGTGTCTTGGTTTGGCCCGCAAGCGCTCTTCTTACCACCAGCTCTAAAAACGCCGCCTGATTCGGAGCTTTTTGGAATCGGGTGGAAGTGGTCATTCGTTTGAGTTGTTCCTCAATCTCCGCGTGCGTCGGAAGTGTCTCAGGCAGCGTCATAGTACGAATATTATCGGTCTCTTCGACTCCCAATTCCACAGGCTTTAACGTGCCTTAGCTTTCGCGTTTTCCTTCCTTGCCCAAGAATCAACCGTATGAAAAAACCAAAAATATTCTTAACGACCGCAGCACTGTTGGTCTCAACGTCCATCATGGCCCAACAAAAGCCTCAACCTCAACCGGCTTATTCGTTCCAGCCCCTGCTCGCCGGAGCGCCAACCGGCGAATATTCGCTCGATCCGGACGCGGTGATAGACGCTACCGCCATCAACGATGCCGGAGAAGTGGCGTTTATCGCTCACTGGACGGACGGAAGCGAGCAGCGCGCCGCCGTGTTCACCTTGAAACATCTTGTTGCGAGCGAAGGGGAGCTTGTCGGCGGAAAGACCATCACCGGCATCAGTCCCGCCGCCCTCGCTATCAATAATGCCGGTCAGGTCGCTTACGAGGCCACTTATGCGGAGCCATCCGGGAGTCAAACCGGTGTCTTTGTCGAGAAGCGGTTCATCCTCGCACTAAACAGCGCCGGGACTCCCAGTGACTTCGTATTCACTAATGACGGCAGGGTATTGCCAAAGGCGGGCATCGCTGTCCCAGCCCCGCCTCCTCTCGTCCAGGCTCAGTCTTTGCCGTCCGCTCCGCCAGCGCCGCCACCTGCGAAAGCTGATAGCAATCTGCATCCCACGCTTTCCCCAAAGGTCCGGAGCATATTTAACAAGTATTCTCCCGTCCAAATCCCGAGCAATAACGCCTCGCGCCCGCAGGCGACGCCTCCACCGCCACCTCCAGCGATTCAACATCCGGCGGAGACGAAACCGCCAGCGCCTTTGCCAACCGCCCCACCAATCCGAACCTGCGGTCCACCGGCATTTCCCATGCCCCCGGAGTGGCAGCTCGGCGACGAGCCCGGCGGTGTTATCGCCTCGCACATCATCGAAGCGCCGGGCAAGACCAGGCCTTACGACTCACCTTTCTATGGGCGAATCAATTCTCCGATCCGCGTCACGCAGTTCTCTCTTGATTGCCGCCCGTTGCTGATCGAGATTTCCGATTCTGCGACACGGGGGCGGATAGAGATCTGGTCACCGGCGGGCTTAGTGACCTACCTGCAGCCCTCGGGATTTTTCGCATTCAACGGCTTGAGGCAGCGCGTACCGCCGGGATCGTTCGTGCGCGCCGAAACCACTATCCGCGTTAACGCGCGCGGGCAGCTCGCCATTCCCGTATCGCTCAGCCCCCACGGCTCGGCGATTTTGATCGGAACGCCAATCAGCCGCTGAAGAAAGACGGGCGCGCGCGCCTTTGAATGCCGCGCGCCCCGATCTCAAGGAACGCATTATGCGCAAACAAGCGAAACCCGACAGTCCGAAAGCTCTCGTTCTTCAAGGGCAGGTGCAACAGAGGTGCGCCCCTGCTGTAACAACTCCCCCGCCAAATCCGAAGTAGCAGTTTGATACGGCGCGCGGGTTCAATCCTGCGCGCCGATTTTAAGGAGCCATATGCCATCGCATTACGACCTTCTCAAGCGCCGCGTCGTTTCTCTTTCAGACGAGGATCACATTTGCTGGGATGACATGACCCAAGGGTCACTGATAAGCGGGAGTTCTAGTTCAGGGAAGACCACGACAAGCGGCAAGCAGTTGGCTTACGGGCTCCTCAGGACGCCTCATTCCGGGGGTTTGATTCTTACAGCCAAAGCTGAGGAAACAGTCAATTGGATCAGCTATGCCAAGGCCTGTGGCCGCGAAAAGGACCTCATCGTCTTCAATGCCGAATCGGGACATGTGTTCGATCCGCTGCATTACGAATTCACACGGCCGGGGCGGGGCGCTGGCGACATGGAGAGCATCATTGATTTTTTTTCCACGCTCGTATCCATCGGCAAGAAGGAAGTCGGTCACGGCCACGATCCATTTTGGGAGAGGGGTAATGAGCAACTCATGCGTAATGTCATAAAGTTGCTCGATCTCGCGCATGAGCGCGTCTCGATTGCCAACATCGATCGTGTCATAAAGTCGCTGCCCACGCGCCCCAACGAATACGAGGAAGACGGTTGGCAGAAGGACTCCTATTGCGCGCAGCTCATTGCCGCGATTCGCGCGCGCCAGGAGACATTAACGGCGGACCAATGGAGTGATCTCGACTTCGCTACCCAATATATTTTTCACCGCTGGCCGGCGTTTGACGAAAGGCCGCGCTCGTCCTTGGAGATGACATGGTCGGGCATGGCCGACAAGTTCCTGTTCAATCCGTTTAATCGATTGTTTTGCAGCGGGAAATGCTCCTTCACGCCAGAGATGACCACGCATGAAGGGAAAATAATCATCTGCGATTTTCCGATGCTGGAATACGGCCATGAAACGGGCCGTTTGATCAACATCATCCTCAAGCTGATTTTCCAGCGGGCATGGCTCAGGCGTAATTTATCGGAATCTCCAAACCCAGTTTTCCTCTGGCAGGACGAATTCCAGTATTTCGTCACACGGCGCGACAATTTTTTCCAGCAGACCTGCCGGGGCAGCCGAGTGGCCGTAGTTTGCCTTACGCAGAATATTTTGAATTTGTCCGAGGAGCTGGGCGAGGACCAGCCCGGCAGCAAGACGAAAAGTTTTCTGGGCAACCTCGCCATCAAGATATTCCATCAGCAGAATGAGACGGAAACATGCAACTACGCCGCCGACCAGATAGGCAAGGAATTCAGATACCTGCCTAACTTCAACTCGGGAACCTCAGGCGCTTCCGGCAACGATCAGTCCCATACGAGCTTCGGCGGCTCCCACCAGCTTATGCACCTCGTGGAGCCCATCGAGTTCACGCGCCTCTTGAAGCCCGACTCTTCCAATCCCTATGCCCAGGCAATCGTGTATCTCTCGGGCAAAACCTTTAACGCAACCAAAACCAACCAGAACCCGAAAGGCCGCAATTACCTTCCGGTGCTTTTCTCGCGTGAATGAGGAGGAACCATGCAAATCGGACAACAGGAATCGCCCATGAACATCAACCAGCTGCAGAACTTCGCGATGAGCATCGTCGAGAACGTCTGCAGCATTTTCACCATGCCCATCGAGATAATCCTCCGGCCGCGATATGGCACTCGCTACTTCCCGGTGTCCATTGCTTTCTTTTCGGCGATTCTGATGATTCTCCTGCCGCTGTTTTCATCGGCTGCGGACGGCGTCGTCCGCATGATTCCGTTCAGCTCCCCGCCGCCGCCACCGGTAGGCTTGTTTGGCATCGGGTCGCTGTCCTCGCTTTATTTTCTCCTTGTCTTCTGTCATGGCTTCCGCCTCTGGCGGCGCATGATCCACATGGAGCTGGAGGAGCACAGCGAGTATGAAGGGCCTCCCCTACCCTTCTTTTATCTCATTCCGGGCAGCCGCTCGTTCTGGTTCACGCGCATTGTCCTTGAGCCCGTGCTTGTCTTCATTCTGGCCACGCTGCTCGAAGGGTTCCGGATTTTTCAGTCGGGGCTTGCGACTTACCTGCATATCGCAGCTCTCCTGCTTGCCATGAAGGGTTTTATCTGCTGGTACAGGTTCTGGGAGTACCTGCGCAAACTCATGGATGCGCGCAACGTCGGCCCCATCATCGCAAAGCTCGTGGAGAACAAGGCGACTGAAGACGATCTCGCTCCAATACACCTCGCGAGCTTTCCAAAGAACGTCGCTTCTGATCTGCGCCAGGCAGCGGCTTCGCAAATCGCGCGGTTCTTTTCACCCGGTATGCCGGCAGACCCCTCGCCTTCAGAAAAGGCGGAAACCCATGAATAGCGTCAGCGCCGACTGGAGAGAGTCCCACCGGCGCTGACTCGCAACCCAACGCCGTAACACGCAAGCAGGCAACAGCAAAAGCCCAAAAACCAATGGAGGTGTGCAATGTCGTTACAGGATCTTCAGCAGGATAAAAGCGGCAAACGCAAATTTTTCATCTTGGGTGTAGTGCTCTTGGCCTGGATGGTCTGGCATACGCTGCCAACACTGTTTTCACATCATGTACAGGCAAAGCCAGCGGCTCCGCTGGCGGCGGTAAGCAAACCCTCCCCTGCGGTCGTACCAGCTCCGCCTGCACCGGCAATCGCGCCGCTGCCCGTAGCAACTCCGGCTGGGGCTGCTGTGGTCGCTCCTCCACCGCCTGATCCGATGGCGAATGTTACGAAATCGCTCGTCGGCAAGTGGGAAGGAATCGCAACCGTGAGCTTGCCTCCTCATCCGCGAACCTGCCGATTGCAGATGGAAATCAGGAAGCCGGACAAAGACGGCGCGCCGTTCGTCGGATATTCAATCCTGTCATGTATGCCGATCTGGTACGGCAACCGTTACGTGGTCACCTCTGCTGTGCTGTCGGGAACGGGTGACGACGGCGTGGTGCCGTCCATCTCCTTCGACACGGTGGTCAGCAATATCGGCGTGGCTGAGTCCAGTTTCCATTGCGGTATGCGCTCAATGCGAGTGCAGGCGTTCGGCTCCAACCGCGCTACTGCGAAATGGCAGGAAACCGGCCCGGCAATCTGTGGGGGCGGCGAGGTCGTGCTGGATTCGAGGCGGACGTATTGATTTTGGCGCGGCGGTCGTGTGCGGCATGAGGAGGCCTTTTCAATGGAAAGCGAGCGTGACAATACGGTTGACGATCAGCTCCTGACCGTTCAGGAAATCGCAGGCCTTCTCAAGGTTCCCGTGTCCTGGGTATATGGGCACCTTCGCAAACGCTGCACAGACCGCCTCCCCGCCTATCGCCTCGGCAAATACTGGCGCTTTAGGGCCGGGGAGGTGCTGGCTTGGATCGCAAGGCACCGCAGTGGCTGGCAGGCGATTTGACATGGCGATTACACTCAAGATCGACACAGAGAAAGCTGGACGGGCCATCCCTGGAGGAAAGATGGCTCGAAGAGGTTTCCAGCAAGGATCGCTATTTCAGCGCGGCACCCGCAAGAAAGTCTGGGTGGCGCGCTGGCGGGAAGATGTCATTCAAACAGACGGCACGATAAGGCGGGTGCGGGTCTCTCAGGAGATTGGTCCCGTCGCGCAGTTTCCATCACGCCGTCTTGCAATGCAGGTTTTATCGCTGAAGCTTTCGTCCATTAACAACGGGACGGCAAAGCCGCAGTCAATCCGGACCTTTGCAAGTTTTGTCACAGAGGACTGGGCGCCCGTGGTTCTGCCGACCCTCAAATACGCAACCCAGAAACACTATCGCTACATGCTTGACGTTCATCTCATCCCGTCTTTTGGCAAGACGCAGCTTCGCGATATTACGCGCGAGGAGCTGCAAAGTTTCTTAAGCCGAAAACTTGGCAGCGGATTGTCGTGGGAGACCGTGCATCACTTCAAGTGCGGACTGAGCAAGATTCTAGGCAGCGCCGAGGAATGGGGCTACATCACCGACAATCTCGCGCAGAAAACCAAACTTCCACGGCGGCAGTACGGCCCCGAACGAGTGGTGCTCACCGCCGCTCAGATACGGGATCTGGCTGCCTTGCTCGATGAGCCGACGCGTTCAATCATGTTGCTGCTGGTGCTGACAGGCTTGCGTGTGGGAGAGCTGCTGGCGCTTCGCTGGGGGAACATCGATGTAAAGGCCCGAATGCTCCGTGTGTGTGAGACGGTGTATGAAGGCCACTTCGACAAACCCAAGACGAAGCGCAGTGTCAGGACTATTCCCATCGGGAAGGAAACGGCGGAGATTCTAGCGCGCGTCCGCCCTGCCCTTGCCGAGCCCACTGCTCTGGTGTTTGCCACGCGCGAGGGATTGCCGCTCGACCGGCGCAATCTCCTGCGCAAACACGTGAAGCCCGCAGCGAAAAAGCTGGGGCTTAACAGTGTGACGTGGCATCTGCTGAGGCACAGCTACGCAACGATGCTCGATGGAGTGGGAACTCCGGTGGGGACGATGCAATCCCTGCTCGGACATTCCGCGCCGGAAATCACGCGCGAGATTTACCTGCACGCGATACCGGAAGAGCAGCGACGCGCTGTGGAGAATGTCGAGCGGCTGGTATTTGGACCCAAATGGACCCAAGTTGCAGAGTTGAACCAATCCACGTCGGGCACCGTGAATTGAAAACAAAGAAGTAACTGGTCGGGGCGCGCGGATTTGAACCGCGGACCCCCTGCGCCCAAGGCAGGTGCGCTACCAGGCTGCGCTACGCCCCGACATGACTAGCAGAATTGATTCTAAAGCACTTTCCAACGCCCTTCCACCTCGAAACCATGATTTTTGGCCTCGACCGTGTCAAAACCGTGCCATTATCGCGCTCACTGCACGGCGACCGTGCCAGACAGCGCACCTGCTTTTTCAGCAGGCGTCTCGTTGGCACGGCGGTTGAGCTTCTCCAAAGCCTCGCGCTTCATTTGCAGTTTCATCTGCGAATACTTTTTGAAGACTTGCGCGTCTCCCTGGCGAAGCATTTGCGTGACCCACTCGTCCGCTACCCCGCCGGCACTGAGCCGTGTGGCATAGGTCGAGCGCAGATCGTAAATGCGAAAGTACGGTACCTGGGCGCGCCGCAAAGCCGCCTCCCAGGTAGTTTTCAGAGTCCGTTGATATCCGCTCGGGTTTTTATCGCTCGGAAAAAGGTACGGACTACACGGTGACAATCGAATCTGATCGCGGAACGCTTCGAGCGCCAGTGGCGTTAGCGGCACTTCGGCGACTCCGTTCGGAGTCTTCGAATCCGGAATCCAGACCGTCGCGTTCGTGAGATCGAGTTGCTCTTTTTTCATCGGCATCAGTTCCTTGTAAACGCGCAATCCCGTCTCTGTGATGATCCTGACGATGTTGCGCAAATATTCCGGAGCGTGAGCTTCGATTGTCCGCTGTTCCGACCAGGCCACGTAGTGCGGTCGGAACAGGCCTTTCACCCTGACCGGAAACTCCACTCCAGCGCATGGATTCGCCGGGATCAGCTTTTTCCGGACAGCCACGTTCAACATCCGACGGAGCACCCGAAATTCCTGGTGCACCGTGCTCGACTTCAGGATCCCCTTTTCCCGATAACCCTGAGTCAGTTTTATCCGAACCCGCTGCCGAAGACGCCGTCGAAGATAGTCTTCGATGGCGTCGGCTGTGATCTCCACCAGTTTTCTTGCCGTGAAGGCGGCCTTCAGATGGTTGGCACAGCGCAGGTTCGCTTCATGAGTCTTCGCAGCCCGTATGGGAGGTTTCGAATAGTTCTCGAGAAAAGAATCCACCCATTCTTCAAAGCCGAGAGCCTCGCCTTTTCGAATTGCTTCTAAGAGATTGCCGTCCCTGGCCTGCAGCCGTTCCCGCAGCTTGCGGTTGGCTTCCTGCCAGTCCTCGGTTCCGGTCGATTCCCTGCAGCGTCTACCGTTTCGATCGCGATAGCGGATCCAGAGAACCTTCCCATCATTGCGAGCATAGACAATCCCGTCCTGCTTTTGTGGTTTAGACATTCACCATCTCCTGTCGAAAGGAAGCGCGAAACGGCTCGAGGTCCGATTTGAGAAACCGGATGTTTCGACCCATGACGCGGAGATGGGGAATCTGCTTTCGTTCCACCCAAAGATACACAGTCTGCGGACTCACTCCAAGAAATTTCGCGGCCTCTTTCACGCTCAACGGAGGCTCGATGTTCTGCTCCGGCACTTGGGGCCCGATCTCGCTGGGAGCAATCCATGTCCACGGCCAAAGAAGTCCGTTCGCCGCCTTAGCGCGCTGGCTTTGCTCGAAAAATGACCTCGATGTACAACGCATCGAGCAAGCTCATCCGCCCATGAGCCAGGAGTTTTAACACGCTATTCCGTCTCGAAGCGAGACGAATGAAAGAGCATGGCTACGAATGGGGCACGACAGGCCGCAGTTCCTTCATTCAGGATTATGGCGTCCTCGAAACCATCACCAAGGTCGAACCCGCCAACAACGCCTGCTCCAAGGCGAAGGCTACCAGCACGGTGCGCCGCAAGCCAGGCGCTTCTCCACTGCTGTTTGGCGAATTCCTCATGCAGTTGTGCGCCTTTGTGTTCCTCGAGGACGTATCCGCGGAGCTCCCGCCCTACGAGGAAACCTATCTGAGCGTGCCGATGGACGATCCCATGCGAGAGGCGTACCGCGAACTCGAAGAGGACATGCGGAAAGCGTTGAAAGCTCACCGGGGGAATCGATCGGTTCTGAGCACGATGCTCAATACTCTGTTGCTTTATCCCGACCATCCCTTCGGGATCGGGACGCTGTACGGCACGGAGTTCGATTCCGAACTCAAGCGCCGGGTGAGATTTGTCATCGCAGAACCTCGCAATCTTCCGGAAGATCGCATTTATTCGAAGGAGCGGAAGCTGATCGAGGAGATCAGAAAAGAACTGGCGGAAGGGCGGCGATGCCAGGTCTTTGCCGTGTACACGCAGAAGCACGACGTCACAGCCAGGCTTCAGCGAATCCTGAGTAACGAGGGGCTCCGCACGGCAGTGTTGCGCGCAAGTGTGGATACCTCCAAGCGCGAAGCTTGGTACGCCAGACAAGTCAAAGACGGAGTCGAGGTGGTGATCTGCCATCCCAAGCTGGTGGAAACTGGTCTCGATCTGCTCGACTTTCCGACCATCATTTTCTACGAGTCCGGCTATTCGCTGCACACTTTGCGGCAAGCCAGCCGCCGGTCCTGGAGGATCGGACAACGCCGACCGGTGCGCGTGAAGTTTCTGTGCTCGGAAGGGACGATGCAGACATCGTGTCTGCGCCTCATGGGGAAGAAGCTTCTCGTGGCACTCACCATGGAAGGCAAGTTTGCCGGCGAGGGATTGCAGTCGATCGATGAAGACGATGACATGCTCTCAGCCATGGCGCGGGAACTGGTCGAAAGGAATGGCATCGGCGAAACCGCCGACGCCGTCTGGAGAGCGCTCAACACGGAACACCAAAAGCTGTTTCCGACTACCTCTGCCGGCAATGACGATGGGCCATTTCCCGAAATGAGCAATCTTCTCGATACGCAGGATGGTCCGGCTGGCCTGGTCGAAGGAGCGTTCGACACTGGGCCCATTCTTCTCTTTGGGCGGCGACCGGACGTGCCATCCGGAAGAAGGCGCCGTGCGCGACCAGAAGTTCCGGAACAGGCGTCGTTATTCGGAATCGAGTGATGGCACCCGTTTACTACCCCCCATCTTTGTATTTCCCCCACGGTTCTCGGCGCTGGGTCCGACCCTGCCGTTCATTCCACAAAGAGAGGAGCCTCATGATTGCAGCATTTTCACTGGGCCGAATTGTAGCTACCCCGGGTGCGCTTCGGGCACTCGAACGCGCGCAGCAGTCTGCAGCCGTTTTTCTGGCGCGCCATGCGGTAGGGGATTGGGGTGAACTCGATCGGGAGGATGTCCGAGAGAACGAGTATAGCCTCGCGCACGGCTTTCGGCTGCTGAGCAGCTACATGACGGCCGCCGGTGAAAAGCTCTGGATCATCACCGAGGCGGACCGGTCAGCCACCACATTGCTGTTGCCGAACGAGTATTGATCGAAGCAAAGGCAGCATCCGCTAGCGCTACCAAATTATCAACTCCCTGAATTCCTTAAGTTCGAGGCTCGCGTTTCAAAATCAACAAAGGAGAAAACAAAGTATGTCGGAAACCAGTATGTTAATTGGCTACAACGGCCGAACCATCGGCCGCGAAGAATTGGCCCTGGTGCCCACACCACCAGCAACCGAAACCCACCGCCCTGTGCCGCATCACGAAATTGTGCAAGCGCTGATCGAGACGCTCGGCTTCCGCCACATCGGAGTCGTGCATGACGAGTATGCCGTATCACCCGACGGCATGAAAGCCTTTGGGGTTCTCGATCTCGCAACCGAGATGGAAGGATGCCGCTTCTCCATCGGCTTGCGTAATTCCCATGACAAGAGCATGCGCCTGGCGATGACCTGTGGCTATCGCGTGTTCGGGTGTTCAAACATGGCATTTGCCGGGGACTTCACGCCAGTACTCGCCAAACACTCGAAGTCGTTCTCACTGATCGATTGCATTTCGGTAGGCGTTGACCGGATGCAGAGAAACTTCGAGCCCATGCGGAAGCAAGTGGAGGCGTGGCAGAAAAGTGAATTGACGGACGTCACGGCGAAGGTCGTCATCTACGAGGCATTCGTCGAGGGCAGACTGGAAGCTCCCAAGCACCTCGCCTGCACCGTCCACGACCTCTACTTCGAGCCGAGGTACGAGGAATTCCAGCCGCGAACGATCTGGAGTCTCTCCAACGCGTTTACCTCTGCATTCAAGGAACTGGAGCCGATTCCACAATTCAAGGCCACGGCCAAGCTGGGTGAATTCCTGGAAGCCCGGTTCTCACAGTCGTTCTAACCTTCGGGGCGGTATCGGCTGGCCGCCCTTGTTTTGAACCTACCAAGTGTGGTTTAGCTGTCGAAGGTCAAGGGCGAATGCTAGCGTGGTGCCGGAAGTCGGCTAACTACAGGTGAGTAGACCGCTTCTATCGTGAGGAAGGACTGGCCACTATGAGTCAGGCCCAGTCTTCAAGAGTGAGCCTGGTGAACAGTGATCGTAACTTCCTTGTCGAGCTCTTCAAAGTGACCGACCTGATCGTTCATCGTGAAAAACAAGGCGCCTTCTTTTTTGTCATCAAGTGCTATGACAACGTAGCTTCATCTTTGCGGATGCGCGAAGAGCATGCCGGGCGAAGACGTACTCTGCCATACGGTTCGAGAAAAAACGTCGCCAATAGTAAATGGCAAACGGACGAGGCAGCCAGGAGAAGAGAACTCTTAGAGTAGGGTCCTCGACGGGTTTCAATGGGCCGAGCACAGCTCGCTTCTGGCGAGAGGCTCACCTTGGCATGCGCCGCTGCTGCACAGTCTGGAGGAACGATGCGATCTCGCGCAGAGCGTCGGCATAGTGGCCAACCAAGGCATGGCCGCCGGTTGGAAAGATGATGGCCCTGCCGTCAGGCACGCTGGCGGCGATGTACTTCGCCCGCCTGGCCGTGCCGAATCGATCGTCTTCAGCGCTGACGGTCAGGACCGGGCAGGCGATCTTCTCGATCGGATACGGCTCGTGCGTGGCAGCTGTCTTGATGTCGAAGTTCATCCCTGCGATTCGCTGGCTTACCGGCAGAAGGTGGTCCAGAACTTGCTGCACTCGCGCCTTCTCGCCGGGGTCGGCGGCGCGCACAACGGCGGAGTCTGTGCCGAGCATCATCTGGGTCATTCCGCCAGGCATGACCGGCATCAGTTTCAAGAGTGCCCAGGCGGCGAAATTGGAGTGGACCATGGCGCTGACGACGGCGCCGCCATGGATGGTCGTCCCTACCGGCAAGTAATCGGCGGAAACGAAGAGCACTAGCGCCCGGCAGCGTTCCGGATAAAGGATGGCGAATTGCATGGATGACCAAGCACCGGCAGAGATGCCAACAACGACCACCTTGTCAATGCGGAGATGGTCGAGGAGCTGGGCATAGGCATCGGCCTGCCTGGCGGTCGTTGGGTTGCTGGGCATGGCCGAACGGAGATAGCCAAAACGGGACGGAACGATGATCCGATGTCCGCGCCCAGCCATCGCGCTGGTCATGTCGATGCCCTGATCAAAGCCCCCTTCGGCGCCGTGGACGATGAGCATCGGCTCGCCCTCACCCATCACGGCATATTCCAAGGTACCGAAGGACGTCTCAATTGTCGTGCTGCGACCGACGAGGCGTGCGCGCGCCACCGTCATGTCACGTGCAAAGATTGCGTAAAGAGCGACCGTGGCAATGATGAAGACTGCGAGAATGGCAAAAAGGAGGCGCTTCATGGGGCGCTCAGGAACTTCGGCAGATTTTCTGCTGCGCGGCCCATGGAACGAGCAAGGCTTAGTTTGGCGACGTTGTGGGCAAACACGCTGTTGATATAGTCAAGCTCAGCGCCTGCCAGCGCTTCCTGCGACTGAACCAGTTCCACGCTGTCGGCCACGCCTGCCTCCACACGCTGCCGCGTCAGATCGAGAGTCTCCTTGGCGACCCGCGCATTCCTCTGCGCCACCTCCACCTCGCTGGTTGCCGCCTCTAAGTCGAGATACACCTTTCGAATGTCACCCTCTACTTGCAGTTTGAAATCTTCGAGTTCGGCGCGTCTTTGCGTTAAGGTGGCGTCGGCTTGCTCGATATCGCCGCCCGTCCGGCCACCCTCCCAGATTTGGAAGCGCAGCGTCCCAGTGACCGAGAACGTACCGTGAGATTGGGACGGATTGGTTCCGATCACTCCATAATCGGCGTTCACCGCAAGGGAGGGCAGTCGTTCCGAGCGCGCGCCAGATCGAGCGAGCTCGGCGGCCCGGACCTGAGCGGCCGCCGCTTTTAGATCCGGACGTTGCTCGAAGGCCTGTCCAAAAGCCTCCTCCATGGTAATCGGCGGCGCAGCCGTAAAAGGGACATCATCGGAGAGGTCGTACTGGTCGTTGGGCGGCAACCCGGTCATCCGCGCCAGGTTGATCTTCTGCTTCGCAAGATCGTTCTGCAGTGACGTTACGCGCTGCTGTTGGGTGAGAGCTTGCACTTGGCTGCGATCGACATCGACCTGTGCCAATACTCCTACAGCTCGTTGCTGTGCTGCCTGTTTATAGAGAGCGTTAGCTGTGTCGAGTTGAGCAAGAGCTGATTGCACTCTGGCTTTATCTGCAATGACCAAAAGATAAGCTCCCCCGACCGCCAATACCACGAGATCGCGGGAATCTTGCGCTGAAAGTTGGTCTGCACGGAAGCTTTCATTGGCCGATTTGTAGTTTTTCCACGCCGTGAGGTCAACGACAGTTTGCGTGAGACGCGCCCGCAGATCAATGTAGTTGTAGGGCCCTATGATAGTCGGCAAAGTGAAGCCCGGAAGCTTAAACTTAAAGCCTGAAGCTGCCAGGCTGGTCTGCTGGACGGTTTCGGCCAGGTCGCCGTTGAGGTTGGGGAGTAGTACGCTGCGTGCCACGCGCGTTTGCCCATGCGCCTGACGCACAGCTTGCGCGAGCCCAACTGCTCCCAGATTGTACTCAAGGCCGCGGCGGATGGCGTCTCGCAAAGACAGCTTGCCGGAAAATGGCATGTTGGAAATGCCAGATGTACTTCCCAAGTAGGCCCCTTGAACTTGAACCGTGGGATTGAGCGTGTTGACCGTGCTCGCTACCCCCGGAGTGGATGACTGCGTCGCAGTCACTGTGCCGCTCTGACTGCTTCGGCCCGAGAGCGGCAACTGTGTGGCTTGCGTGCTCTGGGATTGGGGCGGCGCTGACTGGGCAGACGTTTTTCCGCCTGCAATGCAAATGCTCAACAGAGTCAATGTGACAGTCGTCTGCAGGCGACTCGGCAGCGTGTTCAGTTTCGTCTTCGTCATAGACAATTGACCGTGCCTTTCTTTGTTAACTGAGTTGCTTGCCAAATCGCCAGACGCTGAGCGAAACCAGTACGATGGTAAAAATCAACAAGGCCAGGAAATTAGGCCACAGCGCGACGATCCCACTTCCTTTGAGCATGCCGCTGCGGGCGATGGTCGCGAAATGGTGAATGGGATTAAGGACAGTCAAAGACTGCATCCATCGCGGCATGGCTTCGACAGGGTTCAGAGCTCCCGATAGAGAAGACAACGGGGGGTTGATGAAAAAGCCAATAAGAAATGCTTGCTGCGCCGACTTGCTGAAAGTTGCAATCACCGTGCCGATACTGATTCCGGACAAAATACACAACATGCCGCCAAACAAGACGTAGGGCAAGCTGCCGTGAAACGGGATGTGAAATGCGACTTTGAGTGTCCCAACGCACAT
This sequence comes from Terriglobales bacterium, assembly GCA_049520935.1. Lineage (GTDB taxonomy): Bacteria > Acidobacteriota > Terriglobia > Terriglobales > Acidobacteriaceae > Acidiflorens. The sequence continues at coordinate 1,369 of JBEKPJ010000044.1, read as the reverse complement.
CAGCATCGTGATGCAGAGCAAGGCAAACAGGGGCACGATCTTGGCGACGATGATCTCGCTCGTGCTTGCGGGAGACATGAGCAGTTGCTCCATCGTCCCGGTTTCGCGCTCTCTCACCATCGCTGCGGATGCAACGAAGGAACTGTTCATAATCATCAAGAGACCGAAAACACCGGTTGCAATGAACCAGGAATCAATCAGGCCTGGGTTGTAGATGTAAGCCGGCATGATTTGCACTTGTCCTTGGCGGCTTATCTCGTGCGCGGCCACCTGCTTAAGGCTGGCATGAATGCCCGTGCGCTGTAGTCCGGCGGTGTAGGTTTGAATGATGCCTTCCGCATAAGCCTGGCTGATAGTGGCGGTATTCGCGTTCGTGGCGTTTAGCAGGAACTGGACCGTGGTTGAATGTCCGCGGTGCAAATCCCGGGCATAATCGTAGGGGATGACCACTCCGGCATCTACCCTGGACTGACTGATTGAATCTCCGAGTTGATCTACCGAAAAATAGTAGCCTCCCAACCGGAAACTCTCGCTCTCAGTGAGGGTCGCGACCAATTCGCGGCTCTCCGGAGTCTTGCTTTCGTCGACGACACCGAGGCGAAGGTCTGACACCACCGCGCTCAGCGCGAACCCAAACAGCGTCAGTTGCAAGACAGGAGGAAGAAGCAATGTAACCATAAGACGGCGGTCGCGCCGGATCTCGTTGAACTCTTTGCGGACGAGCGCGCGGAACCGCTGATTGAAGACGTTTTGAAAGGGATTCGTCATTGGCTTACGCTTTGAGCTGCATTCGGCGCATGCTGTACCATCCAGTTCCGTAGAAAATTGACCCGATGATGCCGATGATCGTCACCTTCCACCAGTCAGCAGGCCATCCGCCGCCTTGGAGGAGAGCATCCCGCACGACCTCGATGTAATACCGGCCCCACATGACGTTCGAGATCCAACGCAATCCCACAGGGATGTTCTCGATGGGGAAAATCAGACCGGAGAGCAGAAACACCAGGAGAAAGCCGCCGAGGGCCACGATTTGCATGGCCGCGACTTGGCTGGGAATCGTCGCTCCCACCATGGTTCCAAAGGCCGCCACGCAGAACGTGTACAGAATCGTGGCGACGATGAAGGGGGTTGGGTCGCCCGCCAGACCCAAACCAAAATATGTAAACAGGAGGACGAGCATCACTGCACACTCGGCGAGCGCGACTACCATGAAGGCAAGAATCTTTCCCAGCAAGAATTCGTGCGCGGAGATGCTGGAGACATAAACTTGAAGAATTGTCTTCAGCTCCGATTCTTTTGCCATGGCGAGAGAAGCCAGCAAAGGAGGGAACATCGAGAGTCCCAGCACGAAGATCCCTGGACCGTAAAA
>JBEKPJ010000043.1:0-68625 GCA_049520935.1 Terriglobales bacterium | reverse complement strand
GGGGTGTGTCTTGTCTGGACCAAAAAATCGAAATCCTCGCGGGCTAAGACCACGAGCTAGGCCGCCGGAAGAGATTTCTAGAATGATTTCCGGATCTTGAGCTCCGTCGCCGTGGATCGAGCCGTACCGAAAAAATGCCAAAGCGCCTAAGCACCAGGCGCGGCTACGAGGCCTGGCTCAATAACCACATCCTCCCGCGCTGGCGGAACTGCCAGCTTTCTGAGCTGCAGGCCCGTCCCGTGGAATTGTGGCTGGAGTCCCTGCCCCTTGCCCCCAAAAGCAGGGTGCACGTGCGCGGCCTTATCCATGCCTTGTGGGACTACGCCATGTGGCGCGGTGATGCGGCCACGCAGCGCAACCCGATGGAGCTGGTCACGATCAAAGGCGCAACGAGAAGGATGCGCAAGCCCCGCAGTCTGACTGTGGAGGAATTCCGGCTTTTTGCGGGGCAGCTGGAGGAGCCCTTCCGCACGATGGCGCTGGTCTGTGTCTGCTTTGGCCTGCGCATCAGCGAATGCCTCGCCCTCAAATGGTCCGATGTGGACTGGCTGAAGGCCAAGCTTCGTGTCGAGCGGGCAATAGTGCGCCAGCAGGTGGACGATGTCAAAACCATCTACTCCGACAAGCTGATGTCCATTGATGCGCAGATGCTGAAAGTGCTGAAAGCCTGGAGGCAGAACACCCTCTTCTCTTCAGAGGAGGACTGGATGTTTGCAAGTCCGGCGCAGCTTGGCCGGCTGCCGGTCTCCTATCCGTGGGTCTGGCAGGTGTTCCAGAAGGCAGCCGCAAAAGCCGGCATCCCTAAACTGGGCACGCATTCATTGCGGCACAGCTACCGGTCCTGGCTCGATGCGGTCGGGACAGCAATAGCGGTGCAGCAGAAACTGATGCGCCACTCGGACATTCGCACGACGCTCAACATCTACGGCGACGTTGTGACGGATGAAATGGCCGAGGCGCATTCCAAAGTGGTGGGACTGGCTCTTTCGCCTAAAGTGATTGCAAACTGATTGCAATCACTCCTAAGTGGTTGAAAACATGGCGGAGAGAGTGGGATTCGAACCCACGTTACCCTTTCGAGTAAACACGCTTTCCAAGCGTGCGCCTTCAGCCACTCGGCCATCTCTCCGTCCGCTCGCCCTGCGGAGCAGCTGCGTTGATTCTAACAGCAGGTCTGCGGCCCGCGCGGATCCGATCGGGATGCGACCTTTACGTGCCTTCTAACTCTCCTCGGCCTTATGCAACTGCTGTGCCAAATAGTTTTCGTAGGTCATCTCTTCGATCGCGTGCAGCTGCGCTTCCAGCCAATCGATGTGATGCTCTTCATCGAGCAGGATCTTTTCCATCAACTCGCGTGAACCGTTGTCACCAACCGCCACGCTGGCCTGAATGCCATCATTCAGGCGCTTCACGGCCGTGTACTCGAGCTGCAGATCGTTCTCCAGTTGCTGCTTGAGAGTTTGACCGACATTGATCTTGAAATAGTCCGTCATGTTCGGAGCGCCATCGAGATACAAAATACGTTCCATTAGGATTTCGGCGTGCTGCATCTCCTCAATCGATTCTTTGCGGATTTGTTTGGCCATCCGTTGATAGCCCCAGTTCTCGCACATCTCGGCATGGAGAAAATACTGATTGATAGCAGTAAGCTCGGCTTTGAGCACTTCGTTCAGGATCGCAATCACTTTTGCGTCGCCCTTCATGGTTGCCTCTCTTTTCAGCGAAAATTATTTTGATGGAAATAGAGCTCAGCTCCCTGTTCTCAGCAACGGCGCTGCGAGAATCTCGCTATACGAGAACGGAGAGCCATTAACTGCGAACTCGGTGTAAGGTCCGTCCGTGACAGAGAATTGTACTAGAACAGAAGAATCAAGAGCGGGATCCGGAAGCAGCGGCTGCGGCGTTGGGGCTTGCTTCGACCTCCGGAGCACAGTCATTGGTTGGTTGCACGGGCTGCGCGACTTTCGCCAGGACTGCGCCTTCGAGTACGCGGTGGTTCAGGCAGTAAAGCGCGAGTTCCAGACGATCGGCCACTCCCAGCTTGTCGTAGACCTTGCGCAGATAATTCTTCACCACCTGCTCGGTCGTACCCACCCGCAAGGCAATTTCTTTGTTTTTCATTCCCTGCGTCACGCAGGAAACGATCAGCGATTCTTTGGGTGTGAGCGAAACTTTGGGGCGCGACCCTGCCGGTCGGAGTCCTTGCGCGCGATATGCGCTCAGCACCCAGGCAATGGCCGAGCGTTCGAGCCAAGGTTCGCCGCGAGCCACCGTGCGCAGACACTCCACCAGCATTTCCGGCTCAACCTCGCGCGAAACAATGGAATGTGCACCACGCCGGAACAAGTCGAGCGTCATCTCCTGGTCCGGTTCCTGCAACACGACCACCAGACGGCAGGCGCCACTCTGGCGAAGCAAATCCGAGACCGCATCGGCTGGATTCGGCGCAAGCGCCGCTTCAAAGATCACGATGTCGGCGGAAAACTTTTGTATGGCGGCGGCAGTCTGCTCAAGGTTCTCGGCCTGGCCGACCACACGTATGTCGTCCTCGAGCGCGAAGATCTTGCGTAGCCCAGCGCGAAAAATGGCTTGCGTATCCGCCACGATTACGCGGATCGTACTTTTGCCGTCCTCAGGCTGAAAGCCTTCGCCTGGCTCGATGCCGACCGAAATGCTGCCCATCCGTCCTCTTTTCGCGCCCTACCAAGCGCGGCGACGCTACTGCGAAAACTACTTACGCTCGAAACGGTACTCATCGATGACGACTCCGACTCCACGCCGGCCACCATCGGCAAAACTGCGCACTACGCGCCCGCGACAATCCACCTGCACGTCGGCCTCTGCACCTACCACATCCGCCGGAAGCGAGATCGTAAAATCAACCGCCGAACCTACGGGTACATCGGCATCCATTCGAAAAAGAACACCGTTCGCAGAGATGTTTTCGGTTTCGACCGTTTTACCGGCGATTGTTTGGTCCCCGGCCCCAGACAGGCCCGCCGCAGATTTCAATGCCACCGGCAACTTGATAGGAAAGCGCGGCGCACCTTGCACGTCCGCATAACCCCTTCGATTTTTGCTCACTTCCGTGGTTCCCTTGGCGGTTTCAGACACTTTAGCAACGACCTTTCTTCCGGCTCGGGCCATGCACCACTCCAATCGAGCGTGTGCGCATTTCAGGCCGAGATTACACCCCGGAAACGACAATGCAAAGTTACGGAGGTCATTGAACAAGCGCGGCGAAGTGCCACTAGTACAGGGACTTAGGGGCGTACCGGAATTGTCGAATCGGCGATGAAAAAAGGGCGGAGCCGCAGCTCAAAATCTGAAGCCAGCCGGCAGAACCGCTAGGTTTGATGGAGAAATTGACTGGGCCGCGGGCGGGCGTCATTGCTCAAGCCAAAGGCTCGCGCTGCCGGCATTATTTCAGCCCCCGCCGGCGGCCGTGCCACTGCTCGGCCGTGATTTCCCAGATCTCCGCCCGCAACCGGCCGGCCACGAAGTCTCGCTCTTCGCTTGAGACCACGCGCATGCCCTGTCGTGCAGAAATGCGGCGGGACGCCTCATTGGCAATGGCCTTGGGAACCCGCAGGACGGGAAATCTCAGAATGTGAAACCAATAGTCTGTCACCGCTTCGCAAGCTTCACTCATCAGGCGCTGCCCTTGCCACGGCAGGCCGAGCCAGAACCCGCGATTATGATTTTCCGCCTTCATTAAGCTGATCGAACCAATTACAACGGATGGATCGCTCTTGCGACGCAGGGTCCAGTGCCATTCCTTTCCAGAAGCGACAGCCGGCAGAGCGATGTCGCGGCAATAGGTTAACGCGCCATCGGGCGGATACGGCCATGGTACGCGGGCGGAGAGAAATTCCACCACCTTCCAGTGCGGGAAAATAATCTGAATCTGTTCGGCGTCTGCCAGTTCCAGAGGACGCAACCACAACCGTTCTGTCTCGAGTACCGGCGTCACGCCACCACCTCATCCCGCTTTTCGCCGACCGGTTCGCGTCCGCGCTGCAGCTGTCCACTCAGAACCGTGTCACTTCCGTGAAGTTAAATTCACGCACCTTCATCGCCGGCACGACCATGTCGAACGATTCCTCTCCGCTGGCTCGCACCGGAACACTCATGGCATCGACATTTGACAGCATCGAGATCACGCTTTGGTTGAAACGAAAATTACGCAACCCGCACTGCACCTTGCCATTTTCCACCAGAAAAGTCCCGTCGCGCGTCATGCCCGTGACGATCTTCTCGTAGGGATCGACCTCACGGATATACCACAGCCGGGTCACCAGAACGCCCCGTTCCGTCGAGGCAATCATTTCCTCTATACTCTGCGCACGTTCCGGCGCGCCGAAGACAATATTCACCGGCATTTCCCCTGTCTCGTTCGGCAGGGGGAATCCGTGTCCCGTCGGCTCGATGGTGCCGACCTTGGCCGCGTACTCGGAATGCTTCATCTTTCGCGCCGTGGCGCGCGCATACGAGACCCGCTTTACCGTCCCGTTCTCCACCAACTGCAGGCGCTGCCGCCGCATCCCCTCGCCATCGAACGGCGAGCCCGCCTGCAGAGGATGGGCAACGTCATCGCAGATATTGATATTCTCGCCAAAAAGTCTGGTGCCGATCCGATCGTTCAGAAACGACCGCTGATCGAGAATCGCCATGCCGCTATAGTCCCAGAACATGAAGCCTGCGATGTCGAGAACGGCCGATGGCTCGAGGATCACTGTATACTTCCCCGGAACAATCTCCCGCGGATGCAGCGAGGCGACCGCCTTTTGCGCCGCCGTCTCCGCCAAGCTCGCGGCATCGAGGTCGCGCAGATCGGGTGAATTCCGTTTCTGCCAGCCCGAGGAATCCTCACCCAGCATGGTGATCGAAACTTCCGCCAAAGTCTGCTGATGCCAATTCGCCAGCCCGCGGGAGTTAAAAATTCCCTCGCCGGACTCGCAGCTCGAATAGATCCCCGCGGTCGTGAGCCGGTGCTTGTCCGCTACCGACACGATACGACTGACTACCTCGGCGCGATCGGACGCCGTGGCGCCTGCCGTCTGCGCAAAGAACCGGTTGGGTGGGGCGAGGCCCCCGTCGGAGGCCTCTCCGCCCGCTTCCCGGGCATCCGGAACCGGCAGCAGATCCGGGTTTGGTGCCTGTGCCCGCGCCAGAGCCTCGGAAGCCGCAACCGCTCGCCGCACACTGTCATCGTCAAACTGGTTGGCCGTCGCGCGCGCCGTGCGCCCAGCAAAATTCGTGCGGATCGAAACGACCGCGTTCTCTTCTTCCACATTCTGATGAATGGCGTTGTTCGCAAACCGAGTCAGGGCAAAGCGGGATGCGGTGAACACGGCCTCGACCTCATCGGCAGAGGTGAAGCGGCGAATGCGGTCGAATACGCCAGCGGCTTGTTCTTTGCTCAGCATTTTCGATTTTTCCGAGACCCGGCTTGCCGCATCCTTGCCGTCGCCGGCACTACCACTCGCCACAGGCCCCTGAAAAGAGGGGATCCGGAAACCTGCCCGATCCGCTCTTCTTCGTTTTCCCGGGTGATCAGTTTCCCTGGTATGCCGAGCCGACCCGGATATTCCGAAACCGCGCCGGGCAAGCACCATGTCCGGTTCCCACCACTTGCTGCGGCTGTCCCTTCCCGCAGTTCGGAGTTCCCCAGATCGTCCACTCGTCACGCGAGCAAATCGCGTCCATCGAATTCCAAAACTCCGTCGTGATCCCGGAATAGGAAGGATTTTTGAGCATTCGCACCCGCTTGCCGCCCTTGATCTCCCAGGCAATCTCGCATCCAAACTGGAAATTGTAGCGCTTGTCGTCGATCGACCAGGATCGGTTGGTCTCCATGTAGATGCCCTCGTCGGTCGCAGCGATGAGCTGCTCTAGGCGCAAGGGCTTCTCGCCGGGCACAATACTGACGTTCGTCATGCGAATCATCGGCACTCGGTTCCAGCCTTCCGCGCGCAAGGTTCCGCCCGATCGGGCCGCGCCCACCGTGCGCGCCGTTTCGCGCGAACTCAGGTAGCCGGTAAAAAGTCCGTTCGTAATAATCGGAGTCGACTGCGCCGCCACACCTTCGTCGTCGTAGGCAAACGTCCCGAGCCCCGGTCCGTGCTCCTGCCGCGCGTCTGCAACGACGTTGACCAGTGCGCTGCCATAGCGAAGATTCCCCAGCTTTTCCAGGGTAAGGAACGACGTGCCCGCAAAATTGGCCTCCATTCCCAATACGCGATCCAGTTCAATCGGATGCCCGATTGACTCGTGGATCTGCAAACCCAGTTGCGATCCATCGAGAATGATGGTGGATACGCCTTCCGGGCACTGACCGGCATGGTGCAACGCAACCGCCTCTTCCGCCACCCGCCGGGCATTGTCGAGCAGCTTCATTTCTTCAATCTGCTCGTATCCGCGATTCTGCCACTGCCCGCCAAATGAATTCGGGTAAGATCGCTTCTGAATCTCCGACCCGGCAAAGGCATATGCCGTATAGCCCGCACCGGTGGAATATTTTGTCTGATGAATATCCGCCCCTTCGGAAGAAAGAAACCACGACTCCTCGCGTTGGAAATTCATGCCCGTTTCCGCCAGCGTGACGCCCGGAACCGCGCGCATCTCCCCGTCGACTTTGAGCAGCAGATCAAGATTCCGCTCGACCGATGTGGTAAAGGGATCGATTTCGTATGGTGTGGTCCATTCCGCCACTGCCGCGGGCTCCAGAGCCAGTCGAACATCTTCGCGCTTCACTCGCGCCGAAGCGCGAGCAATCTCGACCGCCCGGGCGGCCGTGGCTTCCACCGCGTCGCGGTTCAAGTTCGCCGACGCTGCAAATCCCCAAGCCCCGTCGGCAATCACACGTACGCCAATGCCAAGTGATTCCGATTCCGAGGCGTGCCCCATCCGCCCGTTCTTGGTGGTCAGCGAGCGGTTGCCAATGGCGACCACGCGCGCGTCCGCATAAGTGACTCCCCTTGCGGAGGCCGCGTCCAGAGCCAGCTGAGCAGCAGTCTTCATCCTCGATTCAACCCTACCATGATCAGTTAGAGATGTGAATTTGTGGACAAACCTCGCGGAAGAACCTACCGTGGCCGGAACTCTCGGTCGTTGAGTCAGTGCATTCCCGGAGCGGCCATGGCTAGCGGGGGCTTTTTGCGCGCCAGATCGACCAGGAAGCGACCCGCATGCAACTGATCTCCATCCGTACCTTGCGCGCCCTCTGCGTCGCCCGGATCGGTCCAGAGACTGCTCACCTCGAGTTTTCCCGGGGTCGCCGCCACTTTGTTCGGCTGCCTCTGTTGCTTGTCCACGTAAGCCTTAATCACCTGCGTCGCCAACCGCGCCGCCAATTTCCCGTGCTCGCCGCCCTCGAAGAGCACGCAGACAATGATGTCCGGATTACGACGCGGAGTGAATCCGACAAACCATCCGTTCTGCGCAAAATCAGCGTTATTCTGGTGCTTGGCGCGCAGCGCCAAGGAGACGATCTGCGCCGATCCTGTCTTGCCCGCAATGTCGATGCCCGGAATGTGCGCCGAGGGAGCCGTCCCTTCCGGCAACAAAACCCGGCTCATCGCGTCGGTAATCGTGTTCCAACCCGTGGGATCAATCGGAACTTCCTTCACTTCCGTGTAGTGCGTGGTCTCGACAAACCCCGGCGGCAGATTCGTCGGGTTAATCAAGTGCGGTACAACCATGCGCCCATCCATGGCGATCGCGCCCACTGCGCGCATCAACTGCACGGGCGTTATCGCCACCGCACCCTGACCGATGCCCACCGAAATGGTTTCCCCGGCGAACCATTTCTGCTTGAAATTGCGGATCTTCCATTCTTCCGAAGGCATTACGCCACTGACTTCATTGGGCAGGTCAATGCCGGTCTTCTGCCCCAGTCCGAAAGCGGTCGCGTATTTGGCGATGCGATCAATGCCGAGCTTCTCCGCCAGCGTGTAGAAGAAAACATCGCACGACTGGTAAATCGCCTTCGGCAGATCGACCGCGCCGTGCCCGCCCTTGACCCAGCACCCAAAACGGCGGCCATAAAAGGTCGCACCGCCGTTGCAGTGCACGTTGAGGGTTTGCGCAATCCCCTCCTGCCACCCGGCGGTCGCCATGATGATCTTGAACGTTGAACCAGGCGCGAGCTGCGCCTGAATCGCTTTGTTCAGCAGCGGCTTGTCAGGATCGGTAACCAGCTTGTTCCACTCGTCCCGTGAAATCTTCGTCCTGAAATCGTTCGGATCAAATGTTGGCCGGCTTACCATGGCCAGAATTTCGCCCGTGTGCGGATCCATGGCCACGATCGCGCCGTTCTTTCCCTCGATGGCCTGTTCCGCCGCAATCTGCAGATCAATGTCCACCGTCAGCTTGAGCTGCTTGCCGGGTTCGGCCGGCGTTTCATCCAGTCGTCCAACTTCCCGCCCGTGGCTGTTGACGATCGCACGCCGGAATCCGTTCTTTCCCATCAGGATGCTGTTGTACTGTTTCTCGACCCCGCTTACTCCCACCACGTCACCCGGCGTATAGAGTTCAAATTGCGGTTGGTTGAGCATGTCTTCGGTCACTTCGCCGACATAGCCGACCAGGTGGGCAAGGAAACCGTTGCGCGGATAGAGGCGGCGGTGCGCCATGATGGTTTCAAGTTCCGGCAATTCGTTCTTATGCGCCTCGATGAATGCCAGTTCGTCGGGGGTGATGTCTTCCTTCAGAAAAATCGGCTGGTACTGCGGCATCCAGGCGGCGCGCCGTATGCGCAGTCGCACCTCGTCGGGGTTCAGGTGCAGTCCCCTGGCGATCTCGTCCGCGTCTTCTCTCAAATCACGTGAAGAATCGCGCAGAAGCAGCGCGGAAAACGAAGGGTAGTTGTCGACAATGATTCGCCCTTCGCGATCGAGAATTTTCCCTCGCGGGGCAAGAATCGGCACGTTGCGCACCCGATTCTGCTCTGCCAGTTGCGCATACTTGCCGCTCTGCATTACCTGCAGCCGCCACAGCCCGTAGGCCAGCAGCAAAAACATAAACAGCACGATATACTGCACGGCGGTCAGGCGCAGAGCCGAGACTTTTTCTTCGCGGCCGAACATCCATCCTCTGGTTCCTGCATTTTCAGGCCTCCGCCAAAAAGCCCGGAGTCGCTGAAAATGCTGCAATACTACCTCGCGAATCGCTTGGCACGGCCTCCGCCTTGCCGTAAGGAGCCCACTGCTGCGCCCTGGAGCCCTTGCGAGCACCAGGCCTGCAATCCCTCAGTTCAGTATTGAGATAGCTCTGGCTGTTATTCTACGCCGCGCCGAACCCCGCCCGAAACATCCCACCGAAAACGAAAGTTTTCCGGTCCCTGGCAACGGCGGTTGGGGCAAAATCAAAGCCGAATCGAAGCTGAGTTCAATCCATGTTTTGATGCTATCCCTGCGCTCGGTGGTCCATGTCCCACCGAGAATTGATCTTGACACCCCCTCAGGCAACAATACCAGGTTGAAGTGTGTCTTAATTAGTCTTGGCCAGGAACGGAATGCAGATTCGCAGTTTTATCATCGCCTATGCTCTCGTGCTCGCGATTTTACTGTTCGCCGACCGCAGACCCGGCTCCGCGCAGCAAGACCGCTATTCGCATGTCGTGGACTTGACCGACGGACCAAGCACGACACCGTCCCACCCGAGAGCGCCGGAATCGAGCACCCGCATCATCGCTCCCGGAACGCTGATTCCCGGAACCTGGGCCGCCGGACAGATCCCACCCGAGCGCCTCGTAGCTCCCCTGGTCGTCATGGATCTCGGCACCACGACGCCCGACAAATTGCAGATTTCTCTCGACGACATTGAAGCCTGGGAAGCGCACCACGGCATGATCGCGCAAGGATCGGTCATCGCCATCCGCCGGGCGGGAAAGCTCCCGGTTTCACCGGCCCCCAATCCATCGATTCCAAGCGCGCCGTTTCCCGTCGCCCGCGACGCGGCTGAGTTCCTGATCGAGGCTCGCTGCGCGATCGGTTTTGCCATCGAAACACCCGTCGACCTGACCTCGGACCGCACCTTGGGGGAGCAACTTGCTCTCCACGGAAGCTATGTCGTCGAAGGCACGGCGCGCTTGACTTCGCTACCCGCAACCGGCTCACTGGTCATCGTCGCGCCGGAAAAGAACAAGAAACCCGGTCCGGCCCCGGTTCGCATCTTGGCCATGGTCCGATAGCGGAGCATCGGGAGTCGCCCGAGCCCGCCAGCAAAGCGGTTTTTTTGCACCCTGTTCCGCTCGAGGATCCTCTACCGCTCACCGCTCACTGCCTTTACTATGATCTTGATCTTCCGGGAGGATCCATGTCTGACCCGCGCTATCCGATTGGCAAATTTTCCTACAGCGGCCCGCTCACGGCAGAACAAAAGCGCCAGTACCTGACCGACGTCGAGCAGACTCCGGCACGCCTGCGCGCCGCTCTCCGCGGCCTGTCCGACCCGCAACTGGACACTCCCTATCGCGATGGCGGCTGGACGCTGCGCCAGGTGGCTCACCACGTCCCGGACAGCCACATAAATTCCTACATTCGTTTCAAGCTGGCGCTCACCGAAGATTCTCCGACCATCAAGCCCTACATGGAAAATCTGTGGGCCGAATTGCCCGAAGCCAAGCACGCGCCCATCGACGTATCCCTGGCCTTGCTCGATTCCCTGCACCAACGCTGGATGCTCCTCCTGCTCGACCTTACCGAGGCGCAATGGCAGCGCACCTTTCGCCATCCCGCGCTGGGTGCGATGACACTCGAAAAAACGCTCGCCCTCTATTCCTGGCACGGACGGCATCACGTTGCGCACGTGGCCCATTTGCGCGACAAAATGGGATGGTAAAGAGCGAGAGCGCGGCGAACCATGGCCCGTGAGCTCGAATCGCCTGGCTTCTCGCTCCAGGGGCAGCGCAACGGTGACGACCCCGGCCTCCGTCTACCTTATAGGCGCGACCCGCCAATCTTGTTTGATCAAGCCCTGATTTCCGGGCCGACTCTCGACAGGCCGTCGTGTGCAGCTCGCAGATTGCAACCCTTCTACGGCAAACCGGCCTTCCATGCCAAGTAGCTAACCGCCTCCCGCATCACGGCTGCCGAGCGTTCCCAGAGCGGGTGCGGACGCGATTGCGGGCGCGGCGCCACCTCCACTTCCATACCTTCGTGCTCGAGCAACGCGCGAATACGGAACACATGGTAGGCATCGCTCACCGCGATGCACCGGCGCATGCCATTGGTGCGCATAATGTTGGCCACCCGCGCCGCCGAGTGCGCCGTATCGGAGCCCTGCGTCTCGGCAATCAATGCTTGCTCGGGCACGCCACGTCGCAGAAGATAATCTCGCCCCACCCCGCCTTCACTGAAATCCGGATCCTGCCCCGATCCGCCCGTGGTAATCACCACCGGCGCCATTCCCTTCTGAAACAAGTCGAACCCGTGATCCAGACGTGCCCGCAAGATAGGCGAGGGTCGCCCCGCATACTCGGCAGCTCCGAAAATGACTATGACGTCGGCCTTTCTGTCCGGCGCTTCCGATGCGGCGCGCGCAATGCGGGCTCCGGTAACGCCAAAGAACAACACCAACGCTCCCACCGCGATCCAGACCACTAGGAGCGAGAGACGCACCCAGAAAGGTTTTCTTGGGTCAGATGGCTGGAGATCTTCCGACATAAGCCAGATGTGAAAATTTCAAGGTGCCAACGCATCGGGGTTGGCACTTCCCAGATCCCGCCGACCCCTGCCGAGCCTCCTGAAACCTTGTAACGCTCGAACCTTGCGACCTGATTACGACAACGCTTCGACAACATCTTTCGCGGGAATCGCGCCCTCGCGCAATATTTGCCACGTACCATCTTGCTTGAAGTGCACGATGGTCGACGAAATCCTCCGCGGAGAAGGCCCGCCGTCCACGATCAGAGAGATGCGTTCCTGCAGTTGATCTCGCACCTGCTCGGCGGTGGTACACTCGGTAGCGCCGCTCAGGTTCGCGGAGGTCGCCGTAATCGGAATCTTCGCCGCCCGCACGACCGCCAGCGAAATTTCAGCCGCCGGCACCCGCAGCGCCACATTGCCGGTGTTGGCCGTGACCTTGAGCGGCAGATGCGACGCCGCCGGGACAATCATGGTCAACGGGCCCGGCCAAAAGCGCCGCGCCAGAAGATGGAAATCGTCGGGCAACGGTCCGGCAAACTCTTCCGCTTGGTCCACATGTTCGATCAGCAACGAAAGCGGCTTGTGCCGTAATCGTGACTTGATTTCGTAGACCCGCTCGACCGCGCGCAGGTTGAACGGATCTGCCGCCAGGCCATAAAACGTATCGGTCGGCATACCCAGCACCTGCCCGGCCTGAATCTGTTCGGCGGCATACTTAATCAGCGAAGCCTCGGGCGTTACCGCATGAATTTTTAGGATTTCCGCGCGCACTATGGTCCCTTCTGATTGTCGGCTTAAACAATGAAATGTACCATACATCCTGACTTTGGAACCAACGCATGAAGCATGACGCGAAGTTCGCAGGCACTCACCAACAAGCCGGTCGTCTGCGTCCGGTCGCCGGCCGCCATAACCCCAGGCTCAAACAATTGCGGCAGGCATTCCGTCGCGCCGAACTCACCGCCCAAGGCGAGTGCGCCATCGAAGGCGTCAAATTGCTGGAAGAAGCGTTGCGCAGCGGGCAACACCCGGAAAGTGTCTTCTTCAGCGAATCGGCGCGCCCGCTTGCCGAGAGACTGCTGTCCCAAATCAGCACCCGCAGCGAAACCCTGGTCCTGCCCGACGCACTCTTCCACTCCATCGTGCCGAGCGAGGCACCGCAAGGCGTAGCCGCCCTGCTGAAGTTGCGCGCGTTTAGTTCCGCCCAACTGCTTGAGCGCGCGGGAGTCGGCCCGTTCGTGGTAGCCGCCGGCCTGCAGGACCCCGGCAACCTGGGCACCATCGTCCGCTCCGCGGAGGCTTTCGCCGCCGCCGGGATCTTTCTCACCGAAGGAACCGTCAGCCTTTACAACTGGAAAGTTCTGCGGGGATCGGCGGGTTCGATCTTCCGCCTCCCTTTTTTAAGGATCGCTTCCGCGGAACTGATTTCGCTTCTGCGCTTGCACCACATTCGCCTGCTTGCCACCTCGTCGCATCAGGGAGTTCGGTTACCCCAGGTCTCCTGGACCCTGCCGTTGGCCATTTTCATCGGTAACGAAGGCGCAGGCCTGCCCCGCGAACTGATGCGCGAAATGGACGCAACCCTCGCCATCCCTCATGCGGGCGAAGTCGAATCGCTCAATGCCGGAATCGCCGCCAGCATCATACTGTACGAAGCGGCGAGGAAGGCTTCTAACGGGTGACTTGTAGTTTGTATTCTTACGACCGGAGATTGAAAGGCTGGGATCGGCTTCCCCGAATTCTATGAATCTGTTCGCACCCGTCCCGAATGAAGAGCCGAGCGCTGCCGGCGCGCGCCCGCTCGCCGACCGCATGCGTCCGCGCGCACTCGAGGAATTCGTCGGCCAAGAGCATCTCGTCGGCTCCGGCAAACCGCTGCGCGTGCAGATCGAGCGTGACGACCCCTCCTCCATGATCTTCTGGGGCCCCCCCGGCACCGGTAAGACCACCCTGGCCAAAATCATCGCCCGCATCACCAAGGCCGATTTCATCGAGTTTTCCGCGGTGCTCGCCGGCATCAAGGAAATCAAGCAAGTCATGAGCGACGCCGAGCGCGCTCGCCAGTACGGTACCCGTACCATTGTCTTTGTCGACGAGATTCACCGTTTCAACAAAGCGCAGCAGGATGCTTTCCTGCCCCACGTCGAAAAAGGGAACATACGACTGATTGGCGCGACCACCGAAAATCCCTCGTTCGAAATCAATGGCGCGCTGCTCTCGCGCTGCCGCGTCTACGTGCTGAAACCGCTGACCGAAGAGCAGATCGTGATCCTTTTGCGCCGCGCGCTCGCCGACAACGAGCGGGGCTTGGGCCGGATGCAGTTGCACGCCTCCGCCCAAGCGCTGAGCAAAATCGCCGTCTACTCGAGCGGAGACGCCCGCGGCGCCTACAACGTACTGGAGGTGGCCGCCTCATTAACCGTGGACACGGGGCTCTCGCCGTCTGCCGGGCCGACCACCGAGATCCGCGAAGTCACCGTTGAGGAGGCCGTGCAAAAACGCATCTTGCTCTATGACAAAGGAGGTGAAGAGCATTACAACATCATCTCCGCCCTGCACAAATCGGTTCGCAACAGCGATCCCGACGCCGCACTCTACTGGCTCGCGCGCATGCTCGATGCCGGAGAAGATCCGCTTTACATCGCCCGGCGGGTCGTTCGCATGGCGGTCGAAGACGTCGGCCTGGCCGAACCGACCGCCCTCGCCTTGTGCATGGCCGCGCGGGACGCCGTAGATTTTATTGGCATGCCGGAAGGCAACCTCGCCCTAGCGCAAGCCGTCGTCTATCTCTCGCTGGCGCCGAAATCGAACGCGCTTTACACCGCTTACGGATTGGTGCAACAGGACGTGGAACAAACCGCAGCCGAACCGGTCCCGCTGCACCTGCGCAACGCACCCACCGGTCTGATGAAAAACCTGGGCTACGGCAAAGATTATCAATATGCCCACGATACCGAAGCCAAGGTTGCGGACATGCAGTGCCTCCCCGACAGCCTGCGCGACCGTGTTTACTATCGCCCGACCAACCAGGGCGTCGAAAAACGAATTCGCGAGCGTTTGGAAGAAATCAAACGGCTCAAGCCATCTGCAACTCCGACCGCGAGCACGAACAAAAAGAGAATCTGAAGCCGCCTTTCTTCCATCTCATTGTTTAGGTCGTTGTTCCCGTAGGAGGATCCTGTCGTGTCCACCGCGCCACTGGCGGATTTCAGCTTCTCGGGCCCGCCAGTCTCAGAAGCGGCCGCGCTCAAGCTCGCCGAGCTGGTGCGCCTGCAAAAATTCGCGCAACGCATCACCTCCACCCTCGATATCGAGGAACTCGTACCGAGAATCATTGACGAGGTTGCCAAGTCTCTCGGCTGCGTCGAAATCAACCTGTTTCTTAGCGATCCCGTGCACCCGGGGTTCGTACTGGCCGGCGTGCGCGGCTGCAGC
Organism: Terriglobales bacterium; assembly: GCA_049520935.1. GTDB lineage: Bacteria > Acidobacteriota > Terriglobia > Terriglobales > Acidobacteriaceae > Acidiflorens. Next base: position 53,539 of record JBEKPJ010000043.1, on the reverse strand, counting down.
GTTCACGGCAAAGGCCATCGTATTCCCCTGGGCACGGGAATGGTGGGACACGTCGCATCCACCCGCAAGATGCACTATGCGCCCGACGTAGCGCGCGACCCGTACTACGTCGCCTGCGAGCCCGACACGCGCTCGGAAGTCGCCATTCCGCTGCAACGCGAAGGCGATCTGGTCGGCGTCTTCACCGCTTCCCACTGCGAAATCAATGCTTTCTGTCCCGATCAGTTGCGTCTGCTGCAAGCCTTGTGTGCCCACGTCGCCGTCGCCGTGCACAATGCCCGGCGCTTTGGCGATGAACGCGCACAACGGGAACGCATGAGCCGCGAGGCCGAAGAAGCCCGCTCCATTCAGCAGGCGCTGTTGCCGCGCAGCTCGCCTCTGATCCCGGGTTTCCGTGTCTCCGGGCTTTCGATTCCTGCAGGATCCGTAGGCGGCGACTGGTATGACTTCATCCTCCTGCCCGACGGCCGGTGGGGCCTGGTTTTGGCCGACGTTTCCGGCAAAGGCACAGCCGCCGCGCTGCTCATGTCTGCCACTCGCGGCATGTTGCGCTCCCTGGCGCTAACGGGCTCGGGTCCAGCGGAAGTCCTGACCCGTCTCAACAACATGATGGTCGAGGATTTTCCGAGCGGCCGCTTCGTCACCATGGTCTATGCCGAACTCGACCCGGCAAGCCACATCTTGAAGATCGCAAACGCCGGCCATCTGGCGCCCCTGCTGGTCGATGCCTCCGGCACCCGCTGGATCAATCACGAGCACGGCTTGCCGCTGGGGATTTCGACCAGTAAATTTTCGGAGACAGAATTGACGCTCGAAAAAGGGTCCCGCATCGCGTTTTATTCCGATGGCATCACCGAGGCCGAACTGGATTCCGGCGAAGAATATGGCGCCGAGCGTCTGGTCGCCCAGATGCAATCGAAAGACGTTACTCCGGACGGCCTGCTTGCAGATGTCAGGAAATTCGCGAACGGGAATGGATTGCGGGACGATGCCACCGTGATTCTGGTGCAAGTGACCGAACCCGAAGCAGGCCTGAATCCTCAAGCCTGAGGCGGAATCCGGGCTGGCTACCCGAATCGCGCACGGTGCTCCTTCAAAATGCAGCGGTCCATTACCACGAAGATTCCTGCCTGGCGTGCCCGGGCAGCCGCGAGTTCATGGATCACTTCTTCCTGCAGCCAAAGGGCCGGAATCTTCAACTGAATCGCCTGCTCCACCACTTCCTCTACGTACTCCGGCCGGCGGAACACATTGACCAGATCGATCTTGGATGCGACTTCTCGCGGTATCTCCAGCAACGAGGGATACGCCTTCTCGCCCAGCGCCTCCCCAATCTGCGGATTGACGGGGATGATCTTGTATCCAGCCGCCTGCATGTAGGCAGAAACTCCGTGACTCGGCCGCATCGGACTGTCGGACAGCCCCACCACCGCAATCGTCTTGGCCCGCGCCAACAGTTCGTAGATGGAATCCGCTTGCATCCGGGAACCCTCCTGCGAATCCTCGAGTCTCGGTCCGGGCAAACCGGGGACCGCTCTAGCCCTTTTTTTCCACCTTCTGCTTGAACATGCGCAAAGCCAGCTTGCGAATGGTATCGGAAACTTCTTTGTTACCGGACAAATTCTTCAGGTCATGCACCAGCAGGTTCTTCATCAGTCCGAGCGAAAGATCGAGCGGAGTGCGGGGATTGAACACCAGGTTCCTCATGATGGTGTAATTCTTGGCAAACTTCCGCTTCATGGGAATGGCGCGCAGCACCGCCTCCAGCACATTCTTCTGCAGCGCAATCTTTTCCACCTCGGCATCGGAGACCTTCGGCGAATCGAGCACTGCCAGCGCTACCAGCTTGGTCGAGTCGCGGATCAGAATCGACCGCTCCTCCTTACTGCCGCGCATTGCCAGCGCAATACGGCCGGTGATGTTGAGCTTGGCAATCTTCTGCAGCGAACTGCCGCGCCGCTCTTGGCCGGTAACGTCGTGCTTGCCGACATGGGCGGTGGCATGCGCCGGCTGTGCTGCGGCAGCCGCGGCGCTCGCATTCACCGGCGAGGCGGCAAGCGGCGGCTCGCGGTCATGGGCGACCACGCCTCCCCCGTCCTCGTGAGCAACTTCGATGGCTTGGAACGGCTTTTCGTGTTCCGCCGCCAATTCGGTGGCATTCTCGTGCAGATACTTGTTGACCGCCTCTTCCACAATCTCGTCGGGTTCGTCCCCTTCCGCCTGCCCTACTGCGCGGCCCGCTTCGAAACCGGCCAAACGATTTCCAATCTCGGCCAGCTCGGCCTGACGCAGGTTGGGATTGGCCTGCAGCGCCTGCAACAAGGGCGGAGAACTTCTCGCTCGCGGGCTCCTCCACAGGGCCTCCACCACCGGTCGCGATCCCGATGCGGCGAGCGTGGCCAGCGCCTCCTCGCTGATGGATGGATTCTCCGCGAGTGCCGGCAGCAGGACCGGACGTAGATTTTCCGGGGAAACAAGATAGCCCAATACCTCGCGGCTGCTCTTGGGATCGGCGGCGGCGGCCAAACTGGCTTTCTCATCCCATGCTGCCAGCGTCAGGCGCGCCTGCTCACTGAACATCTTGTGATGGAGCGCCAGATAAACGAGAATTTCGATCGTCTCCTCGGGGGGCACCGACAGGGCTCCGCGCACCGCCGATTGCATGAGGTTCGCCGGCACCTGCGAATTACGGATCAAATCAATCATTCGAGGCATCGTTCATCTCCCCGTCGAGCGAGCGCGCTGCCGGTTGTCGACCTGGATCGCCGACTCGACCTCCGGCGACCGCCGAGTCTTCTTCACCAGCCGTTCCAATTCCGTAACGGCAACCGCCAGTTCGCGCGTGATGCGATTCCGACCGCGCCGCTGATATTCATCGCTCAAGGCGCGATAGTACCAGAGCGTGCCCTCCTTTTTTCCCGAGAACCGCGACCAGATACTTTCCCCATCGGCCCGGTAATCGGCAAGGATGGTGCGGACATTGTGCAACTTGTCTGACGCCGAAACCAGTCGCGTCTCGCCGTCGGCACGCCTCACTTTGTCCAAGTAGTTCTTCTTCCGTTCCATCCACTCCTGCTTCGGCTCGCCCAAGGAGTCGGTGCAACCTTCGACCATCCTCTCGACCCGCGGGCCAAACATCTTCTTCACTTCACGCAGCCGCGGCAGACCTCCACAATCTTCCACCACATCATGCAGCAGTGCCGCAATTGCCATGTCTTCATCCCCGCCTGCCTCCAGCACCAGCGAAGCCACCGCCAGCAGGTGGGAAAGATAAGGTACCGCCGTCTGCTTTCGCGTCTGGCCGGCATGCTGGTCCGCCGCGTAACGGAACGCACGCTGCAGTCGCGGTCCCAGGCTGGGAGGTTTCAGCGCAATGCTCTTTCTTGCCTTCATAGAGAGTGGAACCGAGTTTCATCTCCAGCGCAGTCGAAGGCAGCCGTCCCTGCCGGTTACGTTTTCTTTTCTCCACGCCGCATCCGCAGATAGGCCTGCATCAGCGGCCGCAAATCACCATCAATCACGCGATCGACGTCGCCAATTTCCAGTTTCGTGCGATGGTCCTTAATCATCCGGTAAGGTTGCAGCACATAGGAACGAATCTGTGAACCGAAATCGATATCCAGTTTCGAGTCTTCAATCTTTTTCGTAACCTCGCGCTTTTTCTCCAGTTCAAATTCGTAAATTTTCGACCGCAGCATGCTCATGGCCTTTTCTTTGTTCTTGTGCTGCGATCGCTCGTTCTGGCAATTGGCCACCAGGCCGGTGGGAATGTGGGTAATGCGGACCGCCGAATCGGTCGTATTCACGTGCTGCCCACCTTTGCCACTGGAGCGATAGGTGTCGATGCGAATATCCTCGGGCTTGATGATAACCTCAATGCTGTCATCAATCTCGGGAGAAACGTATACGCTAGCAAAAGAGGTATGCCGCCGTTTCGCCTGATCAAAGGGAGAAATCCGCACCAGGCGGTGCACGCCAATCTCGCTCGTCAAGTATCCGAACGCATACTGTCCAATCACGGAAAATGTCGCCGATTTGATTCCCGCTTCCTCTCCCGGCTGGTAGTCGTACATCTCGCTTTTGAAGCCCTGCCGCTCTGCCCAGCGCAAGTACATGCGCAGCAACATCTCCGCCCAATCCTGCGACTCGGTTCCTCCCGCCCCCGGATGAATGGTGACGATCGCATTCAGGCTGTCGGTTTCGCCCGAAAGCAGCGTCTCGGTTTCAACCCGATCCACCAGTTCGCGCAGCGATTCCAACTCGCGCTGCAATTCGGCAGTAACATTCTCCCCTTCCTCCGCCAGATCGAAATAGGCCGCAATATCATCGGTCCGCCGTGCCAGGTCGCCTTCGAGAGCCAGCATGCTCTCCAGGCGCTTTCGTTCGCGCATGACCTGCTGGGATTTTTCAGGGTTCGACCACAGATTCGGATCCGCCGCCTGCTTCTCTACTTCGGCGAACTGCTGGCGCAGTTTCTTGACGTCAAAGATACTCCCGCAGGTCATGGACCTTGGACTTCAGAGGCGCGTATTGCTGTTCCAGTTCATCTGCCATGGCTTGTACCCATATGCCTATCGGTCGCTGCCGGAAAATACAACGCGCGCCGCCAGCGCGCCTGCTGAAATTATCGCACACAGATACGCGAACCAATCCCCATGCCGCGTATAGAACGTGGTTCCGGTAAGCAGCGCGTAAGGCGCCGCCAGCACGGTGCGGGTCTTGCGCTCCGCAGAAGCCACGATGCGGCCGTCAGGATCAATTGCCGCCGTCTTTCCCGTATTGGTGGCAGAAAGCAGCCACCGGTCGTTCTCAATCGCCCGCATTTGCGTCTGCTGCAGGTGCTGCTTCCATGCGCCGGAGTCGCCGTACCAGCCGTCATTCGAGATATTCACCAGAACCTCAGCCCCCAGAAGCGGCCCCCGCCGCACTTCGTCCGGGAAAATCGACTCATAGCAGATAAAGGTTCCGAGCTGCTCGCCTCCCGCATCGAGCGGCGTGCGCGACCAACCGCGATGAAATTCACCCACCTCTTTGGTCAATCCTCCGGCAAAGGCAAACAACTGCGGAAACGGCAAATATTCGCCGAAGGGCACAAGATGCAGTTTGTCGTAACGTCCCACCCACTCTCCCTGCGGACTCACCAAGGCTGCCGAGTTGAAAATCTGCGAACTTTCGCCGCGCTTGGTCGCCGGGGCAATGCCAATCGAGCCGGCCAGCACCCAGGCGCCTGACGCCCGCGCCAGGCCGCTCACCGCATCCCGAAAGACGGGATCACTCGTATAGAACGGCGAAGGCGACTCCGGCCACACGATCAGGTCAGAAGGGCGATGGGTTTTTTCTCCGGCGGGAGCAAGACTGATGGCAGTCAGCTTCTGCAGGGTGTCCTGAAAATATTCCTTCGTCCAGGCTGCCCCATCCAGAATCGGCACATTCGCCTGTACCAAGATTGCAGTCCGATCCCCCACCGCGGCAGGAGGGGAGAGAACTTGGCCAGCCTGCAGAATCACCGCCGCCGCACACGCCGCCATCAGCAGCCACTTTCGCCGCTCCCGCGGCACCTCTCGCGGAATCACCCATGCCGCCGCGAACACACTGTTTACCAGCAGGATTTCAAACGAAAGACCGTACACGCCGGTGAGCGTCGCAATCCGGGTAAGCGCAAAGTTCTGCGTCTGCGAATATCCCAAAAGCTCCCACGGAAACGCGGTGATCCGGGTGCGTGCCAGTTCCACGGCAACCCAAAGAAACGGAGCCGCCACCAGAGCTCGCCGAATGCCAACGCCCGCGGCAGTCGGCCGCGAGCCCGAACCCGCCAATAAAGCCAGCAGCAGCCCGAACATCCCGTGATAAAGCCCCACGTATAAGCAGAACAACAGCAGCGCCAGCGCCGCCAACGGAACCGGCAACCCGCCATAACGGCGCATGGTGTCAAAAATCCAGTAGCAGGTCCCGGCAAACCACACAATCCCGCAACTGTACCCAAGCAAGAACCCCTGCCCGGCGGTGGCGGGCAGTAAACGCCCCCGCCCTTCCAGTTGCAAGGTCTCCGGAGCCCGGGCGTGCAGAATAGCAACCATGAGCGGCGCCACCGCAACCCAAGCCAGCCAATACACCCCCGGCAGCGGGAAGATCACAACCTGCAGTACCGCCGACACCAGCACCAGGCCCCAAGCACTTCGATCCATTTTGAGCACGCATCAGGATAGCAAACCAAAATTGAACCGTCCGAAGCCGGGCTCCACAAAATCCCGCGCCAAATCCCCTGCCAATCAGATACCATAAACGGTCATGAGCATCAGCGTAATCTTGGTAAAAATCCTGGAATTCATGTTTGTGGCCGGCTGGGCCGGATCGGTGATTGTGCTCCTGATCACGGGTGTCGAAGACGTTGGAACCCTTCTAGACAGGGAGGACGAGACCAGCCACTAGGGCTTCTGGACGCATGTCGTCAACCTCCAACGCACCCCCAGGTAATAACCGCGTTCGCATCGTGGTAGCGACCTCGGTGATGCTCACCTTCATCTCCTACTGGCGGGCCGCCGCGATCATTCTCAACGATCTCGGCTCTTCCGCCTTCTACGCCGGCGGCATCGCCGAACAAGCCATCGGCAAAAGCGCCCCTTGGTTTGTTCTGGGCGTCATGCTCTTTGCCTTCGCTGTCCGCGCCGTTTATGTGGAGAGTTGCTCCATGTTCGTGCGGGGCGGCGTCTATCGCGTCGTGAAGGAAGCGCTCGGCGGCACCCTCGCCAAACTGAGCGTTTCGGCTCTGATGTTCGATTACATCCTGACCGGTCCGGTATCCGGCGTCTCCGCCGGACAATACATCGCCGGCCTGATCAACGACACCATCAGCATCGCCGACGCCCACGGCTGGATCCCGGCCGCCATCCACCGTCTCTTCCATGGCACGCCGCAGGTCGGCGTCAACGGCACCGCGGTCGTGTTCGCCGTGGCCGTCACCATTTACTTCTGGTGGGAGAACATCAAGGGCATCGAGGAATCCAGCGAAAAAGCTCTCTGGGTCATGCAGATCACCACCGTCATGGTGGTGATGCTGCTCGGCTGGTCTTTTTTCACCTTGCTGAAGGTGGGGGGGCATCTGCCCCCCTTCCCGACCCTCGCCAACCTCCACTACACCGACGAATCTCTCGGCTTCTGGAAGCACAGCAGTCTGCCGCACATGTTCGGCATCCTCGGTCTCATCATCGGCTTTGGTCACTCCGTGCTGGCCATGAGCGGCGAAGAATCCCTCGCGCAGGTGTATCGCGAACTGGCGCATCCCAAACTCAAGAACCTGAAGCGTACCGCCATCGTCATCGGAGTTTACAGCTTCGTCTTCACCGGTCTGGTCTCTCTGCTCGCGGTCATCCTGATTCCCGACGACGTCCGCATGAAGGTTTACAGCGACAACCTGATCGCCGGACTCGCCATGAACATGGTCGGCCCGCAAGTTCTACGGCTGGCCTTCCGTGCCTTCGTCGTGCTCGTTGGCTTTCTCATCCTCTCCGGCGCGGTCAACACCGCCATCGTCGGTTCGAACGGTGTTCTCAACCGCGTTTCCGAAGACGGCGTCCTTGCCGACTGGTTCCGCCGTCCGCACAAAAAGTACGGCACCACCTATCGCATCATCAATCTGATCGTGGGCCTGCAGCTGTTCACCATCATCGTCAGTTGGGGCAACATCTATACCCTGGGAGAAGCCTACGCCTTCGGCGTCGTCTGGAGCTTCGTCTTCAAGACCATCTCCATGCTGGTTCTGCGTTATCGCTACAAGGGCGAACGCAACTGGAAAGTCCCCCCCAATTTCCACATCTTCGGGGTCGAAATTCCCGTGGGATTGGCGTCGGTCGGTATGGTCCTGCTGGCAACCGCGATCGTGAATCTGTTCACCAAATCGGTAGCGACGGTCAGCGGCATCATCTTTTCGGTGATATTTTTCGCGATCTTCACCTTCTCCGAGCGGGTCAACCGCCGCAAACACGCGCACAATGCGGCGCAAATGAAGGAACAGTTCCAATTACAGCAAGCGGAAAGTGTCGAGCGTGAAACCGTCGGCATCCGCCCCGGCAACATTCTGGTTCCGGTGCGCGACTACAACACCTTGAACCACCTCAAGTGGGTGCTCGATCGCACCGACACTCACGAGCAGGACGTAGTCGTGATGACCGCGCGCATCAGCCAGTTCGGGGCCGCCGCCTACGGCCTTTCCACCGAACAGATGTTCAGCGACTACGAGCAGACCCTGTTCACCCGCGCCGTCTCGGTAGCCGAGAGCTTCGGCAAGAAGATTTCCCTGCTCGTCGTGCCCGCTCGCGACTCCTGGTCGGCAATTGCCCAAACCGCCCACAACCTCGAGTCCTCCGGTGTGGTCACCGGTCTCTCCAGCAAAATGACCACCGCCGAGCAGGCCTTCGCCCTGGGCAGCGCCTGGGAAGCAATCCCGGAACCGAAACGCCAGTTCGTATTGCAGATTATCCAGACCAATGGCACGGTCGACACCTTCCGCATCGGTCCGCATACACCGACCATGAAGAACGAGGACGTGGTGCTCCTGCATCGTTTGTGGCTGAATGTCACCCGCGAACCGGGCCTGGAGAACGTGCACCATCACGACATTCTCACCGAAGCCCTGACCCGCTTCGCCCGCGACTTTGCGGCCACCGACCACGAGGACATCGTCCGACAATTGCGTCGCCACATCGTCGACGACAGCCCGGTCCCGGTCCGCCGGATCGCCGATCAGATTGACACCGTCCAGCCCGCACCCGGTCGTTCCGACCGGGACGATAAAGCAGGCGGCCCCGCCAAGGACGATTAGGCTTCACTCGCGCCACCGAATCGCAGCTGCGACGAGCACGCTCCGCAATCGCCAGGCTATTCCATCTCGAATGCCAGCCACTGCAATCCACCGCTACGCTCCACCTGCAGCACCACCGCGTCGCGCGGCTTGACCTGTCTCAGCGCCGCACGAAGAGCAGCCAAAGAGTCGATCGAAGTCTGATTCACGCGGTGAATCACATCTCCCGTTTCCAGCCCGGAGGCAGAACTCCGAAAGTCGGCCACGCGCCCCACCACGACCACTCCCGAGGGCTCGCGCAGCGTGCCTAGCACCTCACGCAATCCATCGTCGACGGTGAGCCCCAAGATCCCAAGCCGGCCAATCAGGTTATCGTCCGACCTCGCCAGGTCCGTCAGAGCATCCATCGGATCCTTCATCTCCAGCGCCACAATAAAGAGTGTCTTTCGCTCGGTCCCGCGCAACACTTCGAGCTTCAGCGGCTGATCCAGTCGATGCAGGTAGAGCGCAGAAGTGAACGCGGGCAGGGTCGCGATGGCGCGGTCATCGGCTCGCAGCACGACGTCCCCGATCTTGAGCCCACCGGCCTCGGCCGGCCCTCCGGGAGTCACGTCATCGATCACCACCCCCCAATTTTGGGCCAGTCCCAAGCCCTTCGCCAGATTATCGGTGATGGTTTGCGCGCCCGCCTTCACCTCGATGCGATGCACGTGGCCATACTTGCGCAGACTCTCATAGACGAACTTCACGATCCGCGCCGGAATGGCAAAACCCAGTCCTTCGCTACCCCCGCCTTCAGAGAGAATGAAGGTGTTGATGCCTATGACGTAGCCATCCGCATCGACCAACGGGCCCCCGCTATTGCCCGGATTGATGGGAGCATCGGTCTGGATGTAAATCATCGGACGGTCCGGATCGGCCTGCCGCGCCACCGAACTTACCACCCCCATCGTCACGGAGTTCTCCAGCCCTTCCGGACTTCCCAGAGCAAACACAAGTTGCCCCTGATGCACCGGTCTGCGGTCGCCCAGCGAGAGTATGGGTAACCCGCTCTGTTCAATCTTGATCAACGCCAGATCGGTCTCTTTGTGGAGTCCGATCAGTCGAGCTTCCACCACCCGCTGTTTGCCCACGGGCGCAATCTGATCGGGATAATCCACCGAGGGCATGGGCAGCGCAACATGGATGCTGTGCGCCCCCTCGACCACATGGGCGTTGGTCATGATGTAGCCCTCTCGGTCCAGAATCACTCCCGCGCCGATCGCGTGTTGGCGGGCGATGAGTGCCGTCTGACCGCGACTGCTCTCTTCGAGCGCCCCGTATCCGGAAACCTGAATCTGAACCACGGCGGGAGAAATTCTGGCCGTAAGCTGCTCGATTGCGGAGTTGAGTTGCTGCAGCGCCGCGGGCGCTTCTTCCGGCCGCGTCCCCATCTCCTGGGCCTTGTCGGCGGCAGCTTTCGCCGGGTCCGCCCGCACAACACCGGCCGGCGGCGGCGTCTCCGGTTGGCAGAAACCGGAAGCCGCCAGCAAAACCCAGCCGAAACACACACCCAAACTAATCCTCGAAACGCGGAACCAACCCTGGGGACCGGACCCTGCAAAAAGCATAGCCATACACTCCTTACGGACGCACCGCTTCGCAATCCAAGCAGGCTTCTAATTAGATTCGGGATGCTGCGGCGAGGTTGAACTTGATTAAATGACGAGCGGCGGTGCCATTCTACTTCACCTTCGGCGAGTCCAGATCGGCCGGCTTCTGATCGTCCGCATGGATGGCTCCATCGTCTTCTGCGTAGAACGACCGGTGTTCTGCGTCCAACTGTTTCGGCGTCATTGTGAGCATGAATCCGTCTTTGTGAGAACGAAAACTGACGGTATAGTCTCCGCGCTCGGTGGTTTGCGCCAGGCGCTTGGTGAACGAGGCGGTTCCTGCCAGCGACGCCAGTGAATCGGCGAAGTGGTCATGGCGTTTCTTGTACTCGCGTTGCGCGCGAAGCACGACCCGCATATAGCCAAGCGCCTGCGCTTCCGACTCCGAACGCGCCGGATCCCCGGCAAACTTTGGCTGATACGCGGTGCCCGGAGTTGCTGTCCCGGCCGGCGTCTGCGCCCCCACAACGCCCGATACCATCATTGCCACCGCCAGAATTCCCGCAAAGTAACGTTGCATCCGCCCTCCGTTCACCCAACCCTCCATGGCCGTCCAACCGGGCCTGATTTGGGGGTTACTCCCGTAATTTGTAGTGCCTAGCAATCATTTCAATTCTGTGCCGCTTCAGGCAAGCTTGAACAGGATGCAATCCTAACAGGAAAACCTTAATGAAAGCTGCCGTCGCCAGAAAGCCATTGATACGTGTCGCCGTAGTGGAGAGCGATCCGCTGCGCTTTGTTGGTTTCCGGGCTCTTTTCGATACCGAACCTGATTTGGAGCTCGTTTCCGCATCGCTCGCCGATCTCGGCCAGCTGCAGGCCATCGATCTGGTCCTGCTGGGGAACCGCGGCGGCCAAAACCTCTATGACATCATGGCCAGCCTGAAAGCCGTCCGTCCCGACTTGCGCATCATCGTGACCGGCTCCGGCATGGACGACGAGAGTGTCCTCAAAGCCATCGCCGCCGGTGCCAAAGGCTACGTAGACGAGGCCGCTTCGCCCGCCGAATTTATCCAGGCGCTTCGCATCGTCCACCAGGGTTCGGTTTGGGCTCCGCGTCGAGTGCTCTCCACTTTCATCGAGCGCGTAAGCGCATCTCCCGGACGCATCTTTCCCGCTGGTCGAATCACTTTCACCGACCGCGAAAAAGAGGTTCTGGAAATGCTGGTAGCGGGCCGCTCGAACAAGGAAATCGGCTCCGCCCTCGGCATCGAGGAACGCACCGTGAAGGCACACGTGGCCAAGCTCATGCGCAAAGTCGGGGTGCAGAATCGCATCGCCCTGTCGGTCCATGCCATCACACACTCGCTGGTAACGGCAAAGTAGTTCTCGCGCGGAAGCCGGCTCCGCCGCCGGTTTGCGGGCCGACGCCCCGACGGCCGCTTTCGACCCGCATTCGACTCCCGTTTTCTCCTTCACCAAGCCCTGTTTCGTCCGACAGCAACCGGACGATTTTTGCATACCCCCGGGCGCGCCTTCGTTACCGTCGGACAGTGACCATCGTAATCTTGTCCGCGGTCCGCTCCTGCCGCATACTCGCTTCACCTACCACAGAACCTGGGAGACGGGGCTGGAAACGGAGATTAGGGTCGCCGATTTCAGCCCCGCATTTTTTTGCTCCGAAAACGACCCCATCCACGGACCCGCGCCCCTGCAATTGTCCGCAACCTGAAAGCCCGGCGCCGCCCCGACTCACCCTGATCACTCCCCCAATAACCCCCACTTCTCGCCCTGCATCCAATAGAATCAGAGACAATAGATTCCATACTCTTATCTCCCAAGTGAGGCATGATGCGAAATCTCCTGGTAGTGCTGCTGCTCGTCTGTTTTCTGACCCCTATGCTCTCGGCCAATGCCGATGACGATACCAAGGCCGCCCCGGAGCCGAACACCAAAGCCTCGGGACGGGTCGAGGCCGCCGGCACCGTGCTCGACGAGATCCAGAACGCGCCCGACCAGCGCATCCCCGAAGAGATTTTGGGTTCTGCCGAATGCGTAGCCGTGGTCCCCTCCCTGCTGAACGGAGGCTTCGTCTTTGGCGGACGCTACGGCAAAGGCGTCGCCAGTTGCCGAACTCCGAAGGGCTGGAGCGCTCCTGCTTTCTTCACCATCGGCGGCGGCAGTTTCGGGTTGCAGATCGGCGGCCAGGCCACCGATGTGGTCATGCTGATCATGAACAAGGGCGGCATGGATAACCTGCTCTCCAGCAAATTCAAGCTGGGTGGCGATGCCAGTGCAGCCGCCGGCCCCGTCGGACGCCACGCCGCTGCCGACACCGACTGGAAAATGCGGGCCGAGGTTCTCACCTACTCGCGCTCCCGCGGCCTCTTCGCCGGACTGGAACTAAACGGCGCCGTCATCAAACAAGACAAAGACAGCACCCGCGATTTCTACGGCCGCATGGTCCCGTTCAGAACCTCTCTCCGAGGAGACATCGAAGCCCCCAAGGACGCATATGCCTTCCTCAGTACCCTGGCCAAATGGGCCCAGCAGGCCGCGAAATAACAGGCCTGGCGAAGTAAGGGTGTGCCGACCGGGCTGGCCGGTCTTCGAGGTGTAGCCGGCCTGCTCCGCCCCGTCTCTGGGAGGGGGCGCGGCAGCAGAGGTGCCGCCGCCGCGACGCCTATAAAGCGGCGGGCGATCGCGCTCGGTGGCCTCGCGCACCTTGCGCAACCACGCCCTCACCCCCTACACTCCGCCACAGGTGCGACAACGCCTCGAATACGCTCTGCTCTGGCCCTGGATTAAAATCCTAGGTGCGCTCCCCCGCCCGGTTGCGCGCGCCCTCGGAATCACTCTCGGCCTAGCCGTCTTCGCCTTTCACCGACGGCTGCGTGGGGTGGGCCTGCGCAACCTGTCGCTAGCCTACCCCGAACTGTCGCCACTCGCCCGCCGCCGCCTGCTGCGCGGAGAATTCATCTCCCTTGGACGCCAGCTAGCCGAGGTCTGTCTGTTCCCGCATTACACCAGGGAAAATGTCTCCCGGGTGGTCATTTACGATGGTTTCGAAAATTTTGAACGCGCCTTCGCCCGCGGCAAAGGCGTTCTGTTTCTGACCGGGCATCTGGGTGCCTGGGAACTCTCCGCCTTCGCCCACTCCCTCCATGGACATCCGCTGTCGATCGTAATGCGCTCTCTCGACAATCCCTACATCGACGCCTTGATCCAGAGCTACCGCACCATGCACGGCAACCGCACCGTCGACAAGGACGATTTCGTCCGTGGCCTGCTCTCCGCCATGCGCGAGGGAGAAACCGTGGGCATCCTCATGGACACCAACATGACCCCGCCGCAGGGGGTCTTCGTGGACTTCTTCGGCGTCTCTGCCTGCACCGCCAGCGGTCTGGCAAGGATAGCCCTGCGCACCGATGCCGCCGTAGTTCCCGGCTTTACCGTCTGGGACAAGACACTGCGCAAATACATCCTGCGTTTCGATCCCGCAGTCGAGTTGATTCGCAGCGGAGACAACGAGAGCGATATCGTCGCCAACACTGCAAAGTTCACCAAGGTGATCGAAAACTTCATCCGCCGCTATCCCGAGCAATGGTTGTGGGTCCACCGGAGATGGAAGACCCGCCCGCCAGGAGAACCGCCGCTCTACTGAGGCGTCAAAGAACCAGGCATCTCTCTCCGGGTAGCGCTTCAGTGATGTGGGTGTTTCCGCAAATCCAAAAGTCCCCGCCCGCCTCCGGAATGCGCGTTGTACACACCCGCCTCGGAAAGCGACAATGGACGCCATGAAACAATCCCTGTGCGATTTAGCCGCCCGTCTCGGCTGCCGTCTCCAAGGAGATGCCTCCACCACGGTAACCAACGTCTCCAGCCTGCAGTCTGCCAGCAGCGACAGCCTGGTGTTCGTTGAAGACGCCGATCGCCTGGCCGAAGCGCTGCTTTCGCCAGCCGGCGCCATAATCGCCCCAGAATTCGCCGATCAAGCAGCCGCCCTGCACAGCAACAGGCCTATCCTGTTCTCCGCCCAGCCACGCCTCAGTTTCGCCCGCGCTGCCAAGCTCCTGCGCGACCCGGAGTGCAATCGCATCGTCCACGCCACCGCGGTCGTTCCCAGCTCGGCCAGAATCGGCCACAATGTAGCCATCGGCCCGTGCGCGATTCTGGGCGAACAAATAGCCATCGGCGACGAAACGATCATCGGCGCCGGCGCCGTCATCGGCGCCGGAGCGGGGGACAAAGTGACGATCGGCGCCGACTGCCGCATCGGCGCCAACGTCACCATTTACCCAGGCACGACTCTGGGCAACCGCGTGGTGGTGCAAGCCGGCGCAGTCCTAGGCAGCGAAGGCTTCGGCTATGTCCGCGACGCGCAAACCGGACGCTACGAGCAATCTCCCCAGATCGGCCGCCTGATTATCGAAGACGACGTGGAAATCGGGGCCAACTCCACCGTCGACCGGGGAGCGCTCGACGAAACCAGAATCCGGCGAGGCGCAAAGATCGATAATCTGGTCCACATCGGCCACAACTGTGTCATAGGAGAAAACGTGGTCATTGCCGCGCAAACGGGCCTCTCCGGCAGCGTCACCATCGAGGACAACGTAATCATGGGCGGACAAGTGGGTATCGGCGATCATGCCCGGGTAGAGGCGGGCGCCATGATCGGAGGCCAAGGCGGCATCCTCCCCAGAAAAGTCCTGCGGGGAAACGGTGTTGTGTTCTGGGGAACTCCAGCCCGCCCCGTCAAGCAGCACCTGAAGGAACTGGCATTCCTGGCGCGCTTGGCCAAGAACAACGGCTGAGCATCAGGATAGAATGATCGGGTCAAGACATCGATTGCCGCCTTTTAGCGCAAAACCCGCAGAGGGCGCGGCTGGATACTAAGAGCTGCCTTGCATGCCCATCCTGGTCATCGGCGGACACACCCGCAGCGTAGGCAAAACCAGCGTTGTCGTAGGTCTAATCGCCGCCCTGCCCGGCTTCCATTGGACCGCTATGAAGATCACTCAATACGGACACGACGTCTGCTCCGCCAGCGGCGAACCCTGCGACTGCGCTACCGCCGACCACTCACTCGCCCTGTCGGAGGAAAAAGACCGCTCCGGAGCATCCGACACATCGCGTTTCCTGCTCGCCGGCGCCGATCACGCCTGGTGGGTCCGCACCCAGCAGGGCCATCTCGCCGAAGCCCTGCCCCGAATCCGCAAAATCCTGGGCAACACAAAATACACCATCATCGAATCGAACAGCATCTTGCGCTTTCTGAAACCAGATCTCTATCTGACCGTGTTGGACCCGCAGACAGAGGATTTCAAATCCTCGGCGCAAGCGTTCCTGGACCGCGCCGATGCTGTGCTGCTGCACGCCGTCGCAAATGCCAACAAGCCCGCCTGGAAGCAGGTCTCGCTGCGACCGGTCGCCCATCTCCCCATTTTCGCGATCCAACCACCCCGGTACGTAACTCCGGAGGTGGTAGAGTTTGTCCGCCAAGGCTTGCTCTCGCCGGCCAATTCGCCACACCCCCGGTCAAGCTGAGCCCAACCCGATCCCGGAGCGCCCTGCGCGGTTCACAGCGCTACGCCGTATACATGGCAATCACCCGCTCAATTGCCTGCCGGCAAACCGCACAGAACGCTTTGTAGCGGGTAAACATAATGCAGTCCACCTCCGGACGGTAGTATCCCTTCGCGGCGTAATTGGCGCCTTCAAACGCCCCCACTTTCCCGAAGTACTTCTGCGCTACGAGCATCGCATCTTCCTTCTCCCGTTCTTCGCGGAAAAGTTCGTCCATTTCCGCCTCCGGCTTCCCCGCCTCCCGCATCTGCTTCCTCTGCCGCTGAATGTCCCGTTCAAAGCGATCAAACTCCTCCTGATCCCAAGGCGTAGGCACCGGAGTTGCTGCCGCAACCAGATCCTTCCATTTCAAATTTGCCGGATCGAGCAACGCCGTCACATTCGGCTCCCAAGGCTCCGCCTTATCCGCGGCCGGCAGATAAGCCACATCCGAGGTGTAGTATTCATCTGCCAGCCCGGCAAACTGGTGCCCGAACTCATGCACCCCGACATAGCCCGCCCAAAGATTGTCGATAGCCACCGTCGCGTACTGATTGAAGATTCCGCCGCCACCATAGGTCTGTCCGTTTACCAAAATCTCGATAAACTCATAGGGGGCAAACGAAGCCACATCGCGCAACACGCGATTCTCGGTCGTCAGCACATAGCGCTCGGTGCCGAACGTGTCATAGGAGGCCCCAACCGGAGACCGCCGATAAATGCCGCTCGAAGGCCGCGACACCCCCGACTCCTGCGCCGGCGGACAGAGCCCCCATACATTGAAATCCTGCTTGTGTTCCAGAAACGGCGAAGCGGAAAACAGCGCCAGCATAAATCGCCGCGCATCCTTCTCAAACTTCCCACGTTCGCTAGCCCTGTACCCATCGCCTAGCACCAGCAGGTCGACTCGGGTTGCCGGATCGCCCATCTTCTGCAATTCCATCAGCGCCCCCGGTGAAGGTGGAACCGACCGGTCCACAAACTTGTCTTTGGGATCAACCACCGTCCGCCAGACTTCCTGGAAGCCATGACCCACGCGCTCTTTCAACGAGACTTCGACTACCCCGTCAGGCGCAGGAAAGCGCAGCGATTCGGAAAACGTCCGGCTCCCGCCCCGCGCCTCTTCGGTCGTCTTCCACTCTCCGAACACAGAATTGAAGCCGCGCGAATACGTGACTTTTCCACTGCCTCGCTCGCGCACTTCAAACAAATAATCCCCCAGCTGGCTCTGATCGATGGCCTTATCCAGATTCCCCGGCCACGGCAAGGGCTCCATCACCACCCGGTCCAAACTGAACCATTGCTCATGGAAGTTTCCCGTGTGGTAGTAATCGACCCGCAGAGTACGGGGCGGCGGGCTCGCAGCAAAACCAGAGGCAGAAAAAGTTGCAACCGAAACAATCAGCCAGGAAAAAATCAGGAAAGGAGAAAAAACGGAGTCAGCCCTACCGCCAGGCGCACGTTCCATGCCGGGAATTGTACGCTACGATCCGGCCGCAATCTCCACCGCCTTGTCGTTGGCAAAGCGGATCACCAGCGGTTTCCCGCCATTGGCATACTGCAAGGTCCTCGCGCCATAATCCCCCGAACCCTGCGGAACACCCAGCCCAATCGCAAAGCTGCACTGCAATTCGCTCATTCCAGCCTGCACCTGGTGGGCATCAACTTTCTCCCAGACCTCCGCCGGCCAGTGCTGGTACAACAGGTGCGGATCTTCCAAAAAGAACGCATCATCGGAATAAATCCTGAACTCACCATTGCTCTCCGCACCAATCGGAACGGCGTACCCCTTGCCCCCCAGCGAAAAAACCGCCATCACCTGCTTGATTCCCGGAGCCTGAGGAGAAACATCGGTCACCACATCCTGGATTGCCAGCTTCTGCAAAGGCGGCAGCCTCCCCGCCTCATGCGAAAAATCCGTCCGGCGCCGCTCCCGATCGTACGGATAATAGGTGAGCTGATAGCCGACCTTCACCCACACCGGCTGCGCCGTCAGAGCGCGCGCCGATTTCAAATCATAGGGACGCAACTTCTTGGGCGTGACGTAGTCGTCTGCTTTTAGCGCCGTTTCCTGCCGCGGCCTGGCCGGCTCCTTTAATGCCTGGTGCCGCTCGTAAACGACATAAGCCGCGCGTCCGCCGGCAATCACAATCGCGGCCACCATGAAGATCTGCAGTTTTTTCTGAAGCTCCGGATCGATCGCCATGATCTAAACAATCAAGTTTTAACACCAACCAGCTCAATCGGCACCCTGGGACCGGCCGTCTCCTCGGAAAAATGGCCTTGCTTGGCCTGTGCCATCAGGTAGACTAGGCAATCCGGCCGCAAAGGAAATCCATGCCCATCGCCCAAGATGACGTTCTGAACGCACTGCGCCAGTGCTACGACCCCGAAATCCCGGTCAACATCGTTGACCTCGGCCTGATCTACAACATCAGCTTCGACAATGTCCCCGAAGGCCAGCAAGATGTCACCGTCGATATGACCCTGACGGCCCAAGGCTGTCCCGAGCACGTCAATATCAGCGCCCAGGTCAAATCCCGAGTCGAGCAACTGCCGGGAGTCCGCAACGCCAAAGTCAACGTAGTTTGGGACCCCGCTTGGACCCCCGAACGCCTAAGCGCGGAGGCCCGCAAACAACTGGGGATCGACTGACCCTTTGTCCCGCTGCGTCGTGAGTGCGCCGGCTTGCCCGAGCGAATCAGCCTAAACCGCCCCTGCGGCACCGGTGTCCCGCAACCCAAAGCCAGTATTCAATATTCCCCCAACTCCTCAAACGCGCGCGCCGCACGCTGTTCCGTCAACTGTTCGATTTTGCTGCCAATTTTCATCGCCAGATCCAGAAAGCGGGTTCCGGTTCGCACATACGAGGGCAGCTCTTCGCGAATCCGAACAAACCGCTCCGGATACTCCGAAGCAAGCACCGCCAATCCCACGCTTCCCACCAGCACCGCCGCCGGTCGCCTCCCTTTCAAAGCCAGCATCGCCGCCGCCCCCACCGAACCCGCAATGACCGCCCGCTTCCAGTTCTCCATGTCATCTCCTGCGATCGCTTTATCGCTGCCACTTCGACTTCGTCATCCTGAGCGAAACGAAGGCCCAAGTACCAGCCAGACGACGCGCCCGGGCGTCGCGAATCTTCTGCCCGCGACACTAGCAGGATTCTAAACTACCGCTCCCATGCTTTATACTGCCGCCGACAGTCGCGCCACACCCATCGAGCCACACTATGATGCGCTTTCGCCCGCTCGCGTTCCTGACGGCAGTTTTGTGCGCCACGGTTCTCGCTCCCGCCCAAACCAAGACCCGAGCCCGAGATCTCGGCGTCCCCTTCGACGGCACCCCGGGCCCCAACAACGCCATCACCGACGTCAAAGGTGTAGAAGTCGGACACACGACCCTAATCTCCGGCAACGGCAAGCTTAATGTAGGCCAGGGCCCCATCCGCACCGGTGTCACCGCGATCCTCCCGCGCGGTAAATTCGCCAAAGACGCCGTCTTCGGAGCCTGGTTCACCCTGAATGGCAACGGAGAAATGACCGGCACCACCTGGCTGGAGGATTCCGGCTTCCTCGACGGCCCGGTAATGATCACCAATACCCACAGCGTCGGCGTGGTCCGCGACGCCGTTATCGCCTGGAAAGTAAAGCGGGGCGAACCCGACGGCGAAGGCTACTGGTGGTCCCTGCCCGTGGTAGCCGAAACCTATGACGGCTTTCTCAACGACATCAACGGATTCCACGTAAAACCGGACCACGTCTTCCACGCCCTGGATTCCGCTCACGGCGGCCCGGTCGAAGAAGGCAACGTGGGCGGCGGTACGGGCATGATCTGCAATGAGTTCAAGGGAGGAATCGGCACTTCTTCGCGCCGGTTGGACTCGAAAGCCGGCAGTTACACCATCGGCGTGTTAGTCCAGTGTAACTACGGACGCCGTGACCAACTCCGCATCGCCGGCGTCCCGGTAGGCAAAGAAATCCCGGAACATCCTGCCTACGGGGAGGACGTAGGCTCGATCATCATAGTCATAGCCACCGACGCACCGCTGATTCCCACCCAGCTGAAACGCCTGGCGCGTCGCGCGAGTCTAGGTCTAGGTCGAGACGGCAGCTACTCCGGCGACGGTTCCGGAGACATCTTCATTGCTTTCTCGACCGCCAATGCCGCAGCCGCCTCCGACAAGGGCCTCCGCGAACTACAAATGCTTCCCAACGACGGCCTCGATCCGCTGTTCCTGGCCGCCGTCCAGTCGACCGAAGAAGCCATCGTCAACGCCATGGTCGCCGCCGAAACCATGACCGGAGTTGACGACCACACCGCCATAGCCCTCCCCCATGAGCGTTTGCAAGAAGTTCTAAAGAAATACAACCGCCTGGCAAAATGAAGGTCCCCGCCTGGGGCAGGCACAAGCCAAATCAATCATCGGCCGTCAAAGGCCCCTTGCCCACCCACCACGCCCGCCAATGCCCCACTTGTTAATGGCCGCCTTTCGAGCCCGTCCAGGCTCGCGCCGCGAGGCGTTCGCTTGCCCGGACCGACAGCCGCCCGACGGAGGATAAGACAACTTTGGTTTTGTGGAGTCGTTACCTTCGTTCCCCAAACCGCAAACCAAGCCCGCTTCGGAGCGATACAATCCAAGCAGTGAAAGCCTACCGAATCGAGCGCGTTAAAGGCGGCATGAAGTTCCTCTGCACGCATTGCACCTTCACCGTCACCACGCTCGAGTTCGACGCCAGATCCGGAAACTTGCGCACGCAGGCTGCCACCGCGATCAACGATCACGCAGCCAAAGCACATCCCGCACCCGCGACTTCCAACTACGATACCCAGCTGCGCAGCTGGCGCTAACCTTCTTCCGGAAGCTCGCCGACCGGCAACTGCCCAGGGCGCGGTAGGACGAGCTCCGTCATCGGGCTGCGGCAGGTCAAAAATTGCGGCATGTTTGCCGAGCTTCGGGCCAAGCGCTATCCGGGGCAAGCAAGCAAATACAAATCCGGAATTCGCAGGCCAGGCAAGGGCGACTGGAGCCTCGGAGCTACGACTGAACCGCCCCGTCGGTGATCTCCAGCCCCTGATCAATAATCGCAAACGCCTCCCGCAATTGGTTTTCATCGATGCAAAGCGGAGGATTGGTATAGAAGCTGTTCCAGCGGACCAGAGTATAAAGCCCGTGGTCGCGGAAGAACTTGCCGAGCGCCACCATTTCCGGCGAAGTACCGTTGAAAGGCGCCATCGGCTGTCGAGTCTTACGGTCCCGAATCAGCTCCACAATGCCAAAGAGCCCAATCGACCGCACCGCTCCGACGGACGGATGTTTCGCCTGCAACTCTGCGCCCAGCGTCTTCATGATCGCGCCCATCTTGCGAGCGTTCTCGATCAGATTATCTTCTTCGTAAACGCGAATGGTGGCCAGCGCGGTCGCGCATCCCATGGGATGACTGTTATAGGTAAGTCCTCCGTAGAACACGTTATCGTCGAAATGCTTCGCAATATGTCGGCGCATGCCAACCGCGCCGAGAGGAATATAACTGGAAGTCAGCCCCTTGGCCATGCAAAGCAAGTCAGGAACGACCTTCCAGTGATCGACAGCAAACCACTCGCCAGTCCGCCCAAAGCCAGCCATGACCTCATCGGCGATCATCAGAATTCCGTACGTATCGCACAGCTTCCGCACCCCTGCCATATATCCATCTGGAGGAACCAGAATTCCGTTCGTCCCCACCACCGTCTCCAGAATGAATGCGGCAATGGTCTGCGGGCCTTCCAGCTGGATGATTTCCTCGATCATGGTCAGCGAACTTTCCGCCGACTCCCATCCCCGTTCCACCCCGTGGTAAGGATCAAGCACCCGCACCACGCCCGGAATCCCAGGCTCGGCGGCCCATCGCCGTGGATCGCCCGTGAGACTCATCGCGCCCGCCGTCGCCCCGTGATAGGAACGATAGCGAGCCATGATCTTGTGCCGTCCGGTAAAGAAGCGAGCAAGCTTAATAGCGTTCTCGTTTGCTTCCGCCCCACCGTTGGTAAAAAAGAACGTGTCAATATCGCCCGGCGCAATCTCCGCCAGCTTCGCGCCCAGCCGAGCGCGAGGCTCCGTAGCCATAAACGGATTGGCATAGGCCAGCACCGAAGCCTGCTCGGTGATTGCCCGAATCACGCGTTCGTCGCCGTGCCCAATGTTCACCGACATCAACTGGCTGTTGAAGTCGATAAACCGCTTCCCTTCCGGCGTCCAGAAATAAATTCCCTTCGCGCGAGCGACGGGAATGGGATCAACCTTCGATTGTGCCGACCATTCAAACAGCGTGTGCTTCTTGGTGAGGTCGACAATCTCTTTTCCCGTCATCGCAGGAACAGCCGTTGAAGTAGTCATAATTTTTCCTAGCGGACAAAATCGTAAGCTGCGCGGTCGGACCGGCGAATCGGCTGCCCGACGTCAGGTAAGCTGCGCCGCGAGCACTGTTCTGTTTTCGGATACGTGCGCGAGCGCCGCTTCGAGCACATCCAACGCTTCTTCCATCTGCGCATCGCTAATCACCAGCGGCATCAGCAAACGAATCACATTGCCATACGACCCGGCCGTGATCGTCACCAGCCCATGCTGGTAACAGTACTGTGATACTTGTTTGGTCTCTTCGTCTGCCGGTTCCCGTGTCTTTTTCGAGCGCACCAGTTCCACTGCCTGCATCGCACCCAGTCCGCGGACCTCGCCAACCGATTCCCACCGTGCCTGCCACTGGCTCGCGCGCTTACGGAAGCGCTCGCCGAGAACATTGGCCCGGGCACAGAGATTTTCCTTTTCAATGATTTCAAGCACCGCCAGGGCGGCTTCGCATGCCACCGGATTGCCCGCGAAGGTTCCGCCCAACTGGCCACTGCCGGGAGCATCCATGATGTCGGCGCGCCCCGTGACCGCAGCCATCGGCAAGCCGCCGGTCAGCGACTTGGCCATCGTAACCATGTCCGGCTCCAGGCCCAGCCGCTCGCTGGCAAACATTGCGCCCGTCCGCGCAAACCCGGTCTGCACTTCGTCTGCAATCAGCAGAATCCCGTACTTGCGGCAAATGGCAGCGAGTGTCGGATAGAATTCCGCCGGGGGAGTGACAAATCCACCCTCGCCCAGAATCGGCTCGACCAGAACCGCCGCCACCGACTCCGCCGCCACCACCCGTTTGAAAGTGTCCTCGAGGTGCCGCGCGCAGTGTACTTCGCAAGCCGGATACTGCAGCGCATAGGAGCACCGATAACAGTAGGCATAAGGAATCCGATACACTTCACTCGGGAAGGGCTCGAATCCCGCTTTGTAGGGATGGGTCTTACTCGTCGCCGCCATTGCCATATAAGTACGCCCGTGGAATGCGTCCTCGAAGCAGATCACGGCCTGCCTCTTTGTGTAGCAGCGCGCAATCTTGATCGCATTCTCCACCGCCTCCGCGCCCGTGTTCACGAGCACTGTCTTCTTCGGTCCTTTCCCCGGCACGAGCGCGTTCAGTTTCTCGCAGACCCTGACGTAGCTCTCGTAAGGCAGCACGTTGAAGCTGGTGTGCAGGAAGCGATCAAGTTGCTGCCGCACCGCGTCGATCACGCCGGGAGCTCGATGTCCGGTGTTGAGACACCCGATGCCGCCGGCAAAATCGATCAACCGATTGCCGTCAACATCTTCGATGACTGCGCCCTCTGCCCTGGCAACAAAGACAGGCGTAGCATGGAAAGCGGCCTGCACCACCGCAACATTCCGCCGCTTCATCAAGGCTTGGGAACGCGGCCCGGGAATAGACGTGCGCAACTGAATCGTAGACATAGGTCAGTTCTCTATCCGCCATTCATCGTGGCAGCGGGCTTGGTCGGCTCGTACGGGCAGCGGACGGCCTGGCAACCGCCACGACTTCTCAGTACCAGCCGATCGGAGCTTCGCTCAAATTGATGTAGACCTGCTTGGTCTCCAGATACTCTTCGATCCCCCACGGCCCGAGTTCGCGACCAAACCCCGACTGCTTGTAGCCGCCCCAGGGGGCCTCGACATAAGTTGGCTGCATGTGGTTGACCCAGACGATGCCCGCGCGAAGCGCTTTCACCGCACGTAGGGCCTTGAAGATGTCGCGCGTCCACACGGCCGCGGCCAACCCGTAAGGCGAGTCGTTCGCGATCTTCAGGGCGTCCTTCTCGTCGTCGAACGGAATCACGGTCGCCACCGGCCCGAAGATTTCCTCCCGGGCAATGCGGGCATTGTTATCCACGTTGTAGAAGATCGTCGGCTGCACATAGTAGCCCTTCGCAAAATGCTCCGGCCGGCCACCGCCCGCCGCCACCTTGGCTTCTTTCTTGCCGATTTCGAGATACGAGCAGACGCGCTCGTATTGCTCTTTGGAGACCAAGGCTCCCATCTTCGTTTCGCGCTCGAGCGGCGGGCCGAGCTTGATCTTTTTGGCCTTATCCGCCATCGCCTCGACAAACTTGTTATAAATCGACTTCTGCACCAGGATGCGGCTGCCCGCCGAGCAGACTTCTCCCTGATTAATGAACACGCCAAACAACGCCCCGTCAATGGCGGCTTCGAAATCGGCGTCGGCAAAAAAGATGTTCGGCGATTTGCCGCCCAGTTCAAGCGTGACGCGCTTGACCGTATCCGCCGCCTCTTTCACGATGGTCTTACCCACGGCGGCCGAACCGGTAAACGCGATCTTGTTCACCTCCGGATGCCTGACGAGCGGAGACCCGCAGCTTTCTCCAAAACCGGTGATTACGTTCACCACGCCCTTCGGCAAGCCCACTTCGTCGAACCACTTCGCCAATGCCAGAGCGGTAAGCGGCGTCTGCTCTGCCGGCTTCAGCACACAGGTGCATCCCGCGGCCAGCGCCGGCGCCAGTTTCCAGGCCGCCATCATCAGCGGATAATTCCAGGGGATGATTTGCCCCGCCACGCCCATCGGTTCTTTCAGCGACAGGCTCATTGCATTGTCGGGAACCGGGTTAACGTAACCGACAACCTTCGTAGCCAGCCCCCCGTAGTACTCGAAGCAGGTTGCCACGTCGGTGATGTCGAACTCCGCTTCGATGATCGGTTTGCCCGAGTTGCGGCATTCGAGTTCGGCAAGCATGGCGAGATTCTGCCGCACCTTTTCCGCCAGACGAAACAGAACGCGCCCCCGCTCCTGCGCCGTGGACGTCGCCCAAGGGCCTTGTTCAAACGCGGCCTTGGCAGCCGCCACCGCGCGGTCCACGTCATCCTTGTTCGCGTCCGGCACTTGTGCGATCACTTCTTCGGTCGACGGATCGTAGACGGAAAAGGTTTTCGCCGACTTGCTTGCGACCCATTCGCCATCGATGAGCATCTGGTAGGTCTTCACTTCTGTCTCGATTCCACTCGGCATAAGATCCTCCTGCTCGCTTGGCTTTCGAGCAAACGCCCGAATCCATCCAACGGTTCGAATTTCGCGCGCTCCACCCAGACTCCAGACGAGCAATGGTCGATTGAGCCGCACCAGGTGCGGCCCTACCTGGATCTGGCGATTCCCGGCTTTTTCTCTTCCGCCGCCGCGGCAGCCGTCTGCGACTTCAGCCGTCCATACCCGAAAAAGAAAAACGTGCCCAACGCGAGAAACCCTAGCGTGATCCCAAACATCCCCGCTTCATACTTCCACAAAGACGTGATCTGTTGGGCGGGGGAAAACGCCAAAATGATGCCCAGCGCGGTGGTCAGAAATCCGGCGCTTCCGGCAAACAACAGAGTTCCTCTTCCATAGCGCCCTCCTTGCAGGGGGCGCCGCAATCCGAATTTCAGCAAAGCGCCAAAAACGTAGAGGAACGGAATCAGCTGCAAGACCACGGCCGCGGAAAGCATTTTCTGAAAAGCTTCCTGCACACCACCGGATGCCGTGAAGGTGATGACGATGAGAAGCAGCGAGATGACTCCCTGCACGATCAGCGCCGCGTAGGGCGTTGCGTACCGGGTGTGGATCTTGCCCAGCCAGGAAGGCATATAGGAATCGAGTCCGGCAACGAAGGGAATGCGCGCTGAGCCTCCCATCCAGGCCGACCCGATGCCGGCGATCGAAAGGCTGAGCATCAAGGCGAACGGAGCGATGATCCATCCCACGCCGACCCTGGCCGACATGTGACTGACGGCCTGGACAATCCCCTGCAACACATTGATTTCGTTCCGGCTGATGGCCAACAGCAGAGTGAGCGTGACGCCAATATAGAGCGCCCCGGAAATCACGCCGCCCCAGGCGACCGCACCCGGCAGCGTCCGTTGCGGATCGCGAATCTCATCGCCCATCACCGAGGCCAGCTCCAGCCCCACCAGTCCGAAGCAGATCACACCAAACGAGTTGAGAACGAATCTGGGATCTGCCGGAATCCGGAAGTCGGCGGCGGAGATCGTTGTCCCGAATCGCATCCAAATCGCAACCCCTAATCCGATCAGCACCGCCGCTGCCACAAACGTGCCGACCGCGCCCAGGTTGTTCAGCCACTTGCCCACACCCAGGCCCAGGATATTCAGCCAGGTGAGAAACGCCAGCAACGCCACCGACGCAATCAGAGCGAAGGTCTTATCGTCGGCAAGTTGAGCGTGCCCTGAACCCATGGCGAACACCGACACGCCGACAAAGTACAGCATCACCGTCGGCACATACAGCATGTTATTTGTCCAGTAGCACCAGCCGGAAAGAAAGCCGTGGAAATCACCAAACACTTCCTTCGCCCACAGGTAGACGCCGCCTTCGCCCGGGTAGCGATGCGCAAGTTCGATCACGGCAATCCCTTGCGGCCAGAAAAACAGAAGCAGCGAGACCAGCCACAGCCAGACCGTCACCCCTCCGTTGGCCGCGATGCTGGGAACGACATTCAGATTAAACACGGCGACCACAAACAGCAGCACCAGGTCAAAGCGTCCGAGGACACGCTTGAGGTGCGGCTGGTTGGGGTCATGGTTGGACATAGAGAATCGGAGGATCGGATCATCCGCCCGCCGCGACATCAGGTCCATCGCTGCCCAGGCGCTGACTGGCGGAATGACCGGATCCCACTAGTGTGCGACGACCGCTCCCAGACGTTCATGCTGTGCGGAGGCCAGCGACGGAGCGATATCCGCAAATACGGACAAATGCTTGTCGATATCTGCCTCCGAGTGTTGCACGGAAATCGTCCACTGCTCGTCCCACCAATAGGGCTGGCACATGACGCCCCGGTTTACCATTCCAAACCAGTAATGCCGCCATAGGTCAACATCGATGGGCAGCCAGTCGCGGTAATTGCGGATTTCCTTCGGATACAGCATCAGTGCCCCATTGGCACCGGCGCTCGCGATATAACCCTGCAAGCCGGCCCTGGCGATTGTCTTCTTGTATCCGTCGACGAGCTTGTGGCTCAGTTTTTCGATGTGAGAATAGTTCTCCCGAGTCAGCACTTCGCGAAACGTGGCGAGGCCTGCCGCCATCGAAATCGGATTTGTGTTGTAGGTTCCGCCGTGAAATACCTTGTGGTCGGAAATCAACTTCATGACCCGGCTGTGCGTACCGAACGCGGCCAGCGGAAACCCACCGCCAATCGACTTGGCCAGGCAAATCATGTCGGGTGGGACGCCGAAATACTCCGAGGCGCCGCCCCAGCACAACTTTGCTCCCGTCTTGACTTCGTCGAAAATCAGCAGCGCGCCATGCTGGTCGCAGAGCGCCCGCAGACCTTCCAGAAACCCTTTCTGCGGCATGCACAGTCCGACATTCATCATGATCGGCTCGAGAATTACCGCCGCAATTTCATTCCGATTCTCCCGGAATCGCCGCTCCACCGTCTCGAGATCATTGAAGGTCGCGATGGCCACGTTGGCAAGGCTGGTTTTGGGCACACCGGCTCCACCGGAGACCGCTTTCGGATCCTTGATATCTCCGAAATCATCCGCCGGAGGATGCGGCTTCACGCTGACCAGCGCCGCATCGTGCAGACCATGATAACCGCCTTCGAACTTGATGATCTTGTCGCGACCCGTCGCCGCCCGCGCCAGGCGAATGGTATGCATAGTGGCTTCGGTACCGCTGTTGCCAAAGCGGCACATCTCAACCGGAAAGCGGGTGCAGATCTCCTCCGCCAGTTCCCACTCCATGTTGTGCGGCATCCCATAAGCGGTTCCCTTATGCAACCGGCCTTCCACGGCCTTAATCACCGCCGGATGCGAGTGTCCCGCCATGAGCGTGCCAAAACACAAATTGTGGTCGATGTATTCGTTGCCATCAAGATCGCGGAACTTGCTGCCTGAAGCCTCAGAAACAAAGATCGGATAAGGATCGTAAGCGCGATAGTTACTGGCCACGCCCAAGGGCAGTCGTTTCAGGTTCTTCTTATGCGCTTCGGCGGACTTCGGGGTGCGTCGCTCGAAGGTCTCGAGCTCGTTTTGCAGTGCGGCGTACATCGTGATCTCCAATAAGACTCAGGCCGAGTAGGCCATTAGATTAGACGGGCGGCCGAAACCGCCATGGGTTCGGGCTAGAAAAACAGCTTCAAAGCAAACTGCACCAGTCGCGGATCTTGCGCTTCCGTGATCTTCCCAAACGAGGTCGGACCGTCGGAGAAGTGACCATCGGGGTTAAAGAAGTTGGTATGGTTGAAAATGTTGAAAAATTCGGCGCGGAACTGGAAATAGCGGTTCTCGCCGAGCGAAAGCTTCTTGTGCACCGAGAAGTCCCAGTCCTGTAACCCGGGACCGCAGCAGAGACTGCGCGAGGTACCATTGTTGAACTGGCCGAGCGCCGGAACGCTCGCCCCCAGTGGATTGGTTGCCGCCGTGGCAAAATCACCGGGGTTGAAGTAGTACCCCGGCGAGGAAATGCCGAGCGGAGCACTTGTAAGTGTGTTATGGGGATTGAGCCTCTGGAATGGCGCCACCAAACTCGGAGCTTCCGTGCCCAGGAAAAAGACACTGGCAATCAGTTCGCTATCATCCTCACTGTCCAGGCGAATGGGAAAGCCTGTCTGAAATTGCGTAATGCCCGAGATGGCCCAGTCGTTGGTCAATCCGCCCATGAAGCCTTGACGCTTTCGAATCGGCAATTCCCAGTCGTAACTGATCACGAAGCGCTGCTTGGAATTAAACAGGGACAACCCGCGGCTGGCTTTAAAGTTGAACGGATTGAGTGTTTCTTCGAATGTTGACCCCTCATCCAGGGACTTACTCAACGTGTAAGAAGCCTGAAACTGTAAACCATGAGAAAAGCGCTTCTCCAGCATGGCTTCGAACGCATTATAGGCAGAACTGGCGATGGTATCTTCGGCGAAGATATCGCTGAACACCGGAATTCCATCCGCCGGACAGCCGACGCCGGTGTACGGATTGCAGTTGGGTGAAGAATAAGGACGCAGTCCCACCAGTTCCATACCGCCAAGCGATGTGCCCGCCGGAATGACGGTTGGACCGTTCGGCCCGTAGGGGAGATGGAACCCGCCTGCCGGAGCCAACGAGCCAGCGGGAAAGAGGAACTCGGAATCCTCGGTAAAGGGTCCGCAGGTCCCGGCCCCAAGCACTGAATTGATGTCCAGACAGGTCTGTGGGGTTGATGGATTTATGTCGTGTGAGGCCAGTAAACGATGCCCTTGCGACCCGACGTATCCGAGCTGCAACATCGTATTACTTGTCAGCTGCCGCTGAATTGTGAGGTTGTACTGGGTCGTGTACTGCGTGCGCAGGTGCGGTTGGAACTCACCGTAGAGCAGAATCGGGCGGAACAGGGAATAATCGACGGGCTGACCGGGTGTGGGCGTGAGGATACCGTTGAACGGGTTCGGTGCGGGGGTGCTGCCCGACTGGTAGACAAACGGAGTGTTCAGGAAGGTATTGAACAGCGACGAACTGCCGCCAAACGGCGGTTCGGCACCGAATTGCGCCAGCACCAATTCTTCAATCGGATTGTAGAACATTCCCCAACCGGCGCGAATGCTGGTGGCGCCGTTACTGCCGAACAGCTTTCCCAGGAAGCCTTCGCTGAAATTGGGACTGTAGGCTAACCCTATCCGCGGGGCGAACGCTTTGTAATAGGTCGAAGTCAATGCGGCGGGCACGCCCGGATCGCCGGGCACGACCAGACCGGTCGGATTCACGCCCACTGCACTGCAACTGGGACTGGTTACACCAAAGTACGATTGACTGAGCGATGACAACCCGCACGGGTAGACCTGCGAGTTCTGCCCGGGCCGGAAGGTCTCGACGTGTCCGCTGATGTCGGTGAGCGGAGTGTCGAGCTCCCAACGGAGGCCATAGTTGAGCGTTAGGTTCGGTCTGATCTTCCAGCTGTCTTGGGCGAACGGGTAAACCGACGTGCCGCGAATATCCTCCCGCTGTCCGGATCCCTGGGTATAGGTGTCCGACAGCCCCAGAAGGAACTCCGCGTAGTTATCCCCGTCCCCTGGCACAATCGCGTTGGGACCGGAATTGTTAAAGGTAAATTCGCCATTGACGTCGAAATAATAATACTGGTCAAAACGCGCCCGGCGAATATCGATGCCAAACTTATAGGTATGGTTACCCTTCACCCAGGTCAAGTTGTCCGACCACTGAAAACTGTTGCCCACCTGCGGAAGCACGCCTTCGAAGTTGTTGCCAAACACGGCACCGCCGCTGATGTTTACGTAGGGAACTCCGGTGAGGTTCGCGGGCAGGCCCGGGGTGATGCCCAGTTTTGGACTGGTGCCATCGAGCGAAGTAATGGCGTTCGAGTCCGACGTCCCGGTGAAGCAGAAAGTGGCGGCTGCGCCCGTGCACGAGCCGGTCACCGCGTTGTTGGTCTGCGGCTTGAGGAAGCCCAGCTGCCCTTCTCGCATGTAAACGAAGCGCGCCTCATTCACCACCGCGTTACTGATCGTCCAGGTGTGGCTCAGGTTCCATTGCTGAAAACGGCTGTTATTGTAGTTGCCAAAGCCGGGAACGTTCGCCCCCGCCGCCTCGAATTGATCGTAAGGCTGAAGTTGCCGGCCGTCATTGAAGTAATAGTAGGCCGAAAAATTCTGGCGGTCGCTGATCTTGTGATCAAATTTGACGGAGAACTGGTCCGAATTGTCTGTGCTCACGGGAACCGATACGTTCTGACCAGTTCCCACGTTCGCGGTCGGAACAAACCGTTGCAACAGGTTGGCGGCTACCGGATCCTGGCAAGCCGCCGGGATGACGTTGTTGGGAAATACTCCGCCGGCCCCTCCCCATGCAGGGTTGGGCCCGAGACTCGCCACGGTGTAACCTAATGCGGTGTCGCACCCGGGGCGCCCGTCAAGCACCTGCGCGACAAACGGGCTTGCAATGCTTCCACCAAAGGCGCCCTGGTCGCTGAAATCCCCGGCGAACTCGCCGCTGGGCGAGGTCAGCGATGGCTGGCCGGTGGGAACGTTCACGCTCTGCCCGGTCAGTCCCTCCCGTATACGGCGACTTTCATAGGAAACAAAGAAAAACGTTCGGTCTTTCTTTATGGGACCACCGAGCGTGCCGCCGAACTGGTTCTGATTCCACTGCGGCCTCGTGATATCGAAAAAATTTCGCGCGTCCAACACCGTGTTGCGGAAGTATTCGAAGACGTTGCCATGAAGATTGTTGGACCCGGACTTGGTAATCACGTTGACCACCGAACCTGAATTCCTGCCGTATTCGGCGTCGAACGTGTTGGTAATCACACGAAACTCCTCGACGCTATCGGGACTGGGCTCGACGGTGGGCGAGTTCACGAACTGGTCGTTGGCGTCTCCGCCGTTGACGCTGAAGTTGTTGGAGCGAGTACGGCCGCCGTTCACCGACACCGATCCGGTATCTTGCGATCCGTAGAACAGGCTGCCGTTGCCGTTTCCCAGCTGCGCCTGCACGCCCGGCTGAAGCTGCAGAAACTGATAGGTATCGCGGCTGTTCAACGGCAGTTCGTTCACCGAGCGGTCGTTGATTACGGCTCCCAGTTGCGTGCTGTTGGTGTCAACTTGGGGAGCTTCCGAGGTTACCTCGACGACTTCCTGGGATCCGCCGATCTGGAGCGTCGAATTGAGGGTCACCACCTGGTTGACATCGACGAGGATCCCCTTTTGCACGTTCTTCTTGAAACCGGTCAATTCGTAGGCAATGGTGTAGGTTGCCGGCTGGACCGAGACCAAAACATAGTCGCCGCTTTCGCTGGTCAGCGTATCGCGACTGGCGCCGGTCGCCTCATTGGTGGCTGTCACTTTCACCCCAGCCAGCACCGCCCCGCTCGAATCGGAGACGCGGCCGAGGATGCGTCCGCCCGTGCTCTGCGCAAACGCCCCCGTCGAGCCCAGCAGAAACAGGCTGAGAACCGAGCTCACAACGGCTCGACTGCAAGACATCCACGACGGTTTCGGCATCGCTACGGAACAGATCGGCATGGAACAGATCCTCCAGATCTCGGGGGTGAATTCGTTTAGATCCGATTCGGCTTGCGCGTTGGGCAAACCTTGCTATAATCGCGCAAGGTTATTGACTCCGCCGCCCCCTGTCAAGCGGAAAAGTGCATACTCGCAACGCAACCAGCAGGCATATTCGGAAATCATGTCGAGCGACGCACAAGTTTATCTCAAAATCGGTGATGTGGCCCGACGGGTGGGAATTTCTCCGTCCGCGATCCGCGGATGGGAAAACTTGGGTCTGACCCGCCCCCACCGCACCGCGAGCCGGTATCGTCTCTACACCAACGACGACGTGCGCTTGCTGAAGAAAGCGCGCTACCTGCGCAAAATTCGCGGGCTGAATGCTGCCGCCATCGTGCAGATGCTGAAGCGCGACGGGACGATCGAACCTGTCATGCGAAACGCGACGGACGCGATCGGCCCTCGCCTGCGCCGGCTGCGCACTCAGCGCGGCGTCGGCCTCGCCGAAGTCGCCAAGGCGGCGGGAATTTCCGTTGGCTTCCTCAGCGCCCTCGAACGCTCTCAGATGAGCGCCTCCGTTGGCACACTCCGCAGGCTAGCACGCTACTACCGGACCAACATCCTTGATTTTTTCGATGCAACGGAATTGAATACCCGATTGGTGCGGCCGCCCAAACGCAAAGTGCTCGAAGCCGGGCCGGGGGTGCGCATGGAATTGCTAGCCTGGGGTAACAAAGTCATGGAGCCGCACCTGTTCCGCATCGCGCCCCAGGCCGGCAGCGGCGAATCCTACGCCCACGAAGGAGAGGAGTTTCTGTTCGTGCTGCGCGGAGAGCTGATGATCGCGCTCGCCAGCGAGGAGTACCATCTGAAGCGCGGCGACAGCTTTTATTTCGAGAGCTCCACGCCGCATCGCTGGAAAAACCCCGGCCGCACCGAAGCCTGGCTGTTGTGGGTCAACACGCCGCCGACATTCTGATTGCGAGCATATGGTGACGATTCACCTTTTCCATCTCCGACAAGATGCAATCCGCGGCTACCCGGTCGGGGCGGTCCGCGCCGACCGGCGCAAAAAAACCGAGGCCTCGCTTGCGCCAGGCCAACTCGCTGCCCCAATGCGGCTCGACTGCGCCCCGCTCAGCTACGCTTTCTCCGATCTCGGAAAAGCTGAAACTCCGGAATCCGCGATTCGGCAAACACGTCGCTTACCATTTGCGAAGGGGACCGATTCCGCCACGGCCGAAAGAAAATGAGGAAGAAACAAACCATGTCACGCGAGTTACGATCTTCGAAGCCGCTTCTCTCGCTGTTCGCGACGTTACTGGTCCTGTTCTGTGCATCCTGCGCCAAACGAACTCCCACGCTGAACCTCCTCGTGTGGGAGGGCTACGCCGACCCCACCTACATAAAGGCTTTCGAAGAGGCGAACCAATGCAAGGTATCGGCTTCCTACATGGGATCAAGCGACGAACTGGTCGCGAAATTACGCGGCGGCAGTTCCGGCAATTATGACGTGATCTCTCCCTCCAGCGACGTGGCGACCATGATTGCCACCTCCGGGCTCGCCGCGCCGCTCGATCTCGGCAAACTGCCCAGCTACGGCCAGTTGTCGCCGCAACTCACTTCCCTTTCGCTGGTTCGCGTCAAAGGCGAGGTCTACGGCGTACCCTTCATGTGGGGACCCGACCCCATGATTTATGACACGACCGCATTTTCCCAGCCTCCGGATCACTGGAGCGTGCTGTGGGACCCGAAGCTGAAAGGAAAAATTTCCGTGTGGGATGATCTTTCCACTGTCTATATGGCCGCGCAGGTGCTCGGCTACGATCAACCCGATCCCGGTCACCTTTATAACCTCAGCGACGATGAACTCGAGAAGGTCAAAAACAAGCTCGTGGAGTTGAAACCCAACATTCGCAAAATGTGGTCCACCGGCGGCGAGCTTACCAACCTTTTCCAAAACCACGAAGTCGTCATCGCGATGGGCTGGCCGCTCATGACCAACCAGTTGCGCAAAAGCAATTTCCCGGCTGGCGAGATCATTCCGAAAGAGAACACCACGGGATGGATCGATCACCTCATGATCACCGCCGGCAGCGAAAACAAGGAACTGGGCTATAAATTTCTCGAATTCATGATCCAGCCGCACACGCAGAAAAGGGTCACCGATGTGACTGGCTACACGCCCGCCAACCCCCACGCCGCGCGGGATATGACGGCCGAAGAAGTGAAAAGTCTGCATCTCGACGACGTGGATAATTACCAGAAGCGCATCTACTTCTGGCAAAACGTCCCGCGCCGTGCCAAATACAACGAAATCTGGAACGAAGTCAAAACAACCCAATAGCAGAGACCAGCGGGCACGGTGTGCCCGGGTGCGGTCGCCGGCAAAATGCGGCAAGCCAGCACCAAACAAGCAGCCATGAAAACCATTGCGGAATCCGTGCCCGACGCCAGCAGTCCCCCCAATCCCGCCCTGCTCTCCATCCGCTCCGTCGCCAAGCACTTCGGCAAGAACGTGGTGTTACGTGACGTCTCGCTCGAAATCGCCGAAGGCGAATTCCTCACCATCCTGGGCGAAAGCGGCTCAGGAAAAACCACCTTGCTGCGAATTCTCGCCGGCTTCGAACATACCACCTCCGGGGAAGTCTGGATGTCCGGCGAACGTCTCGATACCGAACCTCCCTATCGCCGCCGTATAAACACTGTCTTCCAGCATTACGCACTTTTCCCGCACATGACCGTAGAACAGAACGTCGGCTACGGATTGCAGATCGCAAAGCGTCCCACCCCTGAGATCCTGTCGCGTGTCAGCGAGGCGCTCGCGAAGGTCAAAATGTCGGCATATGCCAAGTCCAAGCCCTCCAAGATCAGCGGCGGCCAGCAGCAACGCATCGCCCTCGCCCGCGCGTTAGTAAATCGTCCGCGGCTGCTTTTGCTCGATGAACCGCTCTCCGCGCTCGACGCCAACCTGCGCCGTCAAATGCAAGTCGAACTCAAGGCCCTGCAGCGCGAAGTCGGCATCACCTTCGTCTTCGTCACGCACGATCAGGAGGAAGCCATGGTGATGTCGGATCGCATCGCCTTGCTGCGCTCGGGAGAGCTCGAGCAGGTGGCCAGCCCGCGCGAGATCTACAACCGCCCTGCGACTTCCTACACGGCGCAATTCATCGGACACACCAATCTGCTGAAAGCCGATATTGTGCGAGGCACGGCGATGTGCGACCGGCTCACGTGGCCCGCATCCCTGCCCGATGGCGAGACCCTGTTCTCGCTGCGCCCGGAGTGCATTCGATTGGCCAAGATTGCACCTCCAGCCATCAGCTCTACCCAGGCGTCTCCGAATATTCGCTTTCGCGCCCGGATTCGCGATCAGGCATTCCACGGAGCAACCGATCTGCTGCGCGTCGAGTGCGATGGCGGGTTGATCCTCACCGTCCGCACCGCCAGCCGCGATCTGCCTGGCGGTCCGCTGGAATTCGAATTCTCAGCCGCGGATGCCATACCAGTTCGCGCAACCGACCTCGCCTCCCTCGCCAAGGAGCCTCGCTGATGTTCTCCCGCGCCTACCGCACCGCCGTCACCGTCCCCCCGCTCGTGTGGGTCGCCGTTTTTCTCCTGGTGCCGTATCTGCTGATGTTCTGCTACAGCTTCTGGTCCGTCTCCGAGTCGGGCACGATCGTCCACTCCTGGAATTTGCAGAACTACCATGACCTCCTGACCAAGCCCCTCTACTGGCAAACGCTTCTCCGCTCCATGGGGATCGCCATTCGCGTCGTATTCTTCTCCATGCTGCTGGGCTATCCGCTCGCCTACTTCCTCTCCTTCCACGCGGGGGGAAGAAAGGATCTCTACTATCAGTTGGTAATTATTCCGCTATGGGTGAGTTACCTCGTCCGCGCCTACGCCTGGAAGACCATTCTAGGCACAGACGGGGTCTTGAACACGTTGCTGCAATATGTTCACATGACTACGCATCCCCTCGACTTCCTCCTCTACAGCCCGTTCGCGGTTGTGCTTACATTGACGCACATCTATACTCCGTTTACCTTTCTTCCCATCTACGCATCCCTCGAACACATTCCGAGAAACCTGGTCGAGGCTTCCCATGACCTCGGAGGGACGCCCGGGCAAACCTTCTGGCGCGTGATCTTTCCCCTCTCCATCCCCGGAGTGCTCGCCGGAGCAACCCTGGCCTTCGTCCTGAGCCTGGGAGATTTTCTCGCGCCTCTGCTGCTCGGCGGACCAAGCGGCGTCATGATCTCGAACATCGTGGTGAGCCTGTTCGGGGCCGCCTACGATTGGCCCCTCGGCGCGGCCATCTCCCTCTGCATGCTGGCGCTGGTGCTGAGCCTGATCATTTTCTCCGAGCGACTGGAGAAGAAGTGGAGTTTTTCATGAGCAAAAGCATGCGTTTGCTTGCCGCAGGCGGCGTCGTACCCGGCGATTGCTGGGGACGCGTGAAACCGCTGCGGGAGGCGATCCGATGGTGGAAGATTGGCCCCGTTCTGCATCCCGGTTTCCTCCCGGTGGCCTGGCTTGGATCCGGTTCGGTCGCCGCCTTCGCCCCCGGGCATGGGGCGGAAGCCGGCGAGGATACAGGCAGACCCTGGCTGACGGTTTTGTCTTACGCGCTGGCGGCCATATTTTGCCGCGCCGGCGGATGGATCAGCGAACTGGTTCGGCTTGGCAGCCTGATCCTGCCGGTTCGGGAAATGCGACCCAAGGTCGTTCGCCTCGGCTTGCAGTTGTCCGCCGGCTTGACCCTGCTTCGAGCGACTGGCTTTTTGCGGAATTGGACTGCCCACGCTTTGCGATGAAGATTTCCCGACCCCAGATCGTTCCACGCCCACGCTGGCTAACTGCTCACGCCCTAGCCGTGTTCACCTTTCTCTATCTCCCCATTTGCATCCTCATCCTTTATTCCTTCAACCGACAAGGCGTTGGCGGGTTCCCCCCGCACGACCTAACCCTCGACTGGTATCGGGTTCTGTTCCAGGACGCCCCCATCTGGGATTCAGTTCTCAACAGCCTGATCGTAGCCGCGGCGGCGATGCTCATCGCACTCCTGTTTGGAATCCCCGCCGCTTTGGCTCTCGATCGCGCGCAATTCCCCGGCAAAGCCCTCTTCCGCCGACTGGTTCTCTTGCCGCTGATTCTGCCGGGAATCATCACCGGCCTCTCGTTACTCATGCTGTTCCGAGTATCCGGAGTCCGACTAAGCTTGGTCACCATCGTCTTAGGACACGGCACCGCTCTCATCTCCGTAGCCACCACCGAGGTCTTCGCCGGGTTGCAGAAGCTGAACCGCGCCCAAGAAGAAGCTTCTTTAGATCTAGGGGCGACTTACTGGCAAACTTTCTGGCGCATCACCGTCCCCAATCTAAAGCTCTCGATCATCGGAGCCGCCCTGCTCATCTTCACCCTCTCGCTCGACGAGATCGCCGTAAGCTTCTTCCTGATTGGCCGGGACAACACGCTTCCCCTGGAAATCTGGGGCCGCCTCCGCCGAGGCATCACCCCAGAAATCAACGCCATCTCAACCATCATCTTCCTGTTCTCGCTGTTCGCGATCATCGTCTGGTATCGCCTGCGAGCAGAGGCGAAAGTAATTCCTGAAATCGCCGCAGAGTTGCTAGAAACCGGCGGTGGGCGCTAGTTTGTCGCTCGCCGCCGGGTCGCAGTTTCGTTCGAGAAAGGCATGGCCAGTGATCGTCTCCCCCCACCGGGCGAGAGATGCGAGTCCCAAGGCAAACCGATGGCGGCGACGATGGGTAGAAACGGGGCAATTTGCAGGAGCAGGCCCCTCATGGAGTGACTCCTCAGTTGCGGATTCCGTTGGGCAATATCAAACGTTTCAAAACAGTTGTCCACTTGGGAGCGCCCGGGAGGGGAAAGGCTGGGGACTGTGGGTCGCGCCGATCAGCCAGCAACTTCGGCCCGCTTCGCAAACGCCGGCCCGGGCGTTGCCGGCGACGGTTTCGACCACGGTCGCGGTTCCGGGTTGGAACCGGGAGTGGCCCGAATCGGGCCTGGCGCGGCCGGCAAGGGCCGCGGTGTCCGCCATTCCAGGTCTTCCGCTGCACTATTCGACGTTCGCCAGTGCAGCATTGAGGCCCACGATATCGGCGCCGAGATCTTTGCCGTCGGTGCCGGCGTTCTTGAAGGGACTGCTGGGGAGAAGTTCGTAGTCTCCACCATCCCCGTTGTTGAAATTCGCGAATTGGACATCCGCGACGGTTTGCGGGAACAGATTATTCGCCGGCCAGGTCGATGGAGGAAATTGCGGCGGGGTCGCGATCAACCCGTTGTTTAGGAACGTGCTGGTTTTGAAACATTCCTCGATGCTGGTCAGCGGCACGTCACGTCGGGAACAGCTGTCCTTCCCTCCCACGTTCCATACCGGATACTGGGCCGTCGTCAGCAGATTGTTGGTGAAGACCAATCCATACATGGCGTTGGTTGGAACCGTGTTTCCGACGAACATCATGTGCGTGGTCGGATCGGGAAATCCGGTGATGTGATTGATGGTGACGGAATTGAGCGCGTTCTTGGTCCAGGTGTTGGCCAGCAACAAGACATCGCCGTCGCCCACGTACTTCACACTGAGATCATCGAGAACGATGTCATGAATGCTCCAACGCGCACCGGCCAGGCCTTGGCCCCCATTTTTGCCGTTACCCGAGATGGTCGTGGCCATGCTCATTCCGCCGCCCGCGTGCGAAATATAGCAATAGCGAACCGTGATATCGGTGACCTCACAGCGTGGACACATGTTGCCGCCGTCGCGCCTGTGCTGGTTCTTGGGGTTGAGCAAGATGCCGTATCCGCTTTGCGTAAAGCCGCCCCAGTTGTTTTCCATTAGATTCGAGTCCACAAGCACACGAACTGCATTCTTCAGTTCAAGGTGATTCTTGACCACGAAGGGATTGCCGTTCGGGCCGCCGACAAAGGGCTGGTTGCCGGGCATCCACTGCCACGGCTTCCAAAAATGGTTGCCCAAAATCTCAATATCCGCCGGAGTCAACGTGGCCGCCCCGCCACCGAACATGACCGCTTCGCCCGCGGCTTCGAGAAAGTTGTTCTGGATCAGGAAAGGACCGTCCTGCGTGTCGCTCACACCACCCTCAACCGCTTGCGCGTCGCTGCAAAGACCGGTGGTCGAAATGCAATGGAAATCGCTGAAGTAGGAATCGATCACTGCTCCGTTGGTCATGCCGTCCAGACTGACGCCGACGTAAGTTTCATCCTGCGTCGCCCCGTGCAGCCACGAGCGATCGACGATGATGTGGTCGGAGTTGTGCTGCGTCGAGATCAGACGGGCCGGCAATGCAACTCCAGCCGGACGCATGATTTCGAGTCCGATGAAGCGGTAGAAGCTGGCGCCCTGTGCCAACCGGAAGGGACCGTCCCCGTTCATCGGCATTTGCACCGTCGCCATCACTTTGGCCGGCTTGGCGCAGCCATATTGCGGGCGGCCTGCGAGCGAAGCGACTCCCGCGTAACAGGGTGTGGCGCGATGCCCTTCGGCCGGCAGCGCGGCGTAAGCACTGGTGACAATCCACACCCAGTGGTCGATGTCGCAGTTTTTGGCGGGCAGGATGAACGGCCCGCTGAAGGTCGCACCGGCCTGCAACTGGATAACGTCGCCACACTGGGCACTGTTCAGCGCCGATTGTAGATCGCCTCCGCCATTTACGTTAAGGATGGAACCTGAAGCGGGCGTGCCCGACATCTCCGTCGGCACCGTCACGCGGGGCAATTCCGCCGGGCCATCATAGTTTTGCGCCGGACAGTAGGAGGCGCTGAGCAGCACAACCGCGGCCACCCACGGCGAAATGCTCCGCAGGCGCTCGCGCAGGGCGGAGAATCGGAGGCGCGCGCTGGCCGAGCAATGGGGCAGATGCATCCTGGAAAGGCGGCTCGTCGGAACCATCATTCGGAGAACCTCAGGGTCATGAAAATGGGGAACAGGTAGATTGTCCTGTCCCTAAATGTACCGCGCTACGCCTGCGGGCCGCAGACTCGGAAGTTCATTTTTCGTTCGCGTTCGTGCCGGGTTCGATGAGCCAGGGAATTGGGGCCGCGGGAGTGGATCAGAAGTGGAAAATCAGGTCACTCGCAGCCGTGAACTGACTCTGCCGGCGGCCGGTATCGTAGGCCTTCTGAAGCCAGGCGCGCTCGAAGCGCAGTTCAGGACGCAGTTGAACCGTGGTGCCAAACCAGTGACACCACATGATGGTGTTTTCCGAGTATTTGGTCGCGTATCCTGTGCGCTGACCTTTTTTGTCGTCGAGAAAGTCGCTGCGAAACGAAACAAAGTTGTGAGCGGAGAGTTCTTTTTGCAGAAAATTGACCACCGCGTACTCCGGAGCCGTGCAACGCTGCTCTCCGGGCAGGCAATCGGCGCCATTGGCACCCTTTTCAGGCTTGAGATTGCCCGCTAGCGCGGGCACGTCCCGCTCGTACATATACCAGGACTCGGTGGCCATGTGGACGGTCTTCGAAAACTTGTGATACCAGGTGGCGTCATACTGCTGCAGGTTGTTGTAGGCGTATTTAGCGTCGTTGATGCCGTTGGCACAGAGATAGAAGTTGTCATTCACCGACTTCGTCGTGTAACTCAAGCAGGCAGTGCCGGAGGGCTTGGCCTCCGAAGTCCAGGGCGCAACATCGTGCCCCGCGGTGATGCCGAGTTGCACCAGCCATTGGTCATTCAACTTCACGGTCGCCATCAAGCCGGTGTCAGTAAACGGGTCGATTGCATAGAGCAACGAGTGGCTGAAGATGTAATTATTGGGAGCAAGTTGCGCCTCGATGCCGGGCACCGAGATGAATCGGCCGAGCCGCAGATTCAATCCCTGGGCGACTTGCGGAATGTAGATATCCACATACTCCAACGTAGGATCGAAGCCGTATTCGTGATGATCGGTCAGTAATTGGCCGCTCCAGTAACCTTTCCCGGTGGTGTAACGATAGTCGGTGCCGTAAAGGGCAGTCAGATGGTAGCCCCAGTCGAGATGATCTTGCTGCACGGAATCAGGCAGGCGTTCCGCATAGAGAACGATCTGATTGAGCTCAAAACGATTGGAGTACACGTCGTTGGCTTCGGGCGCGTTGCTGCTTGTCGAAGTGCTGAAATTCAGGGTCGGCTCAACCCATCCATAAAACTTGGTACGGCTCTTGGCCTGGTTGATGGCGGTCATCAGCGGATAGCTGTTGGTGTCGGGTTCGCCGAGGACCGGGGCTCCGCCATAAGACCAGTCGGAGTTGGGCAGGGGCGGCGAATCGAGCGGCGAGGGCAAGCCTCGACGCGCCGGCGCAGGCTCGGAAGAGGCCGAAGAAGCTGGCGGCGGCCACCAGTCTTGGCGGTAGAAATCGGCCCAGCGGGCCAAAAAGGGCTTGGGCGGGGTGCTTGCGTGGGGAGCGTCAGGAGGCGGAACCGATTCTGCCCCGGGTTGCTGCGCGGAACAGAAACTACACCCCCATAGTAGGAAGACAACGATGCAGCGGGCGCAGGATTGGCGAAGGGGCGAGCTACGATCTCGGCGCATGAAGTGCGAAGACGCATTCAGTCTACCGGATTTCGCGCTTCGGAAAGCCCCGAAGGCTGTTGCCCGCGGGCGAGATCGACCGGGCGGTGGTCAGGCTAGATATCCGGCTCCTCAATGGCCGGTAGCGAAAATGTCGGTGATGACGCGGTCATCGGTGATTCCGGCTTTTTGCGCCAACTCCGGCCGCGCTCCCGACGGATTCAGCTTGTACATTGCCTCGAGAGTGCGCAGGATGCTCACGTGATTGATGCCCCTTCCCTCACCATAATCGCCAGGCAAGATATGAGCACCGGCGAAGATTGTGGCAATTCGATTTCATCGGTCCCGACGGAGAGCCGCAGGATTGGTCGAGCCGCCGAATAGTGGAGCTGCACCGCTCTCGTCAAAAGTCAGAATCAGCAGGCTGTTGTGCTGCATGGCCCAGTGGTAATAGGCGTCAAGTTGATCGCGCAGCCAGACGTCTCCGGTGGCGATGCTCGAAGGCACCACGCCGTCGTGCATGTCATTGACCAGGTTGGGAATCACAAAGGACACCGTCGGCAGCAGATTGTGGTTCGTAGGAAAGTCCTCCCGGAAGCGAAGGTTGGAGGAATCGGCGACCGTCTTGCCATGCGGGAGATTGCAGAAACTGACCCAGGGAACGTGCTTGCGGGCGTAGTTGCCTTGTCCTTTCTCGCTGAATCCAATTGCGGGCAGACCTTCGGAATAGCCTTGAAAGGAGCGGCCGGCGCGGATCAGTTGTTCTCCGAGATTGCTGCTTGTGAAACATTTCGCCGGGATCGCATCGGTAAATCCGGTGCTCTGATTGCTCCCGGAGAAGAGATGGAAATAGTTACCTTCGCTGTGATGCTCCTCGGCGTACATGTGCGTAAAACTCGCTCCCTGAGCGCGCAGGATGCCATTGATATACGGTGCCGCCGGGTTGTCGATGATTTGCTCGTAGTCTTTATTCTCTTCAATCACGATCACGATGTGGTCGTAGACCGGGAGACTCGCCGGCCAGGCGGCGGGGGCTGAGGTCTTCATCGGTTCGGCCAGGGCTGCCTGGGGCACGGACTGCCAGGCAGAGCAGATGAGCAGAAGGGTGACACCAAGGCTCATGAATTTCATCGGTACCTTTCATGCTCGTTGAGCGCGTGGCGAGCGTCAAGGGTCAGACGCCGAAGGTGGTCGATCCGCCGCGTTCCCCGCGACCAGGATGATCGCTCGAGCGGCCGTGAGTGGGTCGACCGTCCCGCTGCGGCCCCCGCCATAGTAGAGTAGTGATAGGCCGGAATTTGGCAGCCCGAGGAGTTTTCCATCTGAACCCAGGTATTCGCAATATCGCTATTATTGCCCACGTGGATCACGGCAAGACCACTTTGGTTGACGCCATGCTGCGCCAGAGTGGCACGTTCCGCGACAACGAGACCGTGGCGGAGCGCGTCATGGACTCGAATGATCTGGAACGCGAGCGCGGCATCACGATTCTGGCCAAAAACACGGCGGTGTTCTATGCGGGAGTGAAAATCAACATCGTGGATACGCCGGGCCACTCCGACTTTGGCGGCGAAGTAGAGCGAGCCCTCAAGATGGTCGACGGCGTCATGCTGCTCGTTGACGCCAGCGAAGGACCGCTCCCGCAAACCCGCTACGTGCTGAGCAAAGCGCTCGAGGCACATCTGAAGCCGATCCTCGTCGTTAACAAGATCGATCGGCCCGACGCCCGTCCGCAGGAAGTGCTGAACGAGGTGTACGACCTCTTTATTGATCTCGACGCCAAGGAAGATCAGCTCGATTTCCCCGTTCTCTACACCAACGCCAAGATCGGCACCGCCGCCTTGCATCAGGGAGCGCAGGGCGAAGACTTGCGGCCGTTGTTTGAGGCGATCGTCGATACCATCCCCGCTCCGCAAGGGGACGCCCAAGGCGCCCTGCAAATTCTGGTCGCGAACCTCGACTACAGCGACTACCTCGGGCGTCTCGCCATCGCGCGCGTTTTTTCCGGAACCATGAAGACGGGAGAAGACGTTGCCATCGC
Organism: Terriglobales bacterium; assembly: GCA_049520935.1. Lineage (GTDB taxonomy): Bacteria > Acidobacteriota > Terriglobia > Terriglobales > Acidobacteriaceae > Acidiflorens. Next base: position 9,664 of record JBEKPJ010000043.1, on the reverse strand, counting down.
CAAACGCGACGGCTCGTTTCACAAAACCAAGATTACCAAACTCTTCAGCTTCTCCGGACTCAAGCGGACCGACATTACGGAGACCTCGCTCGGCGATATCATCGCCGTGGCTGGCGTTGAAGGCATTACCATTGGCGAGACCATTACCAGCGCCGAGAACCCCGCACCTCTACCTCCGATTGTCATCGATGAGCCTACGATTGGGATGCTGTTCACCATCAATACTTCTCCGTTCTGCGGACGCGAAGGCAGCCTAGTTACGTCGCGCAATCTCCGCGAACGCCTCGAGAAAGAACTGCTCACCAACGTCTCCCTGCGCATGGAAGAGACCGGCAGCACCGACTCGTTCAAAGTTCTCGGGCGGGGCGAGTTGCAACTTTCGATTCTGATCGAGATGATGCGCCGTGAAGGTTACGAACTGATGGTCGGCAAGCCCGAAATTGTCACCAAACGCATCGATGGCAAGCTGATGGAGCCAAGGGAACATCTCACCGTCGATATCCCCGAGGAATTCGTCGGCGTGGTCATGGAACACGTGGGCTCGCGCAAAGGCGAAGTTGCCAACATGCACAATCATGGCTACGGTCGCGTGCGCGTGGAATTCCGCGTGCCCAGCCGGGGACTGATCGGACTGCGCAGCACGCTGCTCACCGACACCCGCGGCACCATCGTGATGAATGCGCTCTTTGATGGATACATCGAATGGCAGGGAGAAATTCCGCATCGTCCGACGGGTGCGCTGGTCGCCGACCGGCCCGGAGTTACCACTTCGTATGCTCTCTACAATTTGCAGGAGCGGGGGATACTTTTCGCCGGTCCCGGCATCGACGTTTATGAAGGCATGATCATTGGGGAAAACGCCAAGGACACGGACCTCGATGTCAACATCGTGCGCGAGAAGAAACTGACCAACATGCGAGCTTCGACCTCCGACGAGGCGATCCGTTTGGTGCCTTTCCGCAATCTCAATCTAGAACAGGCCATCGAATTCATAGCCGATGATGAATTCGTGGAAGTAACCCCGAAATCACTGCGCTTGCGGAAGAAGATTCTGCCATCGAATCGGCGAAAAAAGGGTTCGATGGCGGCCATTGAAAGCTGAGCCCCGCACGCGCCAGGAGATTAACCCTTGAACGCGACATGAAGCCAAGCAAGCCCCACACCGGTGCTCACGGCGACAACCGCCTTCGCATGTTCCTAATCCCTTGCAGTTGCGGCACCAGCTTTGCCGTCGCCGAGGATTACGACCGCCGCGGGATGCATATCCGCAGCTTCATTCCCTGTCCCAATTGCGGCAAACGTCACGACCCGCGCAACCGGCTCTTGATGCTTGATTACCAGGACGAACGGTTCTGGAAAGTTGGAGGCTGCTAGCTGGTGACGACCGGCGCGACTCGGCAGCGAAACTCGAGGGGACCATTGAGGCTTTCCGCACTCGCGATGTACACTTGCTGTACGCGCCCGTAGCTCAGTCTGGATAGAGCGGCAGCCTCCGGAGCTGTAGGTCGGGAGTTCGAATCTCTCCGGGCGCACCATCCCTCTACTTGGTTTCGAGCCGAGTCCGAGTCTCAGATCACGCAGGGGATCGTGCTCAGTGCGCTCCCAGCAAAATTAGCGTCTCTACCGAAAGATCGCCGCGCTGCAGGCCGATGCGGACTTTTCCCGACTTGTCCGACAGTTCCGCTGCCAGTTCCATGGGCGTCCGAACCGGTTTGCCGTCAACCGACTTGATCATATCGCCGACGTGCACGGATGCCATTTCGGCAACGCCTCCTGGCTCGAGCTGCAAGACTTTGGCTCCATCGAATTCCTGCGGCCCTACTACGGCGCCGAACGAATGGATCGCCATGCCGTGACTGGGCAGGTTCAGCGGCTGAGCAGTCTGCACCGGTTGAGTAGTCTGGACGGGCCGATTGGTGGCCACAGTCGGGGGCGCCTCGGCCGGAGCAGAAGTGGTCTTGTGCCACGGGTGTGTCCACGAGCGATGAGATTCGGACTGCGCCTTCGGCTCCTTGGGAGCTTTGGGCTCACTTTGAGGCAGGTTGCCGCCAAAGCGGAAAGCGACGCCGCCGGCGGCGCGCACGCTGCCTTGGGCAGCCGCGCCACTGTTGTTCAAGTGGTTGGTGTAGAGATAGTCGAAGGGGCCGGCCTGAATTCCGACGTGTCGCGTGAACCAGTAGTCGATACCACCTCCGGCGGCTAAAGCGAACGAGGTGTCGGTCACGGTGATTCCGCTCCCACCCGAGTAGTTCCCCAGAAGATTTGCCCGGTCTTGACCGGCCAAGACGTGGGCAAATACCGTGATGCGACTGGAGTGATCCCCGTAGGTATAGCGTGGCCCAAACATGTAGGACACATCGCTGCAGGTCGTACTGTTAGTGCCGGCGTTATTGGTAGTGCCGGCGCAGTTGGTCACAAAGTGGCCGCTGACGTTGGCCTCAAGAGAGAAGTGATGATGGATCCTGAAGAAAGCGGCGGAAAAATCCCCACCATTCATCGTGAGCTGCTCGGAAGGGGTTTGCGAACTCAACGGCTGCGTAAAGTTGAAGTAGGAATAGCCAGCGGAGACATCAATCGGAGTGGACTGGGCAGAGGCGACAGCTAGCAGCGAAAGAACAACCAGAACGAAACGGACAATTATTTTCATGTTTGTAATTACGCCTCACGGGGAATGCCGCCTGGCGACCGGCCGTTGGTTTGGCCGCCAGCCACTGACGGGTAAGCCTCGTCAGGAACGATGCGTGTTCCTGGCCTCGGCGTTGCCTTGCGTCAGCATTCAACCCGGATTACGGCGAACGGTGATTATAATTGCCGCGCCTCAAATAGGGAAATAGGAGCCTGCTCGTGGTGCTCGTGGGCCGCTCGGGCCGCTCGCGAGCAGGTTGAAAATCATGCGCGCGCTCCCCTAATGAGTTTGCGACGGGTTCTAGGGGAACCGGGCATGGTTCTCGCCAGGGGCTCGGATGCTGCCAAGCGGCGGCCGTGAGTGCCGGCGACGCCAATCGCCAGCTCGCAAACTTGCCCCGCAGTCATGATACTATCGCCCCACCCTGAGAGGAGGGGCATTGCGATTTTCCCTATGACAACTCTAACTCTTGTGCACGTTGCAATCAGCCTAGTGGGGATCTTGTAAGGGTTGGTGGTGGCACTCGGTCTTCTGTCGGCGAAGAGGTTCGATGGCTGGACAGCGTTGTTTCTGGTGACGACGGTCGCCACCAGCGACACCGGGTTCTTCTTCCCGTTCAAGGGCTTTACGCCGGGCATCGCCATCGGCATCATCTCGCTGGTGGTGCTCTCAATTGCCATTGTCGCGCGCTACCGCCGTCACCTGGTCGGCGGGTGGCAACGCGCCTATGCCATCAGCGCGGTCATTGCCCTTTAGCTGAATGTTTTCGTTCTGATTGTGCAGCCGTTCGAGAAGGTGCCGACTCTCAAAGCGCTGGCACCCACGCTAAGAGAACCCCCGTTTTTCGTCACTCAGATCATCATTATGGCGCTGTTCGTGGCGCTCGGCATTGCCGCGGCGAAGAGGTTCCGCGACCAAGCGGCTCTTGCGCCAGTGCCACGCGCGCGTGCAGCCTAATCAAGCGCAGGCTGGTTTCTGTCGTCGGACAAGCCCCAGCGGCGCGAAACTCCATGTGAGCTTGGTCGCGCTCCCGTAACACCCCTTGGTAACTCTCCGTTCCTACTAAACCATTCTCTGGTTCGGCCGATGAGTTCTGTACGGCGCGCCGCTAGGGTTGGAATAGCGGACGACCCGCAATCCGGAGGAATGCATGTCAACCGCGGCAGTTTCCAGTTCGTCGATCTATCAGGAACTCCAGGGCTTCTACCAGAGTCGCCAGGCCGATCTTCAGCAACTCGGTAGCGATCTTCAGAGCGGGAACCTGAACAACGCGCAACAAGATTACAATGCCCTGGTCGCGCTGGGGCAGAGCGGGCCGTTCGCGAGTTCTGACCCTTTTGCAAAGTCCAGCAAGGATCAGGCATTCACCTCGATCGGCCAAGCGTTGCAGTCCGGCGATTTGGCGGGAGCGCAAGCGGCTTTCGCGACGCTCACCGGTAAGGCGATTCCTGTAACGGCGGCGACTCCGGTCGCGGCGGCGGCCGTGGTAAACCTCAGCAACCAGGCCAGCGGCACCTCCCCAACCAACAGCGGGTCTTCGATCTATCAGCAACTGCAAGCCTACCGGCAGCAGAAGCAGGCTGACATTGCGCAACTAGGACAAGACTTGCAAAGCGGCAACCTGAGCGCGGCACAACAGGACTACAGCACCCTGGTTGCGCTTGGACAAAGCGGGCCCAACAAGAACGGACAAACGTTTCAGAGAACGGACCGGTCTACGGATTTCGCGGCTATCGGCAAGGCGCTGCAGAACGGCGACCTCTCCGGAGCCCAATCGGCTTTTGCGAGTCTTGAAAGCACCTACGGCGGGCAGAACCAGCAAGCCCAGTCGGCTATTTCCGCCTACACTTCCAATCCGACCGAAATCGTCATTAACCTGGGAAGCGCGGCTGCCAGCAATGGCTCGTCGAATGGGTCCGGCACATCGGCGACGCCCGAAGTTGTCATCAATATCGATCCGGGAAGCAGTTCCGCGTCCGCTCCCGAACAAATCCAGATCAGTTTGGGAAGCGCATCGAGTACGGGCGCAACGAACGGCTCGGCGACGCCGGAACTGGTCATCAATCTCGGACAGGGGAGCGGTTCATCGTCCGCTTCGTCGCCCGAAGAAATCCAGATCAATCTGGGAGCGGCATCCAGTACCAGCGCAGCGAATAGCTCGACCACGCCGGAACTGATCATCAACCTCGGACAGGGCAGCAGCTCATCGCCGGCTTCGTCTTCTCCCGAAGAGATCACCATCAACCTTGGCAGCGACGGCTCAGCAACGCAGACCTCGGGTTCCAATCAGGGCAGCGTAAGCGCGGGCAATCCACTTACGATCAATCTCGGCTCCCAGAACAACTATGAGCTGATCCTCAACCTGCTGAATTCTGGTGCTACCACCAGTTCAGGCAATGGCTTGAGCGTCAGCGCCTAGATCGGACCCTGCTCGGGGAGGCTTCGGTTCGCCGTCGCTCTGCAGACGGCATCACGTCGCGCGCTCGGACCAAAGGCGCAAACATAAGGAGCGTTTCGGAATTTCTTTCGCGAAACGCCTCCTTCTGTTGATACTCGAGACTCGGGGTTCGGCGAGGCCTGCATTCGCTTGCAGCGAGTCCCTGGTCATGAGCGCCGTCATCCGCCGCCCATTCCGGCAACTTCCCAGATTTGCTTCCGCCGCTTACTGCGCACCAGGAATCCGTTGCCTGGCTTCGATCTGTTCCTGCGCCGCATCCGCGTCATCGCCCAGCATGAGATAGGCGTTGCTGAGTGCCAGGTGTGGTTCCGCTGCGTTCGGTTGAAGCACAGCCGCCTTCTTCAGCTTCGCGATGGCTGCAGTGGCCTCTCCCACGAGCACGAGAGCGCGCCCCAGGAGCAGGTTGGCTAGATAGTGGTCGGGGTTGGCCGCGAGTACCTCTTCGTATTGCTTGATCGCCTCGGGCAGGCGGTTTGTGTGGGTATAAGCGTTTGCGAGCACCAGATGCCCTTGCTCGGATCGCGGCGCCCTGGCAACCACGCGTTCCAGTTCCGGCACGGCCGCAGCGAAGTCCTGGGCCTCGACCAGGGCCAGGCCGAGATCCATCTGCACCATAAGGGAGTCCGCATTCAATTCCAGCGCCTTGTGGAGTGCCAGCAGCGCTTGGTCGTACTGGTGCAGATGCAAATAGCATTCGCCGAGCTTGCTATAAAGGATGGGCGCATTCGCTTTCTTGGCCAGCAATTGCTGCAGCAAGGGGACCGCGTCAGCGAAACGCTGATCCTCAAGAAGACGGGTAGTGCGGTGGACCAGCTGCATGGTTTCGATGTTGTCCTTGGGATCGGATTCCGCGCCCGGTGCCTCTGCCTTCGAATCGTGGCTCGATGCAATATATCCGAGTGCGGCCAGTTTTGCTTCTACGTCCGGGTCCGTGGCCGGCTTGCCAAGTTCCCTTGTACTGCTCGTTTTCTGTCGCAACAAAGCTAGCTGCCCTGCCAAGGTGGACGCTACCGCCGGGGAAACCGACGACAAATCGTGTTCCGCCTTCGGGTCCGCGGCCGCATCATAGAGTTCTCGCCGCGGCGCCTGGATGTACAGATATTTCCCGGTCCGCAGCGATTGCAGCGCGCTCCATCCGTACGCGATATGAGGATAATCCGCCTGCGCATAGGCTGGCCGGTCGCGCCAGGACTCCGGCGCGGCGTCGCCTTTTCGAGCACCGGCCTCGATTAATGCCAAAAGCGACTCGCCTTGCACTTCGCTCGGAATTTCAATTCCTGTCACCCGCAGCAATGTCGGGAGGATATCGATCAGTTCCACGCGACTGTCGATTCGCTGGCCAGCGGAAAGCTCTGCTGTCGATCGTTTGGCCGCCAAACCCGGGCGCGGCAGCTTGATCAAAAGCGGCACCTGGATGGTTTCATCGTAGAGAAAAATTCCGTGCGTATCTTCGCCATGGGCCCCCAGCGACTCGCCATGGTCGGCCGTTATCGCGATCAGCGCGCCGTCGTAGAGCCCGCGCGTTTTTAGCTGTCGCAGCAATTTCCCCACCACCGAATCGACGTAGGCGATTGCTCCGTCATAGGGCTCCGACGCATACTTTGTCCTGTAGGGCTCAGGCGGTTCGTAAGGATCGTGGGCGTCATACAGATGGATCCAGAGGAAGAAAGGTCCCTTGGGATGCTCGCGCAGCCAGGTCAGGGCGTGGGCGACGACCTCGGCGCCACGGCGCTCGATACTCTGGTAACGACCCTTCTGCATAAAGTCCTCGGCGTGGAAATTTGCGTCGTAGGTGTCGAACCCGCGATCAAAACCGGGAGCGCCGCCGGTCGGGTCCAGAGCCAGGGAACCGATAAATGCCGCAGTGTGATATCCCTGGGCGCGGAGAATCTGGGAGGCGTATGGAAGATCGTTCGCCAATGGATAAGGGAAATCGAGGACCTGATGGAACTGTGGGTAGGTTCCGGTGAGAATACTGGCGTGCGATACCGAGGTTAGCGGCGCCTGCGCGTAAGCATGCGTGAAGATCGCCGCCTGCCGAGCCATCGCGTCAAGGTTCGGCGTAAGTCCGCGCTTCGAACCCAGAAACCCCATGCGGTCGGCGCGTGTCGTGTCCATGGTGATGAGAATGACGTTCGGCGGCCTGGTAGTACCCGCCAGAGCGCTTGCTGCCAGCCAGAGAAAGCATACAGAATGTCGAATCAGGGACATGGGTAGAAATCGATTGCTCACACCTAACGGCCGATGGCGCGCGCCTCCCACAGACCGACGGTGACGGCGTACGTGCCGCATGCCTTTGAGTTTCCCGGAAACGAACACCTTCGACCTGCTCTTACTGCGCCCGTCCTGCGGCGAGTTGCCTCGCCTCAATCTGCTCCTGCGCGGCATCGGCGTCCTGCCCCAATTTAAGATAGGCGTTGCTCAGAAACTGGTGCGGCTCGGGCGCTTTCGGCTGCAATATCGCCGCTTTCTTAAGCTTCGGCAGGGCGGCCGCGGCCTCTCCCGAGAGCAGTAGAACGCGCCCCAGAAGCAGGTTGGCAATGTAGTCGTCAGGATTCGTTTCGAGCACCTGGTTGTACTCCTTGATCGCCTCCGGAAGTCGGTTCGTGCGGGTGTAGGCATTGGCAAGCACCAGATTGGCTTTCACGAATCGCGGCACCTTGGCCACCGCGTACTCGAGTTCGGGCACAGCGCCCGCAAAATCCTCGGTAGCAACCAGTGCCGCTCCCAGCTGAAAGTGCGCGTCGGCCGATTCCGGGTTCAATTCAGCGAACTTGCGCATCACCGGCACGGCCTGGGCGTAATCGTTCATCAGCATCAGGCACTGGCCCAATTTCATATACGAAGGCGCCATGCCGGGTTCTTGGGCAATCACTTGCCGCAGCAGCGGAACGGCGTCCCGACAGCGGCCGTCCTCGCGAAGCATATTCGCCCGATGCAGCAGGTTGCCGGTTGCGATTTTGTCCTTGGGATCGGCCGCCTGGTCCGCTCCGCCGCCCGCCTTCAACAAGCCGGGGTCGGAGGCAACGTATCCGAGAGCGGCCAGTTTCTGCTGCGCTTCCGGACTGAACACCGCCCTGGGCAGTTCCCGACTGTTGCTCGTTTTCTCGCGGAAGGCATCGAGTTGCGCACCCAACGTGCTGCCCACAGCGGTCGAAGATGGGAACAGATTGTGCTCTTCGTGCGGGTCCGCCGTTTGGTCATAAAGTTCCTGGCGCGGGGCCCTGACATAGAGGTACTTTCCAGTACGCAAAGCGCGCAACGAACTCCATCCGTAAGCATCGTGGCCATAGTCCGACTCCGCATAGCTCTGCCGATCCGGCGAAGATGGGACCTCAGCGGCTTCCGCCGACGATTTCATCATGCCGACCAGTGATTGGCCTTGCACTTCCTGCGGAACCTCGATGCCCACCGCCTGCAAGATCGTCGGCATCACATCCACCAGCCCGACCCGAGTCTCGATACGTTTTCCAGCCACCGTTTTCCCCGCGGAATCGTTGGCCGGCAGTTTGATCAGCAGGGGCACATGAATGGTTTCATCGTAGAGAAAAAAGCCGTGGGTTTCTTCTCCGTGATCGCCGAGCGCCTCTCCATGATCTGCCATCAAGGCAATCAGGGCTTCATTGTAGAGTCCGCGCTTGCGCAATTCGTTCAGAAACCTGCCGAGCGCCGAATCTGCGTAGGCAATCTCGCCGTTATAGGGTGCGGACGCGTACTTGCTTTTATAGGGCTCGGGAGGATCGTAGGGATCATGCGGGTCGTAGACATGCACCCATAGAAAGAACGGCCGTTGCGGATGCTCGTTCAGCCAGGTGAGGGCATGCGACACAACCTCTTCGGCACGACGTTCGAAGGCATGATAGCGATCGGCTCCCGGGCCTCCCTGTCCGAAATCGGCGTCATAGGTGAGGAAGCCCCGATCAAAGCCGGGAGCCAGCATCTTGGGGTCGAGGGCCATCGCGCCGACCACAGCTGCGGTCTGATAGCCATGGGCCTGGAGAATCGCCGGCGCGTAGGGCAGGTTCTCCGCCAACTGAACTCCGAAATTGTTCACCTGGTGGTACTGCGGGTAGGTTCCGGTGAGAATCGTGGCGTGTGAGGGAGCGGTTAGTGGAGCTTGGGAATAGGCCCTGGTAAACACCACCGCATCGTGCGCCAGGGCATCGAGGTTCGGCGTCAGTCCCAGCCTCGAGCCCATAAACCCCATCCGATCGGCGCGCGTGGTATCGACGGTGATCAGAATGACGTTCGCAGACGGCACCGCAGCCGCCTGCGCACTCGCCGCCAGAAACAGAACACACGCTACCCGCCACACCCAGGACATGGGCAAGAGTTTATCACTGGCGAGTTTTGTGGCCGCAGACTTGGCGATTCGTGCTTAGGCGTCAGCGAAACCCGGGTCGTGCGGGGCGGCGGGAACGCTCCCCGTCGAGGACTCAACGCTCTCCGCCAAGCGAAAAAGGCCACGCGGCAAAGCGTGGCCTTTCGCGAAACGACAGGGAAACCTTATTGCTTGCTCTTGATCTGTTCGGCAACCTTTCCGAAAGTGGCGACCGGTGGGTTGCTGTTCGCGCCGAGCG
>JBEKPJ010000042.1:0-71346 GCA_049520935.1 Terriglobales bacterium | reverse complement strand
TCGGAGAGGAGTCGACTCCGCATGGGCTCCAAAGCCGACGTCGCCACTGCCGGATCATCGATGACTTGGAGGTCGAGCACGAGGAGACGGTACCATTGACAACTTTTCTTGTCAAGGAGGATTCAAGGAGGCTAAAGAATATTTACTGCGCGAGCGGCCAACAGAGCCACCGTTGTCAGGGAAATGAGCGATTGAACCATCATAAGGAATTTGGCCCATGCTGATAATACCGGACAGTCTGTTGGTGAAAATGCGGTACTGGTATTGAAGGCGAGAAAAAGGTAATCCACAAAACCTGGACTCCAGCATTGCTCTCCCATCTCGCGCTTGGCTTGCTGATCGAGAGTCATCTGTGGAAAAAGGAATGCTCCGTCGGTATGTACGCCACGCAACTCACGCTCGCGCGGGCCACCTGCATCCAAACGCCAGTACCACGAGGCAAAGACCAGGATGTTCGTAATCCATAAGGCGGCTGCGGAACGCAACAGATCCTTAGGAGACTGTCGATGCGCGGGTAGAGCCGCGACCAGCAGTCCAAGCGACCAGATCATGTCGATAGTCACGATGGAGCTCAGCAGATAGCCCAAAAGCTTATTGAGGCTATCTTTACCGCGCTGACGTGCCCACGCGGTGGGAATCAGAAGCACTCCGACAACGACGATGATCAACCAGTCGGGACCCGCTGACAGGGATTCAGGCAGAGAAAAGCGCAATCCGCCCACGGCAAGCAGAGCAACCATTGCAGGCCAGCGTGGCTCTAAATGTTTCGAAGTATTTGGCATCGTACTCCATAGTGCGACGCCGACTTGAAAACAGCAATTCAGCGTCGTTCTTCCGAAGATTGTCGCATGATAGGCCGCTTGTCTGAGTCGTCGTGTGGTCAGAAGGTATACCGGGCTGACTGGCAAGAACGCGTATTTCCTGCGCATCTGCGTTCCGACGTGAACATGGATGGGCAAACGGTTTGAGAGCGCACCGCACGACAAGTCGTCGAGCGGAAACTGATAGAGCGCCGCCAGCTGGCCAGAGAAAACTGTGGATCACTCGCACCACATCAGGTCCGATTCCAGGTGTATTGTCGCTACACGAAAGTGACTTGATGCCGACTTGCCCCGATAAGTAATGAAGTCGGCTAGTGTTTACTGATAGTGCGATGCGACGATTGCTGGCTCCAGCCAAAGTTCCGGGCAAACCTTCCATAATCGCGATAAGGTAAGGCCCCCTGTGTCCTCCGCGTCCCGCCTGTGGTCAGAGATCTTTGACTTTTTGGGACCATACGGAGCGAACTATTCGGCCGATTGCTTTTCCGGGTGCAGAAGCGATGCGACGATCGAAGCGCCCAAAACTAAAATCACGATCGCAAGCGCCCTCTCGGTGGGAATGTCGAAATGGTGCGCCCCCAGCATCTTAATCCCAGTCAGAATCAGCACCATGGATAACCCGTAGTGAAGATAGTGGAACCGCTCCATCAGGCCGGCCAAAGCAAAGTACAGGGAGCGCAGCCCCAGAATGGCAAACACATTCGACGTATAAACGATAAAGGCATTCAACGTGATGGTCAGCACCGCGGGAATCGAATCCACCGCAAAAAGAATGTCGCTGGTCTCGACCAGCAGCAGCACTATGAATAGCGGAGTAGCGCAACGGCCTTCTCCATCCCGCGCACAAAGAACTGCCCGCCCACATATTCTTTTGTGACCGGAAACGCCCGGTGAAAGAGGCGTAGCACCAAGTTCTTCTCCGGATGAATTTCCGTTTGCTCGCGGCGCAGCAGATCGAGTCCGGAATAGACGAGTAAGGCTCCGAAGGGTGTTGTTTTCAGAATTATTTGGCGCAAATGTTTCAGCGCTATTTGGCGTATCTGAGGATCTGAGAGGCACGGAGGGGAACGGCACCCGTGTCCCCGGAAGTCTAGGCTCAAGTACTCCGCCTGTTAAATGAATAGTTTAGCGAGATCATCGGCATGCGCAGCTATGTGACCGATTGTTGGTAGCGCAAGCCGACCTGATTCGAGCACCAAATAGCGCTGAAACGTCTGCGCCAGTTATCGGTCAAAACTACAGGTAAGGGTAGCAAGCTGCGCTTGCTACCACTGGCGCCGGAGACGACACAGCCGCTCGATCACTATCTGCGACTGGAACGGCCCGATCCCTGCTCTGCGGCACTGTTCGTGGTGCTGAAAGGGCCCGCTCGCGGCATCCGCATGACGCCCGCCGGATTGCGCTCCCTGTTCCGGCACCATCGCAACCAGTCCGCACACGGCTCATATGGTCCGAGATCACCCACCTCATGTCACTGAGAGCAGGCAGAATCAACCGATGGTGGAAAAACGTGGGAAACGGATTGGATAATGGACCTCAAACGAGTGCAATAGCTGACTCTTCAGAGTCTTGGGTGTTGCCTTCCTTCGCAAGATCTTCGTTCAGTAGCGCCACCACCACGGGGAACCGAAGGACATAGTTGTCCCATGTGGGCCGCACTATTCAGCGTTGTGAATGCAGAGGTCGGAAGCGCCCGGCAAGACGGCTTAAATCACGGCAAAATCTCGATACAAATTAAAGATAAAATCCGCCTGGAAATGCGCGACTATACCAATTGAAGATAAATTCGCCCTGCAAATGCCGTCCTGCCTTAAATAAGGAAACACGACACGGGTTTTCGGTTCCTTTGCTCCCCAAACCCCAACCTCGCGATCTAGCGGTCCGTAAGTAATTGAAAAAGCAGGCTTCGTTTGTCCTTAGAGTAATCAATCGCACACTTGCTGCCCAGCCGGCACCTCGGGAAGCAGAACTTGCGGTGCCGTGCGGGCGAAAGAACTAACGGATTATGCCGATAAGGTGGAATGATGGTGGGTCTGCACAGAGTTGCGAGGTGGAGCGGTTGGTTGGCGCTGCTGACTGCGGCTGCGTGGCCACTACGCGCCACGGCGCTGAATCCGCTCAAACCGGTCTCGCAGTACATCCAGACGGTGTGGACGACGGATGCGGGGCTGCCGCAAACTTCTGTTTATTCCATCGCGCAAACGCCGGATGGATACTTATGGGTGGGAACGGAGGAGGGGCTGGCGCGCTTCGACGGGGTGCAGTTCCAGGCGTTTGACCGGCGCAACACACCCGCTCTCCCGGCGAATTATATCCATAGGCTGCTGGCTATGCCGGATGGAAGCCTGTGGATCGGGACCGACAGCGGGCTGACGCACCTAAGAAGCGGACATTGGACAACGTGGACGAGCGAAGCACCAGCCGTGGGTGGGAATGGCGGGAAGGGGGCGGAGACGCGGCTTTCCGACGACAACGTTGAAGCGCTGGCGGCGGGGCGGAACGGATGCGTGTGGATTGGCACCGGCCGGGGCCTCAATCGCATGTGCGACGGCGAGGCGCAGGTGTGGCACGTACGCGACGGACTTCCGGGCGAAGAGGTGACAGGGCTGACGAGTGACTCGGCTGGAGTGCTATGGATTGCGACGAACAGGGGACTGGCCAGTTTCGATGGCACTCTCTTCCGGACGTTTACAACACGGGATGGACTGCCCAGCAATGCGCTGACGGCGCTGGCGACGGCTACCGACGGGTCGGTGTGGATGGGATCGGCGGAGGGTCGGCTGGCGCGCGAGTCGGATGGCGTGGTGAAAGCCGTATCGGCGCGGCTGCCGCGGGACGACATTAACGCCTTGACCTTCGACGGAGACGGCAATTTGTGGATTGGGCTGGAGAAATACGGTCTGGCGCGGTTCCACAATGGCGATCTGAAGATGGCGGACACCAGCGGCAGTCTGCCGGGACATACGGTGGACGCTATACTGGCGGATCGGGAACACAGCCTATGGGTGGGTTTTTTCGACGGCGGGCTGATGCAGCTGCGGGAAGGGAAATTCACGGTATGGGGAAAGCCGGAGGGGTTGTCATCCAACGTGATTTTCAGCGCGGTGGAAGCGCGCGACGGTAGCCTGTGGGTCGCTGCGGAGGAAGGCAAACTGAACCAGATCGCGCCCGACGGCCGCGTGCGGGTGTACACGGCAAGGGATGGCCTGCCGAGCGAGGGGATTCATTCCCTGCTGCCGGGGCGAGACGGAAGCCTGTGGATCGGGAGCCGGCATGGGACGCTGACGCGGATGCGGGCGGGGCGTTTCCACGTGTATCGCGACAGGCTGGCGAAGAATGCCGCGACCAATGCGCTACTGGAGGACCCGCAGGGACGGCTGTGGGTAGGCACGTACGGAGCGGGGTTGGCGCGCCTGGTGAACGGGCGTTTCGATCATGTGACCACAAGCGGCGCAGTGGTTTCGCTGGCGCAGAGCCCGGATGGCGCAATATGGGTGGGCACGGATGGCGACGGTCTGCTGCGCATGAAAGACGGCCGCGCCACACGATACACAACGGCGAATGGCCTGCTGAGCGACCATATCTCTGCGTTGCTGGGCGATCCGGATGGGACGGTCTGGGTGGGCTGCACCGCGGCTGGACTGAACCGGATCGAGAACGGGAAGATCGCATCGTTCACGCAAAAAGACGGCCTATTCGACGCGACCGCCAGCGATCTGGTGGAAGACCGCATCGGCAACCTGTGGATGGGATCGGACCACGGCATTTTCCGGGTGGCCAAGTCGGATCTGGCGCGGTTCGCGGCGGGTAAGATCGCGACCATCCACAGCGTGGGCTATGACACCGCCGACGGCATGCGCTCGCGGGAAACGATGGAAGGAAGCACGAACGCGGGATCGGAGGGCTGGGATGGGCGGCTGTTGTATCCGACCTTGGACGGCCTGGCGGTGGCGCAGCCGGCGCGCCTGCTGGCCTCGGAGCCGCTGCCACGGCCGCGCATCGAGAGCGTGCGCCTCGACGGGCGCAGCCTGCCGCTGGATGGAGAGATGCAACTCAAACCAGGCGCGTTCCGGTTATCGATTGAGTACACGGACATTAGTTTTCTGGCGCCCACGCGGATCCGCTTCCGTTACAGGCTGGAAGGCTACGACCACGACTGGATTCAGGCAGGGGATGCGCGCACAGCGGTATTCACCAGCCTCCCGCCGGGAGACTACGCGTTCCGGGTGGAGGCAGCGCGCCATGACGGCGAATGGAGCAGTGACGAGGCGGCGCTTCGCTTCGCCGTTCCGCTTCCGTGGTATCGGACGCCGTTGGCCTGGTTCGGATGGGTATTGGCCGGCGCTCTGCTGGCTTGGGCCCTGGTGGAACTGCGCACGCGAAAGCTGGTGCGCGGCCGGATGGAGTTGAAGCGGCTGGTAACGGAACGCACGCAACAACTGGAGAACGAGAAAGCGGAGCTGGCGAAGGCGCGGGCAGAGCTGCAGATCCAGGCCACGCACGATTCCCTGACCGGGCTGTTAAACAGGGCGGCGATTCTGGAGCACATACAGCGGGAGCGGGGCCGCGCGGCACGCGAAGGAACGGTGCTGACGGTGGCCATGGCGGACCTGGACCACTTTAAGCAGATCAATGACAGTCACGGTCACCTGTGCGGGGACCGAGTGCTGCGCGAGGCCGCCCAACGCCTGCAGAACTGCCTGCGCAGTTACGACTTGATTGGACGGTACGGCGGGGAGGAATTCCTGATCCTGATGCCGGGATGCGACCCGTTGGCGAGCCCGGACCGCCTGCAAGAGCTGGTGACCCGTATCCACGAAGCGCGCTTCACCGATGGGGACGGGGAGTTGGCGGTCACGTGCAGTATCGGGGTGACGGCGCTGCGACCGGGTTGCGGGGCGGCAACCACCGAGGATCTGCTGCGCTGCGCCGACGACGCGCTGTACCGGGCAAAGACGGAAGGCCGCGACCGGGTGCACTTCGACGAACTCAGGCAGGTGCTGACGCATATGTAAAGGCCGCGGCCGAGGCCTCTTTCAATATGCATTGGCACCACGATGATAATGCGCCGCCTTGCGGATGCCTACCGGGTAACTGCCAGGTATTCGTGTATGTAGGCGATGGACATGCTGCCTTCGCCAACGCCGCTGGCAACGCGTTTGACGGAACCGTGTCGAACGTCGCCGGCGCAGAAGATTCCGGGTATGCTCGTCTCAAGCGCGAACGGCTCGCGGTCAAGTGACCAAGTAGTTATGTCGCGGCCAGTGCAGATGTAGCCGTTGGCGTCGCGCTCGAGTAATGCGGGCAGCCACTCGGTTTTGGCGACGGCACCGATCATGATGAAGAGAGCCTTCGCGTCGCGCCTGCAGGTGAATCCGGGGCCGCCGGGCGGGCGCGAAGTGGTCGTAATTAGCTCGAGATGGTCTTCTCCATGTACGCCTGTGACCTCTGTGTAGGGTTCGACGCTGATGTTGGCCTTGTCGTGGATCTGCTGGATCAGGTATTGCGACATGCTTAGGGTAATTCCAGGACCGCGTACGAGCATGATCACTTCGGCAGCATAGGCGGAATAGAAGACGGCGGCCTGTCCAGCGGAGTTGCCACCGCCGACGATGAAAATACGCCGGCCTGTAACGGCAACACCGTCAAAGCGAGACGCGCCATAAAGGATGCCGCGGCCAAGGAGTTCATCATGGCCTTCAAACTCTAGGCGATGCCAGGAAACGCCAGTGGCCAGCAGGAGGACACGTGCGCTGATGCGATCGCCGCCGTCGAGGGTGATGCTATGGCCGCCGTCTAGCGACAGGACCTCTTCGACATTGCGCTTGAAGAGAATCTCGACACCGAAGTGCTTGACCTGCTTGAGGGCGCGTTCGGTGAGCTCGTCGCCGGAGATGCCGGCAGGAAAGCCGAGGTAGTTTTCGATGCGTGAGGATGTGCCCGCTTGGCCGCCGGCGGCAAAGCGCTCGACGAGCAGGACTTTGAGTCCCTCGGATGCGCTGTAGACGGCAGCTGCCATGCCTGCAGGACCGGCGCCGGCGATAATGATGTCGTACTGCTGGTGTCTTGGGACAGTGTGGAAGCCGAGGGCTTCAGCAACGCGCCGGACAGTAGGATTTTCGAGCGCTGTACCTTCGACCGAGACTGTGATGTCGGTTTCCGGCTCAGTTATGCTCGGACGCCAGTCGTACTGGATGCGATTGGCGGAGAGAAAAGCTCGGATAGCGCGACAATTATTGTCGTACTTCGATCCGGAGATCTGGACCCGTGAGGAAGGTGTCTCGCGAGCGAACTTCTGCGCCGTGGCGAAGCGTGAGGTCATGGTTTGGAAGATAATTTCGCCAGCGGAAGGGCTATCGCGAACGAGTTCCTGTAGTTGCTGACGCTCGAAGCGAGCGACGCGGCATTTTGTAACGGCGCGTACGGAGACAATGCTGGTGGTACCCATAAAGATAGGCATTTCACCGGAGAACTCACCGGCGACATTGCGACCGAGCACCCGGCGCTGGCCGACGATGTCTTTGACGGCTTCGAGTTCACCTTCGAGGATGACGAAGAAGCGCGGCTCTTCACCTTCACGGATGAGCCACTCGCCAGGCTCGAGATGAATGTCGGCCGCGCGTCGCGCGAGGCGGCGTCGTTCCTCTTCGTCAACACCCGCAAAAACGGGGATTGTTTCGAGTTCTCTAGAAGTAATCATTGCGCCCTCTTAGGATACTGGCGGTCGAGGCTGCACGTCGCGGGCTTGTAAATTTAATCTCGTTCCAGAGCCCATTCGCGGGACGCGCGAGAATTCCTCGTCTGATTGTTCTTCTTGGCGCGATCCCGGCTGCCTCGGCCGAGAACAGGCGATCCGCGGAGCCGCCACTTCAAGTGACTACTTGTCAATTGGAGACCCACCCAAGCGCCTACGACCACAAGTTGGTAGAAGTCCGGGGGCGTGTCTATTTCGGTAAATTTGATTTCGTCATCGACAGCACTTGTAAGCCACACGGCCACGGCCTCAGTGGTGGCGGCGAGGAACCGCAAGAGTCACAGCAACTTGTGAATGTGGAACGCGAGTCGGCGTTTGACTTCAAGCAAATACAGATGGTCTCTCTGAGCGGTCAAAGCACGATGCACACCAAAATGTTTGCCTCCTCGAAAGCGGGTCGCACGGCAGTGATCGCCGCGTGTGTCGCCTGCCCAGTTGGGTTAGGACAGACCATGCAAGCAGAAATCGATGCCGCAATTCAGCGAACAAGCGAACATTCAATTCTGCGCGTTGAACATGCATTACAACTTCTGAAGAGTGATACGCCATCTTTGAACGAGTCACAGCGCCGGGGTCGTCTGCGGCGTTACAGTTTGCTGGGCTGCGCGACGAAGTGCCACGCTCGGGTGATACCACCCCGGCGCATACACTCCGCAGGCGTAAGGGGCGTTTCCATCCACGCGGGCAAGGGCTGGCTTCTCCGCGTCGAGTTTGTGTCGCCCGAGGCTCGATAGGCTTCTTTGCATTTCAGATCCAGTGGAGCGCCCACTTCTCCATAGGATTCGGGTTCACGTCTTCTGCTTTCAGAAAAATGGGCCCGTGCAGGAATTGCGCGGAGCCCACCAGCTACAGAGCCAGTTCCGCGAGAATAAGGTTGTCGCCGTTCGCGTCATCCGCCAAGTGGAAGCCCAGACGCCGACAGATCGCGATCATCTCCAGATTCTCCCGCAACATGTTGGAGTGCACCTTGTTTAGTTTTTCTTCCCGCGCAATCTGAATTAGTCGATGGTAAAGTTCAGTGCCCAGGCCTTTGCCTTGGAATCCATCCCGAACCAGTGCCGCCAGTTCGGCTTCCGGGACGCCGTGTAGTTTGCTCATGCGGCCGACGGCAATAATCTCCGACTCTCCCTGCGCGTTCTGATGCTCCGCCACCAAGGCCATGTCGCGGTTGTAATCGATAAAGCAGATTCGGGTGAGGCGCTCGTGCGCGGTTCGATGCGAGAACTTCAGCGGCTGAAAGAAGCGCAGATAGACGGAGCGATCACTCAGTTCCTTGTGAAACCTAACCATTTTAGGCTCGTCTTCGGGGCGAATCGGCCGGATTAAGACCTCTTCGGCGTTCTTCATCGTCCATTTGGAAACGTACTTTTCGGGGTAGGGGCGTATGGCCGAGCGCGGGAGTTTCTCATCCGGCACTGAGGCTTCGTGTAGCACGACTCGAGCATCGAGCGCCAGTAGGCGATCGGGAGAGGCGAGCAAGGGATTGATGTCAATTTCCTTGATGCGCGGATTCTCGACGACCAATTCGCTGAAGCGCACCAGCAGATTCTCCAACGCAGCCATGTCGACAGTCTTGCGCCCGCGCACGCCCTGGAGGGCATGATAAATCTTCGTGGTCTCCATCATGCGGCGGGCCAGGGTTGAGTTGAGCGGAGGCAGAGCTAGTGATTTGTCCTTGAAGACCTCGACCAGTTGGCCACCGGTTCCAAAAAGCAGCACCGGTCCGAACTGGGTATCCAGACTGGAACCAAGAATTAATTCGTAACCGTCGAGCTTGGCCATCGGCTGGACGGTCACACCCTGGAAATGCTCGGCTCCAACTTTTTCCGCCACGGCGCGTTGGATGCCGTTGAACGCTTCCCGTACTGCGGCGCCATCGCGCAGATTTAAGATCACGCCGCCGACATCCGTCTTGTGCGTGATGGTAAGCGAATGAAGCTTGAGCACGACGGGATAGCCAATCTTTTCCGCCCAGGCAACCGCTTCGTCCACAGTCGAGGCAATCTCCGTCCTGGTAGTTGGAATGCGATAGGCTTCCAGCAGTTTCTTGGACTCATACTCGGTCAGCGTCGTGCGGTTGGTGTTATTTACTGCGTCGATTATGTTGCGTGCCGCTTCACGATCGGCGCCGGAATCTCCCGTCTGCAGCGATGGCGTCTCGTACAGACCCTTGAGGTTGTCGGCATACTGCCACATATAGTTAAAGGCGCGCACGGCGGTGTCGGGGTAGTGGAAGCTGGGCAGACCAGCTTGCTTTAGGATCTCGTCCCCGGCGGCCACGGTACTGCCTCCCATCCAACTGGCGAGTACGGGCTTTCCCAGACTGTGCGCAAAGGGCTTCAGCTCTTCGGCGATGCGCTTGGGATTGGTCATGCCCTGAGGGGTGAGGATGACAAGCATGCCGTCGATGTTGGGATCCTTGGCGGCGATCTCGAGCGACTTGGCGTAGCGCTCGGGCTCGGCATCGCCGAGAATATCGACCGGGTTGGCGTGGCTCCATGAAGGAGGCAGAAGCTGGTTGTAGGCCACCATGCTCTCGGGTGAAATCTCAGCGAGCACCCCACCCCCTTGTACGAGGGCGTCGGTGGCGAGAACTCCAGGGCCGCCGGCGTTGGTGACGATACACAAACGGTTGCCCTTGGGGCGCGGCTGCTTGGCGAGGACTTCGGTCATGTAGAAGATATCGGCGATGGAGTTAACGCGTAGAACACCGACGCGACGAAAGGCTGCGTCGAGAACATCGTCGGAGCCGGTGAGTGAACCGGTATGCGAAGCAGCGGCTTTAGCGGCGGCAGCGGTGCGTCCCGCCTTGATCACAATGATCGGCTTGGTCAGCGAGACTTCACGCGCGGCCGAGAGGAACGAACTGGCATCGCCAATCGACTCCATATAAATGACGATCGCGTTCGTGCGCGAGTCGTTGCCGAAATAGCTGATCAGGTCCCCCCAGTTCACGTCCAACATGGAACCATTGGAGATGAAGGAACTGAAGCCGACGTTTTCCCGCAAACTCCAATCCAGGACGGCGGTGCAAAGTGCGCCGCTCTGGCTAATGAAGGCTACGTTGCCGGGTTTGGCAACGGCCGCAGCGAAGGTGGCATTCAGGCCCTGGATAGGGTTCATCACTCCGAGGCAATTGGGTCCGATGATGCGCATTTTGCCAGTGATGATTTCCATGATCTCGCGTTCCAGAGCGACGCCAGGCGCGCCGGTTTCCTTGAAGCCGGCGGAGATGACGATCCCGCCTGGAATGCCGAGTTCCACGCTTTCACGCAATACGCCGGGTACTGTGGCAGCGGGCGTGGTGATCACGACCAGGTCGGGGACTTCAGGCAGTTCGCGCACGCTCGGATAGCTGCGCACGCCCAAGATGTTGGAGCGCTTATTGTTGACGGGAAAGACTGTGCCGCCGAATGGACTGCTGAGCAGGTTCCAGAGTACGTTGCGACCTACGCTGCCGGCGCGCTCAGAGGCGCCCACTAACGCCACACTTTTCGGATTGAAAAGCGGATCGAGGGGATGCGCTTCAACACGTAGAACATCGTGGGCAGGACGGGTGGTGGCTTTGCCGACTTTATCAAGTATGAGCATTGTTTTTTTCACCTTATAGTATCGAAGGCGCTTCAGGGGACGCCTGCGGTTTTGAATCATTCTGTTCTGCGACTCAGCACCGTGAGTCTTAACTCTACTCCCGTTTATTTGGTCGCGGACGCGGTCACGTCCTTTAGTGCATCGCTGCTCAAGACCTTCATTAAGTCGAGAATGCTCCGATGCCACTCTCGCGAGTGGCGTCCATTGTCCGAGAGTTCCGGTCCAAGGCAGAACGAGGACCGAGATCGTCGATTCTTGCTTCATCGAGCTTTCCGTTCGGGTCGAAGATGTAAACCGCGAGAAACTCCCGACCCATCTCATCGCCCAAAGCGGGAACGAACGGTGTGGTAACGAAAACCTGCAAACCGCTCTTCGTGCGGCCAACACGGCTCGCGTAGTAGTCATCGTGGTCTATGGCAATCAGAGCCGGAGGCTGGGCTGGCATTGGTGGCATGCGATCATCTTAGACCATCGTGGTGACTGACTGACGTTAGCAGGCAGTTACACTCAACGAGAATTTTCGCGTCGACTTGTAAATTTAGTCTCTTTTCCAGAGCCCATTCGCGGGACGCTCGATAATGCCTCGAGAAGCCAGGCGAACACACAAAAGATGCGTGACATCGGTATGAGCACCCACAAGTTTCTCATCAGGGACAATCACGTCACATCATACAGTTTTTCGCCCGCCAAGACCGTAGCTTGATGTGCCGCTTGCAGGCGATCTGGCACACTCATTGACTTTGCGGCTACCGGAATAACGCCGACAGCGCCCTAAAGAACTCTGCCGGCGTGGCAATACGCAGCGATGTTCGTTGTGCGACGGTGTTGGTGAAGTGCTTCGGATTGTGCGTAAGTAGCCAATCCGGTTTGCCGGCCGTGGCTGACAGAAGGACCGGGACGTCGGCTGCGTAGCGGATCAGGTGCCGATTCAAACGAACCAGGTCCTTGTCGGGGTACGAAATAATTTCGGGATTGGTGAGTGTGATGAGGTGTCGGTAATCCTCAATCAACTGCTCTGCATCGAGGGCGGGGAGATTTTCTGCATGGAGGAGTAGGTTCTCTTCGACTTCATCGCGGACTACCTCGGCCAGAACTAGCCTACAGACCTTCGCCGCACACAGCGACAAGGTGGCCTTGTCTAATCCCCAGGGAGAAACGATTCCTCGCGTTAGGACATTTGAGTCGAGGAAAAGGCGGATTCTGCGTTGCCCGGTCACTTCCCGCGACGGCTTCGAGAACGGCGCCGGACGGCGGTGTCTGGTAGCTTCTTTCCGTAGCGTCGCGCGTAAACGCGATTGCGGGCCTGGGGAAGCGTCGCAAGCACGTCGCCTGAGTTCAACCCCACGGCAGTCAGGCTTGAGCTCAATTGCTGACACAGTTGTTCAAAGCGCTGCTGTTCCGGCATAAGGATGAGACCGTCCCCCAGCCGCAAGACTGCAAAAGGCGCACCAATTCCCAGCCCAAGATCCTCGCGGAACTGCTTGGGAACAGTAAGCTGGCCCTTCTCGCCGATCTTGGTCGTAGTCAGGTATTCGAGCGTGGAATTGTGAGTTGCCATCGGTAGGAAAATCCTACCATGAAAGGGGGCCCCGAACCAAGTTCAATCGTGGCCCTTATTGGTGCGGTTTTGAACCCACGATTTGCACCCACGATTCGCATGTCTCTCACGTCTTCTCAAGGACTTAGGCGGCCACCTGGAGTCACTTAAGTTGTTAAGAATACAGCTTAACGTAGCACTGAAAAGGCTGGCGTCGGCGGTTCAACTCCGTCCCTGGCCACCACCATCATTCCAAAGGAGTTGAGCGAATCCGCCCTCTCTCTTCAGCCCAAGGTTCAGCCCAAGATACGTCACTGAATTGTCTCCGTGAGTAGGTGAGCCTTGTCTCCGAGCAGCAGTGCCAAGAACTTGCCCTGTGCTTCGAGCCTCGATTCCTGGTCGGACTGCGCATACAGTTGCATTGTGGTTCTGACGTCTTCGTGACGCAGAATACCCTGTACCGTCTTCGGATCACACTTCAGCTTCACCAGCGAAGAAGCCAGCGAGTGCCGGAAGTTATGGAAGCCGAAGCGAACTCGCTCGTCTTCTTTGATAACGCCGGCCTTGATGGCAGCAGGGCGCAGATATTTCTGCACCATGATGGAAGCCGACAACGGCTTCTTGCCCTTAAGCCGGAAGCTCGGGAAGACGTAATCGTCATCCTTCGCATATGGAGTTCTCTCCCTCCACGCCATCAAAAAGCCGGCAAGCACCGGGTGCATCGGTGCCGGTGCCTTCGAGGCCTTTGTTCAGGAGTCAGTGGTGCAAAAGATCGGGCAACAGCCCGCGCATACGAACGAGATCGTTCAGGGTTTCGGCCTTGGTCTGTGATGCCGCATTTCCGAAAGACATTGCCCTAATAGCCAGAGCCTAGCCGAGCCCGGCCAGGGTCAAAACCGTGCTTCGCGCGTGGCATTCGCGGTCGTAGAGCCTTGCACCGGCCTCTAAGCGTCGGCTTATTATCCGGGGGATGTCAGACTTTTCGGCAACACCCCTTATTTGCTAAACCCAAGAAGAACATAACGGAACGATCAATCACTAGGAAAAGCGGTGGTGCAGAAAGGCGGGAATATCACGCGCACCCTGGGTCACGGCCACAATCTCTACGGGCCGCGATGTTGTGCGATAGACGACGAGGTAAGCGCCCACCGGCCAAACCGGAACTGGGTAAGCGGTCAGATCCTCGCGCTTATGGCCTATGCCAGGCGTGTTGCCGATAGAGTCAAACGCATCGAACAGCCTGCCGATCCACTGGTCGGCGGCGTCAATGTTATCCTCGGCGATATAGTCCCAGATGCCATCCAGATCCCGATCGGCATCATCACTCAGGATATACTGCGTCACACCCTGGCCTTCCGACGCTGCTCGGATTTACGCCTGAGCCGCGCGCGGGCATCCGTCGGGGAGACATGCCGGCCATGGTCAAGCGTGCCCAGACGGCGGCCGAGCTCCTGGTTGAACCCGGCAAGCTGGACAGAACGCGCCTGGTCATGCTCTTCAAGCAGCCGGAGCGCTTCCCTGACCACTTCGCTTGCGGAGTTGTAACGGCCCGATTCCACTTTGGCGCTCACGAATTTCTCAAGCTCGGCAGTAAGAGAAACGTTCATGGGTTATGCTCTATTTCGCCACTTTAGTGCCAATACCAAAGATTATCAATCTTTAGTTATTGCGGATTCTTTATTGCGGGAAATTACTGCGGGTACCTACGCTTGTGAGTCTCGAGGATCCAAAAGGGCGAGAATGCAGTTGGCGAGACTCAATATTATGCGTTCATCCCTCAGCTTGTTGGATATTGCAGAATGCGTAGCGTAGATCAGCAGTGAAACTGGGCAAAAGGCGCCCTGAAAAGACGAATCAGGTGAGATGACGAGCAAAAATGCATGGTTGCTGCCGCCTCCCGGCAGGGTCCTTTCGCAGCAATCCTGGAAAGCCTCTTCCAACATTAACGTAGTCAGTCTTTCGACAACAGATCACCTGAGGCAAAGACGTAGGTAGTCGTTTTATCGAGCTTAATATTGGATTGCTTGGAAATGATCGCAACGGCTCCATCCTTGTCGCACAAAGACTCGACGTTTTTCATCAAGACGCGGTGTTTCGAAATATTCGAGGCCGGCGAGACCGGCTGTGGAACCGTGTCATTGTTTGTGTCATGCCCTGGAAATTTCTGCTGTGATACCGGATTATTCGGGTCTGGATAGGCGCCGGCCCCATTCCAATGTTTGGGGCTGTTTGCGGCGTCCGGCGGCTCATAGGAAAGATTCTGAGAGTTCATCATCGCTACAGGGTAATACCACGATGTCAGGTAAACCTTGACGAGCGCTGAACCATTCTTCCATTGGGCAGAGTTCATGCGGATGGCTAGGCGGGAGGGAGTGTTACCAGTTTTTGCTACCGACTCCGTCACTTCCCCAGAAAAAATGGCATCTCGGGGTATGACTACGCCATCGACCATGGTGGCGACTACGAGTTGAGCCTGGACCTTGGTTCCGGCAGCGGTTTTACCAGCAGTAACGTGTTCTCGCATAATTACGGGAAACTCGGCCACTGTCGGGGAACTAAGCGGCGGAAGCGCGGGTTGGCCGAGCGACACAGCGGAGCCGAGGAGTACAGTTAGCACCGTTTGTCCGATTACCGCAATTTCGTCAAACATTTGTCCTCCTTTAATGTTACTGCCTATATAGTTCCTGCCTACGGACACTAGTTTATAGGTCGGGACATGCGCAGACGCCCTAGGGATGGATTCCTTCTATAACTAATGTGTGCCCGGCTGTTCGCCCGATTCCTTGACCGTCAAAACACGGTCAGCGGCAACGTCTCGCAGTTGCTGCACTATT
Organism: Terriglobales bacterium; assembly: GCA_049520935.1. Lineage (GTDB taxonomy): Bacteria > Acidobacteriota > Terriglobia > Terriglobales > Acidobacteriaceae > Acidiflorens. Next base: position 55,809 of record JBEKPJ010000042.1, on the reverse strand, counting down.
CCCGACGGCCATCGAATTTCGACGAGATCGGCAAAAGCGTTCGGCCCCAATCCAAAATGCACAGGGCCGGCGCTGGACGACGCATAGCCGGCGGCGGTGCACTTGTGATCGTACTGCGTACCGCTTTTGGTCACGACTTTGATACGAGCCCCGATGCCATCGCGGTTGCTCTTTGTGCCCTGGAGTTTAAGCTCCAGCCAATGGTTGGATCCTGGGCTGTCGTTCATCCAGATCTCTGCCGGAGCCTTGAGGGCAGTGACGACTACATCCATCCGCCCGTCTCCATTCAGGTCGCCGATCGCCGATCCACGATGCCGCGCGGGGGGGAGTGACGTCAGCCCTGCCTCGGCCGTCAATGCGGTAAACTTCAGGCCGCCTGGATTCATACATCCTAGATTGCGGAACACGGCGTTCGGCTGCTCAATGGCCAAGCGATTTGCCGACAGGAGGGACTGAACATGTCCACGCGAAACGAATATATCTTTCCATCCATCGTTGTCGAAATCGGCGATCGTCGGGGAATACCCACCCATCCGCAGGCTGAGCCTGGCCATGCCGCTTTCCTCCGTTGCTTCCACAAAGCTCCCTTTTCCAGTATTGCGATAGATGGGAAAGGTTTCGTTGTCAAGGGCGACAACGACAAGATCGGGATAGCCGTCATTATCAAGGTCGCGGAAATCGACGCCCATACCGGAGATGAAAACGCCGTCTTCGCGTAGTGCGACATTAACATCGAAACCGACTTCGTCAAACTTGTTGCCCTTGTTTCGGAAAAAATAGTTAGACAATTTGTCATTCGCGACAAATATGTCCATCTTCCCGTTAAGGTCAAAATCGGCGGTCGCTGCCCCCATCCCTTTTCCGGGATGAGCGCGGAGACCCCACTCCGCCGACGCGTCTCTGAAAGTTCCATCTCCATTGTTGAGGAACAGCTGGTTAGGGGTTGGCTTGTACATCTTGGGGTGGCAATAGTCGGGGTGGCCGTCAATAGGGCATGAAGGTTCGTGTTGAACGTCCCAGCTTAAGTAATTGATGACCAGCAGATCCAGCAGACCATCGTTATTCACATCGACCCAAACACCGCCCACTGACCAAAGCGGTCCGTATTCGGGATCGGGTTTATTGAGGCCGGCTCTTTCTGTTACCTCCGTGAAAGTTCCGTCTCCATTGTTGTGATACAAGGCGTTTTTGTGGACGCCCGCGACAAAGATGTCTTCGTACCCATCGTTATCGTAATCGCCGACCGCGACGCCGATGTCGTAGCCGGTGCCGGCTAAGCCCGCCTTCTCGGTAACGTCCGTGAAGTGTCCTTTACCATCATTTTCGAAAAGACGATTGGAGTATTTCGGCGAGGATTTTCGAAGTGAATTGATGTCAGCTCCGTTGGTGAAGAAGATGTCCAGCTTGCCATCGTTGTTGTAATCGAAGATGGCTACGCCTCCGGCCATGGTTTCGGGAGCATGGCGCTCGGGCGTCTCACAACTGTCAAGTTCGAAGTCAATCGGCTGGTAAGTGAACCGAATCGGACTGTCGAGGTAAGAGTCGCCAAGTGGGGGCGTTTTCTGCGAAGCAGGCCACGGTTCATGCGACGAACCCGGATTCTGTGCACACAAAGAGATTGACAACAACAAAACAACGGCTTCCATTCCCCGCCCCCACTGTCGCATCGCTTGAATGTGTCGCTGTTAATTTGGTTCTCTCAAATTTTCCCTGATACAGACTGGCCTGTTAAACAGAGCATACTTCGGGAGCGCTACTCTGGCAATTTTTGCTCGCCCTGGATCGAAAATTGCATTTCAACTCCCGGAGCGGATGTTCCCGGCTGTCCCCCGCCGAGGCTGAGACTGTATGAGCCCTGGGCGACGATCCGATCCCCTTTCTCGTTCACCTGGCTCAAGTCTCGAGCATCCAGTGTGAAGTGGACAGGCTTGGTTTCGCCCGCGCCCAAATGCAATCGGGTGAATCCACGCAGCGCTCGAATTGGAGCGCTTGGCGATTTTGGAAAACTCAAATATAGCTCCACTACCTCATCGCCTTCCCGCTGGCTGATGTTCTTCACGTTGGCATCTACGCTCAAGGAATCGCCAGCTTTCAGACTCGGAGTCGAGAGCTTCAAGTTGCTGTACTCGAATTTCGAATAACCAATTCCGTAGCCAAAGGGATAGAGGGGCTGGCCTTCAAAATACCGGTAAGTCCGGTGCTTCATCGAGTAGTCTTCAAATTCGGGCAACTGCTCGATGGTCTTGTAAAGCGTTACGGGCAAGCGGCCGGCTGGATTATTCACGCCCGCTAGCGTCTGAGCAATGGCTGTTCCACCTTCTTCGCCGGAGTACCAGGCTTCGAGAATGGCATCCGCGTGCTCACTCGCCCAGTTTACGGAGAGCGCACTGCCGTTCATGAGAACAACGACCAGCGGCTTTCCAGTCGCCTTCAGCGCTTCGATGAGATCCTCTTCTTCTTTGGGCAGATCGAGACTAGTGCGGTCGCCGCCCTTGAATCCTGGTACCTCAACCTTCATCTCTTCACCTTCGAGTTGCGACGTGATGCCGACTACTGCGATGCAGACATCCGCTTGCTGCGCTGCCTTAAGCGCATCTGCAATTGGATTCGAGATAACATTCAGCCAAACGAATTTTGTGCCAAATCCCCCACGCAAGTATTCGATTTTCACGGAATAGCGATGGCCTTTCTCGAGCGCGATCGTCTTGGTGGCCGAGGTAGGATCATGCAGCGTGAGGTCATCCACGAGAAGTTGGCCGTCAAACCAAAGCCGATTCATTGATCCGGCAAGACCAATCTGGTAAGTGCCGGATTCGGTGGGCGTCAGAAACCCTGTCCAGCGTGCGGAGAAATCCTTCATGCCGGCTGGTGGCGAAAGTGCGGACGGATCGGGATGAAAGAGCTGGAGGTCAACGAACTTGTCCACGCGCACGACCTCAGGTGACCCTTCAAACTTCTCACCTGAATAGTACTCGGCCTTCAGGCCGGGCTGCCCGTCATTGGTTGAGAGTAACTCTGTGGGAATTACGGTCGGGGGTCGGAGAAAGTTCATTCCCGGCAAGAAGGTAACTTTGTCTCCGAACTGGCGGCGTATGCCCTCCAGTGCCGAGGTCGCATGTGAAGCCGTACCGCTGTAGTTGCCGTGCAGCACACGGACGGAATCGGCAATCGGCCCGAACACGGCAATCCTGCTGACGCCATTGCTTAATGGAAGCACACCATTGTTCTTCAGCAGAACAATCGACTCTTGCGCCGCCTTCAATGCAAGCGCACGGTGCGCATCGCTATCGATCTCCGAATCTGGCGTCTGAGAATAGGGCACCATCTCCGGGGGATCGAACAATCCCAGGCGGAAACGCGCCGTGAACAGGCGCTTTAGGGCAATGTCGATGACCTTTTCGCTCAGAAGACCTTGCTTCACAGCGTCCACATAAGGCACATAGTCGGAGTTGTCATTAGCCTTAGTGAAGAAATCGGCGCACTCATTGTCCATACCGGTCTTCATCGAGACGGCGACGGCTTCAGCCATGCTCTTGGTGAACTTGTGGCCTTTGAAGATATCAACCACAGCGTCGCAGTCGGATACGACATATCCTTGGAATTTCCATGCACCTCGCAACTGGTCCTGGAGCAAGAAGGTGTTGGCGCAGGCGGGTTCGCCGTTGATCCGGTTGTAAGCGCACATGATCGACTCCGCTTTGCCCTCAGTGACCGCGGCGCGAAAGGCGGGTAGGTACGTGTCCTCCATGTCGTGCTTCGATACTTCTATGTTGATCGTGTGGCGCGACGGTTCGGGCCCGCTATGCACGGCGAAGTGCTTTGGAGTGGAGATCACTCGAAAATACTTGGGGTCGTCGCCTTGCATTCCGGTGACGAAAGCGACCGCCAATCGCCCGGTTAGAAACGGATCTTCCCCGTATGTTTCCTGACCGCGTCCCCAGCGCGGATCACGAAAAATATTGACATTGGGCGACCAGAAGTCCAGGCCTTCCATGATGTTCGTTCGACCGGCGCGCACTGCCTGGTTATGTTTGGCACGCGCCTCGGTACCAATTACCACTGCCATCTCATGAATCAAAGGCACATCAAATGTGGCCGCGAGCCCAATCGGCTCTGGAAACACGGTGGCGGTTCCTGCATTGGCGACTCCATGGAGGGCCTCACTCCACCAGTCGTATGCGGGGACCTGGAGCCGCGGAATGGCTCGGGCCTGATTCACCAATTGGGAGGCCTTCTCCTCCAGAGTCATCCGCACTACCAGGTCATCCACCCGCTGGTCTATCGGTAAGGAAGGATTCAGATACGGGAGGGACGCTGGGCGCTCGACGGTTTGCGCGGCCGAATGGAGAACTGCAACAACAACTGCGAATCCAAGCAAGACTGCGAACATCCAAGTACGAAGTGTGTGCATAGTTCGAACCTCCTACCGGCAGTTTCGTTCCCTACAGGCGGGTAACTTCAAAAGACCCAGCAGTATAGCACCGTCAACGTACACGGAATTGAACTTTACGGTACGTTCTGGTGCGGCAGGGGCGTATGATTATGGTTCGAGCGTCTGTCTCCTCAGACAAAAAGCCCGATGATGAGAAGCTCAGGGGCAGGATATTTCGGCGCGAATGATACGTGTGGGCTGATGAATAGAAACGGGAAGAAAAACAGGCGCGGAATTCACCTTATCGCCCAAATGGCCAACGTCTCAATAGGCACTGTGGATCGCGCCTTGCATGGACGCAATGGGATCCGGAAAGCAACTCGTGAGCGGATTCTGGAGATCGCACAGCGGATTGGCTATACGCCGAACTTGGCGGCGCGGGCGTTGTCCGCGACCAAGGCGGGCGTTCGCATAGGAGTGTGCGTACCTCGCGAGATTCACTTTTTCTATGATCAGCTCTGGGGTGGAGTGCTTGATGAAGCGCGCAGTCTTGCCCAGCTTGGTGTCCAGTTTGAGTATCGTCCGGTCCGAAACCTGGGAGAAGAGGACACTCATGCGTTTAAGGACCTGGTGAAGTGCGGTGTAAACGGAATCATCATCACCGCGGGAAACCCTAAGGGTCTAACGCCTCTGATCGACGCAGCCGAGGAAGAGGGAGTCCGCGTCGTTTGCGTTTCCACCGATGCCCCGGAGAGTAAGCGTTCCAGTATTGTTTGTGTCGAGCCGTCGCTGAATGGCTGCCTGGCGGGAGAGTTAATGGGCAAGTCGGTTCCACCGAACTCCAACGTTGCAGTGGTTGCGGGAATGCTGGCGGCCACCGACCATCGCAAGAAAACCGACGGTTTCTCGGAGGCATTTCCACGGTATTGCCAGGGTGGAGAGATTGTCAGCATCATCGAGGGGCACGAAGACGAGGATGAAAGTTTCCAAAAGACCTTCGAACTGCTGGGACGTAGTCCACTTATCGCCGGACTTTATGTGAACACGGTCAACTGTCTTCCAGTATGCCGCGCTCTTGGTGCTCGAGGATTGGCGGGGAAAGTAAGGTTAATCACGACCGACCTGTTCGCAGAGATGGCTCCTTACTTTGAGAAAGGAACGATTTGCGCGTCGATTTACCAGCAACCATATCGGCAAGGCCAAATCGCGGTTCGTCTCCTGGCCGACCATTTGACGACCAAGACATCCTTGCCACCAACGGTTTACCTCAGTCCTGGCGTCGTGATGTCTTCCAATTTTCGCCTCTTCCGGGAGATTCGATTGGCAAACGCGGCGCTGAATGAATCGGTCTTCCGAAATCCTGCGCTTTCCCGCGCTTAGCAAACCGCCGCGGCTGTTCGCACAGAGTGTATACCTTAACGCGTAAGCAACTCAGGATATTGCCGCGCTTAGAGTCGCGCGCCTACCTGGCGTTACTTGAGCCTCTGACCATTTCTTCCGTCCTAGCTGTATCCAACCTCCGGGCTTCTCGGAGCGCCTTCAAAGTATGGTTTAGTGAATTTCGGCGCTATGATTTTCCGTAGTCCACGGATCGAGAATTCAAATCCAAGAAATTGTTGTGTCTAATCCAAATTCTGCTTGACAATGTCCGGCTAGCTGGCGCTAAATGATCGCGTCTTCAATTTACGTTAACGTTAACGGCATTTAAGAGGACAACACTTCTTGATCCAATAAACCAACGCCGGTAGAGAGGGGAAAACACCATGACGTGTGACTCTTGCATGGTTTCAAGACGAATGAGCAGGCCCGGAATATTCCGCGGCAGCCTCCATTACGCGGCTTTTTTTGTGTTTCTGCTGTTGACCGCTCTGTACACGTTCGGTCAAGAGGCCACCATTGTGGGAACCGTCAGCGACGCCACTGGAGCCTCCATTCCAAACGTGGCGCTGACTATCACCCACGTGGAGACCGGCGAGATCCGGAGAACCGTCACGAATGAATCTGGCCAATATGTCGCGCCCGATCTGGTGATCGGTCACTACAACATCAGCGCCAAGGCCACGGGCTTCGGTGAGTCCGTGAGGAACAATGTGATCTTGAATGTAAACGACCGCGTTCGTGTCGATTTTGCCTTGAAGGTGGGCACAGCGACGCAGAATGTTACGGTCGAAGCCAACGCCGTCGAAGTACAGACAGATACTGGCGAGGTCAGTAGCGTAATCAACGGCAACCAGGTAGCTGAGCTCGGCACCAACGGTCGAAGCGTGTATTCCCTTTTCGCCTTGACCCCGGGCGCGTCCGGCATTCAAGGTGACCTTATTCTTCCCGTCCCGGTCAGCGGAGACAGCAACGTCAGCATCAATGGCCAACGTGCCGGCCACAATCTGCAGCTGTTGGATGGCGGCGAGAACCTCGATCGCGGCGGCAGCAGCGCCAGCGTGATGCCCTCAGTAGACGCCATTGCAGAGTTCAACAATCTGACTTCGAACTACAGCGCTGAGTACGGCTTGGCTGGGGCTGCAACCATCACCCAAGTCGTCAAATCCGGAGGCAAGCAGTTTCACGCATCCGCATGGGAGTTCGACCGCAACGACGTTCTCGATGCGCGTAACTACTTCAACCCCGCGCCGAATAAAGTTGCTGAATTGCGATTCAATGTATATGGATTTAATGCCGGCGGCCAAGTTCCCTTGTGGAAGGAACATCCGACTTTCTTCTTCTACAATATGGAATGGCGCAGTATCGTTCAGGGTGGTCTAACAAACCAAACGGTACCGCTGGCCAGCGAATATCCTGATGCAGGTGGCGCGGGAACGGGTGCGGTGATCCCCACGACGCTTCCCAATGGCAAGCCCAGCATCATTAGTGTACCCACCGGAATTCCTAGTTTCGGAGCAAACTGCTCGCCGAGCGTGCTTGCTTCGCTTATTCCCGGAAAGCCGTTTCCCAACAACACTATTCCCGATTGCCTATTTGATCCGAACGCGCAGGCGCTACTGACAGCTGGAATTTTCCCCAAACCGACAAGTGGCGCACAATTCATCGGTGGCAACAACTCACCCACCACGGTGCGCGAGGAAATTGCCCGCGTCGATCACGACTTTACCAAGAAATTCTCGGTCTTCGGGCACTGGGTATCGGAGCAGGTTTCGCAGACTTACGGGACTACGCAGTGGAGTGACGACAATGTTCCCACCGTCAGCGATGTTTTTGGAAACCCCTCGTATAGCGCAGTGATTCACACCACCTATGTTGTGAGCCCGACGCTACTCAATGAAGCGGCCTTCAACTACAACGGCAACCGCATCAACATCGTCCCGGCGGGTTTGGTTTCCGCTCCGTCGGCTTTTGCGTTCAACCGGCTGTTTACCGGCCCCAATCAGGATGACCGGATTCCCGGCATCTACTTGAACGGCTCCACCGGTTCGACCTACACGTCGAACTGGACACCTTGGACGAACACGGCAAACGATTACCAGGTTCGCGACGATCTTTCCTGGACGAGGGGTGCACACCAACTCAAGTTCGGGTTGAGTTGGGCGCTTTACAAGAAGGTTCAGACCTATTTTGCCGATACCCAGGGAACATTCAGGTTTAACGGCAGTTATTCGGGCAATGACTATGCCGACTTCCTGCTCGGCTATGCCCAACAGTATGAAGAGGACGCTATCCAGTCGGCCGGTCACTGGAATAACGTTTCCTGGGCAGCCTATGCTCAGGATAACTGGCGCGTAAACCATCGCTTGACCCTGAATCTTGGCTTGCGCTGGGACATCGCACCGCATACGTACGAGGCCAACCAGCAGTCGGCGAACTTCTATCCGAATCTCTACAATGCAGCCAATCGGGCGACTTTCGACACGGCCGGCAATATCTGCAGTAGTGCTGCAGATCCAGGCTGCACCGTCGCCAGCCCAGGTTTGGGCACGAGCCCCAATCCGATATTGGCTGGATTGCAGTTTTATGAAAACGGTATCGGAATCGGCGGCGTGGGTAGTATTCCCAAAGGTTTGACGAACACTTACTGGAAAGCGTTCGGTCCACGCCTGGGCTTTGCCTACGACCTAACGGGACAGGGTAAGACTGTGGTCCGTGGCGGCTTTGGCATCCTATATGACCGGATCCAAGGCAATGATATGTACAACGGTGCCACGAATACTCCGTTCGATGCCAGTCCAACAATCCATGGCGTCTCGCTCTCCAACCCTGGCCTCCAGCTTTCAACGGGCAACACGATCAGCTCTGCCGACTTGCCGGTTTTGCCGGTAGGTATCACAGGTATAGCTCTCAATTACCCGCCGCCGACGAACTACCAGTACAGCATTGGGGTGCAGCAGTCACTGGGTGCCAGAGCTGTATTGGGGGTCTCGTACGTAGGCAGCCAGTCCCGTCATGAGAATGACTATCGAGCGATTAATCTTCCGGCCATCGGGGATTTGCCTGCGCTAACTTTTAACCCCACCAGCGTGCCCTATAACATCAACACGGATCCCTCCCTCACCTACCTGGGTTTCGGCGGCATCCGGCTGTCTGAAGATGAGGGCAACGGACACTACAACTCTTTACAGGTTGACCTGCACGGCAACGTGAGGCGCGACCTTCAACTCCAATTTGGCCTTACGATCTCACGTGCCTACGACTCGACCACCAGTAACGGCAGCGGTGGCGATCTTAACAACGTGACCAATCCCTACGCAGGTTGGAAGTACGATTCCGGCCCATCTCCCTTCGACCGCACAGCAGTTGCATTCGTCAACTACGTGTACCAAATCCCACTATTCAAGAATGCCGACAGCCACCTCTTGAAGTCGACTTTAGGGGGATGGGAGCTCGCGGGAATCGTTACCGTGGAGTCGGGAGCTCCGCTCAATATCGGAGTGAATGGCCAAAACGTAAGCAGTATCTTAGCCAATACTTCGAACCGGCCAGATGTAACAGGCAGTATTTCCTATCCAAGAACTGCCGCTGCCTGGTTTGATACGTCGAATCTCGCGGCACCCGCATGTGCCACAGGCCCAGACTGCTGGGGCACCCTGGGGCACGACGCGATACGCGGTCCCGGTCGAGACAACTGGAACCTGTCGCTCAACAAGAACTTCGTGATCAGCGAAGCAAGAGGTAGTCGGCTTGAGTTCCGCGCCGAAAGTTATAACACCTGGAACCACACTCAGTTTAAGGGTGACTACAACAACGGCGGCATCAGCACGAACTTTGGAGCTGGCAACTTCGGCGCCGTCACCGCAGCGTTCGACCCGAGGGTGTTCCAACTTGGAATGAAGCTGATCTTCTAACGATTCTTGAAAGCTATCTCACATACCCCGCTCACACGCAGTTCTTGTGAGCGGGGATCTTTTTTGTGATGCGTGACACGCAGGTTTCCCCTTGTCGGCCCAACCAGCGGTTAAAGCTACAATTAATGGAAGATGACGAACAGGGTGCCGAGAAATTCTGACCACTTTCAAATATGAGAAACAGTAAGTTGGCACGGGTCGGGATCGCGCTGCTATCGTCGATCTTCTTGTTGACGACATGGGCCACCGCGCAAGCGTCTACTCCCGCCGATGCCATCACTCTCGAACAAGAGGGAGATCTGGCGGATGCTGCAGAGGTCTGGCGGAAAGTGATCCGCAAGAATCCTAATGACGCGGCGGCTTTGGCCAGTCTGGGCGTGGTTCTTTCGAAGGAACAGGAATATCAGGAAGCCGCTTCAGCCTACAGGAAAGCGATCGCCCTGAATCCGAAGCTGCCGGGCGTGCAACTGAATTTGGGCCTGGCGGAATTTAAGCAGGGACACTTCCAGGTGGCGATTGCTCCACTCCGCGCGGCCGCCGCCGGTGATCCGAACAACCGTCAGGCGTTTACGCTGCTCGGGCTCAGTTGCTACGGCGCAAAACGTTTTAAGGAGGCTAGCAATTATCTCAAGGTTGCGGCCAGATTCGATCCCACCAACGCCGAACTGCATAAAGTACTGGCGCAGAGCTGCCTTTGGGCAAAACAATACTCCTGTGCCCTGGACGAATTCCACCTGATCCTGCAACAGAACCCCGATTCTGCGGCCGCCCACATGCTGAGCGGCGAAGCATTAGACGGACTGAACAAAACTTTGGAGGCCATTGCCGAGTTCGAGGCAGCCGCCAAAGTGTCACCACGAGAACCGAACGTGCACTTTGGTTTGGGCTACCTGTACTGGAAGTTACACGAGTACGATGAAGCCAAACTCCAGTTTGACAGTGAGTTATCGATCGACTCCAACCATCCTTTAGCGCTGACTTACCTGGGCGATATCGCCATGAAGAACAACAATCCCGATGAAGCTCTGGCCTTGCTTAGAAAGGCAGTGGAAATGAAGGGCGACATACGCATCGCATATGTTGATTTAGGAGCCGTTCTTACACAACAGAAGCGATACGGGGAAGCAATTACCGCACTTCGGCGTGCGGTTGCATTGGATCCTACTCAGCCCGACGTACACTATCGTCTGGGGCGCGTTTATCGGGCAATGGGAAACGCGAAGGAGTCCAATAAGGAGTTCGCCAAAGTCCGCGAACTGCACGAGAAAGAAAATGAATCCCTCGCGTCCAAAATGTCGACAGCGCCGCCACCGCTTCCGCAATAAGAGTTGTGGATCAACTATGAAAGAGAACGAACTCACAATTTCTCGTGGGTGACTCCTCGCAGAGTTCGCCGAAACACAAGTTTGCTAACCTGAAATAGCGACCTTGGCTCCGGCTACCGCTGGTTATTCCTTGCATAGGGCGTGCGCGTCGCTTCAATGATTCGGCTTGAGCGATTCGACAAGCGGGTAGGAGCGGCTAGGAATCAGGTACAGATCTCGGGTTTCAGTCTAGTTTGCGATGGCCTTCAGCACGGTCTCCAATGCCGTGCCAGCCACAGGCGGCACTATCAGGGTTGCAGTCAGCGAACCACTGTTGACCAAGGCTTGGCCGGTGCGGGGCAATCCGTCCACCCCGAGGAAAGGCATGTGAGACTGTTTAAACATGGGCTTCGCTTCCAGTTGGTAATCATTGTCGCGGGTGATCAGAGACAGGATGACCTTTTAAGGTTCGTCATTGGGTTTCCCGATAACTCTCAGGCGGTCCAAGGTAGCTCGTTTTAACGCCGCCTAAGTCGACGATCAGCTTCTGCAATGCAATTCCCGGATCTACCATCCAAAATTTCAGCGTGTGATAACCAGATGTTGCCAGACGATGCGGTGACGTCACTTTGCGCACACTATCGGACACCGATTTCTCCCAATCGGCGCGCGAGTTGCGCTCCAGCGAATCGATGACCAGAGGAGATTCGTCATCAAACGAGATCGCATATCTGAGACCCCGCCCGGGCACAAAATTCAAGGTTGGAGCGAGAATCGCTTCGATATTAATCTGCCCGGCGGAAAACAGATAGATCCTGTATTCGAGACATGGAGAGTCTTGGGGAGGCATTACGCTGCGAGCCGTGACCGGAAAGATCGACATCGACGACAGCGTCCGGCCGTAGTCCGGGATTTTCTCCCAGTGCACCCATCGCGCGTCAATCTTCTTTGTGTAGTGTTCGGCTTCGATCGACACGTAACCATTGGCCTCCACAAATCCGCCGCCCCGTGAAGGCATGACGGGCGTTTCTGGATTGAACGCTTCCACCGTGACACTGACTCTTGTTCCGGCGCCTTCGATTGTCACCGAACCTTTGGACAGGCCATGGGGCGCCTTCCGCCAGTCCACACTCACCCAGAGGCGACACTCCTTCTCTATCAAACCATGTTCTGCAGATGATCCCGGCTCTGCGGAGTCGCGCGTCTGATCCAGCAGCATCCACGGCGCGCTGGATACGGCCGTGAACTGAAAGTGCATTGTCCCGCGATTAAAGACGTCGATATATCGCCGTTGCCGATTGAACTTGTCAAATTGAGGAAGGGCAGGTCCAGCAACCGAGCCAGGCCAAGCCGCACTCGTCCCTTCCACCGCGACACCGAAAGCGGCGGCAACTGGAAGTTCAATCTCGGCGACCTCAGGCATGACGTTTGTGGGCGGTTGATTCCAGGACGTGTATCCAATGTGAGTCTGATCCATCATGTGGTCCCACTTGCCGTGCGCGAGAGTGTGGTTGTAGTAGTGGGATAAAGCTGCATCGGCACGAAATAGCGCTCGTGCCTGCGCCGCGAGGTCGTTCGTTCTGGCCCGGCCTTGGCTCGCGTACAGCCGGTTCTTTCCCAACGTTACATATAATTGAGCGACCTGAGCGGAGGCTTTTGTTGGGTACAGCACGAGTTGGAAAAAAGCGTCACGCTCATTCTGATGCAGGTTTCGATAGATCCGTTCCGCCTTGCGAGAAATCGATTCCCACTCTTTCACCACGCCGTCCGCTTCGCTGTAGTCCACCAGGCTGAATGTCGTTGGTGCAAGAAGTTCGGGCTTCCGACGGCCATTGTATTTCGTGTAAGCAGAAATGATCTCCGCAATTTCGGTCGCGTATCTAGGTCCGAACTCGCGTTCGGCCCAATTTCTGGTATATCCGTGGATTTTCTCCGGCGACCAGCGGTCTGGATTCCACGCCAACGTGAGAAAGAACTCCATCGGAAACTCCATCGGTTTGAGGTCGCCCACGTTGACAATCCAGATTCGATCCGCTCCATAGCGATAAGCCAGGTGCATCTGCTCCCACACTTTTGTAATTGGAATTGTGTTGAGCCACTTGTAGGAACGCGGATCTCCCACGTAATCGAAATGGTAGTAAACTCCGGCGCCACCACTGCGTTTTCTTTCATCGTCGGTGGGCAGCCTCCGGATATTGCCCCAGTTGTCGTCACACCAAAGCAAGGTGACATCGTCCGGAACCCGCATTCCGTGCTCGTAATATTCCTGCACCTCCTTGTAAAGCGCCCAATCCTGTGGCACCGCCGCAAGGTCAGGATTCACGTGATCGACGATGATCTTTCGCTGGTCGGCCACGATCCGTTCCAATAGATTTACATTGGCGGCCATGTCACCGCCTTCGACCATGGGCATATCGCCATCGCCACGCATACCGATCGTGAAAATGCTTTCGTAGTTCTTGTTGCGCTCGACGCCTTCAGTCCAGAATCGGCGGAGAACATCCGCATTGGTCGCGTAGTTCCAAGCTCCGGTGCCGTGCCTTTTCCATTCCTGTTGCGCGCGCAGCATCGGCTCGTGGTGCGAGGTTCCCATTACGATGCCATACTCGTCAGCCAATTTTGCGCTTAGCGGATCGTCCTCGTTAAAAGCGTTCTCCCACATGGCCGGCCAAAGGTAGTTGGCTTTCAGCCGTAGCAGAAGTTCAAATACTTTCTCGTACATCTGGTGGTTGAGGTTGCCATACTTTTCGTGCGCCCAGCCTACTAGCGAAGGCGCCTCATCATTCAAGAAAATACCTCGATACTTGACCGCCGGCGGCCCTTGCGCGAACCTGCCGGCCTTCACAAAGAGAGTGTCCTTGTGAATGACGGGAACGTCAGCCCACCAATACCAAGGAGACACTCCCATCTGTTCGGAGAGGTCGTAGATCCCGTAGATCGTGCCGCGCTTGTCACTGCCGGCAACAATCAAGCCAACATCGACTCCTGGCAGAGGTTTCAGAACCACCTGAATCAGAAATGACTCCCACTGCCCAGCAATGCCGGTTACGTCGATCCTTCTTTGACGGATGAGCCGGTCGATCACGGCGTTCTTTCCAATGGTGCCGATCACGATGGCATTCGTTCCAAGTTGAGCTTCGACGGCAGCGATCCTGGGGCTGCGGCCAGTCACCCGGGCCACGTCTGCCTGGAGGTCTCGTGCAGCGCGCAACACTCCCTCGTGATCGTGCGGATCTACATAAATGACGGCGAGAGTTCTTCCACGCGCGATGGTAAAGCTGCCAGGCCGCGCAGTTGTTTCAACGTACCGCGACCGGCCAAGGCCCAAACTCTGTTGCGGGAAGGCGAGAAAGTAAATGGCAAAGAGAACAATCGCGACAAGACCCTTAGCCAAAAGAAGCGTGCGCGAATTTGACGCACCATGATTGTTGATCGACAAACAACGCATAGCTGAAACCATCGCAAATTTCGACGCTAAACGGCTCTAGCGAACCCCGAGCAGAATATCGACCGTAATCTGATCGAGTCGCTCGTACGGTAGGCGTTTCTTGGCAATCTTCGCTTTGTCGAAGCTGTATCCCACCAATGCGGCAAGATCTTTTCGCGAGAACTTTTTCACCGTCGGGGTATCGTTTGATTCCGTTTCGATCTGCTTCAAAATTTGCCGGACTTCCTTGTCGGCATTCCATTGCTTCGCCTTCTCCTTCAGGATGAGATAAGTTCGCATGCAGCCCCGGGCGAAATCCTTTACCCCGTCGTAGTCCTCCGTGCGATATGCATGAGCGTCGAAGTGCCGCGAGCCTTCGTATCCCACATCCTCCAGGAACTTCACCAGCCAGAAAGCGGCCTTGGGGTTATTCGAGCCAAAACGTAAATCTTGATCGAAGCGTCCGGGCGCCTGGTCATTGAGATCGACGTGAAAGAGTTTCCCTGCGTCCCAAGCCAGTGCTACCCCATGCATAAAGTTCAGGCCAGCCATCTGCTCGTGAGCCACCTCGGGATTGACACCGACCATTTCTGGATGATCGAGGGTTGCAATGAGCCCAAGATAATGTCCGATGGTGGGGAAATAAATGTCACTGCGCGGTTCGTTGGGCTTCGCCTCCAGCGCAAACTTGAAACCGTACTTTTTGTCGAGGTTGTACTCACACAGATAATTGATAGCGTCGCGAGTGCGCTGGACGGCCACGTCAGCCCGGCGACAGCCATCGGTTTCCGCCCCATCCCTTCCTGCCCACAGAACGAAGACCTTTGCACCCAATTCTGCCCCCAGATCCATCGCGCGGAGTGTCTTCTGGAGAGCGTAAGCGCGCACTTCCGGATCATTCGCGGTAAAAGCGCCATCCCGAAATACGGGATGGAAAAACAGATTCACGGTCGCCATCGGAACCACGATGTGATTGCGCGCGCAGGCTTTCTTGAAGTCGCACACGATTTGGTCGCGTTCCGCCGGCGTGGCATCAATCGGAACCAGGTCATTATCATGAAAATTCACACCCCATGCGCCCACCTCTCCCAAAAGATCCACCCGCTCTGGCGGAGACAGCGACTCGCGCACGGCATCTCCAAATGGATCCCGCCCGAGGTTCCCCACCGTCCAGAGACCGAAGGAAAATTTGTGTTCTGGCTTGGGTTCGTAGTTTCCGTTCTTCGACATAAGAGTGCCTCCCCATAATTAAAAACTCGCTAGACCGTCGAGAAAATGTCGCGCGTGGCAGCATATATCCTGCGATAGGCCGCATAGTTCTTATTGAGCGTAATTACGGCATCTTCATTTGGCCGAATCTTCTTTGCGACGCGTACCACCGCAATGCAAGCGGCATCCACCGAAGCCCATATTCCTGCGCCAACGCCTGCCAATAAGGCTGCGCCATACGCAGCTCCCTCTTCCGCATCGACAATTTCAACTTCACATCCGTAAACATCGGCCTGGATTTGCCGCCACAACGCCGACCGGGCACCGCCTCCGCCCAGCCGCACGTTTTTTACCGGAATGTTCATTTCACCCAAAATACTGAAGGTATCACGCAAACTGAAAGCGACTCCCTCAAGGATGGCGCGAATCACATCCGCCCTGGTGTGGGAGGCGGTAAGGCCCACCAGCGCGCCCCGGGCGCAAGGGTCCAAGTGGGGAGTTCGCTCGCCCATCAGGTACGGAGTCCACAAAAGTCCGTTGCAGCCCGGAGGAGCGGTCGCCGCCTCTTCCGTCAATCGTTCGTAAGGATCACGCCGATCGTTGTTGCTCGCCCCAAACTGATCGCGAAACCACCGCAGGGAGAGTCCAGCCGCCTGGGTAACACCCATGACGTGCCAACGACCGGGAATCGCATGGCAGAACGTATGCAGCCGTCCCTGACGATCGAGTGCCGGAGCATCCGTCGCCGCAAACACAACCCCAGATGTGCCGATCGTCACGCTGACTGCGCCCGGCATCGCAATCCCCATGCCGGCCGCTCCCGCGGCCTGGTCGCCGGCGCCCGCTACAACAGGAGTTCCCGCTTTCAAACCGGTGGCCATGGCGCCCGTCGTGCTTACTTTTCCGCAGACGGCAGGTGACTCATAGAGCACCGGCAACAAGCTTCCATCGATTTCACCTGCCTCCAACATCTCCGGGGACCAGCGGCGATTGGCAACATCCAGCAACAAAGTTCCGGAAGCATCCGCCATGTCGGTGGTGCGATCGCCGGTAAGCCGGTAGCGAACATAGTCTTTCGGCAACATCACCGAACGAACCCGCTTCCAATTGTGCGGTTCGCTTTCCCGCACCCACAGCAGTTTGGTCAGCGTAAAGTTCGTTAACGCCCGATTGCACGTCAGCTTGATAAGACGATCCGCCCCCACTTTTTCGGTCAACTCATGGCACATGCGGTCAGTGCGGACATCGCACCAGATTAATGCCGGGCGCACGACTTGCCCGCTCTCGTCTAACATGACGGCGCCATGCATCTGTCCGGAGAAACCCAGAGAAGCGATGTCGTCGCCCTTCAGTCCGGCACGTTCCAGTGCCCGCGGGACCACAACCGTACAAGCGGCCCACCAGTCATCGGGATGCTGCTCTGCCCAGCCGATTTTGGGCGATGCGAAGGGAGTATGCTCTTCCGTCGCGGAGGCGACCACATGTCCGTGGTCATCCACAATCAGCGCACGTGTTCCGCCCGTGCCGACGTCAATACCCAATGTGTAGATAGTAAGTCTCCTTGGCGATCGCTTGGGTCATCACAGGATTGTGATGTCTCGTCGCGTCGTGCCACAGTGGAGGATATTCCGTGTACGTTAACGAACATGATATAGTACCACCGATTCCCCGAACTACAAGTTTGTATTCGTTCCTTGGAGGTTCTTGTGCATCGGCATGGCTGCTTGTTGCTGACACATCTTCTTTGCGTCTCCATATTGTTTTCTCTTGCGGCTGAAGCGCAGGAAAAACTGCCGTATCGCAATCCCGCCCTTCCCGTTGAACACCGCGTCGCCGACCTGCTCAGCCGCATGACGATCGAAGAAAAAATCGCGCAGCTTGGCGGGACCTGGCAGAACCGCGATATCGAGCATGATGAGACTTTATTCTTTGTGGGAAAAAATCGCGAATTCATCCCCGACCGCGCGGAAGTCCTGCTCAAAAATGGGCTGGGAGGGATGTCACGTCCAAGTGAAAATCGTGGCCCTCGAGAAATGGCGGAGTTCACGAACACGGTCCAGAAGTGGATGCTCGAGCACACTCGACTCGGCATTCCTGTCCTCTTCCACGATGAGTGCCTCCATGGACACGTCGCGCCGAGGGGAACATCCTACCCCCAAGCCATCGCCCTGGCTTCGACCTGGGATACGGCTCTGGTGGCAAATGTCTTCTCTGCCACCGCACTGGAAGTGCGTGCCCGGGGAGTGCAGCAGTGCCTAGCGCCGGTGGTGGATCTGGCGCGCGATCCGCGCTGGGGACGCACCGAAGAAACCTATGGAGAGGATCCTTATCTTACGTCGCGCATCGGTGTCGCCGCCGTTCGCGGCCTGCAGGGCGACGGTCCCGCCATCGATCAATCGCACGTGATGGCGACGACGAAACACTTTGCCGTACACAGTCAACCGGAGTCGGGAACCAACGTCGGCCCCGGCAACTACTCCGAACGAGTCGTGCGCGAATACTTTCTGAAACCTTTTCAGTCTGCGATTCAGGAGGCTCATGCCGCCAGTCTTATGCCCTCCTACAATGAAGTGGACGGGATTCCAAACCACAGCAACAAATACTTTCTGGACAACGTGCTGCGCCAAGAGTGGGGATTCCAGGGGCTCGTGGTCTCCGACTATTTCGCGGTGCATGACTTGAACATCCTGCACCACGTAGTTGCGAACGACGAACTAGCGGCGAAGACAGCGCTCGAGTCGGGAGTTGACATGGAACTGCCCGCCGTCGCGACCTACCGGACTTTGCCTCAGCAGGTGCGCGACGGCAAGGTCTCCGAATTTTATGTGGACCGCGCCGTGGCACGCGTTCTGCGGGCCAAGTTTCTTGCCGGACTCTTCGAGGTTCCTTACGTAGATCCTGTGCATGCCGAGGAGGTGACCAATACTCCGGAACATCAGCAACTGGCGCTCGACGCGGCGCACGAAGCCATCATTCTGCTCAAGAATCAGAACCATTTGCTGCCTCTTGATCGCTCAAAGTACAAGCGAATCGCGGTGATCGGACCCAATGCGGCTGACGTCCACCTTGGCGGTTACAGCGGTGAGCCCGGCCGTGGCACCAGCGTTCTCCACGCCATCAAAGACAAAGTCGGAAGTGGTCGTGAAGTTCTCTACGCTGAGGGTTGCAAGATCACCGAGACCGTGCCTGATTGGAACGCCGACAAAGTGGTGCTCGGAGATCCCACCCTGAATGCGAAACGCATTGCTGAGGCCCTCCCGATAGCTCGTAGAGCAGATCTGATCTTGCTTGTGCTGGGAGAAAACGAGCAAACCTCGCGCGAAGCATGGGCTGCGAATCATCTTGGCGACCGTGATAGCCTCGATCTGCTCGGCAGTCAGGACGATCTGGCCAAAGCAATGGTGGGAACGGGCAAGCCGGTCGTGGTTCTGCTGCTGCATGGAAGGCCCAACTCGATTAACTACATCGCCGAAAACGTTCCGGCCATTCTCGACGGTTGGTATCTCGGCCAGGAAGGCGGGCGAGCGGTCGCGGATGTCCTGTTTGGCGACTACAATCCGGCTGGCCGGCTACCCATTACCGTACCGCGCAACGTCGGCCAGTTGCCGGATTACTATTATCAAAAACCTTCCGCCCGGCGGGGATACCTTGGCTCGTCGACTGCACCCCTGTTTCCGTTTGGATGGGGATTGAGTTACACGACGTTCCAATACTCCGGCTTGCGCCTCACGCCTGCCATAATTGGAGTTGCCGGTGAAACCAAGGTTTCCGTTGACATGAGCAACACCGGCAACGTGCGCGGCGACGAAGTAGTGCAACTGTACATTCGAGATGAAGTTAGCTCGGTTACGCGGCCCATCAAAGAACTGCGTGGATTCCGGCGAATTGCCTTGGAACCGGGAGAGACGAAAACTGTCGACTTCAATCTCGGATTTGATCAGCTCTCTTTCTTCAATCGAGAAATGCATCCGCTTGTAGAGCCCGGCACGTTCAAAATCATGGTGGGAGGTAATTCAGTCGATCTGATCGAAACCACGTTGACGGTTGTGGCCAAGTAAGGAGCGCAGCAAGCGGCTCCGGACCAACCCGGATTTGCGGGCGAGGAGGATCCGTCTGCCAAGAAAAGCAAAGACTGTTAGCGGCACAGAGCATCAAGTTTCGTGAAGGGATCCTGGGAGCGCGGAGGTTCCGGAATGTGCCGGGCAGCCATCATCTGCTCCAGGAAAGTGCCTGAAAAGTTTGACTGCACGATAGGCTCGATCGCGTAGACAGGATCACTCTCCGCCTCTGGCAATGTAATTAATTTGAAGCCGCGCTGCTTGAGCAGATCCAAAAGCCGTGGGAGCATGACGGTTTCGAAGCCGCCAATGTGCAGGAGCATGATTTGCCTTACGTCGTGCCCAAAGATCTTTTTTGCCATTTCCCGGCCACGGGAAAGCTCTTCCGTTGCTCCATCGATGTAGGTCTGCTTGAGCCACTCGATTGCCTGCGTGTCGTTCTTGGCAAGGCAGCGGGCGTACGGATCGTTGTAAGCATAATCCCCAAAACTAAGCGTGACTTCCGCTACCTTGTATCCGCGTTCCTGCAGAAACGTGCGGACCGCGTGGTACTTCTCAGGCGTGTTCCCCTCGTGCAAAAATGGAAACCGCAGCCAGTGCCAATCTTCACCGCCCATATAGGTCCTGAGCGGCGTCTCGTTGGCAAGGATTTCTTGCTCGAAAGCATCCACTGAATTTGTGTCTAGGTCCAAGTGTGAAAACGTGTGGTTGCCAAGGGGGAAACCCGCATTGCGCCAAAGCCCCAAGACCTGCGCGCTGCCGGGATCTTCTTCCATCCTTTTTCCGTTGACAAAACCATAGATGGGCGGTGCTGCGCCGTCTTGAAGCGCACGAATAATGCTACGGGCGATCTCCACACGAGAAAGTTTCCGCGGTAACGCCCCGTGCGCCGGAAGATCGTCAAATGTGAGCGCGACAGTTGGAGTGCCTTCTTCAGCCGACGTCAGCTCAGCAGCAGCCGGCGACATCGCGACCGTAGCCGGTCGGTTACGGCAGGATGCAAGCGCCGCCAGCATTAGGAGGGGAAGCATTAGCATGTTGACGATCCGGCCGCGAGTTGAAGATCTGGAAAGCGGTGTTGTTTTCTGTGAAGCCGTCATAAACTTGACGTCCCTAAAACTTACACTTTCGGCGACACACAAATCGTGCACACGTGTAGAGCGATCGATCTATGGTAATATACGCAGTCGTTAACGTACACGCGTGTCGATCACGATCATGACTGCCAAGGTCATCGGTTTCGAGAGCTTCGCTTGCTTGATTCGCCAATCTGACCGGACCGACATAGTCGCGGAACCAGCGCTCTCTACTGGCCACCACTAGAGGAACCATAATGAGGAATCAAACGGGGGAGCAACCAGGCAATGACAATGCCGGCGACGTTTGTCGTGACCCGCCTCGTGCATTTATCCGCGGTGGACGTCGTCATTATTGCTTTCTACTTCGTTCTAGTCCTGGGCATCGGCTTCTACCTGCGAGGCCGGGCAAATACGGGCGAAGATTTTTTCATGGCGGGCCGCGAAATGACTGCTTGGGTCGCCGGCCTTAGTTTCCTTTCCGCGAACTTAGGATCGCTGGAGTTGATGGGGTGGGCAGCCGCCGCGTATCAGTATGGCATTCTCGCGGTGCACTGTATTGGATCGGAGCCATTCCCGCCATGCTGTTTCTCGGCATCGTAATGATGCCGTTTTATTACATCTCCAAGACGCATTCCGTGCCTGGCTATTTGAAGCTCAGCTACGGCGAATCGAGCCGCAAGCTTTCCTCTGTTTCCTTCGCCTTCATGACGGTTTTGATGAGCGGCATCAACATGTACTCGATGGCTCTGGTCATGAAGGTGGTGCTCGGCTGGGACATCCATTTCAGCATCTGGGTATCGTCCATCACGGTTGCGATTTATGTTGCTTTGGGCGGATTGCGATCCGCCATTTTCAACGAAGTATTGCAGTTCATCCTGATCTGGGCGGCTGCGCTGTTGATCCCCATCCCGGGATTAATTGAGGCTGGTGGCTGGAACAACCTGAAACTGCAAATAGCCCGCAACGTATCGGCCTCAAACGACCCACCGAGAAGTATTCCGGCGTACCCACCGTTCCTCGGGCCCAAGTCAGCTCTTCCTGACTCAGGGTGTATGCTCGCTCCAACTCCTGGGCCGTGATCACCCGCGCAAATCGCGGGTTCGCAGTCCTTTCCAATGAAGGCATTCTCCGATTCTCCCGATTGAGGTTTGGCTGCGTACTCGCGCTACGGCAGGCTCTCGCGACGCGCGCTTAAACGAGTGTAGGAATCGTATCCTACGGGCTAAAGACCGTTTTGATCAAGACGATCTGCTGCCGTGGCTGCCGTGCCGATGCCGTTAAGCGGCGTGTTGCCACCGGAGGACAAGTGAGAAAAGACGGCACTGCCGCCGCTCGGCTTTCCTTGAATACTCTCTGGGGTTTTTCCTTGGGGCTCGATCTATGGTGGAATTTTACGCTTATCTCGGTGTAGGGCCAGCAAGGATCACCGATCCATGCGTAACATGATGCCTGCCATAAACGTTCACACAGTTCACACAAATCGATGTGGCGTTCACCACGAGTGCGAAGAAGCTAAGTCCTGTGAAGGCGAGAAAGACTCTGTCCAGTTTTTCGAGGCCGCGGCGCTCGAAACACCATATCCTGTCATAACCGACAAAACCTCGTCCGAACACGGTCACCCTTTGCACAAGTCTCGATCAGGGTGCGGCAGCTACAACGGCTTCAATGAACTTCAGCCCATTGGGCGTGCCCACACCCGTAACGGGGTCCCACCCTGGAGCGGTAACAAGCGACGTATCCGTTCCCCAGGTGTAGACCTCCCACTCAGGCTCCGGGTAAGGGAATAGGTTCAGTGCGCTCAGGAAGATTGTCGTATTCTCCAGCGGCTGTACCAGGTCAGCCGCGGTTTCGACCAAAGGAGGCGCGGGTGGATCTGTAATCTCTCCTCTCACGTTCACCCCTTTCTTAACCGGAACGAGATCTGTGATCGCGTCCGCGGGCAAGGAGTAAAGCATCGGCGCAGCCTGGCCGAGCGGCGCCTTAGCTCCGGCCGCCTGATTCGCGACGGCCCACATGCCGCTGAACATCGGCGTCGAAGCACTAGTGCCTCCCACCGCTGTGAAAACCTGCGAGCCATTGATTGTGAGAACAATGCTTACCTCGAGCATGAAGTCGGCAAAGTAGGAGATATCGGGAACCTGGCGGTACTCCTTTCCGAGCCTGCGCTGGAAAGCCGGTTCAGGCCAGACTGCGCTCGACCCTCCTCCCGATCCACCAAAAAAACCCAATTCTTGCGGCGGATTGAAAGGTCGTTCTTTGCCCCCATATGTGAGGACGGTCAAGTTGTTCCCCCAGCCCATCTGGAGCTGCATCTCGTTATTCCTGTCGAGAAATATGCTGGTTCCTCCTACGCCGGTCGCGTACGGGGACGAAGCCGGCATTATCACACTTGGGGGGACGGTGATTCCGAACGCCTCGTAGAACTCTTGCACGAGGTCTCCGCCGTCACCGGAAGCAAAGTTGGCGGAGATGCCCAAGGCAGCCGCCAGTTCTGTCACCTCGTATTCGGTCTGAAGCCGCGATTGCCCACCGTAGAGCAGATCGAGCAGTTCCGGAAAGCCCCAACTATTCGAGATTACGTATCCCAGATCATTGTTGGCATAGGGCGTAACAATCCCCTCGGGATTCTCGACTGCCCACAATTCCGCGATGTCCAGCGAACTCTCGTCAGGTGCCAGTACTAAAGCAATGTTGGCGCCAGGAGCAAATGTGTGAGCCCATTCGACATCGAGGCTGGTCTCTGCGTTCCCTCCGGCCTCGAGGCAAAGCGAACCGCAATGCGTCTTGCCGCCCGAGTAGTAAGTTTGAAAATTAGACGGGGTTAAAGGCGGCAACCCGTACGCCGACGAGAACGTGTTTGCATCCTGCAGGATGGTATCGGAACCCCATGGATCGACGATGATGATCGTCTGCCCGGTCCCATCCCAACCCTTGTTGTGAAGAGCGTTCAGCCCATAAGCAGTTTGCAACTGCGGCGCGGTATAGCCAATGCACGGATTGGTGTCCGTGCCCAGGACGTTACCGTAATAGGTCGCGGTAGGTCCATGCCCAGCCGAGGTAAAGGTTACTGTCTCAGCGGCGTGCAGGCAAGGGTTTTGCGGAGGTTGAAGATTCCCGATGGATAGCGGTTGCGACACCAAAGCCCTTCCTCTTCGGGAGTTGTGCCGTTCCGCCAGCGTTAGATGCGGGGTGAAATCAGTGAGACCTTCGACGCCCAGGATCACATTACCCACTGGACCCTGTACCGAGGCAGCGCCGCTGCTTACGCGATGGATGTTGTTCTTAAAATTCACCCGGCTCAATTGCACGTTGAAGGCATTCTGAACATCGCTGACGTGGCCCTCGGCGACCAGGTAATGGTTGAATCTGTCCGCGGCGGTTACCGTTAGATTGTGCGCCATCAGGTAGTCGCGCACCTGTGCCGCATCCTCCGCGGTCGGCGCAAACCAGGAGCGATACTGCTCGCGCGTCAGAAAGTGATGATAAGTTGGAGAACCCGGCAGATACATCAGGCGGACCAGTTCATCGAGCGCGGCCTTGTTGTGCTGCTTAAGCCACACGCTTACGGTAATGAGCTTGGAAGGATCTTCCGGTCCAAGGTTTTGTGGTTCCGAGACGGATGGTTTGGCGACGGCTTGGGCAAAATCGGACGCCACTACCAGAGCGAGTAGGACGAACATTGAGGCTGCGAAGATTAGAACAGGCTGGATAACGAACCACCATGACTTGCTGAACAATTTCATAAACAACTCCTCTGCAACAGCGCATCTCATGCTGTTTGGATCGTGTTGAAACTTGATAGGGCCGGCGACTTGATACATGGGGAAGTGGGGTCTCACTCAAATACTCAAATACCCCGGCAGAGGAAGTTGAGAAGCCGTGAGAAAAGCGGCTTCCGTGACGCTCCATGGATTTTGGGCCGGACGGTTTTCTTTGTCAAGAGGAGCAGATGTAGTGATGTGGCCAACCATCTTCAGCGATAACTGTTGCTCTCTGGGAGTGGATGAGATCTATCTGGGGAAAAAGCAAAAGTTCCTCACGGTGGTGAGCAACCTGGAGACGGGAGAACCGGTGTGGTTCGGAAGGGAGCGGAAGCAACAGACGCTGAACGAATTCTTCGAGAAACATCTGAGTGCGTTTCAACGAGGTGCGATTCGAGCGGCGCGTGTGGACATGTGGGAACCGTTCCGAAGAAGCCTGGAACAGTGGGTACCGGAGTGCTGGATCGTGTACGACAAGCTTCACATTCTGCAACATGCGGGCCAAGCGGTGGACGAAGTGCGGCAAGCCGAGTTCTTCCTCAAAGGAGGGGCAGCGCGGGATTTGGTGCGGGGCAAACGCTGGGTGCTTTTGACCAGCTGGCTCAACTTAGATCGCGGCAAGCGGCGTCAGTTGAATGCCCTGTTTGCTCTGAACCGGCGCATTTTCAAAGACCGGCCTGCGGCCCTTGGTCTACCTCGCGACAGGCCCGTGGATCTTTGCGGTGTGACTGGAATCACTGAATTCGTCGCACGGCTGAGCTAAATAGTACATGTCGTTCCCCGAAGAGCCTTTTCTCTTCACCTGGTTCCGGCCCTCCGCCGAATCGATCGGGAGTCTCGTCATGGCATCGCCATCAATCGAGTCATCCATTCCCCAGGCAGAAGACGAATGGATCCGGCAGTCCTCCGGGTTCTACGGATGCCCCGTATGCAAGCGGGGTCTAGAACCGGTGCACGATGGGCTTTCTTGCCATGCCTGTGCCAGGATTTACCCCATCCTCAGCGGGATTCCCGATTTCGTCGTGGTCAACCTCGAAGAGAGCGGGAACCGGACGCTGCACATCGTCGGAAAGAAGGACTGTTGCCCCCTGCTTAACTTCGCGGCATCCCTCTACGAACTCTGGGTGTATCCGGCCGTGTGCAACCTGTATGGCGGATGGCACAGCACGTCCTTAGAACAGCTCGCACATGACGTCTCCGACATTGTGGGATCGCGTGACGGGGTCATTCTGGACGTGGCCTGCGGGCCGGGAACTTACGGGCGCCGCATCGCTTCTGCGTCAAGGACCGTTCTTGGCATTGATGTCTGCATGAGCATGCTGCGGCAGGGCGCCCGTTACGTCGAAAGGGGACACATTCCCAACATTCACTTCGCCCGTGCTACGGTGGAGGCGCTCCCGTTTCGGGCGGCCCTGTTCGACGCCGCCATCTGTGCAGGATCGCTGAACCACTTCTCCGACACGGTCCTCGCTTTGCGCGAGATCAATCGCACCATGAAAGTCGGAGCGCCGCTCGCGGGGATGTGCTTTGCCCTCACCAACTCAGGCCTCTTCAAATACAAATCGATACGCGACCGCGCAGAAAAAGGCGGCGGTCACATCGACAGCGTCGCTGATCTCGAGCGCTATGTGGTCGAAGCAGGTTTTCAGGACTTTCGCCCCCACGCATACGGCTCTGTCCTGGTATTCAGTGCCCGCAAAAGGTCGGCAGAACATTAGAAGAGGGGTCCAGCTTGAGTAACCAGCAGGACGAAAGTGGACGCTTTTTGCAAGGCCCCGAATGCGATAGCAGGGGCCAATGCACTATGGCGCTCGGTTTCAGGCCTGCCACCGGATCGCCATTCGCTTCTGTTCGTGTTTTTCAGTTCAAAATTGGAGGTATCCTTTGGCCAAGAAGATCACCCCCGCAATCATGTTTCTCCTGTTGGTCGGGTCTCTCGGAATGGCTCAAAATGCGCTGCGGGAAAAAGCAAAGCCCGGCCCAGCGCCAATCGCATCGGATCTCGTTGACGGCATGGCTCAGCGCCTGAGTCACGATCTCAACGTGAGAACTGTCATAGCGGAGCCGATCAAAGTCGGTTCCGTCACGCTAATCCCAATCCTCATGGTCAACGTCCAATTCGGCACTGCTTCCACCAATGCACCGAGTGGAACCGCCCCACAAAGTCCCGAGTCTCAAGCCAATCTGTTTTATATGAGCGGTGAAGCGCGGCCTTTGGGCTTTGTCGCCATTACTGGGAAAGGAACTCGTTTCATTAACCTCGTTAAATCAGACGCAAAGTGAGGCTATCCCGTGAAGTCAAAATACGCATGTCTGTCAGCAGCACTCTTGCTATTCGCGATTCCATGCTGTGCCCAAGTGCCCGTGGAAAAGCCGCTGGGCGAGTATGACAAACTCGTTTCCCAGTTGAAGTCGAGCTCATTGGTGGGCGAGCCCATTCGTGTAGGCAGCACTGCCATCGTTCCCTTTGCTTCAGTGAATTTCGGCCTTGTTGGCGGCGACGCCAAGATTGCATCAGGCGGCGGCCTGAGTTCGAAAAACGTCCCGCTCGGATTTCTGGTCGTGGAAGGCGATGACGTGCGAGTAGAGTTTTTGAGCGAACCGGAAGACAAGCCCTCCGTTGTGCGTCAACTGCTTCAGGCTATTCTGGACCACAAAGTGGTCTTCATAGGAAACGGACTGAATATCGGCAATGCCGATGGAAATGTTCAGGATCTGGCTCCCCTGATCTCAAGTCTAGCAAAACTCATTGCCGAGGGGAATATAACAACTATAGGCAATGCCTTAAATCTCGGCAGTGTGAAGCCGCCCAAAAAAGATGCTGCACCAACCGAAGGGGAGCCCAAGTTACCCCAAGCAACCAAGCCGCAGTCCTCAGTTTCCTCCGGGAAACCGGCTCACTGACAACCTGACGATCGCGGTAAGGATACCGGTTTGCGAACTGGAAGCTGTTGGAATGATTGTCTGAAGGGGAAAAGCAAGAAGCAAGACCCTATCAGACCGCGTGTACCATCACGCGTAGCCTACGAGGTAGGAGCCGGGCGGCAACAAACCGTTCGAAGCCCTCGGACAATGTACCCATACCCGCAGGGGTAGCATCGGAACCGCGAGGCGACGGTGTATCTACTAGCACAATGTGCAGGAGGGCCTAGACTTGATAGCAAGGTCAGAATACACGAATGCTCGTAAGAGCACCCGCTCAGAGTGCCTTCGTGCGGCACACAGTCTACCGGCTCGCCTCAGTCGACTTGAGCAAAGGGGTTCAGTGCTTGTCGCCACTTCTCTGGCTGCCTTTGTAGGGGCTCGGCGGGTAGTGCGTCCTGGGCAGCCACTCGCCGCCTATGCTCTCGGCGACGACAAGGCGACCGCACTGGCAATTCTCCTGCCTTATCGGCCCCCTGCCGCGCTCTGCGTAGTCGGCCCTAAGCCTCCGCTTTGTTTCTTCGTCGAACCCCAGCCGGCATCGTTCAGGCATCGGAACTCCTCTGCCGAAAGTTTACTCTTACTTATCGTTACCGGCGGCAAGTGCAAGACTCAAGGCAAGCGGGTCGCGCTGCAATTGCGATTGAGTCGATGGCGATGTCGCAACCGGGAATGTGGGCAAACCATCTTCCGTGAGCGATTCGGCGAAGTGGTGGCTCCCTGGGCCCGGCGACGAGTCGGGTGGAGGAAGTCCTTCTCCTGCTGGGTCACCGCACGTGCGGACGTGCAGCCGAGTTTCTCATGAAACGCTTGGCGATGGCGGTCAGCGACGACAAGATACTCCGTAGGATTAAGCGCGGGGCCAGAGCGACGATGCTGATGCCCTGGTTAGTACAACTATCCAGCAAGCGCGTCTGCCCCACCGCCTTCGATGAAATAGCTCAGCACTGTTTCGCAGTGAATACAGCGTGTGTGCTGCTCCGAGTGGTGAGCCTGGGTTTTGCTCCGCACCGGGAATGAACGTAGACAGCTCGTGCACGTAACGATGTAGTAGTCGTCCTTGCCCTTTGGGAGCCACACCACAGCTCCATCAGGCTTCATGAGGGCTGGACGATGCTTTCCACGCATCAACCCATCGACTTTGTCGGATAGGTCCGCCCGGCTGTATGTACCCTTTTGAAGAAACTCATCACACACAACGTAGGGCGGACGGGTCCCGATTCCGTAGTCGCCGCTGTGACAGATCACGGGTATCTCGGGATACCGCCGTCTCAACACCGAAAGCAGTTCGAACGGGGATCGTGGTCGATTGAGCTCAACAAGATGTCGTAATTGTGCTGGACGCCCAATTTCGCGAAGGTTTGCACGATCTCAGGGAAAAATGGATTTGTGATCTCGGACACGATCAGCCAAGACTAAGACTATGACCGCGAACCAGTGCGCGGGCGTTGGTGTTCGGATAGTACCCCTCCTTTTCAATCACATTTCGAATGCGTCGGGCCAAAATGGGGTCGACTGTGGGCACTCGATTGATCACGCGCGAAACCGTCGCCGTCGAAACTTTCGCCAGCCTGGCGATCTCCCGCAGAGTTGTTCTCTCGGCTATAGTTAGCGCTACAGGTAGCGAATATTTGCCCCCAGATGATACACCCAAATTCTTATCCCGTTGCCGGTGAAATTAGGTCCAGTCTTTCTAGCGGGAGGAACGGTCGAATGTCAGGCGGAGAGCATACGCGTATTTGGCACCACGTTGAGCCATGAGCATCACATGGAGTCCGTCGGCGCGTTGATCGAATTGCAGTTTTGCATCGCCGTCCAGCAACGTAACGGATTGCACGCGTCCACCGCCCACGGCCGATGCGAGCGAATGAATGACAGCCTCGCCCCCGCTCGGCCATGCGAGTCCGATCGCGTAGAGCACATCGCCTTTTGTGGTGAAGCGGAAGTCCTCCGGTTTGTAGTTGGCAGTGTCGGTGTCGTGGAACAGTCCAGTGACCACTTTCGTCGGTCCCTCGCCATAAACTCGCCACGGGCGAGTCCCGTAGATCGCCTCTCCATTGACGTTCAGCCATGCGCCCACTTCGAGCAGCACCTGCTGAACCTCTTCCGGTATGGTGCCATCAGAGCGTGGGCCGATGTTCAACAGCAGATTTCCATTCTTGCTGACAATATCAATGAGTTGGTGAACGATGAATTCCGGCGATTTGAAGGTGTCATCCTTGATGTAGCCCCAGGATTTATTACTCACCGAAGTGTCCGTCTGCCAGTTGAGCGGGCGTATGTCCCCCAGTTGCCCACGTTCTAGGTCGAGTACTCCGGCTTGCTCCTGCATAGCATAGTCTTTGTAGTCGATGACCCCAGCGTGGTCGCCATATTTCAGAGAACGGTTGTAGTAGAACGCGGCGAACTTCGTGAGGTTCGGCCGGATCGAAGGCTGGCCAATCCACCAATCGAAGTACACAATCTCAGGATGATACTTCTCCACAAGTTCTACTCCGCGCGCGAGCCAGTCGTCCGCCCAGGCGGAGGAGACGTAAGTAAAGTCATCGTTGAGCGGCAGACCCCAAGGATTCATGAGCCAGGCATGAGCCGGCCCATAAAAGGCTGCATATTGGGGATCGTTAACATCAGAACGAATGTCCCGGCCTACGCCGAAGAAGAAATTGTGTTCCACCCGGTGCGACGATACGCCAAAGTGCATCCCTTCGGCGCGTACCGCTTTTGCCAGTTCGCCCGTCGTGTCGCGATGCGGTCCCATTTTTGCGACCGTCCAGTCGCTTAGGTCGCTGTCGTACATGGCAAAGCCATCGTGATGCTCTGCGACCGGCACCACATATTTTGCACCCGCCTTTTTGAACAATTGGGCCCACACCGCCGCATCAAAATGTTCCGCTTTAAACATCGGGAGGAGGTCTTTATAGCCGAACTTGTCCGGTGGTCCGTAGGTCGCGACGTGGTGCTTATATTCCTCCGAGCCCTGGTGATACATATTTCGCGGATACCATTCATTCCCGAAGGCAGGGACCGAATACGCTCCCCAATGGATGAAGATACCGAACTTCGCGTCCTTGTACCATTCAGGCACCTCATATTTGCGCAGTGATTCCCAGTCAGGACGGAACGGTCCCTGCTGGTCAACTTTGTCTACCTCTTTCAAGAGGGCGGCGCGTTCAGCGTCGTACTTACTGCTAGCTTTCTGCCAAATGTGGTCGATGCTTGCCGGATCTTCCGAGGCGGTCGGAGCGGTCGCACTCTGCGCATGCAGGTTGCAAAGAGTGCACAACGCCAAAACGACACCGCCGAGTTTCTTGCCAATTCCCTGTGGTGAGAGTGAATCCTGCGAGAGCATGACGTCTTTTCCTCAATTTGAGTGATTCAAGTTCCGCTGCATGGTTGTATTGCCGCCCTTCGCTCCGGCAAATGCATACCCTGCAATGACGATATACGCGACCAATGGGATAACGTAAGCCGGAGCAATGCTGTGGCGCAGTTCGCTGATCAGTCCCATGATCGGAGTGAGGACAGCGCCTCCTACGATTGCCATGACGATCAAAGATCCGCCGATTTTGGTGTTCGGACCAAGCCCCTTCAAACCAAGAGCAAAAATCGTCGGAAACATCAGTGACATAAAGAAGCTCGTCACGAACAATGCCCACAACCCGGCCCATCCCGGTCGCAAAATGGCGAAAGTAACCAGAAGAACGTTCACGACCGCGTAAGAACCGAGGAGTGTCTTGGGTACCACAAACCGCATAAACCACGCCGAGCTAAACCGTCCAACGCCAAACGCTGCCAGCGTACCAGTGAGGAAATATCCCGCGACTCTTTCCGGTTGGTGAGTGAACTCCTGAACGTATTGAATGAAATAGCTCCAAGTCCCCACTTGCGCGCCGACGTACATGAACTGTGCCACCACCGCCATCCAGAAATGTGGGTACTGGAAGAGTTCGCTAAAATGCCCACGGTCGCCACCGGTCTCATGCTCGCTCTGAATGCTAGGGAACTTCGTCCGCAAGATCAGCAGAGCCCAAAATATCGCGATGGCGCTCAGCACCACATAGGGTTTGACCACCCGCATGGTCTCTGATCGGAGATATGCGTCATAGAAGTGCTGAGTCTTCATAGCATCGATCTGCTGCGGAGCCAGTTCGACTCCAGAAAAGATGAACACGGTGCCCATCAGCACTCCGGTAATCGAACCGAGCGGGTTGAAAGCTTGAGAGAAATTCAGGCGCCGTTCAGAACTCGCGGGATCGCCAAGCTGAGCGATGAACGGGTTCGACGCGGTTTCGAGGAACGAAAGCCCACTAGCAATCACGAATAGGGCGAACAAGAAGAATCCATACCGGCCCACAATTGCAGCCGGCCAGAACAGGAGAGTGCCAACGCCAAACAGCAGTAAGCCGATCACAAATCCCGCCTTATATCCGAGCCTTCGCATGAGAATGGCGGCCGGCAGCGCGAGGAGAAAATAGCCCATGTAGAAGGCTGACTGAACCAGTCCCGCTTCGAAGCGCGAGATTGCAAATGACTTCATGAATTGCCGGATCAGTACGTCGTTGAGGTTGTTCGGAATGCCCCACAAAAAAAAGAGAGCCGTCACCAGAATGAAAGGGACAAGATGCCCTGATGGAAACAGCGGCGAGGGCTTCATTTTGCGTTCCACCATTACGGCTTTGTCGTTAGCCATTTGCACTGGAATTGCCCCTAGCCCCTAGGTCTGACGAACTAGCGTCATGCCTCAATCGAGACAGACCATAATTTTCTTGAACCGTGATGGATTCTCAGTCCATGAACGCAATGCATGTGCCACTTTTTGAAGAGGAACAACCAAGCTCACAGCCTGATCTACAGGAAAGCTCCGTGCCTCTAAATGCCTGATCACGGCCTGAAAATCCTCCGGTTGCGCATTTCGCGACCCGCAGACGTCCAATTCCTTCTGCACGAAGAGCCTGGTTTCATAGCTCACCGGTTCTTTGGTATCCCCGATGTAGATAACCCTACCGATAAATGAAATCTCTTCGACAGCAGCTCGGAATGTCGCCGGTGTACCAATCGCTTCGATCATGACGTCAGGGCCGCGCCCCTCCGTAATTTCCAGCAACCGATCGTGCAACGATTCTCGCAAGCTGTTAATCGTGTGAGTTTCACCTGCCGCCCGCGCAAGTTCCAGCTTCTCGTCATCCACATCAATGCAAACCGTGGAGGCACCCCAAGAACTCGAAGCAGCGACCGCACCGAGCCCCACTCCGCCGCAACCCATAATGGCGACCGTGTCCTCGGAAGTGACACGTCCATGGGACACCGCATGAAATCCCGCTGTCAGCGGTTCAACCAGGCACAGTTCCTTCGGGGAGAGCGTTGCCGGATACAGCTTCGCTCTCGGCATCGCGATGAATTCGGTGAGAGCACCGTCCCTTTGCACTCCGAGAGTTTCGTTGAAATGGCAGGCATTCGCACTTCCCCACGATACCCATTCACCACGGCTTGTGTAAGGGCAAATAGCCACGTCCATCCCGACGGAGAGCCCGCTGCCCCCACCGGCGCCTCGCACGACCGTGGCCGACACTTCATGCCCCGGAATCCGCGGAAAGGACACTAGGGGGTTCAGCCCACGAAAGGAATGCAAATCGCTCCCGCAGAGTCCCACCATCCGGACCTTTAGCAATATGTCTCGATCCGTGGTCACTGGTTCCGAAACCGTCTCGATCGATGCCTGACCTGGCTTCTGAAGTACTACTGCTTTCATGTTGAACGTGGATCTCCGGGATTAGATCGACGCTTTTCCGCATGTTTTGGAGCCTTCCGGCGTCGATCTCCGGACCTCATTGCTGCCCGAAGCCGCTTCTCGGCCTCAGTATTCCAATATCCGCAGTCCAATTCGAAAAACACGGATGTATACGGAATTTGCATGTTGGTTTTAATTACGAGCATTCGGAACTTCTCGCCGGCACGATCAAGCCTCGAGATGATCTCTTCGTGCGGAAGGACGCGGACCTCCTGTCCCTTAAGAAGACTGCCGAGATTCTCGCGGTAGGAACCGATGCCCTGCGCGTCTTCCTCACGAACGAACCCCAATTCGGCGTCCGCATAAACGTTTGGTTTAATATGCTTCATGTCGCCGAGAATTGCGACTGCCCTTTGCACGACCCAACTTTGTTCCTCATCGACCACAATAGTTTCGATTGCGTGTCTGGACTGTGCCGGATACGCCGAGTCCGCGATCACGAGCCAGTTGCGATGTCCGTACAGTTGCAGCCGATCCTTCAGGATCTCCTCCCAGTTTGGCATCATTTGAGTGCCAGTTCCTCATCCGAGCAGACCGCAACTTTGCCACATTTGCCGGAAGCCATGAGGGCATAAGCATCTGCAGCGTCCTCAAGGGCAAAGCGGTGTGTGATGATGTTGGCGGGATGCAGATTCCACCGTACGAGGCGCTCGACCAATTCCTCCATCAGCCAGGTCGTTGTCACCCACGACCCATAGATGGTCTTCTGATCGTGAATGATGTCGGGGGACGGATTGAACTCAACTGTCCCTCCTTCGCCCACGAAAGCAATTCTTCCCCATTTCCGAGTGGCCCGAACCGCCGTCGCACGAGCCGTTGCATGTGCAGAGCAGTCCAGCGCGCGTTCGACTCCACATCCCCGCGTCAGTTCCTTGACCTGAGTCACGTTATCTGCGCCTGCTCGTAGGACAAAGTCACATAACTTGAGAGACTCTGCTAATTGCAGGCGCTCGGGGACGATGTCAATTCCAATGATCAGTTGGGCGCCGAGCTTGCGACATAGCGCCGCCGCTGCGAGTCCCACTGGTCCCAGACCGGTGATGAGCACAGCATGGTCGCCATTGATTCCAACTTTTTCGATCGCTTCATAAACCGTCCCGAAGCCA
Source organism: Terriglobales bacterium (assembly GCA_049520935.1). Classification (GTDB taxonomy): domain Bacteria; phylum Acidobacteriota; class Terriglobia; order Terriglobales; family Acidobacteriaceae; genus Acidiflorens. Next base: position 21,492 of record JBEKPJ010000042.1, on the reverse strand, counting down.
CAAGCAACCTGCGCACCGTCTGCGTAGGAAAGCTCGTCGGGAAGCGCGATAAGATCTTTCTCTTCCGCAATCATGTAGTCGGCCATGCCGCCATCGCGCTGCCAACCGTACGCACGCCGGTACTTTTCATTCGTGCAGGAAATCATGTATCCGCGGCGACAATCGTTGCAAACGCCGCAGCCGGAAATGTGATACACGATCACTCGGTCGCCGACACCAAAACGCCGACAGCCGGGGCCAATCTCCACGATTTGACCGCTTGGCTCATGGCCGGCAATCACTCCTTGATAGCCCTCTGGCCCCTTCCCGAGGTGCTCATGGTAGATGCAACGAATATCCGAACCACAGATGGTGGAAGCCTTTACTCTAAGCACCACCTCGCCATGGACAGGATGCGGCTTGGGCAAAGTGCGGAGTTCAACGCTGCTGTTTCCGGGCAGAAATGCGGCTTGCATGTTCTGGTCCATTGTCTTCACCGATTGGAGTTCAAGCGGACAGCCTACTCCAGAAATCATGGTGGTGTGATCTCGCCATTCAAGTCCCAGAGATCCTCCCAAGACTGTCCATCTTTCCAGAGAAACACCTGGCCTTTGATCAGCCGGCAATTCCGGTCAATCGTGCTGATCTCTCGCATTTCATTTTTAGTCAATGGTTCGCTGACGACGGCTTGGAGATTGACTCGATAATGGTTGGTAGAAAATGGAATAGGCACCTGCCCGCGCTGAACAGCCCATTTGACGCAGACGATAGCCGGATGCACCCGCAGGAGATTCGCAATTTTGACAATCACTGGGTCTTGAGTCGGCACAGTATCCTCGGGTGTACGGTCTCGCTCCGGCCGTGCCGGAGACCCGATGGGGCAATATCCCACCGGCACCATGCCGTTGGTCCGCACGAAATCGAACAGCGCTGGCTGCTGAAAATGAGGGTGCAGTTCCATCTCATTCACTGCGGGCTTGATGCGAGCGTCGTGCAAGAGAAGCTTCAGTTTCGGGATCGTCATATTAGACGTGCCAATGTGACGGACCAGTCCCAGATCGACCAATTCCTCCATCTTGCTCCAAGTCTTCATGAAATCAGCATGGATGTAAGGTTTTGCCTGGTTGCTGCGGGAGGTTGCATCGCACCCCGGTGGATGGAAATTCGGGAACGGCCAGTGCACCAAGTAGAGATCTAGGTAAGTGAGCCTTAGGTCTGAGAGCGACTTTCGACAGGAAGCGATCACGTCATTTTCGCCATGCCTGTCATTCCACAACTTCGACGTGATCCACAACTGCTCGCGCTTAAGATTCCTTCGCAATATCCGCTGGAGTGCGTATCCAATCTCGTGTTCGTTTCCGTACACCGATGCACAATCGAAGTGCCGGTACCCAACCGCGGCCGCACCTTCCACCGCCGCTGCAACTTCGCCTCCCGCGACATGGTCGGAGCCGAAGGTTCCCAAGCCGATCGCTGGCATCTTGGCGCCAGTGTACAGAACCTTCTGGGGCACAAGTGCAGGATCAACAGAACCGTTAACCACCGGCCCTGACGCGCTCTGAACTTTCATTCTGAACTCCTCAGATTCCATAATCGGAATCTCGAGTCTTCTGATCTGAGTCAATTCCCGAGGCAAAGCGTGGGATCTGTACTGGGAAGGACAATAATCGGTAAAGTTATCGATGTCAACAGGAAGCCGACTGCAGTTGTGTCATTGGGGCAACAGCTTCATAGGGCTCTCGTGGGACTTTTTCGGTAAAGTCATCCAAATGGAAAGCGACCCCATGAGGTTCTATATACTGAATAACGATCTATGAGCACCCGAATGAAGGACATTGCCAGAGACCTTGGGGTATCGGTGATCACCATTTCCAAGGTCCTGCGCAATCATCCTGATGTGGGAGACGAAACTCGGGAGCGAGTTCTAGCCCGCGTCAAAGAGCTTGATTATCGTCCTAACCTAGCAGCACGCAGCCTCGTCACCGGACGAACGTATTTGGTCGGGTTGGTTGTTCCAGACCTGCTTCACCCCTTCTTCGCAGAAATCGCCAAGTCCCTTTCCGATGTCTTGAGGGACAGCGGCTACTATCTGATCGTCTCTTCTTCTGAGGAAGACCCGGATCTCGAGGAACAGGAGATCAATCATCTTCTAGCACGCCGACTCGATACGTTGATCATTGCCTCATGCCGCTCGACCGTCGACGTCTTCTTCCGAATTGAAAAACAAAGCACGCCTTATGTTTTGATCGATCGAAATTTACCCGGTCTTTCAGCGAACTTCGTTGGCGTAAATGATGAAGCGGTCGGATTGCTTGCCACCGGGCACTTGATCGATATCGGCTGCAAAAGAATCGCGCACATTCGTGGGCCGGAGACCAGTCCCAGTATTTGCCGCGTGGAAGGATACAAACGAGCCCTCGCCCAAGCCGGCCTGAAAGTCGCTGACGATTACATCGTCACCGAACGGAAGGGAGATGTGGGAACGAAACAACGGGGGGCTGAGGCGATGAGCCAGCTCTTGAGTCTTAAGCCAAGACCCGATGGGGTGTTCTGCTTCAACGACCCGCTAGCGATGGGCGCCATGAATTACGCGCTGGATCAAGGGTTACGCATTCCGGAAGACATCGCGGTAATTGGTTGTGGAAATCTTCACTACGACGATTCTCTACGTGTTCCACTTTCAAGCATCGACCAGCATAGCCGGCGAATTGGTGAGGAAGCTGCGCGTGTCGCGCTCCGGATTCTGAATTCGAAGGTACCGCCCAAGCCTGAAACCGTCGTGCTACAGCCAGAATTAATTGTGCGCAGGTCGACCCAACGTCGCGGAGCTAAACGTGCGTCTTCGAAACCACGGGCACGGGTGTAGCCATCCCGGCAATACTCGAGCTGAAATCTGGCGCCTTGCCCGTGGAGTTGCGTTCGGGCCGTCCCGACGGTCTGAGTTCGCGTCAATAAGTTGCTGACGTCAAAGAGCCGTGCGGTCTCGTGGCGGCCTTGCCGTGGCTGGATAAGATTCTTGATGGCCATCTGGTATTCGGCTATTTCTACACAACGCCCAAAAAAGGACTAATTATCTGTATGTCATTGAGTCTACAGGTTGTACGGCTCCTCTTTGCAATCTTTGAGGGGTTGACTGCTATCGGGAGTAGGTGTCAGAAGATGGCAACCGCTCCCGGCGCTTGGAGATCGTTACCGCCAGCGAGATCGGCGATCGGTTTGGATTACCGCGCTTCACCGAACAAGACCGGCAGCTCTATTTCGACTTGAGCCCAGTCGAACAGGCACTGACCAGGGCATTCAACTTTCCGGTCGCGGCGCATTTCGTGCTGCAACTCGGCTATTTCAAAGCGATCCTGCGTCCGCTGATGGAGACGACGTCGAGATTCTCATTGTCTCCAGATCACTCGTGGCGATGGTCGAGGCCGACCCCGACCGGAGTTCCCGGACAGTTTTGGGTGCATCCAGGACAGTCGCGCTTTCTGTCAGGGTTTCTTTCGCTGGTACAACGACGCGCACCGTCACTCGGGCGTCGGCTTGTTGACGCCAGCGACGGTTCACTTTGGCCAAACGGAAAACGCACTCCGGCAACGCCAGGATGTACTCGACGTTGCTTACCAACGTCACCCAGTGTCGTGTTGCTTTATTGAGTAGAGTGCGTTTGCTGATTTTAAAAGACTTCCATGCATCCGAACGGCTGGAATTTTTCTTTATTGAATATAGTTTTTCCTTCATTAATAGAGTGCGCGTGCCGCATTCTGTCTGCGTCGGATAGTCGGCGAGTAGTCGCTGACAGAGTGGCAAGAGTCTGGCACGGCGGCGATTGGCGAGGAAGCCGAAAGAGCGGATGCGGACAAAGCCGCGGGGCAGGACGTGGAGCAGGAAGCGACGCAGGAACTCTTGCGCATCGAGCGTCATCATTCTCTTCCTATTTCCGTGGGCATAATCCTTCCAGCGGAAAGTGACCTGATCGTGTTCGAAAGCCACGAGGCGATGGTTGGTGATGGCTACGCGATGGGTATATCGGGCGAGATAGCCGAGCACATGATGGGGACCACCGAAGGGTGGCTTGGCATAGACGACCCAGTTTTGACGGAACAAGGGACGCAAGAAGGAGCGGAAGGCCTTTTCGTTTTCGAGCGGCTTGAGAGTTCCAGCGAAGGTGAGCTGGTGTTGCTGGAATCGGCGTTTTAAGCCGGCGATGAACTTGCCACGGAATACGCGACTCACGGAACCTTGTAGCAACGGACCCGTCGAGGGACACATTAACCGTCTTAAAACACTCAAGCGCCAAATGTACGAACGAGCGGGCGTCGAACTGCTCCGCGCCCGCTTGTTGCCCGAGTCTCGTTTTAACTGGACAAGGCGTGCACCAAACCTGAGCCAGAACCAAGTAAGGTACAGCGCGGCAACCGCATTCCCCAGGTCATCCCTGAGGGGGAGCACAAACCGACCTCAGCCATGTGTACAATTGGGTATGAAACTAAAACTCCCACCCGGCTCTTTCGGGGCGTACCTGTTCGATTGCGATGGCACGATCGCAGATTCGATGCCGCTTCACTACATCGCATGGAGTAAGGCCCTTTCGGAATGGAACTGTGAATTCAACGAAGACCTCTTTTATGCTTGGGGCGGTAGGCACGTGGATGAGATCGTTGCGGCTCTCAATGACAAATATGGGCTGACAATGCCGGTGAAAGATGTGTCGAAGAAAAGAGAGGAATTCTTTTTCGAGATTCTTCCTCAGCTGCAGGCGGTTCCTGAAGTGCTGGAACATATCGAAGCTAGCCACGGTCGCATTCCTTTTGCCGTGGTTTCGGGAAATACGCGAGATTCGGTGACCGCTTCGTTGCAGGCACTGAAACTTCTCGATCGGTTTGATACGTTAGTTTGCGCTGGAGACTATGCAAAGAGCAAACCCGATCCTGAGTCGTTTTTAATCGCTGCCTCCAGGCTTGGTGTAGTACCTGAATCTTGTCTAGTTTTCGAGGATACAGAGATGGGTATTCAAGCCGCAACAGCGGCCAGAATGGCGTCGGTGAAGGTCCCTCCGCCGTGGCAAAGGGTATGACCTCTGCCGAATCAGGCGGCAAATCCCCAACCGAAAAGATTCAGCGCGTAGGAAGAAATCGTTTAAGATAGGGCACAGCGATTTGGCGAATTGCCCTCGTCCTGTAGCTCATTTGACCTTTCCCAGAAAGGCTCGATGCTGCCACTTCCCTGTGATTTCCGAATTCGCGAGCGTTTTGATGTAGATCCCGCCGACCACGGAACGCGCCTGGAACCCCACTTGCTTACCGTCGATTGTTTCGTACCAATCCGTGAGCGGGACCCGCGTCGGTGTTTCATTCAGCCACTTCGCTATAGGGGCGATCAGCACTCGAAATTGATCGGCCGAATCGGCTAGCGTTGCGGTCCATATCTCCCAGTCTAATTTCGTATAGGTCTTGCGGTTGTCCAACGGCAGTCCGTACTGGTTCAGATGGTTTTGGTAGAAGGCCAGTTCCGTCTGCCGCAGACTGGGAGGAAATAGTTTGAGATCGAGTATTTGATCCCACACAAGGTTGTACTTCTGGCTCCAGGTTCCAGGCTTATCGAAGGCCAACTTGTAATGGTCGCCGTCCTTGGCTAGGTCGCGGTAGGGATGCGGATTACTCCGCACCCCCCGCGCGGATCCGGACTTGAGGAATTGCCTCATCCGGCTCTTGCCTTAGGTCGTGACGGGCACGCGGCAGGAGGGATAGTTTCTGATGTCAAGATCAAGCACCCAGTTCACCTTCTTCCTATGTATGCCCACATAGAGCTGGTCCAGCGCGTTATGCTGGCTTCGCCCCGGTCGGAATCCATACGAGAAATCCGCAAAGTCCTCCTCGTAGATCGCATTCAATACCTCCACGACGGCCCGTTGGACCAGCTTGTCCTCCAGCGTCGTCACTCCGAGCGGCCGCAGCCGCCCGTCGCTCTTGGGTATGTACGTCCTACGCACCGGCTTTGCCTGATACGCTCCTCGCTGCAGCCTAGCGGAGAGGTCCTGGAGGTTCTGCTCGAGGTCCTCTAGGTACGGCCGCCACGTCTCGCCATCCACGCCAGGAGCGGCTTCTTTCTTCAGTTGGAAGAAAGCCCACTCCAGCATTTCCGAGTCATAGACATAGTGGAACAGCGCGGTGAATCTGGTGTCCTTATCCTTTCGTGCTACTGCCCGTACCCGCTCCAGCACACTGTGCACGTCTACCCGGCCCTGTGTCCGGAACGCGTTTTGCTGTCGCAGGTTCCCCTCGACCAAACCCCTTCCCTCCATCCTCTCCGCCGCCGACGTTCCGGCCTTGTTCGAGGACTTCTCCGGTAATACGGGCTTGTCCGACTTCCCGTGTTCGTTCATCATCAGCTCCTGTCTATAGACTTCCCGATGCGGCCCGGTCACTGCTCACCGGGCGAACGCGGGATCTCCCGGTTCCCGTGCATAGCGCGTCCATACGTGCCAGGGTCTTCGACCTCGCGGGACCCCACAGCACCTTGCGATTAGCGGTGCTGCAGATGTTGCCTCCCGCATAAATCCAGAACGTCGGCGTCCCGAAGTTTAAAGTGATTTCGCGGCTCAATAGCCCGGCCCGTATTTCCCCTGTCAACGCTTCAGCCAGTCCCTCACGGGGCTCGCCGCATGACTCGGAGCCAGTGTGGTTCGCTACACCTTCACTGTGTGACTCTTTCATTCACCACGCTTTGCCGGTCTCCCGGCGCTTTCGGATTCCCACTTTGCCGCCATCTCCTTCGCCTGGCCGCGTAATCGTCGCTTATAGCCTTCTTGCCCAGACCGCGTGCCATCATCGCGTAGGCTCCCAAACCTTCGATCGCTTTGATCGACAGGTTTGCGTTGTGCGCCAGATGACCGACGAAATCGTCCGTTGACAGCTGGTTTTCCGGATCTAAGCCCTTCTGCAGCAAATAGTCGGCCCATTTTGTGAACAGCGGCCAGTACTGCTCGGCGACGTGCCAGTCTCCCTCGGCCTGGCCGTGTGCCGCCGCCAGAATCAGCAGGTTGCCGCTTTCCTCCACGGGCATCTGATCTTCTTCGTTATGCTCGCCACCGCCATACACTTGTCCATCGGCAAGAGGGTATTGGCCAAGATCGTGCGGCGCGAAGGGCCACTTCCAACGTGGCAGTGTCGCATAGTCGAAAACTGGTTTTAGCTGCGCCTCGAGCAGACGCGGATTCAGGAGCAGGAAGAGGGGCGAAGAGGGATAGAGCACATCCACCGTGGCGATACAACCGTTGCTGAAGTTCTCCTTGGGAAACATGAGTGGGGCACCATCCACATCCGCGACTAGTTCGTAAGCGGCCAGCGTTTGCCGGTAGGCCACTGTGGCAAGGCCGGCATATGAGTTTCCGCCTGCACGTTCCAGGTCCGCGGTGAGTTCGGCGTCGAATCGTGCGCTCCGCGTCTCCAGCTCTGAATAGTCGTTTTCCGCATCTTCGAGCATCTGCTCGATGGACAGGCCATCACGTTGCCAATACTCGTGCAACCTGCGTCCCAGGTACTCGATCGCAAATCCTTGGGTATACGACACCAGTAAGTGGCGGCTCACAACTCTCGCACCAACTTGGCCCAGCGGAAACATGGCTGCCAGGTGTGCAGCCCCCGTCTGCGGCGTACGTGGCATATCGATCTGGTCAGCGTCGGGGAGTTCCATTCTCGAGAAAGTCATCCAATGCGCTGGGGGACTGCGCAGTTTCCGCTGACTCGGTATCAGGCACGGCCAAATGGAAATATCCCCAGTCGATGCGCAGATCGTCGCCCGACCGATTCAAAACCTCCTGGTCACGCGAGCCCACATTCAGCACCGTCAGCCCTCTTGCGCGAGAACGCCCCCACACTACCTGTTGATCGGCACTGTTAACCGCGATACGCGGGTCTATGTCCAGATAGACATCCACGTCGTGACCAACACCGTCCGTCGCATGGATATTCCACGTCACATATGTTACGGGCCGTGACAAAACATTGATATCTTCCGGAAGCGCCGGAGTGAAGAACGTCAGCTCCAGACCGATGCCACCTCCTTCGAATTGATAACGAGTGTGGGTCGGCGTGACTTCTTGCAGGCGCTGGCGAAGAACTGGAGACCGTTGAGGCCGAGCCCCCAGGAAGCGGTAACTCTGTCCGTCAATTCGCACTAGGCCTGTCAGCGGCTGCTCCGCACCAGTCCAGTGCTTTGTGTTCTCGTCTGTCAGATGGTCGCCCATCGACCAGATGCTGAAGTACGGATTGTGCGTGATCAGGGGAGCCGCGGGCGGTCTGGTTTGTCCGGCTGCGGCCACGCATCCGGACAGAAAACTTCCCACCAAAAGAGACAGTCGTTGAACCGCCCCCAGCTTCCAGCGGTCGTCACGAAAGTTTCTTCCCCACGGTTTTCTCACGTCGCTTCCCTTCTTAAAAGAACCGACGACAGACATCATTTCACTTCTAACTCATACGAACCCGATCCGAGGGGTATGACGTAGGAATCAGATTCTGGGTGCGCGGTCACCTGATGCCCATCCCGCGTCACGTGCGCATTCGGAATCGCGGGCAGGAATATTTTCGCGGTGGTATTGGCTGGTATCGTCACGTTCAACTTAAGCGGTCCCGTGGGTGTTCCAGTCCAATCACTCACGATGCGTCCGTATGCGGAATCGTATTCCGCGCGCGCGTGAGTGATCCGGGCGTCTGGGCGGGGATGAATGATGATCTCCTTATAGCCAGGCGCCGTTGAATTCGTATCGATTCCGGCCACGTAGCGATAGACCCACGCAACGACAGAGCCGAAGGCGTAGTGATTGTACGAATTCATGGCTGGATCGCCAGTGTCGCCGTTCCAACGCTCCCACCAGGTTGTAGCGCCTTTCGAAAGCATGTAACCCCATGATGGATAGGTTTCGTTCAAGAGGAGACGGTACGCCACGTCGGTCCGTCCGTGATTGGCGAGTGTGAACAGAAGATAGGGCGTTCCAAGAAATCCTGTAGAGAGGTGCCAGTTGCGTGACTCAATGTCTTTGACCAAGTTGTTCGTCATCGCTGCTTCGAGCGCTGGAGGAGCCATCTTGGTATAAAGAGTCACGACGTAGGCAGTCTGCGTTCCGCCTTCGACCACGCCGTTCGGCTTCACATACGCTGCCTGATAGGCCTTGCGGATGTTCTCGACGAGGGTGGAATACTTCGTTGCATCGTCATCTTTTCCAATGGCGTGAGCCATGTCGGACATCATATTAGCGATTAGGGCCCAATAGGCGGTCGCGAGCAGGTCCTTCGGAGTGTTCACATCGGGTGCAAGCCAGTCGGCAAAGTTCGCCCCTCTTCCTTTCTTGCGCAGGAAGTCAGGATTCGCCTTTGCGATGAAATCCATCCAGCTCTGCATGGCATCCCAGTTCTCCACGATGATGGAGCGATCACCGTACTGGATCCAGGTTGTCCAAGGGAGGATCACGCCTGCATCTCCCCAGCCCGGGGCGCCCCTGCTGCCAACGGGGCGCAGCATATCCGGCGTGACATTCGTGAACTCTCCCTCGGTGGTTTGCGCGTCGGCGACGTCATTCATCCACTTATGCGAGAAGGCTTGAATATCGAAGTTGAAGGACCCGGTGCGCCAGAAAACTTCCGCGTCGCCCATCCAGCCGAGGCGTTCGTCGCGTTGCGGGCAATCCGTCGGAATGCTCAAGAAATTGCCGCGTTGTCCCCACAAGCCGATCGACCACATCCGATTCACCAGTTCGCTAGAGGTCGTGAGCTGCGCCGTAGGTCCGCCACTCAGGCTGTTGACCACCTCGCCGGTCAGAGCAGAGATGGTCGGCACACCCGGATAGCCCGTGACCTCTACATAACGAAATCCATGAAAGGTGAAGTGCGGGGTGAACGATTCTTCTCCGCTACCACGCAGTACGTAGACGTCCATGGCATCGGCGTTGCGCAGATTCTCCCGGTAAATACTTCCGTCGGGATTCAGGATTTCGGCGAAGCGCAGACGGATCGACGTCCCGGCCGGCCCCGTGGCCTTCAGTTTCACCCAGCCAACCATGTTCTGCCCCATGTCAAAGATGTAGGTGGCATTTGGCATCTCCTTAAGGCTCTTCGGCGTGAGCGAGTCGGTGACATGAACCGGGGCTGAGACCTGGCTCACGATCGCGGGCGCAGTGGCGCTGACGATGGTTACTGGACTCCAGTGTGCATCGTCAAAGCTGGATTTGTTCCAATCCGGCTGTTCCAGACGTGCATCGTAGAACTCACCGGCGTAAATCTCGGAGCGGAGAATGGGAGATGCGCTTCCTCTCCAGGACTCGTCACTCACAACCGTATCGTGAGTTCCGTCTGCGTACTCGATTTCCAGTTGTGCGAGCATACGCGTCGGAGGTGGCAGGAAGAAAAACGGCCGCCCTTGCCATGCCAATCCGCTGCCGAACCAACCATCCCCAAGAATGGCCCCGATCACATTCGTCCCATTCACAAGCAGCTTGCTTACGTCGTAGGTTTGGTAGAGCACGCGCTTTGAGTAGTCCGTGAAGTCTGGAGTGAAGACATCCTCGCCGACTCGACCCCCGTTGATGAACATCCGATAACTGCCGAGGGCGGTCACATAAAGGCGAGCGGACTTCACCTGCTTCGAGACTCCGAATCCGTGCCTCAGCAGCGCCGCAGGCTGCGGAAGCGGTGGCGGAAGAGTGTCTCCCAATCGCTTGTCGCTCAAGTCGGCGACGACGTTGGCGGACTCCCAGGCGGAGTCGCCTGCCAGTCGCACCTGCCATGCATCATTAGTTGAAATACGCATGATTGTTCCATCGCCGCGTGTGACCTTGAGCAGACCAGACAAGGCGGCCCTGAGGGTTCGGGCTCCGGCCGCTGGCCCGAAAGGGTTCGGTTCGGAAACCGTGACATCGACTTCGATGGAGTTTTGGCCGGCTATGAGTTGCTCCGCAACATCCTCGCGGTCGAACTCGTACCACTCGCTTTTCGCCCCAACTTTGTGGCCGTTTACCTTTGCGACGAAAGCGCCACGCGCAAGCAGAAATAGTGTTGCCTCTCTTGGTTTCTCTGGAACATCCACATTGATGCGAAACTCGGCTACCGTTTTTGGAGCTAGGGTGAGAGCATCCTGGCCGGCGATCCAAATCCAGCGGATGCCCTCGCGATCCGCATCCTCGTCGGGATTTTTCCAGGCAATCCATTTTGCCTTCCAGTCGTTGGCACCGAGACCAGTCTCCCACCACGCAGACTCGGATGATTGCGTGGCGTGCCCTTTCGCATCCGACACCCGCACCGCCCAGTAGTACCGCTTCCGGACTTCTAGTTTGGGGCCTTCATAAGCAATACCGACCGATTCACCGGAGTTTATTTTTCCGCTGTCCCAGATGTCGACCTTGCCACGCCGCAAACCGTCGGGGCTGCTGGCGATGAGAATCTGATAAGACGACTGTCTCCAGTCGCGCTCCATGCTGTCGTTTTGCCACGATAGATAAGGCGCCGCCGTACCGAGTCCGAGAGGATTCTGCACTGCTTCACACCGCAGGCGAACAGGTCTCGCGTGACTGAGGGGGGTCAGAACGCAAGACATCAAAATGACTTGCAAGAGATGAATTCGCATTAGATCACTCCTCTTCCCGACGAAAAGTTTTGGTGCGGCCTTAATGTGATATGCCAAGGTAGTTGCCATAGCCGACAATTACGGTCGAACCAACCAGCAGAAAAAGCGCGAGCGTAAGCAGTCGCATCGCCGGAGTCCCCGCACCCTTCCACTCTTTCAAGCCGAGACCCCACAGCGTGCTGAAGATAATGATGCTGGCCATGTGTAGCGTCCAACTGGAGAAGCCGTATTTCCCCATCTGAGTTTCGCCCATGGTGTAGAAAAAGAACTGAAAATACCAGGTCGTGCCAGCCAGCGCGCAAAAGAGATAGTTGGACAGCATCGGCACCGCAGTTCGACCATTCTTTTTCGCGGACGGAATGTGCTCGACTACCTCGCGGCTGGGGGCGTCAAACGCGGTTTCGACGATGGTCTTTCCAGCAACTGCTGTGTACCTGCTCGAGTCTCCGGTGAAATACTGATATCCGGTTTCATTTCTGATGTTGAGTGCCAGGCACCACAAGAAATTCGTCGTGAATCCTCCGATGAGAACGACGACCAAAACCGGCAATCCCTGCCACAACGTTGGCGTGCCATGCTTCAGCGTAAGTGCCTTGATGGGAGCGCCCGCAGCAAGGCCGTACGCGAAGCATGCGCTCATGACTCCGGACAAAGTGGCGACGGCAAGACCCTTCTTCAAGTCGAATTCCTTGATCGACGCAGTTTTCTGTTCGGGCGACATCGCGCGTTCTTTGTAGATCCCAGCTAGCCCCGCTGCAGCAATTCCCAGAAGACAGACCAGGATTCCGAGGAGAATGACGCGGCCCGAAGTCGTCCCCAATACCTGGCTGACAAGAACGCCGTTGAAAATAGGAGGCATCAGTGTGCCGAAAGCCGCACAGAGTCCCAGGGCAACGGCCATGCCCAGGGAAAGTCCCAGAAAGCGCATGGTTAATCCGAAAGTAAGACCGCCAATGCCCCACAACAGGCCGAAAAAGAAAGTCCAGAATAGGGTTCTGGACGGTGCCTCAGAAAGAACGGCGAGTAGATTGCTGGTCATCAGGCTTCCAAGAAACCACGGGGCGATGATCCAACTGAAAAAACCGCCTACCAGCCAATACGTTTCCCAAGCCCATCGCTTCACACCGCGATAGGGCACGTAGAAACTGCCCGAGGCCAGGCCACCGAGCCAGTGAAAGAAAACTCCGAGTGCAGGATTAGGGACCATATCCGTCCTTGGATAAGGATTTAGAGGTGAAAAACCTCTTCCAGGGGCGCCATCGCACGGTCCGGAAGAACACCGTCCGGATGCACAAAGAAACTACCCATTTGTTGCTGCCAGCGTTCGTTCACATCGCGCCCCGCCATGCCAACGCGGGCGCGATCGAAGTCGTCCGTTTCGAGGTATCCGACGAGGAGACCGTCGGGACGCAGAAACAAGGTGTAGTTGTTCCACCCGGTCTCGCGCAACGCTGCCAGCATCTCTGGCCAAACGTCACGATGACGTAGCTTGTATTCTTCAAGCCGATCTGGTTTTACCTGCAGAACAAAGCAAATGCGCTTCATGCACACGTCCTGGCGGATGGATATCCGCGAAAAACTGGACCATAAAGCCGGAGTTATAAAATTCAGTCCCACGCCGTGTCGCTAGCGTAGGTAAGCCTTCCACAAGCCACCGTCGACTGGAATCACATGGCCTGTGGTTTTGGCGCTCAGATCGCTGGCCAGCCAGACGATCGCGTTCGCACAGTCCTGCGGAAGAATCGACCGCTTGGTTAGTGCGCGTTGAGCGTAATAGTCAGCCAGCTTCGTGCGTAATTCTTCTGTCGATTCCGACTCCGTGAACTCGATCCGGTACTTGCGCAGCGACTGGATTACACGGTCGCGAGGGAACATAGTCGAGCCGGCGACCACGGTGGCAGGCGCAATACCGTTCACCCTGACGTGCGGTGCGAGCTTGATAGCAAGATCACGAATGAGATGATTCAGCGCGGTCTTGCTGGTGTCGTAGGCCTCGCTTCCACTCTGGGGCACAACCGCATTCGCCGAACTCGTGAGAACCATTACAGAGGGAAGATGCTGGTCCTTGAAAATCCATTCCATCTGGCGCCCGAGCAAATAGTTTCCGGTTACATTCACCAGGAAGGTTTTTGACCAGAGAGCTTCCGACAGTTCACCATCAGCGCCCGGTACCGGGTAAATGGCCGCTGTATTTACGACGACGTCGACTCCGCCGAACTTCATCACGGTGAACTTCGCCGCCTCGGCCAGGCTCTCGGAAGAGCTCAAGTCCACGACGGTCGAAGCTGCAAATTCGGGAGACGATATCGCGCCTGCATCCGCCGCGGTTTTCTTGGCGCCCGCCTGATCGAAATCGGCAACCACCACATGAGCGCCTTTGCGGGCGAAGAGCAACGCCGCTTCGCGTCCAATCCCGTTGGCGCCGCCGATCACGACTGCAATCTTACGGCTGAACTCCGCCTCCGCAGGCATGCGTTGAAGTTTCGCCTCCTCGAGTGCCCAGTACTCGATCCGGAACGCCTCAGAACGCGGCAGGGCAACATAATTGTGAAACTGACTGAATTGTGCAGACTGTTCAGGGCGACGTGCCTGAGGAAACGAACGAGCAACCACGCCGTCTTCGAGAGCGTTCGCTCCCGCCATCACATGAATGGCATTGATGAAGAACTCGGTAGTGATGCGCGCTTCCTTTTTGTTTTTGCCGAAGCCGAACAGGCCAACACCTGGCACGATCACAACCGATGGGTTCGAATCGCGCAACTTGGGGGACTCGTTCGTAGCCCACTCGTCGTAGTACTTCTTGTAGTCGGTGCGATATTCGACGACCTGTTCCTCAATTCGGGTCTTCAGAACTGATGTATCTTCCTCCACGGGATCCCAGCGAATGAACAGGGGACAGACTCTGGTGCGCAGAAAATGGTCTGGACAGCTGGTACCCAGAGCAGCCAGTTCGCGCGACCATTTCGATCCGGCGAAGGTGAGCGCGTCGGTATCGTCGGCATAATGAGCGACTACGCGGCGGTTCGACGACATCGCTCCGCGCAGCGCTGGCAGAATCTCAATCGCAACATTCTTGCGGCCTGCAAGGGGCGGGTGCTGAAGTCCGCCGAACAGGATTCCTTTCTTGTCCCGATGTTCCTGAATAAACTCGCCCATCTGGTCGATGGTTTGGAGGCTGTTCAGATAACATTCTCGTTGCGTCGAGCCCCAGGTGAACAGGCCATGGCCGCCTAGAATAATGCCATCAGTCCCCGGATTCTGCTTGACGGCACTTTCAATCAATAGCGCAAGCTCAAACCCCGGTCGTTGCCAAGGCACCCAAGCCAGTTTGCGTCCATATTTCTTATTGAACTCCGCTAGCTTTTGCTGGCCATTGGCACTGGCCGCGAGGGCGATCGCCCAGTCCGGGTGCAAGTGATCAACATGCGGGAAAGGAAGGAAAGCGTGAAGCGGGGTATCGATGGAAGCAGCAACGCGGTTCTCGCCGAACGCCGACAGGGGATAGTAGCCGACCATTTCGTCTTCGTACTGTTCGCCACGATAAATTCCCTTCAACTGCTCCAGCCGATCCATATATAGGAGTGCAAACCCCGACTCTTTGATCGAGCCAATATCGCCGCCACTTCCTTTCACCGCCAACACACGCACAGGCACGCCGGTAAACGGATCGGGCAGTTCGATTTTTGAGCTGGTGTTGCCGCCGCCAAAATTCGTAATGCGCAAGTCGGCGCCGAGCAAGTTCGAGCGATAGCGAAGGAGCGCGAGCTGACTGTTCCCCAGCTTCTTAGCTTCCTCGTCACTCCACAGATCTCTCAAGTAAAGTGTCTCTTTGATCTCAGGCATAGGTCCTCTCGGTGTAATGTCGAAATCTCTCGATCTGCGCTTCCCACGTGTCGGTATCAATCGGTTCGAAAACCTCTGTGGGAAAGGACCGATCCACGATCGCGCGAACTTCATCCAGGGAAGATGCCTCGCCAGTGGCGAGAATCTGAACGGCGATATTTCCCAATGCAGCAGCCTCGGCAGGTCCAGCGAGAACTCGTCGGCCAGTCGCGTCCGCGGTGCACTGGTTCAGCATGCGGTTCTTCGATCCTCCGCCGATGACCCGGATTTCCGTGATTGGCTTATTGCTGACATGCTCTAGGTTTCTGATCACGTGGCGATACTTTAGCGCCAGGCTCTCCACGATTGCGCGCACATATGCACCCGGCCGAAGCGGAGGGGGCTGCTGAGTTCTCGCACAATATTGATCGATCGCTGCGAGCATGTCAGGCGGACGAAGGAACGATTTATCATCAGGGTCGATTAAGTGACGGAACGAAGCTTCGCGTCCGGCCAGTTCCATCAATTCTCTGTAGTCGTAGACTTGGTCTTGCGCAGCCCACGACTGTCGGCAGCACTGGAGAATCCACAATCCCATTACGTTCTTCAAGAGTCGAGTCGAGCCGCACACACCCCCCTCGTTTGAGAAATTGAGTAGTAAGGCCTGCGGGGTGAGCGCCGGAGAATCCAGTTCTGTGCCTACCAGGGACCAGGTTCCAGAGCTGATAAAAGCCGTGCCATCGCGGGCCGAGATCGCAGCCACCGCGGAGCCCGTATCATGGGACGCGGGCGCGATCACGGGTGTGCCCGAAAGAGAAGTTGCGCGCGTGATGCTGGGAAGCAACGGGCCGATCACCGAGCCCGCCTCAACGATTGGAGCCGGCAACGACGACGGCAGCCCCAGTCGGTCCATCAACTCCCTCGCCCAGGTACGGGTCACGGGGTTCACAAGTTGGGTAGTAGTCGCGTTCGTAAACTCACACAGTGCTTTGCCCGTGAGCCAGTAGTTGAACAGGTCCGGAATTGTCACCAAGCAGTCAGCGGCACCTAACAGGTGAGGCGTATCGCGTTTGGCGGCGACCAACTGATAGAGCGTGTTGATCGGCATGAATTGAATGCCCGTGGCCGCGTAAATCTCTTCCTTGGGGACCCTGCGAAAGACTTCTTCCATGACGCCGCGTGTACGACTATCTCGATGATGAAATGGGTTCTGCAATAGCTCGCCACGCTCGCCCAGTAAAGCATAGTCCACGCCCCACGCATCGACACCGATCCCTGACAACCGCAATTCCTCCAGGCCAGCGAGCGCTTTTCGTACTTCCATCCAGAGTCTAGGTGCATCCCAATGAAGGGAGGTGCCGTATTCCACCGGTTCATTTCCGAAGCGATGAACTTCTTCTGTGGTCAGAACCCCGGAATGAAGATGAGCGAGAGCGGCGCGTCCGCTTTCGGCGCCGAAATCAAACGCCAGATACGTCTTTCCTCCTGCACCGCGGGGACGAACCGGGCTAGGCATACGACGAAACGCTCCGCGAATTCCGCTCTGCGCGCTCTTTCGTTATCCGGTCGAGATAGCCACTCTGATGAAACGCTGCCATGGGATCTTCGGGCAAGCCCTTGGTTGCCCGCCATTTCCGAATGGCGGGACGCACGTCAGTCGCGAAGGCGTCCTGCAGCAGCGACTCAGCTCGAACCAGTTCGCAGGCCTTTTGAGCCTCCGCCAGTTTCTGATGATCGACGATGGCCGCCTTGGCAAACAGCATTTGCGCCGTAGTCACGGTCTGGATCATCGCCTCGATCTTGCCTTTGAGATTGTGGCTCTGATCGATCATGTATGCGATGTCGGCCCTTTTTCCGGTCTCCCATTCGAAGTAGATGATTTCGTGGAAGATTCGAAAAACTTGATAGGGATCGATCGATCCTAATGTCAAATCATCATCGGCATAGCGGCGGTCGTTGAAATGAAAACCGCCCAGCATATTTTCGGAAAGCAGCCAAGTAACAATCTGCTCGATATTTTGCGAGAGATAGTGATGTCCGGTGTCGACCAGCACCTTGGCCTGCGGACCCGCGAATCGCGCCAACAGCAGAGCCATTCCCCAGTCGGCGATATCGGTGTGGTAGAACGCCGGTTCGAACGGCTTGTATTCAATGAGCAAGCGTTGCCCCGGAGCGAGGGCCGCGTGAGAAGCCTGCAACCCTTCCTCAAACCAGCGCTTTCGGTGCCGAATGTTAGCCGTCCCGGGATAGTTTGAGCCGTCCGCGAACCACATGGAAATGTCGCGGCTGTGTAGGCGGCGACCAATCTCGACGCTGTCTTTAGTGTGCGTGAGAGCAGCTTCGCGGACTGACTTATCAGGATTGCCGAAAGAACCGTGCTTATATTCCTGATTCTGGAACAAGTTGGGATTGATCGAACCAGGTTGTATGCCATACTGTTTCGCCAGTTTCGTAATCTCTTCCGTACTGCCAATCCCCTTCGGACAATCCCATAGGACGTGCAGAGCAACGGTGGGACACACCCCCGTCAGTTGGTGGACCTGGGCCGCGTCGCTAAACTTTTCTTCGGTGCTGGTCGCGGCAGCCAGTTGTAGAAACTTGCCGAAGCGCGTACCCGTATTGGCAAAGCCCCAGGAGGGGATTTCGATACGAAATTGCTCTAACGCTTGAAAGACTCTACCGGCTTGAGAGGAATCCATGGATGAAGACACCTTTCTTCTCGGGAAGGTTACACAGCTTATCCCAATGCGGTCACGAGGTTTTTCTGAAATCGCGATATTTCGCAGTGCAGAACGCATAAACCTCGCCTCTGTCCTCCCGACTTCCCGGGTTCCGTCTGGAGGGGTGGAGGGCGTTTTCAGGGTAAAATTCTTCCTCAGAGCCGTCCGAATGAAGAGTTTTGAGCGTCATCCAACAGCGGCGTCCTGCCGCCCAGGCCCACTCAGCTCGCGGTTCTCTTCAACGTCCAAGCGCATCCAAAAGAAGCAAGCCCTTCGCAGGCAAAAAGATGAGTCTATTTCTCGTCACGAAACGGCCAATCTCGCTCGCATTGAGTGCGATTCGAGAGGACCGCCTGACCGGAGCACTTACTGTCCCAGAATCTGGGTTAGCGGAGGATCAAAGATTTCGCTTGGCAAAATGCAAGAAATGAATAACTATGTCTCTCTGCCGCCTCTTCGCCCGGCCTTTACATGAGCTCCGTCGCTCAATCTCGAGATCGCTACCTGGTCAAGTCCATTGTCCACTCTTCGCAGTTGCTGACCGCGTTTCGATCGTCAGGGGAGGCCTTACCCCTCAAGGAAATCGCGGCGCGCAGCGGTCTGCCCAAGACCATGGCATTTCGCCTGCTCTATACGCTGGAACGATGCGGCATGGTGGATAAGGTTGGCGAGAATCTTTACCAGTCCTGCGTGCGGCCCTGGAAGCAAAAATTGCATCGGTTGGGATATGCAGCGCAGGGGCAGGACTCGCAGTTCTCGAAGGAAGTGTCTGCAAGTCTGAAGCGAGCAGCCGCCGCTGAGGGAATTGAGCTCATCTCGCTGGACAATCGTTACAGTGCGAAGACTGCGCAGCGCAATGCCGAATTGCTGGTGCGCGACAAAGTAGATCTTGCGATTGAGTTTCAGACTGAAGAGCACGTTGCGGCGGTGGTCGCAGCCAAGTATCGGGAAGCCAATATTCCGATGATCGCCATCGACATCCCTCATCCTGGCGCCACTTTTTATGGCGCAAACAACTACGAGGCCGGCATGATCGGGGGACGTTACCTGGGACGCTGGCTTAAAGAACACTGGCGCGCCGAACTGGATGAAATCATCTTGCTCGAACTACCGCGCGCCGGCAGTCTTCCGCGTATGCGATTGACGGGGATGCTGGTCGCCCTCACCACAGTACTTCCCAACGCGTCGAAATGCCGAGTTACCTACTTGGACGGTGACGGAGACTTAGGGCGCAGTTTCGAAGTGGTGCGGCGACATCTGCGCACCACTCGAGGGCGTCGGCAAGTGGTAGGCGCGATCAATGATCCGAGCGCTCTTGGAGCCCTGCGCGCATTTCAGGAGGCTGGCCGGGCAGAGACCTGCGTGGTCATGGGGCAGAACGCGACCCCAGAAGCACGTGCCGAGATCCGGCAGCCGGGTACCCGTCTGATTGGTTCAGTTGCCTATTTTCCGGAAAAATATGGGGCCGGGTTGATTCACTTGAGCCTTGACATTCTCAATCAGCGCCCGGTTACGCCAGCCGTTTTTGTCGAACACAAACTCATAAATCCGGTCACTGTCGACCACTACTATCCCAATGACGGTGTGGAAAATCTGGCAAGATCAGGGAACTCGACGGCTGATCTGCTGACTTCGTAGGGAAACTTTCCACTCGTGTGTTGGTCGCTCTTGCGGGGGCTCCATTTGCTGCCGCCATTTTCGGATAGTGATCGCGCATCATGGCGACGCACGAGGAGGATGGTACGCAGATCACTTCTGCATCCCGAAATACGTTCAGAAAGTGGAGCATCAGGCGCTTTGCCTCATCTTGGTAGCTGGTGTTATAGTGCATCTGGCCGCGACAGGTCTGGGATGCAGGGAACTCAACCTCATGCCCCAACCGTTGCGAGAACGGTGACAACTGCCCTGCCAGTTTCGCGAAACATCATGTCGTTGTAACAAGCGACAAATAAGGAGATCGGCAAGGCCAGACCCTCAGAGTTGCTTCCACAGTCTATGTCAACTCGACGGCAGTCTCTTCAAGCCGCGTCAAAAGCCAGACTACTTTTTTGATCCGGTCCACGGGAGGAAATGACACGGGAGCGCCGCCTCTCTACTAATTACGGAGAAGCGACATGGGTTCAGTCGGCATTTTGTGCATCTTCGAGACGGCACCATGCCGAACGATCGCAACCTCTTGCTCACTGCCATTCTCGCCGATGCCATCAACCTCGGGCTGAATCGAATGGCAGAAGCCTGCCCGGGCAGTTCTCTTTCGCGGCTGAGTTGGATCGTCGATTGGCATGTGCGCGATGAAACATACAGCAAAGCGCTGGCCGAGATCGTCAATTATCACCACCGGCTGGCTTTTGCCGACACCGGGGCGAAGGCACAACATCCTCGTCGGATGGACAACGGTTCCAAACTGGTTGGCACGGACAAGGTATCGGCCAAGTCAACGCCCGCTGCGGACTTGTAAATTTAGTCTCTTTCCAGAGCCGTATCTCGGCATAGGGCCATTCTCGAGCGTCCCGCGAATCGTTCAAGGCGAGCAGATTCGTCTGTTGCGCGATCGAGGAGATCACCTCAATCACCTTGACGGTAAGCGTACTTCTGCGAGCAGCGCCTCATGCACGGGCACCTTGTTTGTGCTGCGCGGCGGCCCTCCATGGCAAATGCTCCCACAGTCCGCGCGCCGAGAGGAGGACGGAGAAGAGCGCGGTCACGCCGAGCGCGAGGAGTGTCCAGATAAAGAAGAAGGCTCCGCTGGACTTGGCGATCGCGCCGCCGACTCCCGCCCCCTTCATGTGGATGACAGGGACAAGCAACCCAAGGAGCGACCCGAGGAGGATGATCACGTACCCCGATCGCCTTTCGGCCAGCACCAGCGTTCCGTACAGCCAAATGACCAGGATGGGCACCGCAATGAGGTTGGAAAGCGTTCCTGGCTCCATCCCGCGAACGATGTCGTCCGTCAGGTGAAACGTAAAGAAGAGGATCGAGAGCAGAGACGCGATGGTCAACATAACGTTGTGTTTCATTGGATATTCTCCTTGTTGTTAACAGGCATGGCTGTTGAAAAACTCCGTTTTTCCGAAAACCGACTCAAAATGGGTGGCCGCAAATGTATAGGAAATCGGAGAAGATCGTTTATAGCGCATCCTGGCGCCGCGAGTATTTTCCGAGGACTCGGCGTGAGAGTTTTTCAACATCCACAGGCCATTCATTGACCCGCGCCTCCGTGAGCAGTGCCAGACTTCACTGCCCGCCGCGGCGCCCGGTTGCCGCTGCCGCCGAAGAAGCAGGCTAGACCGAACAGGTAGCCGAAGTTGTACCAAGCGCCGTTGTTGTGGACCTCGTAGATACTGAGGTCTCTCCGGAACAG
>JBEKPJ010000041.1:0-72367 GCA_049520935.1 Terriglobales bacterium | reverse complement strand
GCGCCCTGGAAGAAACCAGCAAGCTGCTCAACGCTTACGTCCGAACGATCTTGGCTTCTGGCTCCTGACCTCTGGCTCCATATCCCGGAGGGATATCAAGGGCGAAGCCCTTGGCTAGTTAGTGTTGACCGGCACCCCACGAAGTATTTGATACCTGAGTCCGAACTGACGGATTCAGCCCGAGGCGCTTATCCCGAGTGGCTGAACGTCAAAACTGGACGTTCGGAACCTATGGTCGGCCAACATGACAGAACCCCATTTCGCTCTTCATTCTCTGGCTTTGCTGTAGAACGGGTTGAGAGGCGAGGCGGCTGACACTTTTCCCAACAGGTTCCGGTATACTGAATCACGTTTTTCCCTGCGATCGGTGTTCGATAGCAGAATCTCGTTCGGTCAATGGTCGGGTGGAGTGGGGAAACGTTGGCGGGTCGCTAAGGGGGTTCCTATGAGATTTCGCCACCGACCTTGGGCCGCATGGTTGCTCGGTAGCATTACTCACTTGAGCGTTTCAGTTAGCGTTACCTAGTGACCAACTAGGAGTTCCGCTCGCTTCCTGCGATCCGCCTGAACGGTTCGCGCGAGTGCTCACATACGGTCTCCAGGCGGCTTCATGGAAATTGCGCTTCGCTTATTTTGCTTTCTCCTGCTAGCGGTAGTAACCCGAACCAGATTGGGCGCCGATCCGCACGCCGGTCAGCAGCCGTCGGACACTGCTCCATCGGCGACTATGCCTTCCCTGATTGCCATGTGCGAGGATTCCGATGGCTGTTCCGATTGGGGCTTTAAGGGTAACCAGGGAATTGGGCTGTGGGCTGACGGCGCCAACGCCGACCTCACCATCACGCATCTGGATGCGAACAGCATCCGCATTCATCGCGTCGATAGCAAAGGCACAGGCGCCGGCATCACTGCCGACTACACCGGTGCCATCTCCAACTACTGGATCGAAGGCGATGTGACTGCCAGCTGGCCCGGGCATCAGCAAGGCGTTACCCACACCAAATGGCACGGGATGATTTTTCCTTCCCAGGCCGAGACGCAAAACAGCGCGAAAGCCTATGAGGCGTCTGTTTCTCACGCCACTGCCTGGACCATCTGCCAGGATTTCGGAGACAGATGTTCAGTCGACAAGCCTCCCATCGACACCCTCTGGGTGCTCGCGGGAAGAAATGGCACCATGCGGCTGCTGCCGGATACTTCCGCGCAGATTTTCTTGTATGTAAATGACCTTCCGGACCATCAGATTCTGGTCCGACGTTTCGATAAGACCGGAATTGTGCAGGCAGCCACCATCCTGTACAGCGGTGTGTGGCAGAATGGCAGGCTCAAGGGCACGTTCACAGCCATGTGGCCGGGACATATGAACAGTCCGATGTCAGGCAAATGGGTCGCTCTCCCGGCTTCCACCCATTGCCTCACTGACTATGACATTCAGACCGCGGAATGGACAGGGATCATGGCGAACATGCGCGAGGATAAGTCCGCGTCACTGGTCTGCTATCAGATCGCCGCAAACAAGGGCGACGGCGACGCGCAGACCATGGTTGGCATGTACTACTACGCGGGCTGGGGCACGACGATCGATTATAAAAAGTCGTTCTATTGGCTGAAACAGGCTGCGGAACAGGATAATCCCGATGCCTTGACGGCTCTCTCGGTCTACTTCCAACAGGGGAAAGCAGCCGCCGTCAATCTCCTTCTCGCCCACTATTTCGCAGATCGGGCCGAATTCCACAAGCGCGAAGCGAGCCTGTTCCAGACGGTGGTCAACGGTAGCGGCAAGGGGAAAATGGCGGCGCTCGACATGCTCGGCAATATTGCCGCGTCTTTGATTTTCGGAGAACAAGATAAGACCCAACAGCTCGCCGCAAGAATCGGCCATGAAGAGGCCGTCCTCGCGCACATGGACGACGGAATGTCCAGAGTCGAATCCGAAGAAAGAGTGTACAACGATGACCGGATGCAAGGGGCCAAGGATGCATTGACCAACGGAGATCCATGTTCGATGGACAGGAACAGCTCTTACGCTCCAACACTTGAGAACCAGCAGAACCGGTATCGGGAAATGCAGGCGCACGAGCGAGCTTATACGCGATGCGAGGCTGGCGCCCAGGCGCGGGAAGCGGCGTACGCCGCAGCCGCAGCCGACTATCTGAAGTGCGTCCACAATTACGTCGATTCAAACGCCGTCGAGCAGCACTGCAAGTATTTCCAGTAGATACTAAGAGGCCTTCCTGCCCTTCACCTGAGGCTAAGTGGCGAGAACCGCCAGATCCCTGCGGTACGCTGGATGTTTATTGGAAAAGGGATAGCACCATAGCTGAGCATTGACAGGTGTCTGCATTGTCGCTGCCATTCGTCAGGTTTCTGATGCCGGCAAAACATCGTATTCTGCGGCGTCCCTTGTCTCCGGGCGGATTGCACTACGCTAGCTTTGAGTCAGGGGAACTTCGAGTCTACTCGTTATCGAAGTTAAATTCGCTGGCGAAAAATTAATAACGCGCAAAACCCCAGCCCGATCAATTGTCTCCGTCACCCAACCAACAAACGACTTAACTAGCTGCGGACTGGCGCAGCTGCTGGGACCGTGCTTTAAGCATCCAACCAAGTCGGATTGCGAAGCTGATCAGATCCGAAGAGGTATCTAATTGAGCGGAAGATATCGGTGTGCATAGCGCCGGTCGCGCACAGGACAACTCGTGCGATCAGCTATCGATGAGAACGGAGACCTTGAACATGAAGCCTAATGAACCCAGCCGCACAGCCCTGATAATCGCTCGACAGCGGGCTGCTCACCAGGTGCTCGATCACGGCTCAATCCTCTATGACCCATTCGCCATGAAGATTCTGCGTGAAGACGAAAAGGAAGTGCTTCAATTTGCGAACGGACACCCCTTGGCCAGCATCGGACGGCTGTTCACCACAGCGCGAAGCCGGATTGCGGAAGACGCTTTATCAAGAGCTGTCGAAAAAGGGATTCGGCAGATCGTCATCCTTGGCGCCGGACTCGACACTTTCGCTCTCCGGATTCCCCATGGCGCACGACAGATCCGCATCTATGAGGTAGACCACCCCGCGACGCAGGCATGGAAACGCCAGCGCTTGACTGAAGCTCAAATCGCACTTCCGCCATGGCTTATTCTCGTGCCAGTCGATTTCGAGCGGGACTTTGTGGGAGAGAAGCTCGTCGCCGCAGGCTTTCAGCCGAACTTGCCCGCGTTTTTCACTTGGCTCGGGGTTGTGCCATATCTGACACTGGACGCTATCGGCCGCACTCTGGACTACATGTCGTCAATCCAGAACTCGGAGGTCGTGTTCGACTACATGGAACCTCCCGAGGCATTCTCCGAAGAGCTGAGGCAATTAGAAACGGAGCGGACCGAAGAGCTTAAGAAAATTGATGAACGTTCGGTCAGCCGTTTCGAGCCGGCCGGCATTGCAGCGATTCTTCGCTTGCACGGATTTTGTGCCATCGAAGACATCGATTACCAGGAAATCGCGTCCAGGTTCGGCGGCGCAGTTCAAGGACTCGCGCCCGGACACGCTGGTGTTCATGTTGTCCACGCTAAGCACTAATTGAACGCGGTCATCTATTGCTAGTCAAACACAGAGCCGGTCCACACCCACATATCCGGTTTCACTGCTGTGGATCAGCGCAGGAGCGCATTGAACGAAGTTTCGTCGACAGGGTTCTCGCCAGGATATTCGTGCAACCACGTCTCTGCGTATGTCTTCCCAAACGTCCACAGCGTTGCCTCCACAGATCGGGCGAGCTCCGGGGGGCTCGAAAGCAAAGTGAGAACGGTTAGAAAGTAAGAATCACGTACTGCGCGACAATGGGTGCAAGAAGATGGTCCCCCTCTCTTTACCCTCGACAGTTGGGAGTTGCACGAACGTCTCGATCGACCAAATCGTTGCGAACGCTACAACGACCGAACCCGCAATCATCACGCGCGGAAACCATTTGTCCATAGAGCTCCTGTCGTGCTTTGATGGCGGGTATAGCTGTTGCAGTCAGGCGGTAACGCTCAAACCTCGGCCACAAAAACCAAAAGGCGCAACTGAGATTTCGCCCACGGTATTTCGGTTGTTCGGTATTTCGGTATCTCGGCATTTCGTCATTACGCGCATTTTGACTGCAGCCGCTGACGCCGCCGCACTAGTCTTTGGGCCACTCGTAGGGGAAACTCTTCCTGCATCATCGGGTGAGAGTGTGACCCCAAGTTCTTGTGCTGCATGTGACAGTACGGGGTCGCTGCCGGACTCGAGATCGGCCAGCTTGGGGAGCAGAATTTCGTCGGGGTTCACTCCCAGATGTTCGAGGCTCTTGCCGTCGGTCATGATCAGGTTGGCGACGCTGATTTCGACGCCGTAGTCCACTCCGGAGCTCGCATAGTAGTAATCTGTGGCTTCCATTACGCTGCCCGACGTGTGATCTCCGACAACGGTAGCACGCTTTTCCAGTTGCATCACGCGCGCAAAAATCTCAGCCGCGGAAGCCGATTCGCTGTCCACCAGTACAATCACTTGTCCTGGGAAGTATCGGTGATGCTGGCCCTTCGCGACCTCCCGTGAAGTCTTCCTACGTTCCACTTCGTCATACAGCTTCACATCATGATCGAAAAACATCCCAACGAAGTCCTTGAGAGTATCTACCGAGCCGCCATGGTTGCCGCGCAAGTCGATGATCACGGCTTTATCTTTGTGAATCTTGTCAGGGATGTCGAAGAACTGATCGCGCGCGTCCGGCGTGCTGTAAAAGTGAGGGGCGGGATAATAAAACCACGGAAGTCTAATAACACTTACGTCGCCAAACTGCGCAATCCGTGGTCTCATCCTGTGAAATACGTCCTCGCTACTGCGGATTACGTCGTACCGTACGCCTCCACCCGGCCGGTAGGCGAGGTCCGGGGACATCGAAACTTTCGCCTTTATTCTCAAATCTTGTTCTTCCCCGGAACGGTACCGCACTTCCAGGTGCATTTCCGGCTTTGGATCCAGCGTGTAAGCCAGGTATTGGATGTTGAAGAAATTCTGCCGGTTTGGACTGAGACCATTGATGGTTAGGACTTCGGCGCCGCGTTTAAGCCCTTGCACCTCGGCATCGGAACCGGGCCGGACGCGCATCACAAAACACCGGTTCCAAATCAGCTGGTATTCGACTCCAAAATCCAGGTGATACGGCCGAGCAGGCGGCTCAAAAACTGTATGGGAGTCGTTCAGCGCACTGACGGCGACGGCAACCTGCGTGAGCGCTTCGTTCAGAGAATTCGACCGCGCGATCTTAGACCTTGCAGTGGCAAGCACGGCATTCCAATCCAGGCCGTGCATTTTGGGGTCATAGTAGAGCTCTTGAATGCCCTTTGAGATGCCATCAAGAATTCCCAGCGCGCGATCGCGGTGGTCCTTCGATATGGTTCCTGCCGAAGGCTGAGCGGTAGATGTGGGCAACTGAGCTCGCACGTTTGCAGCCGTCCACAATGCCAGAATAACAGCGAGAAACAGAGCACTTCGGTGTGGCATAGGCGATCTCCTCCGGCGGGCCTTGCCAAGTCAAGAGCGTCATTTCGAACGCCGGGCCGGATCTCGCCGGCTACGGTCGTCTTACTAGCCACCATCCTGCTGGTCGGGGGAACCGCGTTTGCCCAAGTTCCGCTGGCGGATTCGGTGGATGTGGTGCAGACACTTTTACTGTCGCGCACCCCGGTGTCAAATCCGCCGCCCCCCGTTTTGAGTGAGAGCTTCATTCTTACTGCAGCCCGAATCCGACGGCGATAGCCATCCTGCTTCCCGGCGGCGGAGGACTCATCGGACTTGCCCCTAACGGTACCGGCGGCGGCACGCTCGATGTGAATTCCCATAACTTCGTGGTGCGCAGTCGTTACCTATTCGCGGGCAAAAACCTCGACACCATTACTCTCGATGCCGCGACTGATTTTTACTTGCTCCCCGAAAATCTAACCTATCAGCAAGGCAGCGCCGCCCACGTTTCCGACATCTTGACCGTCATCTCGTGGGCGCGTTCCGCCAGACCTGGACTGCCCGTCTGGATAGTGGGTACAAGTCGGGGAACCGGCGGAGCATTCGTCGCTGGCTCCTACAGTCCTGCGCAGGGTGGGCCGGATGGCCTGGTTCAGGCTGCATCGGTCAACGATACGAATGATCCCGATTCCTTGCTCATGGTGAACTTGGCAGGCATCACCGTGCCCGTGCTGCTGATCAACGACGCGGGCAGCACCTGTAGTATTGCAACCTCTGCGGGTGAGAAGCCCGTGCTCAAGGCGTTGAAGAACTCGTCCAGAAAGGGCATCGAGCAAGTTCCGTCCGGCAAACTCACTGCTTTGACTGATAATTGCGATGCGCTTTCCGATCACGGTTTCTTTGGCATCGAGGACACCGCGGTCAGCGATATCACGGCGTGGATGAGCAAATGAGTCGTTGAGGGTGGGCGTCGGTTACAAACTGAGCCACGACCGATTCCGCTTTTACTTGGGATACTCGAAGACGGCTCCGAGGTTTGCCGTTAGCGTCGGCGGCACGGTCGGTTCGGGAATTCTGCGGACGCCCGTTTGCGTGGATTGCAGGAGGAGTTTGCTCATTGATTATTACATATGGGACGATCTTTGCAGAAGGAGGCAATTGTAGTATCAATATAGCCTTTCGCGTGGAACGGTCCCATTATGCTAACGGAGGAAACGCCACCCATCCAGCGGACGAAGAAAGATGGGCGCGCAACCATTCTCGATTGTCAGCACGCCCATAGCCTGGGTTCTGTATCGTCGATCGTAAATGTGTTCATTCCGACTCATCAAAGCACCCAGCTTAACGGCTTTGAATCCGTGGGTACAGGGTGGGCTCGGCGGGGAGGTTTTTAGCTCACTTTCTGGAGCTGCGCTCGGACTGTTTCATAACCAACGCCTAACACCTCAGCAATCTGCCGCAGACTCGCACCCTCGGCTTTCATTCGGGCGAGTCGGTCCTAGTCTACGACGCGGCGAGGAGGGCCCAGTTCCCTACCGCAGGCCGCGCATTTCTGCACACCCACGCTCACTCGCTCCCGGATCAGGTGGCGATCCAGCCGAGCAACTTCGGACGCAATCGTGAAAAGCGCCTACCTCTATCGGCGTCTCGTGTCGATGTTCTCTTGGTAGTTGACGAACTGAACACCGAGCGACCGAAATTCCTCAAGCGCCAGCAGGAGGTGTTTGGTGGAGCGAGCCAAACGATCAGAGCGCCAAACCAATGGATCGGGGCGCAGCGACGCTGGGATTTCAATCATGTCCGAAACCTTCGACATTAATCACGGTGGTTCGCGATTCCTATTCAGCATTGTTTCGTTTCCGCGCTTCGGGTCATCGAAATAATTTCAGAAACGCGGCCTCGCGTCTGACGACCCGATGCGGGCACTCTCGGGGAGTTGCAACTGAAGTCGTAAGGGCGCAATTGGACGCAGCTGGAACTCCAATGCTTAAGCGGTTACCATAAGAGTATGCAGGGGGCATCTCTTGGGAAAAAGACGACGAATTGACCTGGAGACGTGGGAGCGCCGCGCGATCTTCGAGTTCTTCAGGGGCTTCACCGAGCCGTATCATGGGGTCTGCCTTCCCGTAGACTGCACCGCGACCTACCAGTATGCAAAAGAGCATCACCTGTCAGTTTTTCTGTCACTTCTACATCGCTCGCTTGTGGCCGCACATCAGGTCGAGAACTTTCGGACTCGGATCGTCGACGGGGCGGTATGGCGCTATGAACAGATCGACGGCGGTAGCGCGGTTGGACGCTCAAACGGCACCATCGGATTTGCTTACTACCGGTTTCGAGAGCGTATAGGGGAATTCGTCGCCGAAGCTTCAGTCGAAGTCGAGAGGGTGCGCGGGCGGAATGACGTGGAGCGATATCCGGAAGTGAATTTGATTCGTTTTTCGACGCTGCCGTGGTTGGACTTCTCTTCTGTTTCGCATGCGCGAGACTTTTCAAAAGACGATTCTGCACCACGGATAACGTTTGGCAAGATTACCGATGCAAACGGCCGCCGCACCATGCCGATATCGATCCATGTGCACCATGCGCTCACCGACGGGATGCATGTCGCTCAATTCGTTGACCATCTTCAGGGACTCTTGAATACTCCGGACTCCCAAGCTGCATAGGTAGTGCCTCTTTGCCCGCTGTCGTTTTTCCTCAATTCATCTGCGCGCTTTCCTGCGTTCCCAACGCAGCGACAGATTGCCTGACCATCTCTCTCGGCGTGCATAAGGAAGTGTCGGCGAAAGCTCATCGAGTTTCTGCCAGAAGCCGAACCAAATAGGGTCGCTACTGTCCGGCTAATTTTCCGGCCGTCAGCCCAATTTTTGGTCCGACGTAATGTTGGCGCATATTGGGGTCGGTGTCCGAATTCGGGCAGGATTGTCCTTAAGCGGACAGCGGGTATCAGATCAATACCTGTAAGTGACTTATAATGTGACGTCCAAAATTGGCAGGCACGCTGCTACCTCGGCGGAATAGGGGTGAACCATGTCCTTTATTCGCGATCTCCGGTTTGCGGTCTACTCGCTTGCGCGCACTCCGGGGCTGGCCTGCGCCGTGATCCTCACACTGGCGCTCGGCATCGGTGCCAATGCGGCTATCTTTACGCTCGTGCGCGGCGTCCTGCTGCGACCGCTGGTAAACCGCGACGAAGATCGCCTGATTTACATTCGACAGAGCGCCCCTGGCATCGGGGCGGAAAACGACCGTTTTTCGGTGCCCGAAATCCAGGACTTACGGGCCAGTGTGAAATCGGTCAGTGAGTTTGGCGACTTTTCGACGATCGGGTTCACGATGATTGGGCTGGGTGAGCCGCGTGAAGTTCGCGCCGGCGTTGTGGGCGGCTCCTACTTCGAAGTCATGGGCTTACGTCCCGTGTTGGGCCGGCTGCTGGATATGCGCGACGACGGCCCTAACGCTGCAGGCGCAGCGGTGCTTACCTATCGCTTCTGGACCACGGTGCTTCACAGCGATCCCTTGGTGATCGGGAAGCAGGTTCGGCTCGATACGCGCAGTGCCACCATCGTTGGCGTGCTTGAGCCTTCGGTTCCCTACCCAGCGGACACCGAGCTCATCGCCAACGTTGTAACCAGCCCACATCATCTCTCCGCGACGATGGTCACTGGCCGTGTTCATCGGATGACGGAATTGTTTGGGCGTCTGGCTCCGGGAGCTTCTCTCGATCAAGCTCGAGCCGAGTTGCGGTCGGCGTACTCTGCGATGAAGAAAGATCACCCCGAAGCGTACCCTGCGGGCGGCCAATTCAGCATCGAAGCAAAGCTGCTGCGCGATGAAATCGCATCGGGCGCTCGTACCGTGTTGCTGGTACTGCTCGCTGCCTCGGGACTGGTGTTCATAATCGGGTGCTGTAATGTGGCGAATCTGATTCTGGCGCGAACCGTGCGCCGCGAAGCGGAATTGGCGGTGCGTACCGCGCTCGGTGCAAGCACGGGTACGTTACGTCGCCTGCTGCTGGCGGAAAGCTTGCTGCTCTGCGGCGCCGGAGCGATCCTGGGAGTGGTTAGCGCAAGCCCGATGGTCAACGTCCTGGCGCGGTATGCTTCGCGCTTCTCGGTACGCGCGCTCGACTTGAAGATTGACTCGAGCATGCTCTGGCTTGGCGCAAGCCTGGCGATCGTGGCGGCAGTGCTCCTGGCTTTCGTCCCGCGGTTACCTACTGCCAATACGTCGCAAGGTATCAACCTCAGCAGCGGAGGAGTGCGCATCACCGGCGGGACGAACCGGCGGCTGCGCATCTTCGCGGTCACACAGATTGCCGCCTCGTTCATGCTGTTGTCTGGAGCGAGTATGCTGATCAAGACGCTGCTCACGCTGCAAGCCACGCAGACCGGTTTCGACATGTGCCGCGTGCTGGCCATGGATATGCCAGTGATGTCGTATGGCAAGACTCCGGATCAGATCATCAATTTCTATCGGGACGCGATACGCCGAATCAAGGAGGTGCCGGGAGTTGACGGAGTCGCAGAAGGGACCAGTGTGCCTTGGCGAGATGCGGGCGGCTTCGGTCCGGGATTTGAATTCGCCGGCGAAGGACATGTGAAAGGCAGTCACGAAGAGGATCCTCTGGCACAGTTCCGCGCGGTTTCGCCGGGATTTTTCGCGGCGCTCGGCGTGCCCATCATTGAAGGCCGGGACTTCAACGATGATGACCGTCGCGGTGGCGAGCCGGTAGTGATCATCAGCCAAAGTGTCGCGCAGCGGATGTTCCCCGGCCAAGATTCCCTCAATCACCACATTATGTGGACCGACCCGGTGATGGATTTCATCAGCATGAGCAAAGGACCGCGCCGAATTGTTGGGGTCGCCGCTGATGTCGATGATGAGAAGGTCATACCGGGAGTGGCACTCACCATCTATCATCCGTTCGGCCAGGTGCCGGATAATCTCTCCGACAACGGCGTGAGCATCTTCGGTGGCCGGCTGTTTGTGCACACGCGTATCGATCCCTACGCGCTAGTCACGCCTGTCACGCGCATCGTCCGCGAGATGTCGGTTGATCAACCTGTCGAGCACGCCGCTACGCTCGAAGACATTCGCGCCGAAGTGCTCACCCCCGATCGACTCAACACCATTGTGTTCGGCGGATTTGCCGCGGTTGCTTTGGCGATCGCCATCGTAGGTGTGGCGGGCGTGCTCGCCTTTTCCGTCAGCGCACGCACTCGTGAGTTCGGCATCCGCCTGGCGATCGGCTCGCAACGTAGGCACCTCTTGACCCGTGTCATTGCCGAAGGAGCCGTAATGGCGGGAGCTGGCGTGATTGCTGGCGCGGCGGTCGGGTTCATGCTCGCGCGGCTCGCGACTAGGTTTTTTTGGGAAGTCAAAATGCCGGGCCTTTTGCCCGTGTTCATCGCTGCGTTCGTGCTGATTGCAGTCGCGGTTGTCGCATCGGTGTTGCCCGCGGCACGCGCTGCGCGGGTCGATGTTATGCAAGCGCTGCGCTCGGAGTGACGGCGTCGGAGGTATCGGCCGGGTGGTCGCATCGTTCCTACTCGGTGGATCTGTTTCTGCCCTTTTTCCTACCTCGCACCCGCGTGTCAGCGACTCTCTGCAGCCCTTCGCGCCGCTGCGAGCCGCAGATTGACTTCTGCGTCGCAGGCGAATGACGGAAAACTCGGAAGCCAGCGGCCTAAGCACGGGAACCGCTGTCTTTTTCCTTGTTGGCTAGAGTGTGGCATTCTGTCTGCGAAAAACCAAGGGCTACTACGGCGCGTGAACAAATCAGCCTCAGATGAAGCCGTCACGCCCACTTCAATTTGGAGTGGGAAAACAATGAAGAAAGGCCCTGCTGTTAATGTGCCAGGGCGCACCAGTCAGTAGGATTCAGGATCCCGCTGACAACCAGTCCACAAACTTTCGCTCCGTCCATTCAGTCTGCCGGCACCGGGATTAAGAAGTAGACATTCCAGAACAGATCTCCACCTAATTTACTGTCAATAAGAGCCTTAGCGCGTCATCTGCGTTGCAGCAACGCGTCAGCGGCGGACCATTGACGCGCACCCAAATTTGATGAAAAGTGAGTTCCGTGCGCGGACCGTTTCCGCAGCCCTTACTCAGAGACTGCCGAGACCCTCGGTGTATCCCCCCCAGCTGCAACAAATTTCATATTTCTAACTACTTCAAGGAGACTCCATGAAAGGCATTCACTTCCAGGTTGACACATTCCGCACGGCCGCGGTTGTACTAGCCATGCTCGCACTATTATCTGCCGCCACAACTCGCCTTGCCACGGCTCAAACCTACACGCCGCTCTACGACTTCGGAGTCGGGAGTCTTTACGAGACGAATAGCTTCCCTATCGGTCAGATGGCGCTCGGCCGTGACGGCAATCTCTACGGCACGGTTCAGAATCCCAACGGCCACTCCGGTATCTACCAGATCACGCCTGAGGGCTCGGCGACCGTACTTTGGGCAGATACGAGCTCAAGTGAAACCCAGTGCCTGACCGGCTTGACACTGGGCAGCGACGGGCTTTTCTACGGTACATGTCAGGAGTGGGGAGGCAACAACGATGAGACTGGTGGCAGCGGTATCGTTTTCAAGTTTGATCCCGACAGTGGATTCACCGTTCTCTATTCGTTTCCGGAATGTAATGGCACTGGATCTCTCTACCCGAGCGCTCTGACGTTGGGTACGGACGGAAAATTCTACGGCACGACGACGGGCAACAGTTTCTGCCCCAATCCCAACGGAACTGTCTTTACGGTCACGCCCACCGGAACGCTCACCACGCTGCATGTTTTCAAGGGGAATGGGACGGGCGACGGCACTTCTCCAATGGGTCGGTTGACGCTGGGCGCTGACGGCAACTTCTACGGTACGACTCAGGAGGGAGGCAACTCTGGCTATAACAGCGGCACGGTTTTCAAGATCACTCCCACCGGCAAAATTAAATACATCTACAACTTTGCCGACGCTGGCTACTATCCGGAAGCGGGAGTCACCCAGGGCGCCGACGGCAAATTCTACGGCACCACGGCTAGTGGCGGTACGTATGGCGATGGAACTCTCTTCCAGTTGACCGCCTCCGGTAAGATCGATTACCTGCACAACTTCAATTATGCGGTTGACGACGTTGACGGCCCCATCAACCCACTGACCCTCGGAAATGACGGTAATCTCTATGGCCTGGCCAATTGCTATCCCTGGGGCTGCGGGGCCGAGAGCCTGTACGAGATCACGACCAAAGGCGTTTACACCGATCTCTACAACGGTTTCACCAATCCCGGGGGCGCCTGCCCGGATCAGTCTGTGACCGGATGCGCTCTCAGTTCGCCTATGACGCTGCACCCGAACGGAACGTTCTACGGCACGACCCTCCAGGGCGGCGACAATGGCCAGCCTGTCGGACACGGAGTCTTCTACAGCTTCCGCACCGGGTTGAAGCCGTATATCACCCTGCAGTTTCCCCGCGGCACGATCGGTTCGATGCTCGGCATCTTCGGCCAGGGCCTGACTGGGACGAAGACTGTTTCCTTCAACGGAGTCGGGGCGACTTTCACCGTGGTTTCCGACACTTATCTGACGGCCACGATCCCGACAGGCGCGACCACCGGATACGTAACAGTCTCGACGCCTTCATCGACGTTGAAGAGCGCCGTAAAACTCACGGTCGTTAAGTGAGGGTAGTGACAGCAGTAAAGTAAGGGAGAAGTGTCGCGACAAAACTGCATCGCCGTGAACTAGTCTCCTGGTTCCCGGCGGCGGGGCACGGAGGGGGATTGGGAAATCCGCGCCCCGCGTTCATTCCTCTGAGACGCATCCCGATCTTTAGAGTCGGCACCTGCGTCCGATTGGATCCGAAATCGCGGTCGCGAATTGGGCTCCGCGCTCAGCGGTCGTTTAGTAACCTCCCCGCCCGGAAATTACTGGTCCACGAATTCGCCTGGTGAGGTTCACTTCGACACTCTAATCACAGACAATCCAGCAACAATCCTCCCTACTACAGCCTTGGCTCGGTTCGCCCATCGGCGCGGACCGCGGAGATTGTCCACCATCTCAACAAAACTGGAACCGCGGCCCGTTTCTTGCGTATTGTTCAGACAATGGGGTGTTTATAAATAGCACGTTTCAGTTTCTCGCGGTTTCACTACTTTTCACGTCGTCCGTTTTGTCAACCCCCACCAGAGATCACGAATCTCAAACATCAGACATTTGAGACGAACCTAGCCACCGGTGCGAACCTTCGTCTGCATCTGCACGCAGGAGACTTTCGCGTCACTCCCAGACAACACATTCGACGGCTGAGGTTGACGGGTCCGAGTGTTTCAGTATTGGCGGCCATCATATTGCGCACCATACCCATTGTTCACAATACCGAAGAGCAAGACGGCCTTCGACAGCCGGTCGTGGTGATGGTTGTGTAATTCATATGACACAGCGGCATCAATAACTAGTAACCCGCCGAAATATCCAACCGCCAGCGCGTTGCCATGGGAGACGAAGGGACGGGCGATAGGGTCGGCTTCAAGCGCCAAGCCGGGATGGTCCATGCCCCGCATGGTGTAATAGAAGTCAGCGCCCTTGGCAGCGGTGTCCAGGGCGAGGAGTGTGATATTCGCTTTGGTCCAGAAGCTTGTGGACGGGTAGTTTGGGAGTTCACCGCGCCCGGTGAAAGATGCTTGTGCCTGGACGTTGATTGAGGTCCCAAAGAAAAGCACGAAGGCGATCAGTAAACACTTCAATTGCGGGCCTCTTATGTTGGTCTTGTGAAGTCGGGCGCGACAAACGCGACCTTAAAACGTTGATGCCGATCCCATCGCCTCGGGGTGGACGTAAGTCATAGCTGCATTTTGGGGTCCAGGGAGGCCGACGAAACCGAAGAGAGATCGCTACTAAGTGGAGCCGCCGACGCCGCTGATTCATTGGGTCTCTTTTGGTTGATAGAATTGAGATGAAAAAGCATTCACAAGAAGGGAATCATTTTTGCCTCGACCGGTCTGATTCTGGTTTCGCAAGAGAGCTTTCCGGCGCGCGAAAAAGACAAACATTACGACTAGCTCTGAAGGCAACTGGGTTCCAAGATAAGTGAGAACCTGGGCGATTTCACATCTTGAGCGCAATTCGGGGTTTTGCAACAGTAATCGCGGGTTTTGATGCATGCTCTCGCCAAGAGCAGAGTTATCGACGTGCCATTGGGATGCGCCTTATTGCTTTTCGTTTCTGCGTTCGGTCAAAGCAAGACTCCGCTACAGGGAAGGCCCCCGATGTCACCCAACGTCTGCGCGAGGAGCGGGCATTCCCAAAGAAGCCAGCAGGCGGGTATGTCCCTGATGCCACAACTGCTGTCCGCATCGCGGATGCGGTACTAATTCCGATTTACGAAGCGAAGCAGGTTGGTTATGAGAATCCGTTCCACCTACGTTGGATGGAGATGTGTAGACCGTCACTGGCACTCTTGATTGCAAACAACCGAAAAGGCCATCTGCGCCGGTGGAGCAGCGGTAGTCCAACCATCTAAACCACGGACGCGGTCTTGCTCTTGGTTCACGAAGAGTGAAGTTTCAAAACAGTACTAGCCGAGAGCAGACAGTCAGTCAGTTGACGCTGACGGGCCTTGGGTCTTGAAACACTTTTCTTCGGCTTCAAACAGCCAGAGTTTGCGGGATGCAAAAATGTCTCCCTCGTCGAGAAAGTCGCTCATAAGTCATCCTGACGCAAATCAGTTGTTGCGAAGTTTGAGAAAAAGAGTGTTTCAACATCCGCACAGGCGATTACACTCAAAAAAACCCGTCAGTCTTCCGGGCACGTTTCGCACCCTGAATAAAGCTTGCCGAGGGGCCTAACCGCAGTTTAGAATTTTCCGCCATGAAAAGCCTCCTCGTCTGCTCTCTGTTGGTTTTGGCTTCCGGCCTGCGTCCCGAACGCGCTCTAAGCGCATCAGCCCAGGCCGCCATCAACACAGCCGGCGCGCAAGCAACTGAAAAGCTCGCCGCCGATGCCCCGAAGACCACCGTACTCGGCAACGCCTTCATCGCGCCGAAAGATTGGTCCATTCGCGTCGAAGGGCCGGCGACCATTCTCGAAGCGCCGGAAGGAGACTCCTGGGTCGCGCTCGTCGACGTACAGGCCAAGACGCAGGACGAGGCATTAGCCGCGGCGTGGCGGGTGTACAAGCCCGACTCAAAATGGCCGCTCAAAGTCACCAACGATCTTCCCGACCGCGATGGCTGGAGTCGTCGCCGCCTCTATGACTACCAGACCTCGCCCAATGAGAAGCGTGGAGTAGATGCCTTCGTCTATTACTCGGGATCGAACTGGACCGTCGTTATTGAAGATGTGGCAGATGCGGTCGCGGGAAAGCGCGGCGGACAGCTCGCTCTCATTTTCAGCCGCTTGCTGCCCAAAGGCTATAGCCGCGAATCGTTTGCTGGAAAGAAAGCCAACACGCTGGACTCGGCGCACATTGCGGAGCTTAGCCACTTCGTTGAGCAGGGACAAAAAGTTTTGGGAGTGCCCGGAGTCGCTGTCGGCGTGGTGCAGGATGGCAAGGTCGCATTCGCTGGTGGTTTCGGTGTTAAGAAGTTGGGCGGTACGGAGAAGCCAGACGGCGACACGCTGTTCATGATCGCCTCGAATACCAAGGCGATGACGACGCTGCTCCTTGCCAAACTCGTCGACGAGCACCAGATCACCTGGGACACCCCCGTCATCAAACTGTTCCCGAGTTTCAGGCTTGGCGACGCCGAAACCACGCACAGCGTGCTCGTCAGGCACCTGATCTGCGCCTGCACTGGAATGCCGCGCCAGGATTTGGAATGGATCTTCGACTACGGCAAGATGACGCCCGAGAGCACGATGGCTCTGCTTGGCACCATGCAGCCGACATCTAAATTCGGTGACCTCTTCCAGTATTCCAATCTGATGGCCGCGGCCGGCGGATATACCGGAGCTCATGTCATCCATCCCGACAAGGAATTAGGCGCCGCTTACGACAGCGCCATCCAATCGTATGTCTTCGATCCGTTGCAGATGAAGGAGACGACCTTCGACTTCAAGCGCGCTTTCTCCGGCAATCACGCCGGCTCGCATTCGCCCGACGCCGACGGAAAAACAGCCAAGGCGGTCACGGCCATCAAT
This sequence comes from Terriglobales bacterium, assembly GCA_049520935.1. Classification (GTDB taxonomy): domain Bacteria; phylum Acidobacteriota; class Terriglobia; order Terriglobales; family Acidobacteriaceae; genus Acidiflorens. The sequence goes on along the minus strand of JBEKPJ010000041.1, from coordinate 55,744 downwards.
GATGCCATCATTCCCGCGCGCCCCGCCGGAGGCGCGTGGAGCAGCGTGAACGATATGCTGAAATATGTCTCCATGGAACTTGCGGAGGGCAAACTTCCCGATGGAACAACCTATATTTCGAAAGAACCGTTGCTCGAACGGCGCACCCCACAGGTCAGCATCGGTAAGGACGTCACCTATGGCATGGGCTTAATGGTCGACACGACCTATGGAGTACCAGTGGTTCATCACGGTGGCGACCTGGTCGGATATCACAGTGACATGATGTGGCTGCCGCAGCAAAACGTGGGTCTGGTCATCCTGACAAACGCGGATCCCGGATGGCTGCTTCGTGACCGTATCCGCCGCAAGTTGCTTGAGGTTCTCTTCGATGGACATCCTGAAGCCGAAGCGCTACTCAATGCCGACGCGAAGAGCTTCTATGCCGACCTGGCTGCCGAGCGTAAATTAATGACGATCCCGGCCGATGCGAATGCGAGTGCCAGGCTCGCCAAACACTACACAAATGCATCGCTCGGCGAAATCACCATCAGCGCCTCAGGCGCTTCCACGATCTTTGACTTTGGCGAGTGGAAAAGCGAAGTCGCCAGTCGCAAAAATCCTGATGGCACAATTTCCTTCATCACCACCGTACCGGGGGAGTTGGGCTTTGAGTTCGTGGTTGGCTCCGGAGCCAGACGAACCTTGACGATCAGAGACGCGCAGCACGAATACGTGTTTCAAGAACGTTGAAGTCACGATGGTTCAATGAGTGAAAGTGCGATCTTCAACAGCAATCGCTAATCGCAAGTTTTCTGGACTTGTCGAAGATACGCCCCTGACTTCAGATAAAAATCATTTCGCAATGTTGCGAACGGAGGAGACGGGTATGCACTGGGTGACGGTTTTTCAATTAGAAAGGAGATCTCAATGCAGCGCAGCAAGAATTTCACCGGTGTGACGGTGGCTCTCGTCAGTGTCGCCCTGTGCACTGTGGCCGTTGGGCAGGACCATGCGATCGCTCAGCAGGTTGTCTCGAGAGTAAGGGAAGCGGCCAGCACACTATCGAAGACGGCTGACCTGGCACAGTTTCAGCAAAGGCAGGGTCCGTGGGTGTGGGCAGACACCTATATCTTCATCCAGAACTGTGACAAGAAGGTCATAGCGGCTCAGCCAATCAGCCCGGAGCGAGTAGGCCAAGACTTCATGACGATGAAGGACACTATAATAGCGGGAAGGAATTGTTCCAGAAAGACTTTTGCGACTTAGCGAAGAAGCCCTCCGGCGCCTGGTCCGAGTATTGGTGGCCGAAACCCGGCGAGAAGGAGGGCTCCCGCAAGCTCACTTACAGCTTAGGTGCCAGGGGAACCCCCTATGTGGTTTCCGCCGGGGTCTACGACGACAAAGCAACCGCCGCCGAGCTGTCGAAGCTGAGCAGCGGGAAGTAGCCTGGCTGCTCTCACGCATCACGTCGGAACAAACAGCACGCCGCCCGATTCGCGGGCGGCTTTTATATGCGCGGCTGTGCGCGAGCAGACTCTCCAAATATTTCACGGCTCTGATCGGTGAGTTCACCTGCTGAGCTTTGCGGGCATAGAGCAAGAAACGTGGAGGGTTCCAGATGAAGGTTTTTTCAGACGTTGCGAACGGACGAGATAGGCGTACAATTGCTGCCGTTTTGGGAATGAAAAACGAGATTCTAGGTGAAGCCTCAATTTAGGGCGTAAGCCCAAATGTCTCTGCCAATTCGGAGGTAGTCTGTGAAAAAAGCGCTACTGGTTCTCTGCATTCTGACCACTTGCCATCTGTTCTTATCCGCGCAAGCCAGCAACCTTCCTCGTGCGGTCCATGCGAAACAAAAGCCGGCACTCCAAGTGCCCGCTCAGGAGATCGCGGAGGGTCTGACAACGATCTATACGAACCTGGGACCGAAGAAAAACGCATATCTCGGCAGTGACGGCTGGTCCATAACCGGATTCAATTCTTTTGGCGGCTCAAGCGACGCCTTTGAAATCGCCTTGCCTTTCACCCCCAAATCCGATTCCCATCTCTCGCAGGTTCGAGCCGCATTGCAATACGATGGCTCCGGCTCGAACCAGGTAAATTTCAGTATTTATAGCGATGCCGGCGGCACGCCGGGAACACTCTTGGCCGGCCCGGTGGCGGTCCTGAATCTTCCGAATTTCCCGTCTTGCTGCGCGCTGGCCATTGCCAACTTCACTCCACTGGCGATCACCGGCGGAACACAGTACTGGGTCGTCGCCAATACGCCGCCCTCGGGGCAGGGAAGCGACTTTGTCGGGGTATGGAATTGGAACTACAAGACCCTTCCGTTTGCGGGCAGTAATGGCGTGAATGGCTGGTTCGCGGAGATTGGCGATACCTGGCCCGCCGGGGAGGTGCTGGGGACAGTTCCGTAATGTAACAAGCTGCGGAAAAACTCTGGTTCGCGACCTGAGCGGCTAAAAGCTGTTACTGAAAATAAGCTGCTTACCGCAATGGACCGGCTTGCATCGCGAAACATCGAGGTGAATATATCCGGGAAGCTGTGCCACTTCGCACTTCAATTCCGCCCGTATGATTTCGACGCAATGGTCGAGAATTCCTTATCGATCATTAACGGCGTGACATGACACTTCCCTGAGGAAGATAGCATTGCTTTGAGAGCTTAGCCTGGCGCGAATCCGACGCTGTCCGAAACGCCCGCCAGCGCCGCGATCGATGCGCAGCCGAGGAGGCCGAAGTATAGGTTTATCTAGGTTTATCATGTGCGTGTTTTGCATACTCCCGGTTAGTATCATCCGCAAGCTTTAAACTTGCCAGCCGCAACCAAAATTACTCTCTTGGCCGCCACGTCACTACCTGTGTTTCGCCCGCTGGCGTATCCGAGTTAACCAGCGGCGTGCGCAATAGTATCTGGAATGACTCTGGCATTGCGTCGTCTCGCCGCAGCTTCCACCTATCGAAAAGCTCCTGAAGTCTTCGTTTATTGGTCACCAGCTCAGCCGCCTGCTGGGTGGCCGCCCCGTTGTTTGCGGCGATGAGCGTCACGAACCGTCCAGTTGCGGGAGACATCCGGCTCACGATGGCGTACGCAAATTGTCCGGCGACTGCAGGTGCTCCCGTGCGGGGAGAGTCTTTGTACGTTCTCTGCTCGCCCTTTCGCAATTTGCCCCGGTTCACAATCTTATCGTCGTCGATGAGGAAGTCCAATGGAGACTGAAACTCGGAAATATAGCGATTCGTCCTGCTATTTCCCAGAATTATGCTGTTGCAATCGTAGACGTTGGAAGAAGATTCCCAGGAAACCTCGGCTGTGATTTCGATGTTCTTCTTCAGAAACCACCGCCGCAGGGAGCCGATCGCACGACTCTCCCCGCAAGACTGGTAGTGAAAGCAAGGTACCTGTCGGAGTGCCGGGTGTCGCGCACCCTGAATACGCCGAATCTGTTCGCGGAGTTCTGCCAGTCCTCGCACGTTGAGGCGTCGGTCGAAATTTATGCAAAGGTAACGCACGTAGGAGCGGCTCTTTTCATCCCAAAAAAAAAGCGGCTGGGTGAAGACGATAAGTTTCTTGATATCGTCATCCCTGGCATGCGCGTCCCAGAACTTCTCGTCAGCATCCAGCTGCAAGTCGTTCGGAACCAGTCTCAACTGGTACGGGGTCGAGATTTCGAGTCGCATCGGACTGCTTCGCCCAAAGTCGTAACGAAAATAGTCCTCGAGGTGTTGACGTAACGAGTGTATCGCCACACGAGCAGCATTACTCGTAGCCGCAGGAAACAATGCGGCCCGAAGCTCATCCTCGCTCGTGCTTGCCGACCTGTGCTCACACAAGTAGCGCAGAACCTGTTCCTCTCGGCTGGGATTTTCGTTGGGTCTTCGGCTGCGGATCGCTGCACTTTTCTCACAGACTTGGTCGACCAGTTTCTCAATTGAGACCGGCGACGAAACCGAGACAATCGACATCCTCCCCCTTTTCTTGTCCAGCAATCCGGCTATGGCGACGTTAAATATAACATCTCTCACAGAGAATGTTATTGATCCAAAAAATCGTGTTGACCGATGGACGGGTTTCATTATCTTGTTCAATCACAAGCTCGTGACCCACAGGTCGCGGGCGCATCAACAAAGACCGTGGGGATTAAGATCAATTTCCTTCTGGCCTTGGATCGATAGCATCAGCGAAGACGGAGGCTTCGAACAGGGAGAAGGAGTTGGGGGATTTAGCTCATTAGAACTTGCCTTCAAACGGCTTGATGGACCGGTAGCCGGGTTGCAAAGCTCGCGCCCCGCCAGGCCGTCAAGACGTTTTCGCCGGACTATGGTCCAGGGTTCGCACCGTTGAGCCTCGGCGAGACTGAAGGCATCGGAAATCGTGGGGGGAGGCGCTCGTGAGATCTTTACGTGCTGTTCGCTGGCTGACATTGAAAGTCTACGGATCGAATCTGCTACTTCCGGACGCTGCCACGTGGATTTTCAGCGTCCGGCTGTTGATGCTATTCCTCATTTCCGCAGAATGCGCAAGTTGGGGTTATGCCGCCTATGTCATGGGAAGAAGTGAACTGGCTTGCGTAGCCTGCGGCTTTGCCGTTCTCGCCGCCTTTACATTGAACTGGACGCTGGATGGCAGTCTGATGATGCTCGATCGAGACACGGTATTTTCGAGAACCCTTTTTGCCGACGCGGCTGGAGAGCCAACTCTAAAACTTCGCTACAAAGTTCTCCTGCTGGTTTTGGGTCGGCTCATGATGATCGTGGTCGTTCTTTACGCATCGTCGGCCTTCCTGGTACAGGCGATCTTCCACAAGGATATCGAGAACAGGCTGGCCAATGAGAACAAGAACCGCATCGCTCTCAAAGAACATGAGCTTCTCGCGCCTTTGGCGGCACGCAACGCCGAACTGCGGGACAAACTTGCGCAGAAAGAGAGGGAGTTGGTCGATGAAGTGCAAGGACGGTCGCGCACCCATAAAAAGGGATGCGGATCCGCCTGTAGAGTGTTGAGCGAGCAGCGAGACCGACTGCGCCAGGACCTGCAGGACAATGAAAATCGCCAGCTGGATTTTGAGCGGATATTCGAGCATTCGACACCGGCCGAACTCAAGGACCGTTTCAACATCGAACTCCTTGGAGACGGACTGGAGGCGCGCGGACAGATCGTTGAACAATTGAAGCACAACGACGCGTTTCAACGAACCGAGCGGGCGATCCAGGGGCTACTCGCCATTCTCTTCGTCGGACTGCTGCTTCTGAAAATGTTCGAGCCGCCCTCTGTCGCGCTCTACTACTGTGCTGTGCTCCAGGGGCTTTACGCAGACTATGTGAGCGGGGCACTCAATAAGTGGCTTCGGCCGGAAGAGTACCCGGATGGACCTCGGCACGGCATGAGTCCTCACGCGTTTGCTGTCTTTGCAATCATGGTTTACGGGCGACAGAAACTCGTCGAGGAATTCAAGCTGAAACTGAACACTGAAGAGGCGAGTTACGCCGCCAGTATCGAAGTCCTGGACCGCCGGCGATCCGACGTGGACCGAGAGTTGGAAGCGATCAATGGCCGAATGACTGCCATCTCGGCAGAAGTGACCAAAGTGGAGGCTGAGGCCGGACGACTGCAGCGCGAGGCCGAAACACTAGACGTCAGAATCAGCGCGTTGGATCGTGAACGTGCGTGTCTGCAATCTGCGCTGGGCTCTCGCAAATTGCCGGTCAAGGGCTATTCTCGGATCCTTGAGCGATTGGGTGTTGTGGAAGAAGAATTGTCTGAGTGTGTCGCAAACCGGGCGCTGGGACTGATGACAGTTGACGGGCTGAAGCGCAAGCTCACGCTAGCACAGATTGAAAAAGAGTCCCTGGCAGATCAGATCAGCAAAAAACAGAACGATCGGATGCTTTTTTGCGACGAGAAAGATTCGAGAGAATGGGAATACTTGCAAAGACTCAAGAGCCTGGCCAGGGAACATGACATGTTGCTGCATGGAGGCAGTTTGGTCGGGCGCGAAGCAGGAATTTCGTCCGTGGAATGTCTCCCGCGAACGCCAGCGATCGTTAACTAACAGGCTTGCCGATGGTAGGTATCGCTCCGCCGCATTCCAGGGAGACGCGGGGGGCATTACTCGGTATCGATCAGTCGGTGAGAGGCGAAACGATACAAGGCAATTGCTCCCATTGTGCGACGATCATTCCGCAGGACTGGGCGGGAAAACACTGGTACGCCCGGTTGCCCAGCAAGTAAAAGAGTTCTGGCTTGTCGTTCAGAGAATCGGTGTTACGATATGATGCTCGTTAACGTACGCGCGTCGAATTCTCCCGACGGCGTACGAGGGAAGAGTCCGTTCCCGTCGTGGCCCCAAAGCCATCTCCCAGGAGACCGATTATTTACATCCTCGGCGTAGACGTCGGAACTGGTGGAACACGTGCGCTGGTTGTGGATGAGCGGGGGTGCGTGATCGCATCCGCGACGGAAGAGCACGCTCCCTTTGCATCTCCGCAAGTCGGTTGGGCGGAGCAGCATCCCGACGATTGGTGGACGGCCTGTACGGTTGCCGTCCCCCTGGCCCTGAAGCGCGCCGGACTGCATGGCAGCGACATCACTTGCGCGGGTTTTTCGGGACAAATGCATGGCGCCGTGATGCTCGACGAGAGCGGGAAGGTAGTGCGGCCGGCATTGATCTGGTGCGATGTGCGCACCGAGCGGCAGTGCCGTGAGTTAACCGAGAAAATAGGGGCAGAACGGCTCATCCAGCTGACCTGCAATCCGGCTTTGGCCAACTTCACTTTGACGAAGTTGCTATGGGTACGAGAGAACGAACCGGACAACTGGAAGCGGGTGCGATCGGTGATGCTGCCGAAAGATTACGTTCGCTACCGGATGACGGGCGATCGCGCGACCGACATGGCGGATGCTTCCGGGACCCTTCTCCTCGATGTGGCCCATCGCCGCTGGTCGCAACAGATGCTGGAGGCAAGCGAGATCGATGGGAGCTTGCTGCCTGCGCTCTATGAATCATCCGAGGTTTGCGGAAAAGTTTCCGCGATTGCTGCCGCGGTCACCGGTCTTAAGGCGGGAACTCCGGTTGTCGCGGGCGCCGGCGATCAGGCGGCCGGAGCTACCGGCATGGGAATTGTGACCGTGGGTGCGGTGAGCGCCACCATCGGGACTTCGGGAGTGGTGTTTGCGGCAACGGATGCCCCGGCTCTGGATCACCGGGGACGGCTGCACACGTTCTGCCACGCGATTCCTGGACGTTGGCACGTGATGGGCGTCACGCAGGCGGCGGGGCTCTCGCTTCGCTGGTTTCGCGACCAGTTTGGTGCAGGCAACCACGACGGGCGCGATCCCTATGAGCGATTGACCGAAGAAGCCGCGAAGGCACCGCCAGGGTGCAATGGACTCTTGTGGACGCCCTATCTGATGGGCGAACGCACACCGCATCTGGACCCTCGCGCTCGCGGTGCATTGGTTGGCCTCACGGCTTCGCACACCCGGGCCCATCTCATTCGCTCAATTCTCGAGGGGGTCGCTTTCAGCTTGCGCGACAGTTTCAGCATCTTTGGCGAGATGAATGTTCCGGTGAAGAGCATCCGTCTTGGCGGGGGCGGTGCGAGGTCGGCATTGTGGCGGCAGATCCAGGCCGATGTTTACGGGCAGGAGGTTGAGATCGTCGAGGCAGAGCAAGGAGCGGCGTATGGCGCAGCCCTGATGGCGGGGGTGGGCGCTGGAGTGTGGGCCTCGTTGGATGCAGCCTGCGCTGCCGTGGTTCGCGTCGCAGAGCGGGTTCGACCGAACATAGACGCGGCGGCCACACTGGACAAGAACTATACAGCCTATCGTCGAGTGTACGGGGCGACGCGCAACATCTTTGCCGGTTAAGAAGTCTTCTTCTTCGGAGGCACTCTGATGGCACGTTACCTATCTTCTTCGCGAGCGGGGCCAAAATCAGAGCGATCCCTAAACCCTCTCCGAAAGACTCCCATCGGCTTTTCGACAATGACGGCAAGGGACAACTCCCCGGACGTCATCGAGACAGGCAGGCTCGGCGGTCGGCGGCTACGTCATCGGCGTTGCAATTGCCCACCGCGATAGTGACGGCTGTGACGAGATCTTTGTCGCAGGCATTCACCGCAACTGCCCGAGAACGGAGAGACGGGAGGTTCACGGACGTCAGCACCAATGCGGGGCCTAAATTAGCCGGTTCTAAATACGGGCGCTCTGGTCGATCCGGGGTTTGTGGGTGAAAATGATGGAGTACTAACTCAAGGAGCGTAGTCATGAGATCGCGATCAACCGTGGTATTTATAGCAACGGGTCTATCTCTGGTCTTTTCTCTGGCCGTGGTGTCCTCCAGTCAGGAGCGTCCGAAAATTATCGGCATCTCGCACTTGAGCGTCTACACCTCGGACGCTTCGAAGGCCGAGCGTTTCTACGTTCACGATCTGGGCACGCTGAAGGGAACCGACCCGCAGAATCCCTCGGGCGTTCGTTACTACTTCAACGCTGTCCAATTTGTGGAGGTGTTGCCTCTGCCACCGGGACCGGCCTCGATCAATCGTGTCGATCATGTCGCGTATAACACGCCAAACGCCGAGGGCATGCGGCAATATCTTCAATCTCACGGCATCACCGTGCCTTCGACGGCGAGCCAAGCGAGCGATGGGAGCCAATTTTTCATGGTGCAGGATCCCGAAGGAAACCAGATCGAATTCGTGCAGCCACCGGCACACTCGCCGCGGGTACCGGAGAATGCAGTGAGCGGTCATGTCATTCACGTTGGATACCTGGTTCACGATTCTTCGTTAGAGAACACTTTCTACCAAGTGCTGCTCGGCTTCCGCCCTTATTGGCACGGCGGCATGAAGGATGATGCGACCGACTGGATTTCGCTGCAGGTGCCGGACGGCACCGACTGGATTGAATATATGTTGGTGAGGGGACCCGAGAAAACTGGGATTCCGCCGTCGATGTCGCAGGCCGAACTCGGCGTACTCGATCACTTTTCATTGGGTGTGCCGAACATGGAAAAGGCGGTCACCTTACTCTACGAAGGCGACAGGCTGACCGCGAAGCACTCCTGGGCCCAGATTGGGCGTGACGGCAAGTGGCAATTCAACCTATATGATCCGGACGGCATTCGCGTGGAACTGATGGAGTTTCAGCCCGCCGGAAAGCCGTGCTGCTCTCCGTTTCTCTTGCCGAGCCCTACGGAGTGATCGCCAAGTCACACCAGAGCTGGGGATCGCATCGTTTTGTTGGACCCTCGCCAACGACCGGCGTAGTAAGAGGCTATTCGTGGTTCGTGAAGGCTCGAGCACGCGATCTCATGGATCACAGAGAATATTCGAATGGCGGGCCGGGTATTCCGGCTGGTAGCAGCCGGTAGCGAAAGTGCAAAGGATTGCCGCCTGCTCTTAGGAAACGACAGGATAGAGTCGAAGGAGAGGGTACGATTGACCTCCCCCCGAGTGCCGAATATGCTATTGACTACCGCAAAGGGGCAGCCGAGGGACCCATGGCCGTAGATCAGTCCGGTCGGTTTAGCGAGCATTTGGCGGCACTGGAAAAGGGTGACCGAGAAGCTCTTCGTGCGCTGGTTCCTCTGACCTTCAAAGAGCTGCGTCGTCTCGCTCACTACCACCTCCAATCCGAACGCCCGGATCACCACTCTGCAGAGCACCGCTCTTGTTCACGAGGCCTACCTTTGATTGCTGGGAAGCCAACCGGCTGCGGTGTTGCAGAACCGGGCACATCTCATAGCCGGGGCTTCGCGTCTGATGCGGCAAATCCTTGAAGAATATGCCCACGAACGTCGGGCATTGAAGCGAAATGGAGGCTGCCGGATCGACGGTTGAATCCCTGGACGCCCTGCCGGTCAGCGGCGATGCCGAACTTCTGGCTCTGGACGACGTCCTCACCGAACGGTCTCGCGTCGATGAGCGCCAGAGAAAGATTGTGGAAATGAAGTTCTTCGGAGGTATTGGGAATCTCCCGCGCTACCGTCGACGGCGACGGTCCGGAGCGATCTTCTCTTACCGCTTCCCAATAAGGACCCTCGGTGGAGCATCTTGTCTGGACAGGCGTCCAAATCGTACGCCCTTCCGACCTGCGCCAAACATTCCGCTAGAGATCGGGGAACGCATTAACCCGGTTCAGCCATCCCTGAAGAAACTGGGGGTACTTTTGTCCCAATGTTTGGTAATAGGTAATCCGCCCTTGTTTATATTGGCGATAGACTTGCACCTGATCGAAGCCGGCGAGCGCTTGCAGCGAAGCTGGGCCGATCGTTCCGTCTTCTACGACACTTGCTCCCAAATTATTCAGGACGTGCTGAAGCAACTTCGTGGCGTTGGTCCCAGCGTTGACATAAAAATCACAAACTATGTTCGCGAGGTCCTGTGATGCAAGAGCGTCTGCTTGGAGTTTATTCCAGTAGAGCGGTTTGTAAATCAAACCAGCTTGCGCGTCCGTCAGGGCTTTCAAGTTCTCCGACGTGGGATCTAGACCGAGAAGCTCATGCGAGCAAGACTGAAAGGTCGCCATCGTAATGCCTTTGTTTGTTTCTCCGCCCGGATCCGTGGGGTCGTCGGAGTATCCGCCCTCGAATCGCAAGAGGATGGGGAGAAAAACGTCGAAACTTGCCATGAGTATTCTCCTTCAGAGGTAGTCGATCTACGGTTGCAATGATTTTTTTAGTTCTGCCACCCGAGTCTCCGTCATATCGGACATGACTGTGATCCTGATCAGAGGAGCAAGGGTCCCCCCCCGGGCCGTGTCTGCCTGGAAGGTGGCATCCGCCTCCCGGTATTGCAGCCACACTTTCTCCGCAGCCCGCAATTTTTCCCTGCCCGTCTCATCGAGTTTCTTCATTAATTCTGCATAAGTGGAGTCCAGCGCTTTTTCCGCTTGCTGATAGCGGAGATTTTCGCAATTCCGCATCGCAGCCGTGGTGGTTTCAGAATCGCAGGATGCGGTGGAGTGCTTGACTTGCGCCAGAGCGTAATTCTGAAGCCCGCTAGGCGTCGAAATAACAGCAAAGAGAAGCAGTACGCCTATCAGCGCCCACCTGACATGTCTCCGACCACGCATGTACATCTCCCCGGGGCAATCGAGTGGCACGTGGATCTTCGAATACGACTTCCGGTCGAAGGCCAATCTCTGCAACTCACGCCGTCACCGCGGCGAGTATAGCACTCATTTCACGGGGGTCCAGCCCACACCAAACCAGACAAACCAGAGGATCCGTGCGACCGTCCCTGGGCGGAACAACCTTTCGTGAATCGACGAAACCAAATGTGCTATTGTGCTACCGTCTCCACGGTGATCACCATGGAGACCGGGGAAATCCCCAAAGGCTGGCTGCGCCGGAATAAAAATCCTGGCCGGGAGGAGCTCGGCTTCTCGCCCCCAAGACGCGAGCATTCCGAGCGGGAACCGGCACGGGAAACAGAGGCTGCAGCTCGGGCAGCGGCGCTGGACTCAGAGCCGTTTCTTGACCCACGGCTCACAATCGTTGTACGGTCGGCTGACGAGTGACTCGGGGTTGGTCAGTTCGGGAGGTCAACATTGTCCGCAATCTTCATCAGCTATCGCCGCGAGGATACCGAGGATTCCGCCCGGGCGCTTTACGAGACCTTAGTTCCCAAATTTGGCGCAGACCGTCTGTTCATGGATGTGGAGGCGATTGCGCTCGGCTCCGACTTTCGACAGGCTGTGGAGCACTCTCTCTCCAGCTGCGGCGTCTTTCTCGCCGTCATCGGGCCGACATGGCTCGATATCAAGGCTCCCAACGACTCTTCTGGCAAGCGTCGGCTCGATAATCCCTCGGATTATGTTCGGCAGGAAATCGCCACCGCACTGAAGAAGGGCGCCGATCTGCCGATCATTCCCGTGCTGGTGCGCGGCGCAACCATGCCGTCCACCGATCAGCTGCCCGAAGATCTCAAGGACCTTGCCTTCCGCAACGCCCTTCGACTTGACCACATCGACTGGGACGCCAACGTGCAAAAGCTGGTGCAGGCTATGCGGCCACATGTTGGAGAGGCGGTCACTTCTGAGCAAGCTGCCCCATTGATGACGTCGGCCGGCGCTCGGGCAGGAGGACTGAGGAGCACCAAGAGTTCGCCGGCTGTTCCGAGCATTGCCGCGCGGTCCGGAGGCGATCTCAGCCGAGGCCTGCTCGCAGGGATTGTCGCGGCAGTAGTTCTAGTTGGCGCCGTCCTGTACTTCGTCCTCCAAGCAAAGCCGTCGGCTACGCTGGCGGTAACGTTGTTGAAAAACTCGAGGCTCGCAAACCTTCAGGGCGTAGTTAACGTCTCGATTGATGACAAACCCGTCGGTCAGATCCGCTTTGACTCGAATGGCAGCACGGCGTTGCAGTTTCAAGTACCTGAGGGCGAGCACCGCTTTCAATTTACTGATCCTCAGACTCAGGCGACCTGCAATGGTACGTTCAGCGTAAATCCCAACCAGACCAAGTTCAAGCCGCGCATGCGCGCCGGCGGCTCGGAGTGCGCGCTCGACACTGCCATGGGCAAGCAGTAGACATCCGGGCGTTAATTCTCTCGATCCTTCGAGAATCGAGCTGCGGCACAACAGCGGCAAGGCGACGCCCTGCTAGGTAACGCGTTTCCTGGACACACTAGCCAAGCTTCACAAACCTCAATGAGGCAGAGTTCATGCAGAAGCGCAGGTATGTAGGCTTGGGTCCATCATCAAAAACATGACCCAGATGCGCCGCACATTCGGTACATGAGATTTCATCACGGCTCATACCGAGGCTTGTGTCAATTGTCTTCCTGACATTCTCTTCCGCAATTGGAGCCCAGAAACTCGGCCATCCCGTTCCCGATTCAAACTTCGTATCCGAACTGAAGAGAGCATTCTCGCAGCAGAGGCAGCGATAGATACCTTTATCGTGCAGGTTGTAGGTGTCACCCGTGAAGGCTCTTTCCGTTCCTTGCTTGCGCGTGACCTCAAACTGCAGCGGAGTCAGTTGTTGCCTCCACTCGGCATCGGTCTTGTGAACTTTCTTGACGCGGGCCGGACCCAGGTTTTGCCCGGAGTCGCTGAATCGGATCACCGTCACCATATCTTTGTCGTCCGACGGGTTCGGCTTTGCAATGCTTACGCCCGGGCTTCGGAGCGACGCCATCAGGGCTGCTCCGGCGACCGCCGAATTGGTCAGGAAACTTCTGCGGTTCATGTTTACCTCCGGTCTCAAATATCAACCCAGCGTGAGCGGAAATACGTACACGCCTTGGGTCGAGAAACTCAATTTTGAATGTCTTGTCTTCCCGTTTCCTTTTCGACGGATGAGCTGATACCGGCTGTTATTAAATAGTGGCCGGCACCCGTTGCCATCGGCACCGCTGCCCTGGTCTGAGACCGATGGCGCCGGGTCAAGCCGACCTCTGAAATCTGCGGATCGCGCACATGAAGCCACCATACGATCTTTCTGGGAACCGTGGGCAGCACACCGCCTTCGGCACCCACTTTCCACGTTCTGGCCAACAAGACCGGTGTTCGTTTACTTAAAGGTCTTCGATCTCGCGGCATATTCCTCTTTGTCCTACTACTTCTTATAGAGGTCTGGAAATTGCTGGCGGAGATTTGCCACCTTGGGCGCATCGTTGATTGCGATGTATGGGTCGTCGGGATGCAGTGTAGCGTAATCCTGGTGATAGCCTTCGGCTGCGTAGAACGCCTTCAGCGGAACGACTTGCGTCACGATGGGCCCGGGAAACAATCTTGCCTGATCAAGTTGGGAAATGTAGGCCTCCGCGATCCGCTTTTGTTCATCATTGGCGTAGAAAATCACGGAGCGATATTGGCTGCCAGTATCGGGTCCCTGACGATTGAGTTGCGTCGGGTCATGAGCCACAGAGAAGAACACCTTGAGCAGCTGACCGTACGAAATCTGCGACGAGTCGAAGGCGATTTTCACGGACTCGGCGTGACCCGTCTTTCCAGTGCTTACCTCTTCATATCCGGGTGCGGCAACCGATCCCCCGGAATACCCCGAGGTAGCGTCTTTAACGCCCTTGACGTGCTGGAAAACGGCTTGGACGCCCCAAAAGCAACCGCCAGCAAAAACCGCTGTTTGCTTGGCTGACTTGGCGGCCAGGGGGGCATCAACCGCGGGATCGGGAAGAGCCACTTTGTCCGCGGCAGCCCGGGCGCGGGTCAATGTTACAGTGGCGGCAAAAACCAGAATCGCGACCAGAAGCGCGATCCTGCCGACTGCTGGAGAGCTCCCAGCTTCGACACTCATAAACGGCACCTCGACCTCAAGTATTGGATTCCCAGGCACCGCGAAAGTTACAGATTCGAGCCTATTCCGAGAAACAATGATCCAGCGTCAGCTCGGAGCCGCTGAACACAAGCTCTGCCGCATATCGAAGCCTGTTTGCCAGCGGCAAACGGGACGCTCAAGCGCCCGCCGACGTCACCGCGGCAAAAAGAAAACAGGATCGTGCGCCACACCTGGCCCGGAGCATGGTGGTCCGATGGCTAGACTTGCAGTTGTCGTGATGCCCTTGACTCTGTCTGCGAGTCCTGCCGTCATAGGCCCCAGATCCGATTGGCGCACACCACTAAGCCGAGCGTAAGGCACGCGATCAAGATCTCCCCGAGAGCTCCCACGATGAAAGGACGCAAGCCCTGCTTGGACATGGCGCGGAAGTTCGTGCGCAGACCAACCCCGGCAAAGGTCAGCAGGAACGCCCACTTGGAGAGATTCCCCAGCGATGCGACCTGTCCCCTGCTGAAGACGTGAAAGCTGACCAGCAACGAAATCAAGAGGAAACCGAGGATGAACTTGGGGAACTTCTTCCACAGGAACGCAGCTTTATTGGTAACGGCTTCTGCCTGGCCTCGCCCCGCCCAGTAGATCGCGTACGCCAGGACGACGAAGCCAATCATGGCATTTCGCGCCGTCTTGGCAAGCACAGCTACCTTGCCGGCAGAATCCGAATACAGGGCCCCGGCGGCGGTTGCTTCGGCGGTGTTGTCGACTCCCAACCCGGCCCACAAACCGTACGACACATCATTCATGTGCAGGCTGTGAGCTATCGCCGGAAATGTAAACAAGGCTAACGCTCCCAGCGCCAGAATCGCCGCGATCGCGAAAGAGGAATCCTCATCGTCGGCATCGATGGCACCCTTGGCGGCAATGATGGCGGAAACGCCGCACACAGATGATCCAATCGCCAAAAGTGATATTAGCTTAGGCTTCAGCTTGAACAGTCTTCCCAGGAAGGTCATCAATGCCAGAGAAAGTGTGATTTCGATGACCACCAGTGCCAGGCTAATGCCTCCTAATTTCAGAATATCCGCCAGAACGAAGCGCGCGCCGAGAAGCACGATCCCAAGTTTCAGCCAGAACTCATAGGTGGCGATGCCAGACTGGAATACTTTGGGGATGGCCAAGGTGTTGGAGATAACCAGGCCTATGAGAATCGCCCAAAGAACATACTCTATGTTGGGAAACGTCCAGTGGTGCGTCTTGGCGTAGGTATTCAGAGAGCGTTCCAGAATCTTAGCCGCGTATCCGATACCCGCCAGCAGTAGAACACCAGGAACGATGCTTAGCGAACTGAGCAGGCGATTGTCCGACTCCACGCCTGAAAGGGATGTTGAAGATGCCATAACCTTTCTCCGTCGTTACTGTGATTTGCACTGCTGTTCGAGCGGCTACCAGGGCACGTTCTTAAGAATGTCGAATCTCACCGCCAAAGCCAGCACCAGCGCGACGATCACGGCCCAAGTATCGAGCGACAGCAAATTGCCCTTGCTGGAGGAAGTGGTGTTCTCGGTCGTTGACATTGAAAGTTCTCCTATCACTGATAAATCCGTATCAACCCGCTTTTAGGGTGTTGGTTGCTCGTCGTTGACGTCTCCCGTTATCGCGAAGACCGCCGGATCAGTTTGGGGATTTGGCTCCAGCGCCAAAGCGAGATGACGGGCCAGCGCAGATGCCTGCGAGCGAATCTCGGGCACAGCGATCGTTTCCCAGAGGGATCCCTTCCTCGCGGGACCGATGACATAGAGAGAGCCCGACGCGAGGCCGCTCGAATCAATCAGGGCGCCCGTCGAATCCACATCCAGCCCGAGAAATAGCGGATCGGGTCTCGCGAGTCCCTGTGCGAGGAGATTCCTAATCAGCGGGTGGTCGATCCGGCGATAATCGGTCTCCGGACCGGTGCAATTGATCACCCGATCTACCTGCAAAGCACGCTGCCCACGAGTTTTACGATCACATAAGCGGACTTCGACGCGATCGGGAAATTCCCGATAGTTCGTAACCCGACCGGCATGAACCGTGGCTTGCCCTTGCCGGACCAGTTTTGCGACGGCATCGCCGATCTCGGGGGCGATTCGGTGGCGGTGCACTTCCCAATAGGAGCGGACGTGTCGTAGAAATCTTCTTCGTTCTGGCGCCGACAGGGATTGCCAGATATTTTGCGTCACCGGGCGCAGGCTGTCGATCACCTCACGCCAATCGCGGCCCGCTTCCGAGCCAGCCCGAACTTGTTCGCGGACGAGACGCAGGAGTCCCCGCATTGTTCGTGAACCTCGTTCATTCCAGAATTGAGGCCACTGACCGGCGAGGCGGTGAATCTGTGGCATCAGACCGTGACGCGAAAGAAAGTGGATGTGGCCAGCGAACCCTTCAGACTCAAGCGCCACCGCCAAATCAATGCTGGTCAGACCCGAGCCGATCAACAGCACGTCGTGATGCTTCGGAATATCGCGGAGTGCCGCCGCCGACCAGGGAGACCGAAAATATCGCTTGCTGTCCGCGGACAGGCCCGGGATATTCAGGTTGGCGGGCGGAAAGTTGCCGGCAGCAATCACAACCGATCGTGCCCTCAATGTGCCGCCATCGGTCAATCTGACTTCGAGCGAAGACCGTTCGTGTGTGACCGACGATACCTCACCCTGGATCCACCGCAGTTTCCGAGGAGTGCCGTCTCCTAGAGCTTTCTCTAGGACAGAACCCAAGTAGCGACCATAAAAAGGTCGGGGCAGGAAGGTAGACGCCTGGACTGGTTCTCCGTAGTTTGCTTGCGCCCAGCGCAGGAAATGATCTGGATCTTCGGCCAGTGCACTCATGTTGCCGGCGGGAACATTCAGCAAGAGGCGCGGGTTCTGGGTGCCGTAGGCCAGACCGCGGCCTGGCAGTGGTCCCTTGTCGACAACGGCAAGGGATGGGTCCGGAGCGCACCGCAATAATCCGACCGCCAGCAGGGCACCGCTGAACCCGCCTCCGACGATGGCAACGTCTAGCTTCGCTCTGCTCAAATCCCTACCCTTCCCTGTCCGCAGTCCGCCTCTCGCGCCCGGAATCGCGGCTCCAGCCTTTCGCCATCCGCCCTTGAAGGAATACAACAAGCAAAGCACGCATAGTCCAGCGACATGATGGACATTCTATACATTCGAGCAAGGGCAATCTAGGGACCAAAATTGAACACTTCGGCGCCTCTCGTGAACTATTTTGGATTCAGGCACTTAGTCGCGCGTGGCGGGGACCTGAATGTGCATCCGGCTGCCCCGGCACAGCAACGATTTGCGACATCGAATCTTCGCGGATTGAGCGACTGGGCGGCACAATAAGGTTCAGCGCTGCGCTTAGTTTCGCGAAATCCATAATGACCGATCACATCTCTGCCCTGGAGTCTCCGGTTTCCTGCTCTTCATCGCTGGACGATCGGCTGCATCGTGATACGGCTTCGCGAACTCCGGCTCGTCACAGCACCACCAATTTGTCTCTTTTGTCTCGCGGTTCTACCCCGCCCAGGTAACTTGATTGTTGAATTTTGGGCTTGATGCTAAGGCACTGACCCACTCTACGGCAGGGCTAGCCCGCGGTTGTCCTTCGCGCTTTCGAGCCGATGGTCGTTGCTCGCCGCTGACACCGACGAGAAGCGCGGAAAGTACGTTCAGCGAATGTAGCAACTTGAGCGAATGCAAATCGAATCGACCCATTTTCCCGCCACTCTGATTGCCCGGAGGATGGCAATCGCGGTTCCTCATCGGAATGCTGGTCCGGATGGAGCCTGAATGGTCCAACAAAAAAGATGTGGGGTAGGAAGCTTCGCAATCGTTGCCTTGCTCGGGATGCTCGCCTCCGCCATTGGCGTGAATGTCACAATTGCGTCGCTGGTTGGCGTGCTGCTGCTGGTTGCCGCGATGAATGCTCGCAGTATCCTGACCGCAAAAAAACATTCGATAGAATACAAATAAATTTGACCGTCACAATTCCCTGAGAAGAGTTTTCAATACCCGTTCCGGCACGCAGAACGGGAGGGGGCAAACGGGTTGGGGGGAGACTCAGCAGTTGCTATTTTCTTTGCCCGCATCGTTATGGTGAGCACGACTTTTGAGCGAGCAATGTTACGTTCGAGGCTGCGCTCTCTCGTCCTCGGGCTCATGATCAGTGTTTCTTCTTGCGTGGCGCGAGTTCCTGCTCGAAAAAATCGGCAGCCATTTGGGCGACCTGCTTGTGCACGGCTTCGCGATCGACGCCGGGGTTATCCACATAAAGGTCCGGAAGCTGCCTCTTTCCAACGTCGGTGCCGACATCGAGGAAAGTGTAATGGCCGACAGCCCCGGGCAGGATGGTGAGTGTCGCGTTCTTGATATTGGCGGCGAAGAACTGCGCATTCTCGGCAGGAGGAGCGATGCGATCGGCCGCCCCGGCGACAATCTCCACGGGAATGTTGATCTGCTGCAAACTTTCCGACGTAAACGCGCGCGCGACGGCGGGAGCGATCGCCAAGACGGCTCGAATCCGCGAATCGCGATAAGAATCGCCGGAGTGCTGCAGAGCTCGTTCGACGTCAGGTTGCGGCCGGATGACCTTAAACTTCTCCATCAAATCCGGCATCTCCGGGGGGTCGCAGGCGCCTTTTTGTTGGTCGCACCAGGCTAGAAGCCGGCTTATGTCGGTCCTTGCGCCGGCGAGCTCCATCATCGTGTACCCGCCATACGAAAACCCGGCCGCGCCGATGCGATCGGAGTCGATTCTGATGCCGAAACGCGGATCTTCGAGCATGTCGCTGATGACCGTGCTGATGTCTTTTGCACGCTCCCAGCCTTCGATAAAACCTTGGGTTGTGCATCCGGTCAATGCGTTGTTACCGGGATGATTGACGGCGACGACGATGTAACCGTGGGCGGCGAGATAGGTGCCAATCCACGCCATCTGCAAGGCGCTGCCGCCAGTGCCATGGGAGAGCACAATCAGGGGATATTTGCCGAATGCGGGAGCGAACGTGGCATCCTTGGCGGCGCGACCGGCATAGAACAGGGGGGCGTCCGGGGGGCCGATGTATTGGTCCTTTTCCCCGGCGCTGGTTTCGGCGGGATACCAGATGATCCCACTCAGCGTCTGGTCGACAGCGCCGCGCCAGTTGTAGTCTTCAGGTGCGGGAAATTGGCGGGTGCTGAAACCGACGGAATGAACAACGGGTTCTTCTTTCCTTTCTTTCCCCGAGCCGAACGAAAAGGGGCTGACAACGATCAGCAAAAGAACGAACATTGGACGTCGATTCAACATGATCCCCTCAACCGCTGAAACATCCGATCGTGCACGTCGCCACGCGATCCCTGGTCGGGTTGGAATTGTAACCGACGACGGAGGAGAGTGTTCGGATTGGCGACATTCTGCTCCATCCCGGCTGGACATTCTTCGGGAACTCCGACCTCGACCGGCTCAAGTCCGACTCACCGGCCAATGACACCCGGCATCAGCCGCACCGCGATCGATCGGATGGCCGCGCGTTTGCGCCCGAGGATCCGCGCTGACAGATCAGTGCCGCGATCACCCAACAGGGAAGGGGCGTCATCCTTCGCCATTGAATGGACCCGGCACTGGCACACGCGTGCGGCCAGTTGCCCCCCACTCCTTGCCGATCGCTATTATCATTGTCGCTCATGGACTGGGTTCCGGCAGCCATCCGCTGGTTGTTTGACTCCGAGCATGGCGCACCTGACCGCCTGATTCCACGTTGGCTGTTCCTGCGGGCCCTAGGCGGAATCTATTTTTCCGCCTTCTTCTCGCTCGTCTTGCAGATCCGTGGGCTCATCGGCCCATCCGGGAT
Organism: Terriglobales bacterium; assembly: GCA_049520935.1. Lineage (GTDB taxonomy): Bacteria > Acidobacteriota > Terriglobia > Terriglobales > Acidobacteriaceae > Acidiflorens. The sequence continues at coordinate 35,665 of JBEKPJ010000041.1, read as the reverse complement.
CCTCCCCGCAAACGAATATCTGGAGGCGGTTGCGCATGCCGTAGGCTACAGCCGCGGCCTGTGGTTTGCACCCACCTTGTTTTGGCTTGTGAGCGGCCCGCATATGCTCACCTTTGTCTGCTGGGTGGGCATGATCGCGTCGCTCTTCCTGGCTTTAAATGTGTGGCCGCGCGCCATGCTGGCCGTCTGCTTTGTGTGCTTTCTTTCGTTCGTCAGCGCTGCACAGGATTTTTCCGGTTATCAGTCGGACGGCATGCTTCTCGAAGCGGGATTCCTCGCTTACTTCTTTGCTCCGCCCGGTATCCGACCGGGCCTGGGACTGAAGTCGCTGCCCTCGCGCGCCACTCTGTTCCTGCTGCAATGGGAATGCTTTCGCATCTACTTCGAGTCCGGGGTTGCGAAGATCATTGGCGGAGATCCCGAATGGCGCAACTTCACTGCCATGGACGAGTACTACCAAAACGGGCCGCTGCCCACCTGGATCGGCTGGTACACCCAGCATCTGCCGCACTGGTTCCACGCTTCGACGGCTTTTGCGACGCTGGCACTCGAACTGGTTCTGGTTTGGATGTTGTTCCTGCCACGGCGCTGGCGAATCGCGTGTTTTTTCATTGTGACTCCCTGGCAACTCGGAGTTATTGGCACTGCCAACTACACATTTCTGAACTACCTGGTGCTCGTGCTGGGGTTCCTCGTGCTGGACGATGGCTTTTTGCTGCGGTTGCTCCCGAAGTACTGGAACAGATCGTTGGTCATGCCCTCCGCCACCGGCGCTGAGAACAATCCCCCGGCTCTTGAAATTCGGGCTGAGGACGAGGCGCAACCGACGCTCACAGAACCCGGACCTGCCGCGCACCTTCGACGGCAGCACGGGAGTCGCGGCCTCCGTCTATGGTTCAGGACTCTGAATCTATTCCTGGTCGCTGTGGTATTGAGCTGGATTTTCTACGCCACGACCGTGCAACTGATCTCGATGTTTTCCGCCCTGCCACTGCCGATGTCACCGGTTGAGGCGCTTGAGCCTTTTCGGATCGCCAATCGATATGGCCTGTTCGGCATCATGACCCGCGGCCGCTATGAGATTGAGTTCCAGGGCTCCGAGGATGGAAAGACCTGGGTCGCGTATCCCTACCGATTCAAACCGCAGGACGTGACTGCGCGACCCGGGATTTACGCGCCCTATCAGCCGCGATTCGACTGGAATCTTTGGTTTGCTTCGCTCGGCTCATGGCGGGACTATCCGATTGTGCCCAGCACCGAAGTGCGACTGCTTTCTAACGACAAGGACGTTCTGGCCCTTTTTGCCAGGAATCCTTTCGCGCAACAGCCCCCACGCCAGGTGCGGGTTGTAATCTGGCAATACTGGTTCACAACCGTGTCCGAGAAACGGACCCAAGGTCTGTGGTGGCGTCGTCAATTCCTGGGACTCTACGCACCAACGATCGAGCGAGAGCCTGACGGCACGATGCGTAGCATCCAATGGCCTACAGTTAGCCCTCGCGAGTGACACCGGGCAGCGCGCGCGCAGAGAACGCGCTTTGCGATTAACGGCTGTCCCAGCTGGACAACGCCCTCTTGGCCGCATGATAGCCGCACATGCCATGTACTCCTCCACCTGGCGGTGTCGAGGCTGAGCAAATGTAGATATCGCGGGCCGAGGTGGTGTAGTGTCTCCACGTGGGTCGAAACAGGAATTGCCCAATATCCAAGGCTCCGCCTCCGATGTCACCTCCTACCAGGTTGCCGTCCATGCGCTCAAGATCGGCGGGAGAAAAAACACGCCGGGCCAGGACACACTCGCGGAAGCCGGGAGCGAAACGATCAATCTGATCCTCCAGTTTCTCAAGCATGTTGATCTTGCAGGCATTGGGGACATGACAATAGGCCCAGGCAGTGTGTTTGCCTGCCGGAGCGCGCGTGCTGTCGAAAAGGCTGGGCTGGGTCAGCAGAACGAACGGACGGTCGGTGTTCATTCCCATGCGCATTGTCTTTTCCGAGGCGGCGATCTCTTCAAAGCTTCCACCCAAATGTACCGTCGCCGCCAGAAGACAGTCGGGAGCCTTCCAGGGAATGGGGGCGTTGAGCGCGTAATCCACTTTGAAGATGCCGGCGCCGTAGCGGTAGTTTCGCAGCCGCTGCTTGAATCTGTCAGACAATCTTTGCCCGGCAATCTTCACCAGTTGCCGCGGAGTCAGATCGCAGAGAACCAGGTCATAGCCCGCCAGGGCCGACAAACTCTCGACCGGCGATGAGGTCTTTACCTGGCCGCCAAGCGTCGCAAGATATCCGCATAGGGCGTTTGTGAACGCCTGGGCGCCGCCGCGAGGAATAGGCCAGCCAACCGCGTGCGCCGGCGCTGCCAACAGAACTGCAAACGCTGCGCTTAGCGGCTCATCCAGACTGAGAAAAGAGTGGGCCGCCAAACCCGCGAACAGTGCCCGGGTCCGTTCTTCACGAAACCGGCGAGCGACGAGTCGGGCCGGTTGCAACGCGACCAGTCCGAACCGAGCCATCAGCCATGGATGTCTGGGGACGGTGGGAAAGGGGCGCAGCACTTGCGGAGCAAATTCCGTCCACCGCTCGGCGAACGGGCGCATGAGCTTGCCCCATTCCCGACCGTCGGTTGCAAGGGAATCACTGGTTTCAGCGAGGCTGCGTTTGAGCATCACCGCCGTGCCGTCATCAAGAGGATGTGCCAGAGCAGCCGGCGAGTGAATCCACTCCAGGCCATGGTCGATCAAAGGCAGTGACCAGAACAAAGGCGATCCCGCGCCAAGCGGATACACAGCCGATCCAAAATCGTGGCGGAAACCCGGTAAAGTCAGCTCCAGCGTGCGCGCAGCTCCGCCCGGTGTTGACTCTGCTTCGAGTACATCGACCTGCAGTCCGGCTTGGGCCAAAACAATGGCCGCTGCGAGTCCATTCGGACCGGCGCCGATTACGCATGCCTTACGGCTCATCGTGGATTACCCTGAAATCACCCCTCTGTAGGGATCACCCAAAACTGCCAGCCCTTATGCGATATCCACTGTCTCTAGCATAAGTTATTCCCGCGGTAGCGTGGGCGTTCGCGCCATCCGTTGTCCCAGGACATCGGCCATAGCTCCGAGGTTCGATCTTTCAGCCGAGCAGTCAGCGACCAACACGATAGGCGTGCAGCGGAGCTTTTCGATCGCTTGCGGGTAAAGGCTGCGAACCTTTCATCATGCTCCAGAGAATCTGATTGAATATCGCATCATCGACCCGATCGGGCGCGCTGAAATCCAACTCTGCGGACGCGTGCGCCGCCGCCGTTGTCGACGGATTGATCTCGTTCATGTCGACCTGCGGAACGATCGAGGTCCACGGTGAAAGGTCCGGGGTCTCGGCAAAGATGTCGGACAATGATCGGCTGAAGTAGTCAAACTGGGAAAGGCGCTCCAATCCGAGAATGTCTTCAATCGCCGCTACCACGTCCGTGGTATTGGCAAAGCGGTGGATGGCGCCGGGGCGACTGTAAGCCGAGATGGCGAAGAAACACGATCGATGGGAATCAATGTGATCGGGCCCGGCCTGCGAATCGTCCTCAAGCACGAAGATCACCGTGTCTTGCCAGAACCGCGACCTGGACAGTGCTTCGACAATCCTGCCCAGCGCCAGATCGTTGTCGGCCATAAAGGCTCGAGGTGTCCTGTAGCCCGCGCGGCCACCAGCGGTGTGATCGCTGGGTAAATGCATGATTTCGAGCTTTGGCATCTCCCCCTCGCGGGCAAAATTTTCCAGCTCGGCGATCCAGGCATCGGCGCGCACTTGATCAGGCGTCTTCAGGTCGAACGCAGGATATGTCGGACTGAGGCTCGCGACCACCTCCCGCTGGGTTACCGGCCAGCCCTCGGGCACTTGGACCATTTCGCCATAATCGCGGAAACTGATTCCTTTTTTCCTGGCCAACGTCCAGAGAAAACCATTGATCGGCTCGTCGATTTCTTCCCCATCCACTCCTTCCCGCCTGTTCGAGTAAAGGGAAGGTATAGTTTTTTCTCCGAAGTCAGTGACGTAGGCTGCAGTCGACCAGATATGGCCTTGCGAACTCACCTCCGCGTTCGTGAAAAAACGGTCAAACAGTCCGAAACGCAAAGCCAGGGCATGATGGTTGGGGGATATACCCTGTCCGAAAAAAACCAGAGCCGGATCACCGTCTCCTTCTTTCAGGTCACCGAGCACCTGGTCATAAGTGCGATTCTCCTTGATTATGTAAAGCACATGTTTGAAGGGCGGATACGCTTTTCGTGAGGGTCGGGCTTGCCAGTTGTTCGCTGCCTCCACGCGCCGCGAGTACTCGGCCAAGGTAGCAGGAGAAGGTTGATCGGGACTCGATCGCAGGGTTCCGTTGAGCTGCCCTAGGTCATAACCTAACGGTCGCCGGATCCCCTCACCCGGAATCGGCCCGTCTGGATTCGCCTGACTTCCGCGGCCCTTGCCATTGAGTACAAGAAGTTTGCCTCGGACATCGAGAACTGCCGTCGGGTACCAATCTGTTGGTATACGACCTTGCAATCGCGAGGACGCGCCATTCATGCGCTTTTCGGAAAGATCAAAGACTGCCACCGCATTGTTGTCAGCCTCGGCCACAAAAAGCTGCGACTCGTCCGGCGACAGAGCCAAGGCATTCGGCGTGCTCCCCTCCGTCGGCCCGACCGATGCCGCGTCGCTTAAGTATCGCAGGACCGTCCCCCGCGCAGTATCGAGGACGGCGATCTGATCCGTGCCCGACAGCGCGGCAAACAGTCGCGAGCCACTCCGATTCGAAAGCAGAGCCGACGGCCGAGGCCCCACCTTCACCTTGCGTAGGGGAGTCAGTAGCCCGTCCAGGTTCGCCTGGAATTCTGCGACCGTATCCGCTGCCCACGCGGATACAAATACTCTTCCGTTCGCTGCCGCCTCGACCGCATAGGGGTAGTGGTCGGTCGGAAACCTCTGCACGATTTTTGAAGTGGCGAGATCAATGACCGCCAAGCTGTCACTCATGTTCTCGGCGACATAGAGATAGTTTCCGATTCGCGAGACAGCAAGACCAGCAGGATACCGGGAGCCAGGCTTCGCCGACTTTTCAGCGAGCAGGATCTTCCTTTCCAAGGCTGCAGTCCCATCTCGCCACGAGTAGCAGAAGATCGTGTCATCATTGCCGCCCGATACAAACAGTTCCCTGCCATCGCGAGAGAACCCAATCCCAAAGAACGCACCGGGCTGAATCAACGTCTGCACCACTTGGCGAGTATTCAGATCGACGATCTGCACCCCCTGCTCTCGCCAACCACTGAGAACAACCGCGAGTTTTCCGTCAGGCGCGATGGCCATGGCCAACGGCATGCTGCCCAAATCGATCCCGTCCCCGACCGCGTCGAGACGTACTCCTGTCGGCAATGGTGCCGTGCGGGCGGCGGCAACGTCCAGGGCGCTGACCTCAACTCCGGCCGGGACTGCGGCTGTCGAAAGCAATACGATCAGGAAAATACCCGCAAACGATGCGTGAGCTTTCATAGTTCCTTCCAAACAGATAATTGTAGCCACAAGTTCAAACTGCATCGAGTTGCCATCCGCTGCCATCGTTTTCACGCTGGAGGTTGGGCTCTGAAAGGTGCCCCATTCGTTTCGTCCACCGACTCAGTTGGATTCCCATTGCGACGGACGCTGTTTGACGGGTGTCAATTGTTCCGGGCGCCGCGTGCTGAGCTGGCAGAACTCGGCCGGGAACAGATCATGCCCCACGCGGCACGGGGAGTCCTCCCATTCCGGCGGGGGTCGCAAGATTAGAGGGACTTCCCTTCCCTGCGAGCGTCTGAATCACAAACCCGCACCCGACGTCAGTATCGTGGCTCACTGGAATCGGCTCCATGCCGTAGCGCTTCTACTGGGAATTGAAGATCGGTCGCGCCACCTCCTGCGGGGATGCAGTCTCCGGGTGCTCCGCCTTCCAGCGCATGGCGGCAGTGATGCGAGTGCGGCCGCTGGGATGATCGAAAAAAACGAACTCTTCGACGGGTCCGGGATCGAGTTTGCGATATTCACCCAGCATAAGATCCACATTTGCTTCCCCATCCGGTTGCCGGGCTGCATTCAGCCCATACATGTCCGCCTCGTACTCCATGGTGCGTGTGATGGTATTGGTGAGCGGCGTCATCAGCAAGAAGTAGACCGAGAACACGATCACAGATAATGGCAGGACTGCGAGATCGGTGACTCCTCGAACATCCCATTTCTCTCCCCACCGCGCGAGCGAAAAGTTCATGCCCCAACTGAGAAAGGCAAACCCGACCACCACTACGACGCCAATCATCACCAGTGACTTGTCAATATGGTTGAGAACGTAGTGACCCATCTCGTGTCCCATGGTGGTCTCAATCTCGGGGAGCGTGCAGCGCTTCAGCAGATTGTCATTCAACGAAATTCGCAGCGTACCCGCAAAGCCGCTGACGTTGGCGCTGACGCGATTCGACTGCCGGGATGCGTCGAACTCGTAGACATCGGTTGTAGGAATTCCGTTGGCGCGCGCCATGCTGAGGACGGGATCCTTGATTTGAGGATCCTCTAGCTTGGTGTATTTGTTAAATAGCGGGAAAATATAGACGGGAGTGATCAGGCTCTGGAACGCTAACAACAGAACCGCCAGAGCTGCGCCCCAAATCCACCAACTCTTTCCCAATCGTCGCACCAGCCCCAAGACCGGTACTACCAGCAGGGCCCCGAGCACCGCGTTAACCGCCAGCGCCACCATCTGATCGCGCATCCAGGGGCCGAAAGTCTGATTGAGCAGTCCATATTTGTGCTCCCGGAAATAGCCTTCGTACACGGTGAGCGGGAACATAAGCACGGACACAACCAGAATGAATTGCACCCAGTAGATTGCCGTCTGGAAAGCGCGAATCCGAGTGATACGCTCAGCCAGGTTGCGCATGCGTGCCGACCACCGGAATCCGAGCAGCAGCCACATCACGACAACCGTGGAAAGAAAATCCCACAAAAGAAGCCAGTAGCCGCCTTCGAAATAGGCGTTCGAACGGGCGCGTTGCGCGGGCGGCATCTTGGCCAAATATGCCTCGACGGCCGCGTTGATATCGAACGGCTGGGCCGCGGCTACGTTACTGGCGGGAGTCGGAATGGAGGTTGTAGCCGCACCGCTGGGGTGTGCCGTCGCTAAGCAGACAAGAATCGTCAACCATAGAAGATGCGGCCGCGCATACCGCACTGCACGAACCCTGGCCAAAGCGTTGCTCGCGCACCATTTCGACCAAGATCTCACCCCGGACGCACGAGGCACGAACTTGGATGCTCCCGACGGGCCGAGCTTCAGATCCTGAGCCTGGTTGACGATACCGATCGCGCCGTTGCCCAAGTTTTCGACGAGGTGGTGATGAGAAATGCTTCGGCCGATCATCCGGGAGAGACCTGGCTCTTCGTGTCGCTTCATCTTACGGGTGAGGTATCCGCCAGTCAATGAATCGAGGTTCTGGCAAGATGGCATAGCCAGCAGTGGGATCGGTGCGCTGTCCGGACGAAAACCGTTCGTCCCGCGCCGAATGCGTGGAGTGATTCGGTCGCAGTCGCCGAGAGGGCAACCGTGCTTTCCCCATTCTGGGCGCAGTACCTGTTCGGCCTCGAAGTCAGGAGGTATTTGTGGTCGCGTTTCGCAGTACGTTCGTTCCATTTCTTCCGCGAGCCGACACGTATTTACGATGGCCCATCAAGCACTTGATGAATCTTTACTCTTCTCTACTCGCCCCGCGCAAGCGCGGACAATCTTTTTGTCATCCAAGTAACGCGATCCGAGGATCGCGCGACGGATGAAACCACAATTGCGTCAGAGAGTTCAGAACCTCACTATGGCTCCCCTTTCCGCTCCATGGATTCGGCCTACGCCTATTTCGCGTCCCCGTATGCTGGGCGGGTGTCTCGTATTCTGGTTAAGTGTTGCCCTTTGCTTACAGGGCTGTGCACGAAAGCAGGCGCCCGCGGCAGAGGATGGAGCGGCTCTGTTTGCTCAGAAATGTGCGAGCTGTCATCGGGCGGATCCAGCGAGCGACATGCGGGCTCCGGCGCCCGAAGCTCTCCGGCAGATGTCGAAGTCATCGATCCTCGCTGCGCTTGAGTCGGGAAGAATGCGATGGCAGGGGAGATTTCTCTCCAAGGAAAAAAGAATTGCTATCGCCGAGTACCTGGGGACGCCAGAGGCAGCGGCTCAAGCGGCGATGAAAGGGTACTGCGCGCGAGATCTGGATCCGCCGGCGAATTCGCCCGCCTGGGCCGGCTGGGGAGGCGATACGGAGAACACGCGTTTTCAGCCCGCGAAGGCCGCCGGTCTCGAGCGCAGCCGGGTCAAGGACTTAAAACTCAAATGGGCGTTCGGCTTTCCCTCAGTGGCGGCGACCTTCGGTCAACCTACCTCGTTTGCGGGAAAACTGTTTGTCGGCAGCGAGGATGGCACCGTGTATGCCCTGGATTCGGCAAGCGGGTGCCTGTGGTGGAGTTTCAAGGCGTCGGCAACGGTGAAGAGCGCGATTTCCATCGGCAACAATGGAAACACAGCATTTTTCGGCGATACCAACGGAACTGTATACGCGGTCAAAGTCGCCGATGGTTCGGTGGTGTGGAAAGTGCGTCCCGATTCGCATCCCGCTGCGCGGATTACAGGATCGCCGCTGTTGGTGGGCACTCGCTTGTATGTGCCTATTTCGTCGGGAGAGGAAGGGGCGTCCGCAGATCCCGGCTATCCCTGCTGTACGTTTCGGGGCAGCGTGGTCACACTCGATACGGCCACGGGAGAGCAGATCGAGCGGGCCTACACCATCGCCGAGGCTCCGGGGCCCAGGAGCAAGAGTGCTCAGGGAGTGCAGTCCTGGGGACCTTCTGGTGCCGCGGTGTGGTCATCCCCGACCGCGGATCTGAAGCGCCACGCGATTTATGTCGCAACCGGAAACAATTATTCCCAACCACCGACCGACTCGTCCGATTCGGTGATCGCCTTCGACATCAGGACGGGTAAGAAGTTATGGTCCCGGCAATTCACAGCGGAGGATGTGTGGAACAGCGGTTGTGTGACGGCCAGTAAGGATAACTGCCCTGCTCAACACGGCGACGATTTCGATTTCGGCTCGCCTCCGGTGCTGAAGTCGCTGAGCGGAAGCCGAGATATTCTGCTCCTGGCACAGAAATCGGGAATGGTATACGCCCTGGATCCCGCACGTCGCGGCAAGCTGGTCTGGAAAACCAGTATCGGGCACGGCGGTCCTTTGGGCGGGATCGAATGGGGCGGTGCAGTCGATAATCGGTACGCCTATTTTCCGCTTTCGGATTACGACTTTTCCAACCCACTGGCTGGTGGCGGGCTGTTTGCACTCAATCTTCGCACGGGAGCGCAAGTCTGGCATGCTCCCGCCCCGAAACCGGCCTGCGCTGGGCAGTTTGGCTGTAGCCCGGCCCAGATGGCGCCGCCGACTCTAATTCCCGGCGTCATCTTCGCCGGCTCCCTGGATGGCCATCTGCGCGCCTATGACACTCGGGACGGAACTGTCCTCTGGGACTTCGACACTACTCCGGAGTTTCGCACCACCAACGGCGTGCGCGCACATGGCGGTTCGCTGAATGGGGCGGGACCAACAATCGTGAGTGGCATGGTTTACGTGAATGCCGGCTATACCAACGCCATGGCGGGAAATATCCTGTTGGCCTTTTCCATCGATGCCAAATAATCAGGGTGGTCATCCGCGCATCGACGAGCGTAGTTGCTCAGCCAAGCGCTCAGAAGTTCACAGCGTTAACCTGGAGCAGCCGATGCCAAGAAATTAAAGGTAGCCCCTCTTGAGATTGAATCCAGCAGAACTGAATCCCGACTCAGAGGGGCCACCTCGCCCGGACAAATCGGCGCTGCGCCGTATCACATCACAACGAAAACAGCGACCCGAACGCCGGGGTGAAGCAAATCGAATAGAAAATACTCGCCATCGATAAAGTCGATATAGCATTCGTCGGTAAAGGCCCAGCCAACCGGCCAGGCATCCACGAGCTGGAAGCTGTAGCCGCCATATTGAAATCGCGGCTGGCCTTGCACAATTACAGTTTTTGCGGCGAACGTATGATTGCGGCCAAAGTGGGCGCGGAATTTGTCATCGGGAATGTGCCCGCCCTTGCCCGCTTCGTTCCCCGTCAGCTGTTCCGAATGCTCTTGCCCCTCGGCCTTCACCTGGTCGCGGGATCCTTTTTGATCCTGCTTTTGATCCTGCTTTTGATCCTGTTTTTGCTCCTGTTTTTCCTCCCGCATCTCTTGTTTTGAGGGCCGGGACTCGTCGGGGTGAGGTTTTGCCTGGTCCTGAGGTTTGGTCTCATCCTGCTTGGGTTGGGGCTTGGGCTCTTCCTGCTGCGTGGGCTTGCTGTCCTGTGGCTTGTCGTCCTGGGCATAGGCAAGTGCCGAGCATCCGACCAGCACGGAGAGAATCGCTAAATTCAGAAACCTGAAAGCTGGCATGACCGTCCTCCAAGGCAACCCTCGATGGCTTCATTCTCTGCCGCCCTGCCGGTTCGTACCGCAGTTCGCGGGATTGCTGTTCTGAGATGCGGCGCCTTTAAAGTCCGAATTACGGAAGAGTCTGTAGACTCTGGACCGAGGAGCTGTATGGGCCCGTGCTCGGGGTGGTTGAGCCGTCGCGCGATTCTCTGCCCATTCCCCCGTTTTCGCGACCGGTCACCTTGGAGAGCACCCCTTCCAGCAGGGGCGTAACCCGGTTAAGCTGCCGGGCCTGGATCAACAGATCCCAGACGGGCTCGAATTTCTTCCAGCCCGAAGCGTAGAAGAAGTGTTTTGCCTGGTGCTTCGACGTCCCGTGATGGAGCGAAGCCCTGTTGATGGATCTCCAACGATAAAACTCGCGATACGCCCGATCGTAGCCCGCTTGCAGGGCTTCGGGCTTGTCCACAATCACGGCCCGGTCATCGGGGGACAGATAGGCCGCGATCGTAGCGAGGCCCAGGGGCGGAAACAAGGAATACTTGATCGGGCGCCAATAAGGGCTGGTCGCCTCGGTGAGCGCGGGCAGAATGAACTTGGCGTGGAGTGGACGCGTACCCGCAGCGATCATCGCGCCGATCTCGCTAAAGGCGCGGTGGAGGCGGGAAGGCCGCCAAATCGGCGCTTCCTCCGACCGAATTCTCCGAGCGCGGCATCCAGGTCAGCGACGTCAAAGTTCGGCCACATCTGGTCAGTAAACAACAGTTCGGCATAGGCGGACTCCCATAACAGAAAGTCCGAAAGACGCTTCTCACCGCCGGTGCGAATGAGCAAATCCACTTCCCCGCTCTCGGCGCTCAGGGCGTGCGCAAGCATCGGTACCAATCGATCAGCCGAGGGCGGAAGGTGCGGGGAAAGCGCGGCGGTTGCGGCGGCGGCGGCGCGCGTTATGGCAGCGCGCGAAGAGTAGTCCACAGCAAGCCGCAAGTGGAGGCGATGGCCTACGGCGGTCGCAGACTCTGCTCGGGCGATCTCGCACCGCACCAGGCTCGGCAATCGGTCGCGCCGGCCGATGATCTCCAGCCGCACACCGTGCTGCCGGAGTGTTTCCGTTTCCATGCGCAGGTAAGCCCGCAACAGCCAGAAAATACTCGCTACTTCGTCGGCCGGGCGGCTCCAGTTGTCGGATGAAAACGCGTAAAGTGTGAGGCAACGGATGCCGAGGTGAGGTGCATGCTCGACAATCCTCCGTGGCCCAGCGACCATTACCGTCCATGATGATGGCCACATGCAAATTTTTCCTCTTACTTTGCACTGCAAAGTTACCTCGCAAAAAAAACTAGGCCCGCGATGCCGCCAGGCCGTGAAGCAAACCGCCCGCCGCCCCTTCTTCGGTTCCTTTCGCCGCATCTCGAACCACCTGCTCGAGCGTGGAAAGATACTCGAGGTAGCGCGTGCGACCTGAGGGCGTAATTCGGCAAACGGTCTGCGGACGGCTGCGGTCATATTTCTTCACCATCTCAACCATCTTCGCTTTTTCCAGTACGCGCAGATGTCGGCACAAATTGCCGTCCGTGAGGGCACAAAGCCGCTTGAGATCGCCAAAGGCCAGTCCTTTCGGGTTAGTCACCAGAGACGTCAGCAGGCTAAGCCGCGCCCGCTCGTGAATCACGCGATCCAGACCTTCATAAGCGAAGCGCGCTTGGCTGGGCGGTGACTTAACCTTCATCGCTGCCCTCCTTCGCGGTGAAAAACCAGAATCCCGGCGACCAGCAACTGCCCGGCTCCATACGGAATACCCATCGCCCACGGAGAGAGGGCCCGGCAATCCGCCAGCGCGATACAGGTCAAACCAGTCAGCAAGTACCACGCGCCCGCAGCGGCCACTGCGCGCGGCAGAAAAAGGCACGACGAAAACACACCCAGGCTGAAAACAATCTGCCAGAGTCCGGGAAGCATCCATACAACCGTCGGAGCATATCTTACGAGCGCCAGCGTAATGAGTGCGCCCGCTCCGACCGAGGGCAGGAATTGCTCGACGGCCATACGGATCATCTCGTCCGCCATGCCGGAGTGAATGCGGCGCGTGCGCGCATACATCTGCATCCCTATCAAGGCAGCCGACAGGACAGTCCAAATCCAGATACTCAAGTACGCCGGAATATGATTGGCGGGATCGGGTAGCCATCGGGCCTGGGCCCCGGCGGTTGCGAGCGCCAAAACACCGGTACTTGCAAGAGTCGCAGGGCCGTATCCACGAAACTCAGTGCTCTGCGCAACCTGCCGGCGAATACTGCTGATGTCGCCGAGCGCTTTGTGAAGATCGTTCATCACTTTGCATTGCAAAGTAACCCAAAAATCGACGTTTGTCAACTTGTGCCAGAAGCTAATCCGAGGTTAATTGACGTCAGCCTCGGATGGCTCTGGGATGGTCCCCAAACCACCCCGGACGGTTCCGTCCAATGAGCGAATCTAACGGTATCTGAAAATGGGCCAAGCCAGGCCGCGGAGATACCGAACGGATGAACGCTGCGGAATAAATCCTTTCCCCGCCGTCGAACCGCTTCACATCACGCGTGCTCTGCGATAAGATCGCCTTGCTTCCGGCAATTACCGATTGCGAGGTACCGACGACACATGCACCACGTTTCTCGCTTTCGCTGGATAAAGCTTTGTGCGGCTGTCCTCGCGCTCTGGTTTCCGACTGCGAGCGTGCAGGCGGCCGAGGCTCAAGCGATTCCCGCCCCCAAGGTTCCGAGCACAGCTGTGCAGATTCACGGGCTCAAGGTGACACTACTGTCGACCATGCTGGTGGGTAGCACAAAGGGGCTGGGCGAGTGGGGATTTTCAGCGCTAATCGAAGCCGATGGCCATCCAATTCTGCTGGATACGGGATCCCATCCCGATACCGTTCTGCAAAACGCACGTGACCTGAATATTGACTTGTCCAACGTTAAGGAAGTGATCCTCACGCACAATCATTGGGACCACATCAGTGGATTGATGCCCCTTCGCCAAGAGCTGATGAAAAGGAATCGCTCGGCGCTCTCAGTGGTCTACGTCGCTCGCGGCATTTTTTACAGCCGACCTGCGCCCGGAGGGGAAGACAACCAGATGATCGCTTTGAAGAACCAGTACGAGGCAACCGGCGGAAGGTTCATCGAACTTGAAGACGCGGCACAAATCTTTCCCGGCGCGTGGCTGACGGGTCCGGTGCCGCGCAAATATCCAGAACACAATTGGAGCAGCACTGGAAAAGTGCAGACGCCGGGCGGGTTGGTCGAGGACACGATCCCCGAGGATCAATCCCTGGTGCTCAACACGCCGGAAGGGTTAGTCGTGGTCACCGGCTGCGGGCACGCAGGTATCATCAATATTCTTACCTTCGCCAGAGCCGAGTTTCCGAACGAGCCGGTGAATGCGGTCATCGGCGGACTGCACCTGTTTCCGGCGACCGATGAGCAACTGGATTGGACTGCCGACAAGATGAAGGAATTCAAAGTGGCGAACCTGATGGGCGCACATTGCACGGGCATCGAGGCCGTGTATCACATTCGCGAGCGCCTCGGGCTGCCGAGGGCATCGGCCGTGGTGGGTAGCGTGGGATCAAGCTTTGTCCTTGGCGAGGGCCTCCATCCCGGTCCCCTGGCCAAATGACGCCCGTCCCTTCGGTCCGCCGTGAGGTTCGCGTTGCAGGCGATGAAAGAGCTTCGCGGAGGAGACAGGTGGTTGAGGATTACTTTGGCGGGTGTCTGGCGATGAGGAGGATGGCAAGCCCCTGCAACCATGTTATCCCCCCAGCCAGAATGGCTGGATAATCGCCAAAATCCGTAAGAACGATCGCGGCCACGTATGGCAATCCATCGAGTCGTTGCCGCGGCGCTTCCTCCCCAGGTGTGCAGCAAGATTCACCGAGCCCGGTCCTCACGGGCGCGGAAGCGCGGTTCGAGCCTCAAGCAGGCAACCCTAGGGAAACAGATACGGCCGCAACCGAGGATTTGCTGCCGGGGGAAGCCGGGCCTTGATCGTCTGCACCCTAAGTTCACGGTTTGCATGACCGGTTGCGACACACATGAGCTGTTGTCATCACCGCGCCTCATCGAGGGCGCCCAGTCTGGCCGAGAGCATCCGCCACCGTGTGGGGCGAAACTCCCGCCTTCAGACATCAGTGCTTTGCCAAGCGCTCCTCACCTCACAACCTTGAAAGTTCGTCCCGGATTTCTTCCAGTCGATCTTGTCGTTTCTGATACGCCGCGTTGGCCTCGCGGCCGGGCGCGCTCTCTTGCCAATAGAGGCGGTTGGCAACATGGATGGACTCTACCTCCTCGAGTAACGCTGTAATTCTCGCTTTCCTTTCCAGCTCGGATTGCATGGTTTTGGAGTCGTCTCTCTCCGATTTCTGAATCACGACACGCGTTTCAGTCGCTTTCTCTTTGGTTTCACCCCGCGCCGTGCCGTTCTAGGTATGATTGCGATGCCAGTTCCAGAACCTCCTCCCCCCAGGCCCCGATAGGCTGTGGTCCCAGGGAATGGCGTGCTAAGAGCGTGCCGGTGACAGCGACGGCTCCTCCGGTTTCGCGTCCGGGACCTGGCTGAGATTGCTCACATTTCTAATAGCGACGTTTCAGGAGCGATTCCCTCACGAAAATTTCAAACCATCGACCGCAGGACGTGAAAATGGCGGAAAGGCCATGACCTTCTGCCGGCAGGCGGGCACTTAGTCCCTGTTCGATAGTGGGCAAGAGCTTTCTGCGGGTGCAGGACGGCACTCGAGTTCCCGTCCAAGTTGGCGAGCTAGAGACGCGGCCGTGCAGGCTGCCTAGCGTAACGGTGAAGGGATTGTTGGGCGATGGCAGGACCTGGCGGCAATCCCCTAGCGGCGGCGGAAACCTGAACCCTCTAACTCGCCAATGGAGGCAAATTTGGCCTTTGGCGTCACTGACGATTGCGAAGTCTCGGTCACGAGCAAGCTCTCAAGGGATGCCTTCGAGCAACGACGGGATTGGGGAATCCTGCCGACGGCATCGGCGGAGCCGTATGAGAACCGTCCGCGTTCCGCGCCATACAGGAATAGGGAGACTGGTGGCGTCTGTACCTAGGAACGACGGTGTGGCACAGGCACCGCGGGAGCCCGGACCGCGAGGGATCCTGCTATGGCTCTCCGCCCCCTTCGGTTCCCGGCTTAGACGTTGACCACGATTCCCCAGGCTTCCAGCAAGTCTTGGGGGACATACTTGCTATCTTTGTGCTTTTGCGCCCATTCCTTCAATGGAGCCGAACTCCGATAATCCTTCTCGGATAGCTTCAATCGTTGCACCATCTCCTCAAACGACGTTGGCGTTTTCGGAATCTCTCCACAAGCCTTGCCCCAATTCGAATTAACCTTGTTTCTCAACTTGTGCACCTCAGCAAAGATTCTAAACTGACAAAGGAAGTCTACAAACGAACGAAAGTCACTTTCGCAGGAACCAGCAACATTGGATGGGAGGGCCCGCTGCGGAACTCCAAAATATTGCGCACTTGTCGATACGGTCCGCGAGCCGGGCATGGGATTGCAGGTGGCGCGGTCCTGCCGATCGGAAGCCGCCTCCATCCAAGCACTCGAACGAATTGCACCTACTGCCGTTTCATGGGAGGCCCTCCCCGGTTGAACTTGTCTTGCCCATTTCCGGATTCTGTGAACTTCGCTGTTGTTGGACTGCCCATGAATACAGTGAAGACCTGATTGATCAGTGACCGGTCCCCCGCGCTATAACAGTGTTGCCCGCAGTTCGGTCTTACTGCCAATAGGTTTTCGGCCTTCCACGGCACACGCTCGCAAAAGCTTGTGTTCCATGGTTTTCGAGTCTGATAGGGCCGATCTGTCGGAGCGCATCGCGGAATCGTCAGGGCCGGGCTTCCTCAAGTATGCAGGATTTTGTTTTTTGCGAGCGGGAATCGTGTCGAAAGTCTTCTTGCAGCGTGAGATGGTTTGTCGAGGTTAGCCATGTTCTATACCATTTGGTTACTGAGCGCAGCACTCGCTGGTTGTGCGGCTGGCAAGATCGCTGCGGACGACGGACTCGGGACAGGAGCCGATGTTCTGCTGGGCGTCACGGGTGCTTTCGCGGTCCGCTGGTCGCTTGAAAATATCGGTGTATCCCTCGACGACGTGTACCTGCTCCTGTTCTCAATCTGGGGAGCAGCAGCGCTCCCGGCCGCTCTCCGGCTAGGGATCAAACGCCATAATCGGTCGAAAGCCCGGTCGCGAGTCCAGGGAGATTAGGCGCAACGCCGCCAGCCTCCAATTGGGATGGGTGGAGTTGACGTTAAGGTTCCCGCCCGTTACCCCGTATGAAAAAAGGGTGAAATCTTGCGAGCCCGACCGGGTGAAGGGAAAAGTTGTGTTTTAAGGGTTGATGAATACCTTGCCTGTTGTCCGGAAAGCCGCCCGCAGCACCATAAACGAACCGAAGTTCGTCACGGAACGGTCGAAAAACGACCGAAGTCTTGCAGAATGAGTTCAGGCTGACGCAAAGTCTGCACTACATTTGGAAAGTGATTTCAGACGTTCCGGCAAACTGAAGCCGAGCTGGTGCAGTAGGGATTTCTGTTCCGCAGTGGGCTCGGTGATCCGGCGCAAGCGGGTCTCGCGTTCCATCCGTGGTGGGCAATACGATGCAGTTATCTGCAGCGCTGTTGCCTAAAGCATTTTCTGTGGCCGCTCGAAAGCGTCATGGCGGCGCTGAGAACGTAGATCTAAAAGCGCCCCGGCTGAGCCTGCGCTACTTCGCCACCATCGGGGACGATGAAGGCGTCGACGCGCAAGCCGTCAGGCAGTTGCGCGCCAGGTTCGAGTTCGACCAGAGTCTCGAGAATCTTCGTATCCACTCTCTCGGTCGGCTCGTCGGTGCGAACGTTCTTTGGTCCCAGCTGCTGCCCCACACGTACCACCCGGCCCCAAAACTTCTGCTTCCCGAATGCATCGGCGGTTACGTAGGTCTTTTGGCCGATCCGCACCTTGCTCACGTCGGTCTCGTCGACATCCACGCGTACGCGCAAGGTTTTCCTGTCGCCGATGGTTAGGACCGGGTCCGGAACCGTAGAAGAATTCGAGACGCTTTCTCCGCTACGATGATGCTTGCGCAACACACTGCCCTCGATGGGCGACCTTATAAAGGTTTTCTCGTACCGTGCTTGCGCTTCTTCAAGCTGCGCCTTCGCCAGTTGCAGGTCGGCCTCCGCCAGCGCGCGGTCTTCCTCGCGCGCGTGATCGTCGACCAGAGAGTGTTGCTCGACGGCAGCCTGATACTTGGCCTTGGCGACATCGGCCTCGCGCTCGTAACGATCCAGCTCTTCCCGCGAAACTACTCCAGCGGCGAAAAGCGCCCGACGACGACGCAATTCGGATTGCGCGTTCTCGGTCACCGCTCGCGACTCGTTCACCGAAGACCAAGCTTGGTCGCGTTCCTGGCGTCGAGCGCCATTGATCACCTTGCGTGCCGCGGCTTCTTTGCCCACCACGTTGGCTTTCGCCGACTCGACCTGCGCCCGGTAGTCGGCATTCTCGAGCTCGGCCAGAACCTGACCGCGACGAATCGCGTCTCCCTCCTCGACGAAAACAGATCTCAGTCGGCCACTCAGCTCGGAACCGATTTTGATATCTTCCGAGCACGGCTCCACCCGTCCGGGACCGGCGATCAGAGCGGGACCGTGGATGGCCGACGCCGTCGTGGCGATGGTCCCATTTTCATGCGAACGCCGCGAGGCGAACACCAGCGACACGGCCAGCAGCAGTCCCGCCAGGCCGACAACGGCTCTGGTCCTGTTCCTCGCCCAACCTCTTGCCACCACGCTTCCACGAAAGATGTTCTCTGCCATGACAGCAACTCCTTAGGTTCGGTTACGATTTCGTCCAAGCCCAGCCTTGTTTAAACCAGCTTTACCGTTGACTGCACAAGATTGTTTGCCAGCACTCCGGCCGGAACCGGCTCCAGCGGTGACGAGTCGGCTTCGGCGACGGCTCCGTCTTCGATCTTCACGATGCGGTCGGCGAAGTTCAGCACGCGCGAGTCGTGGGTGACGATCACCACCGCGCGCGCACGGTGGTGAGCCAGTTCGCTCATCATTTCCATCACGTTCTTGCCCGTGTGCGAGTCGAGGGCAGCGGTTGGTTCATCGGCGAGAATGATTCCCGGATCTCCCGCCAGCGCACGGGCAATGGCAACACGCTGCTTCTGACCTCCGCTCAAGTCGGAGGGAACGCAGTGGCGCTTATCGCCCAGGCCAACCTGATCCAGCAACTCCGCCGCTCGCTTCTTTGCGGTCCTGGCGGCGACTCCCTTCAGGTCGAACATCAGCTCCACGTTTTCGCTTGCGGTCAGCGTGGGAAACAGATTGAATCCCTGAAAGATGAATCCGATGTGCTCCAGGCGGATGGCGGGCAACTGCTTTTCCGTCAGTCGGGTAATTTCTTTTCCTGCAATCTGCACGCTTCCCGAGCTCGCAGTGAGGATGCATCCCATGATCGACAGAAGCGTGGTCTTGCCGCTTCCCGACGGCCCCATCAGCATGAGCAACTCCCCGGCGTGGACATCGAGGTCGACTCCACGCAAGGCCAGTGTTCCCATGTTGCCCTCGGCATAGGTTTTTGTGAGCCGACGAACTGCGATTGCAGGTTGCATCTTGCCTTCTCCTTGACTGCCGAATGCCGGTCCCGGTTATGCCTTGAACACCATGGCGGGATCGATGTGGGTCACCCGGTTGATCGAAACCAGCGCCGCTCCGATGCACATCGCGAGCGTGAGAAAAAACATTCCAACCGCCATCGGCATGGGCATCAGGATGGCGGCACCGCCTTCCTGGCTGGCTCGCACCACGAACACGCTCACGATCATTCCCAGGACGTAACCGATCACGGCGCTGATGGCCGCCTGTTTCATGATGACTTTGTAGACGTAGCTGTTGGGCGCGCCCATCGCCTTCAGCGTGCCGAACTCGCGCACGTGATCCATGGTGGTGGCATAGATGGTCTGCGCCACCACCACGAATCCGACCACCAGACCCAATACGGCGGCGATCAGCACGGCCACGCCCGCGCCGGTGGTGAACATCCAATAGAAGCGCGTCATATGGCTGAACTCTGCGGTCGTAAACACTTCGACATCCCGGACGCGATCGAGAAGCGCCCGCCGCACCTGGCCAAGATCTGCTCCTGGCGCCAACTTCACCAAAATGAAGTAGGTTTGGTCTTCACCCAATGCCGTATAGGTCTGCGCGTTCTTGAAGGTCGTGAAAACGTAAGGGGAAGTCGTGAAGGATCGGATTCCCCGCGTGAAGCCCACCACGCGCGCGCGATGGCCTCCGATCTCAAACAGCTCACCGAGGCCGGTGACGCCCAGCTTCTTTTTGTACAGTTCGTCCAGGATGATCGCGTCCGGCGATTTCAAGTCTTCGATCCTGCCCTCCACCAGGTTCCACGGCTGCTCCATCGCGTCGTCGACATTGATCCCGACTACTTGTACCGAGTCTTCGCCGCCATCGTGCCGTTTCCATTCCGCCCAATGGGCAACGATTTTCTGTGCATCAGCAACGCCCGACACCGCTCGTACCTGGTTCAGCTTGCGCTCGCTGAAAGGGACGGCTTGCTCCACGTAAGGCACATTCTTGGACGTGATCCACAAGTCGGCGCCGGAGTGATCGATCAGTCCAGACGTGGTCACCGTGAACCCGACAAATAATCCCAGTTCCACCACGATCAGCACCACGGCGAACACGATTCCCGTCAGCGTGACTGTGAGCCGAACCTTGTCGTGGAACAAGTTCCGTTGTGCCAGAGGAGGCATGCTTATTTCACCGCGCCCGGCTGACGCACCATCCCGCGCAGTGTCACGTCGAGCATCAGTTGAGCCCGCTGCTGCAGTGGGCGCCATTCGACCCACGGATCGCTGCATTTGGCTATGTTCAGAGAAATCACACCATGTACGGCTGCCCACAGAGTCTGGGAGATCAGTTCCGCATCTTGAAGCTCCGGGCGGAACCGTTCTGCGTCGATGGCTTGCTGCACGGCCCATTTCAAAAGGGCGTATGCATCCACCTCGGGATTGCCCATGACCTCGCGGTCTTCCTCATCCGGCTCGTGCGGCGGATGGGGCGTCATGAACATGAACCGGTAGTGGTTGGGATAGCGTATGCCGAACTCCGTGTAGGTGCCTCCGATCTGCCTGAGCCGCTCAACAGGATCGGACGACATTGCCGCACTTTGAAAGACCTCGGCCAGGCGGGCATAGTCTTGCTGACATAGCTCGTGGAACAGATCCTGTTTGTCGGCGAAGTAGACGTAGATGGCGGTGGGAGAATATTCGATCTTTTCTGCCACCCGGCGCATCGACACACCCTCATATCCTTCGGTCACAAAAAGCTCGCGGGCAGCGTCCAGGATCTTGTCGCGAGTCTCCGATTTCTCGCGCGCTCGCCTCTCCCTAACTCCCATAACGATGATCCTTCACTTAACAATGTTAAATTAACACCGTTAAGTTAATGCGTCGCGTTCACTATGTCAAGAGAAATCGCAAGCTTACTCTTTCTGCAGCATCGTGCCCAACCGAGCAACAAGGTTGCTGGTTCATCCAAAACCCCAGGTAAAGAGGTTGTTTGGCGGCAAATGGTTAAAATCGCTCCGAAGCCCGACCCGGCTTTCCGGAGGTTGGTGCCATGGGTCACCAACGAATAGCTGCGGAGATAAAGAGCTGGGCTACCGGGGGTGCTGATCAGTAAATCCCGTGAGGCTGCATTAGCTCCGGTCGGATGCAGCGGCGATGCAGCTTCATTTCAGGACTATTCAGAGTGTTTCAGGCCAAGCTTCAGGACTTTTCTGGTCGCTCCTGAGTATCGTAAAGCTGGATCGCGGATGGCATACAAACAAAAGGGGGAAAGCTCGAGTCGGATCCGGCACCTTGGCCACTGGAGAAATCTGCTGGCAATCGCAGTCGGCTGGCGGATTACGGGACGCCGATTTCAAGGGATCAGGGCCGCGACGGGGCCCGCGCAGACTCCTCATGGCCTCGATGCTGCTGGCCTTCTGTTGCTCGGAAAGCAAAGTCCGTATCCACGAGGCGTCCGCAAACGGTTCACGCAGTGCGGCTTTTGCAATCACGGCATCAGCAACCAGCTGGACCATCGACAAAGTCCACTCGCGCAGCGGGTTTAACGTCGCACATTTTGTTATTACGCAAATGACCGGATTTCAAGGACAAGAACCTTGGCATTGAGAAAGCCGGTTGTGGATCGGGGGCCAAGTAAACCGAATCGAGTGCGGGAGTACTCGGCCAAGGGCGCCGCATCGACCGCAATCGGGGCGGGGTCATGATTTCGTTGCGATTGTGAACCTGTCACGGGAAGAAATTGGGCAGCAACACTGGAGAAAATATGATTTTCAAGAAACGGTTCAACCTTTTCGGAATGGGAGCGTTGCTTTTAATCATCTGCCAAGCATCTTGGACCAACCTCGAGGCGACAAATCGTCCCGCTGAACCAGCGAAGATGGCAGCCGCAATGCTCCCCGCTCCAGGGAGTTATCAGATTGATCCGGACCATAGTTTCGCGTACTTTGGGGCTTGGCACCATGTTGTCGGACTGGTGCGCGGCAGGTTCGACAAGGTTGCGGGAACCATTACCGTATCGCAGGACCTAGCCAACTGCAGTGTCGACGTCACGATCGATCCCTCTAGCATCAGCACGCAGGTTATCGAACGCGACCAGGATCTTCGCGGCCCCGCCTATTTTGATGTGAAACAATTCCCCACGATGACATATCGCGGTCGCGGAATTCGCCGTGTGTCTCGGGATTCCTGGACGATGGACGGATCTCTGGCCATTCACGGCGTGAGCAAGGTCGTGCCGCTTACGTTCACCTTCAAAGGGGCGTTTTCCGATCTTCCACCTGGCAAACCGGCGCGCGTGGCGTTCCACGGATCGGCCGGGACGAAGCGCGCCGATTTCGGCATGGGGGCGCGCGATAAGGGAGAAGTCGGCGTGTCCCCGGCGCCGGACGTCGAGATCGAAATCGACGTGGAAGCAGATGCGATACTCCCGGCTCAGTGAAAGAGGCGCGCGACCAAGCTTTTCTCCCATTGTGCTCGTGCTCGGACCGCCGATTCCTGATGGTCTAACCGGAAGTTGTCCCCAGGACGGACTGCCGGCGACGGTGGCCGGAAGTCTTCGAGCAACCGTGGAAACATCGAGCCGGTGCAGCACCGCAAAGGAGCCATTTGGACCTTCGCTTGAGCCAGAGAGAGAGAGAGAGCGAGAGAGACGCTCAGCGGCAGCGAGATTCGGCTCGTGCCCGAAAACATCGGCATCCCCGTCACCATCTGTGGAGCCGATCTGGCGCCACCGCGTGCTTGTTCTGAAACTTGGCTTCTGCTTCCCGACCGACGGCATCCGTGCCACCCGATCGACGATCCGAGCCGTGTCGCGCCTGGAAGCGCGAGTTGCGCGTGACTCGCGCGCCATCAGCACCGTAAGCAGATGCGAGTGCCCTGCAACTTTCGGGAAGTTATTGAAAGCCACTCCGACCGATTGGCCCTGTCATCACGGAGCCGATCCCAATATCCTCGGGCCTTCCGGCACGGCGGCGCCGTCCGCTCGCGGGTCCGAAGCACCATAGTTGATCTTGGTCGTGCTGTTGTGGAGCACAGCTTGACCGCGCCCCATGGTCGTCGAATACTCTTTGCGCACTTCGAGAACGTGACCCTTTTTCGTAAGCTGCGCGATGGATTCGGGAGGGACCCGCGACTCGATCACAATGTTGCACCCCAATTTTGTATTGACGGTAAACCGCGGCCCTTCCATAGCGGCCTGGATGTTCATTTTGTAGTCCACCACATTCGAGACAAATTGCGCGTGCGCCAGCGGTTGATTCATTCCGCCCATAATGCCGAAACCGATGTGCTGATCCTCATGCTCCATGAATGCCGGAATGATGGTATGAAACGGCCGCTTACGGCCGGCGAGAGCGTCCGGCGAACTCGGGTCGAGTGAAAACAGTCCGCCGCGATTCTGCAGCACGAACCCCATTCCTTGCACGGTCACTCCGGACCCGAAAGCAGCGTAGTTGCTTTGAATAAAAGAGAGAATATTGCCGTCGCGATCGACCACCGACAGATAGGTAGTGTCGCTTTTGGAGAGCGCACCGGGAGCAGCGGCGCAGTTGGCCCTGGCAGGGTCGATGAGGCGAGCGCGCCGGGCAGCGTATTCTTTGGAGAGCAACTGCTTCGCTGGAATATTGCCAAATCGCGGATCACCGTCGTAGGCCTTGACGTCGGCATAGGACAGCTTCATGGCTTCGATCCTGATGTGCAACTCCGCAGCGCTGTCGGGTCCGCCGGGAGCGGGTGGAAACTGCTCCATAATATTCAGCATTTCGAGCGCGGCCATGCCATCGCCATTGGGAGGGAGTTCGTAGACAGTCCAGTCTCGATACTGGGTCGAGAGGGGCTCGACCCACTCGGCGGAATACTGGGCCAGGTCGGCGGCAGACATCGTGCCTCCCAGCTCCACCGAGGTTTTCAGAATAGCCTGGGCGATTATTCCTTTATAGAATTCCGGCGCGCCTTCATTCGCAATCCGGGTCAGGGCGTGGGCAATATCGGGATTGCGAAAAATCTGGCCCGTCTCTGGTATCGTTCCGCCGGGCAGAAAGACGCGCTGGCTTTCCGGATTCTGCATCAGCCCAGCGGCATAGATTTTCCAATAGTCATGAATCATCTCCGGCACCGGATAACCATGATCCGCATAGAAGATGGCAGGCTGAAAGAGATCCCGCCAGGGTAGCTTGCCGAACCGGTCATGGAGCTTCGCCCACCCGTCCACTACGCCCGGTACGGTTACCGAATCAATGCCGGATTGCGGCATCTCGGTCACGCCTTTAGATTTCAGATATACGATGGTGAACGCCCTGGGTGCCCATCCACTGGCATTCAAGCCATACAGCTTGCCGGCTTTTGCGTCCCAGTAAATCGCAAACAGATCGCCGCCCATCCCGTTCATCATGGGCTCGGCTACTCCCAAAACCGCATTGGCGGCAATGCCCGCGTCAATCGCGGATCCACCCTGCTCAAGAACTCTTGCTCCCGCCTGGGATGCCTGAACGTAGCTGGTCGCGACAATGCCATTCTTGGTGATGACGACGGACCGTCCGTAGGACCGATCCTGCGCTGACAGGCAGGCCGTGGCGGCGGTGAGCGCGAGCATAGCAATAGCGAGTCTGAGCACGGTCATTCGCTTTCTCCGATCTGGGCGGTCGTTGTGCGGTTCTGTATCTGAAGAAGAGAATAATTTCTGGGGAGATTATCACACTCTACGAGGCTGGCGAGAGTGCCGTTCCTGCCCACCGTGCAAATGCCGCCAAAGCTCCAAGTCCCTCCACTCACGGAGCGGTCGAGGGATTTTTTGGGCGGGGAGCGCCAAGGGTGTCGTGGCGACCGGCAATGGATCCTCCAACTCCCTGTAAGAAATCTCTCTCGGCTGCGGGGTTATCTTTCATACGTCAGCCTGAGCCTTCCAGAGGATGCCTGTATAATCCCACCACTCGAATTTCGAGTGGGACTCTGATGACCAGGCACCAACTATATTCTTCCATTGCCCTCATTGGGTTGCTGTTCGCAAGCTTGACGGGTCGCACACAGCAAACCAGCTACGATTTTGTCATTGCCGGAGCCCGTATCGTTGATGGCACTGGCGCCCCCTGGTTTATCGGCGATATCGGAATTTTGGGCGACCGCATCGCTGTAATCGGAGATCTCCACAACGCCGCAGCGAAGAAGCGGATCGATGCCACGGGACTGGTGGCTTCGCCTGGTTTCATCGATGTTCAGGGCCAGTCGGAATTCAATGTGCTGGTGGACAATCGCGCGGCGAGCAAAATCACCCAAGGCGTGACGACCGAAATCACGGGGGAGGGGACGTCCATCGCGCCGCTTAATGATCGCTTGCTCGAGGACCTCCAGGACGGCGCTAAGAAATATGGAGTGGCGCTCGATTGGCGCTCGCTCGATGAATATTTGCGCCGCTTTGAGCGCGCCCGACCGGCAATCAACCTGGGTACATTGGTTGGCGCCGGCGGTTTGCGGGAGTATGTAATTGGCAAAGACGACCGACCGGCAACACCGGCGGAACTCGAACAAATGCGCCAATTGGTCGCGCAGGCCATGGAGCAGGGCGCGTTCGGGCTAAGTTCGGCGCTCCAGTACGTGCCCGATTTGTTTGCCTCCACGGACGAAATTGTTGAGCTGGCTAAAGTTGCGCGGCGCTATGGCGGAGTTTACTTCACGCACCAGCGTTCCGAAGCTGACCAGATTTTCCAGTCGCTCGACGAGGTGTTTGAGATCGCACGACGGGCGGACATTTCCGCCACAATTTGGCACCTGAAAACCGCGTATCGTGAGAACTGGGGCAAAATGCCCGAAGTGCTGCGCCGAATCGAAGCCGCCCGGGCCCGCGGTATTGATGTCGCTGCAAGTGTTTATCCTTACACCCGCGGTTCGAACGGCTTGATCGCGTGTTTTCCGAGTTGGATATCCGAAGGCGGCACCGACAAAATGATCCTGCGGTTGAAGGATCTCACTGAGCGCAAACGCGCTCAGAAGGAAATGGACGAGCCGAGCACTACGTGGCAGAACCAGTGGCGTGGATCGGGAGGCGGCCAGGGGGTAACCTTAATTCAAGTGCTGAACCCCGAGCTGCAGAAGTATGAAGGCCTGAACTTCGAAGAAATCGGCCGCGAGATGGGCAAGGATCCAAGAGACGCAGCCATGGACATCGCCATCGCCGACCGTGGCCAGAGCGGGGTCGTCATCGCCATCATGCAGGACGCTGATGTCCGTGCTGCAGTCTCCAATCCTTTGGTGACTTACGGTTCAGATTCGCCCGCGCAGGCCGAAGATGGACCGATGAGCATGACCAAAGCCCATCCGAGAGCATTCGGGACCTTTCCTCGCATCGTCGCCGAGTACGTGCGCAGCGAACACACCATGCGCCTCGAAGAATCCGTACGCAAGATGACATCGCTCGCCGCCAGCAGAGTCGGAATCATGAACCGCGGAATCCTGCGCCCGGGAATGATGGCAGATATTGCGCTCTTTGACCCCGAGGCGATTCAGGACCTTGCCACCTACCAAGACCCTCTTCGTTACTCGGCGGGCGTGAAAGACGTTTTCGTCAATGGCCGGCCGGTGGTGATGGACGGCAAGATCACCGAGGAGCGTCCCGGAAGAGGCTTGCGTGGGCCGGGATCGAAGCTAGCTCAATAGTTCCGACGTATATAGCCGACGTTTGGTCGGCAATCCGGCAGTCATCCGATTGCAACCTGTCGATCCGGCCGGCAAGGACGAATCAGTTCCCTCCGTTGATCATCAGGCACAATCTGGTTCGAGCCCGGACTGATCGGAGAGCCAACCGATTTTTCTTTTGCCCGAGCCGACGACTCTTTGGCATAAGCCTTCCGGACTCGCGTGAGATGGCTGCGGAGCCGATCGAGGAGAAGGCGGTTATTGGTCTTGCTCTCCGCTTTCGAATCGTTCGCCGCAGCACAGAATGCGGAAAGGCTGGTTCAGGCGACGGCAGGTCTCGACGAACATGTCTGGAGTCGCCGTATTGAACTCAAACATAGCAAAATGGCAGGGGATGACTAATTTCGCACCGATATTGCGCGCCAATTGCGCCGCTTCCGGTCCCGAGAGGTTCCCGGCCACGCGCCGCTCCGGAGCCCGTCCGTTGATGGGGAGAAGCGCCACGTCGACGGCGAAGGGGCGCAATTTCTCCGTCATACCCTCGTAGCGCACCGTGTCGCCGCTGTGGTAAAGGCTCCATTCACCGAACTGAAGAACATAGCCCAGAAACTTGGCCCGCCCATGGTCATCGCGTTCCACAGTTTCGTGGGCGGAGGCCACGCCGAAGAATCGAATCCCCGCGAGCTCCGTCATGGCCCCGTCATCCATTCCAACCGGCACTGCGGGGTCGATCTTCAGCCGGTCCGCGACGAAGGAGCGGTTGGCTTCCGGAATCAGCAGCTTCACGGATGGGTTGCGCGCCAGGATTGGGCCCAGGGTTTCGGCATCGAGATGGTCGGTGTGGTTGTGCGAACAGGTCGCGATGGCAACGAATGATAACTCTGCAGGATCTACGACAAGCTCGGTCATGCGCACATGCGGCTTATCGGTCTGGCTGTATTTCCGGGTGAGCGAGTCGGAAAGATAGGGATCGAGCAGAACATGGACGCCCTGCCACTGCAACAGGAAACCGCTTTGTCCCAGCCACCAGAGCCGGAAGCCGCCACTGCGGCGGTCA
This sequence comes from Terriglobales bacterium, assembly GCA_049520935.1. GTDB lineage: Bacteria > Acidobacteriota > Terriglobia > Terriglobales > Acidobacteriaceae > Acidiflorens. Next base: position 7,863 of record JBEKPJ010000041.1, on the reverse strand, counting down.
GCGGCGCGAACGTCAGCGAGCAACGCGGCGTGGGACTGCACAGGCTGGATCACGCGACGCTTAACTCCTTGCGCACGATCGCCACACCCCGCACCATGTTGGCCAGTTTCTGCCGTGCTGCCCAGCGGGCCGTCTGACTGAGGCCGCAGTCGGGCGCGAATGAAAGCCGGTCAGCAGGCGCGTACTTGAGACACCGGCGAACCCGCTCCGCCACGTCGGACGGGGTCTCGATATAGTAGTTTTTCACATCGATGATTCCGACTGCCACGTCGATGTCTCGCTTGACAATATCGCCGATCAATTCGATCTCGGCGAATTCCCGGCTCGCCATCTCCAGGTGGATCTCGTCGACCGGAAGTTCGAAAAATGCCGGGAACAGAGGCGCGTAAAGGCGTGGAGCGACCGCGCGTCCTTTGTAGTTGCCGAAACACAGGTGGGTAGAGAGCCGGCATTTGCCAATGATGGACTTGACGGTTTCAGCGAAGATCTTCACGAAGTGATGGGGATCCTCTCGATATCCGTAACAGCTCATGGAAGGCTCGTCGAGAGTAATTTCGCGGCAACCGGCTTCTACCAGTTGTTCCAGTTCGGCGCGCACGATTGGGATCAGCGCGTCGGTCACCTCCCAGCGGGAGGGATAAGCTCCGCCCGGCTCAATTCGCCCGCTGAGGGTGTAGGGCCCGGGCACGCTGGCCTTGAGAACGGGCCCTCCGGGAGGGGCGACCTTCTGCAGGAGTTTGAATTCCGCGACCGCGCCCAGTCCGTGCCGGGATACGATGGTTCCGGTGACCGGATATTTTCCCCGCTGATCGTGGGCCGGTGGGCCGAAGCGGCGCGGGGAAAAAGGAGTGGCTCGAATCCCCTCCAGTCGTCCATAGAATGACAGGTTGAAGTCGTAACGGCTCTGTTCTCCATCGGTGATCACGTCCAGGCCCGCGCGCAACTGGTCGTGAACGGCGGCGATCACCGCATCGATCCGCATCTCCTCGATATCGGCTTCGCCGAATTCATCCAGGCGCGACGAGGCGAACTCAAGCCATCCTGGAAAGGGATAGCTGCCGATCACGCCGGTTCGCAGGGGATGTCGCGCCTTGCCTGCACGCCCCGGTTCGGCAGTTTGACCGGTTGTGGATCTCGTCTGTCCCGTCGTTTGAGTCATCCGCTCACCGTCCACCCTCCATCGACATTTATCACCTGGCCCGTGATGGGGCTCGAATCCTTCCCCAGAAGAAAACACGCCGTCTTTGCGACGTCCTCGGGCGCAAGCATACCGCGCGTCAAAGGCTGTTTGCGGGCTACGTATTCCCGGACTCGCTGATCGCCCTGCGCCCGCGCACTCATCGGTGTCAGAACCAGTCCGGGTGCGATGACGTTAATGCGAACGCCGGCGGGAGCATAGTAAGCGGCGGCAGAGAGGCTCATGGCCTCGATGCTTCCTTTGCTTGCGGCGTAACCTGCGGTGGCGAAATGCTCTCGTTGTGGGTGTTGCGCCAGCACGCTTCCGGTGTTGAGAATGGTCCCCTGCTCAGCATTTCGAGTCCACACCCGGAGCACTTCCCGGCACATCAGGAAGGTTCCCTTGGCGTTCACGTTCATGACCTTGTCCCAGGCCTGGCTCGTACACTCATGCAGTGGACCATCGCCGTGCGATCGGGCGCTGATTCCTGCCACATTGAAGAGTGCGTCGATTTTTCCGAATCGTCGGATGCAGGCCGCGACACTCGCGCTTACCGCTTTCTCGTCGCTCACATCCGCCGCTTGGAAATCCGCCTCCGGCAACTCGCTCCCCAGCACGCGGCATTGTTCCTCTTGGATGCCAATGATGAAGACGCTGCCCTGAGCGCCCCAGACGCGTGCCGTTGCCGCGGCAATACCGGACGACCCGGTCACCAGAAGAACTTCGCTCACGAGATCCCTATTCGAACAGGTGTCTGAGGCTCTTGCGATAGGCCTCGTAGAACACTTCCAGTTGCTCGGCGGCGCTGACATTCCCAACGAACTGATGGCTGGGCAACAAAACCGGCTTGACACCTCGAGCCAGCAGCGCCTCGGCGGTGGCGCAGCGGATCATATTAATGATGGTTGCACCGGTGACTGTGGATACCGGCCCGGTGCGCCATTCCACGCCTTCGAGCTCCACGATGCAGTCGCCCGGTGGGCACTGGTTATCAATCACCAGATCTGCGCAATCGATGAGCTTCTTTCCCGAAGAGTGGGCGGGCTTGGCTTGCTCGCAATGTGCCTTGGAGACGACGGCAATAACCGGCAAGCCGCGCCGTTGCGCCCCGGCTGCCATTTCGACGACCACCGGACGGATACCGCTGGTAGAAATTACGATGAAGGCATCGTCCCCGCCGAAATGAAAACTCCGCAGGATCTGCTCCGCGTATCCCTCGTAGTTCTCGAGGTAGAGCGGGGCGCGCAAGCCATTGGCGCCCACGATCGCCGCGTGATTGGAAAGGGCGAGCTCGACCAGGGCCACGAAACCGGCATAGCAGCCCTGTCGCGGCGTCATCTCCTCGCACATCATGCGGGAGTGGCCGTTGCCAAAAAGAAAAATCAGGCCTCCGCGCGAGATTCTCTCCGCGCACAGCTCGGCTGCTTCCTGGATGACGCCGGCTTGCGTCCGTCGCAGTTGCTCCAGCAGGACCATGGCCTGATCGAAGAAGGCCACGCCCGCCCGCTTCGAACTTACAACCGGATCAGATGAAGCTTTCGTCGTCACAAATGAAGTCGACTCCTTGCTGCATGGGAGCTTGCGGAGGTTCGAGGTGAGTATAATTCACAATCATTATGAACGAAACTCGCGCACCGGAGCATCCGGAGGCCGTCGCCATCGGTATCGACATCGGTGCAACCATGCTCAAGGCAGGCATAGTGGGATTGCGCGGGGAGCTGTTGGCGAGTTTTCAGGAGGACTCTCCCCGCACCACCTCGGCGCTTCGGGATTTTGTTCGCTCTGTTTACAAGCACGCCTCAAATCCGGTAGGAATTGGAATCGGCTGCAAGGGCGTCATTGATGCCACCACCACGCTCGTCAAGCGCTTACCCGGCGACCTGCATTTCATGGAAGGACTGTTGCTGCGGGATCTGGCCCGGGTGGATGGCTTGCCGGTGTGTGCCGACAACGACGCCCGCACTGCCTTGGTTGCGGAGGCGCTGTGGGGAGCAGCTCAAGGCCGGCGCAACGTGGTCCTGCTGACCCTGGGCACCGGTGTGGGTGGCGCTGCCCTGATCGATGGCGTGATCGTACGCGGCGCCTCGGGTGCAGCCTGCCATCTGGGGCACATCACTCTCGACCTTCGCGGCGGTCTCTGCATTTGCGGCAATTACGGATGTCTGGAGACCTGTTTCTCTTCTCGCGCCATCGAGTCCGATTACGCGGCCCATATCCATCGCGCTTCGCCAACCCGCCGCTCGCTCGACGCCGCCGGCCGGATTCCTACAACCGAAGCTGTTTTTGCGGCGGCAACTGAGGGGGACGCGAGCGCTTGTCGCGTGCTGGATCTCGCCTTCGAATCTCTCACCGCCGCGCTGGTCAGCTTCCTGCACGTGTTCGATCCTGAACTGCTCATACTGGGGGGCAATATGGCCGCCGCAGGACCGCAACTGCTTGCCCGGTTGCATGAAGAGGTCGAGCGCCGCACGCGGGTTCTTCTCGGAAGAAAAGTCCCCATCGTTCTTCAAAGCACGGTTGGGTACGGTGGAGTTGCCGGCGCTGCAGGCCTGGTCTTCCTGCAACAGCGCCTGCTGACAATTTAAAAGCCCGAGCTGTCCGTTTATCTCTTCCCAGGAGCAGGCAAGCGCCGAAGATGAAGCCGATCCACCTGCAGCCAGAGCTCAGCATCCAGGTTGGCTCCGTTCGTTATCTGTATCTGCCCGCTGCCGTCGCTGCGATCGGCGGACTGTTGTTTGGTTTCGATACGGCGGTCATTAATGGCGCTATTGTTTTCCTGAAGCACCAGTTTGGGTTGAGCGATTCACAGACCGAGATTGGCGCCAGCAGTTTATTGTTGGGATGCGCCTTGGGGGCGAGCCTGGCCGCCTTCACCAGCGACCGCTTCGGGAGGAAGAAGTTGCTGCTGGCGGCAGCCGCTTTGTTTACGATTTCGTCGGTGGGGACGGCGCTGGCTCGCAATTTCGACGAGTTCGTCATCGCGCGCTTGATCGGCGGTCTTGCCATCGGGCTGGCGTCTGCCCTTTCCCCGCTCTACATCGCAGAAATCTCTCCCGCCCGCATTCGCGGACTTCTGGTCAGCGTGAACCAGTTGGCGATTGTCACAGGGATTCTGCTTTCCTACAGCGTGAACTATGGTCTCACCGGAGCCGGTCCTGCGAACTGGCGCTGGATGTTCGCGGCGGCGGCGGTGCCGTCGGTATTGTTTCTATTGGCGCTGCTCTCCGTTCCCGAGAGCCCCCGCTGGCTAGTGCAAAACGGCCGCGAAGGAGAAGCCGAGCATTTTCTGTCCCGGATCAATGGTTCGGAGGCCGCGGAAGCCGAAATCGCGGCCATACGGTCTGCGGTCGCGGAAGAAAGCGGGAACCTGCTGGATCCGGCCTTTCGAAAGCCGCTGATAGTGGCCGTGCTGATCGGCCTGTTCAGCCAGTTCACGGGGATCAACACAATCATTTACTACGGCTCGCTGGTGTTTCTCGAGCATGTGCCCAAACAGACCGCCAGCACAGCCCTGCTGGCTAACGTCATGATTGGAGCCGTCAACTTCGCGGCCACCATCGTCGGAATGTACCTCATCGATCGCGTAGGCCGAAAACCGTTGATGACATCCGCGTTCACCGGCATGGCGATTTCGCTGGTCGGGGTGGCGGCGGCGATTCATGTCCAGGCACCGGCGGTTGCAGTCTTATTGCTGGTACTGATCTATGTCGCTTGCTTCGCCATTGGCATTGGCACGGGAACTTGGGTTTTAATGTCAGAAATTTCTCCCACCCGCGTTCGGGGGCGCGCCATGTCCGTCGCCACGGTCTTTCTCTGGTGCGGGACCCTCGTCGTTACCCTCACTTTTCTCTCGCTGATTCGAATCTTAACCGTGCCGGGCACGTTTGGGCTTTATGCGGTCATTTGTATTGCAGCGGTTGTGTTCGTCAGGCTGGCGGTTCCCGAAACCAAAGGGCGCAGCCTGGAGGAAATCGAAAGGTGGTGGCTGGCCGGTCGACCTGAATCGGCGCGCCGGTAAGCTGCAACGAGGGCTACGTCATTATTGTTGTCTCGCTCCGTATCACAGCGAGTGAAAGTACGCTTTTCGGTCCCGAAGACATTTCCGGCCCGCATTCCCCAAAAGCAGGACAAATTTCCAGCCCGTGAACACGCTACGAATTCTTGGTACATCCGGTTTTCGGAAAACGGAGGTGAAAACAGGCATCGTTCCCCGGCGTTCGATCACGGTCGCGCTCGCTTGTTCATCCGTTGCCTGAGCACCGCTCGGCAATCGTGGCAGGCTACGATGTTAACCCCCATCGCTTTTGCCGATCACCGACATGCCGGTCCATGTTTGAGTAGCCCATCGCCAACCAAGGCAAAAGCTGACGGGATTCTGTTCAGCTCCTCATTATCATTACTTGATTATTTGCCTGGCACCGGCGGTGCATTCCTAGCTCCAGCCCAATGCAAAGCTTCCTGCCGGTCGGCAAAAGCTCGCATCTCGACTCTCTTGCCATCGCGGATTGTATAGACATCCGCGAGATCGATGTCGTGCCAGTCGCGACTGCCCTGAGGCCGTACGTGAGCATGAACAAACACCACAATCCTATTGCGGGCAGGGATAAACTGCACTGGCTCGCTTGTGCCTTCAGCCAGAGAGGCACGCGACTGGGCTAAATAGCGCCTCGCGCCTTCCCGGCCGTGATACGTACCTCCTCCCGGAAACTCCGCCGGCTCGCTCCACTCGATATGCTCATCGAGCGCCATTACCGCGAAATCGATATCGCCCCGATTGAATGCGGCATATGCCTCGCGAAGAACAGTGATTATTTGCAGCTCTTCCTGGATTGAGCCTCCCATACGCGCCTCCGTTCCCGCCCGATCGCATTCAAACCGACCTAGGCTGACCCCAATGGCCATCATGATGGTGAGAAATCGACTCATATTCTGAATACGGCCCATCCAGCCCGCGCGTCAACTGCGACGCCGAACTCTGAAAACAGGCCGTGCCACCGGGCGGCAAACCTCTCCCTTTGTGCGCGCGATGCGCAGCCGGATCGTGCCGAAACAGGTCACGAAATTGCGCTCGTCATGGCCATTAGCAGAACCGACATCACGTTTCCGGCAAACGGGATTGGAGACCGGGATCGCGAAATTCACCTCAAGTTCACTCAGGAATGCAGGGCAACAAGAACGCTTCGAGCAAAAGATTCAGGCGCCTTCCCCGCCAGCCGGGTCTTAACGCTTGCGCCCGAGGCTCGGTTATGATGTGTACCTCGGAGTTGGTTCTGCAAGGAGAAAGATGCGAACAGGAGATGGCAGAGGACAGATCAGCCCGCAAGGAACTCGGGTATGTAGATTCGCGGTGCTGGTGATCTGTGGATTGTGGCAATCCGTGCCTGTCCATGGCCAATCTGGTCCAGAATATCCCCGAACACCCTGGGGAGGCTATTCGTATTCCGCATCGTATGACGCCGAGATTGCCGATCCCGATGTTCACCGGGTCCTGTTTGAGAACGAAAACATCATGTTCTTAGAAGTGTCGAACCCTCCGGAACTCGACGTAAAGATGCACGGTCATCCTTACCCGTCGGTGTTCGCGCGCGATACCGGCGGTGGACAGGGCACCGCCGGCATTCCGGTGGAGGAAACTCACCTCGATCCGACAAGCCCGTTCGCGGGCAAAGGATGGGGACAGGGACCTGCGCCCTCGGGGCTGCAGTTTCCTCGTTGCACAACAGCGCCGCCCGAGGCGCCTCACAAGCCGATCAATCACGGCACGGTACCGGTGCATTTTTATCGCATCGAGTTCCGACGTCTGGATGCGGAGGACTTTCGGACGCATTGGAGGGACTGGTATCCGTGGATGCTGAACCCCGGCAAACCCGCGCCAAACCCGCCCTCCGCATCTCTGTGGACGTCCAGATTGTCGGACGAGTGGCCGTACCCGATGGCCTACGATTCCGTGCTGGCCGCACCCAACGACTATCGGCTCCTATACGAAGATGGACACGTCCGGCTTGTCGAAGTCACCGTGCGCCCCGGCGAAACCACTCCCGCGCACGGTAATCCGTATGCGTCGGTGCTGGCGTTCAACACCGTTACCGCGGATGAGCAAGAGATCGTCGACACGAAGCTGGACGCAAAATCCCCACTCAATGACCGGAAGGTCGGCCAGGGTCCTGCGCCGAGCGTCTTCAATATGAGAGTGCCCACCTGCACAACCGTCCCCCCGCAGGCGCCGCATTCGATCCGCAATGGAAGCTCGATTCCGTTGCACTACTACCGGATTGAATTCAAGCGCGTAGACGGCGATGCCTTCCAATCGCACTGGCATGAATGGTACCCATGGATGAAGTATATGAAAAACATGCGCTAGCTCGGTCCACCGCACAGGGATATACCCGTGGATGAGGTTCATAGTTTGAGATTAGTTGTGAGATTCGAAGATCGCAGGCGGGCCCCTCGTCCCATACCGAACCGAATTAAAGACGCGCCATGCACATGACGAAACACCGTGCACGGAATGCGCCTTGTATGGCGTGCGCGGCTTTCAACGAAGCAAAACCGAACGCGCTTATGAGTCGGAGTAGGGATCACGATTGCTCATGACCCCCTCCACGGATCCGGACGAGCGGGTTTCCCGCATCCGGCTCTTGCCTTAGGTGACAACGCCCATGCGGCGCAGAGGGTAAGGATGACAG
>JBEKPJ010000040.1:0-73581 GCA_049520935.1 Terriglobales bacterium | reverse complement strand
AGCCAACACCATCCCCAGTACGAATTGATAGATGGTCATGACGCGCGGGATGCGCGTTACCGTCAGGGTTTCGTTGACCAGTTTCTCAAAGCCCAGCCTCTCTAACATCGTGGCTACCGGAACCAGTCCACCGTAGGGAGTGAGATTCTTCCCCTCGAAGTCAAAGTGGGTGGACGCAGCTATTTCATTGGGCTCCGCGATAGCGGCTGAGGACCCTTGATTCAGGCGAGGTTTGTCGCTATGCTTCTTCTTGTCAAATCAGCTCACGAAGCGTCAACTTCGCGGCTTGTCTGTTTTACTACAGGATTTCCAGGGGCCCCAAAGGGTTCACCCCTTCAGCTGTTCCCCAATGGTTCAAATGCTGTGCATAGGTCCGGAGTTACAAGGCCCCACCCCGCAACCCTGGACGCATGCTGCGTGTCGAAATCCTTCCGCCGTCCCCTTGTTCCAGAAATACCAGCCCTTCAGATACAGGTCATACGCTTCATATGACTTCGCCCCGGCGCAGGAGCATCGGCCTTCTGTGCCGCCTCGATCGGGCCGTCTCTTCCAACGCCTTTCGCACCATGAAAATCGTCTACGTCAGGTTTGACTCTTCCACGAAACGGTCCGGTCCGGCCAGGCCGCCTCATCAGTTCCTCTTTGGTTACAGTCCTTCCCGCGTTTTGGATCAGCAAGAGCAGTACATCGAAAGCCTTCGCGGTCAGGGGCACAGCGCACCTCCTTGGCACCCGGCCCTGTGCGTTGAGGCTGAATTCGCCGAACCGGCACAAGTTGTTGATCAGGCTGGGCATAACAGGGTTGTTAGAAGTTTTGAGAACTTTTGAACGCCGATTTTAGGACATTCGAGGGACATGCGAAGTAGTGTTTGCCGCTGTGGGGATAGCTGCCGCGACGGTTGAAAGAACTGACCGAGGGAACGAACGGCGCGGCTCGCCTCCAATCACCACGAAAATCACTCGAAATGGGAGCTAAAAGAATGACGAAACGAACCATTGCACCCGCTGTTATCGCCGTCGCCGCCATGGCGTTGGCCGGCGATCTTACAACCTGGGCGGCCGCACAGAGCGATGCCGCCCGCTTAATCTACGATTCCGCGGCCACTGTCGAGACGAACATAGCGGGAGTACGCACGTTCCCGTCTCCCTCAGCAGACTTCCAACCTCTGAAGGCATCAGACGAGGCGCTGGCCATGTACGGTTTCCCGCCTCGGCCGGACAAACAAGCCAACCCCCATGGTTATGCAGTCTGGGAGAGAGCCATGATGGGTGCCAAGAAACGCTGGAATGGGGAACTCAAACCACATCCTGCAGCCATGAGTCATCCGATGCAGCTAGCCAAGCACCAATTCCCGCATTCGAACGCCTCAGGCACGCCGGTCACTTACAACAGCGTGAACTGGAGCGGAATTGCCAATGGCAACACCCTGACCCAATGGAACTCCAAGACCTCCTTCAATGCCGTCTACTCCCAGTTCAATGTGCCAGTTGTTCAACAGGCGTTTGATGTCTGCGACGGCTACTACGACTGGGAAGTGACGTGGAATGGCATCGACGGATTCAAGAATCAGACTGTGCTCCAGGGTGGGAGCTCCTCACAAGCCTACTGCAAAAACGGCAGTACCGCGCAGTACTATTACGCGTGGGTTGAATGGTGGCCGAGCTATCCGATTTTGGAACAGTTTTCCGTGAACCCCGGAGACGACATGTACGTCGAAACCTACGCTGTCTCGGGCGGTTGTAACCCGGGCTACGTCTTCGTCGAGGACGAGACCAGCTTGGCCTATGGAACATACCAGCTCAACTGGCAGACTGGCCCGTGCCTGGTCGGGAACAGCGCGGAAATTATTGTCGAGCGTCCTTACGGCGACAACAATAACTTTTATCCGCTCGCCAACTACATTTGGGACTTTGCGTTGTCATGGGATTATGAGGCGAAAGGAACCGAGTTCGGCCCGGGACTGACGACGAACGAAACCTACCTCTTCGACATGACCGATGACGATGGCGATCAGATCATTTCGTACCCGGTTGCAGAGGGAAAGTATTCAGTCTATTTTTGGGACACGGGCTGTGCCTACACGGGCGGCTGTACTTTTTGAGAATTTCGGGGGATGGCGGCCGCCCTTCTATCCCCCGGATTTGTTTCCGGCCTTCCCTATCCTGCTGGGTGCCCCCAATCCTATAACGACCTGTAATCCAAGCTCACGGGCCTGTCTGCGAAGCCTGGCTTCCATCCGTTGACAATTCTGTGCTTCGTTTTGCGCGCAGATGCCCTCATCGTAAGCCTGGCCGGTGGTTACCATGTGATAGATGATGCGCGCCAATTTGTGGGCGGTGGCCGTGATTGCTTTCGGGGCCCCGAGTTTAGCGCGCATCCGTCGATAGAAGTGGCCGAGATGGGATTGGCTGCGATAGAGCGATTGCGCCGCCATGCGTAGCGCTGTGGCCGCGCGATTCTTGACCTTGCGGGTTTTGACCGACAACCGTTTGTCACCGCTCACCCGGTTGTCGGAACAGAGTCCAAGCCAGGATGCTAAGGCCGACCCATCGTCGAAGCTGGAAAGATCAGGACCGATGTCCGCCAAAAGAGTCTGCGTGGTGAGGACGTTGATCCCTGGCACTTGGGTCAGATCTACTCCCAAGATGCGGTGGAGATGAGTCTGCAGGTCGAAGCGCGCCTCGCTCGTCTTCGGTTGGGACTGGTCTTTCGAGGGCAAGGGGGAACCTGAGGGCGGATCCACTTTCGACTCGAACCCCTCCAGACAAAGCAGCGTACCGTTTGCGGATCGCGATCCGCAGGCACAGCGATGTAGATATCTCCGTCGCCCCCATATCCACCCCGGCAGCATTCGGGTTTAGGCAAAGCAACATGGGCGCTCCTGTGCTCTGTTTGCCTTTTCGCTTTCTCGACATGGGTCCCTCCGCATTGGATTTGACCATGCGAGACGGCCCAGACTGTGCAGAACTGAGCATTCTCCTAATCGGGATCGACGCACCTTTTACCAGGCCGGCGTCACCACTGTGTTGAGCACAGAGTCTGGGACCGCGCTAGAAAACGGGCTCCCGGATGATGCACCATTGGTTTTTCGGCCAACTTGCCGGCACGCATGGGCCCGCTCATCTTACTGCAACGCTCAGTTCCTTGCCTGCCTTCACCCGCGCGCCGCGGGTTACTTTGCTAGAAAGAATCACGACGTAGCTGGTTGACAAGGACTGTGATTCAGGACACAAGCAAATCACGGTTCCACATACCGTTTCACATACCGTTGTCACTACCTATCACGTACTACGATCGAAAACTGTGCCTACGGCTGTCCCTCAAGTTGTTGCAATTACATTTTCAAGCGGATTCGAGTCCTACCTGAGGAGCCATTCTTTTTAAGCACTTGCAGGGACCCCCTTTCGGATTGGTGCCCGTTGTATTGCCGACTTCAGCGCCCATCGCCCTGCCGCCCGCCAGAAATGCCCGCGTTCGCAAATTGATAGCCGCTACCACACTGGCAGGGATTTGTTGCATGTAGACGTTCGCAGTCGTGCGAATGCTGGCGGCCTGAGGATCTGCTGCGCGCCTTTCATGGTTCCGTGCTGCTGCAGGTCAGTTCCCAGCGTGCGCCGCATCACCTGGAACTTTTCTTGAAATGCCGAGCCTGTCCGCAACGGGCCAGATGCGCCATTTCAGAAAATTCTTGGCTTGTCTGGGTACGCTCTTCCCACTGCGAATTCCCGTACGCGATCGCCGGCCATAGGTTGGAAACATGAGTGCCTCGGGTGATGTATCCGGACACAAGTGCCGCCACACCTCGATGACCGGGCGAATGTCCTCCGGAATTGGTACCGACTCCCGGCTCGCCTCCGTCTTGACCTACCGTCGTACAGGCCTCCCTCGTAGGCGGTGCTGTGGATGATCAGCCTATCCCCAGCATAGGATATCCCCTGCGGTCCGAGGGTTTCGCTTGTGCGCGTAGCACAGAACAAGTCAATGCTCATAAGACACAAGTCGTGCGGTTCCTCAAGGGCGTCGACAAGCTGAATAATCTGCCCCGCAGTCATCGTGGGGCGATCGACAGCTTTCGTCTCCGGCATTCTTGTATCATCTGCGGGGTTGTCCGCTATGAACTTGAGCTTTTCTGCCACTCGCATGATTGACTTGAGGTTGACGTACGCATGTTTGACGATGGAGTGTGAATAATTCTGGGCCAGATCGTTTAACAGCATTTGCAGTTCGGCAGTTCGAACGTGCCGATCTGCCGCAGAGTCCGTTCTTGATTTTCTGGACCAGACATTTGCCGATCTCGAGCTCCGTCTTCTGCCTGGTTGCCGCTCGCCATTGACCTCGACGCATGGGAAGAGTGTCAAGCAACAGGAAAAGATCCGGTTTATGAAATCAGGCCGTGCAGACCTCGGGATCCAGCACGACAACTTTCTGGTGAAGGTTATGGCGGGTCGTTGGGCACGGGCCGCGGGGGACGCCACAAGAAATTTCGGGGGGGCAGAGACTCGAACGTGCTTTACCAGATTGTCGGCACGGCCTTCGAAGCCAGGATATCCCTATCCGCGGTGACCAAAGGAAGCCCTTCCACCCGAGCCGTCGCGCCGATCAGTCGATCCTGAGGATCTTTGGGATAGTCGGATGGTAGCTGCACCGCATGGACAGCAATTTCAGGAGTAATGGGATAAATAATCACCTTCGAAACGCAGCCCCGGACGAACGCTTCTACGGTGCCAGACACTTGCACCCTGTCATTTTCTGCGAGCCACGCCAATTCCCACAAAGTAATCGAAGCGACGGCAATTCCGTCATTCGCCCGTGCGTCCAGAATCGCTGCCCGAGCCTTCTTTGAGAGTTTCTTAGGATCGACAGACATCCAAAGAAGCACATGAGTATCAAGCAGGATCATCTGGACTTCCAATCCTCCGCAGGGGCAGAGTGGATGATGTCACCAACGATTTTTGCTTTACCTGTCATATAGCCGAAGATCTCGTCGCTTTTCTTGCGAGCCGCAACGAGTTTTGCAACCGGTTTGCCACGCTTCGTAATCAGCACCGGCTCTCCGCTCTCCAGCACTTCGTCCATTACGGCTAGACACTTAGACTTGAACTCTCCCGCAGCCATTTCCTTCACCACTGCTCTCCTATCATAGTGCATGGTCATACTATCATGACCATGATCATAAGACAAGGTCCACAGAGCGATTGGAGACAAGCCATTCGATTTGGAGAGCTTTGTCAGTAGGGCTCCGACTGGGATCGAAGATCCTCCAGAGCGAAGGGATTTTGGCACAGAGACGTTCTATTACTATGGTCCTGGCGGCGGTGGCGAAGACTATCGGGACCAGTATTTTTTTTGACCTGAAAGGAAAAACTCTCTTCATCACTTTTGACGGTTCCTTACGTTGACGACAAAACGTCGGCGCAGGAGACAAAGAACATGGAAGAACGACTGCTCGCGACGTTGCGCACATTTTAGCCCCAATCACAAGGGCGATCTCAAACCCGGCTGACGGGCAAACAAAGGGCGCACGCTTGTGAGAATGGCCCGTTCTCGACAGTTAGGATCTTTGGATCGTTGCCGCGGCGGCTCGCGAAACATCAAAGCTTGTCCGTCAGGCAGCGAGTGCGTTGAGACGCCGCTGCATTTCTTCGACCGAGACATTTTCCGTGTGCGTCGAAATCGTCCATGTGCTGCCGAATGGATCGAGGACGCGCCCTTCCCGTGAGCCAAAAAACGTATCGGTCATGGGACTCAACCTTTCGGCACCTGCCTCCACGGCCTGCGCGAAAACTGCATCCGAGTCTGCGACAAAAATCTGGGCAAGCAAGGTGTGCTCGGGCCATCCTTCCATCGATTCGCCCAAGTTCAAACGAGAATCGCCAAACTTCAATTCACAGTGCGTCACTTTTCCATCGGACATGAATAGACGCATGATTTCTTCAGCACCAAACGCTCGTTTGTAGAAAGATACCGCTGCATCAATGTTCTTAACGATGATGTTCGGCGCAATGGTGTGAAACCCCGCTGGTATTGGATTGACGCTCATGGGAAACTCTCCAGGTCGTTGATCTTATGGCGATCACAATGAGGAAAGATGGTCAATTTTGCACAGTGAACTCGGATGGTTGTTGAAATATCGCCCTTACGCACAAACCCCGGCGGACGGGCGAAGAAACGGCGCATGCTTTCGAGAAATGCCGGGTTTCGCCAGTCATGGCAAAAGAGGGATAAGATAGAGAGCAACTCGACGATGCCTTCCGCACTTCGATTTCTAACAGCAACGTTCTTGATTGCTCTGGTGCTGGACTCGTGCGGCTCGGCGGCCGCACAGGCCTCGGGTCCCGTGCACGGCTTGTGGGTGTGGAAAGGACCGTCCATTGTCGCGACCACGGGCGGTATCGAAAAGCTGGGTGATTTTTGTAGCTCGGAAGGCGTCAACGAGATTTACATCTCGGTCTCCTCGCACGGCAGGCTGCTGGAAGGCGATTTTCCGAAACTGATCGATGTTCTTCATCGATCAGGAGTGCACGTGGAAGCCTTGCTTTCAAGTCAAGATGCTGATGAGCCGGGGAAGCACCGGGAGAAACTGCTTGATCACGTGCGACAGATCGTGCGCTTCAACGCGGATCATCCGAAGCGCCGCTTCGACGGCATTCATCTCGACATTGAGCCGCAGCAGCGGCCGGAGAACAAAGGGTCCGGCAATCTGCGATTTCTTTCCGGCCTCGTCGAAGCGTACCGCGACGTGCACAGAGTCGCAGAACCGGCCGGACTGACAGTCAATGCCGACATCCAGAACAAATTACTGAAGGGCGACTTGAGTCAACGGAAGATGCTGCTGGCGTCGCTGCCGCGCCTCACGCTGATGTTGTACGAGGTCAGCAGTCCAAACGACGGAGAAAGTACACAGCAAAAGACGGAAAAGATCAAAGCTGCGAGCCAGAAATTTCTTGCCATGGCATACGAGGATCTGAACGGCGCGCACCTCGCAACGATGGTGATGGGACTGCGCACTCCTGATTACGGCCGATTGCTCTCGGACATGCTCCGGTCAGTAGACGAGGCAAACTCTTCTAACCGCCACTACGCCGGATGGGCGCGACATTCCTACAACGACACGCTGAGAGCAGCGGAGTAAGGTGTGTCGATTGTTGTTAAATCTGGACAGCACTCACGATCCCACACTAGAGCCGCCGCGCCAAATTCTGTGACCGAGGACTACTCATGGTCACGGAGCTTCGACAAATTCGCGAGCCGAGAGCACCGATGAAACCGGGTGTCGTATAGGCTCTGTGTTCGCGCCATTTCCTCCTGCTCCGGCGAGTGAACCATGCGTTGAATGAGAGATGTTTCTCTGGGGCCAAGAGGCACAGCAGTCCGTAAGCAAGAAACAACAGCAGCCCGAGAAAGAATCCGGCCGTCGGCAGTCGATTCTAAGCCGTCAACGGCCATGCCGAGGTCGGATTCTTCAAAAATCGCCTTAACACTCATCGACCGGACCTCATCAGGGAAACTTCGGAGCAATGCCGTTGCCACCCTGGTTTGCCACCCAGATGTTCGCGCCGTCAAAAACTGTAGCTAGAGGTCCAACCTCCACGGTGAAGGTGCCAAGCACTGTACCATCGCTCGCCCGCAGTTTGGTCACATTAGCGCTGTTGGTATTGCGGTATTGCTAGATGTTGGCTCCATCAAACGTAACTCCATATGGATTGGTCCCTACGCCAAAGGTGCCGACTTCCGTGCCGTCGTTCGCCCGTAGCTTGGTCGCGTTGTTATCGTAATAGTAAAGTTCGCCACCCAAAGTTCGCGCCGTCGAAGGGTGATGCCCGGGCGTTTATTGCCGACTGCGAAAGTAGTAGTCAGGTTTACCTGGTACAGCACAGGAGGGCGATAGCATTGAAACTAACCGGTAGCGGAGCGCCACTGGAGCCCAACGCTGTCACCTCGGCGCTCTGGAGTCCGCTAATGCCTGCAGGCGCATGCTGCGGACACAGAATCCCGAAGCCGCAAGCACAGGATGCAAAACGACTTCCTTAAGCGGAGGAAAGTAGGTTCGGGTCTTACCTGAGGAGCCATTCCTTTTATCAGTTTACAGACGGCTTCCTGTTTGACTGTCGAGCCAAGTTTCAGCAGAACCCTCGTAGATTTCCGCTGCTGCTCATACCTCAAGTTGCCTTGCTTACGCTAGCCGGAATATGGCCCACATAGACCTTTCCGTTAAATCATGGAGCGGGAAATTGTTGAGGAAGCTTAGGCGAGTTGCCAGCACTCAGTTGCAGGCTAGCGGCTAGGCCTGCGCTGGTAACGCGTAGCTTATCTCCTAACTTTTTAGTTGACAAATTAACCCGAACGGCAGTACTGTCCTAATACTTTAGGAGATTGGGGATGGGCAAGAAGAAATCCCAGCAGCAACTCACGCCTCTGGAGTTGCAGATCATGAATGTCTTGTGGGACCTCGGTCCCGCAAATGTGCAAATAGTGCAGGAAAAACTTGCCGAATCACAAGAACTGGCCTACACAACCGTGCAGACCATGCTGAATGTGCTCCATCGCAAGGGGAAGGTGCGGCGCAGGCTTCGCGGCCGGGCGTTCGACTACGCGCCGCTGCTGACGCGTGACAAGGCAGCCAGTAATGCGATTGGGGACATGATCGACCGTCTCTTTGGCGGCTCCGTGGACGGACTTCTGATGAGTCTGGTGAAGAACCGGCAGCTAAACCCAAAAAAACTTGAGGAGTTGAGCAGCCAGGTAGAGCAGCACGAGCGCGGAAAGAAGGGAGACGCCGATGAGTCCCATTAACGAGATCATCGTCACCTACGTCACGAATGCCCTATGGATGACATGCGTGATCGCCTCAGTCAGCGAAGTTCTTTCGCGAGCTTTGCGGCGTGGCCCATCCGCGAACCGGCATGCATTGTGGGTTGCTGCGGTCTTGCTTGCGGTTGTGCTTCCGCTCGCCAGTCTACGCGGCTCTCGAATCGCCGACAAGCCGACGTCCGAGTCGGTTGCGGAGGCGCGCGTTGTTCAGCCCGCTGAGAAAGGCGTAACTGGCACTTCATGGGCTCTCTGGCGGCGAATGCGGAATGCCGATGAGGCGCTCCAGTTCGGCCCGCTCTGGGTTGGGTTGGTCGCAATGCTCTACCTGAGCTTCGTTACCTACCGGGCAATCCGCCTTTTTTGTGGTTGGTGGGCCCTGAGCACGATGGTGCGCCAGTCAAGTGAGCCTCGGGTATCGCCCGCGATGCGAAATGCGGTGGATCAATGTCAGTCGCTGCTGGGCATGAAATCCGTGCCCATATTGCTGTCACGGGAAGACCAATGGCCGGCAACGCTGGGAGTCTGTAACCCGATTCTGCTGTTGCCGGAATCGTTTTTCTCGGAAGCGTCAGGGGACGAACTCTCTGCTGTGCTGGGTCACGAGTTGGCCCACGTCCGACGGCACGATTTTGTTCTGAACCTGTTGTACGAACTCCTGATCTTGCCGATCTCGTTTCATCCCGCCGCTGCCCTGATCAAGGCGCGCATCGATCAAACTCGGGAATTAGCCTGCGACGAGATCGCGGCGAAATGTCTATCCACCAATGCTCAGTACGCCCGCTCCCTTTTGAGCATCGCCCAATCTATGGCCGCAAAGCAGCGTCCGCCGGCGATTGGCTACACCATGGGACTGTGCGATACAAACACCTTGGAGGACCGCATCATGAATCTACTCACGCGTGCCAATCACTCTCGCCAGACGTGGTCGCGGGTCTCGGCCGTTAGCGCCGCGACGCTTTTGATTGCCGCGTGTCTCGCAGTATCGGCGTTTTCAGTTCAGGTCACTCAAAACCACAGCACGGATGCCGACCTGCAGCCATTCGTCGGTACCTGGCAGGCTAAATTCAAGGGCAAGACTTTTCAAACCATCAAGCTGGCGAAGAAGCAGGACGCACTAACCGGAACAGTCAGTCACGCCGATATCAATGTGGACCCAAAGAGTGGAGAGCTTACCGGCGTTAGCGTCGGCGAGGGAGAAGACGCGATCAGTGAAGCCAGACTGACCAACGGCACACTGCTCATCACATCCCAGGATGTCCAATTTGAAATGAAGCTCACCGGAGCCAATCAGGCGCAGCTTCAGGTCGTAGTCCCGCCCGAAGTCGCCCGCACAGTTCCGGCCGTCAAGCCCTGGAAGTTGGAGCGAGTGAAGCCAAATCAATAAAAACGGGTGCTCCACTCATCGCCGGGTGAGGCTGTCTCCAACCGCACTTGGAGGGACAGGATTGGCGGGACGAAACTACCTTGTGGTCTCGCACTGAAAACGCGACAACTGCTATGAGCTATGTGAAGGAGTTGGGGCCTGACAAGTTGACAAGTAGCACAAACACGGTGCGATTCGATTAGCAGCAAACCGCCGCCTTCAGCCTCTCTCACTTCTCCAGCGTTGGAATTATCGCCTACTGCTGTCGGGCTAGAGGCTCCGCATGTCCAGATTGTGTCGTTTTTGTGTCATGACTTTGAGGGGTGAGCGGTGGGAGTGCCTCAAGACGGATCGGTTCGTGGCAGGACGCTTACCTCGTCGGCAACTACGCGATCGCTGTTGTTTCGTAACCGTCCGGTCGAGGACACATCGCCATGCGCGACAACCGGCGAGCCGTTAACCTGGATGTACAAGGACACGAGCGGAACATTGTTCCTTTTCCAATTGCCCATGAGGTTCCAGTTACCATGCGCGCGCAAGCTGGTGGAAGAGTTGCGCATGCATCTGGCGTGGCGCTGGTTTACGGGGCTGGGTTTCGATCAGGAGGTCCCACATCACTCGACATTCTCCAAGATCCGTCACGGGCGGCTTCAGGAGTCGAACCTGTTCGAGGAGCTGTTTGCACAGATCGTGCAGCAGTGTGTGGAAGTGGGAGAAGAAGAGAAGAAGCGAACAAATACGCCAAGTTTAAGGGTAAAGTCCAAGACAGTCCCACCGGAGAGCGCGCTAAACGCTTGCATACGCTTCGCCATGAGTAGAAGCGTTGGTTCGCATATTCGTATCCAGCCAAAAGCTCCTCCGGGCTCATCAGTCTAGGTCGGAAGACCACATCGGCCCGGCCGTTGTACTTGCTCCAGTCGTGCGTTAGAATCCGGCCTTCTGTCTCGAGACGTTGGTAGAGCCGAGTCCCTGGGAAGGGGGTCAGGATGTTGAAAGTTGCATTCTGCACTCCTGTCGCCTCGAGAAAGTCCAATGTTTCGCTGAAAATCGCCGGCTCATCGCTATCGAAACCGAAAACGATGCCCACCTGCACAGCAATGCCATGGGAATGGATCCGCTCAATTGCTTGGGCATAGTCGGACACTCGATTGAACCGTTTTTGCACTTCATTCAGGCTGGCTTGCGAGACCGACTCCAGCCCGACGAACAGTTGTTTGCAGCCGCTTCTCGCGGCCAACTCAAGGAACTCATCGTTTCGAGCGGCATGGATGCTTGCTTGACTGCTCCACCACTTCCGATGGGGAGCGAGAGCCCTGAAGAGAGTCTTAGCGTACTCAATGTCGCTCGCGATATTGTCATCCCACAAAATGATCACCTTGCCAGGGAAAGAGCCATACTCTTCTGCGACGGATTCCACACGTCGCTTGCGCACACGGCTTTGATACATCACCGCGAGCGTGCAGAAATCGCAATGGTGCGGGCAGCCGCGGGTGGCAAACAGGACTCCCCCCGTATGGTCGCGCCGGTGAAACAGATCTTTCCGCGCCATCGGGATGTCTTCCAGGGCCGGTGGTTCCGCCGAATAGTACCTCTGACGATGGCGACCCGCTTCAAATTCGCGTAAGAATTGCGGCCAGTGAATTTCCGCCTCACCGACGAAGATCACATCCGCGTGCGCCTGCGCCTCATCGGGCAGCAGAGTCACATGGGGGCCACCGAGCACCACCGCAATTCCCCGCCGTCGAAACTGGTCTGCCGTGGCATATGCGTGCAGCGCACTCGGCGTGTGGAAAGTAATCGCCACCAGGTCCGCTTGCATCTCGACATCGACTGGCGTCACCATCTCATCAATATGTATCACCGTCCAATCCGGCGGTGCGAAAGCGGCAAGATACGGCATTGTGATCTGCTGGAAGTTCAGAATGCGAGGACGCCGTACCCGTTGGATCTGTGGCGAGGACGCCGTGATCAGAAGTAGGGTTCTTTTCATGATCAAATTCTATGGCGAGCGTCCATGTTGCTCGGCGTGACTTTCGTCACAACCGTTTATCGGAGTTACCCCGCTTTCTTTAACGTGTCCGTGTCTTCGGAAACTCTCGAGGGCGTGCGACTGACGCCGCAGGAAACGCAGGTGGAGACAGCCTCCTTGCGCCGTTCGCGCAGACGATCTCGAAACCTATCCCACCGCGGTCCGATGCCAGAGGCATTACTGCTGATGATCACTGCATCCGTGCCTGCCGGGATAACGCGTTCGGTCGGCGAACTGGCGGCGATTACATCTTCTTGTTCATCGTCGACATCCCGATCAAGGCTGGTTGATAACTGGGATGAGGACTCGCCGGCCGCTTCCATTGAGGATGGGTTGCCTTCCAATTGCTGGGTGGCGGGAGTGATATTCCGATCCGTACCTTTCCGGTGCATTACGGGTCCGGACTCCCATTTCGAGCGATACCGGCTCTCAAAGTCGGCCCACTGATCTCGCGATTCGAGATCGTGGTCGTCATAGGCAGGAAAGTTCTCAATCTGCTGTTTGCTGAGGTCGGAAGCAAAATCGTGTTCATGTTCCGTGGAGGAACGAAGGCGATTGGCAGGCAGCAAAAACTTTTTGGTCATCAGCCATCCTCCGCTATCGACCACCGCGTATTGAATGTCTCCCGTGGCATGATCGAAGATCACGTCATCTATCTTGCCCAATTTCTCGCCTTGCGCTCCGTAGAGTGTTGTTCCGCGTATATCTTCGGCGGTTTCGCCGAGTTTGTAATTTCCCTAGAAGTCCGTAATGCGCCATGGTGTTGTCTCCTGACTAGAGTCTCGAACTGCATCTTGGATGCGACAAAAGTTGGCAGCGTTTGGTTCAAATTGCAAACTCTTTCACGGCGAAAGCATCCAAGGCTGCGCAATACCTAGTGGACGGAAGAGCGCACCAGCCGAGAAGAGACCTGACGATCCATAAGTCGATCTAGCCGCCTTGTTTGGTCTCGATGGAACGCCGGTTGACAGCGTCTATCATCGCGTTCATACGTGGGCGGAAGTTCTGGAGCCTGCCAGGATTGTGATCTCTCGACGGACAATTTCCTATGGAATCAGGTCCCAGAGATCAATGCCGACTGACACGGATGGCCCAGTCCGCCGAGCGGAGCAGCATTTTGAGGCCCAAGATCCGCGGGAGGTTGCCTACTTCGCCTGCGCGAACGGGTCGATGCTGCCGCCCCCAGGCGGACATTGACGTTCCGACCGCTCTTCTGAACTTCGTCGAGTGGGCGCAAATAATCTGCGCCGGAGGCGGCCTTTCGGGGAACCTTGGATTCTTCAGCATCTTATCGGGGACATGGCGCTCGTGAAATCAAGAAAACCATGCCATTTGCCGCTTGGCACCCCATCGGCTTCTTCGAGGACTATCGGACGCAGTTGCGCACGCACTCTCTGAAATCGCTGCGGTTTGGCGCGACGAGAAGAAGCCTCCCGGTCGTGGCTGCCGCCACGACAGTCTCGTCAGGTGCGTTATCGAGCAGTCGAATTGATTCGGCGGTCTCGACTCGCTTATCCGGGAAGCAGGGTGTGAGAGACTTCACGCTCCTCCGCAAGAGGAATCTAAAGTGTGTCATGCCGTTCGATTGGACACCGGCCGTCAGGGATTCGCTAGTTCTGCCACAACCGCCGCGTCGAACTTTGAATAGTACTTCTTGACATCTCCGGCCCCATACTTTTCGCGGAACTTTTCGATCACGGATTTCACCGTCTTGGATTCCTTGATCGGCTTCGCTCGGAACTCTACCGCCGAGCCCCGCGCATCAATCCGAATCGCCGGGTTCTTCAGGACGTTCTTATACCATTGCGTCCCCGAGCCGTGCACGGGCAGGAGGTACAGTGTGTCGCCTTCTGCTACGAACCAGACGGGATTCGAGATTGTCTTGCCTGACTTCCTACCGATCACGCTGAGCTGGATCTGGCGGTCGCGGGCGAGGCGCTCTTCCAATATTTTTTCTCGCGTCATCTATTGTCACTCCCTGTTACACGCGATCCATCCATTCTGCTCCGTCTGGCAGTTCCTCTGGATGAGATTGCACATCGTTTGAAACCAATTACTTGGCTGTCGCCCAGAACTAAAGATACCGGCACACCATGCAGATTGCCAAATGGAATCACCTCGGTGCCGGTGTAGAGCCCTACTCCGCGAATCCAGCTTTTACCTGACGCATTGGCCGGATATTGCAGACCGCGTTTGTCACCGCCGTGCAGAGTGGCGCCGGCTTTCCCTTCGACGCCAACGAGGTGTTGGACGAGTCTTCTAGCACGATGTTTCCCTTGGTGCGCAGCCGGGTTCTCCAGTTGACTCAGTTCTCTCGTACCCCGTCAGAACATCTCCCGCGTCCGTGAGCGGATGGCCGAGCGAACGCTCGCCTTACAAGTGACCGTAACGCCATAATAGGGGTGTGCATCTCAAATCATGGTTTTGCCCGCTCAACCGTGATGCGCCTCTGCGCATCTTCAAGCAGAGCATCGGCAATTCCCGGCCACCGGTCGTGGGCTTTGCCGCCCACGCTCAGTTCTGCTGGGGTCAATCCGGTGGGCCCGAGATTCTCGCCATAGATAATCATCAACTCCTTGCGCTTTTCTTTATCCACCAGGTGAACGAGGCGCACATACATCATTGCCTCTGGCATCCGATAACCCTTGGCACGCACGAGCGTCTCGATGTGCTCTCGGTCAGAACCCGATTCTATAGTCGCGTCCTTCGTCCGCACCCAGGAGTCCACATAAAAATCCATGCCGCCGATGGTCGCATGCTTTGGGGAGTCGTAGGTGTGATGCAAGTCAGGGTGACTCGGCAAGTAACCCTCAAATTGGACCCAATACAGCCGCTGAACGTTCTTTTGCGTATCTGCTTCGATGAAAGCGTGCAGTTCACAATCCGCCATGCCATAGAGCGCCCAGCGATCTGCTCCGATGTACTGAGCAGCCTTGGGCAATTCAATTCGTACCGCCGGATCGCGCTCCGCAGTGACCACGTTGCCCTCCACTTTGCTCTCCGGAGGCGGAGTCTGGGCCATCGGGGTGACGCCACAGAGAAAAGACAATACGAGCGCAGCAATGAGTCGTAGCAAGGCTCACCTCAGATGTGATTGCCTATTCAGATGATAACTGCGCGTTGGCTCGAATAATTTTGACCGCGATCATTTGCGAAAGGTTGTAACTTCGCGATCAGTTGTCGTTCAACAGGCATCCGAAACCCTCCAACCAGAGTACGAATCAGGCCATTGCGCTTGCTTTGAAAATTGCTGCGCACTTCGGGCAGCGCACTCGGGTAGTACTTATTCTGCTCAATTCTGCCGGTGGAATTCGGTATCCGCATTGTGGGCAACACGTCGCCAGTGATGCCTTCACCTTTTCCAGATCGATCTTTTTGCGGGCGGGCCTTGGGAGATTCTATAGCGAAGTGAACTGTGCCGCTCTTTCAAGACTACGCTACCTTTGCGCCTTTGGTCTTAAGATCGCGCGGAGCAGCTGTTCAAATGCGCTCTTTGATACGTCGTGGTTTTTCCACCTGCGGAAGTCTCCGATGTGACGAGTGCGGCGGATGTCCGCTGCCCAGGCTTTGTTGGAATCCATTATGGCGTCATCGAGGGTTATGGGGAAGAGGACGGTTTCTCCGGGCTGGCGGTGTTCTTTCTCTATGGCGGCTTGCACTTCGCGCTCGACCCACGGGCTGTTGACGGAGTTCTTGGAGAGAATGATCAGTAGTTTTTCGTAGACGCGGATGCTCTGCTCGATTTCTTCCTGGAAGCGATCTCCGATCTTCAGATCGTGCGGGGCGAACCAGCAACGGACTCCTTTGTTCTGCAAGTGCTCGTGGACGCGCTCTGCGAATTCCTGATCTTTGGTGGAATAACTGATGAAGCAGGAATAGAACTCAAGGGCCTTCCCGGTGAGGGACCCCATGTACTCGATAAAGTTTTCGGGAACTCCAGCCCCGCGCAGGAAGGCCAGCGGAATTTTGCCGTGGGAGCGGTAGATGCTGTCGATGCCGATGGTCGAAGGACCTCTGTGCCCCACCGTTTCAAGGCCTTTCACGTCGCTCAGGTCGTTGTCTCCGAAGATGGTATGGTAAACGCTCGCCCCGGTCACGTCCGCCCCGCTGAAGTTCGCCCCCCTGAGGTCCGCGCCGCCGAAGAACGCCCCGAGTTTTGCAGCGCTGAGGTTCGCCCGTCGGATGTTGGCCCCCATGAGGTTCGCGCCTCGGAGGTTAGCCCTCCTAAGGTCCGACTTGCGGAGGCGTGCGTGTCGGAGCCTCGCTTTCCTTAGGTTGGCCCCACTAAGTTTTGCCTCGCGGAGGTCGGCGTCGTCGAGATTCGGGACTATTTTGGTGTTCGCCTTTCTCCACGCATTCCAAGCCTTTACACCTTCCTTGAGTTTTGCGAGATGTTCCGGGTTCGCCATCGGGCCAGCCTTTCATTGGCGCTCATCCGCGCTCATCATATCCTACCCTGGCGAAGGTGGTGAATGAGTTAGGAGAGAATAAGTGAGTATTTACGGATGTGTTGCAACTTTCACAATGCAGCCAGCTTTGTCGCCGAGCGTCTGTCGTGCGTTCTTAGGTTGCCAACTGGAAAAGGCTGTCGATGAACTGAATCTGGCGAAGAAGGTTGTCTCCTGCCACCCATCGGACCTGGCCGGGTAGGACAATGGCGCGTACCGGGCTTCGGATGATGCCGACGTTTCCATTGTCCTCCCTAAAATTCCGTACAGCGGGTTTTCCCCAGTACGGCTTCAAGGCCGGTATATCAGGCGGCGCCTTCCCGTCGACTGCGCGGTCTGCGCGTCGTGCGGTTTGCATCCGTCCTTCGTGCTCATCGCTGAACCTCGTCTTTTCCCGTTCAGAGTCGGGAGACGGGCTAAGCCTGAACACCTCCGTGCGAGCAGCTATCGCCGCTCTACCCCAGGGACCCTCGCTCCGGTCCGGGTTATATTGTCCCGGTCCATCCTCACTTAACTGGTCCCATGCGCCCCACTCGCAGGCACATCTCGACTTCACCGAAACGGCTTATACGAGATGCCTTCGCTGTGCCGCCTACTGCGACCTAGGCAACCCACGAGTGGATCCGTGCTTTCGTTGGCACTCTGTATCGACATGTCGTCCTCCGCGACCACGGGAAGTTCATTCGGCTGCATATACCCAGTTCCTTCACCGACGACGCTGGCCTTCGACCAAAGGGGATTGTGGTCTCGGCACTTCCAAATTCCCCACCCTCCGATTCTCGTGGGGTGATCCGTTTTCGAGGCTTCACTACGGTTCACTTTCGTTGCAACCTGTCGATTTGCTCGCCCACCAGTCGGAGCTGACCAGGTCTTCACCCAGCCAACGTGGACTTTTACTTCCGGGCTTCCGACGGATTGGTCTCCCGCTCCGCCGCCGGATATAACTACGGTGGCAACTGGGCAAGTTCCACCGACTGGACTTTCACCAGCTAGCATGCCAACTAGCATCGCTGCAACCCCTTCCGGATCATGTGAAGCGCTTCGTGGCCTTGAATCGCTCGTCGGGCCGCCTGAAATTCTCGGAAGCCCTGCTTGGCCTTGACTCGACGTTTGATGGCTCGATGATCCTGTTCCAGAATGTTGTTCAAGTACTGCACGGGTCGGTGCCGACAGCGCGTGCGCAGCGTTCCTTCCTTCTTACTGTCGGGAATCGCGGAGATGTAAATCGGCGCCAGATCCGTGTTGATCACTCGAGGTTGGGGATAGGACCGGTCGCTGAGCGCCTTGCGAAATAGCCGCCTGGCAGTATCGGCGTCACGGAATGCTGACAGCAAGAAGTCGATGGTGGCACCGTTGGAGTCAATGGCTCGATACAAGTAACACCAGCGCCCCTTCACGCGAACGTAGGTTTCATCCACTCGCCAGGACTTGTTGGTCGGCTTGAGATGCGGCCGCAGTCGCTGGTCCAACTCCGGCCCGTAACACTGCACCCAGCGCCAAACCGTTGTGTGATCGACATGGAGACCGCGCTCCTCCAGCAACTCCTCAACATCGCGCAGCGAAAGAGAATAGCGAAGATACCACCGCACCGCACAGAAGATGAGGCCGGATTCGGTCTGCCGCCATTTAAAGATCGCCGGTCGGGTTGTCATTTCGCGATTCTTTCACACCACCAGCCAGCAACCCTGAAAGTTGCAACCCATCCATCTGATCTATGAGGGAATCCCAGACCAGCCACCGGCGTCATGCGACGAGGCATACAACATTTTCATGGCCGCGGGGAATCGCCCGGGGGCAGCCGATACGATCCGCCTGATGGCTGACGCCGAGGGCGGTCACCGGCACCTCGAACAGGCGATTGCCCTCTATCGGCGAGCACTCGATATACTGCAAGACTTGGGCGAACATGCCAAAACGGGGCTTGTACTCAATAACATGGCGATTGACTTTGCCAACGAGGGCAATTTCGATCGGGCCGAGCGGCTCTATCGGCAAGCCAAGGTGCATTTCGAGCAATCCGGGGATAAGCCAAATACCGAGATCACCGTCGGCAACATTGCGGACATCCTGTATCTCCGTGGCAATCTGCCGGGAGCTGCCAGGCTTTACGGCGAAGCGCTGAAGATCGATGCCTCCCTGGATCACAAACAACCGGAATATTTGTTGTACCGGCTCGGTGATCTTGAGTTGACACGAGGCCATGTGCCAGAAGCACATCGCCTTGTTCAGCAGGCCGTGGATACAAGCCGTTCGCATCTTGGTACGAACGCAGCCGGCTCCATGAGCGAGTTGGGAGAGGTTTTGAAGGTGGAAGGAGATCTCCAATCTGCGCGGCAACAATACCAAGCCGTCCTCGAAGCGAGCCAGAAGATTGGCGACCTGAACACCATCGAAGAGAGCCGAGTCGCGCTCGCCGATCTCGCTCTCGAGGAAGGCCATCCCTACCAAGCCGAGCCAATACTAAGCGCGGCAATCGCCCAGTTCGAAAAGGAGAAGGCCGATCCGGACACAATTAGTGCGTACACCATCCTCAGCCGTGCTCTGCTTCTGCAAAGCAAGCTAAAGGATTCTCGTAATGCGATTGAGCATGCAGCAGAGCTGGGCCGCTCCAGCCCGGATCCAGCATTGACATTACCAATCGCTTATTCAAACAGCGCATGTCGAAATCTCTCAGGCGGCCCCCAGCCCAGCTGGATCAGCGATGATTGCAAGCGCACGCCGGCGATTGGAAGCCACCGAAGCTACCGCCAGGAGGCTGGGATATTACAGCCTTGAATACGAAGCCCGCCTCGCGCTCGACGAGTTGGACATGAAGACGTCTCCCGCGCTTGGCCGTTCACGTCTCACGTCATTTGCAGCGGAAGCCCGCAGCCACGGTTTGTTGCTTCTCGCGCGCCGAGCGGAGCATGCAATCAGCACCGCGGACAATGCGGTTACCTACGCACCCGCTCGGTAGTTCATCATCCGATATCAGACGCGGTTCCTCCCGGAGGCCCAGTGGGGACTCACAGACTGCCCACACTTCCGACAGCGCACACCCCGGGCGATCGCGGCATCCGGTTTCGAACGGATCATGTTTGGCGGCTTTTCAGGCGATTGCTGAGGGCGATACTTCAAGCACTACAAGCCAATGGTCATGCCAGCATGGGCAACGAATCTCTTCCTGCTAATTAGAGCCGAGGTTGAGAATATCGATGAACTATCAGGTGCATTCACCTTTCCGCCAAAACCGCCGCTTGGAATGATGGAATGACAGGGTCGGAATCACTCTCCCGAGGGGCCGAGCAGTACAGGAATCTGCTCGGAGCCGTTGGTGTGGCGGTCGCGGACGTGTACGAGGACGAACGCGAAAACCACGATATCGACGCCCTCCAGGGACAATAGCCTAAGAAAGTCGCCCTTCCGAATCGGCTAGTGCCCGGCGAATTGCCGGCCAATCAACGGATGCCAATCGATTGCACGTTCTACCGCCGGTCATTGGGTGCTCCTGTCGGGAGTGCTTCTATCGGGACTTTCGCCAAGCGGCGAATTTGGGCGAGCTGAGATGGCCGGATCCACGTCCGCGCCGGCGGTGAACAAAATCCGCCACGACGCTCAGCCCATTCGCTGGATGGACAGCAAAGTCAGATCATCGAATGGCGGGCCGTCGACAAAAGTGCGCAGATCGCCGAGGCAGGCGGCGACGAGTTCGGCGGGGCGCTTTGCGGCTGCCTGACGGACCACACGCATGACGCGATCCACGCCGTATTCATCGTCAGCGGAACGCGCTTCCGACAGGCCGTCGGTATAGAGGAATAGCATGTCTCCAGTTTCCATGTGCAGGCGTGTAGCGGAGAAATCGACTTCGTGGAACATCCCCAGCGGCAAACCGGTGGATTCAATGCGCAACACGCCACCGCTCCCGATCATGATCGCGGGCAAGTGGCCAGCGTTATGAATTTCCACCTCTCCTGTGGGCTTAGCCAATCCGCATACCAGAGTGGCGTACTGCCCGGCCAACGCGCTCTCGCAGAACACGCGATTAGCCCGGGTGACCATCTGGCCAAGCGGCAGGGCCATTCCAGTCAGGCTGCGGAACAAAGCGTGAAGTTGCGCCATCAGCATAGAGGCGGCCACGCCCTTGCCGGAGACGTCGCCAAGCACAAAGAAGAGCTGTCCATCGGAGGGGATCAAGTCGCAGTAGTCGCCACTGACCGGACCGAGCGGAGCGTAATAATAGCTTGTGTCCCAACCACCTGCCTGCAGGTCGACTTGTGGCAAAAGATGGCGCTGCACTTGGGAGGCCAGATCGAGGTCATATTGCAGTGCGGCTCGTTGTGACTCGGTAAGGTGGTCGAGGCAGTAGCGCACCAGCGGGTCCGCCAGCAGTCGGTCCTGTTCTATGGTTTCGTGGCACTCCTGGCACAGCCCGTAGTTGCCCGTGGCCATTCGTTCCAGCGCCGAATCGACTTCACGCAGAAGACCAGCGAATCCGGCTTTCTGCGGTGCGAGCGCAATCGCTGCTACCAAGCGGCGCTTCCGCTCCTCCAGTTGGCTGTGCAGGAACGCTACTTCGAGTGTGGCCATGACACCCCTCCAGTTGCTCGGTAATTTCCTATTTGATTGCGGTTCCCCGTACCAGGTCGCAGCTTCTTGCCTTGAAAGAGGCAATACGAATTCAGAAGGTCCGGGGAGATCGAGCTCATGCCTGTATTACGGCCCAGATAAATGTTGAACCCAGTTTATGACCGTTGAACGAACGGACCAGGACTCTCTGCCGTTGATGTACGATTCGGGAACGCGTAATACTTCCCGACTTGGCAGTCCAGCACCGTTGGTCGAACCCGGATGCCTTGCCGCAATTCAGCGGTCTGCGTCGACATGTCGCGTGGTTGCTTGCCGCCGCAATGGAGCAGAGCGCGAAATTGAAGCAATTCCTGACTGTACTGGTTTTGCTATGAGGCTGAGCGCAGCTGCTGAGTCAGGGATCTCCGCCTTGGCACCATCCATCCAAACCCAAAGTGCAGTTCGTAACCGTTGAACAAGAAGTGCGACCTGCACATTCCCGCACTTCTTCTTTCGGGGCAGTCGCGATAGGGCCCTATCGTTTCCCGTTACTGATCCTCTCTGAGCCTTCTGATTCGTACCTTGATGACGATCGGCGAGCATCACAGCGAAGCCTTTGTCCGTCACGTCGCTCGATTGACAACCGCTTAGTAGCCAGTTCCTCACGGCTATCGTTCATGGTTCACTAGGCTCAAGGCCGAACCCGACGAACACCCGGTTTGACCCTATATGATGGATGTATTCGATCACCGGAGCCGCTTCATTGCTGTCGGACGAACCAGGAGACGACGTCGATTTTCCATGGTAATGCCAAGTCTGAAGACTGACCATCATGCCGCGCACCGCCGATTCTGGTTTGCAATGTCGGGGTTTGTCATGGCGCTTGCACTGCTGCCCTTTTCCTACAAAGTCGAACGTCGCCTGGAGACAGTTGTTCACATCAAGGGCGGAGAATCCGAGAAAGTTGACCTGGAACTGGCGCAGCGTTTCCAGTCTCCGTACGCCCACCGTCTGGTTCTTGTGATCAGCGGTATTCCCGATCCGGATTCCGCCAAAGGCGCAGACGCATTGGGCTTCTTAACCGGTTCATTGCGTGGTGTGCCAGGAGTGTCGGGTGCCGTCTCGAGTCTGGATTGGCCCGATCCTCTGTTCACTGGGAACAACGGCGGGGCCTTGATCATCGTCGGCTTGGACCCGCACGATGAAACTGTCGAGGCGTTGGTTCCCAAACTGCGGGCAAGAGCAGACTGGATGGAAGGTCAGCTTAGGTCGCAATACCCCGATATCAAACTGAAGATAACCGGTGAAACGCCACTGAACTTCGATCTTCGCAAGGTCAGTGCAGATGACGTCAACCATGCCGAGGAACGCGCGATGCCGGTAACTCTCGTGCTTCTGTTGCTGGCTTTCGGCAGTTTTGTGGCGGCGATATTGCCATTGGGAGTTGGAGTACTCTCAATCTCGATGGCGTTGGGTGCGGCTGCGCTGCTCGCGCATTACCTGCAGCTGTCGATTCTGGTACAGAATCTGGCGACGATGCTCGGCCTTGGCTTGGGCATCGACTATGCATTGCTGATGGTGAGCCGGTTTCGCGAAGCATTGGCTGAAGGACATGATCCCGGCCACGCTGCGGATATTGCGGCCGGGCAAGCGGGGCGGACGCTGATCATCTCGGCTACAACGGTCGCAATCGGATTTTCAGCGCTGCTGACTGTGCCCATCAGCGAACTGCGCTCCATCGGGATCGCGGGCCTGCTGGTAACGGTCTTGAGTGTCATGCTGTGCACGTTCATCGTGCCTTGGGTACTCGGTCTGCTGGGGCATCGCATCAATGCCGCCAGAGTCCGTCTTCCGGCCAAACGATTCAAAACGGGGGCGAGTGAGCGGTGGGTGTGGTGGGGCAGCATCATAACTCGCCGGCCCTGGACCGCTCTGCTTGTCGCCGGGATTCCGCTGGTGATCCTTGCCTTCCAGTCACGGAGAATCTCTCCCGGGGTTCCTGACCATGACTCGCTCCCCGCCGCAGCCGAGTCGGTGCAAGCCCTGTACACGCTTCAAGACATGGGGCGGTCGGGCATTGTGCAGTCCCTCCGTGTGATCCTGGAGTTGCCCCCACAGTCTCCGCCGCTCTCGCCAACTGGCTGGCTTGCAGTCAGTCGTTTGACGAAGCTCTTCCAGAGCGACCCCAGAACGGAAGAGGTCTTATCTCTTCCGACCCTCACGGGAATGTCCGACAGTGCGAATGCTGTCGTCGATGTGCCCGAGCCAATCCGCAAGAGTTTTCTTCGCAGCGATGGCCGGGCCACCTTGATTGAGCTGCTGCCCGTCTCCAGTCTTTCGCCCAACGAACAGATACGATGGGTGCGGGAGGTGCGTTCCTCCGATGTCGCGACGATAGTCGGCGTGCCCGGCGCTGTGCTGCGCGTCGGTGGCGTTCCCGCGCTCGAAGCAGATTATGACTCGGTGGTAAAAGAGCGGTTGCCAAGGGTGGTCCTTGAAGTCGTATTGGGGAGCTTGCTGGCGCTCCTTATCGGGTTACGGTCTCTCTTTGCGGCGGTCAAAGCAATTCTGCTCAATCTGCTTTCCGTTGGCGCTTCTTTCGGAGCGTTGGTCGTCGTTTTTCAGGAAGGTCACGGTAGCAAACTCTTTGGGCTCGACGGTCCGACCGGCACCGTATACCCGATCGTGCCGATTCTCTCGTTTGCCATCGTCTTCGGTTTGAGCATGGACTATGAGGTTTTCCTGGTCGCCCGCGTCCTCGAAGAACGGCGGTGCGGTTTATCCGAGAGATCCGCGGTGATTGAGGGCCTGGCGCGGACCGCCGGGCTGATCACGAGCGCCGCAGCAATTATGATTGCCGTCTTCACCGCGTTCACCGTGGGAAGCTTTCTGGTCGTACAAATGCTGGGCTTTACGCTCGCCGTGGCAGTGTTCCTTGACGCTACGGTAGTGCGGATGGTTGTTGGGCCGGCCCTATTGCAACTTGCCGGCGACTGGAATTGGTGGCCTTTTGGCTTACGTGGGGCGCCGGCGGCATCTGAAAAGGAGCTTGTCCCATGACGACGTACAACGCGGATGCTCCAGGGGCACAGGGCCTGACCACGATCTAACTGAGCAACTCGCTTTATTTCAGTTTCTCTCCTTGACCGCTGGAATGGCTGATATCAAAGTCCTTGCGTCCAAGATTTGCCTTTCCCGAGCCCCCTTCGATTACAAGAATCGAGGAGCCGGGGTTGCCCTGCAGCTTTGCCTCCACCTGCGATGCGGACCACATGCCGCCGATCTGCCGCAGCCCATAGTAAATGAACTCCTTCTCCTGTCCCGTCCCGCGAGGCGTCTTTACCACATGCACAGGGTACAAAATGCCGCGGTCAATCCATGATGTGACCGAATCATAGTAAGTCCGGTCCTGAGAGCCGGACACGCTCTTGAGGACAACGCAATCCCGTGCCCCGTATTTCTCCGGTGCCAGGAGTTCCTGATGCTTCCAGAAGAACTGGCTCTCTACCATGTCTTCATAGGAGAAATCTGTTCCCATGAGTGGGTCGTTCCAACGTTTGAATGGCAAGACACTCGCGGTCTTCTCGCCCGGAAGCACCGCCTCGATGGTCACGAGCCCACTCACGCTCATATGCAGAAGAAGGCTTGTCTTCTCCGAGTCAGGCCCCGAGATTTCGCATAGCAGACGCAGACCGTCAGGAAACCAGTGAGCCTTGGCGACAAACTTGTAGCTCGTGCGCTTGCCGTTGCCTTCCACGCGTGAGAGTCGCCCGGTCGCGCGGTAGTCCAGTTTTTCAATACGCTGGCGCGAGCCAGCAAGCACAGTCTCCAGGTCAGGATTCGCCGCCAAGGCCCGCGATGGATGCACCAACGATAACAGCACCAGCAAAGCGATGGACTCTGGAATCGTCCCAAAGGCGCAATTCGCCCATCTGGCCTCTGGATAGCAGCCAGACTTGCGGCTGCGAGAGGGCGTTACGAGGCGGCGCAAAAAGGTCATAGCTATATATACAGCCAAAGTCCGTATCGCATCCATACAGGGCGACGGGTAGTGATGTCTGGCCGAGGCGGATTGGACCTGGCTCGCGCTCCCGCCTTGCTTCTCCCCCGGAATCTTCCGCTCTCCGAATGGAGCGCATAGTAGCGCCCATTCGGATCGTGGATCTGATCTGTCCCATCAAGGGAAGCACTCCGATCTAATCTGCCGCTTTCAGATCTTCTGTGTTTTCCACTTTCCACGCTTGAACAGCACCGCGCTGGCGGCGGCAATCGAGCATTCCGCGATCACAATTGCGATATAGGCGCCGTTAGAATGCAGTCTCATCGGGATCGCCAGCCAATATGCGAGTGGAATCTCCAGCAACCAGAAGCCGAAGAGATTTACGATCGTGGGCGTGACCGTGTCGCCCGCGCCGTTGAAAGCCTGCAGCATGACCATGCCGTAGGCGTACCCGATGTTGCCGCAGCTGATGATGCGTAGGCACGTCGACGCGAGCGGAACCACCGCCGGGTCCTGGGTGAACAGCCGTGTGATCGGCCCGGCGAAAAGCACGAAAAACACTCCCACTGATCCGAGAAACAGCATGTTGTAGAAGCCGGTGCGCCAGACAGCTTGTGCGGCGCGCTCGGGCTTTTGGGCCCCGAGATTCTGGCCCACCAGAGTGGCTGCAGCGTTGCTGAGTCCCCACGACGGCAGAATGACAAAGATGACAATGCGTATGGCAATGGTGTAACCCGCGAGCGCGGCAGCCCCGAACACACTCACGATGCGCACCAGGCCGATCCAGCTGGTATGGGCAATGGCGAACTGCAAAATTCCCGTCAGCGAGACGCGCACCAATCGCAGCAGAACACCAATGTCCACGCGAATCTGACGAGTCAAAATGCGAATGCGCTCGGTCCCGCGCAGCAGGCGGTAGAACTGGTAGCCCACGCCGATGCTGCGTCCGGTGAAGGTGGCGAGCGCCGCGCCGGTAACGCCCAGGCGCGGGAAAGGCCGCAGTCCGAAAATAAGGCAGGGGTCGAGAATCAGGTTGATGATATTCGAGACCCACAAAAGACGCATGGCTATAGCGGCGTCCCCGGCCCCGCGAAAGATCGCATTATTGAGAAACAACATGAGAATGGCGCCACTGCCGCCAAGCGCAATTCGGGTGTAGCCGCTACCCGTCGCGACAATGGCACCGGAGGCCCCCATCAGCCGCAGCAGGTCGGGTGCGAAAATGAAGCACGGAATTCCGACCGCTAATGAAGTGATCAGCCCCAGCACGATCGCCTGCACTCCAGCGACGGCTGCGTCTTCCGGATCTTTTTCGCCGATTCGCCTCGCAACCATCGCCGTGGTTGACATGCTCAATCCGATACCAACGGCGAAAATCAGGCTCAGCAGCGCCTCGGTGAGTCCTACGGTGGCGACGGCATTAGCGCCGAGCCGTCCCACCCAGAAGACGTCCACCACCGCGAACAGAGATTCGAGCACCATCTCAAGAACCATAGGCACCGCAAGCAGCAGAATCGCGCGGTTCAGGCTTCCGCTGGTGTAGTCCTGATGGGATCCGCGGATCGCCTCCCACAGCGATCTCCACAGGCCGTGCTCCGGTGGCGGCGGAGAATTGATTGCCGTAACCGCTTCCATAAGTACCTGGCAGACTTTCTACGCATCGCGTCCGCCAAACAAAGGCAGGGAGGGCGGCGTGGCTAGAACGTAAGAAACGTAAGAGAAGACAAGACGGGTATCCGCAATGGCGGATCAAAAGTGCGGCGAATTAGACAAGTTCGAACATCGTGGAATCCTTAGCGGGGCGGCAGGCCTTGTAAAACCAGTTTCAACCGGCGACCGAGTGAAAAGCATTATATCTGCAACTCGCTTCGGACGGCAATGGCAGACCAAAGCGACTCCCGTAGCCCTGCGGCAACCGACTCCGCCTGTGAACTAGGCTTCTGGCTGAAAGCGAGTTGTGGCGGACGTCGTTTTTTCTTATCGGTTGCCCTTGGTTTGGTTCGCTCTCACTCTCATAGCAGCGGCCTGCACCGGCTTGGGAGGAGCATTCAGTCCCGAGCGAATTTGCCCCAATACCTGTTCCAATTCGTCGCGCAATTGAATGGAAGAACGAATTTGCTGGTTCATGGCTTCGAGCTTCATCTCCCCAAGTTGCAACGCCTGGCGAAGGCATTCCCGTGAGCCTTGGTGGTAGGGAGATGCCGCACCCGCGTCACTGGGCAAAATCCATAGCTGCAGGACGCGGCGAATTTCAGTGAGCTTGAAACCAAATCGCTGCATCTTCTTGATCACGGAAACGATCTCAAGCTCGGCCTCGGAGTAAATGCGGTATCCCCCCGCTGTCCTACGTGGGATACGCATCAGGCGCCGGCGTTCATAAAAGCGGACCGCCTGTACACTCACACCCGCCCGCTTCGCGAGTTCGCCGATTCTCATTTGCAAGATGATATCAATGGAGAAGCCACACCTACCAGTCGGAGAGTCTTCTCGTCCTCCTCGTGATTCGCAGTGCCGGGTTCTTTGAGAAGCGTGTGTTGCAACTCCGGGTCGTGGTTCTGACGTTGTTGCTTTGCAACTTGGTTTGCCGGCGGAGAACGACTCGAATGGCGTACATTCGTGGCGAAGCGATGATCCCTTACTTCGGGGGAGGCAGGGTCACGCCCGAAGATGCCTTTATTCATTTCGGCCAGGCATATTGGAGCGCTTCCGCCAAGAAGTGAAAAGCAGCCTGCACCTTCCCAGCAACGATTGGCAACCCATCGCCCGCCGCTGACTTCAATCTGCCGCCGCTTTCTTGGCTGACGGGACCTGCGATACGCTACTCACGATTTTTCGATAGTTATCGTCCTCTACACAAACCCACGCCATGCGATGGCGGCAGCCTTCTATTGGGTTCCCGTCACGGGCCGCGACGGCGCGTTCTTCACGTATTTGTCAAACCAGCGAAGCATCTCGTAAATGAGCTGTTCGTTCGACTCCATTGCCGTATACCAGTGCGGCTCGTGCGGTAGCAGCACCAGGCGAGTGGTACCGCCGTTGCCGCGAATTGCTTCATAGAGCTTGCTGGCCTGTATCGGCGTAGTGCCGGGATTCGCGTCTTCCGCGCCATGCACGATCAGCAGCGGCGTCTTCAACTTGTCAGCAAAGAAAAATGGGGAGACTTTCAGATAGACATCCGTTGCCTCCCAAACCGACCTCCGCTCGTTCTGGAAACCGAAAGGCGTGAGCGTCTTGTTGTAGGAGCCACTGGTAGCGACGCCGGCACGGAACAAGTCGGAGTGGGCCACCAGATTTGCGGTCATTAATGCGCCGTGGCTGTGTCCGGTGACTCCGATGCGCTCGGGGTCGGCAACTCCCAGCCGCACCGCCTCATCGACTGCGGCCTTGGCATCGGCGACGAGTTGCTCCAGATAGGTGTCGTAAGCCTTCTTGGGATCGCCGACAATGGGGAAGGAAGCGTTGTCGATGATGGCATAACCCGCCAGGAGCAGCAGCCTGTATTGCCGCAGCTGAGTGAAGGTTTCCTGCGAGCCTGCAACCTGGCCGGCCTTCGAAGCGTCGGCGTAGTCGAGAGGATATGCATAAAGAATGGCCGGGACGCGCGTGCCCTCTTGATAGCCGGGCGGCGTATAGAGCGTGAACGACAAGTCGAGTCCGTCGTTGCGCTTGTACTTGACCAACCGCTTCTTGATCGCTCGCACCTCCGGCGTCGGATCGAGAATATGAGTGATCGCGACGCTGGTGGAAGCAAAGACCGCTTCGCCAGCGGGCGCGTCATCGACGAGGGGCTTGCCCAGCGTTCGGGCGAACGCATTCGGCGGGTCGGTCGGCGATTGATGCCAGGTCAGAAACGTCTTTTTGTCGGGCCCGATGAAGGAAAGAAATTGCTCGTAGGAAGTTTTGTCGCTGCGAAAGAGCCGTTCGGATTTCAGCGTCTTCAGATCGAGCCGATCGAGGAACGGGCGATCCCCATCGGGAGAAGAGCCGGCTCCGGCAAGGTAGATCGCATCACCATCCTGGCGAACCACCCATGAGCCATTCGCAAGCTGGCGTTTCACCGGATTTCCGGGGTTTGCATACTTCTCGTCAGTCGAGAGGTCCCAAAGCAAGCGAACCTTTGGTCGTTGATCATCAACGTCGATGATGTAGCTCTGTCTCCAGTGCCGGTTAAAATCGTACTCGTTCAAAAGAGCGCTGCTCGGTTTTTCGCTCCAGGAGAAGCCGATATAACGCTGCTCGGTCCGCGTGATTTCGACGGCGGGTGAGTTGAACGGCGCCTTCAGAAGCAGGACCTTGTCGCGATTCGGAACTTTGACATTCCAGTCGCCTCCATCCAGCGCTTCTGCCCAGACGAGCGTCGCCGGCTCAGTGGCACGCCAGGAAAACTCGCGCGGACCTACCGGAACACCTCCAATGGGAACGCGATCCGCCAGCGGAAGAGACGCGACGGTATGAGCAAGAACGTGTGAGCGCTCTGATACGTTCCAGACTTCGACTTCCTTCGGGAACCGATCGTAAGTCGTAATGTAAGAGTAGGGCTTGTGGATCACGGTTACGAGTATGTGCTGCCCGTCCGGCGCGGAACCTAGCGATTCGTAATTCCCGGGCTTTCCCACAGGCGCAATCGCAGCGGTGGTGGCATCGACCAGAGCGAGCTGTGAGGCCGC
This sequence comes from Terriglobales bacterium, assembly GCA_049520935.1. Classification (GTDB taxonomy): domain Bacteria; phylum Acidobacteriota; class Terriglobia; order Terriglobales; family Acidobacteriaceae; genus Acidiflorens. The sequence goes on along the minus strand of JBEKPJ010000040.1, from coordinate 43,718 downwards.
GTAGTAGTCGAAGACATCCTCGTCGTGCTTGCTCCCCAGTGTGTCTCGGTTTTCATAGGTGCTGCTCTGTCCTTTTTCGCCTTCGGTTTCCTGAATGCTGGGGCCGCTCGGCACGATTGGTGGGGGGGGCGGCGGGCCCATCCCCTTGGGCACAAGTTTCACCAAAAGCGTCTTCTGGTCAGGCATCCATTGCATCTCGTCGTTGAACATTGGGTTGAGATGCACTCCCGGAACTTTATGTACTTCGCCAGTCTTGGCATCGCCGATCCAGAGTTCGACCGCCTCGGGAGCGATATTCACGAACGCGAATCGCTTTCCGTCGGCGGCCCAGAGAGGCCCGCCCGGGCAAGCGCCCGCGGGAAGCTCGATGTGAATCTGCGCGCCACCGGCGATGTGTAGGAGCTCGAAACCCCGGGCGCAGGGTGTGATGCCGTAGCCGCCCGGGGTGTCGTGCTTGCTGTGATTCCTTGGCTCTACGCGAGCGCCAGCAAGACGCAAGAATGGTGCCGCCACCCGCGAAATCGGTGGGTAGTCCTGCCAGGACACCAGCAGAATCGCGTCTTGTGTCGGGCTCACCCTGGGGGTTGGGGGTGAGGGCGCGTGCATCACATCGAGAATGTTTTTCGGCGGTTGGTCATATCCCGATGCGCCCTCAGTCGGAACCGAGGGGGCTGAAGCCACGTTCAAAAAAAATGCGTTTGCCTGCGCTGCACTGGGCGCAGACGCCCCGCACCCGACCAGCGCTCCAACCAAAAGACAGTGTAAGGCGTTTCGAACCGGCATGAGTACCCTCCGCTTCAATTCACGGCGAAAAGCGATAGACAAGACGATACTTGGCTTTAGGCGACCGTTCAAGGAATGTCTCCCGGTGAAGCCTGAATCCGGGGAACTTTCGTTGCCCCCGGTCGCGCCACTCATTTGCCTTTTCCATCTCCTCTCGGCACGGCTCTCCAACGGCTTCGCGTAGAATCCCGAGAAGATCACCAACCTGAACTGATGGATATGGCAGTGCCCCGGTCCATTGGATTCGGTATCGAGTCTAAAACGCAGGCTGCAGCATCCAACCCCGAAAGGAGGTCAGTTTATGTACGTCGTACTGGGAGCAAGCGGCAATACCGGACGTGTGGTGGCGAACAACCTTCTCGCCCAGGGCCAGAAAGTTCGTGTCGTCGGCAGAGACGCAGCTCGTCTACAGCCTCTCGTGGCAAAAGGAGCCGAGACCTTTATTGCCGATGTCACCGCCCCCGAGAGTCTCACCGAAGCCTTCCGCCATGCAGACTCGGCCTACGTGATGATTCCTCCCAATCCCGCCAGCAATGACCCGCTCGGCTATTCAAAACGGGTCAGTGACGCGATCGCGGCCGCAGTACAAAATGCAGGAATCAAGAATGTGGTTGCACTCAGCAGCATCGGAGCCGATAAAGCTAGCGGAACCGGCCCCGTACGTGGTCTTTACCATCTCGAACAAAAGCTCAACCAGATCAATAGTGCGAATGTGCTGCACCTTCGCGCAGGCTACTTCATGGAGAACACACTTCCGCAAGTAAACGCGATCCGCCAAACGGGGTCGGTCACCGGACCTTTCCGTCCGGAGCTAAAAATCCCCATGATCGCTGCTCGCGACATCGGGGCGGCAGCGGCCGACAGCCTTTTGCGCCCATCTGTCCGCGGCAAACAAACCCGCGAACTGTTGGGAGAGCGCGATCTTACCTACGCCGAAGTCGCCACGATTATCGGCCACGCCGTCGGCAAACCAGACCTAAACTACGTCCGCTTGCCCGACGATCAGTTTCGCAGTGTCTTGGTGCAAATGGGGATGTCGGACGAATTCGCCAGGCTGCTCTTGGAGATGACGGCCGCGCTCAACTCCGGAGAAATGCGTGCCCTTGAACCTCGAACGCCGCAGAACACCACACCATCGAGATACGAAACTTTCGTAGCCGAGTCGTTCGTCCCGGCCTATCAACAGCAACCCGCAGCCTGACCAGACGGGCGGACCGCCGCCTCTTGGTTTGGCCCGCGGCGGGAAACAAGGCTACCAACATTGGTGCTGGTAGCCTTTGTCTATGATGGCCACGACCCACTCTCCCCCACACTCCTGCGTACGGGCCGATTCGCATAGGGGGGACTCACCTCCTTGCCGGGGACGCAAGTCCGAATGCCCGATCGGAGAATTCTTCCCCATTGGGACTGAAACCCACGTCTACGAGATGAATTTTACGAACAAGGCCCCGGGGCTCGATTAGCGCAACATCTCCGCCGCCGTAAGCGCGTAAATCGCCGCGCATTGGGCGATATTGCGAATCGGAACAAACTCGTTTGGTCCATGCGACACGGTCAGCAATCCCGGTCCATAGGCGAAAGCGGGAACGCCATAAGCTGCGTAAAATCGCGTTTCGAGAAGGCCTGGACACATTTCGAACGTTGGTTCCTTGCCCGTAAGGCTCGCAATGTGACGCGATAGAATTACGCCGAGCGGATCTTGCGCCGGAGTCTCCGCTGCTCGCTCCTCCTGCAGCGTCTCGATCTCGAATCCTTCGAGCGTATCGCGCAATCGGCGCTTCTCGTCTTCGAGGTCTTCTTCGGGATTGATGCGGCGGTCAATCGTGAAGGAGCAGAATTCAGGTGTCACGTTGAAATTCGTGCCTGCCTCGGCCCGCCCGCCAAGCAGCAGAATGGATTTTCGCGCCGCCGCGGGAGCGATGTTGTGTCGCGTCTCGCGAAGCTCCACTTCCTTCTTGATGTCGACAAGCCTCACCATTGCCGGCAGAGCGCGCTCGAACGCGTTCACGCCTTCGAATTGCCGACCGACGTGCGCCGCTTTGCCACGCATGGTGGCGCGCAGCGAAATCGCTCCGCGGTTGGCGTTCCAAATGACACCGCCGGTAGGCTCTGCTGTTAACATGCCGATTCCGTCTCGCCCGAGCAACCCGCGTGCATCGAGATCGCGAGACCCGCGCGGACCAGCGGTTTCTTCATCCGGTACAAGCACGATTGCGATACGGCCGGTTTTCAGAAGCCCCTCATCACGTGCCGCGACCGCCGCGTGAATCATCGCGGCCAGGCCACCTTTCATATCGGACGAGCCGCGACCGAACAGATTTGTGCCTTTGACACGGGGTTGAAACTGGTCGCGGCTTTGCGCGGGAACCACATCGTAGTGACCACTGAAGTACAGAGTTCGCCCGCCAGATCCGGCCGAGGCGAGTACACACGCTCCTTCGCGTCTCAGATCATCGAATCCGAGTCTACCCAATTCTTCATAAAGAATCTGTGCGCATTCCTCGTATTGGTTGCCGGGTGGATTTTCCGATGGGATCGTGATCAAGCGCTTCGTCAGATCCAGCATCGCAGACTCGGAAAGTCGTTCGCGCAGTCGGGATAAAAGCCGCCTAGTACTTAGGGTCGCCACTTCTCTGGTGAAGTCCTTTCGTGTCGAATCGCCAACGATTCACCGCCCTATGATGCCATAACCGAATCGGGATCGACTTCGACATCCGCTGCGCTCGCCCGACGCGTGGCCCCGAACACCGGCGTCGTGTCCGCCAGTCTGGTCAGCCGCTCATTACTGAATGATGTGTAACTGCGCCCCGGCCGCACTGAATATTGAAATTCAGTTCGCGTTGGCATCAGAAATGTAAACCCGCCCACACACGCGGTCGACCGCGATGCTGCAGGAACAAACGGCAGACTAAGGAAGGCGTCTTGATAGAACGGCGCGTCACAGTTGACAGTGCCATGCAAATTCCCGATTGAGACGTTACCCTTGCGATCGGCGCCCATGGCGAAGCCAGTGTCATTGGTCCAGTTGAAGCCATCGGTTACCCCGTTCACCAGTACCGGAGTGGCCGTGAGAACTCCCACCCGGTTGCTGCTGCTGTACAGAAGTTCTCCACCTCCAAAGATAGTGGCGCGTTCCAGACCATTACCGTATTCGGCAACACTGCCGTGGGCGCCGCCACTGCTCGTTCCATCCGGGACCATTGACGGAGGATCAAATCTTTTACCAGGGAGACGAGGCTTTTCCGGTCTGCTGGAGTTTGCGGAGAACTCGCAGGTGATTTTTACCGCCATCGGCAAGTCAATGGAGCAACACTCGAGGTGGTCCGATCCTCAGGGTAAAATGTACGAGAAGATTCCCCCAAAGGTCGGCATGAAGTGATTGGGATGAACGGTGATATAGCGCTGCGTCAAGGGAAGCCGGTGGTCCATACACAAATGGTGGTGGGGAGTCCGGACGGAACAACGCTCGCCGGCCACGTTCTTGCTGCGTATGTATCCCCTACGCCGGAAGTGATGGTGACGGTCGATTCAATAACGATGCCAAGGCGGTTTGATCCGGCAACTGATCTGACGTGGATTGATCCAGTTTCGAAGTAGCTGCAGGCTTAAGGCACGCGTTCGGGTGCACCGGCGCAAGAGGAGTTGGGTCATGACTATCAATGACACGAATCGGAATCAATCAACCTTCGGCCGCACCGATCGATCGCCTTTTCCGGACAGCGCCAATCAGGATTCTGGTTTCAGCAGGCGAGAGTTTGTCGGCATGGCTGCCGCATCCCTGCTGATGGCCGGGAGGGTGAGCGGGTCCGCGGAAAGCAATCGCAAGAACGGAATTCCGTATCGACCGCTAGGCCACACCGGCGAACAGGTTTCAGTGATCGGGCTCGGTGGGTATCACCTGGCTCGACAGAGCGATCCGGAAGAGAGCCTACGGATTATTCGGGCGGGAGTCGACGAAGGAATCAATTTCCTCGACAACTGCTGGGACTACAACGGAGGAGAGAGCGAAATTCGAATGGGCAAAGCCCTGCGCGACGGTTATCGCGGGAAGGTGTTTTTGATGACCAAGATCGATGGTCGCACCAAAACTGCCGCGACCGCCCAACTCAATGAGTCGCTGAGGAGATTGCAGACTGATCGAATTGACTTACTCCAGTTCCATGAAGTGATTCGTGATTCTGACCCAGAGCGCGTTTTTGCCGAAGGCGGTGGCATGGAGGCCCTATTGGAAGCCAAGAAGGCGGGCAAGCTTCGTTTTATCGGCTTCACAGGCCACAAGAGTCCGGACATTCATCTGAAGATGCTAGCCACAGCGTCAAAGCACGGCTTCAAGTTTGATTCGGTTCAACTGCCTCTCAACGTGATGGACGCTCACTTCAACAGTTTCGAAAAGCGAGTCCTCCCGGTGTTGACCGAGAACGGCATTGGAGTTCTCGGCATGAAGCCCATGGGCGACCACCTCATCCTTGAGAGCAAGACCGCAACACCGATCGAGTGTCTCCATTACTCGATGAATCTCCCAACTAGCGTCGTCATCACCGGCTGCGACTCGATGGAGATCCTGCATCAGGCTCTCCATGCAGCCCGAAGCTTCCAGCCGATGGACCCTCCCCAAGTCGCGGCTCTTCTGGCGAAGACTTCAAAGGCTGCGGAAGCAGGCCAGTTCGAACTTTACAAGACCAGCCACCAGTTTGATGGCACGTACGCCAATCCGCAATGGCTGGGCTGAGAGATGGATGTTTTAAGAGTCTCAACCCAATGCCAAGGCGTTTCCTCCCAGGCCCGTCAACGGATTGCCGGTCGTAAGAAATGCAGGTCTGCCGGTTAAGCGCACAAGAGTTGAGTGACTGGGAATATGAAGAAGCCACTCAATACCAGGAACCAGATGGCGGCAGGTGGAGTCCGCCAACTTGCAAAAGCGGCGGACGCTGACCATAGCGCCGACGATACATGTTGCCCCCATAAGCCGGCGACGAACATAGCCTGCTCCTCGCGTTGAGCTTCTTGCACTCGCATGTTCAAACCTCCAAGGAAGGTGTTGGTAAAACTGGCTCGGTAGTGTACCGTGCTGGCATCGGACCGCACTTGTTGTGCATCACCATGAAACACCTAAGCAAACGATTACAACTGTACCGCCTAATACTCATTAGTCACCGCGAGGTCATTCACTCGCGACAGTACGTAACTTGGCGTTAACCGCCGGAACAATACCGGCGGATGCCCCTGCGGATAGGCGGCGGAGTGAGGAAAATGCGACTTCTGATTCGCAGGCATCGAATTTCCATTGCCGTCGCCTGGCTTTTGCTTATCGGACCGCTTGTTGCAGGCGCGAAAGCGGCGGAAACCTATGACGAACCTTACCGTCCCCTGTTTCATTTCACGCCCGCCAAGAACTGGACCAACGATCCGAACGGGCCCATTTTCTATAAAGGCGAATACCACCTCTTCTACCAATACAACCCCTTCGGCAACGAATGGGGGCACATGAGTTGGGGGCATGCCGTTAGCCGCGACTTGGTCCACTGGCAACATCTCGCGGTCGCAATTGCCGAGGACCAGGGCATCATGATCTTCTCCGGCAGCACGGTTGTCGATTGGCACAACAGCAGCGGCCTCTGTACCGGATCGGCTGAAGACCCGTCGTGTCTGGTGGCAATTTACACGGGATACACCGGACCGCAGCAATTTCAGAATCTCGCCTACAGCAACGACAACGGCCGCACATGGACCAAGTATTCGGGCAATCCAATCATCGATCTCCATCTAAAGGATTTCCGCGACCCCAAGGTGTTCTGGCACGAAGTAACGCAAAAGTGGATTATGCTCACGGCACTCTCACCCGAACACAAGCTGCGCTTTTGGGGATCCACCGATCTTAAGCACTGGACAGCACTCAGCGACTTCGGCCCGGCGGGTGCCGTCGGCGGGGTTTGGGAGTGCCCCGACTTGTTCGAATTACCAATAGAAGGCGAGGCAGGACAGGCGCGGTGGGTGCTCAACGTCAACTTGAATCCGGGTGGTTTCGCCGGCGGTTCGGGCGATCAATATTTTATCGGGCAGTTCGATGGAACGACTTTTACAAATGAGAATTCGAAGGATGTAACCCTCTGGAGCGACTACGGAAAGGACTTTTACGCTTCCACTTCGTTTGCGGACATCCCGAAATCCGATGGCCGCCGGATCTGGCTGGGATGGCTGGTCAACTGGGAATACGCAGGCAAGGTGCCGACGTCGCCGTGGCGCGGCCTGCAATCGATCCCGCGGGAGGTGAAGTTGAGGCGGACGGCGGATGGAATCCGTTTAGTACAGGAACCGATATCGGAACTCCACCGGTTGCGGGCGCGTCATACCAGCCTTGCGAGACAGAGTGTCACCGCCACAAACCGCTCGTTGCAGTCGAAAGGTGTTCACGGCGATGCGCTCGAGATCGAGGTCGAAATCGATCCTGTTGGTGCTTCCGAGGTCGGATTAAGAGTGCGCAAAGGGCCGGCAGAGGAGACTTTGATCGGCGTCGACATGGAAGACGGCGCAAAAGAAAAGCACCTGTTTGTCGATCGCACGCGCTCCGGCAGCGTCCGTTTTGACGACCGGTTTCCCGGCCGCCACTCCGGCCCGTTTCAAATAGCGGAGGGCAAACATATCTAGCTTCACATTTTCGTAGACCGTTCATCGGTGGAAGTCTTCGGCAACAATGATGAGACGGTCCTCTCGGACGCTATTTTCCCCGCGGGCAGCAGTCAGGGCATCGAATTCTATTCCCGGGGTGGGCAAGCACGCATTGTGAAACTGGAGGTATGGAATTTGCGGTCCGCATGGACAATGGAGGATCAAGCCGGGCGCAAATTCGATACTCGGCCGGCAAAATGACCGTCAATTCCAATCTGGTGAAACCCACTGTCGTCAGCGCGCTTGGTCGAGTGCTCTTCGGTTTCGACACGGCAGCAGAACCCTGACCTACGGCCGGATGGTTAGCTCGTCCATGCTCGGGCCAATGATGGGAGCACAAACATACAATGCCCAGCGTACGGTCGCGCGCATTAGGCACGCGCCTCGATTGTGCCCGGAACCGCAAGGGCCATTCTAGTAAACGATGTTGGTCCACGCGGTGACGGTGACGGCGTCGGCATTGTCATCGACAGTGGCGACACGAACGGCTTCGGAGCCGAGCGATCGGAAGGCGACGCCGAAAGCCCACCGTTGTTTGGGTCGACGGAGAACTGGTCGACAAACTGGCCGGCGATGGTAAAGTCGACAATTTCGCTGGGCTGATTGGGATCGACATTGCTGCCGTCACTGTCGGCGACGAGCAGGTCGTCATTGGGCGCCGCGGCAAGTTGCGTGGGGCCATGCAAATGAACCAAGTCGGAGTACACGACGCGCCCGGATCCGAGGCTGGTTTTTGCAGCGACCGCGCCGCTCAGAGCGTAGATTGCGTTGTCACTCGAGGAAGCCACGTAGAGGATATCGTGGCCAGCATCGAAGCTTAGCCCCGACGGTCCGAGTACAAGCGCGGCCGGGTCTGTCCTGTGGTTAAAGCCCGACCCAACTACCACAGCCTTATTGATCACGACTCCTCCGCTGACGGGAAACGAAACATCAAAGCGAGTGATCGTGCCGCTGAGCACGTTAGAGACGAACACGTGTGCCGACCCTCCATTGTCTGCCACTGCCATGCCCCACGGGCCGTTGATCAAAGTGGAGTTGGCCACGCTTCCCAGCAGGTTGCCGTTGCCATCGATGACGAGAAGCGATCTCGCCTGCACTGTATCCGGACTGCCATCCAGGGTGGGGGTGCTGCCCACAAAAACGAAACCTCGCTGCACCACGTTCAATGCGGCCGTCAGTCCGGTGGCGCTGTAGTTCGACGACTGATAGAACAGAGACTGCTGCCCGCCTGAGTTCACGCGGACAATGGTCGTTCCGGTGCCTTGCAGGTTGTTTGCATTATTGAAGTTCGAGACCAAGGTATCGTCCGGTTGGAGCGTAAGCCCCCGGCCACGTGATCGGGAACAATTGCCACGCCGTAGGGATTGACGTCTCCGTTCGAAGGCACGGTGGAAACGGTTGGCTGGGGGAGGGGAAGTACGTACTGAGCCCACACGGTTGACACCGCGCAAACGAGAGCCGGAGCGGCAATCGCCAGCCTGTTAGCATGCCCAAGTACGAAGCGTGCCTCGATAGGCGCCGAACCGCCAATCGTCGATGAACCAACGTCTGCTAACAGAAGTCCGCGCCCAATCCGCGTGACGCAAAAAGCTGGATTGGGGGTCTCGCCTACGTCAATCGGCACTGCGGAGCCGGCTACCTTCCCGTCGCAACGGGCTTTGATGGCACCAGCCTCATGTATTCATCCAAAGTGACGAAACGATATCCCCTGGCTTTTAGGCTGCTGATCAACTGCGGCATGATTGCTGCCGTTGTCGTCAACTCATGGAACACCATAATGTGAGTGTAGATTCCCTTCGTTTCACGCTCTTGCACCAGTTTCAGGACCGCGCTCGTCAGAGAGGGCGTGGGACAGTGGCTGGAGTCCTGCCTCGTGCACAGGTAGTCGAGGGTATTGATGTCGCGCAGTGCAACGGCGTTTGCCGCCGAGATGGACAGGACGCGATAGCCGTGCCGTTCGAGGTCCTGGCGCGCATTGTCCGATATGCTCCAGTCTGGGGGTCGGACGTATCTTGGCTGTATGCCGGTGACAGCCTTGATCAGTTGTGCAGCGCGCTCCACGTCGCTGACCACCCACTGCTCCCCCTTGCTCCTCTCTGCCCGGCGCAATTCGATGTGGGTGAACGTGTGGTCCTCCAATTCGTGACCGCGCTTTACCATTTGCTCTGCGGCGGCGATGCATGTGACGCCGATATTCTCTTCGTGTCGCCGTTCCCCCCAGGTCCCGGGGGTCAACCGCCACCCTACGACAAAGAACGTGCCCTTCACGCCCTGGTCGTCGAGTGTGTCCAGTAGCCCTGGAGCCGGATGGTCCCCTTGGGTGCCGAACAGAACATACGGCCGAGGGCCATCGTCGAAAGTAAGGGCAATCAGCTTGTCGGCAGCCAAAGCGGGTAAGGCGAGCAACAACAGGAGCGGGAAAAAAGCCGCACATCTTACCAACATCTAATCACCTACCATGAGTTGCAATTGCTGTCTTGATTATCGGAGAACCTCCTCTCGGATGAGTAGTTACGTTCGTTTGTGAAGGTCTGGGACGCATTGCCACAGCATTTGCCTGGTCACCCAGCGGCGGGTTCTGAGTGCCCAATGGTTATGGCAGCCGACAATGGACAGATTTCACCGGACGCATGGAAAAGGCACCGTTTGCGCACAGTCGGACAATAACCGTCGGTCTGGAGCGGAGAGGGCCACAGGGCGTCGCCGTGCACGCCCTATGGCAGTTGCGAGACACTCTTACCTTTTTCAGATTCTTTAATTTTTAATTTTATTTCCTTCTCCGGTATGGGCGCTATTCGTTGCCGGAATGGTGGCGCCGGCAAGGGCAGTTTCGCTCGCGGAATCCACAAACATCCGGTTCTTGTTAGAACAATCCAAACACCGCAATTCCGCTGTTCGTGCTGACATACACCTTCCCGTTCACCGCCATCAATTGGGCGAAATGCGGTATCGGGGGTAATGTGTCCCGCCCATTGGTCTGCGACGTCGCATACAAAATGGCCAGGGTTGTGGCATTGTAAGCCGCCAAATCTCCGCCATTGAGCTGCCACAAGATACCGTTCCCCGTACCGGCAGAAGTAATGACGGGAGAATGTCCGCCCACCTGCCTGGACGTTTGCACGACCGGCGTGCTCGACAACAAGCCATTACTGAGTGCCCATCCCAGGATCGGATATCCAGTGCCCGTGGTGTAGACCATACCGTTCCAGTACACAAGACATCCCGTTTCCTCTGCCACTTGCGGAAGTTCCTGCACGATCTGGGTGTCTATCCCCGTACAACTGGCACAGTATTGACCCATATTGTCGCGATCGAGCACGTATAGCGTACCCTCCTTTCCCGTTGCCAGAGCAAGGTGAGGATGCGCGCCCGGTTGATCGGGAAGCAACAGGACGGCGTCGTTGAGGTCAAGGTCGTTCGCACTGAGAAATTCCTGATTCCAGGGTGTGAACCAGTCCGCCAACTGCAGGTTGCTTCCGGACTGGATGAGACGGAATACACTGCTACCGAAGTTGGTGCCGGGAGCAAAAATGCCTTCGGCGGCTTCACCGTAGATATTGGAGGCGCTGTCGGCCGACAGGCCTCCGCCTTTCATCCAGATCGCGGCCAGCGGCTTGCCGGGCTCGGTTGTGAAGGCACCTTGCTGAGCAAGGGTCGTGCTGTTGTAGGAGACGACCCACCCTTTGTCGCCAAAGTCGTTGCAGCCATTCGATCCGAATGCCAGGTAGACGAAGCCATTGGTCAGCAGCAAGGCAGGGCGGTTCGTTTCGGCCATGGCGCTGAAGGTGTCGGTTTGGCCGGAGAGTGTGAAAGTCGCCTGGATCTGCACCGGTCCGCCAAACTTCTCGCTGCCCGTCGCGACGTCGAGAGCATGCAGGCGGAAGATCGAGTTTCCGTTTTCGTAGGTCTTGGCCACAACGTAGATGGTTCCGGTGGAGGGGTCGATGACGGGAGTCGCTGCGATTCCGACTTCGGTCCAGGCAGTCGTAGCGGAGCAGCCTTGCACAGTCATGGGAACCGACGTCGCCCCCGGAGGCAGAAGACTGACTTGCCAGAGCGGGCTCGCGTTCGCACCCGTGTTACTGTCCGCGTCGAAGGCGTAAACGGAGTCTTGCATGGTCGCGGCGTAAACCACGTTGTGCGTCCCTTTTCCCGAGATCGTGACGTTGGGGAGGTAAAGGGCCTGTCCGATCAACGCACCATCGGCGGAAAGATTGAACAACTGGCCGAACGTGCTGGGATTCACATTGACGAGGTTGAGAATGGTCTCATTGGCGTTCACGCCAGTACGCGCGTTGTCGTAATGCCAAGTGGTAACTGAGAGGGGCTGAACCTGCAGATTGAGATTGGCCGAAGAGGTCAAACTTCCGCTGATCCCGGTGAGTATGAGCGCCGTGTTCTGCAGTTGTGCATCGAAGGCGGCATTGACCGTGATCGTCTGCGAGACGGGGGATGAGGCAACCGAAAACTGAATTGGATTGGGAGCAACCGTCACACCCGCTGGCAGATTCGAGATGGTCACGTTCACGCCACCGGTGAAACCATTGCCGGCGGAGACGGTCACACTGCCTGTGGCGCTCGCTCCCGGAACCACCTCGAGGGTCACGGGACTGGCGGCGATCGAGAATCCGGACTGCGGGGACGACTGGCCACCTCCGCCGCAGGAACAGAGAAGGGCCGCGGCCAGAGATAGGGCGAGACTGCGGGAGCGGGAGTTCATGGCTCGCTTGTGCGGTCTTCGCGGCCGAAGCGGTATGCGCGATGCGGCCACGACCACAAAGACCTGTCTAGTTCCGGCATTTTATCGTTGCACGGCCCCTCCTTCCTAGTGCCGTTTGGTGTTCGGCCGCCAAAACCCCGAGCACGCTCGGTGTCCTCACATCGCGGTACTCCGGAAGCCATGCTGACCAATCAATACCGCTGGCACGCGTGGGGTTGATGGTGGTGGCCGACTGTGTCGTATCCGACCTGACAGTAGCCCAGGTTGTCCCGCTTGGTGACTGCCCGGACCACGCCATGCGAAAAGGCCTGCTCTCTGTTCGGAGTGTTTCTTGAAGTTCCCGACTTAGGTCCTGATCTCAAGCCCTGCAATTTCGCGGCCCGCCGTCGCGCGCGGCGCATGGGACTGACCTTCTCGATGACAAACCAGCCACCCGGGGAGAGGAAGAACAGCGCAAGAGAGAACACACTGTGGTTCGGCAGATCAGCGGTCTTTCTCCGGTTCTGCCTTCGCATCCTGTGTTCGATGGGGAATCTGAGGCGGGCTTGCCGACAATCCTGCGGCGGCGAGAACCGCCTGTCCGAGTTCTTCCATCGTCACTGTCGGAAGACCTTCTTTGATGTCGCCAGCGCGCGAGGCGGAAGTCTCGGCCTCGAGGACTTGGTGTTCAAGAAAGCGATATCCGCGACCGACGACTGTCTGCACGAAGCGAGGCCTCTCCGGGTGATCCCGCAGCCCCAGGCGAATTTTTCGGATGGCGGTGTTGATTCCCTGCTCGACATCGACAAAGACACCATCTCCCCACAATGATTTCTCGATTTCGCGGCGTGTGACCAGTTCGCCTTTTCTCGCGATCAGGAGCATGAGCAGCCGCAAGGGGAGACTTTCCATCCTGACCACCAAGCCACGTCGCTGCAACTCAAAGCCAGCGAAGTCGAGTTCGAATTCTGCGAATCTCACAAATCGTAAAGGCATCGCTTCTTCCCCTGATGCGACTGCGGCAGGCGAAATCGTTGCCGTCAGGTCTTTCGGGAAGGTAAGTGCGAACCGAGATTCTGGGGAAGGGGGGAAGGTGGACATACTGTGACTCGATTCGGCAGCGCTGTCAAGGTGGAAAAGGAACAGGTGGAAAAGGAACAGGTGAAAAAGGAAAAGGCGCCGCCGAAATTCGGCACGTTCATAAACTTCGCCGTGCCAGTCATTTGGCAGTCTAGGAAGCTTGAGACCAATCTATTCCGTCTCTATGGACCTTTCTGCAAATGCAGCGCAAGATCACGATCGTTGTTCGGGAAGAGCATCTTTCCCCAGAGTTCAAAATCTGAGACGGAGACCATTATGAACAAGCATGCAGCTACACTCCTCATCCTGATGCTGGCGGCACTGCCGGGACTGGTTAGCGCACAGACCGGGAGCGTGATTCGGACCAACGTTCCCTTCGAGTTCGTTGCCAATGGCAAGACGATGCCGATGGGCCCGTGCACAATTAGCGTTCAGGGCGACGGAGCGGCCACGCTCTGGATCAGCAGCGGAAACACGCACCTTATCGCCGTTGCAACGCGATCTGAGTCGCGGGACCCGAGCGAGCGGACTACCCTGCTATTTCACCGCTACGGAGACCGGTACTTCTTGGCCGGCATCAGTACACAAGGAGAAAACAGAGGTTTCGAGCTGCCCGCGGGCAAGGTAGAAATCGAACTGCAGGCACAGAAGGCCGGCGAAAAAGACATCACACTTGTCGCATCCGTCAAGTAGGCTCGCGGATTGCCCGTGGCTGGAGCGGGATCGGACTTCCGGTCCCCTCCTTCTTTCAATCGTGCCGACGAACTCCAGCGGCTTGCCCGCAGCTTATGCTGCGGGCGGCGGCGCTTTCAGACGTAAATTTGCGACCGACCGCTGCCCCGCGGGACGCTTGCTGCGGCAGAAAGCCTTGCGGCCGGCATCAACCACCGTCTTGATGTACGTCGACGAACCGAGCACGATATTCCAGTGGGGGACGAGCAATGTCCCCCGTGTTGCGCCCTCCCGAAATGCAAGTCGATCCTGCGCAGAGCGCCTCGGCTGCTACACATAGGTGGCGTTAATCGACACATATGATACGTTCTTCTTTTCGTCGTACCATTTCCGTCGGGAGGATATGGCGATGCCCGTCAACCTGATCTCTTGGGTTTGCCGTAATGCTCTGGCATGCTCGCTGCTGCTGACAAGTGTTCATGCCTCCGCCCAGTTCGTCGGCCACGACCCTGCGGCGGTGGACAAGCGTGTCAATGAGCTCGTCGGCAAAATGACTCTCGAGGAGAAGATCGATCTCATCAGCGGCGACACGCCCTTCCGCACGCATCCTGTGCCGCGCCTCAAGATTCCGTTTTTCCAGATGGCGGACGGTCCGGTGGGGGCCCACATTCCGGCGCCGACCATCGCCTACGCGGCAGGTATCGGGTTGGCGGCCTCGTGGGACAAGGCACTCGCAGTTCGCGTCGGGGAACAACTGGGGCGCGATTGCCGTTCCCGGGGGGCCGTTTTCCTGCTTGGCCCAGGTGTCAACATCTATCGCGCACCGATGAACGGTCGGAACTTTGAATACTTTGGCGAGGATCCATTTCTTGCCAGCCAGATCGCTGTGGGCTATATCCGGGGCGTGCAGGAGGAGGGCGTCTCCGCCACGGTCAAGCATTATCTCGGCAATAATTCCGAGTACTTGCGACACGATGCCGACTCCGTCATCGACGAGCGAGCCCTGCGTGAAATCTACATGCCAGTCTTTGAAGCTGCCGTCAAAGTGGGTAAGGTCGGAGCCATCATGGATTCCTACAATCTCACCAACGGCGAACACATGACGCAGAATCGCCGCCTCAACGTCGACGTGGCCAAAGAGCAGTGGCACTTTCCAGGCATCATCATGTCGGACTGGGTCGCAACCTACGACACTACCGCCGCCGTGAAGGGCGGCCTCGATCTGGAAATGCCCTTCGGCGTCTACTACAACCAGCAAACGCTGCTTCCACTGCTCAAGGCCGGAACGATCACGCAGGCGGACCTCGACGACAAAATCCGCCGCCTTCTCCGCGTGGCCGTCGACTTCGGTTGGCTCGATCACCCGGCGCTCGACACCAGCATCCCGCGCTACAACCTGCAGGGTCGGGCCGCCTCACTGCAGGCTGCGCTCGAGGGCGCGGTGCTGTTGCAAAATGACAACCGCACCTTGCCGCTCGACAGAGCCGCGCTCAAGACGATCGCGGTGATCGGACCGACCGCGACCCAGACCATCACCACGGGTGGAGGCAGCGGCGAGGTCGTGAGCTTCGCCAACGCGAGCCTGCTGGTTGGCATCAGCAACTACCTGGGTGAGGGAGCCAAAGTCCTCTACGCACGGGGCATTCGCAGTATCAACCAGATGGCGCGGCTGACGCAGTTCACGACCGATGCCCAAAGCGCAACCGCCGGGGTAACGCACACTACGTTTGCCCAGGCCGATCTGCAAGGGGGAGAAACGGGCACCACCGTGGAGAGGCTAATGCTGCTCTCTGGCTCGACGCGCCGCGAACCGGAAGAGCAGGAACTGAATGCTCTCACCTCCCATAAGAACTCCAATCCTTACCTGCGAACGACGACCAGTGGCCGGTGGACCGGCTACTATACGGCGGATGTCGCCGGCAAATTCGCGGTGTTCGCCCAGACCGATGGGAGGTACCGCCTTCTGATCGACGATGGGGTTGTCTTCGACAGTTCCGTCATACCGCGGGCAATCTTAAGCCAGGCGACCGTCGAACTCTCCAAGGGGCCGCACAAAGTAGTCCTGGAACAACTCGCAACACAGTTTGCTTCTGTCTCGGGGATGCGGGTGGGCATCGCTCCGCTCGGCACGATTGTCGAACCCGACGCACTCGAAATGGCGTCTCAGGCCGACGCGGTCGTGCTCGCGGTCGGGTTCAACTCATCCTCCGAGTCCGAGGGGGGAGACCGAACATTTGAGCTCCCCGTCGGGCAGCAGCAACTCATCGAGCAAGTCGCCGCGCTCGGCAAAAAGACCATCGTCGTCATCACGTCGGGCGGCAGCGTCGATGTCTCGTCTTGGAAAGACAAGGTTCAGGGGATCCTCGCCACCTGGTACGCGGGCGAAGAAGGCGGCAACGCTGCGGCGCGGCTGCTCTTTGGGGAGAACAATCCTGGCGGACATCTGCCCATCAGCTGGGAGAAAAAGGTGACCGACAATCCCAGCTATGACAGCTACTATCCCGACAAGGGTACCGATAAAGTCGTTTATCGTGAAGGCATCTTCGTGGGCTATCGCGGTTATGAACACGCGCATATCGAGCCTCTGTTCCCTTTCGGCTTCGGGCTTTCTTACACGACATTTTCGTTCACCAACCTCGCGAGTACTCCGACAGCCAACGGCCATTTCTCCGTCCGCTTCGACGTTGCCAATACGGGGCAGCGTGCCGGAGCTACTGTCGCTCAGCTTTACGTGGGCGAAGCGATGCCCACCGTGCCACGCCCGGTGAAGGAATTGAAACAGTTCGAGCGGGTCATGCTCCAACCCGGGGAGACAAAACACGTCACAGTCGAACTTGATTCACGCAGCTTCAGTTTTTATGACGTCGCAGCGGCCGCCTGGCGAGCGAATGCAGGCACCTTTAGCTTGATGCTGGGCGACTCATCGGCCAACATTCAGCAGACAATCACGGTTCAAGTGCCGAAGCCGATCCTGACGTCGGTGAGCGACTAGATCAAACCATGGGAGATGGTTCCTGCCTGAGTCGCGGCGAAACCCGGACACAATCAACATCAGGGCCCGATGGATCCGGGGGCCTCGGGGACTCACCATCAACACGGACGCCGAAACCGGGATTAACTCTGCCGGTCGACATGCCGTATCAATCTCCGTCTCATCCAAGATCACTGCGGCTTGGGAACGGAAACCTTCTGATGGAAAATTGTCGGAGCTGTTCCTGGCTCTGTTTTCGCCATCGAAACTCTACGAAACAGCTCGGGCGATTTCATGCGCTCGCAGTGTCGCTCAAAACTCGAGCGCGGCCCCTCCCAGCGAAGATCCTCGACATCCTCGAAAACCGGTACATCGCGTCGTAAGGTGGCAAGAGTGCGGAACAACAAAGCGTCATTCCATCCGGTGCACAGCGACGCTGACAGCCGTCGAGCCTGCTTGATCGACGGATGCCACGTTCGCCAATCCTTCGGAATGTCCTCCAGGTGGACATATTGAGACAGCGTGAGGGCCGCCGCCTTTGCTCCCCATCCCGCCAAACCCGGGAAGCCGTCCGCACTGTCGCCGACCACTGCCAGGTAGTCCGGAATCGAATGCGGCTTCACTCCGAATTTCGCCACCACGCCAGCCTCATCGCGCAGGATGTCACGTCTGCGGTCCAGTTGAACGACTCTTCCGTCCACCACACACTGACTGAGGTCTTTGTCCGGTGTGCAAATGAACACCTGCTTCACCCGGTTATCCTGGGCCGCTTTGCTGGCGGCAGAGGCGAGAGCGTCATCCGCCTCATAGTCGACCATCGGCCACACGATCACACCCATTGCCTCCAGCGCCTCTTCCAGAACCGGGAACTGCGCCAGCAACTCCGCGGCGACGCCGTCGCTGGTCTTGTATCCCGGATACAGATTGTTCCGAAACGATTCCACTACATGATCGGTGGCAACCCCAAGGTGGGTCGCACCGCGCTCGATCATGGAAACAACCGAAGACAGGACACCCCGCACCGCGCCGATCTCTTGACCGTTCACGTCGGCCGCAGCCGGTACGGCGAAAAAGTGCCGGAATAGTTCGTAAGTGCCGTCAATCAAATGCACATCCATATCGCTCCAATCGTGTGTGCCAGCGATGTTATACGATCCAAAGAACGGTTTAGCAGACTTCGCGCGTTACGGACGACCCTGAACAGTGCCGTGCCATCAGCATGTCGCCGAGCAAGCACAGGAGCCCTTCGCAGTCGCTTCGCGTCATGCCGCCTGGAGTCCTCGGCATGACACCGTGCCGACACGGTTCGAGCCGTCGTTCAGCGCTGATTCTCCTGGCCGCTCTACTGCGCATATCACGATTATCAAGGCTGCTTGGGTCTTTACCGTCAATGCTGCCGCGAGATCAACGACCGCCGCGACGATGGCGGATCCTCCACCAAGACGGCGACCTTGATAAACGGAGGCAGACTGCATTGTGCCGCCGGTTACCGGACAAGTGCAAACCGATGCCAGCCGTACCCGGTATCTCGCGCGCCCTTGACAAACCCGTGCCAGTGGCAGCGCCGCTCGTCACGGATGAAGATTGAAGTGGATGCCTGCCCCTTCTATGATCAGCACGATCATCGTTTGTTCTCCGGCAAGGCTTGAATTCGCAGACCCCGGCGACGGTGTTCCGGCAACCTGCGCGGCGTTTCCGGGGCCTGAGCAAGCCCACGCTTATTATTATGATCTTGCGGCCAATCGTGCAGAGAATCCGGGAGCGAATGCAAGCTCGCCGTCTGCCCATCGTGCCGCTCTGCGGCAACTCCCGCTTCAGGTTACAGTCAAGAAAGAGATCCGAAAAAAGATCTCCGGTGGATTCCGCCGCGCATCAGACAACGATTGACCATGCTCAAAGTTTCGTCCAATGATCGCGTCTTCATCCTCGCAGGAGCAGGAGTGAGCGCGGAAAGTGGGATCCCCACCTTCCGTGGCGTCGGTGGCCTCTGGCGAAACCGGCGAATCGAGGAGGTCGCTTCGCCAGAGGCATGGCAGCGCAATCCCCAGTTGGTGTGGGAGTTCTATTCCATGCGCCGGCGGGTTGCGTCTTCAGCCAAAGCGAATCCTGCCCACTTTGCACTCGCCAAACTCGAAAATGCGCTGCTAGACCGATTGTTCGTTTGCACCCAGAACGTCGACGACCTCCACGAGCAAGCGGGTTCGAGAAATGTCGTTCACCTGCACGGAGAGCTGTTCAAGAGCCGTTGCGATACTTGCCGATGTCCTCCATTCGGTGACTTGAATCTCTACGAACCGCCAGCCATGATACCTCGATGCACCTGTGGCGGCCAGATTCGCCCGCACATCTGCTGGTTCGGCGAAGTGCCGTTCGAGCTGGATCGAATTTACACGGCGCTGGCAGCCTGCACACTGTTCGTCGCCGTCGGGACCTCCGGCGTCGTCGAACCCGCCGCCAGCTTTGCCGCCCAAGTCAAGAGTCGTGCGCGTACCGTCTACGTGGGGCCCGAACAGCCCGCGAACTCATCCTCATTTACGAAAAGCTATTTCGGAAAAGCAGGGGAAGTCCTGCCGACGTTGTTTGACCTTTGACGTTGGCTGCGATCTGACCTATGGTCGAGCATTGTTTTCCGCCCGGCCTCGGCCACTGCCCATTGGCACCCGCGAGACCGCGCGCTGCTCGCGCGCGATCCGCGCTTGGGACAATGCGGGCTATTGCCAGCCGCCCCCCAGCGCCTGGTAGAGCTGGACCAGAGCAACCAGTTCGTTGCCTCGCGCCTGCGCCAGTCCTAACTCTGCCGCGAAGGAATTCGTTTCGTTCGTCAGCACTTCCAGGTAATCGGTAGTCCCCGCCTTGAAGCGCACCTGCGACAGACGCGCTGCATCCTGAGCCGACTGCAAAAGGAGTTCCTGTTGAAGTCTGAACTCTCGAAACTTGCGATAGGCAACCAGCGCATTTGAGACATCCCGAAAGGCACCCTGGACTGTCTGGCCGTAGGTCAGCACCATTTGTTCACGCTGTGCCTGGCTGAGCCGAACGTTGGACTTGAGCCGCCCTCCCTCGAATATGGGCTGAGTCAAGGACGCGGCCATGTTCCATATGCCGGCCGGACCAGTGAACAGGCTGGCCAGTTGTGGACTCTCGTAGCCGGCAGTTGCCGTCAGCGAGATCTGCGGAAAATATGCTGCCCGGGCCACTCCCACCTGCGCATTGGCGGCCACCAAGTTCCCTTCCGCTTCCCGGATGTCTGGCCGACGCTCCAGCAATGCGGACGGAAGACCGGCAGGAACCTCGGGCGCATGCGGTTGGTCGGTCAGTTTCAGACCTCGCGGAATATCGCGCGGGTTGCTCCCGAGAAGCAAGCTGATGGCGTTCTCCTGTTGCGCCACCTGTCGCTCAAGATCGGGGACCTCGGTCGCAGCCGTGTAGACCAATTGCTCGGATTGCCGCACATCCAGCAGCGAGTTGATTCCGTGTTGCTCGAGCGTTTGTGTCAGCTGCAATGAGTCGGTGCGAGAACCCAAGGTGCGTTTTGCAATCTCCAGTTCGAGATCCAATTGGCGGAGCTGGAAGTACGAGGTTGCTACGCTGGCGACCAGCGTCCTAATGACTTCCCTTTGCGCCCATTGGTTCGCCAAGACCGTGGCCCGAGCCGCCTCCGTCGCCCGCCGATATTTTCCCCAGAAGTCCAAATTCCAGGCCGCGGAAGCGGCAACCTCTCCTTGTGTTAACTCGTAGGAAGGAATCGGGCCGAGCTTCGGGCTCTGCTGGCTCGCGATGTTTCCGCCGCCGCTCAAAGCAGGAAGTTGATCCGCCCGAGTGATTCCCAATTGAGCCTGCGCTTCGAGGATTCGGGCCGCGGCAATGCGCACGTCGTAGTTATTGTTGAGGGCGGTGCGAATCAGACCCTGAAGCTCACGATCCTGGAAGACATCCCACCATGGGTCGTCACCCAAGGAGTGCGTGGCCGACTCCCCGCGAGACTCTTTGGCTTTTGTCTGGCCGGTGGCGGCCTCGGTGCCCGCGGCCACGCGGTCGGCGGTTTCTCCCCGATAGGTGATGGGAACATCGACTGCCGGACGCTTGTAATTTGGTCCGACCGCGCAACCGGTCAGCCCGGGTATCACGAGCAGAAGTGCCAGCCCAGCGAAATACGGACCCCTCAGATCCTGATTCATGTGACTAGTCCCCATGTCCCTCCTGCAGCGCGAAGCTGTTGGCCGGTACCGGCTTCCGAGTCGAGCGCAGAAAAGAAACTCGATCCAGCACTTTCTCCTGAAATTCCTCCAGATAGAGATAGATCGCCGGTGTCACAAACAGAGTGATGAACTGCGAAACCACCAAGCCCCCGATGACCACCAGGCCGAGCGGCCGACGGGAGGATCCGTCGGCGCCGTACCCGAGTGCGATCGGAAGCGCACCCAACAACGCTGCCATCGTCGTCATCATGATCGGCCGGAAGCGCTCCATGCTGGCGTCGTGAATCGCCTGGTCGTCCGTGATTCCCTGGCGAACCCGCTGCTCCGCGAAGTCCACAATCATAATTCCGTTCTTTTTCACGATGCCCATCAGCATGAACATCCCGATGTAGGCGTAGAGGGAAGCTTCTGCGCCAAACAGCCAGAGTGTGAGCATCCCGCCCAGAAGGGCCACCGGCAGGGAGGAAAGCACCGTGAGCGGATGCAGATAGCTCTCATAAAGGATGGCCAGAATCACATACATGACGAACACGGCGACCAACATCAGGATGGCCAGATCGGAAACCGTGTTGCGAAACGTCAGCGCCTCGCCTTGCAGAGCTCCCTGAACTCCAGGCGGGAGGATCTGTTTCGCAGCGCGCTCCACAAACTGCGTTGCCGGGCCAATGGCGGAGCCGGGTTTCAGGTTGAAGAACATGGTCACGCTGGTGAATTGATTGATATGGTTGACGGCCTGCGGTCCGATCACCGGATGCCAACTCGTGACCGCGTTCAGAGGAATCATCCTCTGTCCATCATCGCTTTTGATGTAGAGCCGCTCGAGATCCTCGGGCCCCGAACGTTGGACATCGGAAACTTCCAGGATCACCTGATACTGATCGGTTGCCTTCTTGATCAGGTAGCTGTAGTTCTGCGAGTAGGCGTCATGCAGAAGCGTCAGAATCCGAGTCTCGGAAACACCGTAAAGCTTCGCTTGGTCCCGCAGAATGTCCACCTGCAAATTCGGGGTATGGTCGTAAAGGTCGGAATTCACAAACAGAAATCCCGGATACTCATTCATCTTCCGCATCATTTTTCCGGCGGTTGCGTAGACTTGGTTCGGGTCGATCCCGGATAGCGCGTAGGCGAATTGACCCTGCGCATTGGCGGTCGCACCGGTACTGATTTCGAGCGCCGGATTGGGCTGGAGAAAAGCTACCGCCCCGGGGATCGCACCGCTGATGCCCCCCATTAGCTGGCCGGCAACTTGTGCAATCGGAGCACGCTGCGAAGGATCCTTCAGAAACGCAATCAGGAACGCCTGATTGGATCCCAGAAACTGGGAATTCCCGCTCATGGTAAAGGTGCTGCGTACGGCGGGATTTGCTTTCATGATCTTTTCCGCTTGCGTCTGATAGGTGTGCATTTGCTCGGGCGACGATCCCTCTTGCGCCACCAGCACTCCGCGAATGAATGAACTGTCGCCGACCGGCAAGAAGGCTTTGGGGACGACATAGAAGAGGTAGACGGTTCCGGCCAGGCAGACCATCCAGGTGACAGCCGAGATCCAACGATTCCGGAGGAAGAACCACAAGTGGCGCCCGTAAACGTCCAGCACCCGGCGTTCTACGGCACCGAAGACCCGTTCCATCCAGGTTTTCTTGGCACCCTTTCCGCGATTGCTCAATAAACGCGAGGTCATCAGCGGGGTGAGCGTCAGTGAAACAATTCCGCTGACCAGAATGGAGACAACAATAGTGATTGAGAACTCGCGGAATATGCGTCCCATCAGCCCGCTCATGAAGACCAGCGGGATAAAGACCGCGGCCAGCGAAAGGGTCATGGCCAAGATCGTAAAACTGATTTCTTGGGCCGATTCGAGAGAGGCTTCGAAGGCGTTTCGTCCCTCTTCCATCAAGCGCACCGTGTTTTCCAGAAACACGATGGCATCATCAACTAGGAAACCGATGGCGAGGGTCAACGCCATCAAGGAGAGATTATCGAGGCTGTAGCCAAGAACGTTCATCGCAATGAAGGTCAAAAGCAATGAGAGCGGCAGAGCAACGGCGGGGATGAGCGTGTCGGTCGCCCGTCCGAGGAACGCAAAGATCACCAGGACCACCAGCACAAAGGCAATGTAGAGCGTCGCCTGCACGTCTTTGATGCTGCCCACGATGGTTTCCGAGCGGTCGTAAGCGGGCACCACCAGAACCGAGCTGGGGAGTTGGGACTGAATATTGGGCAGCACTTCCCGCACCGACTTCGCCACATCGACCGCGTTTACGCCCGCTCGCCGGAATACAGCCACCACTACGGTCGCGCCGGGTTGCGGGTACCCGCGCACCCAAAACCGCATGTCGATGCGCTCGTCCTGCACGGTTTGTTTCGCAGGCGCAACGTCCTTCAGATAAACCGGCGCTCCGTTGCTTTGTCCAACGATGAGTCCGTTATATTGTTCGGCGGTGGTGAGTTGCCCCTGCGGCTGCAAGAGATAGGTGCGATGCGGTCCATCGAACTGGCCGGCGCCCGTGTAGGCGGTGCCGTTCTTGATCGCACTGGTCAGATCTTCCAGTGTGATATTGCGGATCGCCATCGCCGACGGATCGGCCTTGATGCGCACCGCCGATTGCGTGCCATACACTGCCACCTGGCTCACGCCCGGCAGAATGCTGATGCGCTCGCCGACCTGCGTATTGGCATAGTCGTAGAGCTGGCCTTCTGTCGCGGTGTCGCTGACCATGGCAATGTACATGATCGGCTGGTCGTTCGGGTTTGTTTTCGTGAACGTTGGCGGACTGGGCAGATCAACCGGGAGCTGTCCCTGCGCCCGTGTGATGGCGGCTTGAACGTCGGTGGCAGCACCGTCAAGACTCTTGGAAAGGTCAAATTGCAGCACGAAGCTGGAGTGGCCTTGCCCGTTGTTGGAGGTGACCAGCTCCAAGCCCGGAATCTGCATGAACTGCCGCTCCAGCGGGGTGGCCACATTGTTCGCCATTGTCTCCGGGGTTGCGCCGGGGTAGTTTACCTGCACCTGGATAACCGGGTAGTCGATGGCCGGGAGGTCGCTTACGGGCAGCCGAAAGTAGGCCAGAACTCCAAACAGAATCACCGAGACGCTCAGCGCGACGGTCATCACTGGCCGACGAATGAAGACTTCAGAAAGATTCATGACTGCCCCCCTGAAGTCGGGTCGGCTTTGCTATTGGCGCCGGTCGCTGGCTCGGCCGCGGCGCCGCCGTCAACTCGTACCTTGCCACCCGGTCGAACCAGCATTTGTCCGGCAAGCACGATACGATCGTTTGCAGCAAGACCCTCAGTTACCACAATCTGATCGCCCTGGCGTTGTCCGAGCTTCACGGGACGGAGCTCGGCCGTGTCGTCCGATTTCACCAGGTAAACAAAAGGACCCTGCTGACTGATCTGTGCCGCCTGGTTCGGGATCAGCACCGCCCCTTTTTCCGTACTCAAAACGAGCTTCACATCGACGAACTGGCCCGGCCAGAAGTGGTGGTCGGAGTTGCTCATGGTGGCGCGCAAGTTCACTGTGCCGCTGCCGTTCTGCACGGCGTTGTCGAGGAATTCGACGCGGCCGTCTCTCGCTTCCGTATCGGGGTCCGCGGGAATGCGAACCACCGCCTTCAGCGTGCCGGCGGACATTTGCTTCTGAACTCGCGGCAGATCACTCTCGGTAATCGTGAAATTTGCATAGATCGGATCGAGGCGCTGGACCGAGAGAAGGGACGTGGCGTTCGGCTGTACGACGTTCCCCACGTCCACCAAACGCGCCCCGGCTCTCCCGCTGATGGGCGAGCGGATGTAGCAATACTCCAGGTTCAGCTTCGCGGTTTCCAGGGCTGCCTCGGCCGCCTCCACCTGCGCCTGATCCACATCCACCGCATTTTTTTTCGTATCGAAGTCCTGCTGCGAAATCGCCTTCGCCCCGATGACCTCCTGGTCGCGGGTGAACTGAATCCGGGCGAGGTCGAGAGCCGCCTTGGTCTGCGCGAGGGATGCCTGGGCTGCGTCTACCTGTGCCTGATAAGGACGAGGATCGATCACGAACAGAAGCTGTCCGCGGTTGAGGTTCTCGCCATCTTGAAAATGTCGCTCGACGATACGTCCGCCAACTTGCGGGGTTACGGTGACCGATTCGAAGGCCGCATTTCGGCCGATTTCGTCCAGATACCGAGGCACGTCCTGCGCCGAAGCCCTGACCACACTGACCAGGGGCACCGGCATGGCGGGCGCCGCCTGAACCTTGCTCTTGCCGCAACCCACGGACGTCAACAGCACGAGCACCGTGGCGGCAAGCCAGAAATGCAGATTGCGAGAGTTGAGCTTAGTCGTCACGATCGTCCTCATGGTCATCGTTCTCCCCAAGATAAGGTTGTGGCTAGGCTGAAAGGGCCAGATGCGAAACGATCTCTGGCTTCGAGCTTGGCCCGGAATCATCGGGCAACAATTGCCGGAGCGAATCGACACTTACCAAGTCGCAGCGCAGTATCGCCGCTTTCCCGATTTGCGTGAGCGCGCGGTTGCGCGCGGCGACGATGTCAGAGCCGGCACATCCGAGCAAAAGCGAGCATTCCCGGTCGGAATAACCCTCCAGAACGGACATGACCAAGGCGAAGCGCTCGAATGAGGGGAGCCCCATCACGGCAGCAATCTCCGCTGGCACGACCGTCGAGAGCAGGACGTTGCCGGCCGGGGTGATACCATCCCTCCCTTTGTCTCTATGTGGCCGGGCGAGGCGGATGGCATTGGCGACAATCATCCGGCGAGCCCACGAGTGGGCCCACTCCCTGAAAACCGGATTGCCTCGGTGAGAGTCCTTCAACCCATGCACAAAACACTTCTCGGCCGTTGCCTGATCGCCGGTCAACAACAACGACAGCAGGTACAAATGGGTCATGTCGTCCCGGAAGATGCGACAGAAGTCCGTGGTCGTCGCGTATGGGGTGAGTTGGTTCTTTGCCATTTGATTTGCGCCGAGCATCTTCTGGTTTGCCTCCAATTGATTGATAGTCGTCCGAGTTCGGTGGAAAACGACAGTCGCCCTCACTTTGCTGAATTTTTCTTAGCCGGCTGGTTTCTGGTGACGCGAACCCGCCTTTAGGGCCTGCACGGGCATTTACGCGCCAGTTGCTTCAACACATGCTTGGTAAGCACATCGCCACAGGCAAATTTCGCGCCCTCCCGCATCAGTTTGAAAAGGGTGTTCTCTCCTTCCCGGCTGATGAGGGTCACATTCGTCAGGTCCACAAGCAACTTCCGGCCGCAAAGTTGCTCCCCAGAGCTCCGCCAAGCACTCTCGACTTCTGCAGTCCAGGGACGAATCAGCTTGCCCTCGAGAACCAACTTTCGCTGGTCCTGCGTTTCAACGATGGAAATCCTGAACATTCACTCTGCGTCTCACTCTCTCGATAGGGCAAGGCACGTGCCAAAGTCCTGGAGCTCGCGCACCCGCATAAACTGCTGATTCGAGCGAATTAGAGTAGTCGTTCCGAAGGGTGTGTCGAAAAGTGTCGACGAGGGTTTCGACAGCTGTCGAAACGGGCGACAGTTAATGAGCTTCGATCCGAAGTGGCAAAGCCCGACAGGATGCGGGTTTTTGCGAAGTTGCCGGAATCAGGAAACGCTGCGCGGGTCGATGCCCAGTTTCTTCATGCGCGAGATCAGCGTGGTGCGCTTGATGCCCATCCGGGCCGCGGCACCGAGCGGACCGGCGACCCGGCCCTTGCTGTCTTTGAGGATGCGAAGAATTTCACTGCGATCATCGGTTTCCCGCGTGACCACCACCGCGGTCGCTCGGCCATTGCTCCCGAGTTCGCCAATCGGCACCTGCAGGGCCGACCCATGTGTCAAAATCACGGAACGTTCGATGAAGTTCTCCAACTCGCGAATATTTCCGGGCCAGTGCCATGCCGCAAGCTTCTTCATGGAGGCCGCGGGAATGGATTCGATCTGTTTCTCCATGCGGCGGCCGTATTTTTGGGCGAAATAGCGCACCAACAAGGGAATGTCTTCAGGACGTTCCCGCAAGGGCGGGATGCGAATGGGAAAAACGTTCAACCGATAATATAAGTCGCTGCGGAACTCACGACTCTCAATCATTCGATCGAGATCGCGGTTGGTCGCCGCCACTAATCGGATGTCCACTTTTTTTGTGCGCGTGCTGCCGAGTCGTTCGAACTCTTTTTCTTGCAGAGCGCGCAAAAGTTTCGGCTGTATTTCAATGGGAATATCCCCAACCTCGTCGAGAAACAAGGAACCTTGGTCGGCCAGCTCCAGCCGGCCAATTTTCTGCGAGATCGCTCCTGTGAAAGCGCCGCGCTCATGTCCAAAAAGCTCGCTCTCCAGCAGGCCGGTCGGGATGGCGGCGCAGTTCAGTTTCACGAAAGTCCGGTCTTTGCGCCGGCTGCGATCATGGATCGCCCGGGCGATCAGTTCCTTTCCTGTGCCGGTCTCGCCGAGCAGCAAAACCGTCGAATCGCTGGGGGCTACCGTCTCCACCAGATTCAGTACGTGGCGAAGTGCCGAACTTTGGCCGACGATTCCTTCAAAGTCCATCTCGCCGCGGATCTCGTCTTCCAGGTACAATTTTTCCTGCGCCAGTCTGTCCTTCAACTCGGCAATCTCACGGTAGGCGAGGGCATTCTCCACCGCAATTGCCATCTGATTGGCAACCTGGACAAGGAAGGCGACCTCGTCGCTATCGAATGCATTCTCCTCCCGTCTCGCGACTGCCAAAACTCCCAGCAGCCGGTTCTTGCTGATCAGGGGCACGTCGCAGTATGAGTTCAGACCCTCCGCGGCCGCCTTGCTGTACATTTCCGGCGGCATCTCGGCGGGATCAAGGCGGTTCACCACAATCGGTTTCCCGCTTTTGAAGGAGTCCCCGGGCATCGTCCCTTCAATCGGGACCATCGCCCCCTCGGTGAAGATCCCCCGGCTCTCCGGGTAATCGAGAGCGTGTACGAGCAGGTGTTCACCCGTGGCATTGGCCAGCATGACAGCCGCTGCATCGCAATGCATAACCTGGCGAACACTGGCGGAGGCAGCGCGCAGGAGGTCATGAAACTCGAGATTGGACACGACCTGATTGTTCAGGTCAAGAATCAGCTTGAGTTGGTCTTGCACCTGCTGCGACAGGTAGAAATTCACCACCGCGTCGATCGCCAAACCGATCTGGTCCGCTACCGCTCCAAGAAAGCGAACCTCCTCTTCGTCGTAAGCATTGGGACAAGACCTGCCCAAAACCAGCACACCCAAGCGCCGCGATCCTCTGGTCATCGGCCAGGCGCAGGTGGACGATATGCCCTGCTCGGCGAGCAAGCGGCCGTATTTCTGGAAGCGCATCTCTCGCCCCCAATCGGAGGTCAGCAAGGGCTGTCCCGCCTCTTGCGCCCATCGGATCGGGGATTCCTCCAGGGGGAACGCACCGGAGGTTGAACCGTCCATTCGTTTGCCATTGGCTTCCAACAAAGACCAGCACGGCATGGTCGTGTTTTTGTCAAACGCAACCACATGCAAGAAATCGAAGGGCGTGACTTCTCGCAGTTCCCTGATCAGCGTATCGGAAGCGGTGCTGCAGTCGCTGCATATGGCAATCGCATTGGCTGCCCGCAGCAAGGCGAGGTATCGATCCTCTTCTACAGCTGGAAGCACTGACCTCGCGACCATGAAGATTCGTCCGTCCTCTTTATGGTTGTTCGCCACGGTTGCTGTTGAACTCTTTTTCGCACCCCCCCCGATGCTGACGGGAGAAACGGCGTGGTTGATGTGATGCCGCAAAAGTCTGGAAAGCTTCGGAAAGTGAGGTAACTTTCTGCCGTTGCCGAAGAGTGTGGTCGCAGCCTTCCAGGGGCGGGCGCCTCAGCCCATCCCCCCGCGTTCCCGATTTCGCGGCTCTACGCCTCGAAAGCAACTTTGTGGATGGATGGCATTACATTTTTGGCGAGTATCTCGGACCGTCCGCCTCTATACTCTTAGCACCAGCCCGGAAAATCCCAACCAACAGAGGAGTCGCGCGATGATTTCAACGCCCAGAACCTTGACCGCTGCCCTGTGTCTTGCCGTCAGCGCACTCGCCTATGCGGGCGAACAGGGGCAAAGTGTCTCTGGAAAAGGCGGTGCCCTAGACTCCACCGGCAAGCACTATCGACTGCCGGCGAATCCGGAGACCACGCAGTGGGGTTGGCTCGATCCCGCGGAGAAACCCAAGGTTATCGTCGATTCCGGGGACACGGTTTCCATTGAGACTCTGCGCCACGCAATGGACGAGATCAGGCCCGACGCTTCGATCGAGGAAATCGTGAAACTTCGCCTCGCCAATCCCGGCGGCGGCCCGCATTCGGTGACCGGGCCGGTCTACGTGAACGGCGCAGAGCCGGGCGACACGCTCGAAATCCGCATCCTCAAAATCGTCATCAAGGAATCAGGCTTCAATTTCAATCTTCCCGGCAAGCAGTTTCCCACCGTCGGTTTGCTAGCCCCGGAATTTCCCGAAGGCCACGTTCAGTATTTCAAGCTCGACAGAAAAACCATGACAACGGAATTCAAGCCGGGGATCATCCTCCCGCTCAGCCCCTTCCCCGGCACCATCGCCGTCGGCCCTGACCCCAACGAGGCACACGAGAAAGCCGGCCCTCCGATCCACGACGCCAAGGGCCGCACCAGCACCCTGCGCCCCTGGAAGAATGGATCCAACATGGACGTGAACGAGCTGCAAGTAGGCTCGACTTTGTATCTCCCGGTGTTTCAGAAAGGCGGGTTGATTTGGACCGGAGACTCCCACTGTCTGCAGGGCAATGGCGAGGTCAACCTCACCGCCCTGGAATGTTCTTATCAGGAGATTGAGATTCAGCCCATCGTACGCAAGGACCTCCACCTCGATTGGCCGCGGGCGGAGAACTCCACCGAGTGGATTTTCATGGGGTTCGATGAAGACTTGAACGAGGCCATGAAAATCGCCGTGCGCGAAACGGTGAATTTCCTGGCGGAACAGAAGATGGTGCCCATGTCGCGCGCAGAAGCCTATGCACTCACGTCTCTGGTCGGAGATTGCCGCGTCTCCCAGGTCGTGGATATTCGCAAGGGCGTGCACTGCATGATTCCCAAGTCGATTTTCTCCAGACATTAACAACTCTCCCCAAGTTCGTCAGCCCGTACATTTTATGTGGTACGCTCTTGCGGCGGAGATTCGAAGCACTTGAAAGGGCGAACAACAGCAGCGGACCATTTGGGGTACAACGCGAGGACGTCGCGCCGGCCGCAAGGCCGTGCCGTCCGGTGACGTCAGAGTTGTCGGTGATCGGGGCCATGCCGGAGATCCCACGGTTGTCGAATCGGCACCGTCTTCGTCGGAACATAAAGTGACGCGGGGTACGGAGAGTCGTGGAGTCGTGATGAAAATCTGCTGTTTTCTCCTGTAAGTACCGAGAGATCGCTTCCGCCTGGGGCGGGTGGGAACCTTAAACCGAGGGGGGCAGGTCAGTGCCGAAAATGGCAGACAAGCTCCGCCCGCAGGCATTCAGGGCAGGATCGTAGGTTTTCAAAGCGGGTGCACCAGAGGAGCCAAAACATGGCGAGTCACTTCAGGGTTCATCGCAATTTCGGCACTACAGCAATCGCATGCGCGCTGGTTTTTACAGCCGTGGCGCTGGCGCAGGATATTGTCTCGACCAAGCCCGAATCGGTCGGTCTCTCCTCGGAACGGCTCGATCGCATCGGGACCGCGGTGCAACACAGCATCGACGAAAAGCAAATCGCGGGCGCAGTGACCATGGTGGTTCGCCACGGTCGTGTGGCCTGGTTCCGAGCGCAGGGCATGATGGATCGCGAGGCTGACAAGGCGATGCGTCCCGACGCCATGTTTCGCATATGCTCGATGACCAAGCCCATCACCAGCGTGGCCGTCATGATGATGTACGAGGAAGGCCGCTTCCAGTTGGGCGACCCGATTTCGAAATACCTGCCGGAGTTCAAGAATCCCAAGGTGTTGGTCAAGCCTGCTTCCGGTCAGCCCTACTCGATTCCCGCCACCCGAGAGATCACGATTCGCGATCTTCTGCGGCACACCTCGGGCCTCACCTACAACTGGAACCACGACCTGGGCAAAATGTACAACGACGCCAACGTCGCCAGCGGATTGCTTCCTTACGACGGCACGATCGGCGACAGCGTACAACGCATGGCGGCCTTGCCGCTACTTTTCAACCCCGGCGAGCGATGGGAATACAGCCTCGGGGTCGATGTTTTGGGGCGTCTGGTCGAAGTAGTCTCCGGCAGGCCGCTCGATGAATTCTTTCGCGTCCGCATCTTCGAGCCCCTGGGGATGAAAGACTCTTACTTCTATCCGCCGGATAACAAGCTCGACCGCCTCGCTGCGGCCTATCGCTATGAGGACAACAAAGGATTGAGCCGCTTCCCGGACACGCCCGTCACCGAAGGACTTCTCGTGTATTCGGCCGATTATCCCAATCGCGGGCCCAAGAAGCTGTTCTCCGGCGGCGCCGGACTGGTCTCCACCGCGGCGGACTATGCCCGCTTCTGCCAGATGATGCTGGATGGCGGCAAGTGGGGAAACACCCGTCTGCTGAGCCGTAAGTCGGTGGAACTTATGACCTCGGATCAGCTGGGCAAGATCAGTTCAGAGCAGGGCTTTGGACTGGGTTTCGGCGTGGATGGCGTCAAAGCACCTTTATCCGAGATCGGTTCGATCGGGGAATACAACTGGGGAGGTTTTTTCTATACCAGTTTCTCCATCGATCCGAAGGAACAGATGATCGTGATCTTCATGGCGCAACTGCACCCCACCGGCAGCGTGGATATTAGAGAAAAAGTGCACACACTGGCCTACCAGGCGATTAACGATTAGCCACCACCTGGAAGTGATCCCGAATCAGCTTTCCGATTCCCGCAGACCTTCCGACGTCCGAGACCGATCGGACGCTGTGCTATGAAACCTCTCTCGATGTGTGCAACAATCTCGTTGAGCTGGCCTGGAGCCCTGTCCGGCGCTCAAAACAAACCTTCGAGCGGGCGAGCGCGGCTGTGGGTTGGAACAGCTTGATCGACCGGAATCCCGGGGATAAATGCTCTGGGATGAATTCTCTTGACACGACCTGGCGGGGAGTGTATTTTACGCGCGGATCGGAAGCGATAGTTCCGTGCACGCCCCGAGTACGGGGAAACTAGCTCCCGTTACCGTACGCCCCTTGATCGCTCGTTCGCTAACAGCCTTCACCCGTTTGGAGTGGCCGATGAACCGGAAAACCATGCAACAGCAAGTGTCTTCTCTCCGACTTCTCGCACTAGGGCTCGCATCCCTGCTGATATCGGGCGGCGGCGTCATTGCCTGCTCAGCCCAGGTCTCCCCTATGGTTGCAGCTCGCTTCCTCGAGCAATCCAGTTGGGGACCAACCGCGGCCACTATCGCCCAGGTGCAAAAGGGCACCTTACAAGCAGCCCTGCAATCCCAGTTCAGCGCGCCGATTTCGACCTACCCCACCCCCGGCCCGAAGGACGAACTGAATTTCGTGCAGAATCAGTTCTTCATCAACGCGCTGAACGGACAGGACCAGCTCCGTCAACGAGTTTCTTTCGCGCTCTCGGAGATCATGGTGATCTCAGGCGTCGGACCGAATATCAAGAGTCCGAGCGCCTTCTCCCTGTGGATGAATATGCTGCAGAACGATGCTTTCGGCAACTTCTTCAACTTGTTGAATGACGTCACTCTCAGCCCCTCCATGGGTTCCTACCTCAACATGGCCAATAACAATGGGTGCAGCACGCATTGCCGGCCCAACGAGAACTACGCCCGCGAGGTATTGCAACTGTTCACGATTGGCCTGTTCGAGCTCAATCCCGACGGCACTCCCATGCTCGACCAAAACGGCAATCTGATACCAACCTACGAGCAAGCCACAATCGACGGCTTCGGTCAGGTGTTTACCGGGTGGTCGTATCCGGCGGCGCCCGGCGTAGCCCCCCACTTCTTCAATGCGCCTTATTACAGTGGTCCCATGGTGCCTTATCAGAGACACTACAGCGAGGCATCCAAGCTTTTGCTGAACGGCGTAACCCTCCCCGGGGGCGGCAACATCCAGACCGATCTGACCTCGGCGTTGCAGAACATTTTCACTCATCCCAATGTGGCTCCATTTATTTGCCAGCAGCTGATCCAGAAACTGGTCACCAGCAATCCCAGTCCCGCTTATGTCAGCCGGATCACCGCCGTTTTTAACAATGACGGCAACGGCGTGGCTGGCGACATGCAGGCCGTCATCTCGGCCATTCTGCTAGACCCCGAAGCGCGCCGCGGCGATGATCCCACGCAGGTGCAGGCCTCCGACGGACACCTGCGCGAGCCACTGCTCCACATGCTGGAGGCCCTGCGCGCGGTCAATGCAACCACCGGGGGCACCAACCTCAACAATTACGCCAGCCAAATGCTGCAGGCACCATTCCTGTCTCCGAGCGTGTTCAACTTTTACCCCCCCAACTACCAGGTTCCCGGCACAGCACTGCTCGGCCCGGAATTCGACATTCTCAATGCCAACACCGCAATGTCGCGCATTAATTTCATTAACGACCTGATTTACGGGACGGTTGGCCCCGACACCACAACTGACATCTCCCAGTATGTCAATGTGGCGGGCAACGTCAGCAACCTGCTTGCCCTGGTCAACACCAACATGATGCATGGTCAGATGCCCGCCGACATGTCCAGCACGCTCTCCGCTACGCTGTCGTCGGCGGCGTTTACCAGCAACACGAGCGTTGCGCAGGCGGCGCTTTATTTGGTCGCCAGCTCATCCCAGTATCAGATGGAACACTAATACCAACACCTCCCGGAGGGCGTATGTCTCGAATCACACGGCGCGGTTTTCTGAGAACGACTTGCTGCACGGCAGCGGCGGCGGGAGTAGCCGCCTCCAGCCTCAACCGGCTGGGTCTGATGAGTGCCTACGCCCAGGGTACGGATTACAAGGCATTGGTTTGCGTTTTCCTGTTTGGCGGCAATGACGCCAACAACATGATCATTCCGTACGACAGCAACGGCTATGCCAACTACGCCCAAGTACGCGCCAACCTGGCGTTGCCGCAGAGCGGTCTGCTGCCCATCCAGCCCAAGAGCCAGAGTTTGCCATTCGCCCTTCATCCCCGGTTTGTTGACATGCAGAACCTGTTCAACGGCGGTCAGGTTGCGGCGGTGGTGAATACGGGCGTGCTTCCGCAGCCCACCACGCGCACCCAGTATCTGGACGCCCAGGTCCCCATTCCCGTAAACCTGTTCTCACATGCTGACCAGCAGAATCAAATGCAGACAGATACGCTGCAATACACCACTTTTCCAACCGTCGGTTGGGGCGGTCTGGTTGCCGACCAAATACAGGCCATCTATGGCAGCGGTAAGTTCCCCATCATGGTTTCTCTGGCGGGAGTCAATGTCTTTGCGCAAGGGCTGGTCGCCAAGCCTCTCCAGACCGGCGGCGACCCTACCCTGTCTTTGACGGGATATTCCGGCTCCCCCGCGGATAACGCCCGCCTGGCGGCTTTCCAATCGCTGCTCACCTTTGAAGATGGACTGACTCTGATTCAGGCGGCGAGCACGACCTCCGCAACTGCTATCCAGAACGCCCAGACCTTGGCGGCAGCCTTGGCCACCGGTTCTCCCCTACAAACCAAATTTCCCAAGAACCAACTCGCTGCGCAACTGCAGGAAGTCGCGCAGATTATTCAAGTGCGTTCCGCCCTTGGGTTGTCCCGGCAGATCTTTTTCGTCTCACTCGGCGGTTTCGACACCCACGGCGCCCAGCTGGCGACCCAGAATAAGCTTCTGTTCCAGCTCGACCAATCGCTGAGTGCTTTCTACCAAGCGACGGTAGAACTGGGCATTCCGCAACAGGTATTGACCTACACGATGTCAGATTTTGCGCGGACCTTCCAACCCGACAGCACTGACGGCAGCGATCACGCCTGGGGCAGCCACCACCTGGTGATGGGCGGTGCCGTGGCGGGTGGAGACTTCTACGGAACCTGGCCTACTCTGGCCTTGGGGGGACCAAGTGACGCCACCAATCAAGGCCGTTGGATCCCAACCACCGCACTCGATCAGTACGGCGCGACACTGGCGCAGTGGTTCGGTGTGCCCACCGCCAATCTACCGTCGGTCTTTCCCAACCTGAAGAACTTCCCGAATCAGACACTTGGCTTCATCAGCGGGGCAAACAATTCTCGCCGCAAGCAGGTCTGAGGAGTTGCGTTCGGGAAGGAAGCGTGGACGGCGCCTGGGGAGCCGAAAAGTCACCGCTTTCACGAGCCGGTAACAACCATTGCAGAAACGGGTTGGCTCGTTTGCTCCCGTTCGGAGTCTCGCGGGAACCCCGCAGCATTCGAGTATCGGAACTTGGTCCGCGGAGTTATTCTCTCGGGCGTTTGCTGCTCCGAACTCAGTTCGACCGAGCTTAGCGGGTCGCGAGCCATCGCAGGCACAGCTCAAGACGCACGATCTCGGCTGGCAGTTTCGCTGAACCGTTGAGCAGCTTGGATGGTTTCTGCGCCGAGTATCTCGAAGTGAGCTCGCCCGCGGATTAAACTTTCGTGAATGCTGCCCATTCGGACTCGACCCGACCTCGGGTCGAACCCGGACCTACCTTTGCGCAACGCCAGGTACTTGCGCAGCGGAGGCGAGGACTACCTGAATTTCAGCATGCGCCCCCAGTTCCGGTTTGCCTGCGTCGAGCATGCAGCCAGACACTGCATGGTGACGGCAAAAATGTCAGGCGGCCGTGTCGGTCGCAGGTGTTGGTCCGCTGATCTGGTCGCAAATCGGCAAGTAGATGTCGACCCTGGTTCCCTTTCCCGCGCTCGATTCCAAGCGAACGACCCCTCCGTGCTGCCTCACGATGCCATCGACCACCGACAGGCCGAGACCGGTACCATAGTTTCGCTGTTTGGTTGTATAAAACGGTTCAAACGCGTGGGCGGCAGTCTCCTCGCTCATACCAACACCGGTGTCAACGACCGAGAGAACCAAATAGCGTCCGGGCTGGATTTGTTGGTTGCCATCAGCGGCACTCAGCTTTACTGCGTGGGTTTCGAAACTCAAGGTTCCTCCCGCTGGCATTGCGTCGCGGGCGTTGACCGCTAAGTTGATCAGTACTTCCTGCATCTGGGCCGGATCGACGAGAACTTGTTCTCGCTCGTTACAGAGATTGGTTTGCACCGAGATCTTGGGGTCGAAAGCCCCTCGCAGGCGACCGGCCACCGACATCAGCAAGCCGTTTAGATCCACTCTTTGGAAGGACACTTCGCTCTGTCGACAATATGCCAATAGCCACTGCGTGAGTTGTTGGGCCCTTTCGATGGACGAATCCACATGCTTCAGAAGTTCACGAGATTCCGCATTCTCTGCGAATTCGCTGGCCAGTGCGGCGGTGCATAACGATATGCCGCCGAGCAGATTCCGGAAATCATGCGCCATCCCGCCAGCCAATTGACTCAACGCTTGCATCTTCTCGATCCGGGATTGCGCACGCTCCATATACCTCCGCGCCGAGATATCTCTCGCATGCACCATTAACGTTTCACTGCCGCGGAAAGGCGCCAGCGTTCCGCGCAATTCGAACCAGCGCTCAAGGCCGCTGGCCTCTCTGCGGCAAAACTCGATCGATTCCCGACTCCAGTTAGCATTTTGCGGGCTCTCAAGCTCCCGCAAACGGTCGAGCTGGATCATGCGAAACATTTCCTCGATCGAACAGCCGGTTGGCTGATCAGCAAGATCACCCAGCACCTTAGCTGCCTTCCCGTTCGTACAGCGAATATGCTGCGTTATGGGGTCGACCATGAAGATTGCCTCATGGCTCTCCTCGAATAACTGCCAAAAGCTTTGCTCCGTCTGGCCAAGCAGGCCCGCGAAGAAGACCACCACTAGGGCCATCACGCCGCAGAAGACCGACGCCGCCACAGCATTGCCCACCCCACGGTCACAAAATCCTAAGCGTTCTAAGGTGCTCGTCAGAATGACAACTACCACCGGCACCGCAAAGATCACGGGCATCAGGCTCCGAAGCCTCTTGCGCGCCGCGATCGATTCGCGAAGAACAATCGGCAGAAAACGGTCGCACCACAACGCAAGTTGGAGCAACCCGCACGTCCAAAACATGCACGGGATGCCAAGCGCGAGAAATGTATCCGACTGCCTTGCCGTCCTCACGATCAATTCGGCACCCGCCAAAATGCAAAGTCCGGCAGTGAATGTCAAACCGGCAGACTCCAGGCGCTGGGACCTCCGGATGAGAAAAACGAAGCCGAACAGGAGCAAGCAACTCTCAACGCTCCACATGCCCTCTCCCGCCACCGGCGTTCGCGCACCCATCAGAAGTTGCACCAGCGGCAGGGTTCCGACAACCAAGCTCGCAATCACGGCCAGCATGTAGAGACTGCCGGTAGGCACCGTGGGGTGAAGATCGAGCTTCACGCGCTGCAGACGCCGAATGCCTGCAACCCCGAGGATGGCGGCCAACCCGCAAATGAATGCCGTGGCCATCCGATTCAAGCTGACCAGGTTGGCTGCGCCGATGGTATGCGATGCGAGATGAGTAAGGTAGTAAATGGTAATGAACTTCCCGACAACAGATTGCCAAACCGCGGGCCACACACGAAGACCTGCGGAGCTAATTGCCAAACATATCGCGAACATAGCTACCTTGGATAGATGCACGCATAGCGATTCATCTGCGCCCAATGGTCCTGCGTTGCACTCGACCGCAATTCGGCCGGAAACAGTCAATGACGGATCATCCCAGCCCCGATCTTGTTTCATAGGAATTGAATTCCTGCCCTAGCGGACGCGAAGTTTCTCGTACCGAGAAGCTCCGGGTTTGGGGCCGCTTACTTTGAGCCGCTAACAATGACCTTATCTCTGCCTCCCGGGGACGACAAGACATTCAAGGTGGCATCCACAGTTGTACCTAGCACGTTCCGGCCATCGAGAACGTGATGAAACCTCGAACCGCCGGGCCATCGCCGCATTGTGGAGCGCGAGCGAGCGTTCGGGCCTCCACAATCCAAGAAAGCACTGCACGAGAGTGTGCCTTCGAAAGTAGATACCCTAAAGAGGACTGCCGTGATCCCACGAATCGATGCTCGCATCTCGCCGGCAATGTCTCCTGCCGTCTGCTCTGCATTCCCGCCGTCGAGGGGAGACCGTAAGCGGGAAGGTGGCGGAACAGCCGACTTAGGGCACTCGGTGCCGGACCGCAGGCGCGGGAACAATGAAGAGCATGCACCGCCCCGCGTGGCTCCGGTGGCGGCCACAACTGACGGATTTTCACCCACTTGGAGACGGCGGGATCCGGCCCGAGGCCTCGGACATCGGTTCGCCTGCGACGGATTCGTTTTCCTCGCCGATCATCGGTGCTGACGGAGTGACCGACGGACCAGGAGGGTTGGACCATCAGGATTCATCACAGACACAATGTACGGTCATCACTGACGATCTCGGCGGTAGCCAATAGATTTGCAGCTGGATCTCCCGATCCTCCCCTCCGGATATAAAGGAATTCTACTTATGTCAGGTGAAACCGCCATTCGTCTAATAATCGCCGATGATCACGAGGTTGTTCGTGCCGGACTCAAGGCGCTGATTTCCAAGTGTCGAGACTTTGTATGCGTGGGCAGCACGGCCAATGGCCAAGAAGCCGTGGACCTCGCGTACCGAGTTCGACCCGATGTCGCCCTGCTGGACCTCACAATGCCGTCATGTGACGGACTCGAAGCCACACACCGCCTGCAAAGGAAATTGCCGGACATAAAGGTGCTGGTATACAGCATGCGGGCTGACCCGACCATGGTGTTGGCCGCTCTGCGAGCGGGAGCGCTCGGCTACGTCTCTAAATCCTCTCCACCCAGCGTTTTGATGGAAGCGATTCACGTGGTCGCCTCGGGCAAGCGCTTTGTAGATCCCAGTCTCGCGGATATGACATTGCGAGGACTCCTCGATCAACCGTTGGGGGAACCGGCGGCTCTCACGCCGCGCGAACGCGACGTGCTGGCCCGCGTAGCGCGAGGTTTTACCAACAATGATATTGGGACGGACCTCGGGCTGAGCACCAAGACAATCGAATCCTACCGGGCGCGAGCATGTGAGAAGTTATCACTGCCCGATCGCCCGGCAATTGTCAAATTCGCACTGATGTCGGGGTGGATGGACCAGTACGCCGGCTAGATCGGCCGGACTCTTTGATTGTTTGCCGGAGCTTTCGGCTCCTGCGTACGGCTTGCGCGGCAGGTGTGCGAACCTGCCGTTCTTCTGCGATTTTGCTGGCGCAAGCTTCCCGCCCACCGGCCAGGGTCGGTCATCGTCTTTCCACTCCGGAAACGGCTGTCGGGGTGAATGTCGGAATGCCGAAATCAGATCCCGCACCAGCCGTCGTCGGGCGAGCAACTTATCGACCAATGCTTCAAGCTCGCTCCACGCAGCGCCGTACCATTCCGGGGGAATCTCTCCGGCCGCCTGCCACACGCATTCCTCTTCCAACTCCTCAATTCGCGTCAGCCACGGCTCAAACGAATCCCAGCCTCGCACTCCGGAGTAGACTTCGTTCTTCGGGAATACGCCGCGCAACGGAAAATCTGGAAAGGTCCATTCTCCGGCGTTGAAGCAGTATCCCTGATCAATAAACACTGCCGAATATTTTTTATCCCGGAGCTTTCGCCAGAAGGCTACCTGCCTTCCGTCAACATTGCAGGTCCATTTGTCGAGCGCTAAAATCCCGGCAAATGTATCCAGGTTCCTGACCCGAGCCAAGGCTTCCGACGGCAGGTAATCGAAGACCTGGCCCTCGGCCGGGTTGACAGCGTAGCGGGAACCAAAGTGCAGTCCCGCCTCGCATGTAATCTGCTGGTTTCCGAGTACAACCGTCAGCTCCGCAGTGTCCGCGATCAACTGGCTCGAGACCTCTATAATTTGTGCGCTGGGCACAGGTAACCCTATATGCTCGGCGAGTTTGGTCGCCAAGAATTCGTTCGCCAGCACCCGCTGGTGCTGCGGATTATTCCGGAACTTGACGACATAGTAATGACCGTCTTCGCCCTGCATCAGATGACTTTGCGCTCCACCTCGCATACGCTTCACGTGTCTGACGGCTGCTGTCGTCATGGCTTGTACCTTCTTCCGATTTTTCCGGTCTGACGAGATGCAGACTAGCCTGACTCAGCACCAAGGGACAAGCGGGCATAACCTCTCGCAGGGACGATTGCTTGACGGGGAAAAACCGGCAAAAGCGGCGGGTTCTGTCCGCCCGCTGGACCGAATCACGCGCTTGGCGCGAGACCGAAGTCACGACCCATCTATGGCTTGGGTCCCGATGGAGCGCGGGCAACATGTTTGCCAGCTTGCTGGTCATGGATCGCAGCGGCGCCGGGGAAATCCTGTCTGCAGTCATCAATTGTGTCGGGGAAACGCCGGAGTGTCGCTCTCTGGGCGGCCCGGCGCGAAGCCTTCAAGCGTGGATCCCGCGTCTCGCCGCCGGGATTGGCCGCCGATTCCGGTGCTAGAATCTGTTGGATGCGGCAGTTCGAACTGGAATATTTTGTCGTACGCTACCAGCCAAATGTGCTGCATGAAGGGTTTATCAATATTGGCTTAGTGATGGTGGCGATCGGTAACGCAGATTTCGGGGATGTCCGTTTTCTGAAGAATTGGAACCCTATCTTGCGCCTGGACCCAAACGCCGATCTGGAATTGCTGAAGGATTTTGCGACGGACATGGGCGAGCAGATTCGCGACCCGGAGAAGCGCGTCCAGATGTTGCTGTTGATGAAATCGTCGTTTTCGAACATCATTCAGCTGTCGACACCGCGAGTATGCGTCTCTGACGACCCTCCCTCCGAGCTTGACAAACTGACTTGGCAGTACCTTCCAACCGAAGCCAATCCACAGGATTAAGAGCGACGATTTCGATCGGCTCAAGCGAGTGACCTGAATAGGCAGGAGGCGATTCGAGTCGCTTGTCCCCAACGGGCAACGACCTCGGCGGGCAAATCCTAACCTTGCACCGGGAGTGCTAGCGGTTGGATGCTGGGCCTCCGGGTATTCGGTTCGCATCCTCTGCCCTTCATTTCCACTCGCCGACATGCGCCGACAAGCTCCACCTTGCCACCTCCAAACACCGGTCGCGAACACGACTGTTCACTCCTTAAGGATTCCTCGTTCCAACCCTTCGTCCGGAGCCGAGGCTCGGCCAGTCGCTGCGACTGGAACCCTTACCACCTAAAGTTGTGAGAGACTCGGCACCATTGGTTGCGCGATGTCTTCTCGCGAATTTACCGGTGAGAGTTCTTTCGGGAACCCGCGATGTCGGTTCGATGCCGCCGGATGGGGCAGCCTCTTCCGAGGACCCAGGAACAGTACCCGGAGTTCGACGCTCGTGGGGACGCCGTTGCAGATCGCCGGGCGGAACCGCCACCGCTGAACCATGCCGATCACCAGCTTTTCATTCTCCTCACCCGAGCTTTCCAGGATAAGGGGAGATTCGATCCCGCCCTGCGCGTTTACGATAAAGTCCACGAGCACTCGCAAGCCATTGATTCCGAGCACGGTGTTGGGTGTAAAGAGTGGCTCGGGCTTGACCCCGGCGGCGCAATTCGGCAGAGAAGAAGGTACCACCGATGGCAACGATTCCTGAACCGGGGTAGGGAAGTCCTGCAATCCGGTTCTCGCCAGGTTTCCAATGCTCGGAGACACTCGATCGTGCACCGAGGGCCTTTGAGCCGGGCTTGGGCCCAATGCCGCCAGCAGCAAAATAACCACTGCGGCGGCGAACGCGCACTTGGCCCTGCCGATAACCAACCTCAGCACCATACGCTTATGATCGGCATTTCGTCTCAAACGGGGAGCGACTGGCCCACGACGGGCAATTACTCTAGTGCTCGCTGTCCATCGGCGAGTCATCGTCGATTGCTTTGTGCTTGCCTATGGCACACACAGTTACCTTTCCGCCCTTCAACCTTGTTCCCATGAACCGTGCAAACGGCAAGTTTTGCCCAGACGAAATGAAATCTGCCACCCAGGCCGGCGCGCAAGATCCGGCGGATGCAAGACGCACACGCCTGGTCTCAACACCGCGCACGAATTACCTGGCGGCAGTCCCTGCCGCGCGCGGAGCGAAGAAGTAAGACGCAGTAATCGAATCGCATTCAGATTTCAGTTCAATCGCGCTGATTATCGCAGTCTTGTTCCCTGCGACTTTGTTTCCACAGGCGAGGATTTCGCCGTAACTGCCTGAAACTCACCCCACGGTCACCGCCAAGCACCGCCTGCAAGCCACATGGCGCTTGGCCGTACGTCTTTCTTCGTGGTTGCTTCCCGCCGAAACATCCCGCCGCGCCGGGTGGCACTTACCCGATCTGTGCCGCCGCGGCACACGCCGGGTACGAACGGCCGTATCTGTCGCACAAATGGGTCGTTTCCAATGCTGGTTGCCCGCCGGCGTGCAGTCTGCCTGACTGCAGTCGCGCACGGCCGACAGTATTCCGAGCCAAGCGACTCCAAGGATGAAAACATGTCAAAAACGCCCACCCCCGCACGCCGTTTGTTCGCACGCTCCCAACGCTTTCAGCGTCAAGTGCTTTATACGATGCTGTTCTTGTTTGCGATCACTCCGTTGCTGTCTTGGAGCGTCCCCCTTTT
Source organism: Terriglobales bacterium (assembly GCA_049520935.1). Lineage (GTDB taxonomy): Bacteria > Acidobacteriota > Terriglobia > Terriglobales > Acidobacteriaceae > Acidiflorens. Next base: position 969 of record JBEKPJ010000040.1, on the reverse strand, counting down.
TGCCGCCGCAGGCCATGATGGACCGGCGCAACTGCCGATAGTAAGAATTCGCAGTTCGATGGCGGATACGCCGGCGCCGGGAACGGTCATTACAGTCAATGCCGGCGACGATCTGCAATCGGCCCTGAACAACGCCGTATGCGGCGACACCATCCAGTTGCAGGCCGGCGCAACCTTCGCGGGAGTGTTCCAATTTCCCGCCAAGAGTTGTGACAGCGCGCACTGGATTATTGTTCGGACCAGCGCGCCCGACAGCAGTCTTCCCGCCGAAGGACGGCGCATTACGCCTTGCTATGCGGGCGTGGCTTCCCTGCCCGGGCGTCCGCAGTATGCGTGCAAGAATCCGCAGAACCTGCTGGCCAAGCTGATTCTTTCCGGCGGCGGCGACGGTCCGGTGACCTTCCAGTCGGGGGCGAATCACTACCGGCTCCTCGGCCTGGAGCTGACGCGGCCGACCGGCGCGAGCGGTGCTCCGGCTTTGATTACCGTGCCCCAGGGAACCGCCAGTTACATCGTGGTCGACCGCAGCTGGCTGCATGGCACGGTCGCAGATGATACCCGGGATGGAATCGAATTGTCGGGCAGCAATGACGTGGCGGTGGTCGACTCCTACTTCACCGACTTTCACTGCACGTCTGACACCGGCGCCTGCACCGACTCGCATGCGGTGAGCGGAGGCTTGGGCAATCACCAGGACGGCCCCTACGAGATCCGCGACAACTTTCTGGAGGCCTCGGGCGAAGCCGTGATGTTCGGCGGCGGCGCTGCAACCCTGACGCCGACTGACATCACCGTGCATTTCAATCACTTCTTCAAGCCCTGGCAGTGGATGCCGGGGAACTCGCCGTTCCAGGGCGGAACCTCCGGCAAGCCCTTCGTGGTCAAAAACCACATGGAGCTCAAAAATGCGGTGCGCGTGCTGGCCGAAGCCAACCTGATGGAAAACGTCTGGGGCGGTTTCAGTCAGAA
>JBEKPJ010000039.1:0-73347 GCA_049520935.1 Terriglobales bacterium | reverse complement strand
TCTCCCAGCACTCGTTCATAGGCATCCATTTCCTCGGCGTCGGGCGATTTGCTGGCGATCATCTCCGCCGGTTGACCGGCCAACTTCTCCCCCGGCCCCATCACCGTCATGCCCATCGCGATTGAAATGTCCGGGCCGATCCGGAACCGTAGATAATTCGAGTGCAGAACATCCGCCGGGATCTCAGTCGGCGGCTTCCGCAACCTGCAGACGATTTCCGTGGAGGTGACGGGCAAAGATTTCCCTGCGCGGATGTAAAACGGTACGCCTTGCCAGCGCCATGAATTGATGTCGAGTCGGAGCGCAGCGAAGGTCTCCACCTTCGAATCCGGCGCCACTCCTTTTTCGTCGAGATACCCGCGAAACTGTCCGCGGACGACGTTTCTCTCATCCAGCGCCGGAATTGCTTTCAGCACTTTGACCTTCTCGTCGCGAATAGATTCGCTATCCAATCCTACCGAAGGTTCCATCGCCAGATTGCAGAGCACCTGAAACAAGTGATTCTGGATGACATCGCGGATTGTGCCGGTTTGATCGTAGAAGCCGCCGCGGCCCTGAACGCCAAAATCTTCGGCCATGGTAATCTGCACGCTCTCGACATAGTTTCGGTTCCAGAACGCTTCCATGAACGCGTTTGCGAAGCGAAACACGAGCATGTTCTGCACCGGCCGTTTCCCCAGGTAATGGTCGATCCGGAAAATTGCAGGTTCATCGAAGTGCCGCAGAAGGACCTGATTGAGGTGTCGTGCCGATTCCAGGTCGTGACCGAATGGCTTCTCGACGATGATCCGAGCCTCTGTGGCGCAGCCACAGTGCTTTAGGTTTTCCACGACAGTTTCGAACACGGTGGGAGGAACCGCCAGATAGTGGGCCGGCCGTTGCGCGGTTCCCATTTCTTTGCCGAGCGCCTCGAAAGTTGTCGGGTCTTGGTAGTCTCCATCAACATAGCGAAGCAGGCTGGATAGCTTCTGGAACGCCGCAGCATCGACTCCGCCATGCTTTGCAAGGCTGTCGAGGGCGCGCGCCTTGAACTGTTCGAGCGTCCAACCGGCTTTGGCAACACCTATTACCGGCACATCGAGGTGGCCGCGTTTCACCATCGCCTGCAGGGCAGGGAACACCTTCTTGTACGCCAGATCGCCGGTTGCCCCAAAGAAAACGAACGCATCGGAACGGGAGTTGGCCATGGTCATCTCCTTAAGCAGCCCTGGTTGTGCGGTCGGGCTTTTCCAGGTGTCCGCCAAATTGATAGCGCATGGCGGACAAAAGCTTGTCGGCAAAGTCCGCTTCTCCCCGCGAGCTAAATCGCTCGAAAAGGGCGCAGGTGAGGACGGGGGCGGGTACGGTCTCGTCAATCGCGGCTTTGATCGTCCAGCGTCCTTCGCCGGAATCAGAAACGCGCCCAGCAAATTTCGATAGACTTGGATCCTGCGACAACGCGCCGGCAGTCAGATCCAGCAACCACGATGCGATGACGCTGCCGTGACGCCATACCTCGGCAATGTCGCGGAGATTCAGGTCGAACTGATAGTGCCCGGGATCACGCAGTGGCGTCGTCTCAGCATCCGCCGCGCGGCCCGCCTGCTTGCCTACGTTGGCCGAACGCAGGATGCTCAAACCCTCGGCATATGCCGCCATCACACCGTACTCGATGCCGTTATGTACCATCTTGACGAAGTGGCCGGCGCCATTCGGCCCGCAATGCAGGTAACCCTGCTGGGCTGTGCCGTCGCCGCCTTCTCTCCCGACAGTGCATGGAATATCGTCCATCCCGGGCGCGAGCGCAGTGCATGGAATATCGCCCATCCCGGGTGCGAGCGCATTGAAAATCGGATCGAGGCGCTGGACCACCTCGTTCTCTCCTCCAATCATCATGCAATAACCCCGCTCCAGGCCCCAAACACCTCCACTGGTACCGACGTCCACATAATGGATCTTTCGAGACGTGAGTTCTTTGGCTCGCCGGATGTCATCGACGTAATAGGAGTTCCCGCCGTCGATCAGGATGTCTCCCGCTTCCAAGTGAGGCAGTAGTTCAGTGATCGTTTCGTCCACGACCGCAGCCGGTACCATGAGCCAGACTGCGCGCGGCTTCGCCAGTTGTTCCGCCAACGCGGCCAGCGAAGATGCGCCGGTCGCCTTAGCCGTGACTGACTCGCGGACTGCTTGCGGCGACCTGTCGAACACCACACAGCTGTGACCCTTATTGATGAGTCGCCGCACCATGTTGGCGCCCATCCTTCCCAGACCAATCATGCCGAGTTGCATCTCTCATCTCCTTTATGACTGCCTCGACCTCCGGTCATACCTGATCAGGTCCTTCGTGGAACTGTCGTGCGCAAGCTGCGGCTCCGTTTAGCTCTCCAGTTCAGGTCGAGCACGGCATGGACCTCCGGCACATCATTTTTTCCGTCAACGACAATGGAGCCACCTCGCGGTGCACGCAGGGCAACGTGCAAGACCGCCCGCTTCTCGGTGAGGTTCATGTTTTCCCCGTGGAACATGGCATCGATTCGTGCCCGCAGGCCGGACTCTTCCGCCAGGTGAAAAGGAGCCGGAGCGTTGCGTCGGTAACGCGGTTCCTGGAGTAATCGAGGTAAAGACCAACGGCCTCAACCGCCAAACGTTCAACCCGCTTCGGATCGTCCGCGACAAGCTGCCGCAGATGCAGCTTCGAAACCCACTTGCAATATGACGCGAGGGTGGCCCACGCCGTCCGCGTTATTCTCCGGCGCTTGGTGAGTAGTACGACCCGCGCTGTCATATGCATGCTCCAATTTGTGGTCGGCGGCTCACTGTGACGAGCATAGTGCCTTTTAACTGGCGGCTTTCAGGGTGCCACTTTTGTTTAGCGAAGCACCCTTAGAAGAAATGACCGCCATCAAATCATTCCAAGACTTCACAAAGGACTCGGCTCCTTCGGTCTGTAACTGCGCCGCCAACGCATCAACGTCGATGCCCGCCTCGCCAAACTCCGCCAGCACTTCCTCGCAATTTCCGCCGTCAACTGGCAGCAAATCGCCCAATTCCGTATGGGTAGCCAGGGCCTTCAAGGTTGCCTCGGGCATGGTGTTCACCGTGAAAGGCGCAGCCAGCGCCTTGACATAAAGAATGTCGGAAGACTTGGGGTCCTTGGTTCCGGTGCTCGCCCACAGCAGACGTTGCGGACGGCCGCCCAGGTTATAAACACGCTGCCAACGCGGGGAGCCGAGCAGAGCGCTGGCTGCCTTGTATGTGCGTTCAGCGATCGCGATGCCAAGCTGGTCCCGAAGTTTCCCAGGGACCCGGCCTGCAACAGCCACATCCCAGCGACTGACAAAGACCGAAGCCACTGAGCTGACCTGGGGATTGAGGCCGGCATCGATGCGGCGTTCGATTCCACGCAGGTACGCGTTGGCCGCCGACAGGTACTGTTCGCGCGAGAACAAGAGAGTGACGTTGATCGGAATGCCGGCGAAGATGGCCTCCTCGATTGCCGGAAGACCTTGCGCAGTGCCCGGAATCTTGATGAATAGATTGGGGCGAACCGCTCTGGCAAATAACTCTTTCGCCGCCGCGATGGTGCCGGCCGTGTCGTAGGCAAGAAATGGCGATACTTCCAGCGATACCCATCCATCCACTCCGTTGGTCTTTTCATGAATCGATCGAAATAGATCGGCGGCCCGGCTGAGATCTTCCAGCGCCAGTTCGAAGAAGAGCGCCTCGCCCGATTTCCCATCCCGCAACTTCTCAATGATCTCGGAATCATAGGTCGAGGTGTTTCTGATGGCGTGATCAAAGATCGTCGGGTTCGAGGTCAGTCCTGTGACCGAAAGGTCTTTGATGTATTGTTTGAGGGTGCCGCTGTCCAGCAGATCGCGGGTGATGTTGTCGAGCCACAAACTTTGGCCCTCGTCGTGAAGTAATTGGGTCGCTTTCATTGTGTTCCCTCCTGAGTGGCGACAGAACGCTCGTGAGCGGTTGATCGCTCATCTCCATTTGACGTGCGCACATGATGGGTGTCATTCCAGAACCGGATCGCCGGCCGCGAGAGACGGTTTTCGTAGCTCAGTGCACTCAAGCTCGCCGTGCCCAGCATTAAAGAGTGGCCGTTCACCGGTTCGATTTCGATCCAGCGCGTCGCGAGTACTCGCAGGAAATGTCCGCTGGAAAATAGCAGTACATTGCCCGCCACTGCCCGCACGCGCTTGGCTACGCGATCCGCCCGCACCGCCACTTGTTGCGGCGATTCGCCACCCGGGCAGCCGTCGCGGAACAACTCCCAGTCCGGACGTTCTCGGACAATGTCGCCCGTGAGTCGGCCTTCGTATTCGCCGTAGTCCCATTCGACCAGGTCACGATCAACTTCAGCGACCGATTGGAACCCGGCCAGTTCGCAGGTCCGAATGGCCCGCCGCAAGGGACTGGTGAATACCTTCGTGAAGGTCAACTGGCTTAACCGCTCACCCAGCCGTCGCGCATTATTCTCCCCGCGGTCGGTAAGTGGCAGATCGGTGAGGCCGGTGTGCTGCCCCGTAACTGTCCACGCCGTTTCTCCGTGCCGGGCCAAATATACGACGGGAAGATTTTCACTCATCGATTACCCGTTCTGGCTTTTCGGCTGTTCAAGCCCGTAGCTGGTGGCTCCCATCAACGCCACGCGTGTCGTGATGACATCAACTGCAATACGCTGCATCAACTTCTCTAGCCTCTCTCGTGTTTGGCTGCCCAGCATCAGGGCACCGCCTGTGTCTTACGCATTCGCAATTCCACTCCGAGCCATCTTGCCGCAGAAGGGAGTTTTGTGCAGCCCTACCGGCACTTGCAGGTTCAATCCTCGCAATAACGCCGAGACTGAGCGGCCAGGTTGAACCTGCGGGGAGGCGAAAATCTGGCTCGCCTGCCAGAGCTCTGGCGGGCGTGTCCGGCGGAAAAATCCAAGGCTATTGACTTGGCTTCCAGTTCCCTCCATTCCGGCGCAGCAGAATCACTCCTCTTGACCGGCGTCAATGGGACGTACGCGGAGTGCCCAGTTCATCTGCGATCTACCGCGGCGGCTTGGATCGCTAGGCCGAGTTGCCCAACGTGATATCCGAGACGAGTTTCCACATCTCCCGGTTTCTGCAGGCCTTGATCCAACAGCGCTCGAATTCGTGTTTGCGCGTCGGGGCGCGCGAGTGAGGCCAGGAATGCATTCCACTCGACTTCGATCTCTGGGTCGGGCGGCAAGCTACTCAGGTTCACCAGGCGTTTGGTGTGGGCGATCGTTTGCTTGTCGAATGATGAGATTCTCGCCGCGAGTGCATCGACGAAACCGTCGAGTTCGGCGTCAGGAAGCGAGCGATTGACGTAGCCGTAAAGTTCGGCTTGCTCGCCGGAGATATCATCTGCTCCGAGCAGCATTTCGAGCGCCCGGCCCCGTCCAATTAAGCGAGGCAATCGCGCCATAGGACCGCCGCCGGGTACGAGGCCGGCGCCTACTTCGAACTGCGAGAAGATGGCCTTTTCACGGCTGGCGAAGCGCATGTCGCTCGCAAGCGCCAGCTCGCTGCCGACTCCGGTGGCCCGCCCGCGGACGGAAACAATCGACACAACCGGAGCGCGGCTGAGCCGCACAAGCAGGTCGGGGAGTTGTGGCAAGCCGGTCGGGCCCGGAGGAAGACTCGTAGTCTCCTCAGGCTTCGCCAGAAAATCGTAGTGCGTGAGAAAAAATCCGTCCACCGAACTGTCGAAGACAACAACTTTAACTTGCTCGTCAGTTTCCAGGGCGGTGATGATCTTGTTCAATTGCGGAATAGTTTCCGGCCCGAAAATGTTGAGCGGAGGGTGGTCAAACGTGACCCTCCAGTATGTGGGCGATGGCCGCGCAAGACGTATCTCTGGGGTATCCGGTGCCGCACGATCCTCGGTCTTCATGATTTGTTCGTCTCCTTTGGCAATTCGAAGAAAAATGAAATGGCCACACCGCCCGCAGATCTCATTACCGCGAGGCTTAAGATGCAAACGTAATACTCCCCCTGGGACCTGCATATTGGCTGCCAAATCAAAGGTCTGGCAGAGCGCCGCAGTTCCGTTCGTCCAAAGTTCAACACCCCCGGTTGCATTCCGCTGACGCTTTCGATTCCGACAGCTTGCGCCACGATCGTGAGCCTGTCGACAAAGTCGCGACAGATTTCTGGCCCGGTGCCAGTCTTCTGTCTTCGGCGCGAAGTTCAGAGACCTCGTCGTTTTCGAACGCGCACATTTGCCAAGAAAATCGCGTGACGCGCGTTTTCCAAGCCGCCACATTTTGGTCCTCCGATTGCTTTTACCTTCACGCCACCGTGGAGATCCGAATCTTGCGGTGTTGAACTGCCATTGAGTGCGCGGGCTGACGTTCAGCCGGCGAAGGAAGTATCTGTTTTCATGTGGCCACTGGTTGCATATTTCGTGCTCGTGCTTGTCCTGGTTTCGGCAACTCTTGTCGTTTCCTACCTGCTGGGACCCCACCATTCAGAACCCGCCACCAAGGAGCCGTACGAGGGCGGTATCGTTTCGGAAGGCTCGTCGCGCGTGCGTTTTTCGGTGCGCTATTACATGGTTGCCATGTTTTTTGTGGTCTTTGATTTGGAAGCGGTGTTCTTGTTCGCATGGGCCGGAGCAGCCCGCGAGCTGGGCTGGGCCGGCTATTGCGAGGTCGTGCTGTTCATCGCAGTGTTGGGCGCGGCCTTGGCCTATCTCTGGCGAGTTGGTGCTCTGGATTGGGCGCGAACGCCACATCGTTCGAGGTGAGCAATTGATGCAGTGGTCACTAACCAAAGCGGACGTTACAGGCCTGGTAGCAACCCCCGACCCGGAGCCACTCGAACAAACTGTTCGCCGGAGCGTCGTTCTTTCGCGGCTGGAGGATTTAGTGAATTGGGGCCGCAAGAATTCGGTATGGCCATTCAACTTCGGGCTCTCCTGCTGTTACGTCGAAATGGCGACCAGCATCACCAGTAAGTTTGACCTCTCGCGTTTCGGCGCGGAAGTGATTCGAGGTACGCCTCGCGAAGCGGATCTCATGGTCGTCGCGGGCACGGTTTTTATCAAGATGGCGCCCATCGTTCAGAGGCTCTACGAACAGATGATGGAGCCGCGGTGGGTGATTTCGATGGGCTCCTGCGCGAACTCCGGAGGCATGTACGACATTTACAGCGTTGTACAGGGTGTCGACAAGTTTCTTCCCGTTGATGTTTATGTGCCCGGCTGCCCGCCCCGTCCTGAAGCCTTTTTGGAAGGACTCCTGCTGTTGCAGAAAGCGGTGGGAACGGAACAGCGACCACTCAGCTGGGTGGTGGGCTCTCAAGCGACGGTTCGATCTCCGCTTCCATCTCTGCGCGACCTGATGCAGCCGGCTCGCCAGAAAACCACCCTCCTCAGGGAGCCCGACGACGTATGATTTCCGCTCCGACAATCGCACAGGAGATGAGCAACCGCTTCGGTCCGGCCGTCGTGGCGCAGGATACGCACGATCGCATACCTACTTTTTGGGTGGCAAAAGATCGCGTGCCCGAACTGCTCCGCTTTCTCAAAGAAGAGATCGAGCTGCCGTACAAAATGCTGTACGACCTCTCCGCCATCGATGAGCGCGTGAGGGCGCATCGTGCTGGGCAGCCGGCCAGCGATTTCACGGTTGTCTATCATCTGCTTTCTTTTGACCGGAACGAGTACGTGCGCGTCAAGGCAGCCCTCGCCGAAGACCGCCTTTCGCTGCCGAGTATCACGGACCTCTGGCCCGCAGCAAATTGGTACGAGCGCGAAGTGTGGGACATGTTCGGAATCTCTTTCGAGGGCCATCCCTATCTCCAGCGCCTCCTGATGCCGAACAGTTGGGTGGGCCATCCGCTGCGCAAGGAACATCCAGCGCGCGCGACCGAGATGGGTCCGTATCAACTCACGCCGGTGACGGAAATCGCCGAGCAAGAGGCGCTTCGCTTCCGCCCGGAGGAGTGGGGCATGAGTCGTGAACGCGACGGATCAGATTTTATGTTCCTGAACGTAGGCCCCCAGCACCCGGGTACGCACGGTGTCTTACGCATCGCGCTGCAGCTCGATGGCGAAGAGATTGTGGACGCCATTCCGCAAATCGGCTTCCACCATCGTGGAGCCGAAAAGATGGGCGAACGCCAGTCCTGGCACACCTACATTCCCTACACCGACCGCGTGGACTACTTGGGTGGGGTAATGAACAACCTGGCTTATCTGACTGCGGTCGAGAAGCTGGCTGGCATTACCGTACCGCCCCGCGCTCAGGTCATTCGCGTAATGCTGGCGGAACTGTTCCGCATCATCAGTCACCTGGTCTGGTATGGGACTTTTGCACAGGATCTCGGTCAGATGTCACCGGTGTTTTTCACCTTTAACGATCGTGAGCGGGCTTTCGGCATCGTCGAGGCGATCACGGGTGCCCGCATGCATCCGTCGTGGTTTCGCATTGGAGGGGTTGCCGCCGACTTGCCCAGGGGATGGGACAAGATGCTCCTTGATTTCATCAGGTACCTGCCCCCCCGCCTGGTCGAATACGACCGCACCGTGATGCGGAATTTTATCTTCAAAGCGCGCACCAAGGGGATTGGCAGCTTCACCGTCGACGAGGCGATCGAGTGGGGTGTTACCGGCCCGAATCTTCGCGCCTGCGGCTTGGACTGGGATTTTCGCAAACGGCAGCCCTACTCCGGATACGAAGGGTTTGAGTTCGACATTCCAACGGCGCAAAACGGCGACTGTTATGACCGCGCGGCGGTGCGTGTCGAAGAGATGCGGCAGAGCCTTCGCATCATTGAGCAATGCGTCAGGAATATGCCCGAGGGTTCATATAAATCGGATCATCCCCTGGCGACTCCCCCGGTGAAAGACCGCACGATGCACGACATCGAGACTTTAATCACCCACTTTTTGAGCGTAAGTTGGGGGCCGGTGTTGCCTGCGGGTGAAGCGCTCGGCGCGATTGAAGCGACCAAGGGCAACAACGGTTATTACCTGGTAAGCGATGGCAGTACAGTCTCCTACCGTACGCGCATCCGGACGCCATCCTTCGCTCATATACAAACCTTGCCCGTGCTGGCGCAAGGTCTGATGATCCCCGATTTGGTTGTCATTTTAGGAAGCCTCGACTTCGTCCTGGCGGATATTGACCGGTGAGGATTGAGTAATGCTTACGGCGGAAGAGATTGGCGAGATCGAGGCAGAGGCGGCGCACTACCCGAAGCGCGACGCAGTTTGCATTGACGCGCTAAAGATCGTGCAGCGGCACCGCGGCTGGGTCTCAGATGAGAGTGTTCGTGACATCGCGGAACATCTCGGGATGTCCGCTACGGACGTAGATAGCGTAGCCACGTTTTACAACCTTATTTTCCGCAAGCCCGTTGGACGCCACGTGATTCTGGTCTGCGACAGCGTGAGTTGTTGGATCATGGGGCACGAACGCATGCGCAACCGTCTTCACGAGCGCCTCGGGATCCAGTACGGCGAAACCACGCCGGACAATCGCTTCACTCTGCTGCCCATCGTATGTCTGGGATGCTGCGATCACGCCCCGGCCATGATGGTGGACAGCGATCTGCATAGCGATCTGGATACGCAGAAAATCGACACGGAACTCGAGAAATATAAATGACAGCCACGATCGAAAAGCCGCTGACCCAAAACATGCGCCCGGACGGGGCTGCCTTGAACCTCCGCGCCTATGAGCAAGCCGGCGGTTACCAGGCAATCCGCAAAGTCCTGAGTGGCGGCATGACACCGAAGGCGGTTACCGAGGAGGTGAAGAGTGCAAATCTGCGTGGCCGGGGTGGCGCCGGTTTTCAAACAGGGTTGAAGTGGTCGTTCGTTCCGCTCGGTCAAGACATTCCTAATCCGACGTATCTGGTAATCAACGCCGACGAAATGGAGCCGGGCACATTCAAAGACCGGCTGTTGATGGAACGGGACCCGCACCAGCTTATCGAAGGCGCAATCGCGGCGGGATATGCGATCGAGGCCGACATTGCCTACATCTTTCTGCGCGGTGAATACACGCTGGCCGCGGAGCGGCTTTCGCGCGCCATTGCGGAAGCCTACGAACGTCATTACCTGGGGAAGAACATCCTCGGCTCCGGCTACAGCCTGGAGCTCTATCTTCACCTGAGCGGCGGCCGTTACATGTGCGGCGAAGAGACCGGACTGCTGAACGCGCTGGAAGGGAAGCGCGCCAACCCGAGATCGAAGCCGCCGTTTCCGCCGGTAGTCGGTCTGTTCGGCAAACCAACGGTGGTTAACAACGTTGAGACGCTGTGCTGCGTGCCTCACATCATCAACTACGGCGCGGGTTGGTTCCGTGGTTTGGGGCGAACAAACGATTCGGGGACGAAGCTCTTTGGCGCCAGCGGAAAAGTAAAGCGTCCGGGCCTTTGGGAACTGCCGATGGGGGTGACCGTGCGCGAGATTCTCGAGGAGCACGCCGGGGGGATGCGCGACGGTTTGAAGTTTCGCGGATTGTTGCCGGGTGGGGTGTCTACCGACTTCATCGTCGAAGAACACCTGGACACGCCCATGGATTTCACTGCGATGGAAAAGGTCGGCAGCCGCATGGGCACCGGCACGATGATTGTGCTCGACGACCAGACCTGTCCGGTCGGCATGACCTGGAACATAACGCATTTCTTCGCTCAGGAATCATGCGGTTTCTGCACTCCCTGCTGGAGCGGACTGGGATGGGCGGAGCGGATTCTAAAGTCTATGGAGGATGGCCGCGGCCAGTCCGGTGACCTGGACAAGCTTGCATTTCAAGCCAAGATGTGGAACCCGGGAAACACCTTCTGTGCGTTGGCCCCGGGTGCGGCGGAGCCTCTGCAGAGCGCATTGAAGTACTTCAGCGATGATTTCAAACGGCACATCAGCGAGCACCGCTGCCCCTGGAGATAGGTATGGCGATCGTCTACGTTGAAAACGAACCGTACCAGATGAACCCGGATGAGAACCTGCTCCACGGTTGTCTGTCGAAGGGTTTCAAGTTGCCGTACTTCTGCTGGCATCCGGCTCTGGGCTCGGTGGGCGCCTGTCGTCAGTGCGCCGTCAAACAGTTCAAAGACGAGCATGACGCGCACGGCAGGATCGTTATGTCCTGCCTGACGCCCGCCAAGGATGGCACGCGCATTTCGATCGCCGATCCCGAAGTGAGCGCCTTCCGCGCCGGTATCATCGAGGGACTCATGCTGAATCATCCGCATGACTGCCCGGTGTGCGATGAGGGCGGCGAGTGTCACTTGCAGGACATGACGGTGATGGCCGGCCACGACTATCGCCGTTACGAATTCGAGAAGCGCACGTTTCGCAACCAGAACCTGGGACCGCTGGTGAATCACGAGATGAACCGGTGCATCCAGTGCTACCGCTGCGTGCGTTACTATCGCGACTACGCCGGCGGAAACGATCTGAACGCGTTCGCGTCGCGGGACACGGTCTTCTTCGGCCGTCACGAAGATGGCGTTCTGGAAAATGAATTCAGCGGCAACCTGGTAGAAATCTGTCCTACCGGGGTGTTCACCGACAAGACCCTGAAGCGCCACTACTCCCGCAAGTGGGACCAGCAGTTCGCTCCCTCCGTTTGCGTGCACTGCGCTCTCGGCTGCAACACCGATGCCGGCGAACGCTACGGGACGCTCCGCCGCATCGTCAACCGTTACAACCACGAAGTGAATGGCTACTTCTTATGCGACCGTGGACGATTCGGCTACGAGTTCGTCAATAGCGAGCGGCGTCTTCGCGTGCCCATGCTCCAAGGCCGGCCCGCTTCTGTAGCGGCGGCTCAACGATATCTGCACGAAACGGTCGCGAAGGGAAGGGCGATCGGGATTGGTTCGCCGCGCGCGTCACTCGAAGCCAACTTTGCGTTGCGCACCCTCGTGGGGCCGGACCACTTCCACTCCGGCATAAGCGACGCCGAAGCAAATGTGGTGCGACAAATCATAGAGATTCTGCGACGTGGCCCCATGCGGACGCCCACTCTACGCGAGATCGAGGAGTGCGACGCCGTGTTCATTCTGGGCGAGGACCTAACCAATATAGCCCCCAGAATGGCGCTTGCCATCCGGCAATCGGTGCGCCAACAACCCATGGAGGTTGCCAAGAAACTCAATATCCCATTGTGGATGGATCATGGAGTGCGCGATGCGATGCAGGGCGCGAAAGGGCCGCTCTACATTGCGACGCCTTATGCGACTCGGTTGGACGACGTTGCGACCGCGACCTTCCACGGTGCACCCGATGATCTTGCCCGCCTGGGATTCGCGGTGGCGCATGCACTCGACTCGCGCTCGCCTGCCGTGCCCGCGCCGGAGGATCGTCCGCTGGTGAGCGAGATTGCACGCGCGCTCAAGGCTGCGAAGAAGCCGCTGGTGATCTCCGGTGCGAGCTGCGCCAGCGAGGCTGTCGTCCAGGCGGCGGCGAATGTGGCGATGGCAGTGCAGGCCGCTCTCAGCTTTACCGTGCCCGAGTGCAATACGGTTGGTGCGACACTCATGGGCGGAAGCCCGTTAAGCGCCGCGTTTCAGGCGGTCAACGACGGGCACGCCGACACAGTGATCATCCTGGAAAACGATCTCCACCGCCGCGCGCCCGCCGCTGAAGTCGGCTCCTTTCTCAAGGCAGCAGCGCACGTGATCGTCCTCGATCACCTTACCAACTCGACCACCGAGGGAGCCGAACTCGTCCTCCCGGCCGCAACCTTTGCTGAATCTGATGGCACGCTCGTCAGCAGCGAAGGACGCGCCCAGAGATTCTTCCAGGCATTTGTTCCGCAAAATGATGTCTCGGCAAGTTGGCGGTGGTTGAAGCCCGACCATTGGCAGAACCTGGATGATGCGCTGGCCGCATTGTCCAAGGCATTGCCGGAACTTGCCGCGGTATGTGATGCCGCGCCGTCGAGTGCATTTCGCATTGCCGGCGCAAAAATCCCACGCTCGCCACACCGGGAGAGCGGCCGTACTTCCGCGCTCGTAAACATCAATATATCGGAGCCGAAGCCGCCCGAGGATTTGGATTCTCCCCTTTCGTTTTCCATGGAGGGTACGCCAGATCAGCCGCCTGCGGCGCTGATTCCATTCTTCTGGTCGCCGAGCTGGAACTCGATTCAGGCGGTCAACACCTATCAAAAAGAGGTCGGCGGACCCTTGCGTGGTGGCGATGCGGGCAAGCGTATCTTCGAGGCCGCAGCGGCCAACGGCCAGCCCTATTTCAACTTGATTCCCTCCGCATTTCAGCCGCGCGACGGTGAGTGGCTGCTGCTGCCGATGTATCACATTTTTGGTTCCGATGAACTGAGTCTCTCGGCGCCAGGAATTGCGGAACTGACGGCGAAGCCGCACGTAGCCGTGAATTCGGGCGAGTTCACGGAGAATCAGGAAGTCGAAATAAGTTACTCAGGCAGCTCGTTCCGCTTGCCCGTTCGTATTCGTCCTGATCTTCCTCCTGGGGTTGCCGGGTTATCGGTTGGAACTGCCCCGCTCGTCGGACTCATTTTGCCCGCATGGGGAACGATTGCGAGGGCGAAATGACCTCTCCACACCCGATTCTCTCGATTCTCGGAATTGTCATCGTGGCGATGACGATCGCGGCCTTCCTGATCTGGGTCGAGCGACGTTTGCTTGCCCTGTGGCAAGACCGTTATGGGCCGAACCGAGTCGGACCATTCGGGTTGCTTCAGGTAGCAGCTGATTCGATCAAGATATTCATGAAGGAGGACTGGATTCCTCCCTTTGCGGATAAACCCGTTTTCATCGTGGCTCCGGCCATCGTCTTCGTCACAGCCCTGATGTCTTTCGCCGTCCTCCCCGTGGCGCCTGGGATTATTGTCAGCGATCTGAATGTTGGGCTGCTGTTCTTTCTCGCCATGTCAAGCCTCGGGGTGTACAGCGTTGTGCTTGCCGGATGGTCTTCCAACAACAAGTACGCGCTCGTGGGCGGCCTGAGAGCTGCGGCGCAGATGTTGAGCTATGAAGTCTTCATGGGCCTCTCGCTCATGGGCGTGGTGCTGCTCGCCGGATCGTTCAGCCTCCCCGCTATCGTCGAAGCGCAAAAGAGAATCTGGTTCGTGATACCGCAATTCCCAGGCTTCGTTTTATTTCTGATCGCGGGCTTCGCTGAGACGCGCCGCATTCCGTTCGATCTGCCCGAAGCGGAAAGCGAACTGGTCGCCGGTTACCACTCCGAATATTCCGGCATGAAGTTTGGCATGTTTTTCGTCGGAGAGTACATGGGAGTCACTTTGATCTCCAGCATGATTGCAGTTCTTTTCTTTGGCGGATGGCTGGGGCCCGTTCTCCCGGGGGTCATCTGGTTTGCGATCAAAACGTTTTTCTTCATTTCGTTCTTCATTCTCGTGCGGGCGGCGCTTCCGCGTCCGCGATTTGATCAGCTCATGTCCTGGGGTTGGAAAGTGATGTTGCCCCTGGCCTTGGCCAACCTGCTCGTGACCGGTGCGGCAATACTCGAGTGGAGATAGAAGATGCTCAGCATACTCAGGACAATCTGGTACGTGTTTCTCCACTCCTTCCAGAAGAGGATCACGGTTCAATATCCGGAGCAGAAGCCGTATCTCGCGCCACGGAACCGGGGCAGGATCATTCTGTCGCGGGATCCTGATGGAGGCGAGCGCTGCGTGGCATGCAACCTTTGTGCGGTCGCTTGTCCGGTGGGTTGCATCGCTCTCCAGGCAACTGAGGACGCCGCCGGGCGCCGTTATCCGGATTTCTTCCGAATCAATTTCTCGCGTTGCATCTTCTGCGGTTATTGTGAAGAGGCCTGTCCCACCTACGCGATCCAACTTACGCCAGATTTCGAGATGGGAGAGTTTCAACGGAAGAATCTGGTGTATGAAAAGCAAGATCTGTTGATCGACGGTCCCGGCAAATATCCGGGTTACAACTACTGGCGGGTGGCGGGAGTCAAGATTGGCGGTAAAGATAAGGGCGAAGCCGCGCACGAGGCGCGACCGGTCGACGTCCGCTCGCTATTACCGTGAGAGGTTTATGGAACTCGTTTTTTACATCGCCGGTGCAGTCGCCGTTATATCCACGGGCTTGATGCTGACGCGTCTGAACGTCGTACACGCGCTGCTCTACCTGATCGTGTCACTGCTCGGGGTAGCGGTGGTGTTTTATGTGCTCGGCGCTCCGTTCGTGGCAGCACTTGAGGTCATCATTTACGCCGGCGCCATCATGGTGCTTTTCGTATTCGTAGTGATGATGCTCAACCTCGGCGCGCATGAAGTCCAAATGGAAAAGCAGTGGTTAACGCCCGGGATTTGGATTGGTCCCGTGCTATTGGCCAGCATCCTTATTATTGAGGTCTTTTGTCTGATGCGAGGCACCGCGCCGGACTTGAGCACCGACGCATCGGGGCCGAAGCAAGTTGGGGTCGCCCTGTTCGGTCATTACCTGATTGGCGTGGAGCTCGCTTCCATGCTGTTGCTGGCGGGCTTAGTAGGCGCATACCACCTGGGTGCACACGAAACCCGGAAGCCGGAGATTCAACATGACACAAATACCGATGAGAGACGGACTGCTGCTAGCGGGAATCTTGTTCTCGCTGGGACTGACCAGTCTTCTCGTACGTCGTAACTTGATCTTTGTGCTGATGTCCCTTGAGGTAATGCTCAATGCCGCGGGACTCGCCTTTGTGGTCGCCGGGTCGCGATGGCATCAGGCGGACGGTCAGGTCGTGTTTCTGTTCATCCTGGCCATGGCAGCAGCTGAAGTTTCTGTGGGACTCGCGCTGGTGGTGCAGATCTATCGCCGCTTCCGGGGTTTGGACGTGGATAAGCTGAGCGGGATGAGGGGATAACGTGAACAGTTGGTTGTGGCTCATTCCGGCTTTGCCCTTTGCGAGTGCGCTGATGCTCGCGCTGTTGGGCTCACGTTTGTCGCGAACCGCGGCGACGGCGCTGGGGGTTGGGTCGATCGGTCTCTCGGCGCTGATCACAATGGTTGTGGCGGTGGACTTCTTTACCGCACCTCCATCAGCAGGCTCATACACTGAGGTCCTGTGGACCTGGATCAGAGTGGGGGGCTTTGAGCCGCAGATCGGCCTATATCTTGACACCCTGTCGCTGGTGATGGTGCTGGTCGTCACATTCGTGGGCTTCCTGATCCACATTTATTCGGCCGAGTTCATGATCGAAGATGAAGGCTACAGCCGATTTTTCGGTTACATGAATCTGTTCGTCGCGTCGATGATCACGTTGTTGCTGGCGAACAACCTTCTGCTCCTCTATCTCGGATGGGAAGGCGTGGGGCTATGCAGTTACCTGTTGATCGGTTTCTGGTACCGCGACCCGGCAAACGGACGCGCGGCGCGCAAGGCGTTCATCGTAACCCGCGTGGGCGATACCGCACTGTCGGTGGGTCTGTTTCTGATGTTCACCCATCTGGGCACGCTGCACATTCAGGATCTCATGCAGCGCGCTTCTGAACACTGGCCGTCGGGATCTACGTATGCGGTGGTGGCGGCACTTCTGCTGCTAGGTGGCGCCGTGGGCAAGTCGGCGCAGCTTCCTCTGCAGGTCTGGTTGCCGGATGCGATGGCCGGCCCCACTCCGGTAAGCGCTCTGCTGCATGCTGCCACGATGGTTACCGCTGGAGTTTATCTGATCGCACGGACGCACGTTCTATTCGCACTGGCGCCGTCGGCTCAATTCGCAGTGGCTGTTGTGGGGGCGGTCACGCTGCTGCTCGCCGGGTTTAGTGCACTTACGCAGCATGACATCAAGCGGGTGCTTGCCTACTCAACCATGAGCCAGATCGGGTACATGTTTCTCGCCTTAGGGGTTGGCGCATGGCAAGCAGCCATGTTCCACTTTGTGACTCATGCATTCTTCAAGGCCCTGCTGTTTCTGGGCGCCGGTGTCATCATCAACGCCCTGCATGACGAACACAGCATCTTTCGGATGGGCGGGTTGCGCAAGGAGATGCCAGTCGCCTTCTGGACGTTCCTCATCGCCGGCTGCTCGCTGGCAGGCCTGCCATTCATCACCGCCGGCTTCTTCAGTAAAGACCTGATCATCTGGGATGCGTGGTCGGCACCGCAGGGAAATCCCGTCCTCTGGCTCGCAGGGACGGCAGGCGCGCTGCTGACTTCGCTGTACACATTCCGAATGATCTTCCGCGTATTCTTTGGCCCGCTGGGTACGCCTGTGACCAAGCGGCCCGGCTATGCGATGACGATCCCTCTCCTGGTGCTGGCTTTCCTTTCAATCGTTGGCGGATATCTGAAGCAACCATTGCTGAGCGCCCTAAATTCGGTTCTGCCCCCGACCGTCGAGGCTCATGCCGGCGGTCTTACGGAAGGCCGCTCCGAGGTCATCGCCGCATCACTGTTCCTGATCGGCCTCTACTTCGCGTACCTATTCCACCTGCAGAAGCGGAGCCTGGCTGAGGCTTTGGTTGCGAACCCCGTCGGAGACGTGCTGCACCAATGGTGGTTTGCTGATTGGGGCTTTGACTGGATCTATGACAAGGCCTTCGTACATCCCTTCATCTGGGCGGCCGAAATCAACAAGCGTGATTTCGTCGACGCGTTTTACACCGGCGTGGCACGGTTCACGGAACTGTCTTATCGCGGGTTGAGCCGCACCGAGACGGGCCGCGTCCGGTGGTATGCCGCAGCAATGGCCGCAGGGTCGGTGCTGTTTATAGCGATGGTGTTTTTCAAATGATACTGATCTGGCTCATTGGCATTCTGTTGATCGCGGGGGCTCTCGCTTGGCTCGCTGCCAGGTGGAGCGAGCAGCTATCGCGATGGATTTCACTGGTCGCGATTGGGTTCGACTTTGTCTTGGCCGCGAATATCTGGATTAGCAGAGCTTCGCGCGGAACAAAATCATGGCTCGAGGAATTAGATTGGAATTGGATACCGAGCTTTGGCATCCACTTTCATCTTGCCCTGGATGGCCTCAGTTTGCTCTTGCTGATGCTGACGTTCTTCTTGGGGGTCGTGGCGGTGCTGGCCTCCTGGACGGAAATCCGGGAAAAAGTTGGGTTTTTTCATTTCAATCTGATGTGGGTTCTGGCAGGAATTGCCGGTGTGTTTCTGGCGGTTGACTTGTTCCTGTTCTATTTCGCATGGGAACTGATGCTGGTCCCGATGTATTTCCTGATCGTCATTTGGGGCCATGAGAGACGGGTCTATGCGGGAGTGAAGTTTTTCCTGTTCACGCAGTGCAGCGGGCTGCTGATGCTGATCGCGATCCTTGCGCTCTGCTTCACCCATTACCGATCGACCGGCATTTACACGTTCGAATATTCGGAACTGTTGGGCACGCAGTTTGGTGGCGGCGCCGAGCTTTTGATCATGCTCGGCTTCTTTGGCGCCTTCGCGGTGAAGTTGCCGGTCGTGCCCCTTCACACGTGGCTGTCAGACGCTCACACCGAGGCTCCGACTGCCGGAAGCGTCATCCTGGCTGGCTTGCTATTAAAGACCGGCGCGTATGGTTTGTTGCGTTTCGTCATCCCGCTGTTTCCGCGTGCGGCTCACGACTTCACCCCGGTGGCACTGGTGCTAGCTACTATCGGTATCGTTTATGGCTCTGTGATGGCCTTCTCGCAGACGGATTTGAAGCGTCTGGTTGCCTACACCAGCGTAAGTCACCTCGGGTTTGTGCTGCTGGGAATTTTCTCTTGGAACCCCCTTGCGCTCCAAGGGGCGATTATGACGATGATCTGTCACGGGCTTAGCACGGGTGGGCTCTTCGTTCTGGTCGGCGGATTGCAAGAGCGCATCCACACTCGTGATCTCGAGCGCATGGGCGGTCTCTGGAGCGTAGTGCCTCGCCTGAGCGGATCTGCGCTCTTTTTTAGTCTGGCCTCGCTCGGCTTGCCTGGGTTGGGCGATTTCGTTGGGGAATTTCTCGTTTTGCTGGGGTCTTACAAAGTCAGCGTTACGATTACGGTGATTGCGAGTTTGGGCGTTCTCGCCTCCACTTTTTATGCGCTGCGAATGGTGCAGAAGGCGTTCTTGGGCCCAAATACCCACGCTTGGCAGCTTCCCGACCTGACACCACGGGAAGCGGTCATGGTGGCGGTGATGATCGTGGGCCTGTTGTGGCTTGGATTCTATCCGCAACCAGTGCTCGACACTTTCAAGCCAGCTCTCGACAATCTGCAGCGCGATGCCCAGATGTCGGTTGCGCTCTTACGGAGATAAGCAGTGAACGCCACGGACACCCTCGCCCTGCTTCCATTGATTCTGATCGCAGCGACTGCGGTCATCGTCATGCTTGCCACCGCTTGCAAGCGTAGTCACCCACTGGCGGCGGCTCTTACTCTTATTGGACTGGCCTCCGCATTCATCTCCATCACCGCAGCCCAGCCGCTGGCACCACGGCAAGTAACGTCGCTTTTACTCGTCGATCGATATGCGCTGTTTTACATCGGCCTGATCGTCCTCTCCGCCGCCGCTGTGGCGGTGTTTTCCTATCGATACTTCGAAAATCATGACGGCCATCGCGAAGAGCTGTATCTCTTGCTCCTGCTTGCGACTTTGGGATGCGGGGTGCTGGTGGCGAGCAGTCACTTTGTGTCGCTTCTTCTCGGACTCGAGATCTTGAGCATTTCCTTGTACTCTATGGTTGCCTACCTGAAAGACGGCAAGCTCGCGCTCGAAGCCGGAATCAAGTATCTGATTCTGGCATCGGCATCCGCAGCTTTCCTTCTGTTCGGCATGGCCCTTGTCTACGCCGTAACCGGGAGCATGGAGTTCTCGCGTATCCGCGGAGTCTCTGTGAACGGGCCCGAACTGCCTCTTCTCCTGGCAGGGATCGTGCTGACCATCACTGGCATCGGCTTCAAGCTGGGTGTCGTGCCCTTCCATCTGTGGACGCCGGATGTTTACCAAGGTGCCCCCGCACCGGTAGCGGCATTTGTCGCCACGACCTCCAAGAGCGCGATGGTTGCCTTCTTGCTGCGCTATTTCTATTTATCCGGCGCAATCGGGTATCGGCCTGTATTTTTGGTGTTCTCTGTCATCGCCGTTGCCTCGATGTGCGCAGGCAATCTGCTCGCGCTGCAACAGACGAATGTAAAGCGCATTCTGGCCTACTCTTCGATCGCCCACTTTGGATACGTTATGGTAGCGTTTCTGGCGGGCGGTACCCTGGCGATCGAAGCTGTGAGCTTTTATCTGGTCGCATACACCGTGAGCATCCTTGCGGCCTTCGGAATTGTGTCCGTTCTTTCCGGTTCCGAGCGCGACGCCGACGATCTGGAGGATTATCGCGGCCTGTTCTGGCGGCGGCCCGTGATCGCCGGCGTTTTCACCGCCGCGCTGTTCTCCCTTGCCGGCATTCCGGCGACCATGGGCTTTGTTGGGAAGTTCTACGTACTCGATGCCGGAGCAGCGGTCGCCGCCTGGCCGCTAATCATCATCTTGGTTGTGACGAGTGTGGCTGGCCTGTTCTATTACCTGCGCGTCGTCGTGGCTCTATACTCGGCCCCGCTGGAGCTAACTACCGCGCAAGTCCTATCAGTCGATCAACGAGGAGCGTGGTCAGACGTTCTCATGCTGGCTGTGTTGGCGATCCTGCTGATCTGGTTTGGCGTCTACCCCACGCCGCTGCTCCACGTGATCCGCACAACCATGGCCGCGCTCAGTTGAAGCCGTCTGGCGTCGGGATCAACAAGGGAAGAGGAAACAAACGGCAATGTGACGAGGGCATCCGATGCAGAGCCTGGCGATCGGCCGGGTGCCAAGGATCTCCGTAAACGGAGAATGGCGCGCAGTCTTGTCGACAAGCCAGGCCGTAATCGCTAGGCCCGCGCAGGGGCTTCGTCCTCTCAAGAAAGTGGCAACCAAGTGTAATGTTGCGACAAGGCACGACGTTGGCCAAGTGAAGATTGCGCCCGGTTATGATCTGAACTGCTTACGGCGGTTAGGCTGGCAGAACGTGGGTTCGGGCCAGCTCAGCCGTATCGCTTGGCGAGCCGGCCCATGATAGCCGCCGAACTTCATCCCCCTTCATCCAGAAATCCACATCGCAGCGTCATTTGCCCGCTGAGCTCTTCGGAGCCCGACGATCTGGAGCCCAATCCCGCAAGCCAGATTCTTTCAGGCAGCATTCTGCTGTGCAATCGGGAGCACTTCCCTCAGGAGACCGGTATCCACGTCGAAAATGAAGCCCCGCACTGGGACATCTTTTGCGATCCAGGGATGCGATCTGACTTTCTTGATCTGCTCTCGAGTATTTACCTCGGGGTCCTTATAGGAGAAGAACCGCATTGGAGTCGGCGAAGCATCCCCGGTAGTGGCGCTCAGCTTTGCGTTCAGCTCGTCATCTGTAAATGTCGTAAACCCGCAGCCGGTGTGGTTGAGAAGCAGTATCTCTCTGGTTCCGAGTACACGGGTGGATACGACAAGCTCACCGAGAACATCTTCTGTTACTGCGGGTCCGCCGGTTCGGATAACGTCGAGATCTGCGTGCGGCAGACCCAAGATCCCAGGGAGGTCTGAGAGACGAGGATCCATGCAGGTCACAACTGCGAGTTTGGGGGCCGGACGCCTCCCCAGCATTGGATTGTATTTGTTTGCATAGTTGCGGTTTGCTTCTAGCGCCTTATCGATAATACTCATCGTGCTCCTCCTGACGGGCGAACGGTGTGGCCGAGCCCGTCGTTTACGACATCGCTCGTCCGACCGAATCGGCTGCGATCGAGCTATTACACCCGAGGTGCGCCGGCGAATCAATTGGACGATGGTATTGGCGATACCTTTGTATCAATACACTACCCACCCGTCTGCGCCCATATATCCAATCCATACTTTGGTGGCAATCGATACGTTCGTCCAATAGATTCGTCATCGTGATTCTGGCCTAATGGGCTGGTCGGAGCAACTATGAACACTGCAATCACTGTCTCTCATATCGAGCGGAACCCGGAACTCCTGGGGCAAACCGTGGTCGTAATTGGCGGAAGCGACGGCATCGGACTCGAGACTGCCCGAAGAGCAAGTGCGGAGGGAGCGAAGCTCATCCTCACCGGTCGCAGTCCCGATCGCCTACAGCGCGCAGCGAGCGAGGTCCATGCGGTGGGCACTCGCTCTTTTGACGCCACCGATCCTGAACTGCTCGATCAGTTCTTCCGCGACCTGCCGACCTCAATCGATCACATCATGGTGACAGCTGGCCGGCCTTATTACGGCCGCCTCATCGACCTAGATGTCGCCCACGCGCGCCGTGCACTGGACGAGCATTTTTCACTCTTCATCGAAGTCGCCCGGAACGCAGCTGTCAAGGTAAAAGCCGGGGGAACTTTGATATTCATGGGTGGCACCGGCGGTCGCCGGCCGGTCGTTGGCTTCGGAATCGCATCGACAGTGACCGCCGCACTTGTCGCCCTTACAGCCAATCTGGCGCTTGAGCTGGCACCTGTTCGCGTGAACCTGATTGCCGCTGGATTCGTCGACACGCAGTTGTCCGCATCACTTTTGGGCGATGAACTCGAAAACCGCCGCAGCCAGCTTCGAGCCAAACTTCCCATCCGGCGAGTCGTTCAACCAGCAGATGTCGCCGCACTAGCGGTGCACATCATGACCAACACGGCCCTTACGGGCGCAACTTACGACGTCGACGGCGGTCAGCAATTCGTTGCCGTCTAGCTGAAGAAGTCCAGCGTGTACGTAAGCATGGCCAACGATTTGGACAAGGGATGAGGAGAAAATATGGCAACTCTGCATGCGTTTCCGGGCCGCGAACGGATCAATGGCGGCAGGGCCGAGAGAGTGGATATGAAGTTCGAGGTGATTGTTATTCCGGTCGCGGATGTTGACCGCTCGAAGGAGTTCTACACCACACTGGGGTGGCGGCTCGACGCTGACTTCCCGTTCGCGAATGGTTTTCGGGTTGTCCAGTTCACGCCACCCGGTTCGGGGTGCTCGGTCCAATTCGGCACCAAGATGACGTCGGCTGCGCCGGGATCGGCCCAGGGCCTCTCCCTGATTGTCTCCGATGTTGAGGCAGCACGGAAAGATCTTGTCGCACGCGGTATCGAGGTGAGTGAAGTGTTTCACGTCGGAACGCCAGGCGCTCAGTTCCAGATCGATGGCAGCGGTCGCATAAGCGGGCCAGATCCCGACCATGCCACCTACCGCTCGTTCGCCACGTTTCACGATCCCGACGGCAATGGATGGCTGTTCCAGGAAATCACATCGCGGTTGCCCCGCCGAGGACTCGGCACTTTGGACGTCGCGGCGCTGACCGAGCTCTTGCAAGAGGCAGAGAAACACCATGGCGAATATGAACCTACCGCTCCGAAGCACCATTGGTCGCGATGGTATGCGGCCTACATTGTCGCGCGTCAGGAGGGGAAGACGCCCGAAACGGCAGCCAAAGATGGCAAGCTCCACATCGAGGGCGCAGACTGACCGCCGCATGAAGCACTTCGACGCAATCATTATCGGGACGGGTCCGGTCGGGTGTCCGGGGCAGCGCGGTTTGCGGGTGCCGGCAAAACGGTCGCTGTTATCGAAGGCCAAAAATTTGGCCTCACATGCGTGCATAGAAGATGCATCCCGACAAGGACGCGCGTGGCAGCGCCTATGCGGTGCATGTTTCCCCGCCGAGGTGCGGAATATGTTTTCACGTATCGGAATTTCTTTCCATCAGCAACCAGATGGCAGTTCGCCGGGGCTCGCTTGGCGGCCTGAACGGATTCGTGTGCATGGCAACCTACCTTCAGACAGTTGACGTCGGGCATTTCGTAACCGCGGATGTGCACCAGGCACTGACTCGCGAGGTTCGACGCGGCCTGATCGCGCGGCCACGCTCGCTCTCACCATGGATGTTCTATGATGCGGAGGGTTCGCGTCTTTTCGATCGCATCACAACTCTTCCCGAGTACTACCCCACACGCACAGAAAGAACCATCCTGTCGGGACACGCAGATGCAATCATTGCCGCAGCCCACAGCGACAGATCGTCGCCATTGCGCATCGCTGAGTTGGGTGCGGGGACCGCCTCGAAAACCTGCATTCTGCTCGAAGCGGCTCTGCGCCTTTCGGACGAGGTCGTTTACATGCCAGTCGACATCTGCTCCCACGCTCTTGAGTTGGCGCGCCAAAACGTCACTAGCGCGTTGCCGGAAGTGCGTGTCCAGCCTATCGTCCGGAACTATGTAACTCACCCGCTGCAACTCGAACCCTTTGACGGCACCACACTCGCCCTCTACATCGGCACAAATATCGGCAACTTTTCTCCTGAACGAGCGCGACTCATCCTGCGAGATTTACGTGTTCAGCTGCGAACCGGAGACGCGCTATTGCTCGGTACAGATATGGTGATAGACGAACCGACTCTTCTGCCTGCATATGACGACGGTGATGGGGTCAGCGCCGCGTTCAACCTAAACATTTTGCATCGCCTTAATAGAGAACCGGGGGCCGACTTTGACGCCGATCGCTTCCATCATCGCGTGCTTTGGAATTCCGTTGAGTCTCGGATCGAGATGCACCTCGAGAGCACGCAAGAGCAGGATGTGAGTATCGAGCACGCGGACCTCGCTCTTCACTTCGTGCCACACGAAACCATTCATACCGAGAATAGTTATAAGTTCACAGACCAAGGCATTCGAAGCCTTCTTAAAGAGGTCGGTTTTGAGATCAGAAGGGCATGGAAAGACAGTCGCGGTTGGTACACCGTCACGCTTGCCTGCTTCCGGTAGTGCTTGTGACGATGCGGCGATCGTGATCGGGAGCCAGGGGATGTCAAAGGAACAGAATTTGTGCGATGCGTGCGAGAGGGGTTATGGGAAGAGGCCGCAAAGGAAAATGGCCTACCTCGCCCGGTCCCATGGCTCACCAGAACTTATAAGCAACAGATGCATGGGACCATCAGGTTCAGACGCTCCCCCGGAACTAGGGCCATAAACAAAGGGGGAGAGAAAAAGAGATTCTTGGCGTACGTCAGGTAAGCGATACCCACGGATACCATCGGAGGATTCCAATCATGCGTTCTGATATCGTGCCCGGAAGGGTTTTTCCCGACTACGAGCTGCCCGATCACACGGGCAAACTGCGCAAGCTCAGCGAGCTCCAGGGTGATGACCCCTTGATCCTCCTGCTCTCGCGAGGACATTACTGCCCAAAGGAACACCAGCAGCACCTTGAACTCGCCGCCTTCTACCCGAAGATCGCTGTCGCATACACTCAAATCGCCACGATCGCCACCGACGACCACCATACGCTCCAGGAATTTCGAGCATCAGTCGGGGCAGAGTGGACATTTCTCTCCGATCCAGACCGGATTGTTCAGAAGGACCTCGACATCCAGGAGTACACCGATCCCGAACACAACCCGATGACTCCGCACACACTCGTCCTCAAGCCGGGCCTGGTGATCTACAGCATCTACAACGGCTATTGGTTCTGGGGCCGTCCGTCGGTCGTCGATCTTTGGCACGACCTGCGCACCCTGACGAGCGAAATCCGACCGGACTGGGATCTGAGCAGCCCTGGCCTCCGCGAGGCATGGAATGCAGGAAATCTCTCGCCTTTCCACGGGTGGAATAAGCAGGCCAGTGTGGAAGCGTCTTCGACCGGACGGAGGAAGTAGAGGCCTTTCCCGTCAATCGTCGACGAATGACACAAGAAAGGGAGTTTTCTTTTGTGCTGTTGCTCGCAGCAAAATAGGTTACCTGGGAGTTCCATGACGACAGACGGTGGAGAGACAGGAGGTATCGCCGACATGGCCAGACTAATCTCAGTGAATGTCGGCCTTCCGCGTGACGTGACATGGAACAGCAAAACCGTCCGAACGGCGGTCTGGAAATTGCCCGTTGCGGGGCGGCGCATGGTCCGCAAGCTCGATATCGATGGTGATGCGCAAGGCGATCTCGCCGGTCACGGAGGGGAGCACCGCGCCGTATTTGTCTACCAGATGGATTCCTACCATTACTGGGAGAGCTTTCTGGGCCGCAACGATTTTATTTTTGGCCAGTTCGGCGAAAACTTCACTGTTGAAGGGCTTCCGGATCAAGAGGTCTGCATCGGTGATCGATACCGCATTGGTGATGCCGTATTTGAAGTGACGCAGCCACGCGTGACGTGCTACCGCGTCGGCATCCGCATGAATGAACCTCGTATGGCGGCGCTACTCGTAGCACATCGAAGGCCGGGATTTTATTTTCGCGTGTTGCAGGAGGGAGAGGTTGGGGCAGGCGATGACATCGTAAGAATTGCTGCCGGTCCAGAGCGAATCACCGTGGCCGAGGTTGACGGCCTCCTGTATTTGCCGGGGCATTCCCGCGATCAGCTGCAACGCGCGTTGCGGGTTCCTGCGCTTAGCAAGGGTTGGCAGAATTCGTTCCAGGCAATGCTCCAGCGAGACTTGAGTTCCAAAACCGCAGGGAATCCGGGACTCGCATATGAGGAGCAAGCTCCAGCATGGCCCGGATTCAGACAAATGCGGGTCACGCAGATCCGTAAGGAGAGCGATAGCGTGACTTCCTTTGTTCTCGCACCGATCGATGAGACCCCTCTCCCTGTCTTCCAGGCGGGTCAGTTCATCGTCGTGCGGTTGCTGGTCGATCCGGAAAAGCCCCCGATTCTTCGCAGCTATTCATTGTCTGATCTGCCAGTAACCGATCATTTTCGCATCTCGGTCAAAAGCGAATCGAATGGCGTTGCAAGTTCGTTTCTGAGGAACCGCGTGCGAGAAGACGATCTATTAGATGTGAGTGCACCGCGGGGAAGCTTTACTCTACGTCCCGGCGATAGTCCTGTGGTTTTGCTGAGCGCCGGAGTCGGCGCAACGCCCGTGATGTCAATGCTGCACGCACTGGCCGCAGAAAAATCGGAACGAGAGATCTGGTGGATCTATGGAGCGCGGAATAGCGTCGACCATCCATTCGCCCGAGAGTCACGTTCTCTACTGCAACAGCTCTCCCGCGGACGAAGCTACGTCGTGTACAGCAGGCCCGCAGCAACCGATCAACTTGGAGTGGACTTTGATGCCTCAGGCCACATCGACTCAGCTTTGCTCGAGAAGATTGGCGTATCACCCGATAGCGACTTCTATCTGTGTGGCCCATCTTCGTTCCTGGAGAGCATGCGCGATGGACTGCGAAATTGGAGCGTGGCCGCCGAGAATGTGCACACGGAAATCTTCGGTGCGCTTGAGGGCATTACACCTGGCATGGAGCGGGTTGGTCACACGCCGCACCTGCCACAAGGGTCTCCGGGATCTGGCCCCTCAGTGTCATTTGCACGCAGTGGGATCACGGCTGCGTGGGACGGCAAATATCAGAGTTTGTTGGAACTCGCGGAAGCATGCGACGTTCCGGTCCGATGGTCATGCCGGACCGGAGTGTGCCACACCTGCATGACGGGTCTGATTGGCGGATCGATCAGTTACAATCCGGAACCCCTGGAGAGGCCGGCGCCGGGAAATGTGCTGGTGTGCTGTTCACAGCCGGACGCAAATGTCGTTCTTGATCTTTGAGGATATGGAAATGCAGGAGAGATGTCGTCGCCGCAAGACCGCCGGTTCCCCCCCAAGGACCAAAGCAATAATGAAGCAGGTGGGCAATTCCAGCCTCGGCGAAATCATTGATGTCCGTCCGCAGATTGAAGTCTTGTCGCCGGCGGTTGATTTCGCAGCAGATTCCCGGTGGCGAATTCAAGGTTGACTGCCTCTAAAAACAATTCCGATCGTGCAGAGACACTGGACAGTCGAGCTTGGGCCAGCTGCTTCTCCGCGGTAACCACATCGACCAGGTTTTTGACTCCATATTTGTATGCATCGAGCGATGCCGAGTAAGAAGCGTTGGCGGACTCGAGAAGTGCCACAGCGGCGTCGTGCTTTCGTAAGGCCGTCCGGAATGCTATGTAAGCGGTCCACACCTCGCGCGTCGTGTGATCATGTTCTGCGGTAAGTTCATCCTCTGCTTCCCGGCGTTTTGACTCGGCGATCAACAGTTCGTTTTTGCGCACACCTCCATCAAAGATGCGCCAGTGGATGCCGAGTGCGACGGACCAGGTAGGTTCGCTCGCAGAACCGAGCTGGCCGTAATCCGCCGCGGGCCACACAGAGGTCTGCGCCGCCGAACCCGAGAGAACAATCTGCGGTTTATACTCTGCCCTGGCTGCACGAATGCGAGCCTCGGCGGAGCGGATTCGTAGACTCTGCGCCATGAGTTCGGGACGATCCTTCATCGCACGATCGATCAGCGCCTCGATGGACATCGTGAGTCTCTCCGGCAACGGAGCACTCCTCTGGCCGTCAATAACAATGTTGGGAGACGGATCGGCTCCAACCGCTTCCGTCAGCGCGACGCGCGCAACCTTTTCGTCCCCGTCCGCGGATTCCTGGTCGAACACTGCCTGTGACGTTTCGGCCCGGGCGTTGAGAACATCGGGAAGAGTTGCCAGCCCGTTGTTCAGTCGGTTTTCAGCCGCATCTTGCGTGGTTTGTGCAGTTCGCAACGTGTCCTGCGCAGCCTGCAATCTTTCCTGTGCTGTCAACAGCTCGTAATACGCACTGGCGACGCGAAACGCCAGGGATTGATTTACCTGAATAACGTCCGCACCCGCGGCTAGCTTCTCCGCTTTCGCGGAGTTCACTCTCGCCTCGCGTTTACCAAAGTCGAAAATGAGATATTGGAGCGTGACTTCGGGCCGGACGACGGGTATCTCGACCATGACGTAGCCGCGAGGAGCGAGCGGTTCCGGAAACGGATTAATCAATCTCTCGTCGCCGAAGACAGCCAGACCCTCTAGCTCGGGGTAATAAGCACTTTTTGCCAAACCGAGTTCGCGGGCCTTCTGTTTGGCGCGCTCCCAGATGGTGCGCGTGTCTGGATTGTGATGCTCGGCAATGTCGATCAGCTCGGCGAGGGTGTAGGGGTGAACCGGGTCGAGGACCGCCGTTCCCTCGTGAGGGGTTTGACGAGCGGCGCAGTCGGCGACCGCCGCTGGAGAAGACACTTTGCCGGCACATTGCCCCAGAGTTCGCGCCGCGGAGAGGGCCAGAAGCAGCGACAAAAATAGAACATTCAATGACGGGTTGTGTTCGACCAATCGAAACTTCTTCCGGTTCGTTTTTAGCAACACACCGGTAATCGCTTGCCACGCGCGTCCCGTACGGGCGCCGTCGGAAGAGTGACCTGTGCTTCGCGCGGTTCGTGCAATTCTTCGGATGCGTTTGCCGCTTGACTGTGGACCAAGCAACTTCCCCGCCGCGTTCACAAACGCACCTAACTCCCTGCCATGTGCATCCTGTCCGCTGCATCTTGTCCGCTGCATCTTGTCCGCTTAGGCCGAACTGGAAAACGATTCTTTCACGTTCAGTGCCTATTTAGGCAGAAGTGCGGAGCCGAGTCTATTGGACGAACGTATCGATGGATCCCAAGGTACCGGTGGACATCATCTTCCGGGGCTGCGACACACCGGATCTCTCTTCAGCAAGTTCGCGAGGCTCGGCGTTCTTCAGCCGACCGCAATCACGACTTCACTCCCATGTGCCCACGATCAACATGCGTGGGCGCCAGCGTGATCATCTTATGCGAAGGTATTGATCGATACCTTCGTCCAATAGATTCGGTCCTTCGCTCTGTGGCTTAATCGTAGCGTAAGACTGAGGCAGTTCAGTGGTCGCCCCAATGCCGGGGATAAGCTCGGCAGGAAGTGGCTGCGTTGCCTTTTCATATCGATCGCGAAATGATCGTGGGTTCGGATTGACCGTGGGAAAGCTGGTCCTCTTCGGTGGTATCGACGAGGTGGTGGGCACGATTAGGACCAATATTCGACACCTATTGAGGTCTGTCTGACATGAATATCGAAGCGACGGAGCGCGATCGACGCCGAATGACCTCACTTTGCCCTCTCGCCGGTTTATCTCTGGCGGCGCCACTGTTTTTGGTTGGTTGCTCCCACGCGCCCGAATACAGCATCTTCGGCTCTTTTTTCCCGGTCTGGATCTTTTGTTCCGTCGGTGGTCTCGTACTGGCGACGGGCGCACGCGTTCTAATCGCTCGCACTGCTATCGCCGAACACCTGGCTGCACCTGTGCTCTTGTATCTCAGCATGGCGGTGTTCCTCGCCTGCATGTTATGGCTGCTGTTCTACAGCTAGGTAAACGCGATGCCGAATCAAGACACTGGCCAACGTGAGCAAGACAGTCGGATCGCACAACTTCACTTGTACGGTCGCGTCTTTACCGTCGCCATGGTTCTGCTCGCGTTGGTCGGCTTGATTGCCGTCTACTCGGTCACGACCCGGCACCCCCAGACCGATGACGCCGAGATCTTTGCCAACTACATCGGAATCGCCCCGGTTGTCGAAGGGCCGATACTGCACCTGAACGTCGCCGACAATCAGAGCGTTAAACAGGGCGATCTACTGTTCGAAATCGATGAGCGCCCCTATAAGTATGCGCTTGACCACGCAGTGTCGGACCAGGCCGCCCTCGAAGGCGAGATCACCGACGAACAGCGGCGCATTCAGGCCGAAGTGCACGCCGTTACCGCCTCCGGGGCGGCAACCCGCAGCGCGACCGCCAACGTCGACCGAGCGCAGGCCTCGGTCCGTGAGGCGGAAGCCGACGTCGCCCACTCGGAGGCGGCGCTCGACCGAGCCAAAGCCGAATGGGCGTATGCCGGGAACAACCTGCACCGAGTCGAGCCGCTGCTCGCCAAGCAGTTCGTTACCGTCGATCAGGTAGACCAGGCGCGCACGACAGAGCGAACCAGTGCGCAGTCCGTGCATGAAGAAGAGTCGCAATTGGCCCTCAACCGAGCCCACCTCAACTCCATGCTGGCTGCCCTGGCGCAGGCCAAGGCCTCGGCAGAGCAGAGCACGGCACAGCTCCACCAATCGCAGTCCAGCGTGCTCACGCTCGAGCCCCTCGTGGCCCAACGCCAGGGAAAGGCCGCAGCAGTCGCCAACACGCAATACAACTACAACCAGTGCCGCGTCTACGCTCCATTCGATGCACGTGTGACCAGCCTCGTCATTTCCCAAGGTGCTTATGCTCACATAGGACAGGAGATTTTCACGCTAATCGACACTCGCGTCTGGTGGGTGCTTGCGAATTTCCGCGAGACGCAGTTGAAGCACGTCCAGCCGGGCATGACTGCCGATGTCTATGCCATGTCTGATGCGGGATTGCGATTTACGGGCGTCGTCGAGAGCATCGGGTACGGTGTAACGCCCGATCCTTCGATCCTCGGCCGAATCACGCCCGGCCTGCCCGACGTACAACGCACTCTGAGCTGGGTACACCTGGCCAGCCGGTACCCCGTCCGTATCCGTATTCAGTCACCGCCCACCGATGCCATCCGCCTGGGGGAATCGGCAGTAGTAGTTATCCGCGGTTACAAACGGACGCCCTGAGATGGCAACCCGAGCCGCTCAACTCCGCCTCCAGCCGGCCGGCCGAACTGCCGCTTGGCTCTGGTTTCGCGAATTCATCCGCTGGGAAGTTGCTCCGTATCCGGGACGCGTGAACACCGTCATCCGCATGACGGTCACGGCTACGCTGGTCATGCTCATTGTCGTGACCTTTCGCATTCCTAACGCGTTCTTGGCTGCTTTGTTCGCGATCCTCCTGGCCCGCGAAAATCTCGCCGCTACTTGGCGTGGGGGGCGAATGATCGTCCTTGCTTTCGTCGGCGCGAGCCTCTACACCCTGCTCGGGATGATGCTGTTCCGCGGTTACCCCATTACCCATTTCCTCTGGGTAATCGGAAGTCTGTATCTGGTCTTTTTCGTCATGCGCGCGACGACGAACTACGCAGCCGCCTTGGCATTCGCCATCCCGATTGGCGTTGCCCTGCCGGTTTGGGACCGCTCCTGGCCGAGCGAAGTTCAAGTAGAGGGTACTCTCTGGCCGGTCTTGATAATCGCTGTCGGTGCTAGCGTCACTGTGGGAACGGAAGCGCTATATCGCATTTTCGATCGCTCCGATCCGCTGATCACATCGGTCGACGATCTGTTGCTCGCGGTGCAGCAGGTGGCGGAAAGCCTCGCCGCTCATCGTCCCCTGCCGAGGTCGATCGCCGCCAGGGTTCTTCAGTACGATATGACCGGCACCGGCCGACTCAGAACGATGTTGCAGCGCCAAGGTGTGGACCCCACTCGGCGGGCGCAGCGCAGCGCCCTGATTTCGCTGGCGGGCCGGCTCGTTGGTCTTGCCGCGAGTCTCGAGCGCAGTGCACCCCGGCCGAGCGACGACGACGCGATCCGCCTATGTGCACTTTCTGGGAGGCTCGAAGCAATTCGAACCGAGCTCCGCATGTCCGGGGTTCTTTCCGCATCTCCTCCTCTGCTCGAGGGGCAGCCGTCCTCCGGGTTCCCCGTGCTTCAAGAGATGGAACGAACTGTCGCACTCATCCCCGATGTCTTTCAAGGCGATGACATGGTGGATGGTTCGCGGAACGCGCCCGGTCGGCAATGGTGGCGCGCTCTGTTTCTGCCTGATGCATTCCAGAACCCGGAATATATACGCTTTGCCTTTGCCGGATGCCTGTCTGCTTCCGTTTGTTACGTACTCTACAACGCGCTCGACTGGCCCGGCATCGGCCAGACCTGCGTGCTTACTTGCATCGTTACTGCGCTTGGCACCATCGGCACTTCGCTGCAGGCGCAGTTTCTCCGCCTTACAGGATTTGTCGTCGGAGGGCTGGTGATGGGGATTTCGGCGCAGATTCTGATCTTGCCCGCCATCGACAGCGTCTTCGGGTTTGCTCTCTTCTTTGCCGCGGGGACCGCGATCGCCGCGTGGTTCGCCACCTCCAGCCCGCGGCTTTCCTACTTCGGCGTGCAGATCGCGCTCTCCTTTTACTTCGTCAACCTGCAGGATGCTCAGATCCAGACTGACCTGACGATCGCGCGCGACAAGGTAATTGGCGTGTTGTTGGGTATTCTCGCCATGGGCTTCATCTTCGACCGCTTCGGGACGAAGAGCGATGCGGAGCAACTGCAGAAACTGCTGGTGCGGAACATACGGATGCTGGCACAGCTCGGAGTTTGTCCGGTGGTACGCGACGGAGCCATTGCCGTTTCACAGATCCGCCGTCTCCGCAGTCAGATCAATGACAACTTCGCCAGTCTGGAATCGCAGATGGATACCCAGCGGTTTGAGTTTGAGTTTCGCCATCGGCGCGAGGAAGACGTTGCCGAATGTGCGCGGATTCAGAGGGCTCAGCCAGCGTTGCGCTCGATCTTCCTGCTGGAACTCAGTCTACTGTCCCATCGTGGGCGGCGGGAGATCGACTCCGAATTGACCCCGCACCAAAATCAGGCGCTGGACCATTTTCTGAACGAATATAGCGATGAACTCATGCACACTGCCGCTTGGATCGCAGACGAAGAAGACGTACCTGCGCGCATCACCGATGATTCCATCCGGCTATTACAGCAAACCTCTGAACACCACAGCTCTCCGAACTGGCAGGCTATCACCGATATCTGTCAGAAGATGGTCCTCTCGATCCTCATGCTGCGGAACCAGTGCTAGTCCGCATTCTGACGATGTTTTTGCTCCCTTTATGATCCACGAAGCCCTGCCAACCCTTGCCAAAGCCGCTTTTGGTTGCCATCGGTGGTGCGTAGTTTCAGTAGTGTACGTCAGGACACATTGCTTTCGCGGTGCGCTGTCTCCAGCAAGTTTTTTATTCGGTTGGCGGCCTCGACCGGATTTGAACCTATTGCGCTTGGCCGTTGTTACCGCCTAGACGTACAGGTCCATCGTAATCCGGGACGAGCGATGACACAATCGTTCCTGCACGACCTTCACGTCTTCACCATTCGCGGCTGTAGGTGCGCCGGAACGTGTGCGTGCTTGGTGATACCGAGTCGCCTGGCCGCGGGCTGGATGTGGTACTGCATCACCCTCGACAAACATAGACCTCAGGTCGGCTGTACTCGACGGTTCGATCAGGCCTGCAGATCCTCTGCGATAAAGGGATCAATCGGAATCGGCCGCTGCGATGCCTTCCGATGGAAATTGCATAAGCGTACGAAGAGTATCCTCCCCAGGCAAAGGAGGAGATTTCTGATAAAATCCCACAACGGTGGGGCGTCGTCAGCCAGTTGTGGTATTCAGTATGAGTCAAGCCGACGCACGTTGGCCAAAAATGGGGTTGACCCATGTCGGATGTTACGCCGATCGTGTTGGTTGTCGTCGTCGACGTCTCTCTGCGGGAATCCCTGGAATCGCTGATCCGCGGTGAAGGCTGGCTGCTGGAGACATTCGCGTCCGCATTTCTACGAAATCTCACTCGGTGAGGACCAATGACAAAACTGACAAGCTTTGAAGCGGACATACGCCCGTTGTTTACAGATCGAGACATTCGTGCGATGAGCAAGGCGTTCGACCTCGGAAGTTATAGCGATGTCAAGACGCACGCCAGCGCCATCTACGACCGGATTCGGGGCATCGGTGGGGCCGTCATGCCGCCCCCGCCACCGAAAGGAGGAGGTCCTTGGTCTCAATCTCAGATTCAACTATTTGCCAAATGGATGACGGACGGATATCAACCTTGATTGCTTCCAATCGCAACCCCCGCTGTCATGGCTCTTTTCGTCCGTAGATAGAAGCTGGCGCAGAGTGGGAATGGGCGATGCATAACAACCCGCAGACCTCCGGCCTCCACTCATCACAGGGCCAGGGATTCACGAGTGGGAGTCGCTTTTGTGACCCGAGGAATGACGCGCTCCTGGAACCGCGCATGACTGCCCGGCGACTTCAAAACGGCTGTTTCGCCGTGCGCCGAGTTCCGCAATGGCCAGAGCGTACCGGATTGAGTCGCGACATCTTCCTGTGGATTCCCATTCATCAGTGGCTGGGCGTAGTGCAAAATGGGCGCTGAGCTATTCCCTCATCTTCTGGTAAAACTCCACAAAAGGAGTTCGAAGGCGGGGCGGTGCGTTTGGCACTCCGGTGGGTCAATCGAGCAGGCTTCTTGCCCTGTTTGCAAAGGAGAGCTTCATGAACGGAGTATTCACGGTGGCCGAACTTGACCGTCAACTGGGAATCCCGGATGTCGCAGGAGTTTCCGAAGGCAACGGTGGGTTGGCGCGAGTCCACATCACAGGCGCTTTCGGGGAGGGGGAAATGTATCTGCATGGCGCCCACGTGACCTCCTGGAAGCCCGCGGGCAATGACGAAG
This sequence comes from Terriglobales bacterium, assembly GCA_049520935.1. Taxonomy (GTDB): domain Bacteria; phylum Acidobacteriota; class Terriglobia; order Terriglobales; family Acidobacteriaceae; genus Acidiflorens. The sequence continues at coordinate 38,218 of JBEKPJ010000039.1, read as the reverse complement.
TGCTTTTCATCAGCACGAAATCCCGCTGGCTGGAAGGCCAGGCAATCCGAGGGGGAATCCCGATTTGTTTTCCCTGGTTCCGTGGCAAAGCGGACAATCCGCACGCTCCTGCGCATGGATTCGTGCGTACAAAAATGTGGCAGCTCGAATCCATCATGGAAAGTGAAAACGGAGTTGCCGTGACCATGTTCACTCAAAGTGACGAGCACACTCGGAAATGGTGGCCTGGAGAATTTCGCCTCGTGCACCGCGCTACCTTTGGCTCCGAGCTGCGTCTGGAGCTTGTTTGCATGAACACCGGGACAACGCCGTTCCGCTTCGAAGAGGCGCTCCACACCTACAACCGGATCGCAAACATACACGATGCACAGCTGCAGGGACTCGATCGCGTAACCTATCTCGACAACACTGAATCGAACAAGGAGAAGACGCAGCGCGGTGACGTTCTCATCGCCTCACCGACCGACAGCGCCTACCGCAACACTCAAAACCAGGTTGACCTGCTGGATCCGAACAAGAAGCGTCGAATCCGATTGCGGAAGGAACATTCGCTCAGTACAGTGGTGTGGAATCCGTGGAGCGAAGGGGCAGCGCGCTTGCAAGACCTGGGCGATGGCGAATGGCGGCAGTTTCTCTGCGTCGAGGCCAGCAATATTCTGGATGCTGCGATCAATCTTGCACCAGGACAAGAGCACAAAATAGCCGCGGTCCTCACGGTTGAAAGGTTCGAACCCTAATCACCCAGGACTCCGACTCGACGCCGCGCGTCGAGACCTGCTCTATCTTCTTCGCGGCAAGTCATCAAACACCTGGCAAGTCAGAGAACGTGGGATCTCCTGGCCGGATGATCGGCCATGATACGGACCGTAGGAATTCTCGAGCAACGGCACACCGCAGAAGCGCTGCAAACCCCGCTCACGGACTCGATCCCCCCGTTGGATCCGTGGGCTGTGCGTCGCTCATCGTCCAGTGGATAGATGCATTTCTTCGGACGTGAGTTGAGCGTTGAACAGTTTCAGGCGCGAACTCACGACCTGCTTTACGGAATCTAGGACCGGCGGCAGAATCTTATAGGGCACAACCTCGTTCGGTTGACTGGTCAGACTGGCTTCCAGGGACCGGCGCCAGGCGACCCGCAGTTCGGTGTTGATGTGAATGATGTTGATTCCAGCAGCAATAGCACGTAGGAAATCTTCATCATCTGTCCCCGACCCGCCGTGCAGGGTGAGAAACACTCCAGCTGCCTTCTTGATCTGGGCAATTCTCTCGATATTCAGGTGCTTTTTGGTTTTTCCTTGGACCATGCTTTCGAGCATGCCATGCATGTTGCCGACCGCAGGAGCAAGGACGTCGATTCCAGTGGAGTCGACGAACTGTCGAGCTTCCTCAGGCGTGGTGAGGTTCTGGAAACTGCTGTGAACCGTTTCGTGGATTTCAGAGCCGGTCCCGATGTCGCCTATCTCTCCTTCCGCGAGGATCGCAGGGTTGATTGCTTTGATGGCTTCAACAGTTTCCTTCGTGCGAGAAACGTTCTTGTCGAAGGGTAACGCGGAGAAATCAATTACGACTGCATCGAACCCTGCCCTCGCCGCCTCTACTGCCTTTGCCAGTGAATGCGTATGATCTGCGTTAAGGAAAACTGGGACACCATGTTCTTCGCGCATGACTTTTACGAGCGCCGCGAGTTCGCGCGTCCCCAAGAAGGCTCGCTCTCCTTCCGACGCGCCAACGATTACCGGAACTTTGACCTCAACCGCGGCTGCCAGAACCGCCTTTAGCAAAACCAGATCGGCAACGTTGAAATGACCTAGCGCCGCGCCTTGCTGTTGCAGACGAGTCAAAACATTTCGTAATGCATCCATGATCGTGGTCCTTTCATGATGACCGGGGGAGCCGCCGTACTGGGCGCCGCCAGGTGCGGAAACTCGCCACTGAGCAAAACGTTGACGCCGTGCTTCGTGCGATTGTGCTCAGCCCGCCATCGCCCTAGCGCGAATCTCGCTCCCGACGTTATGCGATCCGGTGCGAATCTTGAGCCTATTGCCGCCTCGTGTTTTTATACTTTCCACCGCTTATACTTTGATGAAAAGCACCTTACCGCAACCGCGCAGAAAGTCACTTAGGAGCGGCCGCTTCGATCGGATGCTTAACCTGCTCGACCCATTGGGCTCGCCAGGATGGGGCATCAAACGGGTCGCCGAAATATTGTGCTTCTCGCCTGCATTGTCCGTTCTCAAATTCCATGATGCTGACGGTATACACCGGTTTTCCCTCGTAGTTGATCACATATTCCGTGACCCAGAGATTTCCTGAGCCACTGATGCGGCGCACGTTGAATCCGCCGGGGCGGCCCGGGTGATGTCCTCGCAGGCTCTTTAGATTCTCCTTGCCGAGTATTCGTTCACCGGATTGCGGGTATTCGCAGACCGCGTTCTCTTGATATATGTCGTGCTCCGCGTCCAGATCACCAGCGGCAGAAGCCCACCAGTGCTGCTCCAGAGCTGCTCGGATTTGTTGCTCACTCACGGCCATTCGGATCCACTCCAACTCTTCCTACGCGGTCAGGCTACCTGAGTGGCCGGCGCGTTTTCCCGACGTAGAAGTCGCAGCGCTCGGTCTACCACGTTGTCGACATTGAATCCCAGCTTTTCCATAGCCACTTCGCCAGGCGCAGACGCCCCGAAATGGTCCAGTCCGATGATGTCGCCGGTTCGACCTACCCATTTGTACCAGCCAAGAGTCGCGCCAGCCTCAATTGCCAGCTTGGGGAGGTTGAGGGGCAGAACTGAATCTCGGTACTCGGCGGGTTGTTGTGCGAACAGCTCCCACGACGGCATAGATACGACACGCGCTCTTGTGCCTGACTTAGCAAGGGCCCGCGCGGCCTGAAGCGCCAGGTCGACTTCCGACCCGGTCGCGACCAGCACAAGGTCGGGGTCGGGCTCATCGAGCAGGACATAGGCACCCTTCGCGACCCCGGCACTCACGGAGAACTGTTTCGTATCCAGCACAGGCAAGGCTTGACGAGTCAAGACGAGTGCGACTGGACCGGGGAGCCCGATCGACACGCGCCACGCTGCTGCCGTCTCGTTCGCGTCTGCCGGACGGAAAACGGTGAAGTCCGGCATTGCTCGTAAACTGGTCAACTGCTCGATGGGTTGATGAGTCGGCCCATCCTGCCCGAGACCTATGCTGTCGTGGGTGAAGACGAAAGTACTGTGAACCCCCATCAAGGCCGCAAGACGCAGAGAGGGCCGCATGTAGTCGGAGAAGTTGAAGAACGTCGCGCCGAATGGGATCAGGCCACCGTGTAACGCCATTCCGTTCACCATGGCTGCCATGGCGTGCTCGCGAACGCCGAAGTGAATGTTTCTACCCTGATTGTCGCCGAAGCCAAAATCCCCCAAATCCTTCAGTGTCGTGCGGTTTGACCCGGCAAGATCGGCAGAGCCGCCAACAAAACCCGGCAGTGCCGCGGCGATCGCATTCATGGCCTTGCCTGAAGCGTCGCGGGTCGATATCGGTCCTTCACTGGGCGAGAACAATGGAAGGCCGGAATCCCAGTTTTTAGGGAAGACTCTGTCCGTCATGTTCTTGAGTTGACGACTCAAATCGGGGTACTTCTCAGAATAGCGTCCAAACAAGCCGTTCCATTCTGTCTCCAGCGCGGTTCCCCGCGGAATGGCTTGACGAAAATGAGTCTGGACCTCAGCGGGAACGCTGAAAGGGGGCAAGTCCGGCCATCCCAGGTTTTGTCTCGTCTTACGTGCGTTCTCGGGTCCCATGGGTTCGCCGTGAACTTTCGGCGAATCGTGCAGCGGGCTACCGTATCCAATGTGAGTTCGTACGGCGATCAGCGACGGCCTCTGCTTTTCAGCCGTGGCCTCCCGGATGGCAGCGTCGATTGCTTCGATGTCATTTCCGTCCGGAACAGAAATCACATGCCACCCGAACGATCGGAAGCGGCCGCATCTGTCTTCGGTGAAAACGTGGTCGGTGGTCGCGTCGAGCGACACGTGATTGTTGTCGTAAAGACAAATAAGTTTTCCCAACTGTAGCGTTCCTGCCAGGGATGCCGCTTCAGAGGAGATTCCCTCCATGAGATCTCCATCGCCAGCCAGGACGAATGTGAAGTGATCGACCACGGGGAATCCGTCCCGGTTAAAACGAGCGGCGAGATGGGCTTCGGCCGCGGCCATTCCGACTGCCATGGCGATGCCTTGTCCTAAAGGACCGGTGGTTGCCTCTACTCCGAGATCCGGGTCATATTCCGGATGCCCGGTTGTCTTGCTGCCCCACTGGCGAAAATTCCGAAGGTCTTCCATGCTGAAGTTGTATCCGGTCAGATGAAGCAGCGAGTAAAGCAACTCACATCCATGACCAGCGGAGAGGACGAAACGGTCGCGATTGGCCCAACGAGGGTTTGCAGGACTGTGTCGCAAAAACCGGTCCCACAGAGTGTAGGCCATCGGGGCAGCCCCGAGCGGCAATCCGGGGTGACCCGAGCGGGCTTTCTCGCTCATGTCGACCGAGAGAACCCGGGCTGCATTGATGCAAAGCTGATCAAGATCATGACTGACTGTCTGACTCATGGTGATACTCCGATTTGCTGTTGATTTCTGTGACTGGCAACCGCCAGCGAACTATTGCGAATTCCAATCGAGTCGAGGCAAACCTAACGACTCCTTATCTCCTGGCGGGGGCCGCTAACCAACCGACCTCCTCACCAAAGAAACGCAGCGGGCATCAGCCCGCTGCGCAATTGGCAGCACTTCCCGCAGGAAGCCTGTATCCACGTCGAAAATGAAGCCCCGCGCGGGGACATCTTTTGTGATCCCGGGATGCGACCTGACGTTCTGATCTGCTCCCGGGTGTTCGCCCCTGACAGGCGAGCTGTGCGGCCAAGCCCATTTTTTGAGTGTCGCTCTGCCGACAGAATCGGCTGCGATGGAGCGATTAGACCCGAGTTGCTGCGGCGAATCAATTGGACGTTGGTATTGGCGATACCTTGGTATTGGGCGCCGTGGAATAAAATACGCACCACTCTGTGCCCATATGTCCAATCCATGAAGGGCAGCCGCCGATAGCCTTCCGGCGGATTCTTGCGATGGAACGCGAATGATCGCTTCTTTCCTCCACGGCTCCAGCCAGAAATCCCGAGCAACCCAACCGTTGTGCTCGTTGACACACCCGTAGCGGTCTCGCCAGTCATAGAACTTACTGACCGTCACACCCAAGGAATCGCCCGAAACCGGCACCCGACGAAATCCATCCCTTGGTCGCGCACGTCATGCGGCACCCAGCTGCCGGTTAGAGTTCCGCAAGTGTTTTTTAGCGCGACGTGCTCCGCCATCAACTCGGCCAGGACCCGTCCTTGGTCTGCACCTTCTTCTCCAAGTACTCAATCCGTAGGAAGTCCCAACCGCCGAACCAAGGTGGCAGCTGGGAGCGGGTAGTCGAAGGCCGCACAACCTTGTGGCATCACAAGGATGATCAAGCACGTGTCAGAGACTGGCTGGCAGGGATCAAGGCTCCTGAGAGTGGCGGGAATTTTGCAGGAAACTCGTGTGCTTCACCGTGAGTTTGAAAGAGGAGAAGGAGCAGCCTTTTTGGTGCGCGAAGGACTCGGCGTGGCCGAAGAACGTGTGCTCTGGTCCGCTCACTTCTCAGGGGCGTCTGCTTCGTTTTTGTAGTGGTCTCTCCCAGCCGGCCAGTCCGTGTGCCAGAGCATAGTGGACAAGATCGGCGCGAGTGTGCAAGGCCAATTTCTTGTAGATCCGCTCGCGATACGTCTGCACTGTTCCCTGGCTTAATTCCAGCTCGTTTGATATTTCCCGCGTCGTAAAGCCCAGGGCGATGGCGTGCAAGACCTCAAATTCTCGCCGACTGAGATGCTTGCCCCTTGGCACAGCGATTGGACTGAGCAGATGATCGGACAGGGAACTTTCCAGTCGAGGGTCTATGAATCTCCCACCTCGAGACACTTGTTTGACAGCCTGGAAGAGTTCGGACTGGGCAGCCGCCTTGAGGACGTAACCCAAAACACCGGTGGCAAGTACGGCGCGTACGAACGTGCTGCTCTCACTCGCGCCGACAACTAAGATTCGAACGCTCGGTGCAACTGCCAGTACATTGACCAGCACGCGCAGGCTTGAGGTACTGTTTGTGGGCACTGCCATCAATAGAACATCTGGCGACAGCGTCTGAGAAAGGCGAGGTAAACCCTTTCCAATTTCCGCTTCGGCGAGCAAAACGTCAAATGCTTCGTCAATCTTGAGTAGTTGGCGGAGGCCACTTCGCACCATTTGGTAATCGGACACAACCAAAACCCGAATCTTTCCCATTTCTTTCCCGGGCGGCGCAGATCCTGCGGGGCTCGTCTGCCACCTCTTTCCAACAACACGTTGAACCTCCGGTGCAATTGAAGCCGGAACTCGACTCCGCTACTGTATCGATCTTGAGACCGCGTGTCTGTCGGCAGAAATATCGACAGTTGTCGCCAGCCGTCCGCGAAAATTACGGACGGTATAACCAAGTCGTTCTGCGGGCTAAAGATCGGGAGAGTGATCCAAAATCCCACCGAAGGACAGTCTCAGAGGGCTAAAAACAAATCGCTGGTGCCTAGCGTCGGTATGTCCGGTGTTTTCCTGACAGACTCAGGACTTCCATTGCGACATAATGCCTACGAAGTCGGTGCCTTGGATCTTGGTATCGGGTTTTTGCCATCCCCCCATCGTACTGTGCGCGTCCCAGCCCTTCCCCTGTGTGACGAGAGGCGCGCAACGGCTCGCCGGCGACAGCCCGGCGAGCCGATTTCCTTCCTGTGGGATGTCGATTCTAAAGAGCAGCAGTCAGATGAATGGTGGAAGATGAGATCAAGAAACTCGTTGAATAGATATTCACAATCGAGGATCCTTGAGGGCAGTGCGATGTCTTGCGTTTGAACTTCGAGGTGCAGTCTATAGACGCATAGAAAACTCTTCAGAGAAAATTGGCTGGAGCCTCCTCTGCCAACCTGAGAGCGAGTCAGTTTCCGACGTCGGATCGGGCAGCACATCGTCAGATGGCGAGCACACAAAACACCGACGAGGCGTTCTAGCAAAAGACAGAGAAAAGGTTCAAGGCAAACCTTGGAAGACACGATCGTCCAACGCTGGCGTTCGTTTCTCTGACGTCTCTTCGGTTACGCCTGTCACGCTGATTGATACCAAAGTATCGGCCATACCATCGTTCAATTGTTTTGCTCTTCCGTCTCTGACTTAATTGCTATTGGTGTCAGCCAACCGTTTCCAAACGCGATCTACCCAAGGTGGTCGGTGAAATGGCCTTGGCGCTCTCGTCGAGCCGCGTCGGTGAGAGGTAACCCTCCCCGATGGAATCGGTAGAGTTGTGTGAGCAGCCGTCAGGATAGAAGCTATGCCGAAGATCCGTCTATTGATCGCTTCGGAACACCCGATCGTACGATCGGGGCTGGGCAAGCTGCTGAATGGAACCCGGGACTTTGAAGTCATCGCGGAAGTGGATCTGTCCCACATCGTCAGAGTTGGGCTGGAACTCTCCCCCGACGTTTATCTTCTAGAGCTAACCGAAGTCGGACTTGCCGGTCTGCGCGCGACCTCAGCTCTTATGCGCGCGGTCGCCACTGCCGCGGTCACAGTTTTGAGTTCCAACGAAAATCCGAGCTACGTACGGTCCCTGCTCGCTATGGGTGTCAAGGCGTACGTGGCGAGGTCAGCCAGCAATTCGGAGCTGTACGAAGCGATTCGGACCGTTCGTCGCGGTAGGCGCTACCTTGATCCGCGGCTGAGTGATTCCATCACAGACATGCTGCTCGGGAGGGGAAATGCCGCGATACGCAAACCGCAAGTGAAACGGCTCAGTGGCCGTGAAGTACAGGTCCTGCGAGGAGTCGCACAAGGGTTCACGACAAAGGCGATTGCGGTGAAACTCGGCGTTAGTGAAAGGACCATTCAAACCTATCGGGAACGAATTTATGAAAAATTGGAACTTCGAACTCGCGCCGATCTTGTGCACTACGCGATCGCGCACGGGATGCTGAATTCAAAGGGGAGCACCTCCTGGATCAAGGACACTGCTGATATTTGCTTCGTGCAGGGGGAATCGGGCAAATGACTTATCCTGGATCTTGGATCGTTTGTCGCAACTGCTTGTTCCCCATTCGTACCCCCTCCCTCCTGAAAACATCGCTCTGGCCCGAAAACAGCCGTTCAATTCCCATCCTATTGGCTTGTCCGGTTTGCGCACATGTCGAGCAATATAGTCGAGCCGCGCTTAGAGCAATCACTTTTCGAATCCCCGATCCCTTCCGACAGGCAAAGGCGGCTCTCTATGCGGTCGAGGTCCCCTGCGGTGTCCTGCATTGTGAGGGGACGGCTAGGGTTTATGCCGTGGCTGCAACAACCCTAAGCGTTATGTCGCTACTGGAACTCTGGAAGCATTGGGTGATACACGCACCTTGCCGAAATCATTCTTTCAAGGCACGCCGAAGCTGGACATGGGGCGTGTACGGCGTTTCGTGAAGTCCAGCAATGAATTTTCTAACGAACCTGGCGGCAGTGTTCCGCAACCCGCAGCGTCGGTACGATGTTGTCGGCAATTTGCCCGACATACTAAAACACAACATTCAGCCACAATAATATTGCGGAGGCTTGGCTTCGATAGTAGGGACTCGTACTTTCGGATGCGACCTTCGGGAAAAGAGACGAATTCAGGGAAGCGCGCTCAACGTGCTGGCCATTGATGAAAAAGAGGTCAGGAACCTGTGATGGCCAAACCGGCGAGTATTGCCGTTGTCGACGACGACGAGTCTGTGCGTGATTCCCTACCCCACTTGCTGAAGGTGCTGGGCTTCACGGCCAGGGCGTTCCTATCGCCAGAGGAGTTTCTCGCATCTGATTTCTTTCCCGAAACTGACTGTCTAATTCTCGACGTCGCCATGAGAGGGATGAGCGGCCCGCAGTTGCAGACTGAATTAAAGCGTTTAGGCTCAACAATTCCGATCATCTTCATCACCGCTCAAGCGGACGGTTCTCTGCGCCAGCGCCTGGTCGAGCAGGGTGCAGTGGCCTGCCTGTTAAAGCCATTCAGCGACACGGCTCTGCTGGAGGCCCTCAACCAGGCCCTTCCCCTGAGCTGAAAACCTTGCTGCCACCGCCCACGACTCAAGATTTGTGTACCTCGGCAACTAATCGGAGCGAGCGTCGCGACGACTCTTTTCGACCTTTCCCAACGGGTGGGCCGGGGTACGTCTTCTACTTCAGCGGATGCTAACGGCTACTTTGCTGGTTCGCCTCGGGATCAACGACCTCGCCGGGTCGATGGGCCGAAATCACATCGACATTTAAGGACAGAAATTACCCTACGCTTGGGGCTATCAAACCCTTCGACCCACTCCAGGCGTCAGCTTCGGCGTCCGCGCATACCAGATTACGGGACAGTTTCTAGTCCGGAATTCGCACATTTGCCGGCTCAATAGCCTCCAAGCATCCGGGGACTCCAAGCAACCTACAAAGAGCGGACCCGTTCTTGTGAAAATCCGGCAACGACTCTCCATTCCCCATTGCGGAACTCATCCCGTCCGTCAAAGGTGCGATCTTCGACCTGTTCCTCAATTGTTACGATGCTCATCCGTCGCGTCGAATATGGCAGTTGCCTCCCGCAATCAAAACAGCAAACGTAATCAAGTCCGCGACGATCACAGCGCGCCCACGTGGTGTGACGATGGACACAGTCAAACACGTAAGCCAGAATCCATTCGATCCACTTCATGGTGACACCCCTGCCGTGGCTTGCCGTACAGTCGAAGTCGTCAGGTTCCGCGTGCGGGGTCTGAGCCCTCGCCGCATCAAATGTCTGAGCTTCTTGCGTGCACGCGCCGATTGCGCCTTCACGGTTCCAAGCGGTACGCCCAAGACTCGTGCCGTTTCGCGGATCGACAAGCCATCGATCTCACGAAGCTGAAACGCTTTGCGCAAAGTTGGCGTAAGCTGACTTTGGCAATGAGTTAAGCGCCGGCTTAGCTCGGTATTACGACAGTCATCCTCCGGACTGGGCCGACGATCCGGTAACCGCTGCAAGGTGGAGTGCTCCTCTAGCTCTCCGGTTGGTTCATCGAGAGGAATATGGACGTGGCGCAGCCGTCTCCGCAGCTGCATTCGGGCGGAGTTGTGCACAATGGCCACGAGCCAAGTGGACATCTTTGATTGTCCCCTAAATTGATCCAGGTGCGTATAAGCTGCAAGAAGAGCGTCCTGAACCGCATCTTCGGCGTCCGCTGCATTGCCCAGGAGGCGATACGCTCCTCTGTAGAGAGATGGCAGGCCGCTGGACAAAATCTGCCCGAATTTCTCACTCACGACCTGCCTTGGAATTTCGGCGGCTTCGCAAGCCTCGACGGCTGCGTTTGTACCCTGCATGCGCGAGCCCTCCTGTCACGAGAACAAGGCACGCGTGGTTCCAATCCCTGGGCGCACGAGTATCGTGCATTTTGAACGTTATGAGTCCGTGACTCCGAGCCGTCTCCTCCTCTGGAGCCAGAAGACAGTCGATAGCGGCAGAGTGCTGTCAGTCGGATCGTTTTCCTTTGCAGAATCGAAGGGTCGACGGGCTGACGAGTGTAAGTGAGAGAGCTGAAGGATGGTTTAAGTTCGAGCACTTTGCAGCACGTCGCCCTTATAGGGTCGAAGGCGGCAGGACGCAGGGGGCCGTGAAAGGCGACGTGCCCGCGTTTCCACTCACAACTTGCAGTTTTCATGCTGCGTAGCGACTCTTCGGGGCTCCTGACATCGAACGACGAGGGTGTCGCGACACTTTGGTCTGGGTCAAAAACGAAAATCTTGGCATCTCCGGTCAGGCCGTCAAGGGTTTTGCTGTCTGGTTCGACGCGTTTCGTCAGTAACGCCCCTACCGCTGTTTCGGGTTTCGTCCAAGCTTGGCTCCACGCTGCGCGTGATTCTTCGTTAATCAGTCGCGCTCTTCGGGCCTACCGCAATTGCAGGGCCCGATCGCGGGAAGTGCCCGCAGGCAGCCGATAATTGAGGAAAGCCGCCTGCCGATGTCTGCCTCGTCCCTGAGCTCAACCGAGCGGTATGGCCACAGATCAAGTGTCCAGCCAGTGAACCGAGCGCTCCACCCATTTGGATGATCGGCGCTTCCGCTCCAAACGGACGGCCAGTGCCGATTGCAGTGGCCGCGCAGGTTATGGACGCGGTGCATGTTTTCTGACGAAAGTGCCAGATCACTGACATCCTCAGGTCCCATTCTTGACTGGGGCGCCTTTTGTGCCAGCCGCAGCCACCTCAAACTAACGTGGAACTTTGGACCGTCGAGTGCTACGACTTGGCGTGGGTGCAGCCCATGGCTGCTCGATATCGACGGTGAGGCGAATTTCGCGAAAAGCGGGGGAGGGAAGTGCAACGCGTGAAAAACAGAATACCCAGGATTGCATTGCGCTCAGTTGCGTTCCTGCCCTGCTGTATGACCACGGTTGCAGTTGCACATGCTTCAATGGGCTCGACAAATATCTTTGCCCCCCAATCCACCCCGGCAAGGTCGATCTTTCACCTATCAATCCTTGTGCTGACGATCACGGGAATCATATTCGTGGTTGTTTCTACCCTTCTGCTCTATTCAATCCTCAAATTTCGTTCGACGTCAGCCACGGCGAACAGTGAGCCAGCCCAAGTGTACGGAAGTACACAGATCGAATTGGCTTGGACGGTCATCCCAATTTTGATTGTGGTGGTGTTGTTTGTGGCGACAGCACGGGGTATCCACGAGATACAGGATGCTCCGGAGCCGGAGAGCGCAGTGGAAGTGACTGTTATCGGCCATCAGTTCTGGTGGGAATACCGGTACCCGCAACTTGGCGTTGTCACCGCCAACGAGCTGCACATTCCGGTGAGCGATCCAGCTCATCCGAAGCCGACGTTCTTGCAGTTGCTTTCGGCGGATACCGACCACAGCTTCTGGGTGCCGGAGTTGGCTGGCAAGACTGACCTCATTCCGAATCACCCAAACCGGATGTGGATGGATCCGCAGCGCACCGGAATCATTGTCGGACAGTGCGCGCAATACTGCGGAACGCAGCACGCCAAGATGCTCCTGCGCGTGTCGGTGGACAGTCCGGAAGACTTTGCGGAGTGGGTGCGCGAGCAGCAACAGCCGGCAATTGCAGACGAACGAGTTGCCGCCGGCAAACGGGTGTTCGAAACCACGGCCTGCATTAACTGTCACTCCATCAGTGGCACAGTCGCGAACGGCCGCTTCGGGCCAGATTTAACGCACTTGATGAGCCGCACCACGATCGCCGCTGGCGCGGCACTCAACACGCCTGAGAACCTCGGCCTCTGGATCGAAAACCCAGACGCGATCAAGCGCGGTTCACTGATGCCGGCGATGCAGTTAAGCAAATCGGAGCGGGAAGCATTGGTGGGCTACCTCGAGACGCTTCGTTAGGGAAGTCGAAGATCATCTATGTCATCGGATGCGATCATAATTCCTGGCGGGCGAGTCGAAGGCAAGCCGTGGGTCGATGCGCTGCAGGATTGGGTCACGACCGTCGACCATAAGCGGATCGGGATTCTCTACATCGTTTACGCGCTCATCTTTCTGCTGTTGGGCGGCTTTGAGGTTCTCATCATCCGCATCCAGTTGATGCATTCGCGCATCGATTTTGTCTCTCCGCAAGTCTTCAACCGCATGTTCACCATGCATGGCACGACCATGATCTTTTTCGTGGCCATGCCGGTTCTGTTCGGGTTTGCCAACTATCTTGTGCCCTTGATGGTTGGTGCACGCGACATGGCGTTTCCGCGCTTGAACGCCTTCAGTTTCTGGCTGTCGGCATTTGGCGGTCTGCTGCTGTATTTCAGTTTTCTTGGTGGAAGCGGACTGTATGGCGCGGGGAATGCACCTGACGTTGGATGGTGGGCGTACGCACCTTTAACAGCACGCGCGTTTTCACCGGGTCACAGCTCAGACTATTGGACCCTTGCGCTCCTGGTTTCCGGGTTTGGGAGCATCGGAACCGCGATTAACATTATCTCCACTACTCTTTGTCTGCGATGCCCTGGCATGAGGCTCAGTCGCATGCCTCTTCTTGTTTGGCTCAATCTCGTGATGGCCGGAATGGTTCTGATTGTCATAACCCCGCTCTCCGCGGCGCAGATCATGCTCCTGGTCGACAGATATCTGGGAGGGCACTTCTTTGACGCTCAGGCCGGTGGCTCTGCTGTGCTCTGGATGCACTTCTTTTGGATCTTCGGTCATCCAGAAGTCTACATCTTGGTGATTCCAGCTTTTGCTTTCGTGTCGGAAATCATCCCGGTCTTTTCGCGCAAACCAATTTTTGGATATCCGGTAATGGTGGCGGCCACGGTTTGCATCGGGTTTGTGAGTTTGAGCGTGTGGGCGCACCACATGTTCACAGTTGGCATGAACTCGTATGCCAATAGCTTTTTCGCAATCACCACCATGGCGATCGGCGTTCCCACCGGAATTAAGATCTTTAACTGGATCGGCACCATGTGGGGCGGAAGGATTCAGTTCAAAACGCCGATGCTGTTCAGCATCGGGTTTCTGTTTCAGTTCCTCATTTCCGGTTTGACCGGAATCATGTTGGCCTGTGTGCCCTTCGATTGGCAGCTGAGCTTGTCGTATTTTGTGGTCGCGCACTTCCATTACGTAATCGTGGGTGGAATTCTGTTTGCCCTCTTCGCGGCGTTCTATTACTGGTACCCGAAAATGACCGGTCGAATGCTAAGCGAACGCCTTGGCAAATGGCATTTCTGGCTCTTCTTCATCGGTTTCCACCTCACCTTTGACGTGATGCATGTTCCCGGGTTGCTCGGCATGCCCCGCCGTATCTATACCTACGAACCCGGGCGCGGGTGGGACACGTTAAACCTCATCGTCACCATCGGCGCCTTCATTCAAGCAGTCGCAACTTTGGTCTTCGTGTGGAACCTCATCAGTTCTTATTTCAATGGAGCCGAAGCCGGGAACGATCCCTGGGATGCTTGGACGCTCGAGTGGTCTACAAGCTCTCCACCGCCCACGTACAACTTTGCAACTGTACCGGAGGTTGCAAGCCGCCGTCCGTTGTGGGACCTGAAACATCCGGAAGACCCGGACAGCCAGTATGAGTGAAGGCGGAAATTGATGAAGGCAGAAATCAATGAGCGCAGCGGCAATATCACTCTCTGAAATGCAGCAGCCGTCGGGTCGTCCCTATCGCGGCAAGGTCGCGATGGCCTGCCTGATCATTGCGGAGTCGGCGATCTTTACGATTTTCGTCGTCGCCTACCTCTTCTACCTGGGCAAGAGCCTGACCGGACCAACTCCGCGTGAAGTGCTCGAGACTCCCATTTTCTTTACCATCTGCCTGCTCTCAAGCAGCCTGACAATTCACTATGCCGGGAAATTTCTCGAAAGAGGCGAACGCGGAGCATTCTTGAGCTTGTGGTCTCTCACGATTCTGCTCGGCGGTCTGTTTCTTTTTGGAACCGGGCGGGAATGGTATCGGCTGATTTACGAGCACGGGCTGACGATCTCCACCAATCTGTTCGGAACAACTTATTACTCACTCGTCGGCCTGCACGCCTTTCACGTCAGTGCAGGATTGATCATGCTCTTCATGGTCGCGATTTTCGCTTTTTCCGGCCGGGTCGGCACCGAACACTCCCGTCGTGTAGAAGTGCTTTCCTTGTACTGGCATTTTGTGGATGCGGTTTGGGTCGTCGTTTTCACCGTGGTTTACGTTCTGGGACGCTGAGGGAAGGAAAAAGGCAATGTTGCTGGCAACCGAGCAATCGAGCGAAAGCCGCCGGACCCCACGCGAGATCGAAGTACCCGCGTCGACGGCCTGGCCCTTTGTCCTGGCTTTTGGATGCACCTTATTATGTGCAGGTCTCGTCACCAGCTTATCTGTAAGTTTGCTGGGCGCTGTGCTCTCTCTGGCAGGATCGATCGGCTGGTTTCGTGAAGTCCTCCCGCACGAGCATGAAGAGTCTCTGATTGTGGTTCCCGAAGATATTCGCATAACGACTGAACGCCACGTGGTTGAGCGGGTTTCCGTCCCGGCTCACCAGCGAGCCTGGCTCCCTGTTCGCACATATCCAATTTCGGCCGGCGTGAAGGGCGGACTTGCAGGAAGCGTGGCGATGGCGGTTCTGGCCTGCACCTACGGCTTGTTGAAAGCCGGAAGCATCTGGTATCCGATCAATCTTCTGGCAGCTTCTGTCTATGCCCAATCGCTGAAACTCGGGCCCGCACAGTTGTATTCCTTTCATGCGGACAGTTTCGCCATAGCTTTGGGCCTGCACGCTGTTGGCTCAACTCTAGTGGGAATGCTGTATGGCGCAATGCTTCCCATGTTTCCGCGCCGGCCCATCGTCCTTGGAGGACTCATCGCTCCCACGTTGTGGTCGGGAATGCTTTACACCATTCTCGGGTTGTTGAATCCACTGCTCGCGAGCCATATTGACTGGCCCTGGTTCATTGCTTCGCAGGTGGCCTTCGGAATCGTGGCTGGGTTGGTCGTCATTCGCTATTCGCCAATGCCCACACGCGAGAACCTCTCCTTCGTCATCCGCGCCGGGGTCGAGGCTCCGGGAATTACTCCACCACGAGAAGGAGAGACGCGACCGTGAACCGATTTTGCTATCGTTTTGCGGCCGCGGCGCTGAGCGTCCTGCTCTCGGCTTGCAGTTCCCCGCCCGGCCGGCCAAGCAGGGATGCGGAAGTCCCGGCTCCCAGCGAGATCACTGATTTCAGGACGCTCTACGCGGAAAACTGCGCGGCGTGTCACGGCGTGGAAGGTCGAGGGGGAGCGGCAATTGCTCTCGCCGATCCGGTTTATCTCGCGGTCGTGGATGAACGCGCGATGCGAAAAATCATCGCTGTCGGCGTCCGTGGAACCGCCATGCCGCCATTTGCGCAAAACGCTGGCGGATTCCTGACCGATAAACAGGTGGATGTGATCACCAGCGAAATTCGGTCGCGTTGGAGCCGGCCAGGAATTCTCGACGGAGCTGATCCGCCCTCGTACGCGGCGAAGTCTCCGGGAGATGGTCAGCGCGGTGAGGCCGCTTACGGAACATATTGTTCATCGTGCCATGGTCCACAGGGGCAAGGTGGACCCAAAGGCAGTGGTATCACGAATGATTCGTTTCTCGCGCTGGTGAGCGATCAGGGGCTGCGAACGATTGTCATTGCCGGTCGACCGGAGTTGGGGGCGCCCGACTGGCGCGGAAACGTGACCGGGAAGCCAATGTCGGACCAGGAAATTACCGACGTAGTTGCATGGCTGGTGTCCCACCGGGTCCAGAGCCCCGGTCAACCGTATTCCATAGCGAAAAACGTGCAACGTTAGGAGTCAGAACAATGGCCACCAAACCCGCCCCTCCCCTGTCAACCGATGCCACGATTTCTCGGCGCGGGTTCTTCATGAAGTTAGGGATCTTATTCAACGGTCTTGCTGCGAGCGCGGTGGCCGTACCAATTGTCGGATTTCTCTTCTCCGCGATCACTCGCGGTCGAGCGAACGGCTATCTCTCCTGGACGCCGCTTGGTAAGGTCAGTGATTTTCCTGAAGGCGAGACGCGGCTAGCGACGTTTCGGAATCCCTTCGTCATGCCGACCGACGGCAAGACCGCGGACACCGCCTGCTGGGTGCGGTGTATCGCGGGAGAACGATTCCAGGTCTTCGCCGTCAACTGCGCGCATCTGGGCTGTCCGGTCCGATGGTTTCCGCAATCCGGTCTGTTCATGTGTCCCTGCCACGGCGGAGCGTACTACCGAGACGGCTCGCGCGCTTCCGGCCCGCCGGAACGCGGTCTCTTTGAATATCCATACAAGATTGAGAACGGCCTGATCACGATCCAGGCTGGCGAACTGCCCACGCCGGGAGCAGCGATCGCCGAGCTCACCGGAGAGAGACCGCCATGCGCATCATGATGGGGAGAATCCCGGTAGCAAAGATTGGAGCCTGGTTCGATCGCCGCCTTCAGCTTGCGGCGCCAGTTCGCGAAATGGCCGAACATCGCGTACCGCGAAATGCGGCCAGTTGGTGGTACGTTTTTGGCACCGCAGCGCTCGCAGTATTCGTCCTGCAAATTGTCACGGGAATTCTGCTCGCGCTGGTTTATGTTCCCTCGGGAGCGGAAGCCTGGAGCAGTCTGCAAGCCCTGAACCACGACGTGACTCTCGGCTGGTTCATCCGCGCAATGCATGGCTGGGGTTCCAATTTCATGGTGGCCATTGTCCTGATTCACATGGTCCAGGTCTTCCTTTTTGGCGCGTACAAATTCCCCCGCGAACTTACCTGGATGGTTGGCGTCTTTCTGTTGCTGATGACATTGGGCATGGCATTCAGCGGACAGGTACTGCGCTTCGATCAAGATGCCTATTGGGGGCTCGGCATCGGGGCATCAATCGCGAGCCGCGTTCCCACCCTCGGTCCCTCAATTGTGAGATTGATGCTGGGCGGTCCCATCATTGCCGGGGCAACCTTGTCCCGATTCTTCGCCCTCCATGTGTTCGTAATTCCCGGATTACTGATCGGCTTCGTCTGCCTTCATCTACTGATGGTGCTAAAGCTGGGCATTAACGACTGGCCGGTGCCGGGCCGCGTTGTAAGGCGAGCAACCTACGAAGCCGAATATCACGCGCTTACCAAGCAGGACGGCGCGCCGTTCGTTCCCTATGCCGTTTGGAAAGATCTGTTCTTTGCGGCGTTCATTATCCTGGCGGTTGCCGCGTGCGCGTTATACTTCGGTCCATTTGGACCGACCGGCCGACCGGACCCGACCATCATCCAGACTGTTCCGAAGCCGGATTACTTCTTCCTGTGGCTCTACGCTTTGCTCTCTCTTCTCCCGCCGTCGCTCGAAACGCCGGCTCTTCTGATCGGCCCGGTCGTGGTGATTATCGGGTTGCTGCTTCTGCCGTTTCTTTCCGGCGAAGGTGAAAAGAGTTGGAAGCGTCGCCCGATTGCGGTTCTGACCGTGCTGTTGATCGCGATCACACTGGGGACGTTTACTCATCTCGCGGGATTTACGCCGTGGAGTCCGCACATGAATGCCTGGAGCAGCGATCCAGTGCCGGATCAATTCATTCATGGCTCGACCGCGCTGGAGAGACAGGGGGCGCTGATCTTTCAGGTCAAACAGTGCCGCAATTGTCATTCACTTGGAGAAAGTGGCGGACAACGAGGCCCCGCGCTCGACAGCGTGGCGGCGCGGCTCACGCAAGACCAGCTCATTCGCCAGGTTATTCAAGGTGGCGGGAATATGCCGGCGTATGGAAACAACCTAGGCCCGGCGGAGACGACGGCGCTTGTCGCCTTTCTTGAGACTCTGCATCCGAAGGGGCAGGCGCCGGCACGCGACGCTTCACGCGCTGTAGCACTCAGTGATGAGAAAGAACCTGGTGCGAAACCGTAGGAGAACGGCCCATGCCACATCTCCATCACGCCGCTTTCGGATCGTCGCGATCAGTGTTTCTCACTCTGATCCTCGTTTTGACGATGCTGGTTTACCTGAGGGGGTGGCGGTCTGTTCGGGACTTGAACGTCACTATGGCCTGGCGCGGCGTGAGTTTTCTCGCCGGGCTGTTCTTGATCTGGATCGCCGTCGCCTCGCCAATCGCTGCGCTCGACCACGAATTGCTCACCGTGCACATGCTGCAACATCTACTCCTCATGACGCTTGCTCCTCCGCTGATCTGGCTGGGTGCGCCCGTCGGGCCCCTGTTACACGGTTTGCCGCAGCGATTTGCAAAAGCTCTGCGTACTCCATTGTGGCAGTCCCGGGGGGCGAAGGGGTTCAGGAAGGTCCTGGGAGGACCTAAGTTCGCCTGGCTCGCAGCCTGCGCCACCTTGGTTGGGTGGCATATTCCGACATTCTTTGCGCTCGGAATGCAATCGGTCGCCTGGCATTTGTTCGAGCACCTGTCCTTTCTTGCGACGGGCCTTCTGTTCTGGTGGCCGGTTGTCCAACCCCCAGCAGGCGCATCTCGGCAGGATCTCTCGATGATCTTGTACCTGTTTTTTGCCACATTGCCATGCGACATTCTCTCGGGATTTCTTGTATTTTCCGATCGCGTGGCTTACCCAATTTACTTCTCGTCATCACACTTGTTGGGTTTTTCTCCCCTGGTGGATCAGCAGTGTGCAGCTGCATTGATGTGGACATGCGTCACCGTCGTTTACCTTTTGGCGGGGGCGATATTGACCATGCGTCTTCTGTCGCCTGAAGGTTTTCCGCAGGTCGGCTTGATGCAACCAAAATTGCCGGCAACCGGAATTGGCCACAGCGCTCCACAGAACCAGGAGGCGTTCTAAGCGTGGCGAGTGAACCCATCGTTACGGTATTCGATCTGCCAGTCGGGAAACACAGTCCCGTTTGGGACTCAAAGCTCTGGATCGACTATTTGGTGCTTACCAAGCCGGAAGTAAATTTTCTGATCGTGGTCACCACGTTCGCCGGCTTCTACTTGGGCTGCCCTTCGGCGGGGCACGATTTTCCATTCCTCCGGTCTGTCAATGCAGTGCTGGGGACGTTAATGGTGGCCAGCGGGACTGCAGCCCTGAACCAATACGTCGAGCGGCGCTTCGACGCGCAAATGCGCCGGACATCGCGACGGCCGCTGGCGGCTGGCCGAGTCAACCCTTCGACGGTTTTATGGTTCGGTGTTGCATTATCGGTTCTCGGAAGTGTTTATCTTGCCGCTGCCGTCAACCTACTTGCGAGCCTGCTGGCGCTCGGCACGTCGTTGTCTTATTTGTTTTTCTACACTCCCCTCAAAAGAAAATCGCCGCTATGCACTCTGGTCGGAGCATTTTCGGGCGCGATGCCGCCGCTGATTGGGTGGGCTGCAGCATCTGGCCGCCTCAACCTCGGAGCATGGATACTTTACTGCGTGCTGTTCCTTTGGCAGTTCCCGCACTTTATGTCGATCGCTTGGATGTACCGCGAGGATTATGCTCGCGCCGGTTACCTGGTGCTGCCGCATGACGAGCGCGCACGGGAGCGCCTTGTGAATTGGCAAACCTTGTTGCCCCTCGTGTTATTGGCGGTTGTCAGTTTGTTGCCGGCCTTGACCCGTCAATCGGGCGTCGCTTACGCCGTGGGAACGCTGCTGCTATGCGCCGGCTTCTTGTACTGTGGCGCACAGTTCGCGCTTCGAAAATCCAACTCCGCGGCGCGACGGCTTCTTGCGGCTTCGATCATTTACCTTCCGGCACTATTGGTGCTGATGATCCTTCTGAGAGTGGGTTCCGCGGGGCTGTACTGAAGCAAAGATCTTGAAGAGTCCTTCGTTTTGCAATAAGTACGGAAAAGACTGCACGCCCGAGGGTCGAGCAACAGCGTCACGCTTTCAGAGTACTCAGCATCGACGCCGAAATTGAAGGCTTGCTCGTCTTCAATCCAAGTGGAGTCTAGGGGCAAAGGGCTGCCCTCGACCTGTGCTCCCAGGTTGCGGTTTAGGTGAGGTCGCGATGGACCCTCGAGCGCCCGCGGTCGCGCGTAGACTCTAGCTCTTGCGTTGAGTTTTTTCACACTCCCTCGCTCACCAATGCGCTTGGGACACGGGAACGCTCTGAATTCGTCGGATGATCGATCTTTTCCGATGCCTGGCGGTTCCCCAGTTCTGTCAGTTCCCGCAACCACCGGAAAGCCGGGGACAATTCCATGTCGTCCGGGCAACGCCAACGCCAATTCCCACCGGCGCGGCCCGGGATGTTCATACGACTCTCTGCTCCGAGGTTCAGCAGATCCTGCAGCGGCGCAACCGCCAAGGCTGCGATCGACGACCAAGCCAGATTCGCCAGGGACGGAGCGGCGTCATCACTCACGCCTGGCGCGCGTTTCAGATAATTCCAGAAGTTCTGCCGCTGGTACTCGGGCAATTGTTCGTACCATTCGCGGGTTGGGGCATTGTCGTGTGTGCCCGTGTAGGCGACCGTGTTGCTGACAAAGTTGTTGGGGAGATATGGATTATCGGAGTGACCATCGAAGGCGAACTGTAAGACCCGGGTTCCGGGAAGGTGGAATTGCTCGCGCAGCGCGTGGACGTCGGGAGTGATAAACCCCAGATCCTCGGCGATGAAGGGAAGCTGGCCAAGTTCTTTTTGCACTGCTTCGAAGAATGCGGTTCCAGGTCCCTGCACCCATTGCCCTGACTGAGCGGTGGGAGCGCCCGCGGGAACGTGCCACGCGGCTGCGAATCCCCGAAAGTGATCCAAACGAATCGCATCCACATGCGCCAGCAGAGCGCGCAGCCGGTCGATCGACCATCGATAGCCCGTAGCCCGCTGCGCATCCCAGTTATAAACGGGATTGCCCCACAACTGACCGTCCGCGCTGAAATAGTCTGGAGGAACACCTGCGACGAAGCGCGGATGGCGCCGTTCGTCAAGAAGAAACAATTCCGGGTTGGCCCAAACATCGCTGGAATCCGGCGAAACGAAAAACGGCAAATCTCCGATCAGTCTCACGCCTTTGGAGTGCGCATATTCCTTGAGCTGATCGGTCTGGCGGAACAGGAGAAATTGCGCGAAGCAAACCTGGTCGATTCGATTTGCCAATTCTCTTCGGACCTCTGTCAGAGCGTCGCTGCGTCGCTGCAGCAACTCTTCCGGCCACTCAAGATAAGGCTCCCCGTGATATTTGGTCTTCAGCGCCTCGAATAGCGCGTAGTCGTCGAGCCAACGCTCCTGATGTGAGCGGAAATCATCATACGCTGCGCGCAAATCCTTGTGTGCTCCCGCTTTGAAATTTGCCCAAGCTGTTTCGAGCAGGCGGGCCTTAAACGGAATCACGGCATCATAATCGACAGCCTCGGAAGGGAACTCAGCTTGACAATCGGTCGTCTTTAACAGTCCTTCCGAGATCAGAGAATCGGGACTGATCAGCGCAGGATTTGCCGCGAACGACGACATCTCCTGATAAGGAGAATTTCCGTAGCCCGTCGGACCGAGCGGCAGCACCTGCCACCACCGCTGGCCGGCACCGTGAAGGCGATCGATCCAGGAACAAGCCGCTGTTCCCAGATCGCCGATGCCGTATGGCGACGGGAGCGAGGTAACATGCAACAACACTCCCGAAGCACGGTATCCGGGCGGAAAGGGCGGAACAGCCGCAGGGCCGCCGTTACTGCTCATCGCCCAGACCGCCTAGAGCATTGTTCACTATTGTTTCCGCCTCGCTCACGATGGCCTGGAGATGCGAGGCGCTGTTGAAACTCTCCGCATAGATCTTGTAGATATTTTCTGTGCCGGAGGGGCGGGCCGCGAACCAGCCATTTTTTGTCACGACTTTCAGTCCGCCAATCGGAGCTTGATTGCCTGGCGCCCGGGTCAGCTTGGCGGTAATCGGCTCGCCCGCCAATTCCGACTCCTTGACTGAGTCCGGAGAAAGCGCCGAAAGCTTTGCTTTTTGCTCAGGAGTGCTGGGCGCGTCGATGCGCGTGTAGTAGGGGGTGCCGAACTCTGCGGTGATTTCCTGGTAGTGTTGGCCAGGGTCCTTGCCCGTGCTGGCCGCAATCTCAGCGGCCAGCAGAACCATGATGAGCCCATCCTTGTCGGTGGACCAGACTGTGCCGTCTCGGCGAAGAAAGCTTGCCCCTGCACTCTCTTCTCCTCCAAAGCAGCACGAGCCATCAAGCAGACCCGGGACAAACCATTTGAAGCCAACCGGAACTTCGCGCAACTCACGGCCAAGTTTTTGAACAACACGGTCGATGATGCTGCTGCTCACCGCGGTTTTTCCAACGGCAACCGTCGGCCGCCATTGCGGCCGATGCGTCACTAGATAACGAATGGCCACAGCGAGATAGTGGTTCGGGTTCATCAAGCCGGCAACAGGCGTAACAACCCCGTGGCGGTCGGCGTCGGTGTCGTTGCCAAATGCAACCTGATACTGATCTTTCAGTCCCACGAGCCTCACCATCGCATACGGACTGGAGCAATCCATGCGGATTTTTCCGTCGTGGTCCACGGTCATGAACGAAAAAGTCGGGTCGATGGTCCGATTGACGACCTGAACGTTCAACCCGTACGTCGAGTTAATCGGGTCCCAGTACGGCAGGGAAGCCCCACCGAGAGGATCTACGCCCAGCTTGAGATGGGCACCGCGAATGGCGTCGATGTCCACGACATTGTTGAGGTCGCGAACGTAGGGGAGAACAAAGTCTTGCTGTCGGGTGGTAGCTGCTCGAATTGCCTTTTCGAATGGTACGCGTCTGACCCCCGCATTTCCCGCACGCAGGAGTTCGTTGGCACGATCCTGCACCCAGGTGGTAACCGCCGTGTCGGCAGGGCCACCGTTGGGAGGGTCGTATTTGAAACCCCCGTCCTCGGGCGGGTTGTGTGAGGGCGTGATAACGATGCCGTCGGCGAAGTGACCCTTACGACCACGGTTGTAAACCAGGATGGCTCGCGAGATGACAGGAGTTGGAGTCACGCCGTCGTTCTCCTGAACGATCGTTGCAACGCCATTCGCCGCCAGCACCTCGAGAGCCGAGCGCTGTGCGGGCGCAGAGACGGCATGCGTATCTTTGCCCATGTAGAGGGGACCGTCGATCGCTTGCCCCCGTCGGTACTCGCAGATTGCCTGAGTGATGGCCAGAATGTGCGCCTCGTTGAAGGTGCCGTGGAGAGGAGATCCGCGGTGCCCGCTGGTCCCGAAGCTCACCAGCTGGTTGGGGTCGCGCACGTCGGGCTTGTGTTCGAAGTACTCCTTTTCCATGCGCGAAACATCAATCAGCATCTCCCTGGGCGCGGGCTTGCCAGCGAGCGGCGAAACCGCCTCGGCCAGACTTGTCTGGGGCACTTTCTCTAAGGTATTGGGCATGGTTCCACCTTCCAAATCTCGGTTGCGTATTCATGAATCGTTCGGTCGGCAGAGAATTTGCCCGAGCTCGCTATGTTCAGGATGGCCTTTTGCGCCCAGGCTCCGGGATCGCGGTAAAGTGCGCCCAGCTGTTCCTGCGTTTCGACGTAGGATGTGAGATCAGCCAGGTGCATATAGCGGTCACCGAACAATAAAAGCGTGTCTCGCAGCGGTTCGAATGCTCCTGGCTCATAGTGGCTGAAATAGTCGGAAGAAATAAGGTCGACAGCAGCGCGAGTCTCGGGCTCGTGCTCATAGTGCCACATCGGACTGTACCAGGAACGGCTATTTTCGACCTGTTCCACGGTGAGACCGAACAGGAAAAGGTTTTCTTCTCCGGCCTCTTCCGCCATTTCGATGGTTGCTCCGTCCCTTGTTCCAACCGTGAGCGCGCCGTTCATCATGAATTTCATATTGCTCGTTCCACTGGCCTCATAGCCGGCAGTGGAAATCTGATTCGAAACATCACTGGCTGGGATGAGCCGCTCCGCCAGCGTCACGTTGTAATCAGGCAGAAAGACGACCTTCATTCGGCCGCGCACGACCGGATCACTGTCGATGGTACCCGCCAAGTTATTGATAAGTTTGATGATGATTTTCGCCAGCCGGTAGGCTGGCGCCGCTTTCCCGGCGAAGAAGAATGTGCGGGGCACCATCTCGAGATCGGGATTGTCTCGCAGCCGGTTGTAAACGACGATGATTCGCAGCGCATTCAGCAGTTGCCGCTTATATTCGTGAATACGCTTGATTTGACTGTCGAAAATCGTGTTCGGATCGACCACTTGCCCAGTAGTCGCCTTAAGCCAGGCGGCGAAACGCACCTTCGCCTCGCGCTTCGATGCCAGAAACGCCTGCCGAAAGGCGGAATCTGCGGCCAACGGTTTGAGCTCACGGAGCTGGCTCAGGTCGGTGATCCACGTTTCGCCGATCGCAGCCGTAATCACGCGCGCCAGGCTGGGATTCGACTCAAGTAGCCACCGGCGCGGCGTGACGCCGTTCGTCTTATTGTTGAAACGCTCGGGAAATATTTCGGCCAAATCCTTCACCGTTGTCGTACGCAACAATTTGGAATGGACTGCCGCGACGCCGTTGGTGCTGTGCGAACCGACAATGGCAAGGTTGGCCATGCGAATCTTGCGTGGACTCCCTTCTTCCACAAGGCTGACGCGTTCGACGCGTCCCTCGTTATTCGGGAAGCGCGCTCGAACTTGGTCGAGCAACCGGCGGTTGACTTCGTAGATGATCTCAAGTTGCCGGGGAAGGAGCACTTCAAACCATGCCACCGGCCACTTCTCAAGCGCCTCGGGCAGCAACGTGTGGTTGGTGTAGGCCAACGTCTTCGTGGTCAAATCCCAAGCCTCATCCCAACCCAGACGCGCTTCGTCCAGCAGAATGCGCATCAGTTCCGCAACTGCCATTGAAGGATGCGTGTCGTTGAGTTGGATGGCGGCCTTTTCCGGCAACTTTCCCCAATCGCTGTTGTGCCGGAGAAACCGGCGTATCAGATCTGCCAGAGAACAAGCGACGAGAAAGTACTCCTGCACAAAGCGCAGCTGTTGCCCGGCAGTCGTGGAGTCATCGGGATACAGCACACGGGTCAGCGATTCGGCTTCGAGTGTCCCGCCGAGGGCACCCACGAAATCTCCCGTGCCAAATTCCTGAAAATCAAAGAAGTCTGCAGCCGCCGCAGCCCAGAGGCGGAGGGTGTTGATGTTTTTTCCTCCGTAGCCGACGACGGGTCGGTCAAAAGGAATGCCGAACAGGGTGGATGGACGACCCGGTATCAGCTCGACGCGTCCATCCCGCAGCTTGAACGTGACGTTCAGCTTGACATCTACCTTCTCGTGGTGGCGACAGATCTCCCACGGATCCTCGTCGCGCAGCCAGTTGTCGGGATTCTCCTGCTGCCAGCCGTTTACAAACGACTGCCGAAACATGCCGTACTCGTAACGCAGACCATAGCCCGTGCCAGGCAGTTGGATTGTGGCCATCGAGTCTAGGAAACAAGCCGCAAGACGGCCCAGACCCCCGTTCCCCAGGCCTGCATCTGGTTCCTGCTCAACCAACTCAGGCCAATCAATGTTTTTCTCTTTGACGACTTCCCGCACAACGGGTTCAAGCAAGAGGTTCGTGAGGTTATTACTAAGCGATCGTCCGAGTAGAAACTCCATGGAAAGGTAGTAAATGCGTTTGGCGTTGTGCTGCTCATATGCCGTCTTGGTTTTCACCCAGCGTTGCGCCAGAACGTCACGCACGGCATGGGAGACTGCTTCGAAGCGCTCCCGGGCGCTGGCGACCTTCGGGTCGATGGCCCGGTCAAAAACCAGGTGCCGGTCGTAGAGCGCGTCTTGGGTTCCGGCGAATGGAATCTCTCCTGTTCCATACTGTTGGAGAAGTTTGGTGATGTTTGGTGGCTTCGTCGTCAAGGGAACAACCTTTGCGGAGTCCGGGCGTGAAATGCTTTTTGTGCTCATTCGGCGATCCTCGTACACCATCCTTGGAGCTTGGCTGGCGGTCTATAGCAAGAGATGCGGATTCTTGATAATCGATGACACCAGAAAACGGCCATGCTAAACAATTGAACGATGGTATCGCCGATACTTTGGTATCGGTCAAACTTCTGGAGGAGAGCACAGCGAGTAAAGCAATCGGAACCCGGCGAGCCGCCGAGAAGCGCGCTATAGCCAGCCGTGTCAGTACCATTAAGACTCAATAAGTTATCGTGCAAGGTTACCCTGTCACCGCAGAGGCCGCGGGTTTGAGCGCAGCGCAACTGGCGGTATTCGCCCTTCCCGAACTCCCCGGACCAGTTTTCAACCGTGAGTACCCGATCCGTTTGAGGCAAATCTCGGCAGGCTCAGATTTCTGCAGCTCGGCTCCATTTTTGGCTCTAATAAAGAGAACAAAATCGGACAGGTTTACTGGAACTGCCTATTAGCACCAACAATCTCTACACCGTGAGCGAGGTGGAAGAACTTGTCCCGCCACCGACTGCTATTGCAGCTTCGCATATTCCGCCTTAGCATCCTTGAGGATGGGGATGTCGGGGCCGGCGTCATTCCAGAGGGTGAGGAAGTCTTTGTACGCTGCAAGCGCCCGGATGCGAGCGGTCTCGGCGTCTGCTTCCCGCGAAGTCTTCGCCTGCACAGCGTTGGCGCGAGCCACGCCCAGATGAGCCAAGGCTCCCGTCCAGCAATTCCATACGATGCCGTTGTGGTCGATGATCTTCTGGAACTCGGCAGCGGCCGCGCTGCCTTGTCCGGCGGACAGGTAGGCCTCGCCGCGCACATAAGCCGGATAGAGGCAGGACATATTGTTGATGAACTGAATGTTGCCGAACTCAATCGGTGTAGCCTCTTGCAGGGAATTCAGGGCGGCCACCGGATTGTTTCTATCCAGCGCCAATTGCGCCTGAATCGGTGGGAGCCAAAGCGACTGCATCTGCGTGTCCAACGGAAAGCGCTTCTCCAAGTCTAGTGCTAGCGATTCGGCTCTTGCCGTATCGCCCGCAAGGGCGAACGCAAGCGCCGCTTCGGACTCCACGCCCTGACTCGCGGGAGCCAGTCGCAGAGCGTCTGCCGCGGACTTCCGGGCTTTCGCAGGATTGCCGTAAGCGGCTTCCCACTGCGCAGCAATGGCCAAACCTATGGCGCCAGATTCCTTGCTGTCAACCCGGATGGCGGAGTTCAGAGCGCGCTTGCTCAGTTCCCGCGCTTTGTCCAGATGACCGCTATACGCCGCGGTTTCGGATGCGAGATCTAGTCCCAAGTTCTCATACGGGGGCCGAGCCGCGAACCACTGTTGCTGCTCCGTCATCGCCTCCGAATCGGCGCCGAAGAACGCCAGGGCGTAGAGAACTTCGTGGAGCTGGCAGTCATCCAAATTTCGAGCCTGTGCCTCGCGAATGATCTGCCGGGCTTCGTCGAAGCGCTGCAGGCCAACGACGTCGTTGACGAGGTTGTCGTTCGCAATTCGCGAAGGATCCGGCGTTAGGCGCAAGCCCTGGCGAGTGAACTCTGCCGCCCGGTCATACTTCCCCTGCATGCCATACGCCAGTGCCAAATGCAGGTAGGCGATGGATCTCCGCGGGTAGATCTCAATCTCTTCTTCATAAGTTCGGGCTGCTTCATCGAGTTCCCCGGTTACATCCAGATAGTAGGCGGCGGCGATTTCCATCTTTTCCGCCTCGCTGACGTGTTCCCTTAGCTGGAAGGCTTTGGTGAGGCTCTCTCTTGCCCTCCCAAACTCGTTGAGTGCGGAATAGTCCAGGCCGATCGCCCAGTAAGCCATGGCAAAATCCGGATCGAGCTCAATGGCCCGTTGATAATGAGGAACTGCAGCGGCACTACCTTTCTCATTCGTGGCTCTTAGGCCAAAATTGAATGCCTGCAGAGCTTCCAGCGAAGATGTGGTGGCCTGGTAGAACGGAACATCAAACTTCTGCAATGTAGCCAGCGATTCGCCCAGTTCCCGGCGCAGTTTGGATGCCGCTTTACCCAGCGCGTCCAGCACCTTCTCTTTGGACGCGGCCGTCACCTGCTCCTCCGCCAGCGTGTCTCCGCTCTGGCAATTCACCGCCTTGAGCCCCAGCACATATTCGCTGCCCAAACTGCCAATCAATCCGGCAACGTAAGCTTTGCTGCCTGCACGCTGGCAAAGCTCGCGGGCCAACTCCGGCGTGAGCTTCGCGTCCGCGGGGCGCGTCATCAATTTCAAAGTGTTCGTAACCTGGCTGTCGGGGAGCACATTCAGAAAAGGCGATTGCCGCAGGGAGAGGTTCAGTGCTGTTTTCAGTGTGTCGTCGAAGATTGCGTCGCCCGTGGTATTGGCAAAATCGGCGAGAACGATGGTGTCCTTCTCGGTCAACCCGCCCGCTCGCCGCTTGCGAAAATTGAAACTCACCGCGATCACCACGGCGATCGTCAGCATCGCCACGGCTCCCACCCACAACCTTCGCCGCGAAGCGGCTCGCTCGCCCGCACTTACCGGCCTTCCTGCGGCGCTCGCCTTCAAATCCGCGAGCATCTCCGCCGCAGATTGGTAGCGCTCCTGCCGGTTCTTCCGCAGCGCCTTGGCGATAATGCGAGTCAGCCTCTCCGGCAGTTGCGGATTGAGGATCTCCGCCGGAACTGGCTCGCGATTGAGTATGGCATCGAAAACTAGGGCAACCGTGGTGCCTTCTCCAAAAGCCACCTTTCCAGTGGCCATCTCGTACAAGACGGCGCCCATGCTGAACAAATCCGTGCGGTGATCGAGTTCTTTCCCGCATGCCTGCTCTGGTGACATGTAAGCCACGGTCCCGATCGCCATGCCGGGTGAGGTTAGCTGCTGCTTGGCACTCCCGTCCGACAAGTCTGGGCCGGAAGAACCGGTCTCCAGAGTCCGCCCTGTCGGCACCGACTTCGCCAGGCCAAAGTCCAGGACTTTAACCTGACCCTCTCGGGTGATGAAAATGTTCGCCGGCTTCACATCCCGATGAATGATACCTTGCCGGTGTGCGGCATCCAAGGCGTCAACCATTTGCATGGCCAGCGACAGCAGTCGGTCGCTTTCCACAGGCTGGGAAGCGATGGCTTGCTTCAGAGTCTGGCCGGCCAGGTACTCCATGGCGATGAAGGCTTGGCCAGCTTCCTCGCCAATGTCATAAATCGTGCAAATGCTGCGATGGTTCAGAGAACTGGCGGCTCGGGCCTCTCGCTGGAATCGGCCGATTGCGGTGGGGCTGGCCGGGAAATGCTTAGGCAGAAACTTTAAAGCTACCAGGCGTCCCAGCCGGGTGTCGCGCGCCTTATAGACGACACCCATTCCTCCTTCGCCTAACTTCTCGATAATTTGATAGTGGGAGATGGTCTGGCCGTAGAGGGCGACGGCCTCCTTTCCATCGGGGGACTGAAGTTGCCGCTCGGCCAGCATGCGGGCCGCCATTTCCACGGCAGGCGCTTCGATAAAGCTGCCCGCTTTCCGGTCGTGGGCAAGCAGCGATTCTACGTCCCGGCGGAGGTCCGGATCTGAGCACGCGCTCTGCAGAAATGCGCCACGCTCAGCCTCATGATGGTCGAGTGCGGAGTGATAGAGCTCTTCCAGCCTCCGCGCTCGTTCAGGATCCATCGTCCTTTTCTCCGCCCTGTTCTCCGCTGACGACGCGCAACAGCCAGGCTCTTGCAAATCTCCAATCGCGTTTGACCGTTTCCGGCGATATCTTCAAAGCCTCGGCCGCTTCGTTAACTTCGAGTCCCCCAAAAAAGCGCAGTTCCACAACCTGGCTCTGCCTAGGATAGAGCACCGCAAACTCGGTCAAAGCCTCATCGAGGGCCATGATATCGGCACCCTTTTCTGGAGTCACGACCAGGGCCTCGTCTAGAGAAACTTGTACCGCACCGGCGCCGCGTTTCTGATAATGCCGGGACCGGGCGACATCGGTGAGGATGCGCCGCATCATGCGGGCCGAGACGGCGAAAAAGTGAGCGCGATCCTGCCAATCTACCCCTTGAACATCCACCAGGCGAAGATAAGCCTCGTTTACTAGGGCAGTCGTTTGCAGGGTATGGCCGGGCCGTTCCTGGGCCATATAGCGGTGGGCCAGGCGGTGCAGTTCGTTTTCAACGACTGGAGTCAACTGCTCCAGGGCCTTGTCGTCCCCGCCGCCCCACGCTCTAAGTAGTTGCGTGACCTCGACTTTTGTAGGAGCCCCAGAAGAATTCTGCATAGATCCAGCCCGGACTGGCGTAGCGGCAAAACTATCACATCGACCCGAGGCGCGCCAGCGTTTCGGCCTTACTTCGATTTCTTTGGTCCCGCATGACCCCTGAGCCCCAAAGTTCCCGCTATATCAAGTGACGGGTTTTCTCGCTGGCGAGACGAGCCAGCCAGAGAAGCCCCAATAAATCCGGGACAAAAGGAATCAAAATGAAAACTGCAAGCAAGGTCACCCTAGGCAGCCAGAACAACTCAACTCAATCTTCACTCACTTCGAAACTGAGCCGGATGGGGGTGACGCTAAGCATGGCCGCGACTTTGTGCGGCCTCGCAGTTTCAGGGCTATCCACTTATTCCATCGCCCAGGAGCAGAGCGCCAGCCAAGCCACAATCGACCACCCGGACTGGGTGCACGTGCCCGGTGAGTTAATTCGCCCCGATTGCGTGCACGAAATCCCCAACGGCGCCAAGGTCGAGATCGAGAATGGCCAGATTACCGGCGATGTGACCTTGAACGGTGCCTTCATCGCCCACTATGATGTCTGCCCCGAGGACGCTTTAATGACGCGTCCCCGCCATGGGTACAGTGGGAATGCGGGCGGCCTACCCTGCAGCAGCTGTGCCGGCGGTTGGGTCGAAGCCTCGCAATGGAATCCGTCGCTCAGTTCGAACGACAACATCGATTTACTGTACGGCGTTTGGACGGTGCCGCCGGCTCCGGCGGAGAACGGTGGTCTGATCTATCTATGGAATGGCATCGAGGATTCAAGCGAGGATTGGGTACTGCAACCTGTCCTCCAGTATGGCGAGAACCCTCTTTCAATGGGCGGCAATTACTGGGTCATCGCCAGTTGGCTCCTAGGTAACAATTATGTTTTTCATAGCGGTGCGGAGAAGGTTAATCCGGGTGACGATATCTTCGGTTACACCGAGATTACCGGTACGACGGGCAGCACTCTGGATTGGAAGGTAAACGCTTCTGATTTGACTAGCGGCGCTTACTCCTGGATTACGGCCACCTCTTCTGGGCTCCATTGGACTTGGGCGTTTGGCGGCGTGCTCGAGGCATACAACGTAACTTCGTGCTCTCAGTTTCCCTCCGGCGGCCAGGCCGTTTTCAACGACTACGGACCTTACCATGGATTTCCCAATTACTCGGGGATATCCCCCCTGGGCTGGTACGGAAAACAGTATGATTGGACAGAAGGGCCAAACTGCGGCTTCAAAGTCGGCCTCAACGGAGACACGACGACCCTCTCCTTCTGAACCGTGCCAGGTTCGATCCGCCCCCGCCCGACTCCTCTTGGGCGGGGGTTTGCCCGCGTGGAACTGCATTAATCATCGGCCAGCCACTTGCAGCCTGCCCTTGGCTTTACACCAGGAACGTGTAGTCGCGGGCCCGATACTGGGCGAGATCAATCCCGGTTATGTCCCGATCACGTCAGGTTGCCGGAAACCGCCCCACCCGTAGAAGTAGCCCTCCCAAAGGACGTCCAAGTCGGCCTTGGAGACGTGTGGTTCGCCCCCGCCCGATCTCCTCGAGGAATCTCTTTGCTGCTTCTGACTTCTGCCAACGATACTGGCAAGACGAGCGCCATGATTGGGGCAGACCGCCGAGAGCCAAAAGCTCGAGTAGAAATGGCAAATAGAGAACTGATTGAACCTAGAAAGTAGACCTTGGCGACTGTGCACCAAGTTGAAAATTTACCGCGCCCATGCGAGACCATCGGCTCCGCTTCCGGCTTCGATCAACTTCACGCTCCAGTTGCCGATTTGTATCGCTGCCACCTGATGGCTCTTGTCGCACGATACATAAGCGGACTGAGCATCCGGTCGGATCAGCACTTCTTGAGGAGCCGGGGGAACACCGATGGTCTTTGCGAGCTGCCAAGTGGCTAGATTAACGACGGCGACAGCGTTTGCGGCCGGCAATGCCACCAGCAGCCATTTTCCATCCGGCGTGGAGGCCGTGCCATATCCTGCGCTGGGCAGCGCAATCCAACGATCAACTTTATTCGTTGCTGCATTGATTACCGCCAGCCGGGGCTTTGCCTCATCCGAGGTGAACACCCAGCGGTTGTCGGGCGAGATCGAGATGCGCTGCACGTGCGCAGCCACGGAGATTACCGTCAGGGTTTTTCGCGCCGCAAGATCGAGCACCGATACCGTTCCCGGACCCACGTTGGCAGTATACCCATAGCGTCCGTCTGTACTGATCGCTAGCATGTGGGATTCAACTTGCTCGGTCGGGATGCTTCCGACAATCTTTAGAGTTTGGGGGTTGATGATGGTTACGGATTTGTCTAGCTCGGCGGTCACATAGAGCAGACCGTCCTTCGGCCCAAAGACGGCGCAATGGGGACGAACGCCGTGCCCAAAGTCGATGGTGTGGATTACCTTGCGTGCACTGAGGTCGATCACCGCCAGCGTGCTTCCGTCCGTGCCGGGCATTCCGACTCCGGAGTCTCCGTAGATTGGTACGAATGCTCGTTGGCCATCGGCAGATGCCGCGACCTCGTGCCCCGTCACGCCTCCCTCGGCGACGGTCGCAATCTGCCGTCCAGTAGTCGGATCGATGAGACCAAGGGTCTGCTCACCTTTATTGGCGACGAGCAACAGGCCGTCCGATGGAGGTGACAAAACGGAGAAGGCTGCGATCAGCAGGACTGCCAAAATGAGCGCCGGTAAGGTAAGAAACCCAGTCATGATCATTCCCTTCGTTACTCGGTTTCAATTCTCGCGACATAGTATCGCACTCTCCTCCTCAGCGGCAGCGCGGTACTCTACGTGGCTATCCTGATTGGGCCCGCAGAAAGCGCAGAATCGTCTCATCCGGCCATTCCAAATCTCGCTCAAGACCGGCTTGCAAGTCCTATGCGCAAAGCGGGTCGCAAGCCTTGGGCAATCAGGCAGTTACAGGTTCACGAGAAATTCAGGGCCATCTTCAGACGCTATCCATTGCCGGGAAAGCCGAACTCGCGCAGTATGGCTGGCGTGGCGGGGCGCGGCGGACAGGTTCACAAAAGGCGTTTCAGCTTATTATGCCCTCGCTTGTGATTTTCTGTCGTCTTTTGGCCCTCATTTCACGCTTTAGTAGATAGAAGCCTATGGGGAACAGAACCTGTGGGGAGAAGAAACCATATGAAGTCGAGAACATGGATGCTCATTGCGGTTATTTGCCGAAGCTAATCACCAGCAACCTGCTTTCCTATCCGAGGTTTGGGTGCGGTGAAACAGGCTGACTGTCGGCTTCGGACCCCCAATGACCCTCCGCAAGCTGCGGAGAGCAGAAACCACAAGGTGACGCTGATCGCGTCGGCTGACTAGCGGTAAAGAGCACCGGCGACGACATGAATGAAGGAGGCATCAAATGGCTGCGAATGCGATTCCCGCCGCTGAATTGAAAATCAATACCAAGCAGGGTGCAGATGAGAGATGCGCATCCGTCACGCTGCAACAGCGGTTTGAAAAACTGCTGCGCGAGGTGTTCGAAAGACACGACGAATATCTTGGGATGACACCGGATTAGCGTCTTCGCGGAGCGCAGAGTGGAGAACGCCGCTTTTTTGCCCCGCGTGATTCCCGTGCAGATCAGGTTCGGTTGCAGTAGCCTGTAGTGCTGCGTGCCGAGGGGGATCAGCACCGCTGGAAACTCCGATTCCTGCGCCTTGTGGATGGTGACTGCGTAAGCTGGGGCGACTTCATCGAGTTCCCCGAAATCGTATTTCACCATTTCGATCCGGTCATCGAAGCGGACGGCGAACTGCCGCGGACGATCCTCGCTCCCGGCAGCTCATGAGGAAAGCGGCTCAACTCCAGCAAAAATCCCAGCATGAGGACTTCCGCCAAGCCGCTGCGGGGATCGCGAAACAAGTTGGTAAGGGGAAGTAGGAACCACGCCCAGCCCACTTTTCTTGGGCATGCCCCGCTATCTTCGCTAAGCGGCAACAGATTGGCACAGCCCATAGGCACGGGAGCAGAGCAGCATCCGTAGCACGCTCAGCAGTGCCGCGACATCTCCCTTTTGAATGCAGGCATCCGCATGTCGTAAGCGTGTGCATGGCGCACCGCAGAAGGCCGACATCATGATGATCGGAATGTCTGGATTGATCCGTCTCAGTATCGGGGCTAGTACTTCTCGACCGGGTGTTTCGGGATGACAGTCGGTGACCACTGCGTCGATTGGGTAGAGTCGAAACAAGGTTAGAGCCTCGTCTGCGTCGGGAGCTATTTGCACCTCGTACCCACAAGCCCGAAGTCTGTGAGCGACCGCGTGCGAACCGCAGGTGTGATCGTCGATGAAAAGGATCGCCATTCGGGAAGAATTCTATCGCCGGACTAAACCGCTTGTCGGTACGCTCGCGAACCTTATCAATCTGCGCTGACATCGAGTCAGATGACACCTCGGCGTCCGAATCGGCGATCACAGAGCTAAACCGGAGGTAAACTGACGTTATGCGCAAGCGCCGAATCACGCCGATTCCGCAGGATGCGCCGACCCTCGACGAAGGCTGGCTGGACCTCGACCGTGAGGCGGTCGTCGAGGTTACGTCGAAAGAGAAGGAATTCCCCGTGGAAGGTGCGCTGGTCGCGGGAGAACTGCGGGGCTGGCGTGCCGCCGTTGGGCGCTCAAACCGTTCGGCTAATCTTCGACAGCCCAGCAAAAACGCTCACGCACTTCGCTCGCCTTCGAAGGAACCGAAAACGAAGCGCACTCAAGAGTTCGTCTTGCGATGGTCTCCGGACTCAGGCGTCTGCGGGTGTCTTGACTCTGGCAATTGAAGGCACCGAGACCTGAGTCCCAAGGATCGAATGTTGCGCCAGATTGCCGAATTCGTCGTTCTCCTGTCGTGCAGCCTGTTCACGGGAGCCTCCGTCTACATCAATCTTGTCGAACACCCGGCGAGAATGCGGTGCGGAGTGGAAATAGCCGCAACTGAATTTCCTCCCAGCTACCGCCGAGCCACTGTCATGCAGGCGACTTGCGCAGCCTTGGGTCTGCTGTCGTCAGTAGCGGCCTGGTTCGCCGGGGCGACATTCTGGTGGATCGTTGGTGGGGCCGTGCTCGGCGCTGTCATCCCATTCACTCTGATCGCAATCTTGCCGACGAACAAGCAATTGCTGAGCCCCACGCTGGACAGACGATCAGCCGAAACGGAGCAGCTACTCGCCCGTTGGGGGAGATTGCATGCCGTGAGAAGCGTGCTGAGCGCCGTGGCGCTTCTGCTGTTCCTGTACTTGGCGATCTTCAAGGAGCCCCTGTGAGAATTGCCCTAGAGGGTCGTCCTCGATTTCCTATCGCGATTTCGCGGTGCCGGAGTAGATTATCTTTCCGGCGCGAATTGTGTATGCCACTTTAGAAAAGTTCCGCACATCCGTGGCCGGATCGGCATCGAGCACTACGATATCTGCGTCCATTCCCTTCTCGACCCGCCCTTTGCCGCTTGCCTTGAAAACTTCGCTAGGGTTGGTGGTAAGAGAAGCCAAAACGTCCCGCCACGTCATCGCTTGTCCCATGAACTCGAACTCTAGTGTCGTGTCATACTTGGGCTGAAAACCCACGTCGGTGCCGAACAGGATAGTTCCGCCCTCGGAGAAATACTGCTTCAACTCATTGACCCCCGCCTGAACCAACGCGTCCGCCACCGTGGGGTCCTGAACGACCGTCGTCCAAAGCGTCAAAGTCGGAATCAGCGCGGTCTGCTGGCGTTTCATGCGTGCCAACTCTTCTGGAGTATATTGGCCCTCCGTGGGAATCGTGTGCGCCAATATGTCGACGCCGCCCGCCAGCGCGTTGTCAACTCCAGCTCGATTCTGCGGATGTGTGAAAACTGGCTTGCCCTGCCCGTGAGCCACATCCACCGTCGCTTTCACGATGGACGTATCCATATTCACCGTCGGCTTCTCGCCCATGAACGCTCCGGTGAAGAGCTTGATGCCGTCTAAGCCCATTTCCATGTATTGCTGCGCCATTTGTTGGGCCTCTTCCGGGCTTGCGGCTTCGGGGAGTTGCATCTCGGGCGGCAAATAAACGGGATGCCCATTCTTGGGGAAGATATCGCCAGCCATCAGGATTTTCGGGCCCGCGACCTCACCGGCTTCCACCCTCCGACGAATCGCCATCGTGTTATTAGGATCGGAACCCAAGTCCCACACCGACGTGACGCCCCAGCGGGTCAGCATTTCCTGCATGTGGGCCTCGAGCTTTGACGCGGGGACATTCGCCGCATCTTGCCATCCCGTTTCGAAGTGCACGTGGCTGTTCCAGAACCCGGCGACGATCACTCTGCCCTTGCAGTCGAGCTTCTGTGCGGACTGGGGGAGGTTGTATTTGATCTGGGATCGGGGCGCGACCATCGCGATCTTGCCGTCCGCAATCAATAAAACGGCGTTCTCGATTGCGGGAGCCGTCGGCGAGGGATACACTTTCCCGCCAACACACCCGACGATCGCGTGATCGGCAGCCAGTGCCTGTGTGGGGAAGAAGATCAGAGGCAGAAAGGGCAGAAACAATCTGCGTATTTTACTGATCACGAATTTTCTTCTCCAGCCCAAAGTGGCAGGCAAAAGTGAAAACATGTTACCGATTCTCTACCAAGCAACGAACGGTAGCAAATGCCGGTTTCATTTGACGACTGCCACGCCCATGTTGGATATTGTGACGGATGGACATTGAACGCATTATTGACGACATCGAACAGCTACAGGAAATGTTCGAAGCGCCGGATATCAGGCCACTCAGCGCAATCGACATCTCTGCTGCCAATCGCAGGCACGACGAAATGCTGGCGCATAGCCCGTGGTTCCGCCTTTGGCAGCATTTTGGGGTTTGCTGCCGGGGCGAAACCGAAGGCGAGCCTCGGATTCAAAGCTAGTACCGCCTTCTCGTCTTGAAGCCGATAGCCATGCTGATTTTGCGGGCGGGAGTTGCATCCGCTGAAGTCGAGCGTCTTCACGGCGCACTATTTCATCAATGGACTGGCAGTGGTCTGGTGTTTAATGCCCAAGGGAGCCCCTGCTAGAATTCGATTGCCATGTCCAAGCACAACTACTTTTTCAAGCTAATCCCTCCTCGAACTACGTTCCCGCAAGACATGACGGATGAGGAGAGACTATTGATGGGGGCGCACTCCCGTTACTTTGGCGAACAATTTGCGGCGGGCAGACTTTTGCTCTACGGTCCGGTCATGGCAACAAGCGGGGCTTTCGGGCTCGCAGTGCTGGAAGTCGAGGACGAATCTGAGGCTCGACGGTTTGGCGAAGGCGACCCATCCGTGATAGGCGGGCTGAATCGATTCGAGATTTATCCCATGCGAGTGTCCGCCGCGAGAGCCAAAGAACCATGAAGCCTGAGGGAGAATCTCATAGCGATCACATCCGAGACCCGGGCAATGAGTGACATCGCGGATGTTGCATCCATTGACCATAACCTAAGTATAGTGATTCGCAAATAACATATCAATTGCTATACCAGGGACAGCGTCTCCATCTTGGCATCAAAGTCGGGATCGCGCCGCTCCAGGTAGTACTGCATCGTGTGGGGTCGCACCTGGTGGGCGCTGAGAATCTTGGACACCGTTCCCCGCCCCAGTTTCCTCAGACTCGGA
>JBEKPJ010000038.1:0-74388 GCA_049520935.1 Terriglobales bacterium | reverse complement strand
CAAGCTCTACCAGTCTGTGATTGTCGCCTGGGATGAATTGGTCGCCGCGGTTGGGCTGAAGCTTGCTGCTTGATAAGGTTCTAACGAGAACAGAATTCTCGTTGGGGCCCCATTAACGGACTCACCATCTTCACTCAATAACCAGTTTTGAGTGACGGGGCGTGCTGGCAACAGGTTGGACAGACTAAACTTGCTCAGTTCCGTCAAAAGAAACGAGCGGAGGAGAGCCTCCGGTTCGTGGAAGTGCACCTTGGCCGGGGCGAAGGCCTGCTTCTTGGGCGGTGGCCGCATCGATGAAGGTAAGGCCACAAGGAGTGCCAAAGCCGGTAGCGTTGTTCCAGGCGAGCTTCATCGTGGGTGAAGAGTCGATCCCGTTTTCAACAGACTTGCCTGACCCGAAGCAGAACCCGAGCAGCAGCGCCGCCCAAGGTGCAAACGGTGTGCGCCCGATTGCCCCTGCTGCGCCGCCGCTAATCGTTACCTCTGTAATCACGCATAAAGTAAACTCCCTTGCCGAAACATGAGCCTTGATTCAGGGTTAATAGCAATGGTCGGGGGTTTACGATGAGTAATCGATTCGTTCTGTTCAGCGCCATTCTTGCCTGCAGTGTGGCCTGGGGGCAAAGCCAAAGCGCTCCATCCGGTGGCGGCGCAAGTGATGGCCAACCATCGATGCCGGGAATGGACATGTCGGGAATATCGCACCAGGACATGTCGAATATGCAAGATATGCCCATGGGCGAAGACAAGGATGACACTAGCGCGAGCGCCCACGTCATGCACTCCATGGAAGGCCACATGGATATGGGGCCGCATATGAAGATGACGGCCCTGCGACCGATAAAGCTCGGCGACGCGAAGCGCGCCCAACAGGTCGCTGACGAGGCTCGTAAAGCTTCAGAAAAATATAAGGACTACCATGTCGCTCTGACCGACGGGTTCAAGATCTTTCTTCCGAATGTTCCGCAAACGGTTTATCACTTCACAAACCGGAGCTATGCCGTCGAGGCGGAGTTGAGATTCAACCCTGACCACCCTACCTCGCTGCTCTACGAGAAGCACGGGAACGACTACAAGCTCATTGGCGTGATGTACACGGCTCCCAAGCGTTACTCGGAAGATCAGCTTGACGAGCGCATTCCACTCAGCTTCGCGCAGTGGCACGAACATGTGAACTTTTGTATTCCTCCGCTTGGACGATGGCACGAACTTGCTTCGCCAAGTCCGCAATTCGGGCTGCGAGGATCGATCACCACGCAGGAAGCTTGCGCCGCCGCCGGGGGGAGGTTCCACCCTGTTATTTTCAATTGGATGGTGCATGTGTATCCATTCGAGACCGATCAGGCGAGAATTTGGTCGGTCGAACGCCAGCACGGCGATGCCGATTAGCCGCACCTGCAAAAGAGAATCGTTTCTCGTTTTGGCAAGCTGCAGACGACGCCAACCTACGCATAATTCCGCCACTTTCGCGGACGCAGCCCACTTGTGCCGCCGCCGCTTAACTCCACCCACAACCGCCAACGACCGGCACCGCGTATCGGCCAACAATTCTGCCGCAAACTGGTGATTAAGAATTCGTATCCCGTCAATGTCCAATCGCCGGAAATCGCCAAATACGTCCTCAGCACGAGCCCCTCCTGGCGGAGGCGCGGAGTATGGCATGGAGAATGAGCATTCGAGGCGGTATTTCGATCGCTGTTGCCAACCATAGATGCTTCCGATCTCCCGAAACCCGGTGAGGGATCGCATCGCGACAGCGTGAAGTTGTCTGAGAATCGTGCGGACTCCGTGAAGATCTAACTTGTGCAGAACTCGTCAGCTGCAGGATCGCGGGTCAGCACTCCGGGTTGTGGCGAAACCAGGCCTATCGCTCCCAACAAGAAGGCAGACAGCACGGAAGATCCTGAAGCGACGCGAGAAAAACTGTCGCCTAAGGATTGTGCTGAGCTAAATGCACCTCGAACGATTCCAGTTGGTCGCAGACTCGCGGTTTTGCTTCCGCGAAGCGCGGCCGCCAGCTCCGACGGCCTCCGGAACGGATCGCTGGCGTTTGCGATGCACCGAGGCGATCCTGCCTCAGTTGTTCAATGCCTTCTCACGAGGCCAACACGCGGGCGTCGGTTTAGCGCTGCGGCGGTTTGCCGCGGGGATTCCTCTTGCCGCTCCTTGGAAGCAGCGCGGCTGCGTTATGCTGAGAGGTCCTCGCGGGAGGGTGGGATTCTCTTCGCATGGCCATTCCCAATACGAGACTTTCCCAATCATCGTCTGACCGGGACGGAAAGCTGAAGCGGAACCGGAAGCTCGTCCTGGCCGGACAGATTGCTTTCCTGCCGACGGGCGTGCTCACGACTTTGCTGGGGCCGATGTTGCCCATCCTGATCGCGCGCTGGTCGATGAATGACGCTCAGGCCGGCAATTTGTTCCTGGTGCAGTTCCTCGCAACCCTCGCGGGCGTGCAACTGTCGGGAGTCTTGCTTTCGCGGTGGGGTTTCCGCCCGGCGCTTTTGTCAGGATTGCTGTTGATGGCGAGCGGAGCGGCGATGCTCGACCTGGGATCGCTGTGGCTGGGGATGATTTCGGTAGCAGCGTACGGATTAGGGATCGGGCTAACGATTCCGGTGGACAGTTTGCTGATCGCCGAGATCGCTTCGGATTCAGGCGATCGTCTAGGCGTCGCTTCCGGAGCTGGTGCCGTGAGCCTGCTGAATTTTTTCTGGGGTGTGGGCGCAGTGCTGTGTTCGCTGATGGTGGCCTGGACCGCGGATCATAAATTACTGCCGGTGTTTCTCGGCGGAGTGGCGCTGTCTCTTCTGGTACTAGCAGGGGCGGTGCGGAATTCGCCTTTCCCGCCGCGGGCGACGTCGGCGGGTGCAACTGCCTCCTCGTCCTGGCGGCGGCTGGTGAAGAATCCGGCGATTGGGCTCTTCGCCGTCGTATTTTTTCTGTATCCAGGAGTGGAAGCGGCGGTGGGGGGATGGATCGGATCCTACGTTTCGCGGATGGGAGCTCGCGGGGCGGCGATTGCATCGATGATGCCGGCTTTGTTCTGGTCGGCGCTGACGGCGGGTCGGGCCTGGGGGACCGCCTTTCTGCGCCATTGTTCGGAACGCGGCGTTTTGCGCGCCGGCTATGCCGCGGGTGTGGCGGGTATTGGACTGATGCTCTGGGCACCGGCGCTGGCCACAGTGATTGGCGGTGCGCTGATTGCGGGCCTGGGTTTTGCGACGTTGTATCCGATCACCGTCGCCCGGCTATCGCAGCGGTTTGGGGTGGCTGCCCACAGCATTGCGCCGGCCATGTTTTCGCTGGCGGCGATCGGACCAGCAATAATTCCGTGGATGGTGGGCTTGGTCTCGCAGGTCACGGGGAGCTTGCGGGCTGGGCTGTTGGTTGTCTTATCGGCCACGGTGGTCCTGTTTCTCGTTCATCTGTTCGAGTGGTGATATCGCCCGGCGATGCTGGTTTCTGGAATGCCCGGATTCCTGCGGCGCGATGCCCTCCCAGCCAGATCCAGCGCTGGGGGCGACCTTCCGGCACAGAAAAGACCTCGACCCGGCGTCCCAAGAACACATCAACTATTTCCGCAAACCATGGTCGCGTTTCGGGTCGTACTCGAAGTCGACGAGGCCGTCGCGGTAGTCGAGTCTAACCTCAAGCTTCCTGAGCATGGCGTAGCCCAGAAAGCCGGACACCTCGGTGCCCGCCTGAAAGCTGATGGTGGACAGGTCCAGGGTGATCATGCCCAGGTTTGACTGCCGATAGTGCCCGAAACCTAACGTCGCCCGCTTGGAGCTGTAGACCTGATTTACGGACCCGCTCACTCCCACAACACGATCGCGGTAATCGGAACCTACTTTGGCGACCTGCCGCGCAGCGCGCAGGGAGAGGATGTTGCTGAACGCGCCGGTGTCGAGCCCGAAAAGCATGGGTTTCGAATCGTTCACACGGGTCGGCACCAGTATCATGTGGCCAAAGCGGAAGACCTTGGTCCAGTTGGCCATCTCCGGCGCAATGTAACGATCGCGGGGCTGAGGTCGGCTCAGCGGGCCGGCTCCGAAGGAATTCCGGCCGTTCGCTCTCGCGCTGGAGTTGGAATCTGGAGCCGGCTCGGTCGCGCCGTTTTCACTTTGGTCCGCATCCGTCGGTTCCTCTCCTTCGCTGTTCAGCGATTTCGGAGCGATGGTATCCTCCGGGCGCTTCGGCAGAGGAGATAGTTTGAGCCGTTCTCCGGGCAGGTCGATGTCGACCAGATAACTGCCAAACACGTCTGCGCCGATCAGCCCGTCTCCGCCCGCAACCGCGCCTCCATCGCTAACCGTGACCAGGCAGTCCCGGAACTCGAGCTCTCCAATGCGAACATGATCGGCGACCGCCGTGTAACCGCTTTGCAGTCCCTGGTCTCCGATGCCTCCGAAGTGCACGTTGGAGATGCGGGTCAATCCTGCTTTTTCCGCGATCGTCCGGCTGACAATGATTCCGCCGGCGCCGGTGTCAAGCAGCAGACGGATCGTGCGGTCGTTGAGACTTGCCGACAACCCGATGCCGCGTGGCTCGTCAAGCCCCCAGCCGCGCCTTTCGTTCTCCGGATGCACGGTCTCGAGCCTGGTCTCGGTCTGCTCGACTTTGCTGGCCAGGGTGCAAGCATGACCGGGTGTGTCGATGGTTGCTTTCAGGAAGTCGAGGTACTCAATCATGTGCTTGTTTTCATCATCATCATCTTGGCCACTTCCGCTCGAATGGGAGCGAGCGAGATAGGTTTGCAAAGCCGCCAGTCTTTCTCTTCGCGGCAGCGTAGGCAGCCATGCTCT
This sequence comes from Terriglobales bacterium, assembly GCA_049520935.1. Lineage (GTDB taxonomy): Bacteria > Acidobacteriota > Terriglobia > Terriglobales > Acidobacteriaceae > Acidiflorens. The sequence continues at coordinate 69,580 of JBEKPJ010000038.1, read as the reverse complement.
TTGCACATCGGGGTTGTCAGCGGCGATTGCGTGTGCCACCTGTAACTCGCCGTAGGCGGTACGGTAAAAAGAGTAGGCGGCGTACACCCGCGCCAGTCCGAGATAGGAATGCACTTCGTTGTGGTCCAACTTCTTGGCGGACAAGTACGACAACTCAGCATCCGACATTTCAGCGCGGCGGAACTGAACATCGCCTTTTTCCGACAGCAATGTCGCCGAATTGGGCTGTGCAGCCAGGGCCGCGTTTACCGTTTCCAACGCTTCATCGATCTTCTGTTCGCGCAACATCGTTCGAACGAGTCCGAGTTGCGCCGGTAGCCATTGTGCATCGGTCTTGACCAAAGCCTGATAGTGCGCCTCGGCTGCGGCGAACTTTCCTGCGCGATAGAGTTGATCGGCGGCGGCGAGTTCCTCCCGCAAGGCGGGGGACTTTGTATCGGGCGGTACGTCGGCACGCACATTGCGCAACGCGACCGGCTGCGGGAGCGCTAGCAACAGGGACAGGATCCAGACGGAGCGCAAAAAAGCGAGCATCAGCGCAATACCCAGCGGTCGCCAAGAAGCGTAGCACGGTTTCCGAGGGCTGCGATGTCTCCGGTCCGACCATCAAGTGAGACGCGGGTCCGTTTCTTACTGAGATCGCCACCCTTTTTGGCATAGGTCAAACGCGGGGCTCAAAGGCGCGCCGCCCTTGCGCGCTTGCTCTCGGCGAGATGGAGCGGTCGGGTGGAGCTTAGTTCGACGCGGTTTCTGCCTTTGTGCTTAGCCCGGTAGAGAGCCTGGTCGGCGGCTTCGATGACCTGCTCGGGCTGGCGGTAGCGCGTGCTTGGTTCTGCGACTCCGATGCTGATGGTTACCGATAGGTGATCGGAGTCGGGCTGGGCTCCGCTCGACGGACGAGTGGGTCCGGCGCTCCCCAGGCGCGGGGACGTCTTCTTTCTGGCTCCCTTTCTGCGATCGGACTGGACGGCGCGGCGATCGCGTTCTCCTTCGGCATGATCCGCGGCCCTTCGATCGGCGCCCCGAACGCGGAACGTGGACTTCTCGATCGTCTCGCGCAGCGTCTCCAGATGATCGAGGGCTTCTTGGGCGGAGGTGTTGCGGAAAAGGATGGCGAACTCTTCCCCTCCGCAACGGAAGGCTTGGCCGTCGCCACCGACTTGCGTGAGGCGCTTGGCGACCATGCAAAGGACTTGGTCGCCAGTGTCGTGACCGTAAGTGTCGTTGAATCTTTTGAAGTGATCGATATCCACTATGGCGATGGCGTATTGCTGGTCCAGAGAAAGGATGGACTCGTTGAAGGCGCGGCGTCCGCGAATGCCGGTGAGTTCGTCATGGTAGGCGAGGACGTAGGAGGTTTCAATCAGCGAAGCTGCCAGGATGAGGCCGGCGGTGGCCACATAGGCGTCCGACATTTTGCCGAGCGGAGCGAATCGAAGCCAGAGAAAGACTGTGGCTACCGACCACACAAATCCGGGTTCGATGGGTTTACGGGTTTGGGCGAAACGGCGCACGAAGATGACGATGGCGGCGACAAAGCTTAAGAAAATCCAGGTCGGGATCGAGGTTGCGGCGGGAGGAGGGGGATTGGCGGGATTGTTTTCCGGGCGGCACAGAATGGCAAAGCCTACGGATTCGAGCAAGAGCAGGCCGAAACGGGGGACGATACCTGCGACCACAAGGCCACGTTCGCGCAGGTTTGCAAAGGCGATGAAGTTCAGCGGGACCAAAAGGGCTGCCAATGCGACAGCGGTGCGTCCGGGGCCGGAGAGCGGATGGCCGGCGGAGAAAAAATCTACGGCGCGGTGGGCCAGCAACAGAGCCAGCAGGGAAAATAGAATGCGACTGGAATTGAAACGCCAGGCGAGAAGCAGTCCGGCCGCGAAGGCAGTGAGGTAGTAGACCGAGAGCGAGGGCGCGATCTGGACAAACAAGGAAGTGTTGACGAGCGTCGCCACCAGCGCCAGTAAAATGCCGCCGGGGACGAGCCACGCCTTCCACGCGCTTGTGTTCACCTGTTCAGAATACGGCAGGCGGGGTGGCGGGGCGGTAATGTTTCGGGCACAGGGCGGGACGGCTACTGTTTCCAGCGCGCAGGGGTGATAGTCTTCCCAGTTGATGGGACGCGCTTCAAATTCCTCGCTTCGCTCGCGACTCCGCCCAGAATCCAAATTGAGCTCAAAGGCCGCCATTCAACGTGCCCTACCCCCGGTGATTGCGATCGACACCGGCGGTACTTTCACGGATTGCGTTTGGCTGGAGGGCGGTGTGCTGCGGACTCTGAAAGTGTTCTCCACTCCGGATGATCCCGCGCGCGCCATCGGCGAAGCTCTGCAAAAAATCGGCTGCGGCACCGGGCCGGGGGTCTCGGACCTTACGCTGTTGCATGGCACTACGGTCGGGACCAATGCCCTGCTGCAGCGCAAAGGGGCCCGCGCGGCGCTGATAACGACTGCGGGATTCGAGGATGTGATTGCGATTGGACGGCAGGCACGGCCTCGGCTGTATGACTTTTTCTTTGATCGGGTGGCGCCGCTGGTCGAGCGGGAAATGCGGTTTGGCGTTGCCGAGCGTACCGATTCCGAGGGCCGGGTCTTGCAGCGGCCGGCAAAGGCAGAGCTGGCGCGAGTGCGGGAGGCGGTGCGGCGGTCGGCGCCCGACTCGATCGCCATTTCCCTGCTGTTCTCGTTTGCCAATCCGGAGAACGAGGTGGCGGTGGCAGCAGCGGTCGCTTCGCTGGGTTTGCCTTTGTCGGTATCGCACCGGATTTTGTCGGAGTTTCGCGAGTATGAGCGGACCAGCACGGTATTGGTGAATGCCTATCTGCAGCCGCTGATGCAGAGCTACATGGAGAGACTGGCAGGGTGCGCAAATGGTGTCGGCGACAGTTTTCCAACGCCGCCCCCCCGTGGCAGGAAGCGCGGGATCGGGGGCAGGAGCGCGCCTCGAATTTTTGTCATGCAATCAAGCGGCGGGATCACGGCGCTGGAGTCGGCGGCGCGGGAGCCGGTGCGCACGGTCTTGTCGGGCCCGGCGGGCGGATTGGTGGGTGCCGCGGCGATGGCGGCGCAGAGCGGGTTCGGGCAGATTCTCTCGTTTGATATGGGAGGAACGTCAACCGACGTGGCGGCGGTGCAAGGCGAGATGCGAACCGGCGGGCAATCGGAAGTGGCCGGGCTTCCGGTGGGAGTTCCGATGCTCGAGATTCACACGGTGGGCGCAGGGGGCGGATCGCTGGCTCGTTTCGACGCCGGTGGATCGTTGCGCGTGGGGCCGGAATCGGCGGGCGCCGATCCGGGGCCGATCTGTTATGGACATGGTATGCAACCAACCGTCACGGACGCCAATTTGCTCATGGGGCGACTGCGACCGGATCGTTTTCTGGGTGGGGAGTTCAGGCTTGACCGGGAACGAGCGTGGCGGATCACATCCGAATGGCTGAAGAAGCAGAGCTCGCACTTGAGCATTGAGCAATTTTCCGCCGGCGTGGTGCGGGTGGTGAATGCCAATATGGAGCGGGCATTGCGCCTGGTTTCGATCGAGCGGGGGTATGATCCCCGGGAATTTGCGCTGGTAGCGTTTGGGGGCGCGGGAGGATTGCATGCCTGCGAACTGGCCGAGGCGCTGTCGCTTCCGCGGGTGATGATTCCGGCGCGGCCGGGTGCACTCTCGGCGTATGGAATCCTGGTTAGCGATGTGGTCAAAGACTATTCGCGGACGCTGCTATGGCGCATGGTCGATCGCCTTCCGCGGGCAGCTCTGCGGGCGGAATTTGGCAAATTGGAGGCGGCAGCGCAGAAAGAGTTCCGCGCGGAACGGTGGCGCGGGCGTTTGCAGGATGACGATCTGCAGTTTGAGAGAAGTCTGGATCTGCGGTATCGCGGGCAGGGTTATGAACTCAATGTGCCGGCCACCGAGGATGCGATCGCGCACTTCCACCGCGAACATCAGCGGTGTTACGGATATCAACACGCGGGACGGGAGATCGAACTGGTCACGCTGCGTCTGCGAGTTCGCTTGCCCACGCCGCCGCCCTCTGCCAAAGCCCGGAGGCAGACGATGGCGCGAGAAACGTCGTCGCGCACGGCGCCCGGGAATCGTGCCGAGGTTGTCTTTCGCGGCCGAACCGTGTCCACGCCCGTGTTGGAGCGTGCCGATCTTGTGCCGGGGAGGCAGATGCGGGGACCGGCCGTGATCACGGAATACAGTGCGACCACGGTGATCCCGCCGGCCAAAAAATTCTGGGTGGACGCGGCGTCAAACCTGGTGATCAGGATGGGGGGATCGTGAGCGTGCAGCTCATTCCTCGCCCGTGTCCTTGCTTTCCTCGATGGCCATGTCCTTCAATTCGCTGGACTCGAAAACGTCGCCACATTCCTGGCACTCCACGTATTCGGAATCCTCGTCGCGAGAGACAATCTGCACAGTTGGATGCTTACATTGGTCGCGAGGAACTCTGGGCTGGGGGGACTGCGAAACCTTACTCGACGTCATAAACTGGCCGGTGATGCATCTCCCGAGGATAACGGGCGCTTTACCCCTGAATTGGCGATATTTTGCGGCGGTTCGACCCCGGATGTCAAGTGCCGGCTGGGAACGATTGTTGAACTTCTCGTGTTCTCGGCCGCGGCGGCTGTGAAAAACAGACAATCGCCGCCGCGGGAGCGCTTGACTCCGGGCCTCGAGCAAGCCGGCATGAATCAGTCGGGAAGCCGGACGGGTCGGCTCGCGGGGGAATTGCTAATTTCCCCGGGTCAGCGTGAGGGCAGTCACGTCGTTGTGTTTGGGAACCATGTGCATGAAGTCTTGCACCTGCTGCAGGATGCTGTGCGAGAGAACCTGGGCGGTCGCCGGTCCCGCCTGCATCACTTTTTTGACTCCGTCGAGGCCAAACTCCGCGTTTTTCGACTCCGCCTCGACCACTCCACGCGACACTACTGCCAGCGAACCGCTGGGTCCGAGGCCAACGATGCGGGCGTCGGTCGGGGCGAGCGAGAATAAACCGAGGGGCAGGCCGGTGGCGGGCAGTTCGACGATGCTGGAGTCGTCGCGCAGCAGCCCCGGTGTGTGGCCGGCATTCACGTAGCAAACCGTGCCCAATTCTTCGTTATAGAGACCGGCGAAGGCCGGACAGCTGCGAACTCCGCCGGCCGCACGCATGATCTCGAGATTCAAGCGGCGCGACAGTTCGATCATGGCGTCTGATTCGTTGAGTTCCTCTGCCGTGAAAAGCCGTTCGGCGGCGGAGCGGAAACAAGCTTGCGCGGCTTGCAGTACCGGGCCGTTGGTTTCGCGTTTGCCAGCCACGTCCAGCAATCCGAAAAGGAAGCGAAAGGGGCCGACGCGTAGGAAGTCGTGCAGATCGCCTCCGGCGCGCGAGGAAAAATAGGCGATGGCCAATTGGGCGCTCTGGAGAGCGGGAGTTTCCGGTTGGATGATTTCGGCAACTTCCTCTGTACCCCCGCTGAATCCAAGCTTGGACAAGAGCGCCTTCATGAGGGGCGAAAGTAACACAAACTTCTCGGCTGGGCAATGAGAGGTAAGTGCCAGAAACGGATCGGCGGAAGCAAAAGCCGCTTTTCGGCGGGGACGAGGACTTGTTCCGACGGGTTCGAAAGGCTGGTGTCTCCCCGCCAGGGTGGCGGGGACCGAGCATGGAAACAAGCGCGGCTCTGACGCCATACCACGCCGCAGTTGCCGCCCAGCAATCTTCCTGTTGCGGGAACTATTCGCCGTATTTTTCTTTGAGCTGGCGCGTCATTTCATCGCGCAGCTGCCGGTAGTCTCCGTGTATGGTGGCGCGCAGTGCGGCCTCGGCGGAGCTGCCTTGGGAGAGCCGTTCGAGGATGCGAGCGATTTCGCTCATGCTGTAGGCGTCCCGAATATATTCGGTGGTGGCGAGAGATTCGGCATAGGCGAGCGTGGCCTCGGGAGCGGAGAAGCTCATGAAACTGCCTTCGAGCACATTGAAGGGAATCTCGTTTCCCGAGCCGAACAGCTGCGCGAGCTGATGGCCGAAGGAGGCGGCTGACTTGCCTTCTTCGATCTGAGCGATGCCTTCATTCAGCCAGGTAGGGCAGCGGTTGCTCGACATCTGAGAAACGAACGAGTGCGTCAGTTCGTGTTTTAGGATACGGGCGAGTTCGGGCGTGACGTTCTGGACGCCACTGATCGGGATGCGCAGTTTGCCATCGTTGATGGCGCCCGACCAGGACGGCGCCCGCGTGACGTCGAAGAATGCCTGCTGCGTGTAAAGGGTTACGGCAATGGTGTTACGCGGCGAGTAGCCGAGATCTCGCGACAAGTCGTCATATTCGGAGTCGAGGGTGGCGAGCAGGTCGCGGCGGAAGATTTCGGAGGTATCCTTGCCTTCGAAGTGGAGGTTAAAGTGGTTGCTCTCGCGTTGCGAAAAATCGGATTCCGCGTTTGACTCACGTTCGGCGCGGGCTAGATATTGGCTCACAGTCGCGTCGGGGCGAAGGGCCAGCGCTTTTTTCCACGAACGGATGGCATCGGCGGTATGATCGCTCGCGAATTGCACGAACCCGAGCATGGCGATGGCGTCGGGCGAGTCGGGAGCGACGTTGGCGGCGTGTTGCGCGTAGGGCAGAGCTTCTGCCGCATGGCCGGTGCGCATGAGGGTGGCGGCGAAATAGATCAGCAGGGTCGCGTTATCCGGCTGGAACTGGAGCGCGGCTTCGAAATAGTGCCGGGCTTGCGGGAAGTTGCCACCATCCGATTCGTGCTTGCCGGCGAGGAAGTAGGCTGTGGCCGCGACTTCGGGACGCGCCGGCTGTCCGAGATTGGCGAGGGCGTCGGTATCGACCTTGCCGTCGCGAATGACCTTCAGGGCTACATCGGCTTCATGGTCAAACGTGGGTGCCGGCGGAGTGATGTCGGGGGCGCCGGCGGTGGTTCCGGCGCCGGCGCGAACCGGGGCGACGCCACCAGCATCGACGTGGTCAACCGCCGATTTCGGCACGGCGTAGGTATCTTCGCCGACGTCGTATTCGACGTGGTCTTTGCTTTCGCGCACCTGGTCGGCCCAGATGGCGTGTCCGTTCTTCAGATGGATGACGTCGGCGCTCGACGGCACCGTTGGCAACAGCACTAAAATGAAGATCAGGGCTCGCACTCGGCTGATTCTAGCAACCGCGTGAGGGGGGAGTAAGGTGACCAAGGTGCTGGTTCGGTGGCGGCGATTGATCGGTTTGGCATGGTGGCTCGCTGCTGCCATGTTCTGTGCAAGGGGCGCCTCAGCCGAGCCCGATTGCCCGCAAACCACCAGCGGCCTCTACTCGCGCATTCGCTCCGTGGCATTGGATCCCGAACGCGTCTATCACGTTCGGGAGGCGTCGATCGATCGGCCAAACCTGCATCTCGACCTCGACGATGGCACGCTGGCGTTTACGGAAGACATTTGCGGACGGATCACGGGCGCCTTCTTTGCGGGCGAGGGAGAAATACGGCTGCGACCTCCCGACAGAGCGGAGCGGGGATCACTGGCCCTGTTTACGGGGATGGCGATTCTCGAAGAACAGTTCAGCTCGATTTACTTGCGCTTTAACGACGACACCGCGGCGCTCCTGCAGAGGTTTCTGACGCCGGCCCCAGAGGCCGCCGAATTTATCCAGCAGTGGAGCGATACCAGCCGCGCTCTGGCCGAGTTTGATGCTCTGCGCTTGCTGCGGGACTTCAGTCATTTTCTTCCCCTCGAGGGACTTCCCGCCGGTGGGCCGAAAAGTCCGCTCCGGCACGAGCCAGAGCAAAAGTTCCCGCCCCTGCTGCACGTTCACGTGCTGGGCGACAAACTCGGCGGGTTTGAAGTGTTCTGGGATGAGTCCACGGTCGAGCCTCTGTGGGCGGGGCAGTCGCGGGTGAAGGATGGCCTGCTGTTTTTTGACGTCTGGACTTCGTTTGCGCCCCCCGGAGTCAGCCGTGTAGCGGCGGAAGCTGCGGCAAACGATGTCTTCATCTCGACGTTCCACATCCAGGCGACAGTGCAGCCCCCGGCCACGTTGCGAGCCTCGACAGAGGCGAAGATGGGCATTCGGAACGGAGGCGAAAGGACCCTGCTGTTTGAGTTGTCGCGCTATCTGAAAGTGGACGCCGTCGAAGCGGATGGTCGGGCGGTGGACTTCCTCCAGAATCCGGCGATGCAAGGAACCGAACTGCAGCGGAAAGGCAACGACTTGGTGGCGGTGATCTTTCCCGCCCCGCTCGTGCCCGGGCAAGAATCGCTGCTGCGTTTTCGCTACGCCGGCGAAGTTCTATCGGAAGCCGGCAGCGGATTGCTGTACGTCGGCGAGCGCGGCACATGGTATCCGAACTTGGGCCTGAACCCGGCGCAATTTGACATGGAGTTTCACTATCCGGCGAGCTGGACCCTGCTGGCAACGGGCAAACAATCGTCGGGAACTGGCGACGGGGTGGCCGCGGGCGAGAAATTTTCCCATTGGGTCTCGGAGCGGCCGATTCCGGTGGCCGGGTTCAACTTGGGCAAGTACGTTCGCGCCGAGGCGAGGGCAGGTAACATCCGCGTGGATGCCTATGGCACCAAGGGAGTGGAGAAATCATTTCCGAAAGGCCATTCGGAGCTGGTTGAGCAGCCGGAAATGCCCCTCGCCCCGGGACCGAGAGCGCGCGGCGTGAGCCCGGTCCTCGTGACCCCGCCGCCCCCTTCCCCGGCGCTCGATGCGCAGGCGGTGGCCGACCGGGCAGCGAAGGCCATCACCAATTTTTCGCAGTGGTTTGGACCCTATCCCTATGGCTCGCTGGCGCTCACGCAAATGCCGGGCAATCTGAGCCAGGGATGGCCGGGACTGGTGTTTCTTTCGAGCCTCGCGTTCCTCAGTCCGAGGGAGCAGACGGACTTGCATCTTGATCCCGTGACGCGCGAGCTTGACAGCCAGGTTCTTGTCCACGAGACGGCGCATCAGTGGTGGGGCGACCTGGTCCAGTGGAGCAGTTATCGCGACCAGTGGTTCGTCGAGGGTCTGGCAAACTATGCCTCTCTTCTGCTTCTCGAGCAGCAGAGCCCGGCCCAATTCCGGCAAATTCTCGAGAAATACCGCCGCGATCTGCTGGGCAAGAACGAAGATGGTGAACGGCTGCGCGATGCGGGCCCGGTGACGTTGGGATCCCGCCTGGCATCGTCCCACTTTCCCGAGGGATACGATGCGATCAGCTATGAAAGGGGTACCTGGTTGTTTCATATGCTGCGATGCATGTTGCGCGACACCGAAACCGGATCTCGTTCCCGGAAAGGTCGCCCGGGCCGGGCCGTGAACTCGGAAGAGCCGTTCTTTCGTGGGCTGCGAAAAATTAGGGAGCGCTATTCAGGGAAGAAACTCAGTACCGAAGAGCTGCTGCAAGTTTTCGAAGAGGAACTGCCACGCCCACTTTGGTACGAGAATCGTCACAAACTGGACTGGTTCCTGGAAGGTTGGATTGAAGGCACGGCGATCCCCGAGCTGGAAGCGCGAGAGATCCGCTTCGCGGAAAAAGCCGGGGTGACCACCGTTTCCGGCGTAATCGTTCAAAAGGACGCACCCGATGACCTGGTGACAGCGGTTCCGGTGTACGCCGAGACTACGGGTAACACATTGATTTTTCTGGGCGAACTGTTGGCCGATGGACGCGAGACCACTTTTCACCTGACCGCTCCGAGCGAAGCGCACAAGATTGTGCTCGATCCGCAGCAGACGGTTCTTAGCAACCCGAAGTAGATTCCGGAACCAGAATTCGAACCGCATTAGCGCTGGTCTAAGCGCGGGGATTGGTCGATGTTGAGGTGGAGGTGTGATTGCTTAGAAAGAGTCGTCAGGAAATAGTCCGGAGAATATATGACTCTTCCGCCATCGGCCAACGCTTCCGTATCGACCTCTGCATCGGCCACTGCCCGGTCCGCGCTGCGCACGATTCTGTTGGTAGAGGATGAACCTTTTGTGCGCGAGGCCACCTGCAACATTCTGCAGAGCGCAGGCTTTGCGGTCTTGTCCGCCGGAGACCCGCGAGATGCCATGAAGGTTTACGAAGATCGCCACCGTGAAATCTCTCTGGTGATGACCGACATGGTGCTTCCCGGGGGCACGGGACAGCAACTGGGGCAAGATCTACGGCAGCGTTCTCCAGAGGTGGTGGTGCTGGTGACGTCGGGCTACAGCGACCGGGAATTTGACCTCGAGGTGCCCGAGTCGCACATTTATTTTCTGGCCAAGCCATATTCGAGGCGCACGCTGGTCGACAAGATTGAAAAGATCCTGGCGACGGTGCCGCTGGCGCGCGTGGCCACGCAAGCGGGCTAGGGGCTCGCTTCGTCCGGGTTCCGACTTCGGCTGCGCTCCGCCTTCGCGCGGCAGGCCGACGCTTCCGATTCCCGCAGGTTGTTGCTTCCGCTTCTCCGCCTCCCGCCTTTCCCAACTGTTGGGGTTCCGCGAAGTTTATAATCCATCGTTCTGATGATCGGGCACTCGAAAGAATTCCTGAGTCCGGGACCGAAGGAGTAAGCATGAAGCTTGATGGGCGAGTTGCGCTGGTTTCGGGAGCATCGCAAGGGATTGGTCAAGCTTGCGCGCTCGCGCTGGCGCGGGAAGGCGCGACGGTTGCCGTCGCGGCGCGCAATCGGGAGAAGCTCGACCAACTGGTCACGCAGATTGTGGCTGCGGCTGGCAAGGCGGCCGCCTTCGTCATCGACGTGGCGGACGAAGAACAGGTGAAATCTGGTGTCAGGTCGGTGATCGCCCAGTTCGGCAAGATCGATATCCTGGTCAATAACGCGGGCATCACGCGCGATCAGCTCGTTCTGCGCCTGAAGCGCGCGGACTGGGACGCGGTGCTCACGACGAATCTGACTTCGGCGTATCTGTGCATCCAGCAGGTGTTGGGCTCGATGCTCAAGCAGCGCTGGGGACGCATCATCAATATCACCAGTGTCTTTGGCCAAACCGGGCAGGCTGGGCAGGCGAATTACTCCGCCTCCAAAGCGGGGCTGATCGGGCTGACGATGGCAGTGGCCCGCGAGGTGGCATCGCGCAATATTACCTGCAATGCGGTCGCCCCCGGATTCATCGAAACCAGCATGACCGCCGCCCTGAGCGAAGAATTCAGGCAGAACGCGGTGAAGCAGATCCCGCTCGGACGTGTCGGCTCTACCGCGGATATTGCAGGCTCGGTCTGCTTTCTGGCTTCCGACGAAGCTTCCTACATCACCGGTCACGTGCTGAACGTGAACGGCGGATTGCTGATGGGGTGAGGCGATGGCTGGCTTTAGCGGGGATTGTGGACGACCAGGATCATGCCGGGGCGCAGGGCGGCCAGATTGCGATTGTCATGTTTGAGCGCGGTGACGGTCGTGTTATAGGAACTGGCGATTGAGTAGAGGGTTTCGCCGGGCATGACCTTGTGGTGGATTACCCCGGCGGAGGTGGTGCGGGATGTCGGCCTGGTCTTCGCCCGGGCGGCGGCCGATCCCGGCGCGCGGTACCGGGATTTGCCGGAATGCCTGGCGGTTAGCGAGGCTTCGCGGGTCCCCGGAGTTACGGGTAAGTGGAGGTATAAGCTTTTTCTTCCGGCCAGGCTGTTGCTCTTGAGGTGGTTCCAAGTGCGAAGCATCTTTTCCGAGATGCCGAAGTTCTCCGCGACCGACTGCAGCGTATCGCCTTGGCGGATCTTGTAGCGCATCAGTGCGTGGGCGTAGGTGCCGCTATCGGCCTCTTTTTCCTTGCCGGCAGCGATGGGGATGATCAGCCGGCTTTCGGGGACCAGTCCGTTAGCGGCCGGCCCGTCCTCCAAGTCGTTGGCTTCGGCTATGGCGGCCGGGGTTGTGCGATAGGTGCGGGCAATGGCGGTTAAGGTTTCTCCGGCCTGGACCTTGTGGTAGCGCCACCAGACGCGCTTGTCGGCGGGAATCGAGGCGATGGAGGCCTGAAATTTGTCGGCGCTTCCGGCGGGCAGGTGGAGTTCGAACTGGTCATCCCGGTTCGTAATTTTCGGAGTGGTCATGCGCAGCAGGCTGGGGTTCAGGTCGGCCAGTTCCTCGGCGGTGGCGTCTACGCACTCGGCGGCCAGGCGGAGGTCCACCGGATAATCAATCTTGACCGAGTCGTAGGCTACGGGCTTTTCTTTGACCACGGAGTCGAGACCGTATTGCGCCGGGTTTTTGGCCATGATGGTGACGGCCACAATGATAGGAACGTAGTTGCGGGTTTCTTTGGGCAGAACGTTGCGGCGGTAGAGCTCCCAGAAATCAGCGTAGCCGGTGCGCTTGACGGCCGACTGGACGGTGCCGGGACCGGAGTTGTAGGCGGCCATGGCTAGATACCAGTCACCAAACTCGTTGTAGAGGTCTTTCAGGTGGTGCGCGGCGGCGCGGGTGGATTTTTCGGGATCCTGGCGGTCGTCGACCCACCAGCTGCGTTCCAGTCCGTAGCCTTGGGCGCGGCTGCCCATGAACTGCCACATCCCTCTGGCGCCGGCCCGCGAGACGGCCAGGGGATGGAATCCGGATTCGGCCTGGGCCAGATAGATCAGGTCTTGCGGTACTCCCTGCTCTCTGAGCACGCTGCGGATCATATCTTCGTAGCGGCCGGAGCGGGCCAGCGCGCGCTCCACGGTACCGCGTCCGCGGGTGGAGAAGTAGTTGATGAAGCCCGCGACTTGGTCGGTCATCATCAGAGGCAGGTCGGAGCGGGTGGACTTGATCTCGGCTTCGGCTTTGGCTTTGACGTTGGGGTCGACCGTGGGAGTCAGTTCGTTGGCTTCATCGATGGGAGCGGGTTCTGATTTTTGCTCGGCGAATCCGTCGCCCTGCTGCAGGGCAGCCAGTTCCAGGGTGTTGATGCCGTCGAGAATGCGATCCAATTCGCGCTCCAGGCGGTTATCTCCGGTCGAAGAGCGGAGATCGAAGCCGCTGCCGAGGAGCTGGTTAAAGGCGGAATCGAAATTTTGCTTGGCGGCTTCCAGGTGGCCGGCGCGATAATTATCCTGCCCCGATTGGTATTCTTTTTCTACCCGGGCGATGAGGTCGGCGATAGGATCGACCTGGAGGGCCTGTGGAACCGGCGGCTTGGCTTGCGGCACGGCGGCGGATGCGGGCTTCTGCTGTCCGGCATCGGTCGAATTGCTGGCCGCAACCAGTGACGGAGCTTCGGCCTGTGGGGGCGGCAGAAAAGACGCCTTCTGGGCGGGCTGGCAGGCGACGGTCGCCGCGGTGGCGGCGGCAAGCACGATCGCCAGATACGAGTGAGAATGAAGCCTCATATTGTGAGCAACTTATTGCCACCGCTTTTGCGCCGTCCCTAGCTCTCGGGGCCGGCGAGCAGCCCTCAGTAGTGAGATGGTACTATCGCAAAATTCGTTGGGTCAACGCTACGGAAGGCTCGGTGCTTCCGGGTACTTTCGGAACCGGAGGGGGATGTTACCCCAGGCGGGCTGGATATGGCAAACCGGCGAAGCGGCGGCGGAGGGGCGCGTGCCGTGGGCTTGACACAAGGACCGGAGTCGTTCGGGCATTGAGATTCATCGAAGGCGAATATGAAAGCCATAGAAATCAAGCAAACGGGTGGGCCGGAAGTGATGGAACTGGTGGAGTTGCCGGTTCCGCAGGCGAAAGCGAACGAAGCCGTGGTGAAAATTGTGGCGGCGGGCGTCAACTTCATTGACGTCTATAACCGCGAAGGGCGCTACAAGGCACCGCTTCCGCTGGTTTTGGGACAAGAAGCGGCGGGTGCGGTGATCGCGCTGGGCTCCGAGGTGCACGACCTTGCGGTGGGTGATCCTGTCGCGTACTCGTCGGTGCCGGGCAGTTATGCCGAATACGCGGCGGTGCCAGCGGACCGGTTGGTGAAGATTCCCGCTGGCGTCGGACCGCGCGAGGCGGCGGCGGCGATGTTGCAGGGGATGACGGCGCACTACCTGGCTTACGACACCTATCCGCTGAAGAAGGGCGAGACTGCGCTAGTGCACGCGGCGGCGGGGGGAGTGGGGCTGTTGCTGCTGCAGATGGCACATAACATTGGTGCGCGCGTGATCGCTACCGTGTCTACCGAACAAAAAGCTGGGTTGGCACGGGCGGCGGGCGCCGATGACGTCATTCTTTATACGCAGACCGATTTTGAGCTCGAGACCAAGCGGCTGACGGGCGGCAAAGGGGTCGATGTGGTGTATGACTCGGTCGGCAAGACGACGTTTGACAAAGGGCTGAACCTGCTGCGGCCGCGCGGGATGATGGTGCTCTATGGAGGGTCGAGTGGGGCAGTAGCGCCGTTTGATCCGCTGTTGCTGACGCAAAAAGGGTCACTGTTTCTCACGCGGCCTTCGCTTGGCGCCTACACCATGACCTCACTGGAAATGCAGAAACGGGCGCGAGCCGTGTTTGCCATGATAGGCACCGGGAAACTCAAGTTGCGGATCGAACATCTCTATCCCCTGGCTGAGGCGCAACAGGCGCACCGGGATTTGGAAGGACGTAAAACCACGGGAAAGTTGCTGCTGCTGATGTAGCCTGCCAGGCCGGCCTGGAGAGCCGGGGGGAGCCGTCCCTGGAGCCGGTGCACGAGCGAAATCGACTTCGATCATGCCGTTTCTGGAATTGAAAAATTCGCCACATGCCCCTGGCGTGCGGCCGGTTCGGATTCACTTTCGGGACGTTGGTGGCGGCCGGCCGGTGGTGTTTTTGCATGGTGGGTGGGGCTACGGGGTTTATCCCATTGACCGGCAGATCGAGGACCTGAAGCGCCAGGTGCGCTTTATCATTCCGGATCGTTCCGGGCATGGACGCTCTGCGCGATTTCCGGGACCGCTTCCGCTAGATTTTCATCGCCGGGCAGCGGAGGAGACTTTGCTGGTTTTGGACGCCCTGAACATTGAGCGGGCGGTGCTTTGGGGACACAGCGACGGAGCGGTGATTGGTACGATGTTGGGGCTCCTGGCACCCGGGCGTTGCTGCCATCTGCTTCTCGAAGCCTTTCATTTCTGTCGCCACAAACCGGGATCGCACGTTTTCTTTCAACGCTTCGCCAACCATCCGGAAGAGGTTAATGAAACAGCGCGGGGCCGGCTGGCGGCCGACCATGGAGCGCGAGATTGGAAAAAAGTGATCCAGCGCAATTGCCGCGTCTGGCTGCAGCTTGCCCTCGCCGGCTGCCCTGCGGGGGAGGATCGCGCCCTCGATCTCTATGACGGGCGGCTGGGGGAGTTAAAAGTGCCGGTGACGTTTGTGCATGGCAGCGGGGATCCGCGAACCGAGCCAGGAGAAATGGAACGGGCGCATGCGGCGCTTTCCGGTGCCGAGGTGCGTTTTATCGAAAACGGGCGGCACAGCCCTCACAGCGAAAGTGCAACGTGGCGCAAATACAATGAGATTCTGCGGCAATTGCTGGTGCGGAAATAATTCTATTTCAGGTCGGAGCAAGCGGTCGGTCTCGCGGGCGAGCGATTTTGTTCGCGGCCGACTTTGACTTGCTAGCCTCTTTTCCCGCGCGAGTAGTTTTTCAGATACCCGGGCAATTCCAGCTGGCAGCGCTCGTCGGGAACGGCTGGGGCGGCCGTCATCACCAGCGGGATCACTCCTGCCCAAGTAGGGAAAGAGTAATCTTCTTCGTCGTCGACCGGAGGCCCGAGGCGGACCTTTGCGGAAAATTCGTTGATTGCCAGGCGCAGGACCGACGTTGCCTTCAGTTCCGTCTCGTTCGGCTGGCGGGCGTCGCGCCAACGGTTGGGGAGAATGTGTTCGCTGAGCGTGCGCAAAGCGGCCAGCTTTTCTACGGGATCACGGACCAGTTCTGCGGTACCCAGAATCACCACCGAGCGATAGTTCATCGAGTGATTGAAGACCGAACGAGCCAGAACCAACCCATCGAGCAAGGTGATGGTGACGCAGACCGGGACGCCCTGATCGAGGCGACGCAGCATGCGACTGGCGGCTGAGCCATGAAAGTAGAGCACATTGCCGTCGCGCCCGTAGGATGTGGGGATCACATAAGTCTGTCCGTCGACGACGAAGCCTACATGGCAGAGAAACGCTTCGTCGAGGATCCGGTTGACGGCGTCACGGTCGTAGACCGCGCGCTGCGCTTCGCGCACTACGCGCATGCGGGCGGTGGGAGGCTCGGGCATGAAGATGACTTCCTAGGCAGGCGCCAAGAATCGTGATAGCGGGATTTTAGCAGGTTGCGGAAATCTGGTTCTCCACTGCCGGTCTCCGTTTGCGCGGGCGATCACGCGACCAAGACACGGAACCGGGTGCCTCGCCTCCGGCTGGCGACTACAGCAGCCCGCCGGTCTGGATAGCCAGGATATTGAGCGCCATTTCCAGTTTGGTGATGGCTTCGCCGAGTTCGGGATGATTTCCGGCTTTGTTCTGCAGCTCCTTCAGAATTTTGTGGGCACCAGCAACCTGCTCGGCGGCTTGGGCTGAATTTGGCTCGGGTTTCGGCTCGTTCGCTGATGGCATGACTTTGGCTCCCCTTGTACCACTCAATTCTATACAGGATCGCCTGCTCGGGAGGATCCGACCGTGCATCTTACGAATATGCTGAGATTCGCTCTGGGCTGGGCGGCGCTCGTGCTGCTCTGCGGGGCCGCGACAGGAGAGCAGGAGCCGAGCTTCCGTTCCCGTGGCAACCTGGTGCCGGTTCCGACGCTGGTGAGAGATGCGCAAGGCAACGTGGTCTACGGACTGCACCTAGCGGACTTCATTGTCGAGGATGATGGCGTTCCGCAGACGGCGTATCTGGACGAAGCGGTCGAAGCCGAGCCGATCTCGCTGGTCATCGCGGTCGAGTGTGGGCGCCGCGCGAAGCGTGAATTTGGCAGGATGACCGGCTTGGCCGCGATGCTCGATCCGGTGCTGAGCGGGCGGCAAAACGAGGCGGCCTTGCTCGTCTTCGATAGCCGGCTGAATCTGGTGCAGGATTTTACCCAGCAGGCCGACGTCATCGAAACCGATCTGAAACACCTGGATTCGGGTGACAACGGGGCGGCCATTCTCGACGCCGTGGCCTACGCCGCGAAAATTCTCGAGCGAAGGCCTGAAGGGCGGCAACGTGTGTTGCTGCTGATCAGCGAGACTCGCGACCACGGCAGCCACTTTGCAAGGATCGACGATGCCGTCCGATGGGTGGGAGTGTCACACACTCTGGTCTACGCCTTGCCCTTTTCGCCCTATATTTCGCAGCAACTCGATACCGCACGCGGCGCCAACCGGGACGAGTGGGGTCCGGGAATGGACATCATCGAGAAACTCGCGGCGGCGCGGCAGGCGATGAGAAAGAACTCGGCCAAAGCGCTCGCCTCCATGACCGGCGGTGAGTATGAGCTGTTTTCGACCCGCCGGGGCTTTGAGTCGGACATGCTTCGCTTTGCAAATCACCTGAACAGCCGTTATCGGCTGAGTTTTGAACCGAAGGATCCGCATCCCGGCTGGCACCGGATTCAAGTTCGATTGAAGGCAACGGCTTCCGAGCAGGGGCTGCTTTTCCGGAGCACTTACTGGGTCGCCGGACCAGAGCCTTGAGAGCCGCTCCTCCCGGTTCTCAGTTGCAGCCCGGCCAATTGCCGAGCGCGTGCGCGACCCCGGTGGGAGGCGGGAGCCGGCGCACCGGCCAGGCTTATTTCGGCCGGGTTTCTCCCAAACGCCGCAGCGGCTCTTCGAGCAGGGCAAACTGGATTTTTTTCTCGACCGGATCGATGCGGTCCACCAGCACCCGCACGCGGTTGCCCAGGCCGTAGGTCTTGCGCGTACGCTGGCCGATGATTTGGCGCGTGTCTTCGTGGAACGTGTAGTGGTCGTCGGTTAACGTGGGAAGCGGGACCAGGCCCTCGACGAAGAGGTCGGTGAGTTCCACGAAGAAGCCGAACTTGGTTACGCTGATGATCAAGCCATCGAAATGTTCTCCCAGGCGGCGTTCCATGAATTTTACTTTTTTCCACTCCAGGAGGCCGCGTTCGGCTTCGTCGGCGCGCCGTTCGGACTGGCTGGATTCATCGGCGATGGTGTGGAGTTCTTGGAGTGGAATGGGTCCGTCGCGCGGCCCAAGCGCCTGTTGATGGGAATCGCGGTCGCGGCGCTTGGACCAGGGGGATGGGGGAGCGCCGGCTGGCACTG
The DNA here is from genome assembly GCA_049520935.1 of Terriglobales bacterium. Lineage (GTDB taxonomy): Bacteria > Acidobacteriota > Terriglobia > Terriglobales > Acidobacteriaceae > Acidiflorens. The sequence goes on along the minus strand of JBEKPJ010000038.1, from coordinate 51,474 downwards.
CCGGCCCCGCTTTGCTTCCGAGGCCGGGGGCCGGATCCAAGTCGCGCCCCGCGCGCGACCGTCCCACGGGTACTTCTCCCTCCATGGTTTCAGGCGAGACTCTTAGGACCTCTTTCAGGATGCGGTGGACGATCAGGTCGGGGTAGCGGCGGATGGGCGAGGTGAAATGGGTGTAAGTGGTGGCAGCCAGGGCGAAGTGTCCGCGGTTTTCTTCCGAGTAACGGGCTTGTTTCAGCGAGCGCAGCATCAGGAAGCTCAAGATCCTTTCTTCCGGCTTGCCGGCGATTTTATCGGTGAGCTTCTGGTACATGCGCGGGGTAATGTGGACCTCCTTGGGGACTTCGATTTCGCGCACGCGCTTGCCGGTGCCGCGCGCGTCGCGCCGGTCGGCGTTGAGCTGGACCCGCTGAATCGGCAGGGCACCGACGCCCAGCGAGTATCCGAAGGTGGCGGCGATGACTTCGAAGTCGTAGACGCGCTTGGCGTCGGGCTTTTCGTGGATGCGGTAGAGCGACGCGATGCCTTTATTTTCCAAATACTGGGCGACACACTCGTTTGCCGAGAGCATGAATTCTTCGATCAGGCGATGAGCCTGGTTGCGCTCGGAACGGGTGATGCTCTTCATCATTCCCAGTTCGTCGAATTCGATGACCGCTTCGGGGAGATCGAAGTCGATCGATCCTCGTCGCTGTCGCTTGCGGTTCAGGATCATGGCGAGATCACGCATGCATGCAAAATATTCCACTTGCGCCGCGTATTGCTCGCGCGCCGATGGCTCGAGTTGGAGTACCGCGTTGACGGCGGTGTAGGTCATGCGGTTCGCCGAGCGAATCACGCCTTCGCTGATTTCGTAACTTCTAATTTCGCCTTGCGGGTCGATCTCCATGGTGCAGGACAGAACCAGCCGATCGACGTGCGGGAGCAAGCTGCAAATGTCGGTTGACAGTTCCAGCGGGAGCATGGGGACGGCGCGGTCGGGGAAATAAACGCTGGTGCCTCGGAGACGGGCTTCCTGATCAAGTGGGGAATTGGGGATTACGTATTCGGCAACATCGGCGATGTGGACCTGGAGTTGGTAGTTGCCGTCGCCCAGTCGGCGGACGTAAACGGCATCATCGAAATCTCGGGCGGTTTCTCCGTCGATGGTTACCGCAGCGAGGTCTCGGTAATCGCGACGGCGGCGCAGGGTCTGTTGGGAGATGCTTTTCTCGATGCTTTGCGCTTCTTCGATGACTTCGGGCGGGAAGCGGTGCGGCAGGTGGTGCTTGCGGATCATGATTTCTACGTCGACCCCGAAATCATCTTCCGCGCCCAGGATTTCGATGACTCGCCCGCGGGGATTCTGGGTTGCCGAGGGCCAGTCGGTGATTTCCACATCGACCACGACGCCTTCCAGATCCGGCCCGTCGGTGTGGACTTTGGCCTCGTCGCCGATGACTCGGTCTGGGGATGTCGGCCTCTGCGGCTGGTTCGCTCGAGAGGGTTCGCGGGCTTTCGGGTTCTCCAGGCCGGGTGGGATGATGATTTCCTGCGTTACCTTCTCGTCGATGGGCTTGACGAAGTTGTGGCGGCGTCCGTAATGGAAGATGCCAACCACGGTCGGGTGGGCGCGCGCCAGGGAACGGATGATGCGGCCCTCGGCTCGACCGTCGCTGCGGATGGAGGTAACTTCGACCAGCACGCGGTCGCCGTGCATGGAGGAGGCGGTGGCATGCGGCGCAATGAAAATGTCTCCCGACAGGCGGCGCTTGAGATCGTCGTCGAGCGAGGTGGCTTCGGGGATTACGAAGCCGAAGCCGTCGCGATGCATCGTCAGGCGGCCGACCAAAAGATTGCGCCCTTTAGCCGCTTGCGGAATGGCGTATCGTTCCGAGTCGATGGCGAGCAGTTCGCCTTTGCTGACCAGCGCCAAGAGACGGTCGGTCAGCTCGCGTCGGGCTTCTCCTTGGACCGCAAGTTCGCGCAACAGTTGCTTGTGACTCGCTGTCTTTTTGGGTTGGCGAGCGATGTGGCCGAGGATGGCGGAGTCGGAGAGCATCAGGTGTCAGGTCTCTGGTCTTGGTGCTTGGTCACAGGCTGAGGCGAGGACGACCATCTGTTTCGTCTTTACCGCTACAGCGTTTTCAAATATTTCTCTTCCAGGATTCGGCGATGATGCAGTTCGTGTCCGGCGATGATGTAGGCGAGCGCTCGCACGGTTACTTCATGGCTGCTGGCGATGCCGCGGCGGGTCCAGGCAGCTGGGTCGAGATTGCGGAACAGCGAGAGGGTGGCGCGCCGGACAGCAATGTAATCTTCGATCAGGTCCGAGAGGGGGTGACGGGAGAGCGGGGAGTTGCGGGCGTAGGCGTTTTCGTCGAAGCTGGCGAGGGGCGTGGTATCCCCGCGAGAGATGCGCAGGGCTCGGTAGGCGAAGATGCGCTCGGCATCGCAGATGTGTCCCAGAAGTTCTTTGACCGTCCACTTCTCGGGGGCGTAGCGGAGTTCGCCGTCGGCTTCGGCGCGTCCGGTGAGCAGGAGCAGCATCTGGCGCCGCTGGGCTTCCAGGATGGCGAGAATGTCATCGCCCGGGACGGCCGCGAGATATTTCTCATAATAAGGAGCGTATTCTCCGGGCAAGGGTCGTAGGGAAGCGGTCGCGGTCAGGTCGCTGGTGGTCATGGCAGGATTCCTCGTAAAAGATGACGTTCGGTTCGGTCGTTCCCCAAGGCTCCATCTTATCGCGATAAAAGAATTACCGCAGGCTGGGCAGAGCTTACATGATTGGAGTGCGGGCGCCAGGGGGTCGCAGCGGGGGAACCATTACGGGAACTATGAAAAACAATAAGAATGCTGGATTTCCACAGCGTTAGGCGTTAACCGAGGAGTACAATTCGCTTTGGCACTAGAAATGCGGCGGCGCTTTATAATCGCTAAAACATAAGGAAAGGATTTCTAACAATGTGGAAGCCAACGAATCAACCTGCAACACCTGGCCGGCCGGTTGAGCCGGAACGTCCGAGCACGTCTACTGCGCCGACGGCGCCGGTGATGACTACGAGCGAGCCCGCGGCTGCGCCGCGTCCGGTGACGACGACCACTTCGGACCAGGCCACGATTGGCAAGTCGCTGGTGATCAAAGGTGAGGTGACAGGTTCCGAATCCCTGTATATTGACGGCCGGGTCGAGGGATCGATTAACCTCTCCGGTAACCGCGTGACCATCGGGCGCAATGGCGTGGTGGCGGCGAACATCAGCGCGCGGGAAATCGTGGTCCTCGGCAAGGTACGGGGCAACTTGACCGCGAGCGACCGGGTGGATATCCGCAGCGATGGCTCTCTGACGGGCGATGTGGTAGCAGCGCGCATTTCGATTGAAGACGGTGCCTTCTTCAAGGGCGGCATCGACATCCGCAAGGCGGGATCTGCGGGAGCGAAGACGGAATCGAAGATCGAAGAAGTGAAGACTGTCGCGGCGGCGGCGCCGGAACCGGCGATCGCGGCAAGGGCGTAGGCGCGACTTCGCCGTCCAGATTCAGGGATCGCGATCGCCGATCGACCTGTCGGCGACAGCGGAAATTCAGGGTTAGAAAACGGACCTCTCTGAGGTCCGTTTTGTCTTGCGGCGCGTGCCTCGGTAAACGGTGCCGCTGCGGGTAACGCGCCTGGTTCGGAACCGTAGGGGCAAGACCACGGTCGCCGCACTCAGCAACCGGTTCACGGCTCTTTGCCGGCGGCCAAGGTTTCGCTGGCCCCGCTTGCGGTGACTCCTGAAGATGCGGCTGGGTTTTTTCTGCGCAGGTCTGCCGGTAATTCTGATCCCAATAACCAGAGCCCTGCGGCTGCGGCCGCGGCCCAGGTCAGCGAGCCGAGCGCGAGCGCGAACAGGTCGGCGCGGCGCGTGCCGTCGAGCGGGATGCTGCGCATCACCTGGTGACTTAAAGCGCCAGAGACCAGGCCGACGAGTGCCGATTTTCCCAACTCTTTCCAGTTCATGCCGCCGAACGACACCATGCCGCGAAGATGCAGCAACAGTGCGATGGCCAGGGCGTTTGCGGCAATGCCCAAGTCGGAGGCGATGGCGAGTCCGGTGATCGAGAACGTGCGGAACAGAAGCGCGTACATGGGCAGCGATACGACGGTGATGATGCTGGTGGCGATCATCGGAGTCAGCGTGTTGCCGGAAGCGTAAAATGCGCGGGCATAGAGCGCCTGGCTCGACCACAACCCGAGCGACAGCGAGAACCAGAAAAAGTAGGTAGCCGTGGATTCGGAGTCGGCGAAGGTGAAAACGCCGCGACGGTAGACCAGATCGATGAGCGGGAGGGCAATGGCCATCATCCATCCGGTCATCAGCAGCGATGCAGCGGTGATGCGGTAGACCGAAGCGTTGACGGTGGCGGCGAACTCTTCGAACTTCTTTTCTTCGAACAGACGTGAGAAAAAGGGCAGCGATGCCTGGCCGGCGGCTTGTCCGAGAATGGCGATGGGAACGGCGAACAGACGCTTGGCAAAGTTGAGGCGTGCGATGTCGCCGATTCCCTTTGCGGCGTAGTGGCGGAGAATCCAGTCGTCGGCGGTGACCAGCGAAACCCCAAGCATGAGAGGAATCGACATGCGCACCCAGTGGCGGAAAGCGGGATTGTTCAGGTCGAATGAGGGACGGTATCCGGTGCCAATCCTGGCGGCTCCGATGGCGTTGGTCAGAAAAGGCCCGGCGATGCTGCCGGCGAGCGCGCCATAGGCCAGGGAGTCGATGCCGACTCGGCGCCCGGCGAGGACTCCGCCGGCGATAATAAACAGGTTGTAGATCAGCGGACCAAGGGCAGGCAACAGAAACAGCCGGTGCGAGAGCAGGACCGCGGTGACCACTCCTCCGACATAGAAGAAGATCTGCGAAGGAAGAAGAATGCGGGTGAGATGTACGCACAGGCGAACTTGTTCGGCATTGAAGCCGCCGAACATCGAGTTGACGAACTGTGAAGTGAAGATTTCGGCCAGGATGGTGCCGGCGACGAGCACCGTCGTCATCACGGTGATGATGATGGAGAAGGTCTTCTGCGCGTCCTGCTCGCGCTCTTCCGCCAAAAACCGGGTGTAGATGGAGATGAATGTGATGGAGGCCGTGCCGCCGGCCACGATGTAGTTGAGCAGGTCGGGGAGGGTGAAGGCGGCGACATAGGCGTCGGTGAGCTTTCCGGCGCCGAAGGCGTAGGCGATGTAGGCCTCACGGATGTAACCGATCACGCGCGAAAGGGTGATGGCCGTCATCAGCAGCAGGGTGGCTGAGAAGGCGGTGTGCTGGTGGGACGGACGAAAGAAGCGGGCAAGACCCATCCCTCGCAGATTAACGCATCTCGCCGGGCGGTGGCGGGATATCGGCGGGATGGAATCGGGAATGGTAATCGTTCGCAGCGGAGGCTCCGGCCTTTCCCGGTGCCGGGCGGAAAGCCCCCCACGGCCCGGCGATGCGGGCCACGGCTCGAATGGACTCGGTGGTCGAGTGCCGCGCCACAGGCTCCCTTTATAATCCGCTTGTGGCTGAACCTGGCTGGAACTCGCGCCCATTGCGTACGCCGGTATTGCGGCGCTCATTTCTGAGGCCTTATCCCTTGGCGGTGCGGGGCGAGGGCGTTTGTGTCTGGGATGGTGAGGGCCGGCGCTACTTGGATTTTTCCGGATCGGCGGCGGTGAATTTTATCGGGCATGGTGTTGGCGAAATTGGCGATGCCATGGTGGAGCAGGCTCGGCAGCTGGAGTTTGTCCACAGCAGTCAGTTCACGACTCCGGTGGCCGAGGAGTTTGCTACGGAGTTGCTTGATTTTGCGGGAGAGCATTTTGCCGGCGGCGCGGTTTACTTTACCTGCGGCGGATCGGAGTCGGTGGAGACGGCATTGAAGCTGGCGCGCCAGTACCAGGTGGAGATTGGCGAGAAAAATCGGCATCAGATTCTGAGCCGGCAGCAGAGCTATCACGGATCGACGCTGGGGGCGCTGGCGGTTTCGGGCAACCAGAGACGACGCGCAATTTTCCAGCCGATGATGCGCGAGTTTGAGCACGTTGGCATTCCTTATTGCTATCGCTGTGCCTTCGACTGCACCGACAGCTGTTACCACTGCGGCCAGCAGTATGCCGCCGAGCTGGAGCGCGCCATTCAGGCGGCCCGGGGCGCAGTGGCCGCCTTCATCTTTGAGCCCTTGAGCGGGGCAACGTTGGGAGCGGTTACGCCTCCGCCGGGGTACCTGCCGGCAATCGCCGAGACTTGCCGGCGGCATGGGGTGCTGCTGATTGCCGATGAAGTCATGACGGGGATCGGCCGCACCGGGCGGAATTTCGCGATCGAGCATTTTTCTCCGGAGCGAGGCGGCGTTGTTCCCGACATTTTGGTTGCGGCCAAGGGGTTAGGGTCGGGCTACGCTCCGCTGGGGGCGGTGATTGCCGGCCCCCGAGTAGTCGATGCCATTGCCGGGGGGTCAGGAGCCTTTCTGCATGGTTTTACCTACAACGCGCATCCGGTTTCGTTGGCTGCCGGACGCGCCGTGCTCCGGCATGTGCGGGCACGGAAGCTGGTGCAGGCGGCAGACTCCGATGTGGAGGGGACGGCCGGGGCGGAGTTGAAGATTGCGCTCGAGAGTCTCTGCGATTTGGATGCGGTCGGGGATGTGCGGGGGCTCGGGTTGTTGTGGGGGGTTGAGTTTGTGGCGGACAAAAAGACGAAGGCGCCGTTTGCGGCGGAGAACAATTTTGCCGCCCGGGTGGGGCAGGCGTGTCTGCGCCGCGGATTGTTGGTTTATCCCATGCAGGGATGCGTGGACGGGGTTGCGGGCGACCATTTGCTGATTGCCCCGCCGGCGGTGATTTCGTGCGAGGAGATTCGCTGGGCGGTGGCGCAGATACGGATGGCGGTCGAAGAAGCTCTCGCGCACCCCGACCGGGCGCAACCCGGGCAATGAACCGGGTCTTTCGGGGCGCGGATCGGATCACACTTTCGGAAAGAGTTCCCGGTCATCGTGGATTAAGGTAGGCGCGGCATTCTGCCGTCATCACCGGCCCGGCGATCGCGTCGCAGGCAGGCAACCCTGGCGACGGGTTTTCGCGACCTCCTGTTTTCGGCTCGGGGGCTTAGTTACCGGTTTAGGCTTAGGCATGCGCCACTGCGTGCCTTGCACCCCCGTTGCTATGCTGGGCGGGCTCGCTTGATTTCCCGACGTATCTGATTGGCAAAAAAGCGGATATCTGTTGAGCTTCGTTTTACCTCCAGGCTATTGCTCGCCGCCAGCCGCCCGCGTCATATAGCCGCAGGCGGAGGCTGGTTATGGCTATTTCGAGAGCACAATTTCGGGAGCGGGAACCAGAGTCGGCGTTAGCCGAGTCCCCGCGGCCGGGTTTCCGGGAGACCGTGCGGGTGCATGGGAGTTTTCTGGCGGCGGCCGAGAGACGGGCGCTGGTCTGGATGGCGGAGCGGATGCCCGCCTGGGTCAATTCCGATCAGCTAACCGTGCTCGGCTTCGCAGCACAGATGGCGACCGGTGTTTGCTACGCCCTGGCCGCCCTTGATCGCCGCTGGTTGATTGCGGCCGTGTTTTCGCTCGCCGCGAACTGGTTTGGCGACAGCCTGGACGGGACGCTCGCACGTGTCCGGCAGAGAGAGAGGCCGCGCTACGGTTTTTATGTCGACCACATCATCGATTCGATCGGGGCGCTGGCGATGCTCGGCGGGCTGGCGCTTTCGGGATACATGCATCCCGGAATTGCGATGGGATTGCTGATCGCGTTTCTACTTTTGTCGATTGAGTCCTATTTGGCGGCCTATGCGCTTGGCGAATTTCATCTTTCTGTGTGGCGCTTTGGGCCAACGGAATTGCGCGTGCTCCTGGCGCTAGGCAATTTGGCGCTGCTGCGCTGGGCCCGGGTGATTCATGGGCGATATCGGCTGTTCGACATTGGTGGCGCGATTGGGCTGGCGGGTATGGCCCTGATGCTGGTGGTTGTGTGTGTGAACCATACGGCACGGCTTTACCGCGAAGAGAGCATTTCATGAGCGGCTCCCCTTTGCCGGAACGCAGTTTTCCGTTTCGAGCGCCGGGCTCGCAGGACCATCCGCAGCCGGCCTTGCTCCGTTGGCTGAAGTTCAACGCGGTCGGCGGGATGGGAATGGTTGTGCAACTCACGGCGCTGGTGGTTTTCCGGTCCGGGCTGAAATTCGATTCTCTGCTCGCCACCTGGCTCGCGGTTGAGATTGCTGTGATCCACAATTTCTTGTGGCACGAGCGCTTTACCTGGCGGGACCGGCCGGCTTCCCGGCGGCGGGAGTCATGGGTCCGGCTGGGTAAGTTCAATGTCAGCAACGGAGGGGTGTCTCTGGCCGGAAATCTGGGGCTGATGTGGCTGCTGACGGCGGAGCTGAAATGGAACTACGTTGGGTCGAATCTTCTGGCCATCGCCGTCTGTTCGCTGGTCAATTTTCTGCTCGGCGACCTTTTTGTATTTGCCGCCAGGCTGGACTCGACCAGTTCGACCTGACGAGGGCGCCGCGCGGGTGCCTGGCCGAGCTTGCTTCCTGCAGGGGATCGGGCGAATGGCCTGGTCCGAACCTGGTTTGCGGCGAAGACGGCGATTGGGGCGCGTCTTTTTGGGGGTTACGCCGCGAGCGAACACGGGATATACTGTTGCTGGCTGTTATGCGCTCGAAGGGCTCCATTTCGCTTGAGACTTGCTGGATTGAAGGACGCGCCTGTCCTCGCCGGTACCTGTCGGTTCTGCCTTCGCACGTGCGCGCCAACCTCTTTGGCAGCGACTAATTCTTCCCGCTTCGCCTTTTTTTTCTTTCGCCCATTGCTTTTTCAGTCCCAACTTTTGGCTTTCGCTCGTAGCCCCAGCAGCATGGCCGAAGCGGACCGGATCAGGCGAGTACAGTGTGAGAACCGGGAACTGAGAACCTCTGGAGGACTTCATGACCACCAATATCCTGCATGCCGGCCCCAAGCTGAAGACGGCGCTTCCCGGCCCGAACGCCAGGCGCATTCTCGCGGGCGACGAAAAATATATTTCCCCATCCTACACGCGCTCCTATCCCCTGGTGGCCAAGCGCGGGCGCGGCATCGTGGTCGAAGACGTGGATGGTAACGAGTTCCTCGACTTCTCGGCCGGGATTGCCGTGGTCTCGACCGGGCATTGCCATCCGGAGGTGGTCGCCGCCATTCAGAAGCAGGCGGGAGAACTGATCCACATGTCGGGTACGGATTTTTATTACGAGGGCATGGTGACGCTGGCCGAGCGGCTCTCGAAGATTGCACCCATGCCGGGGCCGCACAAGATTTACTACGGAAACTCGGGGGCGGAAGCGATCGAGTGCGCCTTGAAACTGGCGCGCTATCACACCAAGCGGCAGCAGATCATCGCCTTTCTGGGAGCGTTCCATGGACGTACCATGGGCGCTCTCTCGCTGACCGCATCGAAGCCGCAGCAGAAGCGGCGGTTCGCGCCGCTCGTGCCCGGTGTAACGCATATTCGCTATCCCGATGTATATCGCGGTTGTGCGAGCGGAGCACAGGATGCGGAAAAATTTGCGCTCGGTTGCGCGCGTTTCATTGAAGACAAATTGTTCAAGACGGTTCTGGCGCCGGAGGAAGTAGCGGCGATTTTTGTCGAGCCCATTCAGGGCGAGGGCGGGTACGTGGTGGCGCCGACGGTGTTTATGCAGGAACTGCGCCGGATTTGCGACAAGCACGGCATCCTGCTGGTGGTCGACGAGGTGCAGAGCGGCATTGGGCGCACCGGCAAATGGTTCGCGGTGGAGCATACCGGCGTGCATCCGGACATGGTCTGCATGGCCAAGGGCATTGCCTCCGGCATGCCACTCGGCGTGACGATGAGCAAGGCCGATGTCATGGACTGGATTCCAGGCTCGCACGCCTCGACGTTTGGTGGGAACCCGGTTTGCATTGCGGCGGCGCTGGCCACGCTCGACGTGATCGAAACCGAAGGCCTGTTGCGCAATGCCCAGGAAGTCGGCGAACACATGCGCAAGCGCATGGAAGCGTGGCCGGGCCAGCACCGGATCGTCGGCGATGTCCGGGGACGAGGCCTGATGATTGGCGTCGAGATCGTGAAAGACCAGAAGACGCTGGAGTACGGCAACAGCGAGCGCGACCGCATCGTGGAGTCGGCGTTCGAGCGTGGCGTGCTGTTTCTGGGCTGCGGGCCGAGCACGATTCGGATTGCGCCGCCGCTGGTCGTTACCAAGGATGAAGCCGACGTTGCGGTCGATGTGCTCGAAGAGGCGATCGCAAGCGTCGAGCGCAACGCCTAGCCTGGCCCCGCCCGAAGTGGCCACGCCGGAACTTGCGCCTTTTGCCGCGGCACACGAGAGACGGGGCTCGCCCCGTTTCTACCGGGAAAATCGTATGGGCGACAGCACGGTGCGCGAATTGGTATACGGCAGGGGCGCCCATGTGGATCCGGTTGCGTCGATTGAAGATGTTCCGGCGGAACTGGCAGCGCGCCTGGTCGCGGGATCTCCGCACTCCATCTGGCAGATTGTGGAGCATATGAATTACTGGATGGATTACGATCTGGCGATCATGGCGGGGGACCATCGCCCGTACCCGAACCAAGCGGGGAAAAGCTGGCCAGCGCATCCCGGTCCGGCGGCGGACCATCGCGAGGCGGAGCAGCGATGGCTGGCGACGATTCGCCGCTTCACGGATTTGCTGGTTGAGGTGGCGCGGCTGGCGGGCTCGAATGGGGCGGTGTTGGAACGGAAGGTTTTCAGCCCGGGACCCTCACCGGCTCCGCGCGAAACCACGGTGCATGCCATGCTCTACCAGATCACCGCGCATAACAGCTATCACGCCGGCCAGATTGTCTTGCTCCGGCGCCAGGCAGGCGCCTGGCCTCCGGAACGCGGCGGCGATACCTGGTGAGCGATTCCGTCTCGCTGCGGTAAAGCCCTCTCCCGCCGCTCGACTGCTGTAGATCCAACGAAATTCTGATGGGAAGGAGGCGCACGATGCCGCGCTTTACCGCTCGCACGTTGTCGGTTCTGGCGTTCACTCTGGTGGTCTGGGCCTCTGCCTTTGCGGGCATTCGCGCCGGATTGCGCGGCTATTCGCCCGCCAACCTGGCCCTGGTGCGCTTCCTGGTCGCATCGACGGTGCTCGGCATTTATGCCGGGATCGCGCATTTTCGGGCTCCCGAATGGCGCGACCTTCCCGGACTGGCGCTCACCGGAGCGATCGGCATTACGTTTTACAACCTGGCGCTCAACTATGGGGAGACCCGGGTGGCGGCCGGCACTGCCAGCCTGCTGATCGCATCCACTCCGATCTGGACCGCTCTGGCGGCGCGCTTGTGGCTCCAGGAAAAACTGACGCCGAGGGCGTGGCTTGGAGTCCTTGTGAGCTTCGCCGGAGTTGCGCTCATGGCTGGCGGAGAAGGAGAAGCCATCCGGGTCTCCAGGCACTCGCTGATCATTCTTGCGGCTGCGCTCACCTCCGCGCTCTACATGATCCTGCAGAAGCATTATCTCGGGCGCTATAGCGCCCTGGAGCTTACGGCGTACTCGATCTGGTTTGGCACTGCGCTGCTGCTGCCCTTCGCCAGCGGCGTGGTGCACAATCTGCGCGCTGCTCCGCTGCCGGCGACGCTGGCGGTTGTCTATCTCGGAGTTTTTCCCGGGGCGATCGCTTATGGGGCATGGGCTTATGTGCTTTCCCACGGCGCGGCGGGACGCACCGCGACCATACTCTATGTGATTCCGGTCGTGGCCATCGGCATTGCCTGGATCTGGCTGGGCGAGGTTCCGAAGCCGATTCCACTGGCGGGCGGGGCCGTGGCTCTCGGTGGTGTGGTGCTGGTGAACGCGGCCGGGAAACACCGGCGCGACCACGGGAAATCGCGCGACCCGGGCGCTTGGCCGATATCGGAGGCGGCGGGCGGAAGAGGCGTGCTCGCGAGCCCGAACTCCAGCCGGCCAATTGTACCGGCGGTCCGGTGATGAGCATCACATCGCGGGTCTGTCGACGAGGCTACGGTGGAGCTGGAGATCTCGATGTGGGGAGGACGCTGGAAGCGGCAGGCGATCGCCGCCAACCCCCCCCGAGCGACCGCTGTTGCCCTCGAGGTGCGGTGTATCCGCCCCGGTATGAGTGGCGGTTCTCCGGGCTCGCCGTATATTATGAATTCCGACACAGCCAACCCTCGTTCGAGCGGTTTCAAAATGCGTTTCCCGTGTCGTACAATCGTGGCTTTGCGGAATCGTTGCTGAAAGGATTTAGTACGTGCCTGAATTAAGAAAAGACCCCATCGTGGGCCGGTGGGTGATAATTTCCACAGATCGCGCCAAGCGGCCTACCGATTTTGTGCGCGAGGCGATAAAGATCAAAGGCGGATTCTGTCCCTTCTGTTATGGCAATGAGAGCAAGACGCCGTCGGAAATCCTAGCCTATCGACCGAGCAACAACGGAGGCGCTGGGCCGAAAGACAGTCCGGGGTGGACCATTCGCGTCGTTCCCAACAAGTTTCCCGCCCTCGGTATCGAAGGGAATCTGAATAAGCAGGCCGAGGGCATGTTTGACAAGATGAATGGCATCGGCGCCCATGAGGTCATCATCGAAACTCCCGACCATAATTCCACTTTGGCCTTGCTGTCGGCGAAAAAAATTGAAGACGTTCTTTGGGCGTTTCGGGATCGCATTCTCGATCTCAAGAAGGACCGGCGCTTCAAATACATTCTGCTGTTCAAAAACCACGGTGAGGCGGCCGGCGCCTCGCTCGAGCATTCGCACTCGCAGCTGATCGCGCTGCCGATTGTGCCCATTTACGTGGTGGAGGAACTGCAGGGGGCCAAGCAGTACTACATCTACAAGGAGCGTTGTGTGTTTTGCGACGCCATCCGCCAGGAAATCGAGAGTGGCACGCGCGTGGTGGCCGAGAACGAAGATTTCTTGACCATTGCGCCCTATGCTCCCCGCTTTCCCTTTGAGACCTGGATCCTGCCCAAGCGGCACGAATCTGCGTTTGAGAACTCGTCGTCGCACATGTTCGAGAATCTGGCGAAGGCGCTCAAGCTTCTGCTGATGAAGGCCGATCGCGTGCTCGACAATCCCCCCTACAACCTGGTCGTGCACACCTCGCCGGCGCAGGATCCGGCCAACGAGTACTACCACTGGCACATCGAATTCATGCCGAAGCTGACCAAGACTGCCGGATTCGAATGGGGAACCGGGTTCTACATCAATCCCACGCCTCCGGAAGAAGCGGCCAAGTTTCTGCGCGAGGCGAGCGTGGAAGACGGGGTGTCAAATACGGTGGGCGCGCGCTGATGGCGGGCGCCGCCGAAGTCATCCCTGGGTGCGGTCGAGGACCTCGGCGTGCCAGGCCATCTGAATCGCTTCCAGCTTGGCTTCGTTTGACTTCGCGGGATCGTCTGTGAATCCGGGAAGGGCGATCACGAATTTGTGCAGGTCGGTGAAACGGACGGCGAGCGGGTCGAGTTCGGGATGGGTCTCCGAGAGCAGAATACCGATGTCTTCCGCGTCATTCCAGCTGAGTTCTTGGGCCATGAATCAGGGCTCCTGCTGCGGGTTCTTGGCTAGTGTTCCTCGGAAACGTAATTCCGGTTCCAGGCGGGGATCTCGACGATCAGCCGGCCCGGCTTCTTGATTACTGTCTGACACCCGAGGCGTGAGTTTAGCTGAAGATCGGCGGCCATGTCGAGCTTGTCGGCTTCGTCGTCTTCCATCTCGGAAAGCAGGTCCGCACCTTCTTTGACCCAGATGTGGCAGGTGGTGCAGGCGCAGTTGCCCCCGCAGGCATGATCGAGATGCACACCGAAGTTCAGGGCCACATCGAGCAGCGATTCTTCCTTGCCGTGATCCTTGTACGGCAACTTGCCGTGTTCGAAGCTAACCGTCTTGCCCTCGGGAAGAAAGGTGACTTCCACCGTATTTTCGCCGGGAGCGTCCACCGTGGTCGTTCCCGGGCTTTGCGTCCGTTGCTCAGACATGTAAAGACTCCTGCTTCATTCAAAATCCGCCTTGGCCACCGGGTGCCCGGCTCGCGGGCCTTCCTCAAGATCGGCGTCGTCCATTGCTTTTCCCTTGAGCGCGGTCGAAACGGCGGTATCCATCATGAGCTCCGCCAGCCGCATGGTAGCTTGATTCAGAGTGTCGATGCCCTCGCGGATGGCATGATAGTCGTCGCCATCTTTGACCTCGACCAGAGCTTGTTCAAGAGCGCCTATGCGGCCGCGTTCGACGCCCTGGAGTTCCTGCCAGGCCGGGCTGTTTTTTCCTTTCGCCAGAGCGGTGAGGATGGTTTCGGCTTCGCGGCGCGCTTCAATAATCTGGCGCTGGCGGAAATCTTCTTCGGCGAAGTCGAACGATTCGAGCAGCATGTTCTCCACCTGCTCGTCGGTGAGTCCATAGCTCGGCTGGACGTCGATCTCGGCTTCCTGTCCGCTGCGTTGCTCGCGCGCCGAGACGCGCAGAATGCCGTTGGCGTCGATCAGAAACTTTACCTCGATGCGGGGCAGGCCGGCGGGCATGGGGGGGACTCCTTTCAGATCGAAGCGTGCCAGCGAGCGACAATCGCGCGCCAGTTCCCGCTCTCCCTGCAGCACGTGAATCGCCACGTTGGTCTGGCCATCGATCTGGGTGGTGTAGTACTGCGTGGCCGAGGCCGGCACGGTGGAGTTGCGCAGGATGATCTTGTCGGTCACGCCGCCCGCCACCTCGATTCCGAGCGACAGCGGGGTGACGTCGAGCAACAGCATCTCTTTTGTGATCTCCGAACCGCCGCCCAAGATGTTGGCTTGCACGGCAGCGCCGAGGGCAACCACTTCGTCCGGATTCAGATCCGTGTGGGGGACGCGGCGGAACAGATCCTCGGTCAGGCGCCGCACTTTTGGAATGCGCGTCGAGCCGCCGACCAGGACCACCTCGTCGACCTGTTCGGGTTTCAGGCCTGCGTCTTTGAGCGCCTGCTTGCAGGGACCGACGGTGCGATCGAGGATGGGCTGGATCATCTGCTCGAACATCTCGACTGAGACCTCGCGCTGATATTTCTTTCCGCCCGGCAAGTCGACATCGAGCTTGGCCGAGGGCTGCGAGGAGAGGGCGATCTTGGCCTCGATCACCGCCTTGCGGATGCGGGCTACGGCTTCACCGTTGCGCCGGACATCGAGTCCCAAATCGCCGCGAATGTCATCGAGCGCGATGGCAATCAGGAGATTGTCGATGTCGTCTCCCCCGAGGTGGGTGTCGCCGTTGGTGGCTACGACCTCGAAAATGCCGTCGTGCAGCTTGAGAATCGAGATGTCGAAGGTGCCGCCGCCCAGATCATACACGGCCACGATGCCGTGCTTGTTCTTGTCGAGACCGTAGGCGAGCGAGGCCGCCGTGGGCTCGTTCACCAGGCGCAAGACGTTCAGACCGGCGATGCGGCCGGCGTCCTTGGTGGCTTGCCGCTGCGCATCGTTGAAATATGCAGGGACGGTGATCACCGCCTGGGTCACGGGCGCGGCGAAAAAACGCTCGGCATTGCGCTTCAGCTGACGCAGGATGAAGGCCGAGATCTCGGGGGGGGTGAACGTCCTCGTCCCCAGCTTGATGCGGATGACTTCCCCGGACTGCAAGTCGTCAGCCAGGCGGAAGGGGAACATCTTCAGCTCTTGCTGAATATCCTCGAGGCCGCGCCCCATCAGGCGCTTGACCGAGTAGACAGCGCGCTCCGGGGTTTCGATCAGATACTTGCGCGCGGCGTTGCCGACCAGGATCTGGTTGTTCTCGTCGAGCGCAACCACCGATGGGACCAGGTTCAGCCCGTCTTCTCCGGGGATGACGTGGGGGCAATCCCCCCGCATGTAGGCGACCAGGGAATTGGTAGTGCCGAGATCGATGCCGACGATGGTGTCTGTTGCCATGTGTAGTTACTGATTTGGAATCGGTGATTCAAATTGCCGGTGACGCATTGCTCTAAAATTGAAAATCACAAACAGCCAGTTCGCTTCACTCCATGGCTTCGTTCACGTCGCGGACCAGGTTTCGCACGTAGTTTCTGCGGTTCAGTATATCGAGGATCGTAGCCAGGATTTTTCGCCGGTCGTCGTCGGTTCCCTCCGAGGCTTCGCTGTCGACCAATCGGTCCCAGCGATTCCACTGCGCCTTGAGCTCGTTGAACAGGGCGTCGTATTTCTCTTCCAGCGAGAGCTTGGCCTTGCCGATTTCTTCCAGTAAGGCAGGATCGTCCTCGCCCAGCTTCTTCTGGGCGCGCAATTCTTCCAGGTGCAGATTGAGTTCGAAGACTTCTTCCAAAAGGTCGGCGGGCACAACCTGTTTTTTCAACTCGCCGCTGGTGCGCGCTTTTTCCGTAGCCTTTTTCGATTGTTCTTCCAGTTCGACGCCTTCTAGGCGCAACAGGTACTCGGTGCGCCTGATGGGGTCTTTCAGTGTGCGGTAGGCGTCGTTGAGCATGGAACTCTGTTCCAGGCTCCAGGCGCGTTCTTCGCTGTCTGCCTGTCCGAAAAGGTCGGGGTGAAGCTTGCGGCTGAGCGCGTAGAATTCCTTTTCCAGTTGGGAGGCGTCAAGATTGAGCTTGCGCGGGAACCCGAAGAACGTGAAATAATCCACCGGCACCGGCGGCTGCACTTTGCCGCACGAACTGCAGAAGTGCACGGCGCGCATGGTGCCGCACGACCAGCAACTCGGCGTGGCTTCGCGCGGTACCTGTCCGGGAACGATCAGCGACGACTTGGATTCTGCATTTGTCATAACAAAATTTAGGGCGAGCGCGCAGCCCGCCCCCGCTACCAACCGTGGTGTGGGCTCCTGCCGTCAGCCGATCCCTACCGGATACGGCCCTCTCCCCACCCTACTCCGCTTATGAGAACGAACTTCCGCAACCGCACGACTTGGTGGAGTTGGGGTTGACGAACACGAAACCTTGTTGCATCAGGGTTTCCTGGTAATCGAGCGTCATCCCGTGCAGATAGATGAATGACTTCGGGTCGACGAAAACCCGCACGTCTCCAAATTGAAACACCCGATCGCGCTCGCGCGGCTGGGTGTCGAACCGGACGTTGTAGCTCAGGCCCGAACAGCCGCCCCCCTGCACCCCCAGACGAAGGCCGCCCTGCTCCGGCGAAACGTTTTCCTTCACCATGGCGGAACGGATTTTTTTCAGCGCGTTGTCGGTCACCTGGATGCCCTTGGCCGGAGCCTGGGGCTTGCTCCCCGGCTGGGTCTCTGCTTCGTGCTTGACGGCTTGATCCATAGCTTTCGGAGCTCTCAGTTCACCCTATCCTGTCATCCGACCGAAGCGAGCGATCGGCACCTGGCGTCGAACCGCGGACCCCTCGCTTCATCGGGCGTGATCATTCCGCATGCACTTGCGCCACCACGCCGGGCGCCGAGAGCAGAACTTACTGCGCTGCCCGCACTTCCACGGGCTTCGCGGTTTCCTGCTTTTTCTTCCAGTCGCCGATGGCGGCCCGGATCGCATCCTCGGCCAGCACCGAGCAGTGAATTTTCACCGGCGGCAGCGCCAGTTCCTTCACGATTTCGGTGTTCTTGATCTCCAGCGCCTGTTCGATGGTCTTGCCCTTGACCCACTCGGTCGCAAGCGAGGACGACGCAATCGCCGAGCCGCAGCCAAAGGTCTTGAACTTCGCGTCTTCGATGATGTTGGTCTGCGGATTGACTTTGATCTGCAGCTTCATCACGTCGCCGCACTCGGGCGCGCCCACCAGGCCGGTGCCCACATCAGCGTCCTTTTTGTCCATGGAGCCGACGTTGCGTGGATGGTTGTAGTGGTCGATCACTTTATCGCTGTAAGACATTTTTCTTCACCCCTTCTTAAGGACCCCCGGTTGAGGTTTCAGGCTGCCATCTGGAGCAACCTGCGGATTCTAGTGCGCTTCCGCTGCCCACTTCACATTTTTCAAGTCGACGCCTTCTTTGGCCATTTCGTAGAGAGGCGAAAGTTCGCGCAGGCGCAGCACCGTCTCGACCACGCGGTCGCCCACATAATCAACCTCGGCCTCGGTGTTGAAGCGTCCGATGCCGAAGCGGATCGAGCTGTGGGCCAGATCGTCCCCGGTACCAAGCGCCTTCAATACATAAGATGGCTCGAGCGTGGCGGAGGTGCATGCCGATCCGCTCGAAACCGCGATATCGTTGATGCCCATCAGCAACGATTCGCCTTCCACGTAAGCGAAGCTGATATTCAGGTTGCCGGGCAGCCGATGCTCCATGGAACCGTTGATGTAGACCTCGTCCAGGCGGCTCATGATGCTGTCTCGCAGACGGTTGCGCAGGCCCGCCATTTTGCAGGATTCCTGGGCCATTTCCTCCTGCGCCAGGTGGCAGGCTTTGCCCAGGCCGGCGATTCCGGGGACATTCAGCGTACCCGAGCGCATTCCGCGCTCGTGGCCGCCGCCGTCGATCAGTGGCACCAATTGCACGCGCGGATTCTTGCGGCGCACATACAGCGCTCCTGCGCCTTTCGGGCCATAGAGCTTGTGTCCGGTGATGGAGGCAACGTCGATATTCATCTTGTTCACGTCCACCGGCACCTTGCCAATCGCCTGCACGGCATCGGTGTGGAAGATCACGCCGCGCTCGCGGCAGAGTTTGCCGATTTCCGCAATCGGTTGCAGGACCCCGATTTCGTTGTTGGCAGCCATGATGGTCACCAGAATCGTCTTGTCGTCCAGGGCGCGCTTCAGGTCGTCGAGATCGATCAGTCCGTCTTTCTGCACCGGCAGATAGGTGACGCGGAAGCCGAATTTCTCCAGGTGCTTGCAGGTGTCGAGCACGGCCTTATGTTCGGTGACGGCGGTGATGATGTGGTTGCCTTTTTCGCGGTACATTTCGGAGACGCCTTTGATGGCCAGATTGTCGCTCTCGGTCGCGCCCGAGGTGAAGATGATCTCCTTGGAGCTCGCGCCGATCAGCTTGGCGATGCGCTCGCGCGACAATTCGACCGCCTCTTCGGCCGCCCATCCGAAAGGATGATTGCGGCTGGCGGCGTTGCCGAACTTCTCCATGAAATAGGGCAGCATCTCTTCGAGCACGCGCGGATCCATCGGCGTGGTTGCGTGATTATCCATGTAGATCGGCAGGCGGACGCCGTTTGCCGTTGTCTGCTGTCCGTTGTCTTTGCTGTTCGAGTGTGCCGCTTTCCCATCCGTACTCATGATCAAGTTTCTCCTCAGAACCTGCTGACTACGATATCGTTACCAACTCCGCCGGCTTGGCCGCCGGCGTGGTGACATGGAGCACTTCCGGCTCCTCGTTCATCTGCGAAATCATGATGTTCTTCAGCACCTGCTCGATGCTCTCATTGACCTTGCGCAGCGGTTCGCGAATCGTGCAGCGACCGCTCTGGCCGCATTCGCCGCGGACGGTTACGCAGGCGGTGATGAACAGCGGCCCGTCGATTGCCTTGATCACCTCGAACGCGGAGATCGTTTTCGGATCCCGAGTCAAGGTATAGCCACCGTTCATGCCATGTTGAGAACGGATCAGGCCGACCTTGGCCAGCCGCTGCAGAATCTTCGCCAGCGCTTCTTGCGGAATGCCGTAGGCCTCGGCTACATCTTTCGCGCTGCAGGCGCCTCGGTCGGCGTGCTCGGCCAGATGCTTCATGGCCATCAGCCCGTAGTCCGCTTTTTTGGTCAGCTTCAGCATCTCGAAATGCCGACCTTTATAGTCGGATTCAATTCCGACTGTTTCGGTCGCTATTCAATATTAAACGGAAACGGCCGCTTCTGGCAAGCGCCACCAGAGATTGGAGCGATTTCGAGGTTGAACGGTAAGTTTCTATGGGCTAATGGCTTAGGTCGAGCAGCCCGCTTGAGACTCCAGGCGACGGGCGATGGACATGATTACTTTGGGCCGGGGATCTGGCGCTTGAGGCCCACCAGCACCAGGCCGCAAATCTCGTCCGCGAAGCCCTCGTCGAGTTTGTCGTGGCGGATGAGGAAGCGCATGTAAATCGGTCCGTAGAGCGTGTCAAGAATGAGATCGAGGTCGCTGTCGGCGGGTAGCTCGCCACGGTCAATGCCGCGGGTTAGGGTCTGATAGGCCTGCCTTCTTCGCGGCCAGAGGAAGCGGTCGCGGAAGGCCTCGATCAATTCCGGATCCGATTGTCCTCCGGCGAGCAGGGCAGCGACGATTTTGCCTCGCCGCGAGCGCAACACCCGAATCAGGCGCCGCATCTGCAGGCTCATGTCGTGTTGCACGGAGCCGGTGTTGGGGAAGCGGAGTTCGTCGATCGCGCTCGCGTGGAAGGCGTCGGCCACCAGTGCCGCCTTGGTCGGCCACCAGCGGTAGACCGTGGTTTTGCCAACACTAGCGTCCTCGGCGATGGCCTCGATGCTCAGATCGGCAAATCCACCATCCCGCCTGAGCAGCTTCAGGGTGCTGCGCAGGATCGACTGCCGCGACTGTTCACTGCGCGGTCGGCCGGGGGCGCGCTTTTCCGCAGTTGCGTTCCGCCCGTTACTTCCGTTCCGCGCCCCGGCGCTCCAAATAGGATTTTGAACCATGGCTGAAGTCTAATATAATTTAAATCCGAAACGTACTGTTTTGAATCTGAGTGAGAAGTTGGCAGCCGGTGGGCGCCGCCGCTTCATTACGGTCGGTTCTGCAGTATCCAGTTCCAAAGGTTACCCGTTTTCGTCCGTTATGTGGATTGTTGCCTTAGCGCTTCGCCGCCCTTACACCTTCGTGGTGATGGCACTGCTCATCATCATTCTCACGCTGGTCACGATTCCGCGCACTCCGGTCGACATTTTCCCCGACATTAATATTCCCGTGGTCAGCGTGGTGTGGAATTATACGGGACTGTCGCCGAGCGAGATGGCCGACCGGATCGTAACCAACTCCGAGCGTGGCTTCACGGTCACGGTCAATGACATCGAGCACCAGGAGTCGCAGTCGCTGAGCGGCATAGCCGTGATCAAGATCTTCTTCCGCCCGAATGTCAATATTGCGATGGCGGTGACCCAAGTGACGGCCATTTGCCAGACCGTGCTGCGCGGACTGCCGGCGGGCACGACTCCGCCGCTGGTCATTACCTACACCGCGTCTTCGACGCCGATCGTGCAGCTCGGTTTGAGCAGCAAGACCCTGCCCGAACAGCAGTTGTTCGACTTGGGGCAGAATTTTCTGCGCACCCAGTTGACCACCGTGCAGGGCGCGGGAACTCCGTATCCGTTCGGCGGCAAGCCGCGCCAAGTGCAGGTGGATCTTGATTCCGCCAAACTGCAGTCGTATGGTCTGGCGCCCGCCGACATCGTCAACGCCGTGGCCGCCCAGAACCTGATCCTGCCGGCAGGCACGGCCAAGATTGGCCCGACCGAGTACAACGTGGAAATGAACGGCACACCGCAAACGGTGGCGGAACTGAACGATCTGCCGGTGAAGACCACGACCTCGTCCACGCTCTATCTGCGCGACGTGGCCCACGTGCGCGACGGGTTCGCGCCGCAGACCAACATCGTGCGACAGGACGGCGTGCGCGGCGTGCTGATGGCCATCTTCAAACTCGGCGGATCCTCGACCCTAACCGTGGTCGATGCGGTGAAGGCCATGGTGCCGCTGGCGGCCCAGTCGTTGCCGCCCGAACTGAACATCAAGGCTCTGTTCGACCAGTCGCTGTTCGTGCGTGCTTCGATTCAGGGAGTCATCCGCGAAGGCCTGACCGCTGCCTGTCTGACCGCCGCCATGATTCTGCTTTTTCTGGGCGACTGGCGTCCGACCATCATCATTGCCGTCTCCATTCCTTTGTCCATCTTCGTTTCCGTGCTGCTGCTGAGCGCGCTCGGTGAAACCATCAACATCATGACGCTCGGAGGATTGGCTCTGGCGGTCGGAATTCTGGTCGACGATGCCACCGTGGAAATCGAGAACATCGAGCGCAATCTGGCGATGGGCAAGGAGATGAAGCAGGCGATCCTGGACGGCGCGCAGCAGATTGCAGTGCCGGCCTTTGTATCGACGCTGTGCATCTGCATCGTCTTTGTACCGATGTTTTTTCTCGCCGGTGTCGCCCGCTTTCTTTTCGTTCCGCTGGCGGAAGCGGTGTCGTTTGCCATGCTCGCTTCCTATCTGCTCTCCCGCACTCTCATCCCCACCATGGTGATGTTCATCATGCGCGGGCACGAGCATCGCGCGGCCGCGACCCGAAATCCGCTGGTGAAGTTCCAGCGAAAGTTCGAGCGTGGGTTCGAAAACTTCCGCGTAGCCTATCAGCAACTGCTCGAAACCACGCTCGAGCACCGGGGGCTGTTCGCGACCGGCTTTGTCATCTTCTGCGTCTTGTCGCTGGGGCTGGTGTACTTTCTGGGGCAGGATTTCTTTCCCCAAGTGGACGCCGGGCTGATTCGCCTGCACTTTCGCGCCCGGCCGGGTTTGCGAGTGGAAGAGACGGCGCGTTTGTGCGATGACGTGGAGAAGGTGCTGCGCCGCGAGATTCCCAAGCAAGAGTTGGAAACCATGCTCGACAATATCGGCGTTCCCTACTCGGGCATCAATCTTTCCTATGCCAGTTCGGGCGTGATTGGGACCAACGACGCGGAGATTCTGATTTCGCTCAACCCGGAACATCATCACCCGACCGCGGGTTATATTCGCAGATTGCGCCGCGAGTTGCCGACGCGTTTTCCGGGCGTGGAATTTTTCTTCCAGCCGGCCGACATCGTCTCACAGATCCTGAATTTCGGACTCCCCGCGCCGGTCGATATCCAGATCATAGGTGCGAATATGCGCACCAGCTATGACATCGGGCAGAGCATCGCGAACCGTATCCGCCTGATTCCCGGTGCCGCCGACGTGCATGTGCAGCAGATGCTCAGCCTGCCCACCATCCACCTTGACATGGACCGCACGCGCATCAACCAGGTTGGACTGAACGCACAGAATGTCGCGCAGAGCGTGCTGATCAGTCTGAGCGGCAGCTTTCAGACGGCTCCGAATTTCTGGCTGAATCCCAAAAACGGCGTCACCTATCCCATCGCCATTCAGACGCCGCAGTACAGGATGGCCTCGCTCGAGGACTTGATGAATACGCCGGTGACCAACGCGAACGCCCAAGGTTCGCAAGTGCTCGGGAACCTGGCGCAACTTACGCCCGTGGCCCGGCCCGCCGTCGTCAACCATTACAACGTGCAACCGGTCATCGACGTCTATGTCGGTACACAGGGCCGGGATCTGGGCGGCGTTGCCTCCGACATCAGGAAGGCGCTGCAGCCCTTCCGGGATCATCTTCCGCGGGGCACGCAAATCGTGCTGCGCGGGCAAGTCGTCACCATGCAGTCTTCGTTTTTCGGTCTCGGTGTCGGGCTGCTCGGGGCGATCGTTCTGGTCTATTTGCTGATTGTGGTGAACTTCCAGTCCTGGCTCGATCCGTTCATCATCATCACCGCCTTGCCGGGAGCGCTGGCGGGAATCTGCTGGTTCCTGCTGATTACGCGCACCACCCTCAGTGTTCCGTCGCTGACGGGCGCGGTCATGTGCATGGGGGTGGCGACCGCGAATTCGATTCTGATGGTCTCGTTTGCCCGGGACCGCATGGACATGGGAGTGCCGGCGATGCAAGCGGCGCTCGAGGCCGGCTACACCCGGATGCGGCCGGTGCTCATGACCGCACTGGCCATGATTATCGGCATGGTGCCGATGGCCTTGGGCATCGGTGAAGGCGGCGAGCAGAATGCACCGCTCGGCCGCGCGGTGGTGGGCGGTCTGCTGTTTGCCACCGTCGCGACCTTATTTTTTGTGCCCAGTGTATTCACCATCATCCATGGCCGCCGCCAGGCCAGGTTGGCGCAGGAACAAAAGTAGGAACCAGAGACTTTGTTGGAGACGTCATCATCATGTCCGTACAGCCGCCCATAGCGACGCAAGCAAACCAGACCCGGCCAGACGAGAGAAGTTCTGTCAGTCAGCCGCACCCCCATCCGGAAATCAGCCGGCCTCCCGATGTGGGTGCGGCTCCCGCCGGGCGGGCGAAAATCCTGGTGGGAGCGGCGCTGCTGGTCCTGCTGACCGCCGGCGCCATTACCTTTATCAACCGGAAGGGCGAAGCCGACGCGCTGGCCAAAGAAACCGATGCCGTTGCGGTTCCGACCGTAGCCGTGGTCGAGCCGCAAACCGAGCCGGGAAACGACGAGCTTGTGCTGCCCGCGAACCTGCAGGCCTTTGAAGAGTCCCCGATTTTCGCCCGAACCAACGGCTACCTCTTGCGGTGGTACAAGGACATGGGCAGCAAGGTGCAGAAGGGGGAACTGCTGGCGGCCATCGACACCCCCGAAGTCGATCAGGAACTGCTCCAGGCGCGGGCGACGCGCGAGCAGGTCAATTCCGCCCTGGGTCTGGCGAAGATCTCTGCCGATCGCTGGGCCAACTTGCGCAAGACCGATTCCGTCTCGCAGCAGGAAGCCGACCAGCAAGCCAGCGGATATACCCAGGCGGTGGCCAACCTGGCGGCGGCGGATGCCAACGTTCGTCGCCTCGAGCAGCTGGAGTCTTTCAAGAACGTCTATGCTCCTTTTTCCGGAGTGTTGACGCGTCGCACCGTGGATCCGGGTGCGCTCATCAATTCCGGGGCGCAAGCGGCTGGCAAAGAGCTGTTCGACATTGCGCGCGTGGATCCGCTTCGCGTCTATGTGAGCGTCCCGCAAGCCTATGCCCCCAATATTCGGGTTGGCATGAAAGCCAACGTGACGCTACAGGAATTTCCCGGGCAGAAATTCGCCGGGACGGTCGCCCGCACCGCCGATGCCATCGACCCCGCGACCCGGACCCTGAATACGGAAGTGGATGTTCCCAACAAGGACGGCAAGCTGCTTCCCGGTTCTTTCGGGCAGGTGCACTTCGCCAGTGGCACTTCCATTCCCCGAATCACGATTCCGGTCAATGCCATGTTATTCCGCGCCCAGGGACCGCAGGTGGCGGTGGTCGACAAGGACAGCAATGTGCATTTGCGCCACATCAACATCGGCCGCGACTTCGGCGCGACGCTGGAGATTCTGGGCGGTGTCGACCCGGCTGATCAAATTGTCATCAATCCCTCCGATTCGCTCGAAGAAGGCCAAAGGGTCCACGTCGATAAGCCGAGTCAAGGAGCCGTGCACTCGTGAAGCCATGGCGGCGATTGCTTGACCCCAAGCTTGGGTTGCGCACGGCGCTGTTGCTTGCCGCCTGCGCTTGTTTGTCGAGTCTTGGCTGCACCGTGGGTCCGGAATACAAGCGTCCTCCGGTGCAGGTTCCCGACACCTGGCAGGGCGAGGGACCGTGGCAGGCGGCGGCTCCGAAGGATGCCGTTCCGAAAGGCGCGTGGTGGCAGATATTTCATGACCCGGAACTCGACCAGCTGGAGCGACAGCTGCTGCAGGCAAACCAATCGCTGGCGGCGGCCGAGGATCGACTCTTGCAGGCGCGGTCGCAAGCGCGAATCGCCTCGGCCGCATACTTTCCCAGCCTCAGCGCCGACCCCAGCGGACAGCGTGAACGATTCTCGGGTAACCGGCCGCTGGAGGGTGCGAACCCGGCGGTGGTGAGGCCTGACACCGAGAACCTGTTTTCGGTCCCGTTTTCCGTGAGCTACGAGCTTGATTTGTTCGGCGGCGTACGCCGCAGTCTGGAGGCGGCGAATGCTTCGTTGCAGGCGAGTGCAGCCGATCTGGAAAATGTGCGTTTGGTACTGACGGCTGAGCTTGCTGCCGACTATTTCAACCTGCGCGAACTGGACCGGGAAGCCGGCGTCGTCAAGCAGTCTGTTGACATCCAGCAGAAAGGGATGGACCTGGTCAACCATCGTCACGAAGGCGGAGTGGCCAATGGATTGGATGTGGCCCAGCAAGCGGCGTTGCTGGATTCGACGGCTACGCAGCTGCAGCTCGTGCTCGAGCAGCGAGCCCAGGACGAACACGCCATTGCCGTGCTGCTCGGCAAGCCGGCCTCGGCTTTCAGCGTAGCCGAGGCTCCGTTTGACGTGACTCCTCCGGTGATTCCCGCCGGGGTTCCATCCGAGATTCTGCAGCGCCGGCCTGATGTGGCCACCAGTGAACGGCAGATGGCCTATGAAAATGCGCAGGTCGGTCTGGCGATGACCGCCTTTTATCCGCACATTACGCTGGGGGGCAGCGGCGGGTGGCAGAGCAGGGACCTCTCGACACTTGCAAATGCGCCCAGCCTTATCTGGTCACTCGGCGGCGACGTGCTGCAGCCCATTTTTAATGGCGGTCGCAATCGTGCCAATCTGGCGGCCAACCGGGCTGCCTATGACGCCTCGGTCGCCAACTATCGCGAATCCGTGCTGGAGGCGTTTCAGCAGGTCGAGGACGGGCTTTCCAGTCTGGCCCTGCTGAACCAGGCGGCGAAGACGCAGCAGGCAGCCGTCACCGACTCGCGCCGTGCGCTTGAAATCGCGAACGACCGGTACGTCGGTGGCGTCACGACTTACCTCGATGTCATTACCGCGCAATCCACACTGCTGAGCAACGAACGCCTGGCGACACAGTTACTGGGACAGCAAATGACCACCTCGGTTTACCTGGTGAAAGCGTTCGGCGGAGCGTGGGACGCTTCCGAGATCGAGCGCGAACAGGTTCGGCCGAAACTCGTGCAGGCCATCCAGCAATAGAGATCCCGCAGGGAGCCCGTGAATCGGATATTTCGTGCGCAGAGGATTGCGGCGCCGAAGACCGCGATCGATCGCATGCTGCGCACGAAATCTGCGGCAAGGGTGGCGAAAAAGCGATGCCCGCTTAAGCCCAACAGGGACTGGTCGCGCAGGCTATGCGGAGTGGCTTTGCTGTTTGCCGGAAAGGACCTCGCGCTCGGCAATCAGCCAATCCTGATTCTCGTCGCCATGGGTGCCGCCTGCAGTCGCGCGGCGCTGCAGATAGAGTTCATAGGCGCGGCGCCGAATTTGTTCTTCCACGCTGGCTGAGAACCGGTTGGCCACCGGCCCGCTCCTCGCAGCTTCCTTGCTGACTTCCGGTGACACCTGCAGAACGGCTGGGGAAAGCGGCATTTCGGCTTTCTTGCCGCGACGGGTGGTAGTAGGTTTTGCGCTTGTTTTACGAGCCATTCTGTACTCCTTGCAGATTCCCAACTCCAAGAGTGGTCTTACGGAATCAATGAGCGACATGCCCGGATTTCGAAGCCTCGCTCCGGCGAGTGCAATTCATTGTCTATGGAAATGATACCGCGAACGGCGCGCGAACCGCGCAATCGGCTATGGAAAAAATCGTTGCCGGGTATAAAAAAAGTCAATCTCTTGGGCATCGCTATCCGGATTGTGCCGACCGGCAAGAAAAGTACTCTGGTAACTTGTGGGACGGCGACACGTTCCACGACTATGGAAAGGTAGAAAACCATAAGGCCATTTATGTCATCGGGCAATCCCAGTGCGGCGAAGGCCGCCAAAGTCAGTCTCAGCGACCTGGAGAACATGGTCGCGGAGTCGCCGAGTTCCGATCGAGCTTGTCTGAAGCTGTCCCAGATTCTGCGAGTGCGTCGCGGCGAAGTGGCGCTGCTCCGATTGGAGAAAAGCAGCCTGCGATTCGTATTTCCGCCCGAGCTGCGATCGGCGGGCGTGCTGCCGCTGACCGGATCGGCAGTAGCGGCGCGTACGGCTGCAACTCGCACCTCTCTTTTATCGAATACCTTCATGCGGGTCAAACATGTCAGCCTGTTTGAAGCGGTCCGGATTGGGTCCGGAGGCGATGAAGAGGAGCGCGCGCAGGAACAAATGCCGATTCAGAAAATCATGTCCGTTCCGGTGGCTCTTCCGGGAGGGGCCGTGGTCGGCGTGGTGCAGATTTCGCGCAAGGGTCTGGATGCCTCGCTCGCCGGTGCCGACTTTACCGCAGAAGACCTGAAGCAATTGGAGGGGGCGGCAGAAATCCTCGCCCGCATGCCTTTCATGCAGGAAGGCGCCGAGATTTAATTCGATCGCATGGACTTGCTGTTCTGATCCCTGCCGAAACCCTCACACGACTTGTCCGGCGCAGAATCCCGATGCCCATGCCCACTGAAAGTTAAAACCGCCGAGTTGGCCGGTGACATCGACCACCTCTCCGACAAAAAAAAGCCCGGGAACTTTCACGGACTCCATGGTCTTGCCGGAAAGCTCGCTGGTGGAGACCCCGCCGGCGGTCACTTCTGCCTTTGCCAACCCTTCCGTACCGTCGGGCTTTACTTCCCACGCATGCAGTTCCCGTTCCGCATCGGCCAAGGCACGATCGGAATAGCCGGCTAATGGATGTGTCTCCAGCCAGCGATCTGCGAAGCGCCGCGGCAGGATTTCGCGCACCAGCAGTTTCCAGGCGGCGTCGTCGCGACGGGCGCCGCTTTGCAACTCGGTGCTGAGATTGCGGCCGGGCGCAAGGTCGACATGAATCGGCTTCTCACCGTCCCAGTAGGAAGAAATCTGTAGAATCGCCGGGCCACTGATGCCGCGATGAGTAAAAAGCATATTTTCGCGGAACGCCGGTTGCGGGTTGAGCCCTCCGCTGCAAACCGAAGCCACCACTTCGGTCGAGACTCCCGCCAGATCACACCAGCGCTTACGGTCGCGTTCTTGAAAGACCAGAGGAACCAGGGCGGGCCGCGGGGGCTGGATCTGCAGCCCGAATTGTCGGGCCAAATCGTATCCCAATGAGGTAGCGCCGATTTTGGCCACCGACAGGCCTCCGCTAGCGACCACCAGGCGGGGCGCTGAGAAACTGGCGTCTTCGGCTTCGACCGTGAACCGTTCCTCCTTGTGCACGGCTTTTACCCTGGTGTTCAGTCGGACTTCCGCACCCGCGCCGCGACACTCCCGCTCCAGCATGGCGGTAATGTCGCTCGCCGCACGATCGCAGAACAGCTGGCCGAGTTTTTTTTCGTGGTAGGGGATGCGATGCGTTTCGACAAGTCGCAGGAAGTCCACCGGAGTATAGCGGGCAAGCGCCGACTTGGTGAAGTGCGGATTGGCGGAGAGAAAATTCTCCGGGGTCGTGTTCAGATTCGTGAAATTGCAGCGGCCGCCGCCAGAGATCAAAATTTTTTTGCCCGTCCGGTCCGCCCGTTCGATCACCAGAACCCGTCGGTCCCGCTTGCCGGCCTCGATGGCACACATCAGACCAGCCGCGCCCGCTCCGAGAATGATGACGTCGTAGTTCCGGGACACGCAGCCCTCGAATCGAATCCATGAGCTTAGCAGGGCTTGCGGCCATGCGGTGTCGCATTTTCAGATCGCCGGCGGTATTAACAGATGCCCGTCAGGAGAGCCGGGCGCGCGACCAACGGCTGTTGGCCGGAGCGGTCGACCCCAAGGCTGCGCGGTTTGCCCAATCCCATCAAGACTGACTCAACCGGGTTTGACGGCCAAACCGGAGCCCGCAGCCGTCGGGATCGAACCATGGGTTAAATTGAAGGCCGTATTCACCAAGCCGATGTGAGAGAACGCCTGCGGGAAATTGCCTAACTGGCGCTTCGCGACCGGATCAAACTCTTCCGACAGAAGACCGACATCATTCCGGATGTCCAACAGGCGTTCGAACATCCGGACTGCGTCTTCATGGCGGCCCTGCAACTCATAATTGTCCGCCAACCAGAACGAGCACGCCAGAAATGTTCCTTCCCCATGGGGCATACCGTCAACGTCCGGGTCTTGCGTATACCGCCCGACAAAACCATTCTGAACGAGATGGGTTTCGATGGCTTTCACGGTGCCGATTACACGCGGATCATCCGCGGCGAGAAAGCCCAGCAGCGGCATCAACAGGATGCTGGCGTCGAGGTGTTTGCCTCCGTAATACTGCACAAAGGAATTCAGATCGGCATCGAAACCCAGCCGGCAAACCTGCTCGTGGATGGCCGCTCGAAGTATCCTCCAGCGCGGGATATCGGTGGTGAACCGGCCCTGTTCTGCCGACCTTATCATGCGATCGACGGCGACCCACGCCATCATCTTGGAGTGCACGAAATGCCGGCGCGGGCCGCGCATTTCCCAAATGCCCTCATCGGGCCGCTCCCATCCGGTCTCCAGAAATTCCAGCATCGCCAAAGCCACTTCGTGGCGCGCGTGCTGGGGCGGTCCCAGCCCGGCTTCGTGAGCCTGGAAAAGCGTGTTCGCCACCTCCCCGAAGATGTCCAACTGATATTGCTGGTAGGCGGCATTGCCGGTTCGGACCGGAGCCGAATTCTCGTATCCCGGCAACCAGGGCAGTTCGAGTTCGGTGAGCCTGCGTTCGCCGCGGAGGCCATACACGATGTTGAGTTCGGATGGGCTGCCGGCGACGGCTCGCAACAGCCATTCCCGCCACTGTCGCGCTTCTTCGAGATATCCGGCTCGGAGCAGCGATTGCAGGGTCAGGGTTGCGTCCCGCACCCAGCAGAAACGGTAGTCCCAGTTCCGCACGCCGCCCAGCAGCTCGGGCACAGAAGTCGTGGGCGCGGCTACGATTCCGCCCGTGGGCAGAAATGTGAGAGCCTTGAGCGTGATCAGCGAGCGCCGCACCGCATCCCGCCATTCACCCTGATAGGCACAGCGATCCGACCACTCCCGCCACCATCGCTCCGTGCTTTCGATGGCCGCTTCCACGTCCACCGGCTCAGGTTCCTGCTCGTGCGACGGATGCCAGGCGAGATCAAACGCGACCCGTTGTCCTTGCCCCACGGTGAACTCGGACTCGGTCTTCAGGTTTTCACCCTGAAGCGGCACATCGGTGTGCAGCCGGATCATATCCGGACCGGCGATGGCGGCGATCCCGCTCTCGGTTCGCCGAACCCAGGGCACCACCGATCCGTAGTCGAATCGAATCACCAGTTCAAGCTTCATGGCGACCTGGCCGCGGGTGCCTACGACAACCCGCAGGACCTCAGGCACTTCGTTGCCCGGCACCATACAGTCGATGAGCATTGCGGATCCGTTTTCGGTCTCAAACTCGGTCTCGAGAATCAGAGTCCCGTCGCGGTAGCGGCGGCGAATGGCCCGGATCGGTTCCGCCGGCGAGATCGACCAGTGCCCGTTTTCCGCAGTCCCAAGCAGCGCCGCGAAACCAGCCGGCGAATCGAAGTGCGGAAGACAAAGCCAGTCGATCGAACCCTGTCTGGAGACCAGGGCGGCGGTGCGGCAGTCGCCGATCATCGCGTAATGTTCGATGGGGATGGACAGGAGTGACCTCCGCAAAATCGGCGTCGGCTCTCCCCAGTCCTCGGGGGGCTCGACGCTGGCCCCGGGCAAGCGCACCGTTCTGCCTGGCGCCTGCGTGGTCCGTGCCGAGCACACATTTTCTCACAGAATTTTGCCGCCCTCGACCTCAACCATGCACGGCGCGAGCCGGCGACAGTCCTCAGTCTCTCGATTGCGAAAACGCCCTATCCCGGACGATCGACAAAAGAAGCGCAGCCCTTCGCGGATCTTTGTGGCGTTTTGACTTCTGTTGTCCCGCAGGTAGCCTTCTGTTGCCGATAAGCCACGGGCGTCGCGTTCAAACCCCAGCGCGGGAAAAAGCGATCCTCATGTTTTGGACGCCATCCCGGCCACGCCACCGTTGGCCAGGATGGGAGATCGTGCTTTGGGCGGCGGTTAAGGCGTTGTTCTCAGGGTTTCTTTCCATTCCGGGGCAGCCAGTTATCCTGACGCCGTGCTACGCTAGCCGCGTTAGCAGCGCTCTGCCGGGATAGAAAACTATGATCTTCGTACGACGAATCCTGCCGTTCTCTCTGCTTTGCCTGCCTGCGATTTTGTTCGCCCAGGCGCCTGCGGTGCAAGCAAAGTACCAGCCGGAATATTTTACCTTTCAGGAAGTCATGATTCCGATGCGCGACGGCGTGCGCCTGCAGACCGTGATCCTGGCGCCCCAGGACGTCCACGGTCCCCTGCCAATCCTGTTCACGAGGTCTCCCTATGGCGTGCCGGAGAAAGCCAGTTCACTCACGGAATCCGGCTTGTTCGACGACCTGATCGCCGACGGCTATATCTTCGTAACGCAGAACATTCGGGGTCGCTTCAAGTCAGAAGGAACATTCGTTATGCAGCGTCCTCTGCGTGGCAAGGCGGACGCCAAATCGATCGATGAAAGCACGGACGCGTATGACACCATCGATTGGCTGATCAAGAACGTTCCGAACAACAACGGCCGCGTGGGTATCTGGGGGATCTCCTATCCGGGCTGGTTGGTCACGCAAGCGCTGATGGATCCGCATCCGGCGCTGAAGGCCGCCAGCGAGCAGGCATCTCCGGACGACATGTTTGTCAACGATGATTTCCATCACAACGGAGCCTTCCGCTTGAGTTACGGATTCGAATACGCCGCCCTGCTCGAAAGCTCGAAGGAAAGTAACACCAACTTTGATTTCGACCAATACGACACCTACGCGTGGTACCTGGCACTGGGCGCAATTTCGAACGCCAACCAACGCTACTTTCACGGAAAACTGCCGACCTGGAACGATTTCGTCGAGCATCCGAATCACGATTTCTGGATGCAGCGAGCCGTCACCACATATCTGAAGCACACTGCGGTACCCAACCTCAACGTGGCGGGCTGGTACGACCAGGAGGATTTCATTGGCCCGACGCGGATCTATGCCACGCTGGAGGAGACCGACAGGGAGCACCTGAACTACTTGGTCGCGGGCCCGTGGAATCATGGCGGGTGGATGCAGGAATCGGGCCGCAAACTGGGCGACATCGACTGGGGTAGCGACATCTCCCGGTATTTTCGTTCGCACATTATGGCTCCCTGGTTCGCGCACTGGCTCCACGACAAGCCGCTCAGCGAGCCTGAGGCATTAACCTTCGAGACCGGCACCAACGTCTGGAAGAGCTATGAGGAATGGCCGCCGAAGAAGGGGATCAGCGAAAAGAAGCTTTATTTGCGCGCCGGCGGCAGGCTCTCGTTCGAACCCCCTTCGGAAGAGGACGCCTTTGACGCCTACATCTCGGATCCGGCGAACCCGGTGCCCTACCGAAACCGGCCCATCACGCCAACCTACCCGGCGCCAGCCTGGAGAACGTGGCTGGTGCAGGATCAGCGCTTCGTGGAGCATCGGCCCGATGTCGTCACCTGGCAGTCCGATGTTCTGTCTGAGGATGTTGCCGTTACCGGGGATATTGTTGCAGACCTGTATGCCTCAACGTCAGGAACCGACAGCGACTGGATCGTGAAATTGATCGATGTCTATCCGGAGGATTACCAGAACATCAGGGAAGAAGATGCGGCCAAGGGAGCCGCTCCCGTGCTGAACGGTTACCAATTGATGATTGCCGGCGAGATTCTGCGTGCGCGCTACCGCAATAGCCTGGACACGCCCACCCCCGTCGCGCCCGGCCAGGTCACGGCGTACAGGATTGACCTGCACCCCAACGACCACGTTTTTCTCAAAGGCCACCGGATGATGGTGCAGGTGCAGAGTACGTGGTTTCCTTTGTACGACCGCAACCCGCAGAAGTTCGTGGACAACATTTATAAGGCCGGCGACAAGGATTACGAGAAGGCGACGCAGAGAGTTTACCGTTCGAACGATGCTGCTTCCTGCGTGGTGCTGCCGGTGGTCGGGAGATAAATGTTCCGCAGTCTGGGTGAAGCGCCGATTCGCAGTCGCGCTTTGAACCCTGCTCCCATGGAGCGTGTGAGATTGCGCCCCCCCGCGAGATCGACCCAACCGAGATGGCCGAAGATCAGGAAAAGCGGGCGTGTGCACGCCGTCGCGATTACCGCTCGAAAGCGAGGTTCGAAAGTCTTCGGTCGTAGCCATCACTGGCGGCATCAGGTCTGTCGGTTTTCGCATCCCCACCATCGCAAAACTCTGGTCGGATTCACGGAATTGCAGCCAGCAGATCGGCTATCGCTGCGGTGTCTCCAAAAGTTTGGCTGATGTGCATGTACAAGTCGAGATTGCCGGGCGCGAAAACGAAGCTTCCCCCGAGCTGAAACGGACTCTTGCCTAGTTTGTGCTGCCGGTGTCCGGATGAACCCGCCCTTTTCCGTGCTGCCGAATTATCGCGGCGGAGAAGATGAAGGAGGGACCCGTTCCGAAGGCCCACGGCACGATATGCCTGCCTTTCAGCATCGACCAGAAGTGGAAATGTGATTCCAGTCTCTTGGCGAAAGAGTTCGGCATATCGTGTGTCGCCCAAACTGATGGCGGCCAGCCGAACGCCCTTGTCCTCGAATGCCGGTTCGTGGTCGCGCAACTGCGCAACATGCTCGCGGCAGAAGATTCATCCGTAGTGGCGAAGGAAGGCGATCACCGCAGGCTGGCTGGCCCAAAGCGAGCCGAGTCTGACAGGTCGCCCTTTCGAGTCGGGCAAGACTATTCCCGCGAGCTTCTCACTCATGGAGTGCGGCACGACTTCATTCTCAAGTCACTCTCCGGGGCTGTCAAGCAAAGCGGACGCTCGAGATCGCGTGTGTGAGGTCTTGCGCAACACCTCGTCCGTACGTTGGATTGCGGACCCAATGCGCCCCCACTGCCAGATCGTGATCCTCCGCCTGCCCTCGTTGACCCGGGAACGAACTCGGCGCGTGGACCCATCCTGTGATCTCGGCCTATTATGATTACGCGTGCGGGAGGGGTTATGGGTCTGCTGAGAAATGCCGTCGTCGTTCTCGTGTTCTGCGGATGGTTTGTCGGTCCGGTTGCCGCCCAGGAAAAATTCACGACTCCCCTGATTCCCCGCGAGGTCCTGTTCGGGAACCCGGAGCGCGCCGATCCCCAGATCTCGCCCGATGGCACACGGATCGCATACCTCGCGCCGGTCGATGGTGTGCTGAACGTGTGGATTCGCACTCTCGGGGAAGCTGATGACCGAGCAGTAACCGCGGACAAACACCGGGGCATTCGAAATTTTCTTTGGCAGTACGACAACCAACACATCCTCTATGTGCAGGATGTTGGCGGGGACGAGAACTGGCGGCTCTATCAGACCGATCTGCGTACCAAAGAGACGAAGGACTTGACGCCCTTCGACAAAGTTCGCGTGGACGTCGTCGCCTATGAATGGAGTTCGCCGGACACGATCCTGGTGCAGATGAACCAACGGGATCCCAAGCTTTTTGACGTACATCGGATTGATCTCAAAACGGGAAAAATTGCGCTCGACACCGAAAACATGGGGGACGTTCAGAGCTGGTACGCCGACAATGCTCTGCGGATCCGCGCGGCGCAAGTGCAGACGGACGACGGCGGAACAATTATTCGGGTGCGTGATCAGAGCAAGGCTCCCTGGCGCGAACTGATCAAATGGGGCCCGGACGAGACTTTTGGCGGAGTCAACGGGTTTTCACCGGACAACCAAGCCCTCTGGGTCACGACAAGTCTTGGCGTCAACGCCGCTCGCTTGCTCGAGATTGACCTTGTGAGCGGCAGACGCAAAGTCATTACTGAAGATCCGCTGTTTGACGTCATGAGCACCATGAACGACCCGAAGACCAATGCTCTGCAAGCGGTCAGCTACATAAAGCAGCGCCGGGAGTACGTGTTCGTCGATGTCGGGATAAAAGCCGATTTCGAGGTCTTGCGAAAAGTTCGCGGCGGGGACATCGCGGGGATCTCGCGGAGTTTGGATGACAACAAATGGATTGTCGGCTACGTGAGCGATGTTGCGCCGGAGTATTGGTATCTGTATGAGCGACCGAAGCAACAGGCGACGCTTCTGTTCAGCAGCCGACCCCAATTGGAAAAGTACACGCTCTCGACGATGAAACCCATCGAGTTTACTGCCCGCGACGGCATGGAGCTATACGGTTATCTGACCACGCCGGCGGGCGTGGAAGCCAAGAACCTGCCCATGGTGGAGTTCGTGCATGGCGGTCCGTGGGGCCGCGACGAGTGGGGCTACAACCGTTACGCGCAGTGGCTATCGAACCGCGGATATGCCGTCTTGCAGGTTAATTTCCGGGGGTCAACCGGTTACGGCAAGCAGTATGTGAATGCTGGCGATCGCCAATGGGCAGCTGCGATGCATACCGACTTGCTGGATGGCAAGGACTGGGTCGGGAAACAGGGCATCATCGATCCGGCAAGGGTCTGCATCATGGGCGGCAGCTACGGGGGCTATGCCACTCTTGCCGGGGTGACGTTTTCGCCGGATGCATTCGCTTGTGGAGTGGACATTGTTGGTCCATCCAATTTGAACACGCTGCTCAAGACCATTCCCCCTTACTGGTCGACAATATTGGCGACGTTCCGCAAGCGCATGGGCGATTCGGAAGGGACGCTCAAGGAGCAGTCTCCGCTGTTCAAGGCCGATCAGATCAAGGTGCCGCTGCTGATTGGTCAGGGTGCGAACGATCCGCGCGTTAACAAAGCGGAGAGTGACCAGATCGTGGCCGCTATGCGTAAGAATGATAAGCCGGTCCAGTACTACGTCTTCCCCGATGAGGGACACGGCTTTGCGCGACCGATCAACAACATGGCTTTCAATGCCGCCTCGGAGGAATTCCTTGCGAAATACTTGGGGGGAAGATTCGAGCCGGCTACCGCGGACGAAACCAGGGTGCTGGCAAGCACTAAGCAGTAAGCCCTGCCGCCTGCGCCTTCAGCCCCGCTCTCTCCTGTCCGAGGAACGCCTGTTTCGGCCAGAACCACGGATCGGTCCCGACAGTGGGCCGGTTACGGTCGCCAGTTCCTATGAACCTAGTTAGGCCGCCCCTGGGACGGTTTGCCTCACAACTTGAGACATTTGCGGATCGATGAATGAGAGCAATGGGGGATTCATCGCCAGCTGGCAGAGAGAGCAGCGCTACAATGTGATGATGCGGGTGGTGTCGGTCAATGTGGGGTTGCCGAGAGAGGTTGTCTGGAAGGGTCTGCGGGTAAGCACGGCGATCTTCAAACAGCCAGTTGAGGGCGGAATTACCATACGCAAGCTGAATCTGGATGGCGATCGGCAGGCTGATCTGACCGTTCATGGAGGGCCGGACAAGGCGGTATATGGGTATCCGGTGGAGCACTCTGAGTACTGGCGGGCGCAGCTGCCGGAGGTACCGGTTCTATTGGGGGCTTTTGGCGAGAACCTGACGACGCAAGGCGTGCTCGAAAAGGACCTGTGCATCGGAGACCAGGTGCGGGTGGGGGCGGCGTTGTTGCGGGTCTCTCAGCCTCGGACGCCCTGCTATAAGCTGCAAGTCAGATTTGATCGAGAGGACATGACGAGGCTGTTCGCCCAGAGCCGTCGGAGCGGATTTTACTTCTCCGTGATCGAAGAAGGGGAAGTCAGGGCGGGGGATGCAATTGAGGTGGTGGAGCGGGATCAGCACAGAGTGTCAGTGGCGGATGTGAACGGCCTGTATTTTGACCGAACCGTTGATCGGGAGCTGGTGAATAGGGCGCTTAAAGTAGCGGCGTTGACGGCGGAATCGCGGTCGATGGTGCGGAGGCGTCTGGGTCCTGGCGATTCGAATTAATTACATCGGCTTCATCGTCTGTGCCTCCCCTTCGAGTGCACTCCGTTCGAGGACCGGAACAAGATCCCGCTTCGGTCCGCACTCAGCGGTCCGGTTGCCTCTGTTCGGGGCCATTCCGGAAATATTTGAGGAGCTGGTGGCGCCGTGTGGAGATGGAGTGCGTTCGCGATGTCAGGCAGGGCGCTTGCGGGCCGCAACCGGGTGGAGTTTTGCAGCCTGTGACTGTTTCCACGCGATAAGTTCGCCCAGGTCGTAACGAAACGGCCCATAAGACCGGAATGTATTTTCGTCGAACAGCCGCATGGCGCCGCAGCTCAAGCAGACCTGGTACGAATATCCGTCCGCTCTTACCGGCCAGCTTCTCTTGCCGTGCCAGCATCCCCTGAATACCGCGATAGTTGCCCCGGCTAAGGCGCCGACCACGATGGTTGGCCACCACCATCTGAACTTCTTAGGTCTTTCGGGTATTGACGGTTGCATTGGGTCGGGCATCAGGTTTCCATTGTTGCGAGTAGATATTCAAAACGGCAGCTTTATTGTATTGTCGCGCGGGCGGCAAAAACTGGATGTGACAGCCGTCACCGGGGGCGTGGTCCCACGCGAACCCAAGTAATCCGCGAAATCGTTACTGACATGTCCCCGAAATTCAGGAAACGACATGAGACCTTCGGGCGCTCAACCCAAATGATGTTAGCCGGATCACGATTCGGCAACTGGACCAGGACCTACCCCATCCAATCCCGCCGCCGGGGAACACAATTCGGAGGGTGCACTGGGTTCCTGCACGTATGCCCCGCAAATCTCCCGCTCTGCTGTTTCAGGCAGCCGCTGGCTTCCAGCCCATCCAATCGAGCATCCAGCGCCAAGAGGTGTCGTGGTTGCGATTGATCGGTGGCGGCGGGAGAGGCTGGGCGGGGAATGTTACCGGCTTCCCTCGATAGGTGTTGGCGATCTCTTGGAATACCTTTCCTTGCTCCTTGATCCTGCCGTCATTGGTGAGCAGACCCAGACTGTATTCCAGCGAGTTAAAGTCGAATTTCGGGTCGACGTCGTGACTATCCCAGTAGGTGAACCAGCTAACCCCTGAATCAATGGCCGCCAGAACTGCCTTCTCCAGCCACACTGCCTGTTGCTTTTCTGTTAACGCTTCGATACAGGAGTTGAATTCCTCTGCCCAGACCGGCTTTCGTGAGTCGCCAGCGTAAGCGCGAATCAGGGTTGCCATGGCCGCAAGCAGCTTCGTGCTGGGAGGGTCCATGGCGCCACCATACTTAAGCGACCCTGACCAGTAGGGATAGCTGTGCATGACCGGCACGGGCCTGGATGCCAGGGCTTGGGGAGAAAACGTGTTCGACTCGAACCAGGGCAGTTCATCTACTCCGTTGACGTGAATGCCCCGTGGATGGACTTCCTCCATGAGCGCAAACAACTTGGTCATCCAGACGTCGCCCACCGCAGGTTCTGTGCTCCAGCAGGTGTTGATCTCATTTCCGAAGTCGAAGCCGATGACGTTGTCCTTGGGAGTGATCACGCGGCCCAGTTGCCGGACTAGCATGTCCTGTGCTTTCCAGATGGCATCGTCGATGTAGAAGGCGGATCCTGGCTTGTTGAAGGGCGGCAAAAAGTACCAGCCGCTTAACTGGCCGGTGAACACAGTGACCACAGCGTCGAGGCGGCGCTCTCCCATAAGCGTGAGCAGTTGGTCCAAGCGCTCCAGGTGAACCGGACTTATCCACTTCGGATTCGGCTGAAAGTAAGGCCAGATCAGCAGGATGCGCAGATGGTCTGCTCCGAGGGACGCGATGGCGTCCAGGTCCCGCTTGATTGGGTCCGCATCCCATTCGTTCCAGCAAAACCACCAATTTTTCGAGGGCGTATAGTTCACCCCGAAGCGGTGTCGGTCCAATTCGCGGGGCGGGAGAGAAACCGCATTTGCGGTCCCGGGTCTCAGAGCGCTGAGCCCAGGCACGGGGTCGGCCAAGACCAGTGTTCTGGCCGCCAGCGGGCTGTACATCGCGGCACGCAGTGCGCCGGACATGAAGTGTCGTCTGTTCACACGTCTGCCTGACAATATACTCGTTCTCCAAAGGCAGTGTCCGCCAGCAACCCGGAGGCAAGGTGTTGACGGCTACCCCTCAGATCCCGCTCTGGATAATCTGGACTTCAAGCAGCAGAGCGACACCTCTACGCTCTCAGCTTCTGATGCGCATTGCCCGGCTAAGACGTGGCAACGAGACTTGGGGACAGAACTTTCGCCGCGGGCTTCGAGCGGGATGGCCGGCCATTGGGGCGACCACACGCAGCAAAAAATTGGCCTTCCTGGGGCGACAGAGGTGGAGAACTCCCAGAAAAACCCTCCGTCTGGAGTCTTCTGCTCGGGTGACGACGAGGATCGAATCCGATGTACCGGAAAAGGAATCTGCATACCATCGGCCTGGCGTCGGCCGAGTATGCCGGCGACTACTCCTCGCGCACGGCTCGCATCGGATCGACTGTCATGGCGCGCCGCGCGGGCACTTAACAGGTAAAAAGAGTCGGGGCCATCCGCAAATGTTGTCATCGGGAATTCGGTCAATCAGCAACGCGAAGGGATCGATACCTGCTTTCTCAGGCAATTGGTCAGTCGTGAATGTGAACGTGGAATTGCGCTGCGGGATGTGCATACGTCGGCGGAAGAGCGTATCACCGTATTTGTTCCCGCGTGCAGGTTTGGCGAATGCCCCGATGTCGATCCCGTCATCCACCGGCACTTCGGTTTCGCGGCCTTTCGAATCGGCTTTGAATTTGCGGGCTTCGACCTTGATGGTGAAATCCTCAATTCCCGTCATCCCGTGCTTTGCCCCAGCGCCGTCACGACACTCTGATGACTTGACGAGCAAACGCCGACGCACAGCATGCTGATGATCCTGAGCACCAGCGCAACACCCTACGCCTCTGCTTGATACATTGTTCTCCGTCTGGATCGCGCCCGCTTTTGAGCAGTAGCCTGATTCTGATCGACGACACCAGGAATCGGAAGAGGTCACGCGCGTCGCGATTCTTCTAGAACACCACCTTCGCACCAAGTTGGATAATGATCCGCTCCTTCCTCTACCGGTGCCTGGAATTGAAGGTTTCCACGACAATCCGGCTGCGAAGATCAAGCCCTGGCAGGTGCTGCAGAAGCGTCCGACTATTTATATAGTGATGAAGAATTGAGGGGCGATGCTCAAATACGCAGCCAAACGAAGTACAACGGGCCCTACTCCTGGTGCGAACGCTTGGCGCTTCAACCGACGCTGAAAGTTGCGAATGTCTTTCCGGTTGTCGAGGCCACGATCGCGCGAAGTATAAACTCGCGGGGATATTCCCGGAGGTCGAGCGCAGACGAGGGTGCCAAGGCTTGACCTCGTCGCGCGCGCTGTCGAACCTTGGTTAGCCGGCCGGGTTTCTGCTACTGCGCCGCCCGCGAGATACCAAACTTCTTCATCTTGTATGCGAGTCCCGTCCTGTTCAGGCGAAGCCGAGCCGCTGCTCCGCGAGTTCCTCCGACCACCCAATTGCTTTCGCGCAGCGCTCTCAGGATCAACTCCCGCTCCACTTGCTCCAGGGCACTGCCGTCACTGGCGCCACGGAGATCAACGACATTAGAAATGTCGGTCAATGGCACTCTCAGCGACGGGCCGGGAGACAGCAGCACGGCTCGCTCCATAAGGTTCTGCAACTCGCGGATATTGCCCGGCCAGGTGTGCCGACAAAGGGCCTCCATCGTTCTCTTGGAGATCTTTTCAATATGCCTCCCCATGCGTCGGGCGTATTTGTTGGCGAAGTGGCGGACCAGGCGTGGAATATCATCACGGCGGTCCTGTAGAGGAGGGAGTCCAATCGGAAAAACGTTCACGCGATAGTAGAGATCGCTGCGGAATTTCTTTTCGGCGACCATCGGAGCCAGGTCCGCATTCGTAGCTGCCACGACCCGAACATCGACCCGTTGAGTGCGGGTGCTGCCCAGACGCTCGAACTCCTGCTCCTGCAAGACCCGGAGAAGCTTCGGTTGCAATTCGAGCGGGATGTCTCCGATTTCGTCGAGGAAGAGGGTGCCTTTGTTTGCCAGTTCGAATCTCCCGATTTTTTGAGCTATTGCTCCCGTGAAGGCACCTCTTTCGTGGCCAAACAGTTCGCTCTCAAGAAGTCCCGAGGGAATCGCCGCACAGTTCACCTTTACGAACTCATAGTTTCTGCGAGGACTGAGGTCGTGAATGGCACGGGCGATCAGTTCCTTGCCGGTCCCCGTCTCCCCGAGGATAAGCACAGTTGAGTCGGCCGGCGCCACAATTTGAACATCTTCAAGCACGGCTTTTAGTCGCGCATTGCTCCCGACGATGCCTGCGAAAGTGTTCTCCTCTATCGTCGCGTCGTCGAGCGAGATGTACTGTTCAGCCAGCTCGTCCGTGAGCGGACCGCCTTCCCTGCATCCCGAATGTTTTCTCAACGGAAAAACAATCGGATTGGCTCTTTCTTCACGACCGCCCTCGTTCGGATTATGCCATGTCGTCTGTGAGGCCAAATCTCGCACCATTGCGTTTTCCATGACTCACTCCTGTTCTCTTAAGTTCAGAGCTATTTCAACCCGCTCGCCGATCTGTTGAGCGCTCCGGCGGCCACGTCGTCGGTAGTAAACTCCGTGAAAGGCTTGGTGCAGACGACCCCGGCGTTATTGACCAGCACATCGATCGTTCCGAGGTACGGCGTGGCTGCTGCAACAGTTTTGGCGGCTGTTTCCTGGGTGCCGATATCGCCGTCCACGAGAACCATGCTGGTTGAGGCAGTCAACGGTTGGGTGAGGTTGCGCGACGTTGCCACAATGTTATGACCCTGATTCCGGAAGCCCTCGACCAAAGCTGCACCGATGCCCTGCTGCGCTCCCGTCACGATTGCTGTTTTGCAGTCTGGCATAGAAAACCTTCGGTCGAGAGCCCCCGATTCAATTCACACCAGCCATTAGGCCAGAAGCGTTTCGAGTCGTCCATTGGACGATGGTATCGATCGATACCATAGCATCAGTCGATCTCGGGCTCAGGTCGAGGTTTCCATTGAGATGGATTGATATGGTGGTTCGACGCGAAGGTGCGTTTGACCTGTTGCCTGCTCAGGTGGTCGGATTGGCGTGGGCAATGTCAAGCAGCCCTGCTGTTTTTGCGCTGCGCTCGCCCCTTTGTAAATCTGGTTCGGGGTGCCCGA
Source organism: Terriglobales bacterium (assembly GCA_049520935.1). Taxonomy (GTDB): domain Bacteria; phylum Acidobacteriota; class Terriglobia; order Terriglobales; family Acidobacteriaceae; genus Acidiflorens. Next base: position 8,862 of record JBEKPJ010000038.1, on the reverse strand, counting down.
AGATTATCAGGACAAAGACCCGGAAACCCGGAAGAGCGCGCCGATGATCTACGCGTGCCCTGTGGCCGACGTTGATCGTGTTTCAAGGAATGAAATCTACTTTCCGCACTCGCAGTCACGTCGCTTAGCCGGGCGATCGAGAAAACGGGCGATCGCTGACGGCAACGCTGCTGCCCCGGCAAGCCTGCCACGCGATGAAAGCCCATCCGAGAAGGTATTAACGAAGAATTCACGGTAAAGGTGTTGTTGTTCGCCTCCGTGACCTTGACAAACGGTGCAGGCTGCTGGCACCATCATGGAATTCATTCTGCAAGGCATGAATGTGTGCGTCGTCCAGCACACCTTCGCCGCTGTGTTTCTTTTTTCCTTTGCGACGGCTCTCTGCGCTCAATCTCCTAATGCCTCCCTCGGCGGTTGCGTAACCGATCCTGCCAAAGGTCGAATCGTTGAAGCCAAAGTCGCATCCATTAGTGGTACGAATTTCGACCGTAAAATGTCCTCGCGTAACGTCATCAAAATATGACGAATGAAACCCAAGGTGCACAAACTGCCGATCCACTAGATCTTCGGAATCTTATTGAAACGATGCCGACACTGGCACTGTGTGCATTGCCTGACGGTTCGGTTGAGTTCGTGAACCGTGGTTGGCAGGAATATACGGGTTGCTCCTTGCAACAATTGAGCGGATGGATCTGGCAAACCACGATTCACCCAGACGATGTTGCCAAGTTCATTGACGAATGGACCGTGGCTTTGGCCGGCGGGAAACCATTCCAGACTGAGGCGCGTATCCGGCGCGCCGATCGCCAATACCACTGGTTCTTGATCAGGAAGGCTCTGGCTGTCCCGCGAAACCAAGGCAGCGACTCGTCCTGGCGTACCTTGATCACTTGCGAGGACATCAACGACAGAAAAGAGGCGCAGGCCAAGCTGCAACAAAGCGAGGCCCAGCTACGGGCGTTCTTAGAAAACAGTCCGAACCTGATTTTCTTGAAAGATCGGCTGCAGGGCCGGTATCTCTATGCCAACAAGGAGTTCAAGAGAGCCCTCCGCATCACCGAAGAACAAGTCGAAGGGAAGAAGGACGAGGAACTATTTTCGGCCCAGCAGGCAGCTGTCTTTCAAGCCAATGATCGACTGGTGATCGAGGCGGGCGTTCCGATGGAATTTGAGGAGGCCGCTCTCCAACCCGACGGAGAACACACGAGCATCGTCCAGAAATTTCCCCTGCTCAACGCAGAGGGCGAGATCTACGCCATCGGCGGTATCGTTACGGACATTACGGGGCGTAAACAGGAAGAATCCGCGCGCCGCTACAGTGATGAGAGGCATCGCCTTGTGGTCGAAACGGCTCCCGATGCTGTCGTGAGCGTGGACGAGAGCGGTGTGATTCAGCTTGCCAATCCCGCCACCACGAGAGTCTTTGGCTATGAACCGGCGGAGTTGATCGGGAAACCACTGACCATGCTCATGCCAGAATTCATCCGGAAGGTACACGAGGCTGGATTCAGTCGCTACTTGGCTACCGGCCAGCGGCATATCAACTGGCAGGGTACCGAGCTTACGGGCCTCCGCAAGAATGGGCAGGAGTTCCCGGTGGAAGTGTCGTTCGGGGAACTGATCAAAGACGGGCACCGGATATTTACAGGCTTCATTCGCGATATCAGTGAAAGAAAGCTGGCTGAGGACAAGCTCCGCGCCAGCGAGCGCAGCCTGCGCGAATTGACCGAGACGATTCCGCAAATGCTCTGGAGTGCTGGGACAGACGGTGCGATTGATTACTGCAACCAGCGCGTGCTTGACTACACGGGATTATCCGCAGAGCAGGTCCGAGGCGCCGGCTGGATGAAGTCCGTTCATCAGGATGACATCGAGAAGATGACGCAGGTATGGACAGCCTCGGTTTCAACGGGTGAGCCGTTTCAGTATGAGTTCCGCTGCCGGCGGACGGCGGACAACGCATATCGCTGGTGCGTTTCGAGCGCTCTGCCTTTGCGTGATCAGGATGGTCGTGTCATCAAATGGTTCGGGACCGTTGTGGATCTGCATGATCGGAAGGAAGCACAACAAGCGCTGCAGATGACCCAAGCGGAGCTTGCCCGCGTTTCCCGGCTGACAACCATGGGCGAACTGGCAGCGTCCATCGCCCACGAAGTCAATCAACCGCTTACCGCTGTAACCAATAACAGCAATGCGTGCCTGAGACTGCTGGCCGCTGGTAACCTGCAACCTGAGGTTCTGCGCCGGGCTCTTGAGGAAATCGTTGCCGACGGCAATCGAGCGAGCGCCGTTGTTGCCCGAATCCGCGGATTCATAAAGAAGAAACCTGCCGAAAAGAACAGGCTGAACATAAACGACGTTATTCAAGAGGTGCTGGCTCTGGCTGACCGTGAGATTTATGAGAATCGAGTCCGGCTCGAACGGCAATTGACGAGGGCTCTCCCGCTGGTGTCGGCTGATCGGGTTCAGATGCAGCAGGTCCTGCTGAACTTGATCCTGAATGGCATAGAGGCTATGGCGGCGGTCACAAATCGACCGCGTTCGCTCTGCATGCAATCCCGGATCGACGACTCTGGCGACGTACTGGTCGCGGTCCGCGACTCCGGTACTGGCCTTAGCCCGGAAGCACATCGCCTCTTCACTCCCTTCTTTACAACGAAAACGAATGGTATGGGAATGGGCTTGTCCATCAGCCGTTCCCTGGTTGAAAGTCATGGTGGCAGACTCTGGGCTGAGCCCAACTCTCCGCATGGCGCGGTTTTTTGCTTCACTCTGCCGGAATCCGGCGGGAGCGTGTCATGACTGATGCTCCGGTCGTTTTTGTGGTCGATGACGATCCCTCCGTACGTTCGTCGCTCAGGTTCCTCTTAAGCACTGTGGGTCTGCAGGTTGAGAGCTTTGACTCGGCCGATGCCTTCTTGCGCAAGAAACCCGCAGGCGTGCCCAGTTGCCTTGTGCTGGACGTCAGACTGCCCGGATTGAGTGGCATCGATATTCAGCGTGAGCTGGCGGCGAGAAACATTCCTATTCCCATAATTTTTCTCACCGGCCACGGCGATATTCCAATGAGCGTTCGCGCCATGAAGGCTGGGGCGGTCGAATTCCTCACCAAGCCATTCCGCGATCAGGATCTGCTGGACGCTATTCGTATCGCACTGGAGCGAGATCGTGCCAGACGTGAACAGGCGAGAGAAGTAACGGACCTTGAACGGCGCTTCGACTCGTTGACTTCTCGCGAGCAGCAGGTAATCTCCATGCTTGTTTCGGGCATGCTCAATAAACAGATTGCGGCTCAACTCGGAACTGCGGAAAGTACCGTGAAGGTCCAGCGCAGCCGGGCAATGGAGAAGATGCACGCGGAATCCCTGGTTGACCTGGTGAGAATGATCGAGAAGATTAAAGGCCCCTCGGAAAAAGCCTCCTAAGCGAAAGTTTACCCGCGTCATCCTTTTTCGGACCTGGATCTACCAACGCCCAATAGATTCGCTCCCTCTCTTCGAATACCTTGAGGCCAGTGAGGAGTTCAGAGTGACAGAGAATCTGATCTCGGTAGTTGACGACGATGAGTCAGTTCGCAGGACCACCGCACTACTCATCGAGTCCTTTGGCTTTCGAGCGGCAGCTTTTGAATCTGCCGAGACTTTCCTGAAGTCTGGCCGTTTGCACGATACCTCGTGTCTCATCGTTGATGTGCAGATGCCGGGCATGAATGGGTTACAGCTTCAAAGCCACCTGGCTGCCGGAAATTGCGGCATTCCTATCATCTTCATCACCGCTTACGAGAGCAAAGATTCCCGTCAGCGAGCTATGCAAGCGGGCGCTGCCGCTTTCCTGGGCAAGCCTTTTAGCGACGAGCGGCTTCTCCAAACCATTCGTTCAGCCTTACGGTTCTTTCACCGGGACGATTGCTGAGGGCAAACTAAGGAGTGAAATATGAGTTTAACGCACGCACTTTGCCATGAATTGGGGGCACCACCTGTGTTGGACGGAAGACCAATCGTCTTCGTGGTCGACGATGACATCTCCGTGCGCGAATCGCTGGAATTATTGATCCGCTGCGAAGGCTGGCAGCCGGAGACCTTCGCTTCCGGCCAAGAATTCCTTGCCCGTCCACGAGCTCTCGTTCCGAGCTGCCTGGTGCTGGATTTTTCACTTCCCGGACTCAATGGTCTCGAACTGCAGAGGCGTGTCGCTGTCGAACGCGGCGACATGCCGATCATCTTCATCACGGGCTACGGTGATGTACCTATAACGGTGCAAGCCATGAAGGCGGGGGCTGTCGAATTCCTGACCAAACCATTCCGTGATCACGCGCTGGTGAGCGCCATCCGCTCAGCACTCGAACGCAGTCGCGTCGCGATCAGTCACGAGGCGGAGGTGAGAGTGCTCCGGGATCTGTGCGCTTCACTTTCGCGTCGTGAACGGCAGGTTATGGCGCTGGTGGTGTCCGGCCTGTTGAATAAACAGATTGGTGGAAGACTGGGCATCAGCGAGATTACGGTGAAAGCGCACCGGGGCAAAGTGATGCAAAAGATGAAGGCTGATTCCCTCGCCGACCTGGTGAGAATGGCCGCCAGGATCCCGCCCGCACCAGCGGCGACCACTGCGGCCTGACAGCTGTATTTACGGTAATAATTCGTGAAGACGGCGAGCTCGCAGATGCCGGACGGGCGACCGCACAACATCCAGGTTAGTTGTCCTCCATGCCGTCGACCGTGTTCCCCATGGAGCACCTATTCTCGCGTCATGGAATCCGGCCGAAGAGGCTGCGCGTCGCATTGGCCGTAGAGCGGGATGGAGGTGAGAGCATGACCGAGTCCGCCCAATCGCATAATGTTCGGCTGGAGATATCAGTTCCCGGCGCCCCCTTGAAGTCAATCCTCCGCACGGAGGAATTGCACCGTCGCCCGCGGCGTCCGCCTGATTATCAGAAAGAGAACTGCGCGCTCGTGAAGCTGGTGAGCGCGCTCGCCGATTCGCCGAGGAGCATACTGCAGATGCTGGCTGAAACGATCCAAGATATTACGCAGTGTGACTCCGCCGGCCTTAGCCTGTTGACGAGGGATGGCAAAACGCCGGACCGTTGCGGCGAAAGATTCTATTGGCCAGCCGTCGCTGGCATATGGAATCCGCACGCCGGAGGTGGCCCCCCGCGCAATCTCGGCCCCTGCGGAGACGTGCTTGATCAACCTCGTACCCTCTTGTTCGGACATACAGAACGGCGCTACCCCTATTTGCCGCCGGTAATTCCGGCAGCCGAAGAGTGCCTGCTGATTCCGTTTTACGTTGCCGGCGAGGCGGTCGGAACCATCTGGGCAATCATGCACAGCGACCGTCGTAAGTTCGACGCAGAAGATGACCGGATCATGGCTTCCCTTGGGAAATTTGCCTCTTCCGCTTATCAAGCGCTGATACAGACAGAAAACCTCAAATTCCAGGTGGCCGAGCGCGAAAAGGCGGAAGCCGAAGTTCGTGAACTGGCGAAAGGTTTGGAAGCGAAGATACGGCGCTTGGTCGAGGCCAATGTCGTAGGGATTGTCATGTGGAATCTCGAAGGGGTAATCACCGGAGCCAACGAAGCATTTCTCCGCATGGTGCAATACGACCGAGAAGATCTCTCCTCCGGTCGCGCACGCTGGACGGACCTGACACCAGCCGAATGGCGTGGGTATGACGAAGGGGCAATCGCCGAATTAAAGGCGACCGGCATCTTTCAACCCTACGAGAAGGAGTACTTCCGGAAAGATGGCAGCCGAGTACCGGTACTTCTCGGCGGCGCACTGCTCGAAGTAGACGGGAACGAAGGGATCGCTTTGGTGCTTGATTTGAGCGAACAAAAGCGAGCTGAGAGGGCTTTGCGGCGCAGCGAGGCTTTCCTCGCGGAAGGTCAACATCTCGGTCAAATCGGCAGCTTTTCCTGGCGCGTGGCGACCGACGAAATCACGTGGTCAGCGGAGCTCTATCGCATCTACGAGTTTGAGATTGGCGTGCCCGTGACGCTCGAACGGATCCGTAGCCGAGTCCATCCGGAAGACGTCAGTTTGATCGAGAAAATGAAAATGGTGGACCAGGCACGGGAGGACGGCCACGACTTTGAATGGCAGTACCGCTTGCTTATGCCGGACCACTCGATCAAGTACATGCATGCTGTCGCTCATGCGACCCGGGACCAGAATGGTCAGCTGGAATACATCGCCTCGGTTCAGGATGTCACAGCACGCAGACTGGCGGAAGAGGCACGCGACAAGGCTCGATCGGAACTTGCACATGCAGCCAGGGTGATGAGCCTCGGAACGCTGACCGCGTCTATCGCCCACGAACTCAACCAGCCGCTGTCCGGCATTGTCACGAACGCCAGCACCTGTATACGAATGCTGGCCGCTGATCCTGCAAACGTCGAGGGCGCTCGCGACGCCGCCCGGCGCACGATTCGCGATGGCAACCGCGCGTCTGAGGTGATCACCGGGTTGCGTGCACTCTTTAGCAAGAAGGACGCCGCGACCGAATCTGTAAACTTGAATGATGCTGCACTGGAGGTGATTACCCTGTCGTTAGCGGATCTGCAGAAAAACGGGGTAGTCCTACGTCCTGAACTTGCCGATGATCTTCCGCTGGTCAAAGGCGATCGTGTGCAGCTTCAGCAGGTCATACTAAACCTGCTCCGGAATGGCTCTGAAGCCATGAGCGCAGTCGAGGATCGTCCGCGGCAGTTGGTGATCAGAACCGAGGAAGAGGAAGGTGGTCGTGTGCGACTGACTGTGCAAGACGCTGGCATGGGTGTCGAACCGGGAGGCGCTCACAGGCTGTTCGAACCGTTTTACACAACGAAAAATGACGGTATGGGCATCGGACTTTCCGTCAGTCGCTCGATTATCGAGAGCCATCATGGACGTCTGTGGGCAACCCTGAATGATGGTCCGGGAGCCGCGTTTTCGTTCTCCATTCCTCGAGCGCCCGGGGGCCTTGCGCACTGCGATGGTCCCCGTAACACTCAGGCACCGAGCGGGACCTAAGCGGCGTGGAGAATCCGTAAACAATCGGTCGGGAGTCGCTACCGGACCCAGTGATCAGGGACGGTCCACTTTGGAGCCGCGCATCCGCGTGTCGTGAGTCGCTAAGCCCCTTGGATGACAAAAAGCCCTGTGACTTCGACCTGGCGCGCGGAGTCCATTGGGTGGCGACCAAACCGGTCAGAGCAGTCGCGGATCAGCTTAGAAGAAGGCGAACCCTGGTGCTGATAACGTAAAACCGAGACCAAAGTATAATGGACTCGCTCCATCAAGGCGAGCACGCTTGCGTCATGGGGCGTGAGTCTCTGACGATCAGGCCTGCACTCGTGTCCGTGGTCGATGACGACGAATCCATGCGCGAGTCGCTGCCCGACCTGGTGAGGGAGTTCGGGTATTCGGCGGAGGTGTTCCTTGCATCCGATTACGTCGACCAGACCAGATGTCTCATCCTCGATGTCTCCATGCCCCCAGGCATGTCCGGACCGGATCTCCAACGGGCTAGGCTATGACTCTCGCGACCAGGCAGTAGCGGACAGTGCGCTTTGCGTGCCAAATACCGGCGTTTTCACTGGTCGGTCCGACGGAAAGATGGTGCAGCAAGGCGGCGATCCATAGGCCGGTTTGGTCTTGTGTCGACTCGGAGGGCTATTGGTCATGTTCTGCAGCACGGCGTCGCCGCCTTTACAGACCTGCTGCACATGGGTGAACGCCCCCGAGAGGTGGCAGGTGAGCTCGGCGGGACGACTCTGGGACGAGGTGAGCGCTACGAGTTGTTTTTGACTCCTGCGACCGCCAAATCGGGGGCTGCCGCACGATCAGCGAACACTAAGGCTCGATCCTGTCGAATCCGTCCAGCGGGGATCGAAGCATCACCCTTGCGCAGGCGCTCCAGCATATCGACTTTCTCGCTGCCGGTCACCAGCCAGAGAATGCGCCGGGCACGATTGATGACCGGATAGGTCAATGTCATTCGCCGCCTTCCCTGGTAAACGCCGGTCACAGCCACATCCCTGTCAGTGACGCTGAGCACGGGGTCGCCCGGCACCAAAGAACCAGTGTGCCCGTCTGGTCCAAGTCCGAGATGGACCAAGTCCAGAGTCGGTGGCGAACCGGCGATCTCGCCGAGCGTCGAGGCATACTGCTCGGCTGCGGCTTCGAGGTTCGGCGATTCTACGGCCATAGAACGGATTTGCTCGGGAAGCATCGGCGAGTGCGCAAGCAGGCTTTCCTGAAGGTGCGTGAGATTTCTGTCGGCATGTCCGATCGGCGCCACTCGCTCGTCCACTTCCACTACTTGCACGTGCTCCCACGGAAGTGCCTCATTGGCTAGCGCCCGGAGCATAATCCAAGGAGTGTGACCGCCGCTGACCGCCATCACGAACCTACCGCGGGCAGCGACAGCAGCAATGGCGTCAGCGGCAATACACCTCGCCGCCGCTCGGGCGGTCGATTCGTCATCGGCAAATACTTGAACTTCCATGCCAGATCCACCATTTCCCTGGAACTCCATTATCCGCGGTGTTCCCCACTTAGGCGGCCCGATCGGAGACGACTGAAATTTGGTGTCTCACAATCGGGTTCTGCCAGCCTCCCGGGGGCGTCACTCGCTCAACCTCATGCGGCCCCCAAGTCATGGGCTCGTAAGGATAGACTGGTGTCGCGTTGTTGAGCACCGGATCGACGATGCGCCAGGCCTCTTCAACGTAGTCTTCGCGAGCAAACAGGGTCGGGTCTCCGGCCATGGCATCTCCCAGCACTCGTTCATAGGCATCCATTTCCTCGGCGTCGGGCGATTTGCTGGCGATCATCTCCGCCGGTTGACCGGCCAACTTCTCCCCCGGCCCCATCACCG
>JBEKPJ010000037.1:0-76882 GCA_049520935.1 Terriglobales bacterium | reverse complement strand
GATAACTCTCACAATTGTCTGTCCAAATTCGGAATGATATGGCTGCTCAAAGCCCGTATTTCACGCAAGATCATCCCCCACGATAGACCCCCGGTTTGCTGCGTGAAATACGGAGCGCTGAACTCGAACTTTGCTTGAGATCCGTCTTCCACGCAGGAATTTCACGCAGGATTAAGCATTTTTCCCGATTCCCACCCCCAAATTGCTCTAAGGAGGCCAAAAACCCGTTCCTTAGAGTAAATCTACGCAGAGTTGCGGCTGGCGGGCCTGCTTGGTCGCAAAAATGTTCCAGCTCAGGCGATGTTAATGGCGCGCTTCCCCGGCTCGGAAGGGTGGCCGCCCGGCTCGGCGCATTGACGATACGACCGAGCGCAGATTATGGGTCGTACCGGAAAGCCTTATTCGGATACGCCGGAGCCCTGGGAACTGGCCGTGGGTCTTTCCGGATTTCTTCGCGAAGATACTGGATCGCTGCATCCAGCTGCGCGTCACTGCCGGTAAAGGTGGCGTGCGGGAGGTTATCCACCTCGATATCGGGATCGACTCCGTGGCCCTCGATCAGCCATTTCCCCTCCGGCCCGTACACGCCGGTTTCGGCGGCGGTGGCAATCCCCTCATCGGCCAGGGTGTTGCTGGCAGAAAGCCATATCTCGCCTCCCCAGGTCCTCAGCCCAATGACCTTGCCCAGTCCGAGGCGCCTGATTCCCTCGGTAAAGGCTTCTCCGTCGGAGGCTGTCAGCCGATCGCAGAGCACCACGATGTATCCACGAAAGGCATATTGCATGTTGGAGGTGGGAATGCCCACCCGCGGCTGCCAGTAGAACCACGCCTTGCGGAGCAGTTTGCCCAAGATCCAGGAGTCGATGTTTCCGCCCGTGTTGTGCCGCACATCGATGATCAGCCCCGGACGGTCGTAAACCGGGTAAAACTCCCGCGCCCACTGCTCGATGTCCTCCGATCCCATGCTGCGGAGATGAACATATCCAATCTGCGATTGCGAGTCCGCCTCCACTTTTTGCCGCCTGGAATATTCCCATTCGGCGTAACGGAGTTTGCGGTCGTCCTTGCCCGATACCGGGGTTACGAGGACTTCGCGGGTCTCGCCGGCGACGGACTTAACGCGCAGCAGCACTTTGCGTCCCGCTTTGCCGCGGAGCAGCGCCCGTTCATCAGAGACGCTGAGCGAATCCTCTCCATCGATGCCGAGGATCACCTCTCCCTCGCGAACCAAGGAATCAGGCCGCGCCAACGGCGGTGCCTCGTCGGGCAGGTCTGGGTCGTGGAGGTAGATGTGCTCGACCACGAACCCGCCCTCCCGCTCATTCCGGCGCAGCGCCGCGCCCAGACTGGCGATTTCCACCTGGTCCGCTGGCTTTCGGGAGTCGCCGCCTTCGACGAAGATATGCAACGCTGAAAGTTCGCTGACCATCTGTGCGATCACATCGTTGAGTTCGTCGCGATCCGAGACTCGATCGACCAGCGGAAGATAACGATCCCGGATTGAGGCCCAATCCAGGCCGTGCATGTTGCGATCATAAAAATAGTCTCGTTCCAACCGCCAGGCATCAAGATAGAGTTCCCGGAACTCGGCGCGTGGCGTGACCGCAAAGTTCCAGCGGGTCATGTCGATCTTGGCCTTGGGCAGCGCCTTCGCGTCCCCCAGCGCGGCCGCCTTCACGTCCGAAGCCAGTATGTAAAAGTCGTCGTCTTTATGCACCAGCATTTTTTTGCCGTCGAGCGAGATCTCGTATCCTTTCACGTCGCTCAACACCGTCTCGGCCGGGTCGGCCTTGTTCGCAATATCGACGCACTGCAGGCCTGACTTGGGGGGCATTTCTTCATGCTGTTGCAGCCAGCACAAGCGCTTATCCGTAGCTTGCAGCGAAGAATAATTTCCCGCCGGAACGGGCACTTCGCTCAGACGCGAAGCCAGATCCGTGAAATCGATGTTGACCACGGGGGGAGTTTTTTTCTCCGCCGTCTTGTCGGACTTGTCCTGGTTTTTGTTGTTGGGCTCTTTTTTCTCTTCCTTTTTCGTGTCTTCGGATTTGGTATCGTCCTTTTTCTTGTCGGCTTTCTTATCCTTGTCATCTGACGAGACGTCGGGGTGGAGTTCGTCGACGGGAGCAAATGGGGAACGCAGACCGGTTGTGAGCGCTAACTCGAAGATCTTCATGGAGCGATCGAAGTTCGGGTCCGGCTGGCGAGATCCCCACGGCGACCGGACGGTTGTCTTCAGCATGCGGTCGGAAAGATAGTAGAGCCACTTGCCATCCGTGCTCCAGGCTGGGTTGAAACTGTTGTAGTGATCCGACGTGATTGCCTCGATGACCCCGGTCTTGACATTCAGCAATTTGATCTCGATAAAGGTATTGTTCGCCGCTTCCACGTAAGCAAGCCACTGGCTGTCAGGCGACCAGGTGAGATCGGCGAAATCGTCCACCAAGGATTGGGCAATGCGTTTTGACTGCTTCGTCCTGGTGTCGTACAGCCACAACTGCTGATCCTTATCGCGAGAGGCGAGCCAGCGCCCATCGGGCGAAGCAACGCCTTCCCAACGCAGAACCTTGGCATCGTTGGTCCATTGTTCGACCGGGTGTTCCGGCACAGCCACCCCGTTGGCGGGGTATTTCCAGAACTCGGTTTCTCCCGTCTCGGTCGAAAGCGCGATGATGCTCTTTCCGTCGGGCAGGTAACGGGCTTCGCGATAGCGGACTCCGGGTTTTGCGGCAACCTTGACAATGCGTCCGGTAGTGGCGGGCAGCGTGAAAACCTCACCCCGCGCGGTGAAAACAGCGGCACTTCCGTCCGGAGCCAGATGCGCACCCGTAAGGTACTCGAGCGGTTTATTCACCCAGCGATCCCGTAACTGGTCGAAGTCAGAAACCAGAGTGATCGGAATGACGGCATCCTGATGACTTTTCAAATCGATCAGCCAGAGATCTGCACCACACTGATATACGATCCGCCCATCGGAGATCGATGCCGATTGGATATCCCACCCCCTATGGTGCGTCACCTGTTGCAGATCGTGCCCGTCAGTATCCATCGAGAAAATGTTCATGACGCCGTCGCGGTCGGAAAGAAAGTACACACGTCCGTTCCAGAACATCGGATTATGCGATGTACCGGCCCAGTCTCCCGTCAGGAGCCTTGCTTCGGAGCTGGCGTCATAGCGCCAGATACTTTCCGCGGTGCCACCCTGGTAGCGTTTGGTCTGGCTGGGTTGCCGGTCGTAGCGAGTAAAAAAGAGCGTTTTCCCGTCCGGTGTATACGCGCCTTCTGCAGACTGCGCCAGGGGAACGATTTCGCCTGTTCCGGTGGCGTCGATGGCGACCAGTTTCGGATCGGGCAGAGTGGAGTATCGTTCCGTTCGCACCAGCACGCGCCCGTCGGGAGTCCAACCCGCCACCACGGCGTCGCCATCCCAGGTTCGACGCTGCGGCAGCCCACCTGCGATTGGCATGGTGTAAACCTCGAGAGGACCTTCATATTCCGCACTGAAGGCGACGGTTTCGCCGTCCGGGGAAATGGCCGGATAGATCTCTTTGCCCGGGCTTGACGTCAGTCGGCGCGCCGGACCTCCTTTCGTGCCCACCGACCAGAGGTCCCCTTCCGCCGAGAAGACGATGGTGTCGCCGTGAATCGCCGGATAGCGGTAATAGCCAGGGTGCGGGTTTTGCTCAATCCCCGCATTCAGAGGAAGGACAACGAGCAGTGCCATGGCCGCCACCAGGAAGGCGGAGCAAGAACTGCGATTGAAATCGTTGGGCATGGATGATTCCGTTCTCGCTACGCACCTGAAACTACGGCAGATTCCGGATTCTCTGCCGATCAGCGTGCGCTCGCATAAAACTCGGGATTGGCCGGAATTTCCGTTTTGGATTCCGGCACGCGAGATGATAACACCATCCGTTGCGAGTGAGGTTTTGATCCGAATCTTCGAAGCACGCCGGGAGGGCGTCAAGCCGCGGCCTGGCTCGGTTGAGATGCATTCGCCCGCGAAGTGGTGCGGACAGGGGATGCGACAGGCCGAGAGCACGGCCAGCAGCGCACATCAAGACCTCGCTTGACGCCCAGTTCTCAACGTCATGCGGACCCAAAGAAAACTAAAGACAAGAAAGCTACTCGGAGCACCCAGGCTCGACCGCCAGCTCCTGCGCAAGAAACGGATGTGTAAAATCGGGCAACGTGCCCTATCATAAGAATCGCTGAGTAGGGCAGCCGCGCGCGGGCGTGGCGGAATGGCATACGCAGCGGACTTAAGGAGAACTTGAGTGCTCGCCCGGGAAACCGGCGATGCAGAACTGCTCAAAGTCGGGGAAACCTGAAATGGCAATCCCGAGCCAAGCCCGGCGATGTACTCCGGCCGGGAAGGTGTAGAGACTAGACGGGCAGCGCCTAAGCTCTGGAAGCTTCCGGGGGAGGGTGAAGGGATAGTCCAGACCGCAAACCTGGCGTGAGCCCCCTCGAAGGGCCTCACATCCGGGCGGCGAAAGCCGTAGACGGCATGAAAATCCGCAGGGCTTAAACGGCCCATGAGGGTTCAACTCCCTCCGCCCGCACCACACTTTGCTCGGGCAGCAGAACCGTCGGCACGGCGGTACGAATCTTGCAGTTAGCAAATGACGTCGAACCAGGCTCAGGAAAGGGTGATTCTCAACCTGATGGTCCTTTCTGAGGGGAAAATCCCGTGCTCAGAGGGAACGGCCCGGAAAGAAAAACCCAAGTCCGATTGCAAACGGACCAGAGAACCGGTTCACTTTCCCCGGTAGGTCTTGGGAACACCGATGCCGCTGCAAAAATCCCAGCCCCCCTCGCACGCGTAGCCGTTGCTCCCGGTCGTGATGTCGGTGAAGTCGGTCTTGTACTCCTTCTTAACTCCGTATTCCCCGTACGCTTCGGTGAGTTCAGCATCGGTCGAGGTGTGGAAGCTGCCTGCGGCATTGATGATGCCGGCCAAAGTCGGAGAAGAAATGCTGGTGCCGTATACGCCGCACCAACCTCCGCAAGCGTAATGCGAATAGATCTCCACGTGAGACGCGCTGGAAGCATCCGCCGAAATGTCCGGCGTCCCCCGCTGCGTGCCCACGATTGACTGGATCACGTTCTGATAGGTTGGGCGCGTTTCAAAGTGGCTGGGCCCGCCACCGGCGTCTCTCCAGGCGGTTTCGCTTGTGAATAGCCCCTTGGCGTTGCGCAAAATGGTGGTTCCACCGACCGAGACGACATACGGCGACGCGCTCGGATAGCACACCTCTCCGCCGGAGTCGCCGGCCGAGGCAAAGTAAACCACGCCTTTCGCCTGGAAGTGCGTGTCGAAGGTATCCTCACCAGGGAAATCGCCGCCACACCAGCTATTCGATATTTCCCCGCCACCCGCCGCCTTCACGAGCGCGGTCGCCTTGTCTTCTGCTGCAAACAAGTCGGTTAGAGAATCCGAATTCGCTTCCACCAGATAGATCTTGGCATCCGGGGCCATACCGAAGGCGTACTCGATATCCAGCGATTCTTCGAGCGCCCAGCCGGCGTTGGCTGCCGGGCTGCCCATCTTAACCACGGTGAAATTGGGCGTTCGGTAGCCGTAGGCGGCGGCAAACGTGCTCAGATCGGTCACCGCATCGGGGTTATCGTAGGCATCGACCAGGGCAATCGCCTTCGCTCCGCCCGTGGGGAGAATCGTGGCCGTCTTGGGACACCCCGTCGTCTTCTTCACCAAGCCGTAAATGCACGCCAGAGAAGCCGGATTTTCTGCCACGGGAACGCGATTCGCGCCAAGGACGACTTTGTCAGGGATGACGATCGAGATATTGGTATGAGCGCGCTGGCCGATGTCCCATGGATGCTCGATACTGCTCTCCGGCACGATCACCTTGCCGGGAACCTCGTCGGCTTGCGCGGAGGCAAGCTGGGCGAGAGTAAACAACGAGGCGGCTGCGATACTCAATGGTATTCTCTGAAATTTCATAATTTCCCTTTGAATACGTTGGATTCACTTCCTCTTGCGCAACCGATCGCGGCTACTCCGTCCAGGCCAAGTCCGGCAGAGAACTGCAATCCCCCGCCACCACTGAAGCAGACGGCTATTCTGGACTCTTCAGGGAGGCGACAGGCTAAGCCTTACCGGCGTCCGCGGCCCTTCCGCCTCAATCGCCACACGATGGATAGTGCCCGCAAGGCCGAGAACGTTTCGGGTCAGTTCCGGGGGCAACCCAACGGGGCGATTGTTCGGTCAACCTTTCGGGGATGCTCCAAAGCGACAGCCACAACTCAAAATAAGTTCGAAACCAGGCATATTGGTTGATCAATCCGGCATTTCCCTCGGCTCGTCGACCAGACCAGCCTGAGTTCACAACTTCCCCACTTCACCGGCATTTTGAGGGCGCGGAACCCTGCGACTCGACTATTGGCCGATTCCGTGCGGTCCATTTGGGCTCTGGTGAGATCGTGCCGACTTCTTGACGCACGTCCTATCACTGGATGGGCGGCAGGCCCACTTCGTGCAGCAACTGCCGGAAAGCCGGCTCTTGGTGCAAACCTGCAAAAGCAGGATCGGCTTCCATTTCGGGGACACGGTCCCAACGCTTGCCATACGCAACCCGCAAATACTGAAGAGCTTCCGCTTTATTTCCCAGTAATGAACAGGTTTCAGCGAGGATATATGGCGAAAACGTTCCCTGATCGTAGAGTTTCTTCTGTTCGCGGCGCAGCGTTTCTAGCAGCGCGCGCTTGCCATCTTTGGCGAAGGCCTGCTCGGCGGCATCCGACAAAGCCAGCGCTGCAGCGTCATGCATCAGGCCTGCTTCTTTTCTCGACTCCAAAAGGAAGGCGCGATAGTCGCCGTCCCTCAGATAGAGGGTTTTCAGGTAGCGATGGGGGGAAACCGAGTCGGGTTCGTTTTCCTCTAACTGTTTGAGCAAGTTGACGCCTTCCTCCATGCGGCCGGACAGGGCCAGGATGACACCCTTGTCGGCCAGGATCGAACTCGAACTCGGGTCGAGCGTCCGGGCACGCTCGATCTCCACCAGAGCTTCGGAACTGCGGCCAATAGCATGCAAGTAAGTCGCATACCAGTGGTGAACGATGGCGTTGTTTGGATCCAGAGCGATGGCGCGCCGGAATTCCCGGTCCGCACCAACGGCATCCCACATGCCCCAGAAAGATACGAAAGCCAGCGAGGCATGGGCCTGGGAAGACTGATCATCGAGTTCCACTGCTCTTTTGGCCGCCGCAAAAGCTCGCGGATACGCCTCGGACGCGGGCATCAATGTATATTCGCGCAGCAGGTTGTAACAGTCGGCTAGACCCACATACGCCGGAGCATAGTCTGGATCTTGAACGATCGCCTGAGTGAAGGCGTCGACGGCTTTATAGAGGCTGTCGGGAGTTCGCTTGTTCCAATAAAAGCGGCCTTTCAGGTAGAAGTCCTCCGCCTCGCGCTTAGCGACGTGACGCGGCAAGCCGGCAATCGCCAGAGACGGAGTTGAAGAAGATGCTGGTTGCACTTTGATGCCCGCCTTGGCCGATGGAGAACCGCGTTGAACCATCCACAACCCGAAAAGCAGGGCCAGCAGCGGCAACACAAAAAACCACTTCCATGAGCGTGGGGAATTCGGTCCTGTGGATACGGCAATTTCTGGTGGCGCAGCCAAAGCCTCGGTGCGAGCTACCGGGATATGCGTGGGTGCAATCCACCGATAGCCGCGGCGGTCGACGGTCTCGACAAAGACCGGGTTGTCGGCGCGGTCGCCAATCGAGTCGCGCAAACGATTGATAGCGCTGCTGATGCCGTGATCGAAGTCGACAAACACATCTTCGGGCCAAAGAGCTCGGCGGAATTCCTCCCGGCTGACGATTTCGTTGGGACGGGACAGGAGAAGCTTCAAGGCGCGGAAAGGAATCTCCTGCAGCTTGACCTTGACGCCATTTTTGCGCAGTTCACTCAAGCACAGGTCGGCCTCAAACGCGCCGAAGCGAACGAGTTCCGCGGAAGAGATACCTGTTTGCATATCTGGACTTCGGGAGGGAGTGCTCCGAGTCTACCACAAACCATAGCCCGCCCTGCGGTTTGATTCCGGCTCTCTGGATGACTGATTCGAGCGCGTGAGAATTCCTCGTATCACATTAACAGCAGGCGACTTGGCGCGTGATCTAGGTTTGCGGAAGGGGGAATTTGACTTCGGCCTGCCTTTCGCAGACAGTGGGCGAGTCGCGCGGAGCGACTCAGCGGATATTGAGTCACCGGCTGCGACCTTCGCCGTTCCATCCCCCTCGTACACAAACTGCCACGTTCTCAGGAGACGCTCCCAAATGAATCGTATTCACCAGCAGGCTAAGACCTCTCGCATGGCCGCAATGGCGCTCACCATGCTCGCTCTATTCCTTACACTTGTCGCCTCCGTTCGCCCGGCGCAAGCGCAAACTTTTACCGTGCTCTACTCCTTCGAAGGGGTGAACGAGAATGAAGGCGCCTACCCCCAGGGGCTGGTGCAGGGCACGGATGGAAATTTATACGGGGTAACGGAGGCGGACGGAAACGCGGGAGAAATTTCCTCGGGCACGTTTTTCAAAATTACCACCAGCGGCAAGCTGACGATTATCTGCACCTATTACAACCCCGGAGCCTGCAGGGACGCCCAGGCACCTTCGGCGAATCTAATTCTAGGCACCAATGGGGATTTCTACGGAGTAACGCTCACTGGTGAGAACATCAGAATGACCCCAGCTGGCAAGATGACGGTTCTATCCAACAGCAACGGCAACAGCATCTCCGTCGCGCCGCTGGTTCTAGCCTCCAACGGGGACTTCTATGGGGTAACCAAACTTGGCGGCGTCAATAACAATTGCTTTGGTACGTGCGGATCGGTGTTCAAGATGACCGCAGCGGGCAAGCTGACCACCCTCTACTCCTTCTGCTCTGTCTACCAAAGCGGCATCTGCACCGATGGTGCCGAGCCCGTAAATGCGCTGGTTCAAGGCAGCGACGGGAACCTGTACGGGACGACATCGATCGGCGGTACCGACGGCGTCAACGATGGTTATGGCACGATTTTCAAGATCACCCTGGCCGGTGCCCTGACGACGATTTACAGCTTTCCCGGTTACACCCAATCCAGCTCGGCGCTGGTCGAGGGCGCTGACGGGAATTTCTACGGGACAACGTCCACCGGCGGTAGCGGCACCTACGGCGCCGAAGGCACGTTTTTCACCGTCACCTCGGGCGGCGCGCTGAAAACGCTTTACAGCTTCTGCAATCTGCTAAGTTGCGCTGACGGCTCATTACCCCAGAACATCTATCTAGCCACCGATGGAAATTTCTACGGGATCACGGAATCCGGCGGAGCCACCAACGAAGGCACCATCTTCCAAATTACCCCCGGTGGAACGCTCGCTACGCTTCACAGCTTCGACGGAGCGGACGGATTTGGGCCAGGCTTCGCTGGCACGCTGATGCAAGACACCAATGGCACTCTCTACGGGACAATGCAGAGCGGCGGCGCCGGCTATCCAAGCTGCACCGGTTCCTGCGTCGGCACGGTCTTCAGCCTCTCTATGGGTCTCGGCCCGTTTGTCCAAACGGTGCCAACCTCCGGCAAGGTGAAAGCGGCGGTTAAGATTCTGGGAACGCATCTGAAGGGCGCGACGAGCGTCACATTTAATGGCATTGCGGCGACGTTCAAAGTGGTTTCCAGCTCCGAAATCACGACTACGGTGCCCGAGGGCGCGACCAGCGGAGAAGTTCAGGTCGTGACGCCGAGTGGCACGCTGAAGAGCAATGCGAGTTTCCAGGTGCCGTAGCGGAACGACAACATCGGTTCTGCGCCGGAAGAGCAACCAGAAGATCGCTCAAGGTAAAGCCAGACCGCCGAGCCGAGAACTCGCTCTCTCGGCTCGCGGTGCCGGAGCGCGGCACGTCCGCGCTCCGGATTGTCTTCACGCTATTGGACATCCCACGAACCAACACCTCCGTCACATTGCACAACCAGCGTTTACTCGCCAAACTTAAGGTCTCCCCAAACAGACTGGCCGCCGCCTGCCGCCCCCAGCCTGGGTTCAACTTGCTTCGGAGGAGTCTGCGTGAATTCTGGCAACTGGCGTATCTGGTTTCCGCTGGCGCTGTTGTTCGTGGCATTGCAATGCGCGGCTCAGGACTACGACGACGGCGGCGATGACGATGACGCCGGGTATGGAGATTCGGGCGCCCTAATGTCGCTCGACTTCGAAGCGCGGGGTGCAGTTAACATAAATCTGACCCTGCCGGCGGCTCCTGCGTCATGGGATTCGCTCCGCAGCACGCTGGCCGAAGCAGTGCATTGTTCGTCGGCAAACCTCCACCATCGTCAGACCGCGACTCAAGCAGCGGAATTATTCCGCAAGAATTGGACTGCCACCGAGCGCGATCGCTATCGGACACAATTGGAGAAAGCCGATCAGCGTTCGCTGGAGGGCCATTGCCCATCGGCACTCACCTACCAAGGGGGAGTTTCCGAGGGTGCGATCGACTTGACCTTGTTCCAAGCCGAACTTCGCCGCATCGACATCCGGCAGCTGCAGGTACGAGTCGGCCTGCCGCGAACCCAATTTCTCGAATATAGCCACGCCTATCTTCCTCGCGAGCCGATGCGAGGCGTAACCTACCTCTTCTATCAGATCCCGCTTAGTGCTCGCTCAACGCCGGCGGTCCTTCACTTCGCATATGGTGTCCGCCGGGTGGATGTGGAACGTGCATTTTCGGTTCTTGCGGCGTTTATCGTGTTGCCGTTGGTGCTCGTGCTCCGCATGCGTCATACTGCGCTCGCCAGGAGCAAGACCGATCCCACGGCGGCTTGGTTCGGATTCTTTCGCACGCTCAATTGGCTGCTGATGGCCCTGATGTTGCTGTGGATCACCTCCGGGCTGGGCGCTCGACAAACCTTGCAGGATTGGATCGCAACCCTCGAGCTGCATGTCTGGCAATCGGTACCCGCAACAATTCTGGTCATGCTTGGCCCCGGCTTCCTGGTCTATTTCCTCTGCACCGCCGTTTCGTACCCCGTCTACGCCGAGCTAAGGCCCGACGGCTGGAGCCGGCTGGAATTCCTGCAGCAGCAACTCGCGACCATCGGCGCACAGCTGGTGCCGATGATGCTGTTCCTCGCCGCCCTGCAATTAATCCGGCAGAAGATCGAACTCGCAATCGGCATGCTGATTCTGGCCTATGTGATGGTGCTCGTATTCCGCCACCTGAAGCTGCGACTGATGAAGACGTTCCCCCAAGCGTTAACCACCGGGGAACTGCGCGATCGGGTCTTTTCGCTGGCGACTCGCATGGGAGTGAAGCTCAATCAAGTGCTGGTTCTGCCGGCGGGCAAGGGACAGGTAGCCAACGCCTACGCCTCCGCGAAAAGCACCGTGATGTTCACCGACTACTTACTGCAGCACCTCACCAAACGGGAAGTCGATGCGGTGACGGCTCACGAACTGGCACACCTCGAACACAAGCACCCGACCAAGCGCGCGATTGCCTTCATGGCCGCGCTGTTTTTACCCGCATACTTTTCTTCGCTTTCCGGAATCTTGATGGCCGTGGTTTCGATTCCGCTCGCGCTGCTCAGGCTGGGAACGCCGGCAGCGGCCCAGTTGCTTCCGCATTTCTACCCGGCGATGGTCGCCTTCGAACAATGGCAGCAGCGCGACTTTATCCTCGTCCTGCTTGGCCTTACCGGCTTCTATTGTCTCTCGCGCCGTTTCGAAAACCAGGCGGACAGAACCGCGGTCATAATCACGTCCGATCCCGAAGCGCAAATCACCGGATTGCTGAAGCTGAGTCGTCTGAACATGATGCCCATCCAGGTTGCGAAAGCATCCGAAGGGTGGCTGACGCACCCCTCCACGGTGCGGCGCGCCAAACGGATTGCCGAGGCCGGGGGCATGGCGCCGGCACGGCTGCGCGAGATCCTCGAGCGATATAGTTCGGAGGCACGCACCTCAACCGCAGCCCTGCCTGCCGGAGCAGGGCAGGACTATTATTCCGTTCCTCCCGTGAGCGATCCGGACGCGATTCGTTCGGCCGCGCGCGATAACGTAAGAACGCAAGCCAAGCTCTGGATCCTAAGAACGGCGCACGTGATTCCGCCTGCTTTGCTTGCCCTGTTGGTCCGGAACAGCGCTCTGCACGACTCGTATGTGCTGGCCGCCTATGCGGCGGGCCTCGGAATCGTCGCGGGTTTGCTCATCCTGCTGGGCGCGTGGCTTGCGACCGTCGGGCGCAGCACCGACAAACGACAACTTCTCGAACGCTTTTCTCGCGAAAATGTCCCCGTCGGACGCCCTGGAGATCGATTTGTAGCTTTCTCGCCTTCGCCCTATCCGCGTTTTTACGGATCGCATTATCACTGGGATACCGGGTTTTTGGTTTTCGCGCAGGACCATCTGCAGTTTGTCGGAGCCAAAACACGATTTTCCCTGCCCGCAGCCCAGATCGACATCGCCCTCGGCCAGGCCGGACCGAGTTGGTGGAAGATGCGACGGCCTTATATTCGCTGGAAAACAGGGCCAAGCGAGAAGACCAGCATATTCAGCTTCTACCTTCTCGAACCGTGCTCAGCGTGGGAAACGCGAGCCCAGGCGCTCGAATTGTTTAACAGCTTGCAGCAGTGGCAACAGGCAAGCCGAACGTTTCCGGCGGTTCGGCTTGAGTTGGCGGCCCTCGAAGCGCCGAAAATGGGTGAAATCACTTGCCGCTCTCCCAAAATGCTTGGAGGTCTCCGCGCGAATGTTCGGGTTCTTCTGGGTCTACTGCCACTGGCGGTTGCAGCGGGCATTCTGCTGCGGGTCGGTCTCGGATACATGTGCGCGAGCATGGCGGCACTTCGGCTGTTCGAATCCATTCCCGTCTGGCGCTATCGAGATACGCTGCCGCAGTTTGCCGGGACGTCGCCTGGAAATAACGGCCCCGCTAAAGTGCGTGCTGCCTCGGCCAACCGCGAAGCATTGTGATCGGGGAGGTACTCCAGGTGGGCCAGGTATCCAATTTAGCAGCCGATTGAGTACTGTCTTTCGCCGCGCCCTTTTCGTCAATAGAGTCGGGGAGTGACTCTCGATGAGATGCAAGTGCTCCCTTGCATCTTTGAAACCCTGCGCTGTCTCGTCGACGAACGACGCCCGAAAGGGCAACCGCGTAGTAGCGATTTACATGATGTGCTTTGGCATGCCTGAGTTACGCTTCACTTCGAGGTGGTTCTCAAGTTTCCGACCTGCTTCTCGCATCAATTCAAGACAACAAGCTGGACAGGTATTGACTGTTTTCCCTTTCGAACCAGGATGGGCAGCCCAATACTCTTCCTTCGTCACGGCCGGAGATGCGGTTGCCCACACGGGTGTACCCACCATCCAGCCGGAATCTCGAGCCCGCTTGCGCAGAGCAGAGAGTGTCCTCTCTTCTCCGATGAAGGTGGAGCCACACCGTCGGCATCGTATAATGGGAAGGTCCATGTTCGGTCCCCAACTCGCTTAATCCTACCTCACCGGGGCGACCGAACCGAACAACCGTCGCAGTGGCACACCAGCGGTGCATAAGACAAGCGGACGCGCGAAGCTCAAGCACGGGGACCAATAGAGTCACCCAGTTCAGCCCCCCCAACGGTGCCAGAATCACGAACCGCAACGACATGGTGGTCTTCACGAATGGGCCGAGTGGAGTGGAACCTAATCAGGATTGGGTTTGAAATCCAACCCCGAAAGTTTTGCGCGCAGTCGAGTTGGCCCGTACCGTCGGTCCGATCAAAGACCGAAGCCAGCTTCTACCGATTGAATCCCTCCAGTCCGAGAGCGGCCAGGCGCAGGCGAGCCTGCTCTGATCCGTTAGTGTCGAGCGCTGCCGATTCTTTGAGATAACGCTCCGCCGCCGGTCGGTCGCCGAGTTTCAGCGCAATCTCACCGGCGTGGTCGAGTATCTTCGCGTCGCGGATTCCGACCGCTAATGCGATTTCAACCTGCTTGCGCGCCTCCGCGTCCTCGCCGTTCGCGTGCAGGGCCCAGGCGTAGGCATCGAGCGTGTATACGTCGCGGCGCCAGGCATACTCCTGTTGCGCTACCTTTAAAGCTTTCTCCGGCTGTTGCGCATGATCGGCATAGAAGTAAACGAGTTCGTGATTGGCATTGTCCTTCCCGAGCGATACCGCCAGGGACTCGGCCTCGAAGTCGGCAAATACCTTCTTGGCCTCGGTGTCGCGGCCCGACAGCTGGAGGGCCTCGGCCAAAGCGAAGAGCTGTTCGGGATGCGCCGCGCCCTGATCCCGCTGCTCGAGGAGCGCCACCGCTTCCGCATAGCGCTTCTGCGAGCGGCGTACCTGGGCCAGACTTTCCGTGGCCACCGGATCATTGGGACGAGCGGTCAATGCCTGCAGTAACAGCTGCTCTGCCGCGTCGATCTTGCCGGAGAGCAATCGAAGATGGCCCATCTTCGTAAGCATGCTTGCCCGTTCGCCGGTGTCGGTCGGGGGCGTCGACTGATACGCCATATCCATGAGCTCGTACGCACCCTCGGGATCCCCGAACAGCTCGCGCAAACGGGCGGCCCGTGTCAGGGCGGGCAGATTGCCGGGCCTGAGATTGAGCATCCACTGCGCGGCATCCTCAGCATCCTTGTAATTGCCAAGTTCCACGTTGGCGTCGGTCAGCAGGCCATAGACCATCACATCATCGGGCAGTCTGCGGTTCAGCGCCTTGGCGGCTTCGAGCGCAGCGGGATATTCATGTTCGCCCAGAAGTATCGAGACTTGAATCTTTTCCGTGTCGAAATTGCCTGGCGCTAGTTGGAAGGATCGCTCGACCGTCTCCTCGGCTTGCGCGTATAGGACGGCATCGGAAGTCTCTTGCGCACAGCGAACCAGCGCCGTCGCGAGAAGGTTGTAGCCGGCATATTCGGTCGGCCTGGCATGGATCGTTTCGCGAGCCCGGGCGATGCTTTGTGCCGCCGGGGAGACATCCGTTGGGATTCGGTCAAGGGGAGCCTGCGCAGCGGCCAAGGACGCAAGCATCGTGGTGAGCGACAGCAGTGAGAAAATTCTTTTCATGACGTTCCTCATTTCCGGTTCGACGGAAAAATCGTGGCCGCCGCGTTTCGACTCGACGGCCACAGGAGCTCGTTACTGCACCGGGCAAATACCACCCGGTTGTCCCGTACAGCCTGCCTGTCCAGGTCCAGTGTGCGCGCTGTTGCGACCACTGTTGGCTGGCATTACGTAGGGAAACGAATTGTTGAAGCCTTCCGTCTTGGTGTTGACACCATCTCCGAGCGCCAACCCGAACTTGGTGGGGCTTACCAGGATGCCTTCGAGGGCTCGGAGAGAGATGTCGAACACATCGTCAATGGGTCGACGTCCGTTGGGATATCCGGCGACATCGCCCGCGATGAAGCCGAGCCGCAGTTGGCTGCCCACCGGAGTCGGAGCAATGCCGGTGTTGAGCCGCAGCAGGTCGGCGACCGGACCGGCGTCCTTCGGCCCGCAACCGGGACAGATCGGAGCCTCGTACTGCACCAGAACGAGCAAGTCCGTGCGCGGATTCGGTGGCACGGGAACACCCAGGGAGTTGAGCACCCCGGCCGCCACCGGATCCAGAACGAAGCTCGAAAACTGGGCGTCGTTTTTCGGTGCATCCATGCTGAAGCGATCCTTGAAGCCAGTGCCGATGATCGCTTCGTTGATCAAGGGATTGCCTTCTCGGTTCACCTGCTGGAAAGCACCGCGGTTTTGGTCCGGATTCGGGCTGCGCCGTACCGTGACCTGATTGCGCGAGGTGCTGCCATAGGTGCCGATGACGGCTCGTTTGTCGCTAGCAGGGTGCAACTGGCCGTCGACGGTCAGCATCGTGATGGGGACTTCAAGCACGATGGAATTGACGTTATAGCCGCCCACGGCGTCCGGGGCATAGTTGTGGGTATTGTCGGCATCGATTGCCGGCGACAGGATCGGACCGGTACCTTTGCGGAAATTGACCGAGTCGAAGAAAGCTCCCAGATCAATGAAGAATGGGTCGTCTGCGGTTCCGGCCCATACTGTGATTCCGTTGCCCAGGCTGTAAATTCCCTGGTTGAACAGCGATTGGTAGTCGGGCATGGTCAGAGGTCCGACGTTAGAAGGAACCGCGTAGAGAGTCTCACTGCAGCTCAGACAGGTTGAGACTCCCTTTTTCACCATGGTCACGGTGTAGGTCTGGCTCAGACTCAAACCGGCGGCTCCGGGACCCGAAAGGGAAGTGATGGGAGGAATTCCAGCAATACCACCGACAAATCCGGTGAACAGGTTCGGCAAGCCGATGGTGGTGTTGAAGCGGAATTGGAAGGTGATGTCAGACTCGGCATCGTGATTGTTGTCCACATGCATTTCGTAGAGTACGTTCGGGTCGAAAGGGAAATAGTTGGGTCCGTTGGCCGGCTCGAGGAGCGGGTCCACGTTCAAAATGAAAGTGACGTTGTTCGGATTGTCATAGCTGACAAAGGCGTACCAGTCGGTGACGTCTGCGGAACGGTCCAGCGCGGTGATCGGTGCCTCGCGATGGCTCGACGCAAACAGGCCGGAAGGCGCCAGCATGGACAGCGCCACAGCGAGGGCCACGATTGACTTCGTTTTTTTCATGGAAATACCTCTCTCTGCACAATTCGTCGACGTCGCCCGATTCCTGCTCCCGAGTACGCATGGATGAGGTTGCAGTTGCTCCGGCTAGCCTACGTATTCGGTTTACGTTGCCAGCCGACAAATGGATGTCATGCAATTGTCAAATATCGGCATCGCCATCCCGCACCCACTATGGCGGACTCGTTTCTCGAGCGCGAAGAGTTCTAACCGATCGTCACGTGCGCACTTGGTAACTTGGGCGCTGGCGCTTGAAAGAAACCCGATGCCCGACTTATCCAGGCTTATTGAGGAATCCAGTGGGCCTGCGCGGTAAACAGGCCATCGACAAAGCCGATGTGATAAACGAGAAAGACGCCGAACGCCGTGCTGGCGAGACCGGAAATGACCGCTAGGTGCCGGTTGATCTTGCAGAATTTTCTCCCTGTATAGACCAGAGGCAGTGAAATGGCTACGGTCATGAGCATCATGCCAACCATTGTTCCGAAGCCAAACACCAGCAGGTATGCGGTAGACCAGAGCGGACTCTTGATCGTTGACAGGACTAATAAGGCGACCGCAGCCGAGCCTGCGAGACCATGCACCAGGCCCACCACGAGCGGCCGCATCGTCTGATAGAGGCCGAGTTTCCCGATAGTCCTGTCGAGCATGAGTTCGATCGATAGCGTTCGCTTGGTCTTGCCAGTTTGCGCGGAGATGCGCGGTGCGGAACGGGCATCGGGTGATACTTCGCACCCGTCAGCCCGCGGGGTAAGTCGTTCTGTGATCCGACCTAGAATCCCGGTAAGGTTCAATATACCCAGAAGAATCAGCATCAGGGCAACACAAAACTCCATGGACAACCCGAGGCGGGGCGGTATCACGACACCGAAAACAATGATCGCGCCGCCCACCAGGAAAATCGTAAGCGTGTGTCCCAGTCCCCAGAGCAAGCCAATCGTCGCCGAGCTGCGAACCGAACCTTGGCGGCTTACGAAGGTGGACACGGCGACAACGTGGTCGGCATCGGTGGAGTGCCGCATTCCCAGGAATAATCCGAGCCCAATCACGGTCGCAAACGGAACCAGCTTGTTCGTCGGGAGAAGGCCGTGCCAGATGGGAACAGATGCCACCGCCGATATCGTGATTCCTGCGCCCAGCACCATCATGAATGCCGATGACAAAAGCGGGAGATAGCGAAGGGCGGCGCTTCCGGCCTGGAGACGGGAAGACATCACCCGTTTGGCAAATACCATGGTTAAGCCTACCGTCACCAGCACGGCTGCGAGTCCGCAGCTAAATGCGGTGATCAGGAATAACCCGAAGCCGATCCTGTGCAGGGAGAAGGCACTGAGGAGCACGACCAGCGCCGCTGGGCAAGGCACGATTCCTCCCGTAATGCCCAGCATGCAGAGTTCGCGCCAGGATAGGGCGCGCCCGACCGGTTTCAAATCACCGGAGATTGCGGCCTGAATCGGTCGCTCCGTGTACGCGGAGTCTTTAAACATGGAAACAAACCAATGGGAATGCTGCTCGCCCGGGGCGTGCGAATGATCTCCAGTTTCCCCGGTCAGATGTCTCAGGAAAATGAAAATGCCGAGTCCGGCAACACTCAGACCCGAAATGGCTCCCAGCCATGGATAGAGCTGTTCGGGAACGATGTAGCGCGAGGCATAGAGCGTGAGGCCCCCGAGCAGATACACGCCGGCGGTGTGTGCGGCGGTGACGACGATTCCGAGCAGGACCGCGTGTCTTGCCGTACCGCGAGAACCGACAAGGTAGGCTGCAACGATGGTCTTGCCGTGTCCGGGCTCGAGCGCGTGAAGAGCGCCCAGGCCAAAGGCGATCAGCGCGGCCGAAAATAGCACCCACCAGCTCAACTGGCCCTGAGTGGAGATTAGCTGGGTGAAACGACTGCGCGGCGTATTCTGCGCGCAAGTTACGGACGGCATCGCGGCGGTTGGCTCCGACGCACCGCTCGAGGAAGGTTGCGCCTCGCTCGGCGTCGACGAGATCATCGCTCCTGCAGTCCCGGCTCCGGACGTCTGTCTCTCGGGGACAGATGGAGATACAGAGGCATGATCGGTTGGACGGTTTGCCGGGACACTGTTTGCCGGAACATGGTTTGTCGGCACGGTGGAATTTGACAGGGTGCCAATCGCCGCGGCTCGAGCATTCCGTTGCGGTTCAGCAGGTGAAGTCCTGAAGCCGACAATCGCTGACAGTTGCTGGGGTGGGCTGTTTAACCCATCGCTCGAGTAGTTGGTCAATTCCTGGCTGCGATCGGTGGCGGGGGCGGAACTGTCGAGAATCACAGCTCCGTCGCCCTGTACGACGACTTCTTTCCATCCCGCCCGCCCTGGGAAGTTATTGTCCAGGTAGGAGAGTCGGTGAACGCCTGCGGAGACGTCAAGCTCGGCGCGGAACACAAAACCCATTTTCATTGTGGGCAGGCCGCCGGCTCCTTCTGCGAACGCCACCTGGCGAGACACGGTTTCGAATCGGACGACTTGGCCGTCGCTCTCGAGATAGAGACCTTGCTTCAGGTGTTGTTCCTGGCGGTCGAGGTAGCGAGAAACGCTGGGGTCGTCCGCCCGGGGACGAATATCGAACTGGCGTGTCTCCTGAAAGGTGGGAATCTCGGCCATATCGACCAGATAACGAAGCTCGACCGAGCGCTGGCCGATCCGGAGCTTCGAATAATGATTAATGCTGAAATTGCCCATGGGATGGGCCCACGAGTTCGCCGAACTCAGGATCAGCAAGCAGAGCACCGAAATCAAACGGGTCGCGCGACGCCTGTATTTGTCATTGGCCTTAAGGTTGTGCATTGCTTGACCTCAGATCCCGATGGCGCGATGGGGATATCTGTTCCAGGGTTCGGCTGGCGACTTCGGCATAAAGGACGTGGAAATGGGGGTTAAGTTCGAGCGCACGTCGCAGAAGATCCGCGGCCTCGGACGCCTTGCCCAAGCTGTGGTTGATCAGGCCGGCGTGAAACAGAAGCAGCGAGTCGTTGGTGTGCAGGGCAAGAGCCTTGTCCATCGCTTCGGCCGCTTCTTGTGAGCGGCCATTCTTATAGAGGACCCAAGCCAGAGTGTCCCAGGTGTAGATGTCGTGGCGGACCTCAAGTTCGTTTTTCGCGAGCTGCAGGGCCTCGGTCAGCTTTCTGCCTTGATCCGCATAGAACAAGGCCAGTTCCCGATTGGCCAGCACTTGATTGAGCTTGCCGAGGTGTCCGATATAGGCGACCAGGTCATACTGCTGTTGTGCCTCCTTTACCCGGCCCACCTTCATATAAACGTCGCCCAGTTCAGCGACATAGAGGGGAAACGGAATGATGGCAATTGAGCGCCGATAGAGCTGAATGGATTGTTCAAATTTTCCCTGTGCGGCACGCGCCTTTGCCAAACCGGCCCAGCAGCGATAGTGATCGGAATCGGCGGCAAGTCCTGACTGATATGCCAGCTCGGCGTTCCCCAGGTCCCCGGCCTGAAAGTAGCGCTCACCCAATTCGAAATACAGCCATGCGAGATTTTCGCGAGGAACATTGGTTTGCAGCGCAGCCGCGATGGCACTGTGCATCAGCCGGATGGCTTCCGCAGAATCCCCACGCAGATAATCCAGGTAGGCCATGCGACTGTCGCTCATGTAGTCGACCGTCAAGGGCGATGCGATCATGCGCCCCAGCGACTGCACGGTGGTGTAGGCGGTTGTGGCTTCCGGGTAGTCGCCCAAATCGGTGTAAGCGTCCCCTTCGATGGCGAATGCCGCCAGATTTCCCGAGCCTGTGCCGATCGCTTTTTGGGCGTAGTGAAGGGCATCCGAGAAGCGATGTTCACCCATATACACCACTGCCATGTGGACCAGAGGATCGGCGGCTCGGAAGTCTTCGGGCGATAGGGCAAGCGCATGGTCGAGGGTTTGCTCGGCCAAGTCGTAATAAGAGATGTCGCCGGTCTCTCTGGCCTTCTGAAAGAAGGCGGACCCTAACCGGTCATAGCCGGCATAATCTCCGGGGGCTTGCTTCACCTGATCTTGCAGTGTCTGAATCTGCCGGTCGGTCGCGGATGGGGAGCCATCGCGGTTCAACCCGACAGAAGCAAGAGCAGTCGTCTGAGACCAGGCGGATGTGACACAAAGAATCAGAAGACCGAGTAGCCAATTGGTCATTCCAGCCTCACTGGGTTCCAGGCAAAGGATTGATCGTTTTTCGTTCAGTTGGAGAGACAAACCGCAACTTGCTGGCGGAGCCGGAGCTCACTACCCGAGCACTTACATTGGTTAGTACGGCCCACGCCGCAAATTGGATTGCTGCTATGTGGAGGTTTTCGCGATACGCGAGAGAAGCCGCGCCTCACGTGATCCTGCGCGCTCAGGGGGAAATAATGCCCGACGGAACGGCAGTCCGGAGTGACGAAACTCCCTCTCAACTTCCAGGCTCGAAACGTCGGCCACGCCACCGATTACCCGCCCGGTTCTGAGGAAGAGTGCGTCCGTCGCTTGCCTGGTTCTCAACTTAATGGTGATCTTTGTATGGTGGTCTTTGAAGGACACAGGGCTGGCTTCTGAGACCCACTTGCTAGAGGGTGCGCTGTCTGTTGTTGATGATGATCATATAAAACGCTATTAATCAATGTGATACAGGTTATCTATGATTGTCAACATTACCCTTTGCGCTCTTCCATTCGCCGATCTCTGATGGGACTTGAGGGTTCAATAGCGTCTCTGCCACCGAACATTCCATGCCTCGGGCCTATGCTCAGACCGCCAACTTGGCCGACCAGCAGCGTAGCTGCGAAAACGTACCTCCAAGGAGCTCCTTTCAGGCTGTTGTGCTTATCGAAAACTCCGTCGGGTCTTCCAAACGGGAGCTATGGTTGGCAAGAAATGTCATCGCAGGCGAAAAGCCTAAGAATCAGCAACATCCCAGAGCAAAGTTCGATGATGGAGCACAAAGCACTCAAAATGGTCGCGATAGGTGACAACCCGGAAGAACGGCGGCGGCGGAGTAAAGGCGGTTGACTTGATAGATGACTATGGTTAGAATAATGGTCATCTGAGAGCTCCGAATCTATGAATGAAATCTCCATTTCCGAATTTAAGGCCAAGTGCCTTGGCCTGATCGACCAGGTTCAGAAGACGCGCCAACCTCTACGCATTACGCGTCGCGGGAAGCCTGTGGCGGAAGTGATTCCGGCCGGTCCAGATCACACACGTAAATTCGTGGGTGATCTGGTTGGCACGGGGAAGATTGTCGGTGACATCGTGGGGAGTGTTCTTGATGTTGAGGACATGGAGGCGTACCGGGATTGAGGCTTCTTCTAGATACCCATATTTGGCTCTGGAGCAAGTTGGAGCCGAAGCGCTTGGGCCGGCGGGTGAACAACGAACTTTCCAACGTGAACAATGAACTCTGGTTGTCCTCAGTGAGTGTGTGGGAGGCGCTGGTGTTGATGCAGAAGGGCCGAATTCAGGTTGAGAATCCGTTCGGCTGGGTGAAGCGGGCTAGAGAGCAATTGAGAGAGGCACCATTGACGGCCGAGATCGTCGAGTTAGGCTTGGCATTGGGCCTTCCCCACGCTGACCCAGCAGACCGGTTCTTGGCGGCAACGGCAAAGGTCCTCGATCTTACACTCGTCACAGCAGATGAGAATCTACTGGATTTGAGCGAGATCGTGACTCTCCCAAACCGTTCGTTGTAGTCCGCCGCACCTCATGGGACGCTGCGCTTAGCGGAAATTAATGCCCGATACAAGGGCAGTCCGGAGGGCAGCGTCGTCGCTCACTAGTCCCGCGGCCGTGGTGTTGCCGACCTTCCCCAAGAGTCGCAAATTTGCATCCGGGTGGAGTTGGCGTGGTTCAGCACCTGTTTCCGAAGACAACGATCCGCACGGCGCCTTGCGGTCTCGAACCAGCCTCTCGGCATTGGCCTTCTGCTGAAGCAGTTCGCTATCGCCCAACTTCATTGGTCTGGTCTGCAGATAACCGAAAAGAGCCGTGTATCGTCTAACCTAACAAATTGGGTCGTCTTGGGTTTCGGGAGTTGCCATGGCTGCAATTCAGTTGCTGATCAACAAGAATACTCATGATATTGAGGTTGCGCCGAACACTCCGCTGTTGTGGGTGCTGCGCGACACTCTCAACCTGACGGGTACCAAGTACGGATGCGGCCTGGGACTTTGCGGGGCTTGCACGGTGCATCTGGACGGCGAGGCCGTTCGTTCCTGCCAGACTCCGGTTGCCTCGGTTGGCGGCCGGAACATCACAACCATCGAGGGACTCTCGGCCGACAATCGTCACCGGGTGCAGATGGCGTGGATCGCCGAGCAGGTGCCGCAGTGCGGATATTGCCAGTGCGGACAGATCATGTCGGCGGCTGCCTTGCTCGAGAAGACCCCGCAGCCTACGGATGATCAAATCGATGCGGCGATGGCAGGCAACCTGTGCCGCTGCGGAATGTATCAGCGAATCCGGCGCGCGGTTCATCGTGCCGCGCAAGGAGTCTGACTATGCCCGTTGCTCGGTCTGCCACTCGCCGCGCTTTCCTTGTAAACGGAGCTGTTGCCGCCACCGGCATTTTCATCGGCGTCCGTCTTGGCGTTACCTCGTTTGCCGAACATGCGTTCGCCGAGGAGCCACACAAGCCTGCGCCGGATCCGTTCGTGGCCTGGGTGCATGTGAAGCCGACCGGGCAGATTTCCTTGATTGTGGCGAAATCTGAAATGGGGCAAGGCATTCGCACCGGGTTGGCCATGGTTCTAGCCGAAGAAGCGGGCGTCGATCTGGAATCAGTGATGGTCGAGCAGGCCGAGACGCGGCCTGATCTTTACCCTCATCTCGGCACTGGCGGCAGCGGCAGCACCATGGAAAACTTCATGCCGCTTCGCCGGGCCGGAGCCACCGTGCGCGAATTGATGATCGCGGCGGCGGCGGCGGAGTGGAAGGTCCCGCAAGCGCAGTGCACAGTTGCCAGCGGTGTCGTGCTCCATCCGGGCTCGCACCGGCGGGCCGGCTACGGGCAGTTGGTCGAAGTCGCATCCAGGCTGCCGCGACCCAATCCCCAGGCGGTACGTCTCAAGGACGCATCGCAATTCAAGGTGATCGGGCATCCGGTGCCGCGCGTGGATATTCCAGCCAAAGTGAATGGGAGTGCACAGTTCGGGCTCGACGTGCGGGTGCCCGACATGCGGTATGCGGTGGTGGCTCGCTGCCCGGTGTTCGGGGGCAAGGCGATCGCTTTCGAAGCATCGAAGGCCAAGCAACTGGCCGGAGTGCGCGATGTTTTCGAGATTCCCCCGATTGCCCTGGACAAACACACGGCGGGTGGAATCGTTGTCGTAGCGGATTCCACCTGGGCTGCGATCGAAGGTCGCGCCGCTCTCGAGGTCCGTTGGGATAACGGGGCCGCGGCGATCGAGTCGAGCGATGCGCTTGGCGAAGCGCTTCGCCGGGCAGCCGCAAGATCCGGGACACGTGTGCGCAATGAAGGCGACGTCGATGCCGTATTGGCCCAGGGATCGAAGCAGATCGAAGCGGTTTATGAGCTCCCCTTCCAGGCGCACGCCACCATGGAGCCGATGAACATCACTATTCACCCGCGGGCAAACGACTGCGAAGTTTGGGCGCCTACGCAATCGCCGGATTGGGTGCAGCGTGCCGTCGCCGAGGTACTGGGAATGAAGCCATCGCAGGTCGTCGTGCACACAACGTTTATGGGGGGAGCCTTCGGCCGCCGCTACATGGCGGATTTTCCCACCGAAGCCGCGCAGATTGCCAAAGTCCTGGGCGGGCCGGTGCAGCTTGTGTGGACCCGCGAAGACGACATGACGCACGATTTCTACCGTCCGGCCTCGTGCCACCGGTTGCGCGGAGCTCTCGACGCGCACGGGCGGCCTTCGGCCTGGTCGCACACGATCGCTTCCACTTCGATTCGTGCATTCTGGGACCCGAAGGTCCCGCCCGAGAATCAGGAAGTCGGCGGCGCACGGGAAATGCCCTATGCGATTCCGAATATGCGGCTGGACTACAATCCGGTCGCGAGTTCCGTGCCCCGAGCCTGGTGGCGGTCGGTCGAGAATTCATTTAACGGGTTTGCCGTGGAAAGCTTTATTGACGAGCTCGCCGCATTGGCAGGACAAGATCCGGTGGAATTTCGTAAGAAGCTGCTGGTCCCCTCGGCGCGCAAAAAGGGCAAGGACGAAGACGATCTGGATCCGAAGCGGCTGCGCGCAGTTCTCGAATTGGCGGCGCAGAAGTCGGACTGGAGCCAGCCTCTGCCGAAGGGCAAAGGGCGCGGCATCGCTTCGTTTTCCTCGTTTGGCAGCTACTTTGCCGAGGTGGCGGAGGTCTCGATCACCGGCAAGGAGACCTTCAAACTTGATCGCGTCGTGGCGGCGGTGGACTGCGGACAGGTGGTCAATCCCGAGTCGGTCCGTTCGCAGACCGAGGGAGCAATCATTTTTGGCCTCAGTGCTGCACTGAAAAACCAGATCACCATCAAAAATGGCGCCGTCGAGCAGCGCAATTTCGATAGCTACGATCCGCTGAGGATTGGGGAAGCGCCGCCCATCGAAGTTCACATCATGCCGAGCAATGACGATCCGGGTGGGATGGGAGAACCGGCCGTACCACCGATCGCCCCGGCGGTAGCGAACGCTATTTTTGCCGCCACCGGCGAGCGACTGCGGCGACTGCCTTTTCGGTGGAAGCTTGCCGGTTGACCCAGGCGACTTCGTTGCTCTACTGCCGGAGCTGACTCGTCTCTCTGCGCCCGGTTCTTGCGCGCCCGATTCTTACTCCCCGACGCCGACAATCACGGGCGTTCCCCGCGGAGCTTCATGCGAGCCGCTCTCCGGTTCGAGGGTTACGGCGAAATTTTTGGCGGCGATGCCTCCCGGCAGTGGTGGATTCACCAGGGTCGCGCTGCCGCGGGCATCGGGCTTGAACAAGCCGGCCGCGATGGGGGCGCCACCGCTGGCAGGGAAGAGCCAAAGCTCATAGATTTTTTCCGCGGGCAACGGCGGCAAATTGCTGGCGAAGAAAATCAGGTTGCGATTGCGGCGCTGGTAGATGGCTTTGCCTCGCGGTTGCGGCTTGTTGCCGGCGGCGACGAGTTCGATTTTTGTGGCCTCGGGGTCGAGCAGGGTGGCTACGACTTCGTTGGCCTGTTCAAGTTTGCTTCCCTGGTCGTTCAGCTGTGCCTGAAACTGGGTGCGCAGGGAGGCGAGGTTCCCCTCGAGTTCCGAATTCTGCCGCAGCAAGCGAATGACAATGACGACGAGCGCGGCCGCCGACGCCCAGCGCAGAGCGGGCCATCCGAAACTGGTCCACCAGGATGGTCGGCGCGGCGCCGAGACCGAGCGGATGGGTGTGGGCGCTGTGACCAGCGGCATACGGGGCTCGGCGGCGACGGCCGCCAGAAAACGTTGGCGCGCACGCGCCGGAGGCTTGGCTCCGGTGGTCGTCAATGCCAGCAGACTGCTGTCACCGCGCAACAATTCCAGTTCGCGCCGGCAAGTGGGGCAGCCCGCCAG
Source organism: Terriglobales bacterium (assembly GCA_049520935.1). Lineage (GTDB taxonomy): Bacteria > Acidobacteriota > Terriglobia > Terriglobales > Acidobacteriaceae > Acidiflorens. The sequence continues at coordinate 50,751 of JBEKPJ010000037.1, read as the reverse complement.
GTGCTTCTCGAGCGCCTGGCGTTCCGCGTCCTCGAGCGATCCGAGCGAATAGAGCGCCAAGTCGTCGGCGAATTGTTCGTGCAGGTTCATGCGGCCAACACTTTTCGCAACGAAAGCAATCCGCTGCGAATCCTGGTTTTAATCGTGCCGAGCGGTTCGCCGGTTTTCTCGGCAATCTCGGAATGAGTCAATCCCTCGAAATACGCCATTTCGAGAGCGGATCTTTGCGGCGGCGGCATGGTCTCGAGCGCCCCGCGAACCTTAACCATGGCCCGCGAGTGATCGGCTTCGCTGGCCAGGTCGGGCTCGATCGAAACAATCACGTCCTCGATATCGTTTTCCGGACGTCGCCGGCGCAGAGCGTCGATCGATCGATGGCGCGCGATCACTGCCAACCATGACGCCATGTTGCCGCGGCTGGCGTCGAAAGCTCCGGGATTACGCCATAGTTGCATGAAGATATCCTGCAACACGTCCTCGGCTGCGCCGGTATCCTGGAGCACGCGCAACGCTACGGAATAGACAATCGAGGAATAGCGATCGTAGAGCGCGGCCATCGCCCCCTGATCACCGGAGCGCACCGCCGCCACCAGCACAAGGTCGGACGTCGTCGCGTTGCTGTCAACGTTCGGCACGCCGATCCTCATCTCCTAAGGTACGTCTTCGAACAAACTCCGGATTGGCCGGTCGGGAGCTGGGAACCGGCTTAGCTCCATGAAAATAGCAGTCGAGACGGGTGGGAAGCAAGGGGCGCCCGGTGTATGACTCTGAAATGAGGCGCATGCCCACTCCCACTAGTCGTTGGTATTTAGCGTTCAGCTGCCCGGCAGTCCTTGTGCTCGCCTTGTGTTCTCCTGTGTTCTTCCCCGGGTAGTTGGATTTTGCCGTAAGCTGTGACAGGTTACATGGAACCCATAAGGGCGGGGCGAATGGGCGCAAGGAGTCAATCGAAGTCGTCGCGCAATAAAGTGAGAGCCCATCGCGCGCGATTGCGCGAGCAGGGCTTGCGGCCCATTCAGATTTGGGTGCGCGCTATGCGGTCGCCTGCTTTCGCCAGGCAGGCACGCCGGCACTCCCTTGCCGTCGCTAAGAGTCCTCACGCCAAGCAGGATCAGGCCTTCATCGACGCCGTCTCCGATTGCGGCGCAAAGTGAAGCGTGGTGAGATTGGGACGATTGCGGGCGGCAAGGACTACGCGGGGAAGCCCCGTCCCGCTGGGATTGTTCAGGATGACCGCTTCGATATGACGGCTCCGAGCCGCCGGCAGCGACTCGAATCCGCCTGAGATTTCTTCAGCGATAATTTGAATAGTCCGCTGGCCAGGATCTCCTTCAAGACTAAGAGATCTCCGATCGCGCCGCCCGCGTCATGAGGTCCTCGATCGCTTGCTGCGGCGATTTGCCATTTTCGAGGATCGCGAACATCTGTTCGGTGATGGGCATCTCGACATTTTTCTGGTGCGCCAGGCCGACGGCGGCTTTGGTGGTGAAAATCCCTTCGGCCACCGCTCCGTGCATGCCGGCGATGATTTCGGGCAATTTGCGGCCTTTCCCGAGCTCTACACCTACGTTGCGGTTGCGCGAGAGGTCTCCGGTGCAGGTGAGCACCAGGTCGCCGAGACCAGCGAGCCCGGCCATGGTATCGAGACGGCCGCCGCAAGCGACAGCCAGACGCGCCACCTCGGCCAGACCGCGCGTGATGAGCGCCGCGACCGAATTGTGGCCGAGGCCGAGACCGTCGCAGACTCCGGCGGCGATGGCGATGATGTTCTTGAGCGCGCCGCCCAGTTCCACGCCGATGACATCGTCGTTGGTGTAGACGCGGAAGCGGGAATCGTTGAACGTGTGCTGCACTTGGCGCGTCACCTCGCCATCGAGCGAGGCTACGGTCACCGCGGTTGGATCGCCGCGAGCTACTTCCTTCGCAAACGATGGACCGCTGAGCGCGGCCACGCGGGCGCGGACCTTCCGGCTTTCGAGGACATCGCTGATCACTTCGGTCATCCGCAGGAGGGTTCGGTCTTCGAGTCCTTTGGTGCAGCTGACGAAAACCGTGTCGCGGCCGAACGCGGGCGCCATGCGTTCGAACAGGCTCCGGCAATGCTGCGAAGGCATGACACTGACGACCATCTCGGCGCCTTCAAGCGCGGCGTCTAAATCGCTCGTCGCCGCAATCGACGCGGGCAAGACGAGGCCGGGCAGGAAGTGTTCATTGATTCGGCTTTTTCGGATGCTCTCGGATACTTGCGGTTCGTTGGCCCAGAGGTGAACCTGATGCACGCTCTTGCGCCCGAGGACCATGGCGAGGGCCGTGCCCCACGCGCCGGCGCCGATGATGGCGATGCGGCTCATTTGCGGGTTGCTCCTAAGGTTCCAACCTTGGTCTCCACCGCGCTTTTTGACTCTTTTCCCAACTTTGACTCCGTTCCGGCCATGAGGCGGGCAATGTTCTGGCGGTGCTTCCAGATAACAAGCGCCGAAATTGTGGCGATCAGTAGCAGTTGTCGCAGGTCGACGTACTCGTGGAGGGCCCACGCCAGCAGTGGAAAGGCAGCCGCCGCTGCGATCGAGCCGAGCGAGATGTAACGGAAGGCGGCAGTGACGAGCAGGAACAGTCCCAGCATGCAGAGAATGGATTTCGGGGTCAGCAGGATGAATGCTCCCAGGCTGGTGGCGACGCCTTTGCCTCCGCGAAACTTCAGCCAGACAGGGAACAGATGTCCGAATACCGCGAAAAAAGCGGCGGTCGTGACAACCAGCTGGGGATGGGCAATGTCCAGCCAGGATCGCGCCAGCAACACCGCACCCAGGCCTTTCGAAGCGTCGAGAACCAGAGTGAGAACCCCGAGCGCCGGTGACTGGCGAGCCACGTTGGTGGCGCCGATATTGCCGCTGCCGATCGAGCGTACGTCTTCACCCTTGAAAATCCTCACTAGCAGGTAGCCGAAAGGGACCGACCCGAGCAGGTAGCTTACGGCGGCGGTGATGAGGTAGGGCTTCATGTCGATCGATCGAATCCCGTTCCGCCGCTAACCGAGGGCGGATCGTCCGTGCCCAATTTGACGGCCGCGCCCCGGCAGCTCCCTAGTCGTTTCGACTGAGGGCGAAAGCGCGCAGTTTCGTATACCTCGATCCTTTCGGCGAAAGCTGGCTCTGATAGAGAATAAACTCACGCGCCGTCATTGTCCCGAAGTCCAGATCCCCCATGGCAGCCAGGCGTTTCTCGACCACGCTGAAGGCCGCGATGGGAGCGTCTCCCCGGCGCCACTTCGGCGCCCCGGATCTGCCTCCGACGCGCGCGAGCGTCAGATGCGGACTGTAAGGACGATCTTCGCGCGCAATGCCCAGTTCAGCCATAGCCTGGTCGATTCTCCCGGCCAGCGCGGACAGTTGCGGACCGGCGTTGATTCCGATCCAGAATACTCGTGGAGCTTTTGCGGTAGGAAAAAATCCATATCCGGCGGCGCCAACCTCGACCGTGTTGCCCTCTACTTGTCGCAGCCGTTCGCTGATGGATTCAACTTGCTCGGGCTCGCGTTCTCCAATGAATTTTAACGTGATGTGCAGCGACTCCGGATCGACCCAACGGGCCTCGGGCGCGAAACCTTCGACGCCCTCGATAAAGCGCGCGATGCGGGTGCGGATTTCGGCTTCGAGATCGATAGCGACGAAGATTCGCATTTCTTGATCGAGTGCCTACAGTAGCGCGCGGCGGATCATCTCCAACGCTTGTTGGGTTGCGAACTGGCGGATGCGTTTACGGTCTCCGGGAAAATTACGTTCCACCACTTGGGTGCCTTCTTCACCTGCCAGTGCGATGTACACCAGGCCGACGGGTTTTTGCTCGGTGCCGCCGCTTGGGCCGGCGACTCCGGTGATCCCGACTCCGTAGCTTGAGAGGCAGCGTTTACGGATGCCTTCGGCCATGGAGGCGGCCACCTCGCGGCTGACGGCGCCGTGCTGGTCGATCAGAGCTTTGGGAACGTTGGCGAACTGCGTTTTCAGTTCGTTCGAGTACACTACGGCGCCGCCGATAAAATATCGCGAGCTGCCGCCGAGCGAGGTGATGCGCTCGGCCAACAGGCCTCCGGTACAGGATTCGGCAACAGCCAGGGTCAGATTGCGCATCTGGAGCAGGTAGCTGATGATCTGCTCGATGGTTTCGCCTTTGCGGGAGAAGATTGCGTCACCCAGTTCGTCTTCGATTTTCTCTGTCAGTTCTTCGACCCGCGCCTCGGCCTCGGCTTGGGAATCCTTGCGGCAGCGCAGCTGCAGCTGAATTTCCCCCCCGCCGGCGAGAATCGTGGTCTGAACGTCGGTATAGGTTTTATAGATGGGCGCGACCCGCGCGTCGACCTGCGATTCCGGGAGCATGGCCATTTTGAGGATGCGCGTGGCGATGTGCTGGACGGGAATGCGGGCGCGCAACCGGGGAACACATTCCGCTTCGAAAACGGCCTTGAGCTCATAGGGGGGCCCGGGAAGCAGCAAAAGGAGCCGGTCCTGGCTGTCATACTTTCCCGCGATCCACTGCCCGGGCGCAGTACCGACGGGGTTCGGAAGCAGCAGGGCGCTGGTCAAGACGTCGGCCTGCTTGGCGTTGTTCGCGCTCATCTTCATGTTGTGCTTGGCAAACCGCTGCTCCAGTTTAGCGAGGGTCTGGGGATCGGCCTGCAGTTTCAAGCCAAGCGCCTCCGCCACCGATTCGCGCGTCAGATCGTCTTCGGTGGGGCCAAGACCGCCTGTCAAAATGATGATGTCGGAGCGGCGCATGGCCAGCTTCGAAGCGGCCACGAGTCCTTCGCGATCATCACCCACAATGCATTTGAAGCGAACTTCAACCCCCAGTTCGTTCAGTTTTTCAGTGAGGTAGAGCGAGTTCGTGTCCTGCCGATGGGGTGTCAGCAACTCCGATCCGACGGCGATGATCTCGGCATTCACGGGTAAGAGTGTAAATGAATGGAGAAGCTGGTGGGTGATTTGTATCGGTCAAGGGCTGGCGACAGGCTTCGGCAAGTATTCTGCCCGGCGGTTGTCCTCGACCGGCACAGCCCGTACCACATAGCGTTGCGGAGAGGTCGGCCTCGGTCCGAAAGGGTAACACGTAACCAGAGTGAGCGAGTCCTGTTGCGTGGGCTGAAGCAAGGTCACGTCTTCTGGCTCCACCACGCGAATCGCACTTACGGTGTAACTTCGTTCGAGCAATCGGCCGCGACGCGAATCTCTCCATTCGACCTGAATGCTGTCACCTGGGGCAACCGCCTGCAGTGGCCGGAACCAACTGGTGCGATGGCCGGCGAGCACAACGTTACCCGGTTCACCGAGCACTGCTCCGCTGAACAGTCGCGCCGGACCAAACGCCAGCGTGCGCGGCGTGGCACCCTCCAGAACGATTTCGTCGTAATCCAGGCGCGGGATGCGCAATCGCGCAATGGGATGCGTGTCCGCCCATGGCCACGGTTTGCGGGGTTTACCGGACTGCACGCTCTGGTTCCAAGCCCGGCGGATCAGAACGCCGGCCAATTCCGCCTTGGCGCGCATATACAGGGCGCGCCCGGTTAGAACTGCTCCGCCAACCAGAACCAGGGCCGACAGAAGGCGCAGAGTTTTCATGCCAGCGCTCCCCTTTTGCCGAAGACCCACAAGAACAGCAGGCCCGCAAGCAGGAGCGTTACGCCGAGAGCCTCCCAAAATGCGTCGGCGGTCCCGGTTGCCGGTGCGCCAAAGACCTTGTCCATTTGCCAGCCGTCGGGCAACTCGGTGGGAACGGCCGCGGTCTCGGAGTGCCCTCCCGCGTTGACCACGACTTGTTCGACCGCGACCAACGACGTGAAGCGGGTTACCAGCCGATAGCGAATGGCGTGCGCGATGACGCTTGCCCGAAGTTCCTGGCGCTCGTTCTCGTCCGACTGGCGCCAACGGTCCATCAGGTCTTCCACGTGCTGCCTGGCCCAGAGAGTGGTGACGCCGGGATGGAATGTCGACTGCGATGCATCGAAGCGAATGACTGCTTCATAGGGCTCATTGCCCGCCCGAGCGGTGAGGTGAAGCGTCCCGGCCCGGCCTTTTGCAATGCGCCCATAGATCAAGAGCGGCTGCCCGAGGAACAGGTCGGGCAGATGATCGGGATAGACATCGGCGGCCTCGACGCCCTCGAATGACAGTTTCACATCGCTCAGCACGGGACTGTCGATGCTGTCGAAAAGTCGGGTCATCTGTTCGGTGATCTCGTTGATGTCTGCGATGTGGGTGAAGGTGCCGCGCCCGAATTGGGCCATCTTGGTGGCCAGGAAAAGATTGGGCGCACTGCCGACGGCAACCGTGTACAGGCGCGCATTGCCCAAATCGCTGCGCAGGGAGGCGAAGATTTCTTCTTCATTGCCCAGGTCACCATCGGTCATAAGAATGATGTGGCGCATGGTGCCCGGGGTTTGGGGCTTCCGCATCAGATGGACAAGAGCGGGCAGCATTTCGGTTCCGCCGCCGGCTGAGAGACCTTGCACGTATTCGCGCGCCGCTCGCAGGTTGCTCGAGGTGGCGGCGAGCGGCTCGGGCGCGAATTCACGGTAGCCGCTGCTGAAGGCGAGGATGCCAAAGCGATCGTTCGCGCTCAGCCTGTCCAGAGCCTGCAACAAGGCGCCGCGAGCCTGCTCGATGGAGGTGCCCGCCATCGAACCCGACACATCGATCATGTAGAGCATCTCTACCGGGGTGCGGGGGACCGATTCAGCGGCGGGCGGATAGGTGGCCAGCAGAAATTGGGTGTCTCCGGTGTCATTGCCGGGAGAAAGGAACAGAGCGGTCTTTGGCTCCGGGTTCTCGGCCTGCTGCACCTCCAGAACAAAGTCCTTATTGGGTAGGGTCGCGCCGGTTGCCAGCTCAACGTGTTGGCGGCCATCGTGGAGGCGGCGCACGTTGACCTCGTGCGTAAGGCCCCTGATCAAGGCAGGTTCGAAGCCGAGATCCAGATCAATGGCCAGCGAGATATCGTGACCGGAACGGCTTTCCGGATTCCTCACCGGTGGTGTGATTCGCGACGCGTCGGCTACGGCATTGGTATCGTAAGCCCACCCGCTGCCGCTATGGCCGGAGGCCTGCGTCCCTGGAATGTAGCGGGGGCCGACGACCATCGGAAAGACAAGGCGAATCCTCCCGTCCTCCCAGCGCAGCGGTTCTGCATAGCGCAGTCGAACGCTGACCTGATCACCCGGCATGATGTTGGAGACCGAGGTGGTGAAGATGTTCGGCCGCTCCTGTTCCAGCAAGGCAGCGCGCTTGCCCTCGGATTTCGCTGCCTGATAGACGCGTTTGGCTTCCTCGCGCTCGTGAATCTCGCTGCGAATCACCCGATTGCCGACGCGGATTTCCATGTCGTATACCGCAGCGTCAGGAGGGAGTGGGAATACGTAGATGGCTTCGACGGGTTCGGTCGCGGAGTTCGAGTATTGCTGCGATACCGTGGCCGACGCTACCAAGCCGCGCACGTCAATTGCGACGTCGGTGTGAACGAGCGGCACCAGATCGTAGCGTCCTGGGATCGGCGAGCGATACAACAAGCATCCCTCGCCGACTTGCGGCGGGCGGTCGTCGACCTGTGCCGGGGACCAACGAGCGAGCACGGTGATCAGAGCGAGAAGCGCGAGGCTGAAGCGCGCCCGCAATCGATTGCCCCGCCAATTGCTCGTTGAGTTTTTCATGATCTCCTCCCGCGCTGAGATTGCTGTCACCCGTCAGGGGTGCACGAGGGGGGCCAGAAGGAAGGTCCGCTCTCAAGCCTTGGCGGCTCAGTTGCTTAGGTTCGGTCGCCAGCCATGCCCGGCAAATCGGCCCGTGGCGCCGCGCACACGGGTGTGGGACCGCGACAACGGAAACCGGTTCCTGTCTCCTGGTCAATCTCAGCACTTCGGTCACTTACCTCTCTCCGCCCGCCACGTTAGGATCTGTAAGGATGCACAACCATTTCTGTGTGCGGGCTCAAGCATGACCCCGAAATTGCAAAATCGAATATCTACGGCACGGACTCCATGTCCTTCCTGGTCGATTCCATCGCCTGTTTGCCCCTTGCCGCCCATGATCTTGCTGGCCATGATCGTGCTGGCCTCAAATCTGTTCGGGCAACCGAGCCCACAACCGGCTGCCACAGCGGAGCGTGCTTCGCTGCAGGCGTCGACAGAGATCACCGAGCAACTGGATCGGATTGTCAGCCGATTTCGCAAAATCATAGTGCTCACAGACGGGGACGAATCGCTCGATTCGGCGGCTCGCCTGCGGGTTTCAATCCTTGGACAAATGCTGTTTCAGGAAAACGAGGAGGATCTTCGCCTGTTGATGGTTCGGTTATCGACCCAGCTGGCTACGACACCCTCGCCTGGTATCGACGCCTTCCTGGAGGGGTTGGAGAATAACCTCGATTACCGGGATGCCGACAAGCTGGCCTTTCGCGACACGCTGGAAGAGCTGTCCTCCGCGCTCGACCAACCCTCCGCGAATCGGCCACTGCAAGGCCGTGTAAGCGAAGACCTCGCCGCCTTGAATCAGATTCAGGCCATGTATGAAAAAGAAATGGGGCGAGTGTTCGACCGCTTCCCAAGCCGCGCCATGCCGGTCCATCGCGAAGCCTGGCAACATTACCTTTCCTTTGTGAAACAGAAATACCAGCGGGAAAAGATCCTGCAAGAATACGAGACGGCCCTGCCGGATTCCGATCGTCGAGGCGGAGGCGCGGCCGGCACCCGTCATCCGCAGATTTACGGCAAGGAACTGCCTCCGAAGAGCCTGTTGCTCACTTTTGATGACGGCCCTCATCCGGCGTACACGGCGCGTGTCCTCGAGATTCTGAAGAAATACCAGATTCAGGCAGTCTTTTTTCAGGTTGGACGCAATCTCGGAACCGTGGGAAAGGACGGTGAAGTCAAGCTGGCCGCCGGCGCATCCATCGATACACAGATTCTCGAAGCCGGCTCCTCGCTCGGCAATCACACCTATACTCATCCCTTGCTGCCGAAACTGGACGCGGCTGCCTACAGCAAGGAAATTGACTCGACCGACAGTCTTTTGAAATCCATCCTGAAGGCCAACCCTCGGCTGTTTCGTCCCCCTTACGGCGCGAGTAACGATGCGATTTTGACGGCGGTTGAGGCCCGGCAACTGAAGTCGATGATCTGGAACATTGACTCCATGGACTGGGCAGACCCGGTTCCGAGTTCGATCGCGCAGCGAGTTCTGACCGAAGTCGAGCACACGGGGCGGGGAATCATTCTGTTTCACGACATCCACAAACGGTCTTTGGAGGTCTTGCCGCAACTCATCGAGACCCTGCGCTCCGAGGGCTATCGTTTTGCGGCGTGGAACGGAAGCGGGTTTTCGGTCGCTTCCGCTCGAGGAACGCAGGTCACTCCCTTGCCGGTCCTGGCGAAGGCTCCCTACCGCGAAAGTTGGGCGGCGGTTATCGGGATTGACAGCTATCAGAAATGGCCGAAGCTGCGCTACGCCGCAAACGACGCCGCAGGCGTGCGGGAAGTTCTGATTCAGAAATACAATTTCAGGCCCGACCACGTGTTTACGCTGCTCAATGAACAAGCCACGCGGCAGAACATTCTGTCCCTGCTCGGCGACAAGCTCGCCAACGCGGCGATGGTCGAACGCGAGGACCGGGTCTTCGTCTTTTTCGCTGGCCACGGTGCCACACGCAAACTGCCATCCGGGCGCGACCTCGGCTACATCATTCCCGTCGATGCCGACCTGAGCAGCTATCAGGGTCAGTCCATTTCCATGACAAATTTCCAGGATATTGCGGAAGCGATTCCCGCCAAACACGTGCTGTTTATCATGGACTCCTGCTACAGCGGGCTGGCTCTCACGCGCGGGGGCGCGCTCCCGGCCTCGGGAAACTATCTCCAGGAAATTTCCCGCCGCGAAGCCCGGCAGATGTTTACCGCGGGAGGGGCGGATCAGCAAGTCTCCGACAACGGGCCAAATGGACATTCCGTCTTCACCTGGACCCTATTGCAGGCGCTCGACGGGCGCGGTGACCTGAACGGTGACGGCATGATTACCGCGTCAGAACTGGCCGCTTACGTATCTCCCGCGGTTTCTGCTCTGTCCGAACAGACACCAGCGTTCGGCAACCTGGGTGGCAGTGAGGGGGGAGACTTTATTTTCGAGCTGAAGCACGACTCGGAGTTCCTGAATTCCGATTCTGCGCAACTGGGCGACGACGGAATCCGGCTGAACGCGGAACTTGTGCGACTGCGCGCCGAGAATCTTGAAAAGGCCCGGCAGAACAAACAATTGCAGCAAGAACTTGCCGCGCTCAAACGCGGACAGACTCCGGCGAATGCCACCGCCACAACTCCGCCGACTACTGCACCTGCGCTCAACGACGAAGGCATGCTGCGGTACAAGGAAAAGAATTATAAGGAAGCCGCAAACAAGTTCATTCAGGCCTCGGCTTCGGATCCGGCGAGCGCATTGTTTGCCAATAACGCGGGGTTTGCCCTCTACAAGCTGCAGAGATACGAAGACTCGATTGGCTGGTTCAAAAAAGCGATAACTCTCGATTCGAATCGCGCCGTCTCCTACCTCAACCTCGGCGATGCTTACGGAAAGCTGCAACGCAATTCGGACGCCAAGCAAGCCTACGAAAAATATCTGGAGTTGGCGCCCGCTTCAAATTCGGCCGCCGGCGTAAAACTGAAAGTCGAAGCGCTCACTCCCTAACAGGAAGGCCTAGCTGGGCACCGTGCAACACACGCAAGATCCGCACGGTCTCGCCAGCGATGCGCGATAAGTGGCGATCTAGGGTGTCGGAGAATAACCAGCTCCCGCCTTCCCTCGATGCGGCCAGGACGGCCGCTCTCTGGGAACTGCATCCAGCCCTTGACCTGCCCTCGGATGCGTTCATCCACGGTGATGGCGGCCTGGGGACTGTCCGCCTCGATGTCGTCGAAGATCGCGTCGCGGTCGTCCTGAGCGAAGAGGGACCACTCCAGCCGCATGGACTATCGCACCTTGCGCAGCGCGGCGGCTCGGCGCCTGGCGAAGTGCGCCTCGACCTTTTCGTGAGGGATGCCGGGACGTGGATCATTCAGTGCTTCCTGCACCTTAGCGCGGAACCACGCATCATACGCAGCGTCGTCATTGGTTAATGCGAACGGGAGTGCGCCTTCGTTGGCTGTCCGCGTCAATAGAATGCGTACCGCGTCCGAGACGGTGATCCCCAACTCTTCCAGCACCGCCGCCGCACGCTTTTTCACGGCGCGATCGATCCGTGTTTGCGCCAATGCGTTTGCAGGCAGGAGAAAATCTCCTTCGCCTTATTGTAATTCAAATGACTTACACCGTCCGACTTTGATTGGGGGCATTTGATGTTCGAAAACCTGAAGCTCACCTGAAAATCGCAGGCTCAATCGCAATCGCCATTTTGGTCACTTCGAGACGGCCCGCAGAAGTTTCATCCCGCTGTCGTGTTTCCCTAATAAAGACTCTCGCTCAATCTTGGTGCAAGCCCAACCCTCCAAAGAGCCGCAAGTTATGGAAACAGTGTGAGATACAGCGTTTCTGCACTGAAACCGGTTCTGGCTCAGGTTTGGTGCACGCATTGTTCAGTTATACGAGACTCCGGCAACAAGCGGGCACGGAGCAGTTCGACGCCCGCTCGTTCGTACATCTGGCGCGTGATCGTTTTAAGACGGTTGATGTGTCCCTTGACGGGTCCGTTGCTCCAAGGTTCCGTGAACCGCTTCTTCCACGGCGCGAAGGTCTTGTTGCAAAGTCCGTATAAAGCGCGTCAGCGCAGGAATGCCCGTTTTCTGCGCGCGCTTCATCAACCGGCGCAGCGGAACGAGTTTGCCCACACGCAGGAGGGAGCGAAACTGCAAAAACCAATTTCCGCATCATCACGAAGCCGTGACACTGCCGTTTGAAAGTGTCCACCATTACGTACGCAGCTTGCCTTTCATACTTTTTCCGTGGGTGGAAGAATTCGGTTTCGCCCAGAGTCGAAGAGTATCAGATCGTTGAGCCCGGGGGCATCTTGAGTCACGAGCGGCTAGCGGAAGCAAGTGCGGGCATATTGCGTTCAATCGGGCCGCTTCACAAAAGTGATCACCCTTGATTCGAACCGTGCCGTCTCCTGCCTCAACCTCACGATGCTTACGGGGGCTGCAACACAATTCGGACACCCAAGCAAGCCTGCGAAAAATATCCGGAGTCGGCGCCCGCTTCAAAGTCCGCCGCGGGCGTAGCACTGAAAGTCGAAGCGCTCAGTCCCTAATCTTTTCTCCCGCGACGGCCTGCGACACCTTGGCTTCTCCAGCCTTCGACACGATGTTAAATTCTGTCGCCGCGAGCGCGCTACGTTCTCCAGCAGATGGTGCGGCAGGGTTTCCCGACTCGAGACCTCAGACCAGGTTGGGGAGGGAATGGAGTACTATGCGGATAACCAATTCGAGCCGTGAAAATGGAGTGGAACAATGCCCGAGTCGATTGACTGGCCGCTTATCCGTACCCCACGGAGGCGCCGACGCTTCTTGATCATACTTGGCCTGCTGGCCGCGATATTCTTTGGCGGACGGACGGTGCTGTCGGGATACGTGGATTTGCTCTGGTTTGGGTCGCTCGGCTACGGGGAGGTGTTCTGGAAAACTCTGGGCCTCGAGTGGGGCGTCTTCGCGGCCTTCACGGCGGCCACATTTCTCATTTTGTACGGATCGTTCCTGGCGCTGAAGCGGTTGCATCTCCCTGATTTGCCAAGCGGTCACACCATCGTCATCGGCGGGCGGCCGCTGAAGCTTCCGGTGGAGCCGGTTCTGCGTGTAATCGCGCTGGGCATTGCTCTGGTCATCGCGGCAATCACCGGCGCCGGGATGATGGCGGAGTGGCCGACGCTGGCGCTGTTTTGGTACTCACCGCACGCGCGCGGCGCCGTGGTCGATCCGATTTTTTCGAAGCCGCTCAATTTCTTCCTCTTTGCCTTGCCCGCGTGGCAGCTCATTCTCGGCTGGCTGCTTTCGCTCGCCGTCATTCTCTCTATCCTGGCCGCTTTCTTCATTCTGATTACGGGTGGCAGTCGCGCGCTCTCCGGCCATCTCAGCCGCGCCGTCACCCTGCCCTGGCGCGGGCTGTCGATCGTGTTTTCGTGCCTGTTGTTGCTGCTGGCAGTGCGCGTGTACCTCGGTCGCTTCGAGTACTTGTTCGACGATCATACGATTTTCGGGGGCGTGACCTATACCGACGCGCACATCACACTCACCGGCATGCTTGTGGTTTCGATAGCGCTCGTTCTCGGCGCTATCATCGCCGCCGTCAATGGCGTCCGGACATCACGCGGCAGCTGGCTTCTCGCGGCCGTCCTGCCGGCGGCGGTCTGTTACGTCGGCCTGCAGGGAATCGCCTGGTACGTGAGCAGTTTTATCGTGAAACCGAACGAACTGGTTCGCGAGCAGCCCTATATCGCGCACAACATCGACCTGACGCGCGAAGCCTACGGCTTCAGTCGCATCACGCAGCGCGAATTTCCCGCCGAGACTACGGTCGAGGCCGCCGACGCCGCCAACAATCAGGCTACGCTACAGAACATCCGGCTCTGGGACTGGCACGCGCTGCAGGACACGCTGCGTCAGATTCAGGAGATCCGCACCTACTATGATTTCCCCGACATCGACATTGACCGATATAACATCGAGGGCACGACTCGCGAGGTGATGCTCGCCGCCCGCGAACTTAACGTCGAGAAGCTGCCAGAGAGCAGCCGCAACTGGATCAACGAAAAGCTTATCTACACTCATGGCTACGGCCTGACCATGAACCCGGTGAATGGATTCACCTCGGAAGGCCTGCCCACTCTCATGCTGAGCAATATGCCCGTGCAGAGCACGGTGCGCGGGCTCAACGTGACGCGGCCGGAGATCTATTTCGGGGAACTGACCAATACCGACGTCTACGTGAAAACGCGACAGCAGGAATTCAATTACCCGCAGGGCCAGACCAACAATCTCACCTCCTACGAAGGTAACGGTGGCATCCTGCTCGGCGGTTTTCTGCGGCGTATTCTGATCGCGATCGACCGCGACGACCTGGCCAAACTGCCCTTCAGCGATGACGTCAACCAGGGCAGTCGCCTGTTGATGCGCCGCAATCTGCGCGACCGCGTGTCAGCTTTGGCTCCGTTCCTCGTCTACGATCCCGATCCGTACATCGTGCTGGGCGACGATGGCCGCTTGTCCTGGATCATGGATGCCTACACGATTTCTGACAGCTATCCGTATTCGACCCATTACCGTCTGGGAAACGATCTCATCAATTACATGCGCAACAGCGTCAAAGTGGTGATCGACGCCTACGATGGCACGACTACGTTTTATGTGTTTGATCCCGACGACCCGATCATTGCAGGCTACCGGAGTATCTTTCCGAGTCTGTTCCGGGATGCTTCGGCGATGCCCGCCGGGTTGCGCAAGCATGTGCGCTACCCGGAGTTGCTGCTGAAGCTGCAAGCCGAGGTCTATGGCCTGTATCACATGACCGACACGGAAGCGTTCTACAACCGCGAGGACCTGTGGACCGTCGCCACCGAAGTTGGCATGAGCGAAGCCGGAGGGCAGACGACCCAGGCGATGCAACCGAATTTTGTGCTGATGAAGCTACCCGGGGAGTCGGGTGAAGAGTTCGTCGAGATTTTGCCCTTCACGCCCGCCAACCGGAACAATCTGATCGGATGGATTGCCGGGCGCAGCGACGGGGCGCAATACGGCACGTCGGTGGTCTACAATTTTCCCAAAACCAAGCTGGTGGACGGACCCCTGCAAATCGAGGCGCGCATCGATCAGAACGCGCAGCTGTCCGGACAATTGACGTTGTGGAATCAGCAAGGCTCGCACGTACGGCGCGGGGCATTGCTGGTGATTCCAACCGGCCGAGCACTATTGTATGCGGAGCCGATTTACCTGCAGGCCGAGCGCAGTCCGATGCCGGAGTTGCGTTTGGTGGTGCTGGCACTGCAAGACAAACTGGCCTACGGACCGACCTTCGAATCGGCCATGGCAGCGCTGTTTGGCGGGGCGTCTTCGTCAATGACCGCCCCTTCCGGAGCGCCCAGTTCCGCGGCAGGTTCAGCAGAGGCGACTCGCGGAGCAGGGGCATCGAATGCATTGCCCGCCGTATCGTCATCCCCGTCACCGGCGGACCTTAATGGCTTGATCAGCGAAGCCGCCCAAGACCTGGCCGACTACCAACGGCTGACTGCCGAAGGCAAACTGGGCGAGGCGGGACAGAAGCTCGAGGAGTTGAAGCGCGCGCTCGACAGGCTGAACGCGCGGCAAAAATAGCCTGCCTGGGTTCGGATGTTCCTGACCTCTGGCGCTTCCCGACTCCGGCCGGGCAGTGGAGCCGCGTTTGGTCGATTGAGGATTCACGCTCCCGCCGGAACCACCAGCCGTCGATTAATCACAATTCCAGCCGCGACCAGGCCGAGGATGACCGCTGCCGACAGCAGCAGCCAGCCCCAATATTGGGATGGATGGCGCAGAACCCGAATGAAATGGCGGCCATAGTGATCGGCGATGATGGCGATGAAGCTGTAACGTAAGGTTCGGCAAATGAGCACAATCGTCAGAAATCTTCCGGCACCGTAATCGGAAGCGCCCGCCGCCGCAAAAAGCATGCTGGTGGGCATTGGAATGGGTACGGCCGTAGAGACCGCCAGGGCACCGGTGCCCCATTTTTGAAAAAAGTGGAGTACGGCGTCCAGTTTCCGATGCCCAAACTTGCTGTGCAGGTAGGCCGTTCCGGCTTTTCGCGCGAGCCTGAAGGTGAGATAGGCTCCGATCACCGATCCTGCCGTTGCCACTGCCGCGTACTCGTACCATGGATTGCGATGGCTGGCAGCGAGAATTGCCATCAGGATATCGGGGCCTCCAAATGTCGGTAGAGGGGAACTGTCGAGTATGGCGAGGAAGAACAACCCGAATGCTCCGAGGTGGCGGAATATCGACGTGACACTGCGTTTTCCATGCGGTGCGGCATTCTGGACGAGCAGGTTCAGCACGAAGTCAATATATCAACTTTGACGGACCGCGTTTCGAAACCGTGGTCCCCTCCCGAAGCGATCGCCTGTGATTCGAGCCCAATTGCGAACCGGGCACAGTGCCTTGAATCGAGCCACCGGAGCGGCGTTCCACGCAACCGACTTGGTTGCGACGGGCGGCCAATGCAGCTCAGATGCTGACAGGTGCTGACAGGGTGGAAGAGTTGACTCTCAAGACCAAGCGTGAAACTATTATCTGTCATTCAAGCGGAACCCCCGTAGAGTCCGCGCCCATTGCTATCATTGTACGAACTTCTTGCGCCTTTATTCGTTTTTTTCATAGCGTCAGATTGAGGTCTGCGCGTTTGGAATCCTCGAAAGGGGCCCACCAGATCATGACACCTGCGGTAACGGCCAAGAAACTCCGCACCTTCGATCCCAGAGTATTCCTGTCGACCATCGACAGCGGTCGAAAGGTCGAGTCCTTCTCCAAGAAGCAGACGGTTTTCGTTCAGGGCGATCCCTCCGACGCCGTGTTTTACCTTCAGAAAGGTAAGGTAAGACTCAGCGTCGTGTCGAAGGCAGGGAAGGAAGCGATCATCGCCACCCTCAACGAGGGCGATTTCTTCGGGGAAGGTTGCCTGACCGGACAGCCGCTTCGTCTGTCCGCGGCAACGGCCGTGGCCGATTGTTCCGTGATGCGAATCGAAAAGAGAGCCATGATGGCCGTGCTGCATCGAGAACGGGCGTTTTCTGATTTGTTCGTAGCCTATTTGCTGACACGGAACATCCGCTATGAAGAGGATCTGGTTGACCAGCTTTTCAATTCCAGCGAGAAACGGCTGGCTCGCATTCTTCTCCTGCTGGCGCACTTCGGCAAAGACGGCGAACCTGAAGTTGCAATTCCCAAAATCAGTCATGAGACTCTAGCCGAAATGGTAGGCACAACTCGCTCGCGTGTCAGTTTCTTCATGAACAGGTTCAGGAAGCTGGGCTTCATTCGCTACAACGGCGAGCTTGAAGTCCACAGTTCGCTTCTCGGTGTCGTACTGCACGATTAGAGCCGCCTTCAGGGCCAGCAGGGAGCGACGCTAGTGGACGTCTGAGCCCTCGGCTTCCCGCCGTTACCGGCGCCTACGCTGACGGGATACGCAACATCTGCTACGCATTGCTGCTACAATCAGCAATGGGGTGGTTACCACTTTCTCCTCTTTCAGGTCTTCTGAACTAAGCCAGTCCATCTGAAGTTCTCCCTCCTTAGGTTTTTTCAGCGAAAGAATGGTCTTCCCATGCCTTTTGCAGAGATTCTGGACGAAGTCAATCAACTCCACCGTGTCAGCACACGACTGGAGGGTCTGGCTGAGCAACATCCGCCTGTGTGCGAAGCACTCCTGACCATTGCAGGAAGCATTCGCAACACGGCGACCCTGTTAGCGGTGCTGGTGGCGACGAAAGTTCCGAAACCGACCTGAGGGGACCGCTCAGAGCGGTCCGTCTGCGCGGGACGGGGTTTTAGGAGACCTGGAACCCCGGGGAACTTCAGCCGTGGTTGCGCTGGGCGAGGGGCTCGATGGCGTGATTGATTTCAAATCTCACGAGCGCCCCACAGGACTGGCAAGCGGTTTCATGGATCCCGCCGTTCAGACTCGTAGCCTGCAGTCTGCCGGGACGCAGGCATTTGGGGCACACAACGATCAAATAGCCCTCGACGTCTCTCGGCACAAACAGTGGGGCGATCTCACCTTTCTTTCCTTCCGAGCGGATCGGAGAGGCTGCCAAAAGCTTCGCGACCTCGGAGCCCAGCTCCCTGAGTGTGTAGTGGCCCTTTTGCAGAAAAGCGTCTGCCAAGACTTCCGATGCATTTCCGCTGGTAATGTACTCTCCGCTCACCGCCATGGTCGCAATGTGGGGAAATCTCTCGCGTACGATTGATAGAAATTCAAATCCCGACATCCGCGGCATATTCAAATCGGAAATAATCAAATCCGGCAACGACTTGCTGAGTGCGTGCAGGCCATCCAGCCCGTCCACCGCGGTGAGAACCTCATACCCACCAATTTCCAAGATCTGCCGGACGGTTTCGCGGATTAAGTATTGATCCTCGACCACCAGGATACGAAAGCGGAATTGGGACGCCGCCTTTGCTTCTGGAGCCAGGAGGCTGGCAATCGAATGCCTCGACACTTTGGCGACTCGTGAGACAGATTTATCCGGAGATTCCGGCGGGTCGTCGGACATTGAGTGCTCTCCCTTACCGAAAAGTTCTAGAAAAAGCGAGAATACCCGACTCGGACTAGGCAAATCTGAGCAATATTGAACACTATCCGGGGCGAATCCCGGAGGCCGTTTTCTCTCCGGCGTGAGGAACCGAACCACCGGCACCACCCGCGTGGAAGTAATGCAGCAGAGCAAGGGCGCTCGAATAGGTTGCCCGGATCGGGGTTGCTCCGGATCGTTCTCCTGCGACAGAGTAACCTGGCGTGAAGCGCGGGGAAGCTCCGTCGCCTGCAAGCCTTGGACCTGGCCCTGCGGCAGAAGCTGAATGCAACCATCCAGGAGCAAAGGAGACCCCGGAGTGATCAGCCATGCGAGCGATTAAGCCTCCTCCACCAGGGACAACGCCTTCCATCGAACTCTTTAGTGAACAATGCTTTTGATCCTGTCTAGCAATTGTCGTGCACGGAAGGGCTTTGCCATGACCTCGAACGGGCACACTTCACAACCTCGCTCGTGCCATATCGATGCCGCGGTGTCATCCCCGGACATTAATAAGATTCCGGTCCGAGGACGTAACTCCCGTGTCTTCAAAGCGAGGTCCACGCCGTTCATTTCGGGCATGTTGACGTCCGTGACGATGAGCGCCACGTCGACCTTGCTCAGCATCTCGATAGCGTCGGCTGCCTTGTACAGTGCCAGAGCGCAATACCCCTCCCGGTTCAACATCATCGCCGCTGCGTCGGCAATGCCCGGGTGATCGTCCACTACCAGAATCATTGACTCGTCCATCGTTAGGATCCTCGCTTCTCTCGGTGTGCTCCAGGCTTCTTCGACCGCAGTGTGATCAATAACAGGTTGCACTGTGATTTTCTCGTTAGAAATCGCTAATGAACCAAAAACGCCGGTTACCTATGGACGCGTCCAATCGAAGGTAGAGGGATGCCGGCAATGAATTCGTGCCCGGGCTTTCAGCTTTCGATCCGCAACCGATCGGCTAGTCCCCTGGTGCCGCATTTACGAAAACCCGGTACGCCCAGGGCTGCAGATGAAGTTCTGCAGAGCCAGTCATTTCAATGAGTTGGCCGCCAAAGTAGTTCGCATATCTGCCGTGATAGAGGCTGTCTTCGAAGGCGACCGTTTGCGGCTGCTCGGAGAAATTGAGGATTACGAAGACCCCGTCGCGCGAATTTCGCCGCACAAAACTGAAAACCCGGTCGGGGCAACTGTTCGGGACTGCAATCATAGTGGCGCCCCAATGGGCGTTCCACAGCGCGCTGGTTTTCTTCCTGAGCGCGAAGAGCTTCCGATAAAGATCACCGTTCGGGTGGGTTTTCCACACAATCGGATCCCGCTCGAAGAACTGGAGCCGCCTGCTGTTGCCTGCTTCCTGGCCGTTGTAGACGAGCGGCATCCCTTCGCCCATGGCCGACAGAACCATCGCTGGCTCTAGCCCCTCGCCGAATTGCTCGAACTCGGTGCCATCCCAGGCGTTCTTGTCGTGGTTGCTCACAAAGGTCATGCGCATAATGTCGGGCGGGTAGGCACTCCGGTTCCAGGAATAGTACTGCAGGAGCCCGTTCAGATCGTTCTTCTTGCCCATGGTGATCTCATGTACAGCGTCATACCAGCTCCAGGCATAGGTCATATCGAAGGCTTCTGCGTGCATGTCACGAGATTCCCATTCCGCCAGCATGAAGACGGGTTTGATGGCATCGAGTTCGGTGCGCGCACGATTCCAGAATTCCAAGGGGACGAACCCCGCCACATCGCAACGATAGCCGTCGACGTCAGCCTCCTTCACCCAATACTTCAGCGCATCGATCATGTATTGATGCAGACCTTCTTGACGGTAGTCGAGCTCGATCGTGTCAGACCAGTTGCACCAGGCGTTCGCGGTGAAGTCACCTTTCCAGTCGCGTCTGTACCACTCGGGGTGCGCGTGGACCAAACCGCTGTCGCATGCGGTATGATTGGCAACCCAGTCAAGAATGACGTGCAGTTTCTGCTGGTGGGCTGAGTCGACGAAGTGCCGGAGATCGCGCAGGGTGCCAAGTTCGCGATTCACACTGTAATAGTCCTCGACCGCGTAAGGGCTTCCCAAAGTACCCTTGCGATTCCGTTCGCCGATGGCATGAATCGGCATCAGCCACAAGATGTCGACTCCCAGCTGTTTCAGTCGCGTCAGCTGCGTCTCCGCTGCCCGTAGAGTGCCTTCCGGCGTGAACTGCCGCGTATTGACCTGATAGATGGTCGAGTTCTTGCTCCACTCGGGATGTTGGATCTTGACGTATGGCATGGGTCGAGAGGGCACGGGTCCAAAGAGCATGGATCGACATGGGTTTGGGCGAGTCCGAACCAGGCGAGCCTCGCCTTCCGGGTCCGAGCTGCAATCGGCAGCATCACGCCCTGCACACAAACACACCTGGGCAAACCGAGTTCTCTCCGATGCTTGCTCCGCATCGGGTTCGACCATCCCCAATCTCGAGTGTATCGAACCGTGCCGGGTTGCGCCGACTAGCGCACGCTGAACACGGCGACTGATTCGGCCGGCAATGAGACGCGCACTTTGCCGCCTGCGAGCTCCGCCGCGACAGTCCCGAACACCGCCTGCAACTCGCGCGCCGTCTCGAGCGGTGTGTTTTCGACGGGGATCTTGAGGTCGGCCGTTTTTAGAGCACTGTTGTAAATGATCAGCAGCTTGTCTTCCCCCAACTCGCGCAGAAAAGCATAGTAATGGTCATCCCAACCGATATGCCACTGCTTTCCGCTCCGCAGCGCCGGGTGGCGCTGGCGCAAGCTGAGCAGCGACTGGACGTGGGTGAACACATCTTGTTCTTCGGCGGAGCGCCCCATGGCCGTGAACGAGTCGCGTGGATCGCCGGGGAAACCTCCGGGGAAGTCGCGACGGTTATCAGGGTCCTCACCACCTGGCATGGCAATTTCGTCACCCGAGTAAATCTGTGGAACTCCGCGCAGGGTCAGCAGCAGCGAGAATGCAGCCTTCAGCTTGGCGGGACTGCTGCCTTTTTCGCTGACAAAGCGCCGGTGGTCGTGATTGCCGATGAACGTAACCAGCATTTCAGGGTGGGGATAGAGTTCGTCGTGACGAAGGACATTGACAATCTTCTCGACAGACGCGCCCTTGATCACTACATCGCGTAGGGCCGATTCGAGGGGGAAGTCGAACACCGTGGCCAGGCCGCTGTCGATGCCATCGAACTGCTTTCGCCCGCCTTCGAAGAACGCGGTGATCGCCGGATCGGAGTCGGCCACTTCGCCAATGTCATTGATACGCGGGTACACCGGGCGCAGTCGCTCGTGCCATCCGCTCCAAAACTCGCGTGTCGAATAGGGAAAGGTATCGAGGCGAAATCCGTCAAGCTGGGCGGTCTCTATCCACCACATGGCATTCTGCGCCAGGTAGACGGCGAGTTCTGGATCGTCCGGGTTCAGATCCGGCAATTTGCCGGCGAACCAGCCGTCAAGTGTATTGAGATACTCGCGCGGCGAAGCATGCGGATCGACCAGTCCGTTGAACGAGTAGGCCGGCTCCAGATGATGCGCGGGAGTGCCGTGGAACCAGGTCGGGGTCGGCGGATCGTTCGCCCAGGGATGACGGGGCCCGGTGTGATTGACCACGTAATCGATCAATACCTTCATCCCGAGTTTGTGGGCGTCGGCAACCAGCGACTGATATTCCGCCATGGATCCCATATGATCGTCGAGCGCATAGAAATCGACCACATGGTAACCGTGATAGTCGGAGTCGGTATTCTTCCATACTGGTGTCAGCCATAGGGCGGTCACGCCGAGGTCGTGAAGGTAGCCGAGGTGTTGGCGGATGCCGCGGAGATCGCCGCCATGATAGGCCTTGGGCTGATTGCGGTCGTAGATGCCGGTGGAGCCGGGAGGACGGTCGTTTGACAGATCCCCGTCGGCGAAGCGGTCGGGCATGATCAGATAAATCACATCGTCCGGAGAGAAACCTTCGAAGCGGCCACTGGAGTTCGCTCGCCTCTCGACGCCGAAGGGCACGGTCGTCGTTCCCGCCGGCGTGATCAGCTGCAAGGGAACGGTCGCCGGCGCGAGAGCGGCAGCCAGATGCAGGTGGACGAACAGATAGTGTCCGTTGGCGGAGGATTCCGCGCCTACCGGAGTGACGTCCTTCGTAGGACTTTGAAGGCGAGCGCCCGTGAGATTCTCGCCGGTCAGCAGCAGCGTGAGTTCGGGAGTGTAGTTTACCCACCAGTTGGGGGGATCAATCTTATGAACGACCGGGGCTTGCGCGCCTGCCAGAGCAGAGAGCGCGAGCAGGACGATCGCGGTTCGAGTGCCTGGACGATTTCGGAAGGTGCATCTCATAGCAGCCGGAGGGAATCGCGGGAGAGCAGCCCGACTGCTCTCCCGCTCGCTGTTCGCCCTAGAAGGTCACGCGAAGTCCCAACTGGATTTCGCGTTGACTGTCATAGCGAATGCTGGTGACGGTCCCGAATGCTCCTCCATCGTTCATGTTTCCGTCTGGCTGGTTGAATTGCACAGTGTTGAACAGGTTGAAGAAGTCGCCTTCGAACCCAACCTTGAACCGCTCGGCAACGGCAAAGGTCTTGCTGATGTTTAAATCCATCGTCTTGGTACCGGCGCCGGTGAATGGATTCCGCGGCGAATCCCCCGGCGCAACCGGAGTGCCGTTGGACGAGGTTGGCACCTTGACGAACGACGAGGTGTCGAACCACTCGTGCGGATTGTCTAACTGATGAAGCGGCCCGACCACATTCGGACGGGTGCTCGGACTGTAGCAGTAAATGCAGGTAACATCAAAAGGAAAGCCGCTGGCGAAAGTGAGAATGGGGCTGAATTGCCAGCCGCCCAGCACGGCATTGGTGGTGGTATTCCAGTCGTGGCCGAAAGTGCGACCGCGGCCGAATGGCAGTTCATAGATGGCATTGAAGACAAACCGATTGCGCACGTCGAGGTTCGAGTTGCCGCGTTCCTTGGTTTGCCATTGAAAGGGATCGACCACGTTGCCGCCATAACGGAAATCACTGTCGAAGCCGGCCTGCGTGTCGTCGATGGCGTGCGACCAGGTATAGGCGCCGCTGAATTCGATCCCTTTGGTGAGATGGCGCTCGACTTGCGCATGGAGACCGTTATAAATGGAGTCGCCACTGGTGTCGTTGACCGGCACCGTGCCGAGCAGCGGATAAGGTTTGATCCCGGTGTTGTAGGCGGGGCGATTTACGTCATAGAAGGTCGAAAGATGCGTCCCCTTGGTACCGACGTAGGCTACGGTCAGGGCCGTCTTCGTATCCAGTTGCCGCTGGATCTGCAGGTCCCACTGCTGCACGTTCGAGGTCGTGTCGTGCGGCAGCCAGCCCGTCAGGCTGACATTGGCCGGGCTCGAGAGGCTGATCGGCAGCGACTGCTTGCTGGGGAAGCCGGTGGCGGTGATGGTGCTGATGATCGGAGCTCCGTTCGAACCCTGCTGCGCGATGCCCCCCAGGGTCAGAAGTCCATTGCCGAAAAATCCGTTCGCGTACGAGTAGTACGCGCTGCCCCCAAACGGAGCGTTCTGCGACATCTGCTTATCGATTCCTTCGCGATCGATGAAGTAGAAAATGCCGTAGCCGCCACGCAGCGACGTCTTCTGGTCTCCGAACAGGTCATAAGCGAACCCGATGCGGGGAGCGAAATCGTGCGTCGGGTTCGTCAGGGTGCTATCGGAAACTCCGTTTTGACCCGCAAGTTCGATCGCTCCGGTCGCCACGTTAAAGTTCGCCATGCGATTGTTGATTTCCGTCGGCCAGGTGAACAGGTCGTAACGCAGGCCCAGATTGAGAGTCAGACGGTTGTTGACGCGATAGTCGTCCTGGCCGTAGAACCCGTTTTCCCAGCTCCGGGTATGGAACTTGGCGCTGGCCGGACCCACCTGGTAATCATTCATCCAGCCAAACATCATGTCCGACTGCTCGAATCCGGTCGACCACGGCTCGCTCGAGGAGGCCTGGAAGTAGCCCTTGCCGGCGATCGGGTTGAAGAAGCTTACCTGCCGCCAAATCGCGTTGGCACCAAATTTGAACGTATTGCGTCCCTTCACCCAGGAAACGTTGTCGGCGAGTTGGTAGGTGTCCTCGGGCACATAGTAGTCGCCATAGTCGCCGGTGTAGGAGATCTGACTGCCGCTGTTGCCAATCAGGGCTCCTCCGCCTAGCAGAGGACTGGTGTTGGCATTCGGAATGCCGAGATTGGCCGAAAGCGGTATGGCACCGAACGGCGGCTCGTATCCGAGGAAGGAGCGGACATAGCCAAGCCGAAGTTCATTGATGACGGTCGCACCGAAACTGTGGGTTTCGCCCAACACGATGCTCCGGGGATGCTGGAACTGGAAACCCGAACCGTAGCCCGCCGGCAGAGTCGACATCTGCGACGTTGTTGTGTCCGTATCTTGACCGTAGCTGTAGCGGCCAAAGAGCTGGTCCTTGGAGCCCAAAACGTAGTCCAGGCGCACGTTAAAGTCGTTGTATTTCTGGGTTTGGACACGATAGGGCTGGAAGTTATTCTCCAGGCACGAACCGTCGATTCCGGTGAGCGCGCAGCTCGGATTGCTACCGAGAAGGATCGTGGGCAGCGGAAAGGCATTGAGATAGGCCTCGCCGGCAGGAACCATTCCAAGTGGAGTGCTGAGAAAGTTGTTTCCCGGCACCGGCACCCGGGCGGCCAGCGTGGCAGCGCCCGGATAATACAGTTGGGTAGGGAACTGAGAAAAGTTGCCCGTTCTCTCAAGCGCGGTGGGCACCGTGATAGGACCGTCATTCAAGGGTGTTTTCGAGCGGAAAGCCTGGTAGTCGCCAAAGATGAACAACTTGTTCTTGAGCACCGGGCCGCCACCGGCAAACCCGAACTGGTTCCGTTGATAAAGCAGTTTCGGCGCGCCGGAAAAATAGTTGTTGTCGGCGTCGGCCGCGCTGTTCCGGAGCTGCCAGAAAGCGGTTCCGTGCCAGTCGTTGGTGCCCGACTTGTAGGTCGCATTGATGACGGCACCTCCGGCACGGCCATATTCTGCGGGAGCGACGCTGGTGTCGACCCGGAATTCCTGAATGGCATCGGTATCGACGAAAAAGACGATGGTGTTAACCAGCGATTCGTTATTGTCGATGCCGTCGAAGAGGAAATTGTTTGCCTGCACACGTACGCCGTTTGCCGAAACCGCTCCGCCACCGCTATCGGCATAGCGAAAGGTTTCGGCCTGGTTGCCCTGCCCGGTTTGCTGATTGCCGGGCTGTCCTCGGGTGACCCCTGGAGCCAGCGCCGCCAGTTGCGTGAAATTGCGACCGTTCAGCGGAAGGTCGGTGATCTGTCGGCCCACAACGACGTCGCTCACTCCCGAGGTCGCGGTATCGACGATCGGCGTTGCCGCCGTCACTTCGATCGTTTGACTGCTCGAGCCCGGTTGCAGCGCGAATGTCAGATTGATCACCTGTGCGGTTTGCACGGTGACGTCTTTTGTGGATTTCTCAAAGTTCGGCTGTTCGACGGAAACTTTGTAGGTACCGGGATCAAGCGAAGGGGCACTGAACAAGCCTTCGGAATTGCTGGTTACAACGATCGTCCGATTGGTGCCCTGATTGATGATGGTCACGGAGGCATCCGGAATCATCGCGCCCTGGGCGTCTGCGATTGATCCTTGAATGGTCCCTGCGCTCGATTGGCCAAATCCCAGCCCATTGCAGCAAAGGACTGCTAGAACCAGCACCGAAAAGAACTTGATTTTCATGATCTTTACTCCAGTTTGGCGGTTAAGGGGAAACGATTTCGGGATCAGGCACCACGAATAGTCTCCGTTCGTTCAGCTCTTGCCTAGTCGAAGTCCGCGTAGAGCATTTTCCGTCGATGGAAGATCCCGTCGATCGACAATCAACAAAACAATCGCGACACGCCGTTAGGCACGTAGGCGAGCCCCGTGGCACATGCACGTTCGGTGCACGCTGTGGCCGCGTGGAGGTTTCAATAGGTCTTTAAACGGTTACTGAGTTAGAATGATTGCAAGCACAACAAGATACGATTTCCTGTTACATCAGTGTTAAATGGCTGTCACACGCACTTTCGCCCCCGGTCCCGAGCAACTCTACCAGCAAATAGATAGCATTATTAAAAGTCATAGCCTGCGAGGGTCGGAATCCCTCTGCAAACTCCTGCAATACCTTGCCAAGCAGTCTCTGGATCATCCCGACGCCCCCCTGAAGGAGTATCAGATCGCCACCGAGGTGTACGGGCGCTCGGCGGACTTTGATCCCCAGTCAGATTCGACCGTTCGGGTGCAGGCCGGGCGTCTTCGTTTGAAATTGGCTGAGTACTACGCCGGAGAGGGAGCAGCCGATCCCATCCTGGTTAGGATTCCAAAAGGCAATTACCATCTCACGTTTGAAGCGAGACCGTTCGTGCACCCGCCCCACCCCGTGGCCGCGACTTTGCGCCAGGTACCAGCGGGCGTCGCGGGCGAGACTCTCCCCACGCGCTGGCGGATTGGCGTCTTCGTGGTTCTGGCGGCGTTAGCCGCCTCGCTGATCGCGTTGGGGAGCCTGTTGTGGAATCGCAAACCGCCCCAGCCTGCGGCGGTGGTCCCGGCGGCTCCGCGGCCCGCCGGTCCTCTGGCGGCGTTTTGGCGGCCGTTTACCTCCGCGATCGAGGAGCCGTGGGTTGTCTTCAGCAATGCCGCCTTTGTCGGACGACCGGAAACCGGGATGCGCTATTACAATTCGCGCCAGGATTCGAAAACTGCGGTGTACGACCACTATACCGGCGTCGGGGAGGTGCTGGCGATTCACGCGCTCGATGATGCGTTCGGCACGCTCGGCCGGCGGATTCTGGTGAAGCGTGGGAGTTTGTTTACGCTCGATGACGTGAAGAACAATAACCTGATCTTTGTCGGCTCTCCTTCAGAAAATTTATCCCTGCTCGACATTCCGGGAACGCAGGAATTTGTTTTCGAGCGGGTCCCATCTGGCCCGCGCCAGGGCGATCTTTCCATCCGGAACGAGCATCCGCGCCCGGGAGAAGCAAGCACCTACCTGGCCAGTCCATCCGACGTTCCCCTGACCGAAGACTATTCGGTGATTGGCCTCGTGCCCGGAATCGGCTCCGGCCGCTACGTGATGATTCTGGCAGGAACGACCACGTTTGGGACGCAAGGCGCGGTAGAGTTTGTATGCCGGCAAGATTCGGTCGAGAAATTGCTGCAGGCGATTCCAGGCTCGAGCCCGGGAGCCATCAAGCCCTTCGAAGCACTGGTCAGGGTAAAAATTGCGCGCGGCGTGCCGGTGGGAACCGAACTTATAGCCGTGCGCGGTCGATGAGTGGCAGCCGATATCGAACGACGCACCGCTCGAAATTGAGTTCACGACTTTGCCGGAACTGCGTTGCCGGGAAGGGAACGGCTCGCCTGCCGCAGGTCGTATAGGTCTTCCACGCGCCCGGTCAGCACCGCCGCAAGAAGAAAGAACACTCCTCCCGCCACCACCGCGGCAATCCGGTTGTTGTTCAGCAGATGGCCCATAACCCAGCCGAAGCCAAGCGATGCCGTGATCTCGGGAATGACGATGAAGAAGTTGAAGATTCCCATGTATACGCCGGTCTTTCCACGGGGCAGCGATCCGGCGAGGATGGAGTAGGGCATGGAGAGCGTACTGGCCCAAGCTACGCCGACTCCGGCCATGGAGAGCAATAGCAGATATTTATTGTGAACGACAGCCACCGAGAGCAGCCCCAAGCCGCCGCAGATCAGGCAGATGCTGTGCGTTGTTTTGCGTCCGTACTCACGGGCTAGTGCCGGCAGCAGGAATGAGAATCCAAAACAGACCAGGGAGTACATTCCGAAACAAACTCCAGCCCACTCGACGCCTGCGGAATAAAACCGCGAATTCGTATCGGGGGCACCAAACACGTTGCGTGCCACCGCTACCGGAAAATAAAGCCACATGCAGAACAATCCCAGCCAGGTGCAAATCTGCACCCAAGCGAGCTGCCGCATGGTACGGGGCATCTCGCGGATAGAGGTCAGGATTTCGCGAGCGCCTGCGACCAGGCCTGCGCGGTCGGACTTCTGCTTCTGAAACTCCTCGAGATCGTCCGGCGGATACTCCTTGGTCGAGAGAATGGTCCACAGGACCGCCCCGAGGAAGGCGGCGGCGCCAATATAAAACGACAGGCGCACGGTGAATGGAATCGTCCCTGCGGCTGTCGATCCGGCGACGTGAAAAACATTCGTCAGCAGGTACGGCAGTGCCGATGCAATCACGGCACCGAGTCCAATGAAAAGGCTCTGCATGGCAAAGCCGCGAGTGCGCTGGGACTCTGGCAGCAGGTCGGCAACGAACGCCCGAAAAGGCTCCATGCTGATGTTGATGGAGGCATCGAGAATCCACAGCAGACCAGCAGCCATCCAGAGGGCGGAGCTGCGGGGCATCAGGACCAGTGCCAATGAACTCAGAATTGCGCCGGCCAAAAAGTAAGGACGACGGCGACCCAGTCGGCCCCAAGTACGGTCGCTGGCATGTCCAATGATCGGTTGCACGATCAGGCCCGTGAGCGGCGCGGCCAACCAGAGGATCGGAATCTGATCGGCTCTGGCGCCTAAGTACTCGTAGATGGCGCTCATGTTCGCCATCTGCAATCCCCAGCCAAACTGGATGCCGAGGAAACCGAAGCTCATGTTCCAGATCTGCCAGAACGTACGTGGTGGCTTATCCATAGGGTCTTTCTACTGGCGACTTTCCTGTTGATCGCGCGGCGCGATCAAGTTCTTCGCTTCGCGCTCGATCGAACCGCAACCCCTTCCGAGGATACCGCCGTTTCAAGCGGGCGTCGACCGGAGCCATCGTGGCCATCGAGGAGTGGCGGCAAGATCATAGCAAGACGATCGTGGCAGGACGATCATCATGAGGACGATCATGATAGGACGATCGTAGCGGAACTTGGCGCGCTCCGCCGTCTCCAGAGCCAGCACGTGGTAGCGAATGATCACTCGATCGGCGTCCGCTGCCAGCGTCACCTTGTGATGCCCAGGTGATCTCTGAATCGCACCGGACGCTTGAGGGAGAATACGCCTGCCCGCTGGTCGTTAATTGCTCGTAGCCGTCCGGGAGCCATTTACGCTCCGTGGCGTGAACTCAAGGATGCCGATTCCGTCGATTGTGCCTAACAGTTTTATATCGTGCGTGGAAGATGCGGCATCCCTGATGAAATCAAGGGTCTTGAATGACGGTGTAAACGCTAAGGCCACGAAACGCTTGTGCTGTTGGGCGGCATCTTGCACAAAGCTGGAAATGATACGCATCGCATTGCCATTGAGAGCCCTTGGCAGCCCGACAACGGGAACCGAGAGCGGGTAATAGCTGAGCGGTGCAAATAAGCCACTGTCTTTTACAGCCGCGCCGACAGGAATAGGCAACTCGTCTGACTCCGGAAAATCGCTGCAGATGAGCACGGGAGAGCCGTCGGTCGACGCGTCCTTCTCAGCAACTTCCAGAGCGTACTTCCAGGTATAACCATGCTCTTTGGCCTCGGGGGAGGTTAACAACGGGTACGCAATACTGGCGACCATGGCCACGCAGAACAGGGAACGTATGGCGGGCGAATTAACTCTGTTGATGAGCCAGGCCCAGCAGAGCGCGATTCCCGGAATTGCGACGAGTCGATAACGGGCAACGAAAACGTGGATTGATGTTTCCACGCTCACTCCAAACAAGATCAGAATCGGCACCAATGCCAACGACGCGCAAAGCAAGAGCGACCACCGGTCCAGACGACGTCGGAGATCAAGCTGCCGGGTTGCGATCGCGAGGAGAATGGTGGCGAGGAAGATATAGAGCAGCCAGGCCGGCGCTAACGTCCAACCGAGTTCAGACAGATCCGGGGCATCGTCGAAGACATGTGTGCCGCTGGTCTTAAACATCACTTCTAATACGGGAATAACCGGCAGGAAAAACAGGGTGAAGGCCGCGAGCGCAATGCTACCTTGGCGCCATAACGCCCTGCGATCGTCGATCTTGGCATAGATGAAGCAAACGGCGAGCGCCGGCAGGATGATGGTGAATATGAACTGGAAATGACCGATGCCTGCCGCCAGGACGCCGAACAGGGCCGCCAGCCAATCCGAGCGGTCGTTCCGCAGACGAACCAGGGCAAGAATCGATGCGTTGATGGTGAAAGCGGCAAAGGCATAGGGACGAACGTCGATGGCGGCAGAAATGACGATGGGGTGAAGGCAGAAGACAACTGCAGCGATCAGTGCAGCATCGCGATCAAACAATTCGCGCGCGGCACGATACAGCAAATACACCGCTCCCAGCATGGCGACTATGGAAGGAATTCTGAGCGCGATCTCACTTGTTCCCAGAACTTTGCTCCCGAACCAGAGAATGTAGGGATACACGGGGACAATGGGCCAACCCATGCGAGAGTATATTTTCGCGAAGCCCGCTTTGATCACGAAAAACGAGTGCGTCTCATCCAGCCACAACGGAGCGCGAATGGCAATGAACCAGAGAGAAATGGACACAGCAAGCGCCAGGGCGCAGACACTGGTCTCAACGACCTGGAGTCGAGCGAGCTGCACCTCGGTTTTCGCAGATCCCTGGGTATGACTTTGGGTCTGACCTTGTGAAGCGGTGTCTGAAGCTTCCAACAGGGGCTCCTAGAGCTCTTAGCGTATAGGTTCTCGCTCGGTGCGCAAGAATCGTAACCTTCGTCGCCGGCGGCGTGGGCAGTTCAGGATACAGATGATATGGAAAATCCGCAATTTCCGTCTACAAAATCCCAAATCTCCTTTCGGCAGGTCATTGGCAATTGTCCAATCTTCCTGTGTGCAGATACGGACGAGTCGTCACAGGGTGCGCCCGGGCGATGAGGGGAATCACCGCAGCGCTTTCAAATCGTCCCATTGGAAGGGCCCGGCAATGCGTTCTGCAACGAGTCGCGCAAAGGTTCACCGGGATCATACTCAAAATTGATCCTTTCCTGTTCGACCACCAGCGGGCGCTTCTGAACCAGGGTGTGAATGGTACCGATGTACTCGCCGATGATGCCCATAAACAGCATTTGCAGCGACAGGAAGAAAAACACTCCGATCACCAGTGGCGCAATACCCACGGAGAAACGACTCCAAAAAATCACCTTGTAAACGAGGTAGGCCAGCGACACCAGCACCGAAACGAGCGCACCGACAAATCCTGAAAAGGTAACCATTCGCAGCGGCACTTTGGAGAGGTTGGTGATGGCGAGCATCGCCATGTCGTACAGGGAATAGAAATTATTTGTGGTGATGCCGCGTTTGCGCGCTGGCTGATGGTAGGGTATTTCAAAATGCCGAAATCCCGCCTCTGCAATCATGCCACGGAAGTAGGGATATGGATCGTCGAAGCTCTTGATCACTTCCACTACCTTGCGGTCATAAAGGCCGAACCCGGTGTAGTTTTCGTAAGTTTCGACACCGGAAAGACGCCTCACCAGCCGATAGTATTTCTTGCGAATCCAGAACATCAGGCCGTTTTCCCCACTCGACACTTTGATGCAGATCACAACCGGGTACCCCTCTTCCCACTTGTGGAGCATGTCGACAATCAACTCGGGAGGATCCTGCAGGTCGGCGACAATCCCGATGACACAGTCTCCGCTCGCCTGATAGAGCGCGTGCATCGGGGAACGGATGGGGCCAAAGTTGCGGGTATTCCTGATCACTCTTACGTTCCGATCCTGAGCAGCGAGAATCTTCAGTTCGTGCAGGGTGTTGTCGGTTGACGCATTGTCGATAAAGATGTGTTCGTACTTGTAATTGCCAGCCGCAGCAACGGCAGCGCGTACCTGGAGGTACACATCGCGCACGTTGGCCTCTTCGTTAAGACAGGGCGTGAGGATGGTCACGGTCTTAGGCATGGGCTACGGCTGGGCACCTTTCAGTCGACGTACGGGAATCGCATAGCAAACACCCTCCCAACATTCTTCGGCATACCGTCGCAGAAATAGCCGGTACTCGGGCGCAATGGATCGGATGAGGTTCGGAATCTGCCAAAGGTGTTCGCTCCGGTGATAGGTGCAGACGGCGAGCACCGGCTGATGGTCGCGCAACAATTTGCTTGCCCCGGCCAGCGCCTCAGGTTCCGCGCCCTCAATGTCCATCTTGATGTAGGTCGGCGTTAGGCTCCACTCGATATCATCGAGACGGCGACAGTCGATGGTTGCTCCCGCGTCCTGGGCCGTGATGTGTGAGGAAGCAGAGCTGTTGCAGGCAAAGGAGACCTGGCCATTCATGTTTCCAACCGCAAAGGGCATCACCGTAACCCGATCCCCAATTCCCATCGCCCCCATATTGGAGGCCAGGGCGCCCCGGTTCGCTGGATCTGGCTCAAAAGCGAAGGCATGCCTGAACTGGCCATCCCAATGACGATTGAAGCTCGCGATGCTATCGCCGTCGAAACTGCCGCAATCGACGAATACCTCGTCAGCGCCTGGTGACAGTCGGTCCATCGGGAAGTAGGTATCATTTGCCGCCTGCGGCTGCGACAATGCAGAAAAATCCAGCCAGTATCGCCAGCGCAGTTGCTCGCGCAGTTCGCGCCGGGAAACTTCATCCGCTAGTATGCCGTAACAATGGCGGATGTTGTGGCACTGTTCTCGAAACCGGTGGGGAAGTTCAAGTCCGCAGTGGGGAATGAAAATATCCGCGTACTTCCAGAACAACGGGGCAAAAGGAACGACCCGTCGACAGCCTAGTGATGCCAGCTGGCGACGAACCGCGGAACCTTGATAGATGGTGACGACAAAGCAAGCCGTCTGGCCATATCTTTCGACTGCTTCCGTGGGAGAAAGTACGGGGAGCCCCGCAACAAGTTGCTGCCAAAGATCGCGTTTGTTGTCGACAAACGCCAGCGGCTCAACTCCTGCTCGGCGCAGTCCGGCGAGAGCATTCCTGCCCAATGGCCCGGCGCCAAACAACAGCAGTTTCTCGCCAAGCGGACTCGCCAGGTCGTCAAATGCACCGCGCTCCCTTGCCCGCACGGTGTCGGGCGGCTCGGACTCGATCTGTCGCAAAATAATCTCTAGTTGTTCTAACTCGTGGCCTGCGGTCGCTTGCGTGGGGGTCACTTGTTCGCTCCGATCCTGATTGTCTCGTCGAACCTCAGTGATTCAATGTCGATATGCCCGTTCCGCTCATACCAAGAATAAAGATCCCGGATCGAGTCCTCCAAGTCCCAAAACCGATACCCGCCCATTTCCGACAGCATACGTGAGTTGTCCGCTGAGTATTCGACCCCCATCCCTTCGGTCAGGACCGATACTGCGGGATTGCGACCCGAAACCCGAGCAATCACCGGGGTTAGTTCGGTCAAAGCCACAGGTCGTCCGCTCGAGACGTTGTAGGCCTTGTGCCGGGCGTCATTCTCGATGAACCACATCGTGAGCTTGACCAGGTCTTTGACGTAAAGGTAATCGAACACAATATCCTGCCGCACCACAATCGGCAAACCTTTGAGCGCACGGCAGCAGGCGTTCGAAATGAAACGCACGGTGTAGTCCTCGTAGGCACCGAAAACCGCAAACAGGCGCAACTCCACGAGTCGCTCGGAGCGCTCGATATATTTGGCGCAAATGTACTTCGAGAACCCATATGGGTCAGTAGGAACGCGAGTATCGAAATACTCTTCTTTCACCTTCGCTGGTAGCCCGGTCTTGTCATATTCGGCACCGGAGCCGAAATGAAGCATCTTTCCAAACAATCCTTCATTGCGAGCCAGGTTCAGGAACATGCGGCAGTTTCGGTCCAGCATATCGGGTGGAGCACCCAAGGCACGGTTAGATCGGGTGGTTGCGGCGTGCACGATCACATCGAAACGGTGCGCGTTGAGATAGTCGCGCACAGCTTGCTCGTTGAGCAAATCCAGTTCAGGCGAGGATGGCGCTGAAACGTCGAACTTGCCGGCAAGCTGCTCCGCCAGATTTCGTCCGATGAACCCCGAGCCGCCAGTGATCAGCAGTCGCATTAGGCAGGCGTCCGGAAGGAAAACTTCTTGTGCCCCAGAAAGCTGTACACCACCATGAATGCCGTCAGCAGAGCACCCGCAATGTACGGCGCCTGGGCGTCAAACCGCGTATTACGCCGAATCATCACGACCAGCACCGGTAGCGTGAGTACCCCAACGAGAATGCCGCCGCTGTACACCCCGACGCAACGGACCCACTCCCGCAGGTAGTTGCCCTTGGTTTTGAATACGAACCATTTGTAGCCGAGAAAGGAGACCGAGATGTTCAGCAGACTCGAAATCACCGAGGCGGCGATGTAACTGTGCGGAATCATGGGGCTGAGAATGGCGGTGAAAAAAGCATACGAACCGTAACCAAACAAGGTATTCCAGGCGCCCACCAGCAGGTAGCGCCCGAACTGCCCGGGCGGAATGTGCCGCGTGAACTTCGTGCTCCATTGGTTGACCAAGTCTGCGAGGCTCATGTCTTCCGATTCTTACGCGGGCAGAATGACCCGGAAATATTGCGGGCATCCTCTAGACCACGCTCGCGGCCGCGCTCCTCAGCCGATTTACGGGAACGGCGTAACATACCAGTTGCCATCCATCGACGTCGTGGGGACGCAAGAATAAACGGTAATCTTCGGCCAGCGTGTGGATGAACAGTGGGATGCGCCATAGGTCGTCTTGCTTGTGGTAGACGCAGATGGAAAGAATCGGGCGATGCGTCTGTATGGAGCGGCGTGCGCCTTCGAGCGCGTCGAGCTCTGCCCCTTCGATATCCATTTTAATGAAGGTGGGCCCAGCCTCACAGATCATGTCATCTTCGATCTTGCCGAACGTGGAGCTGGCTTCCGATACCAGATCATCGATCGGAATGCAGTCTACAACGACGTTCCCGTCGGTAGCGAGCTTGGCACCTTCGTCGCCGCTTGCCTGAAAATGCAGTTTGCCGCGTTTGGCACCCACAGCGACGTTCAATGCGCTAATTATGGAGGCAACGGACGGCTCGAGCGTTCCAATCCACTTGGTAAGACGGTCAAAATTCCGCGGGTCCGCCTCGACCGCCACAATCCTTGAGAAGGAGGGATTCCTGCGGATCACCTCTTCAGCTGTGTCCCCCGTGTAGGCGCCGCAATCCACGAAGACTTCGTGGTCATCGATCCGATACAGGCTGTCGAGGAAATACGATTCTTCGTCGACCGCCGGCATCAGGGCGCCCTGATCGCCGAGCGCGCGCCACCTCACGTGGTTCAGATATTCCCGGCGCGAGAGGTCGTCGGCCCAAAGGGAGGCTGCCTTTCGTACGTCGGAGCCTTGTTCATACAACTTGTGCGGCAGATCCTGGCAAAAATCGGGTAATAATCGGTCAGCGAACTTCCAACGTAATGATGCTGTGGACTCGACGCGCATACAGCCCATACCTTTCAGCATCGCTCGGCTTTCGGGGAAAGAATGCCCAAGGGACCATATGGTGACCACGAACAAAGCCGATCCTCCATACCGCGCTGCGGCGTCGTTGGGCGACAAGACGGGAACCCCGTCAACATTCGATCCCCACTTGGACTGGCCGTTGTCGGCAAATGCAAGCGGCTCTATGCCGATGCTGCGCACGCACTGCAGAACCTTGCGCCCAAGGTTCCCAGCACCGAAAAGCACCAAGCGATTCCCGCAGTCCTCAAGTAGCGCATCGAAGGATAAAGCCTCGCGAGAGCGCACGCTACTCAAGGGCTCGCTGAGCAGCCGATCCAGTTCGGACAGGACCTTGGACGAGACATCAGTGAGGTGTTGGTCTGTCACACTCCCTCGCTCGTCGATAGGCTCCACAATCATGCTCTAACACCTCCGATTCCTGCGGTTTATACACAGGAGCTTATAACAGAACCAAACTTTGCAGCTCAGAGCGGATCGCCGAGTTGTTTCGTATATCGTTTAGAATCTATCTCTTGCGAGATTTCCCGAGTCTCGCTCGTTTTCGTCAAGCTTGTTCTGTACCACGTCATCAACTCACCGGCTCCACGATCATATTCTCGGCAAACTCGTCGCGATCCAGGAATGGCCACAGATCCTCCAAGGGCTTGGAAACAAAGGATCCATCGGCACGCTGAACCGAGGTTACGCGTGGAGCCCTGATCTCGTCCGGAATTATATGTACGTCGCAAACCACTGGCCCGCGGCTGCGCAGAACTTTGCGGACGGCAGCGTGCAAGTCGGATTGACCTTCTCCTTGACCCTCGATCACGGCTGTCTTCAAGCCATAGGCGCGAGCGACCTTACGATAATCCGGAATCGTCACCCCAGTTTCCGAACTGCACCCGATGTTGGGCCCACCGAAATAGTTGGTTTGACTGGCTCGAATCGAGGCGTATCCCTGGTTGTTGAGGACAAAAACTTTGATCGGCAATTGGAGGTGCGCGATAGTAGCCAGCTCCTGGATGTTGAGCTGAAGCCCCCCATCGCCATCAACGCAGATCGTTTTCTTTCCGCCGCTGGCAAGACACACGCCAATGCTTGCAGGGATACCGTAACCCATCGCCCCCAGCCGTGCTGTGTGAAACACTCGGCGCCCTTTTCGCGCTCGATAAGCCAGCAGAAAAACTTCAATCGAACTTCCCGAGCTTCCGGAGACGATACGGTCGTTCGGTCCGACTTCCTGTCCGATGACCTCCGCCAGATGGTACACACTGACAAGTCCCGAAGCGCGGTGCTTGGGCAAAACAACGGGATAACGAGTCTTCCACTCCTGGCACCGCTGGATCCACGGACTGCGGTCTTTACTTTTGTCCAACCCAGAGCCGGCTTGTTTCAGCATCTGGTCGATAAAGTTCCGAGCGTCTGCGCAGATCGGATTGTCGATAGCTCCCTCCAGCTTTCGCAACTCCGCCGGATCGATATCGACGACCGTTTTGTAGGCTCCGCGCGCAAACTGATGAGCATCCCAACCCATCAAAGGCGGGTCAAGACGGGTTCCGATCACCAGAACGAAATCGGCATTCTGCAAGGCGAAGTTCGCGCCACGAGAGGCAACAGTACCGGGTCGGCCGGCAAACAGCGGATCGTCGTCGTCCAGCAAATCCATGGCCATCCAACTCAAGCCGACGGGAACACTCAAAAGACGTACAAGCTTCTCGAACGCCGCGGCCGCGCCGGAAACACGAACACCGTTCCCCGCGAAGATGAATGGCCGCTCGGCATGGTTCAGCTTTGCGATCAGCTCGCCTACCTTTGTACTTAAGTCGGCAACTGAATCGTCTGGATCGCGCCTCGATAACTCGGCAGGGTCAAAGCCGCGCATAGAATCAGGCTCAACAGGCATAGCTTGCACGTCGATCGGAATATCGATCCAAGCCGGCCCCGGTCTTTCTGTGCGAGCCAGGTGTGCCGCCCTTTCGAGATGGTAGCGAATACTTTGCGGATCTTCGATGGTCACCGCGTACTTCGTAATCGGCCCCACCAGGGAGACAATATCGACCTCTTGACTGCCTCGTTGTCGCAGCCCGAGAGGAGTGCCATCCGGTCGGTACATGCGGTCGGCGCGTTTCACTTGTCCCGAAATGACAAGCATGGGAGTCGAATCAAGCCATGCGCCGACCACGCCGGTGATCGCATTCGTGCCGCCCGGGCCCGTCGTCACCATGACGACGCCTAAATTGTCGGTCGCCTTCGAATAGTTTTCCGCGGCGATTGCGCTAGCCTGTTCGTGATGGTTGCAGACGAAGGTCAAATCGCCGCAGCGAGCGAGAGCATCGTTCAGGTGCATGGCTCCGCCGCCAGTAACCAGGAAAACGTGCTTCACGCCCTGCTGGGCTACGAAGCTCATCACATAATCAGCGAGTCTCATGCTGTCCTAACGAATCCGGTCAGACTGCCGGGGCCATGCGTGTCGATCGATCAGCCCGCATGCCATCCAGCCGCCATCGACCGGTAGATTGATTCCCGTGATATAGCTGGACATAGGATCGCACAGGAATGCTACCGCGTTGGCGACGTCTTCGGGCTGTCCCCAGCGGTTTAGCAGGGTGTGACGCCGCCGATCTGCATTCAGGTCAGGATCTTTGTAGGAGCCGTCCGTCATCGCCGTGTGAATGTATCCGGGCGAAATACAATTCACGCGGATTCCAGCGTTGCCGAGATCGTAGGCAAACGACCGGGTAAGTCCGAGAACTCCGGCTTTGGATGCGTGGTAAGCCGGATTGCCGGGAAAGCCAAGCTGTGTAGCCAAGGAACCGATGAATACGATTCCGCCTTCCTGAATGCTGCCGTCAGCCACCTGATTGGCGAAATGACGCGCCCAACGGAATGGAGCCTGCAAGTTGACATCGATCGTCGCTTGCCACTCCGCGTCACCTTGCGGAATTCCGGGACGAGTGACTCCCGCATTGTTGACAAGATATAGGGCACGACAACCGCCCGAGAGCGCCTGCTCGAAGGCTGCTTCGATGACAGTTCTGTCAAGAACATCGCCTTGAATTGCGAAATCGGCGCAACCGGCTGGAATCTGGGCAAGGTCGAGGCCTACGACCCGATGCCCCCGCTCGTGAAGTTTGCTCGCGATGGCCAACCCGTTGCCCGCAGCCGCTCCCGTAACGATGCATGTGGTGAATGTGGACACTTGAGCTATTTCTCCAGAAAACGAATCGTGCGGCGCCGGAGAATGACTTCCGGCTCGAAAATGTTAGAAGGCGAACAGATGGCTTCGGCGATCCGTCCGGCCACGTCGGCAGGTTGCAGAAAACTACTTCGATCCTGTTCCGTCAAGCGCCGTCCCATTTCCGTATCCATGGTTCCCATGGAGAACAACCAAAAACGGGTGTTCGTGTGTGCGTATTCGTCATTCATGGCTCGGACAAAGCCCAGCAGGCCATGCTTGACCGCGCAATAGACGGAAGTGTTTCGGAAACCGGCATAGGCGGAGGTTGATCCGATAAAACAATAATCGCTCCGCTCTCCAGATTCTGGCGGATATTTCGACAACAGTCCGCGTACCAACTGCATCACGTCCACCAGCCCCACTTCGATCTCTTGCGCGATTTCGGCGTCGTTCATCGAAACTATGGGTTTCGGCGAGAACAGAGCCTGCGTGAAGAAATACGCATCGCAGGAAGACTGCGGGCTGAACAAGGAGTATTTGCGGTCGACGGCAAAGACACGAGCCCGATTTTCGCTTATAGCAGCCTGGAACTTGTGCTCAACCTCATCCTTTTTTGATGTGCGAGTAACGAGATCGACGTGCCAATCGCGGGCGAGCAAAGCTTGGGCAATCGATTCCGCCAATCCACCCGATGCACCGAAGATCAGGGATTTCACCAGGACAGCTCCGCCAGTGGAGTCGAATGCGGCTTACCATTCTCATCGATCGTTGTCTTTACCGAAGGACCTCGGTACTC
This sequence comes from Terriglobales bacterium, assembly GCA_049520935.1. GTDB lineage: Bacteria > Acidobacteriota > Terriglobia > Terriglobales > Acidobacteriaceae > Acidiflorens. The sequence goes on along the minus strand of JBEKPJ010000037.1, from coordinate 11,114 downwards.
ATACTTCTCAATGCGCAAGTCTGCGATGATCGGAAGGTCCTCGGAGGAGACCTTCGCCAACAGCGCATCGAATTCGTCTAATGACTGCACCAGGACATAGCGGAGACTGAAGGCTTCTGCAATCTTCGCGAGGTCGGGGATATAAAGGCCGGTCTCACGATCGACGCCGCTGACCCTACCAAAGAATCTGGTTTGCGACGAGCGAATGGACTCATACCCACCGTTATTGAGCACAAATAAAACGAACCCCTTCGGCGCGTAGTGCGAAAGTGTAGCCAGTTCCTGAATATTCAGCATGAGACCGCCGTCCGCTTCGAGGCCGATGACCTGCCGCGAGGAGCCGAATGCCGCGCCGATTGCATTTGGCAGGCCTAAACCCATCGAACCCAGGGCAGCTCCGTTAAAAAAGCGTGTACCGTCTCCTGGTGTGAAAAATCGGGTCAGCGTTTCTTCCGCGTATCCTGAACTCGCGGGCACAAAAACTTTGCCGTCGGACCAGCGCGAGAGCCGCTCCGCGATGTTATATACAGTCATCTTTTCCGAGGCCAGCCGCTCGCGTTCTTCGCTTAAATAAGACTTTCGCTTTTCCGAACACCAGTGTAGCCATGACGAATCCGTGGAGCTTTTGGACAATGTCTGGCCTGCGACGGCCTCCGGCAGGCACCGGAGATCGGCTTCGACACATTCGGAATTCGGAAAGTCACGAAACTTGGCGAGCTCGTTCGGATCAATGTCGACGAACGACCGGGCAGCTTGCGCTCCGAAAGCCGCTCGCTGAAAAGCGGTGGTTCCGAGATCGAGCCGGGCTCCGAGAAAAAGAACAAAATCGGCATGAGCGAGGATTTCGTTCGCGTAAATGGGGGCCAGCCCTCCCGGACAACCGAAATGCAAAGGATCGCGACCCGACAGAATATCAAACGACAGCCATGAAAATACGGCAGGCAGCCGGTGCTGCGCGATGAGACTCCGGACCTCGTTTTCCACTCCCGCGATGCGGCAACCGTTGCCAACGTAGACCAGCGGACGCTTGGCGCGCAAGAGGCGATCGAGAGCAAGCGATAACGCTTTGCGGCTCTCCAGGGTCTCGAAGCCCGTGGAGATGCTTCGCCGAACGCGTTCGGCATCGCTCTCGAGCTCGGCGCCTGAATAGCTCACCCGAGCCCCTTGCACGTCGAGCGGAATCTCGATAAAGACCGGCCCGGGGCGGCCACCAAATGCCTCCCCACAGGTCTTGACCAGCTCTTGCCGGTAATTCTGCGAATCGAGGCGCACAAAGCGCTTGACGCAGGGAGAAATGATCTCGCGCGAGCGAATTTCCTGAATACCGTGGGTGCGCGTCCCGTAGCGGTCGATATCATCGGTCTTGATCTGGCCCGCCAGCACGATCAGCGGGGTGGAATCGCCGTAGGCGGAAATCAGGGAAGTTACCGAATTGGAGACACCAGGACCGGCCGTCACGACAGCGAAACCGGCGCGGCGGAAATCACTCGCCTTGGCGTAACCCTCGGCTGCCGCTACACATGCCTGTTCGTGCTGACAGTAGACGGGCTTCAGCTCAGAATGGCTGGCCACGGCTCGATTCAAATGCATCGCCATGCCGCCCGTAAGTGAGAAGACTGTTCGTGTTCCGAGCGCCGCTACCAGATCGACCGCGTAGCTCGCCACGTTTTGATCTCGACTGATAGAGGGGACAGGCAAGGCATAATCATACAGCCGTTTCAACATTTCACGAACGTGGTGGCGGCCGGGGCTGGGGGTTACTTTAGTTCACAATCGCCCAATACCAGTGGGCGTACCGCGTAATACTGCTTGTAAAATCAGAGCGCAAACGTCAAGATATCCGCTGGGAAAGCATGCTGCCGATGCGACCGTCTTCGGCGGAATCCAGGGCCTTGTCGCTGAGGGATCGTGAACCAATATCTGCGGAAACTCGAATCGCTGCTCAGCGAGCCTGTGGCGTCGGTGCTCGAGAAAGAGCGCACGGCCTTTGACTGCGAGCTGGCAAAGTCCGAAGGGCGCCTGGTACTCGTCGGAGCTGGCAATCTCGGTCGCCGGGCGCTTTCCTGCCTTCGGTCTGCAGGGATCACACCCCTTGCATTCACCGACAATGGCCGCGATCTCTGGGGCACGGAAGTTGACAATGTCCCGATCCTGTCACCCGAAGTTGCGGCGGAACGTTTCGGTCGGTCGGCGCTTTTTGTGGTCACGATTTGGTCCCCAGGACATCGTTACGCCGACACGCGCCAGCGACTGCTCGGCCTGGGCTGCCGTAACGTGATTTGTGCTACCCGGCTGCGCTGGAAATTCGCCGACCAGCTCCTACCCGATTACTGCCAGGATCTTCCCCATAAGGTCTATGAGCAAGCAAGTTCCGTATTGGAGGCCGCCTCTTTGATGGCGGATGATTTCTCCCGTGAGCAATACTTGCACCAGGTGCGCTGGCGTGCTCTCGGTGACTTTGGCGAACTGTCCCCTCCACAACCCCATCAATATTTCCCGGATGGACTTTTTCGTCTATTGCCCCGGGAAGTATTCATCGATTGTGGGGCTTATGACGGGATCACCATCCGCCGGTTTCTGAAGCGTTCTCGGGAATTTCTCCGGATTTATGCAATTGATGCCGATCCGAGCAACTACAAACAGCTGGTTCGCACCATTTCAGCCCTTCCAGATCGCGACAGGATTGAGTCGCATTATCTCGCGGTGGGAGCCAAGCACGACAGGGTGCGATTCCAGTCCACCGGAACGGTCCAGGCGGCTGTGTCGAGCAATGGCGATATTGAAGTGGAGCAGGTTCCACTGGACGATCTGCTGAAGGGCGCAGAGCCCACATTCATCAAGATGGACATTGAAGGCGCTGAACTGGGGGCACTCGAAGGCGCGCGCCATTTGATTCGCCAGTCTCAGCCACTGCTTGCGGTGTGCGTCTATCACACCCCATCAGACCTTTGGCGGATTCCGCTCAAGATTCACGAACTCGCGCCCAGGCATGCGCTCTATCTCCGGCCTCATGTCGAAGATGGATGGGACTTGGTGTGCTACGCCATACCACCCGAACGAGTCAGTGCGATGGCCGTGAGTGCGACAACTTCAAGCTAGGGGTCATCATTGGCATCGGCCGTGACTTTGCCGATGACTGATTCAAGCACGGGGAGGGGTCATGAAAAAAAGTAAGGTGATGCTGATTTGGCCCTGGAGAGATGTCAAAGGGCAAGCGCTCGAATTGTTCCCCATTGGCCTCGGCTACTTGATCAGCAACATTAATCGGGACCGTTTCGAAGTTCGAATTCTCGATTGCGTGCTGGATGACCTCGCCCCAGGAAGCGAAGCTTTTGCGATTCAATTGATGCAATTCAAGCCCGATATCGTGGGAATCTCCTGGTGGAGCAACACCACACAGGTGGTCGAGGATACGATTCGAGCGATCAGAAATGTATTGCCTGATGCCATCCTTATGGCCGGCGGCCCTCATATGACCGGATGTGGGGAATCGGTCGTTGCCGGCCGATGCGTGGATTTTGCCTTCGGCGGCGAAGCGGAGCTGGGTTGCGCTCGTCTCCTAGAAGCCATTCAGGACGCGGACGGATTTCCCGACATCGACGCATTGCTGGGCATTCCCGGGTTGATCTACCGCAATGGCGATGACGTACGCCGCAACGCGACTGACTTTGTGGAAAACCTCGATTTGGTTCGCGGCATTGATTATGAAAGCCTCAGACTGCGCGATTACCACGCCCGCGGTTACTACTACGGTGCCAAATTGCAGAAAAAGACAGAATTGACCGCCCCGATCATGAGCGCCCGCGGCTGCCCGTTTCACTGCACCTTTTGCATGGCGCCGCAAATCGATGGACGTGGTATCCGGCGACATTCTCTTGAGCACGTCATCGACCGGATCAAAACCCTGTACCACGATTTCGGAGTACGCTACGTTGCCATCATCGATGACAACTTCACTATTAACAAGAAATGGGCACTTAAGGTGTGCAACGCGATCGCTGACCTGAATCTTCCGGACCTGGCCATGGGTACTCCGAACGGCATTCCCTTGGCTGGTATGGACATCGAGCTGGCACGAGCGATGAAGCGAGCCGGGTGGCGGGAAGTAATGATTGCCCCTGAAAGTGGCTCCAAGAAGACTCTGGCAGCCATGCAAAAACCGGTGAACCTTGACCTCATCCCCGAGTTCATTCGCATGTTTCACGAGGTTGGGTTGCTGGTCACGGCATTCTTTATCATTGGCTATCCGGATGAGACGCTCGAGGACATCGCACTGACGAAGAAGTTCATTTTTGAAAATGAATTTGACTTTGTCGGCATCAGTTTCTATCAACCTCTACCGGGAACCGACATCTACAACCGTTTGGTTGCCGAGAACGTTATCCCGAAAGGCTTCATCCCTGGACAGTATCAGGAAGTGACATTCCGCCGGCCCAACATCGACAGCAACGTCCTGTGCGAACTTTACAATGATATGTGGAACGAATACCGGGAATTCAAGAAGTTGCCTACAAAGAACCGGTCGATCGCACGTATCCGGCAGGAGATGGTTCGCAGTGCCTTTGCCGGATAGACAATAGACCAGGGCCCGGGCAGCCCGTGAGTCTCATGCGCTCCTAGTCAACCGATTTCGCCGGCGTTGCGGCGGATGCGAGCAACATGTCCACGACCTCACGTACGGCGCCGTTGCCGCCACCAAGTTTGGTGACAACCTGGCAATGTTCTCGAACCGAAGGCCGCGCGTCTGCCGGACAAGCGCTGAGACCGGCAATCTTGAGCGCGGACATATCGTTCACATCGTCTCCAATGAAGCATATCTGCTCCAGAAGCAACTCGTGACGTTCAGAAAACGCGCGCAGCGCGCTGGCTTTATCCTTGCAATCCTTGTGCACGTCGCTAATGCCGAGCTTATTGGCCAACCGGTCGACGAGCGGGCTGTTCTCGCCCGAGATTAGTGCAATAACCATGCCCGCCTTTCGCGCTCGCGACAGTCCCATGATGTCGGCGAAGTGAAAGCGCTTCCATTCTTCCCCGTTTGGTCCCCACCACACCCCGCCATCGGTGAGCACGCCATCGACGTCCATGGCGATGGCCTTGATCTTCTTTGCCGCCTTCGCCACTTTCTTCGGCACTTAGGATGCTCCTACGCGCCGCAGTTTCTTGATGATCGGTTGCTCACGCTCCAGCACTCGCTTGACACCGTCGCCTAACGATTTTTCAATCAAGCGGATGTCGCGAACCAGGCGGGTGATTCCATTTGGTTCAAGCGATGCCGCGTGGTCTGAGCCCCACATGGAACGATCGAGCGAAATGTGCCGCTCGACGATGCAGGCGCCGAGCACGGCCGCCGCGACGGTCGACGGCAACCCGGTTTCGTGGCCCGAGTAGCCAACCGGCACGGCGTAGCGGTCTCGCAGCACTTCGATAACCTGCAGGTTCAATTCGTCATAGAATGCAGGATATGTACTGCAGGCATGCAGAAGAACGAGGTCTTGCTTGCCGAGAACTTCGACCGCGTGATCGATCTGATCGAGAGTACTCATTCCGGTGGACAAAAGAACGGGCTTACCGACCTTTCGCGTATGACGCAAGAGGTTGTCATCAGTGAGGGACGCTGACGCGATCTTAAAGCAGGGGACCTTAAACTGGGCTATGAAATCAACCGACGCCTCATCCCAGCAAGAGGCGAACCAGTCGATTTTGACCTCACGGCAATAGCGGTCGATCTCCTCATACTCTGCCTGTTCGAATTCAAGACCGCGCTTCAGGTCGCCGTTGGTGTTGCCAAAAGGGCTTTCCCGCGGTTTCGCCAGTTCCTCCGCCGAATAGACAACATCGATGGTTCTCTTCTGAAACTTGACCGCATCACAACCCGCGCCCGAGGCGACGTTAATGAGCTTTTTCGCAATATCGATATCGCCGTTGTGGTTGATTCCGATCTCAGCAATTATGTAGCACGGTTTGCCAGGTCCAACCAGCTTGGGGCCCAGGCGAATCTCTGGTTGTTGGGAGGAACGGTGGTTTTTATTTTCCTGCGGCATCAGAAAGTACCCCCTTTAACGCGATTTCGTTGATCGATTCCAGAACGTAATCCAGCATCGCCTGGGTGAGTCCCGGATAGACACCAATCCAGAAGGCCTGATTCATCACTCGGTCGCTGTTCTCGAGATCTCCCACTACTCGAAACTTGAGACCCTCGTACGCAGGCTGGCGTACGAGGTTGCCCCCGAACAACTGGCGTGTACCGATCTTTCTGCCATTCAAAAAGTCAATCAGTGCATTCCGCGAGAATGGAGCTGCCTCACGCAGCAGAAGCGGAAATCCAAACCAGCTGGGATCGGAGTTTACGGTTGCTTCCGGCAGAAAGAAGTGCTCTTCCACGTGCTTGAATCCCGCCTTCAAATAAGTGAAATTCCTCTTTCTCGCCTCGATGAAGGCTGGGAGTTTCTTCAACTGCGCCACGCCCACCGCCGCTTGCATGTCCGTGGCTTTGAGATTGTACCCTACATGCGAATAGATATACTTGTGATCGTATCCATGGGGTAACTGCCCCAACTGCCAGTCGAAACGCTTGCCACACGTGTTCTCGTTCCCGGGAGCACACCAGCAATCCCGGCCCCAATCGCGAAACGATTCGACGAGTGTCCGCAGCAGCGGCTTGTCCGTCAGGACGCATCCGCCTTCGCCCATAGTGATGTGGTGTGCGGGATAGAAGCTGACGGTCGCAAGATCCCCGAAGGTGCCAACCTTCTGTCCGCGATAGGTCGAACCGAGCGCATCGCAGCAGTCTTCGATCAGCCACAACCCATGCTTCTTCGTGAACGCCGTTACTACATCGAGAGCGAAGGGATTGCCGAGCGTATGCGCAAAAATAACGGCGCGCGTGCGCTCGGACAGGGCCGTTTCGAGATAACTGACATCCACGTTGAACGTCGGAATGTGGACATCGACGAAGACGGGAACCATCCCGTTTTGCAGGATGGGATTGACCGTGGTGGGAAATCCGGCTGCCAGGGTGATGACCTCGTCTCCCGGCCGCAGCCGTCGATCACCCAATCTGTGCGAAGTCAGGGCCGTGACCGCCAGCAAATTGGCCGACGAACCCGAGTTCACCAGCACTGCCTCACGCACCCCGACAAATTTCGCGAACTCCCGTTCGAACTGTTCGGCGAAGCGCCCGGTGGTCAACCAGAAATCAAGCGAGGACTCGACCAGCAGTTCAATTTCCTGTTCGTCGAAGACTCGGCCGGAAATGGGCACCTGCGATGATCCTGGCACGAACGCAGAGGAAGGGAAGGCTTCACGGTAGTACTCGCCCACCAGGCCGCGGATCCGGTCGCGCAACTCGTCTGCACGGGACACTATTTCAAGGCCTCCCGGTACCAGGCTATGGTCTTTGCCATGCCTTCGTCGAGCGTGAACAGGGGCTTCCAGTTCAACTCCGTGCGGGCCCGTTCGGCACTCAGAAACTGATGGCGAATCTCATTCGAAGCCTGGTTCTGAATCTCGGGCTTCAGCTTCGACCCCATCTTCTCGAGGATCGCGTTCACCAGCTCCAGTACACTGATCTGCGCTTCGTTCGAAAAGTTATAGGCAGCGCCGCGGAGATCAGACTGCTGCATGAGCCGCTCGGCCAGCAGCATGTAGGCCGCGGCGCCATCCTCGACATAGAAGTAATCGCGCACGAATTTGCCGTCGGACCGAATGATGGGTCGCTCGCCCCGAATCACCGATCGGATGGTACCAGGCACCACGCGGTTCCAGTTCAGATCTCCGCCGCCATAAAAGTTTCCGCAACGCGTGATAGCCAACGGAACGTCGAACGTGTGCGCATACGATTGGGCAATCAGGTCCGCGCACGACTTGCTTACATCGTAGGGATGTCTGCCTTGCAACGGCATATCTTCCTTGTAGGGAAGCGTCTTCTGCTCGCCGTACGCCTTGTCCGAAGAAGCGAGGACAACCGACTTTACCATCGGCGAACGCCGGCACGCTTCCAGAAGATTCCAGGTCCCGCGTATGTTGCTTTCAAAGGTTGAAAGCGGATTCCGGTTGGCGATACCGACGATCGTCTGCGCGGCAAGATGAAACACGACTTCGATTTCGTACTCGCCCAATACGCGTTCGAGCAGATACGGACTGCTGAGACCGCCGCGCACTACGTTGACGCGTTCCGCCAGTCCTTGATGCACAAATTCGCTGGCCGGAACCCAGTCTCGCACGAGCGCCGTCACGGTCGCGCCCTGCTCGAGCAGGTGTTTGGTCAACCATCCGCCCACCAGTCCCGTAGCGCCAGTGATAAGGACGGCACGGTCACGCCAGAAGCCGTTCTTCATGGTTATTCCCGCCAAACCTTCCAGGGTGCCTGGTTCGCGCTCCACAGCTGATTCAGGTATTCGTACTCGCGATAGGTATCCATGGCATAAAAGAAGCCGTCATGCTGATAGGCCATCAACTGCCCTTCGTCGGCCAGTCGCTCCAACGGTTCCTTCTCGAAAATGCAATCGTCCCCATCGAGATAACTGAAGACACGGCGATCGAGCACGAAGAAGCCAGCACTGGCGCGGCCACTGATTTTTGCCTTTTCCTTGAATTTGGTGACGCAACCCGTCGAGTTTGCCTCGATGACCCCGAAGCGGGAACTCGGAGTGATGGTGGTGACCGTGGCCAGCTTCCCATGGCTCTTGTGGAATTCTACGAGCTTTCGGATATTCACATCGCCGACGCCATCGCCATAGGTCAGCATGAAGAGATCGTCATCGATGTACTTCTCGACCTTCTTGACCCGTCCGCCCGTCATAGTGTTCTGCCCGGTATCGACGAGGGTGGCCTGAAAGTCCTGCTCGTGATGGACATTTTTGTACTCAATCTTGGAGTGACCGAGGCCGATCGTGAAATCGTTATTCATCGCCTCGTAGTTCAGGAAATACTCCTTGATCATGTTGCCGCGGTATCCGAGACAGAACACAAAGTCTGTAAAACCATTGTGGGCGTACAGCTTCATGATGTGCCAAAGAATCGGACGACCACCGATTTCCACCATGGGCTTGGGCCTATATTCGGTTTCTTCGCGCAGGCGCGTGCCGAGCCCTCCGCACAACATCACTACTTTCACGGGACTCTCCCGGCAACAACGAGAATCTTGGCAGAGACAGTTTCGTTGTAGAGACTCATGGTCGCGATTTTACTGATCCCGCGGAGGTGTTGTCGAATGGAAGTCAGACAGTTAAGACTATCAGCAATCCAAGTCACTCTCGAGAAAGCTTCTGAAGGCTATCCCATGCCGTCGGCCTGCAGACCCTCAGACAGCAAAAGTTCGCGGACTTGAGAAGTGCTTATCGCACGGAGCAATTTCGGTCTCAGAGACCCACCACAAATTCGCCAGCAGTCATTCGATTATTGGCACCGATGCGCGTTCTGTCCGCTGATTTGAAACAGCCCGACTCGATGACTGCGAGAATCTACTACGTAAAGACAATAGCCCGCGTCAACCCACATCCCGAGCGGGTGACTAAAGTTCGCGCCTTCGATTGTCGTAGGGTCAAACACGTAGAGCGGCCGCCCTTCGCGGCTGAAGACCTGAATTTGGTTAAGTTCTGGATCGCTGACGTATATATTACTCTGGTCGTCGACTGCCAATCCGGTGCGATTATCTGCCCAAGCCAGGTTAATCATCCGCAGGAAATGGCCAGCGGAATCAAGGATCTGAATGCGCGTGTTGCCGGCATCGAGCACGATCAGTTCTCCGCGGCCCACAACCACCTGGCCCGGTAGTTTGAACTCGCCCGACTGATCACCGCCACCACGTTTCCCGATCTTCGCAATTAGCTGCCCTCGCTCATCCATAATAATAACCATGTGGCGAAGCGTGTCGGAGACATAAATACGTCCCGTATTTCTATCGATCGCGATCCCCGCTGGACTCTCGAAATACGATTCCCCGCCCCTCAGTTTCCCTAAATAGCCGCTGAACTTTCCTGCCGAGTCGTAGATGAGCACCGTTCTTGTGCTCCGGTCCGCTACATATAGATTGTCGCGACCGTCCACCGCAAGCGAGATCGGAATCAGCGGACGGCCACCGCTTCCTTCCAGACGGCTATATTTTGAACGAGTAAAGTCGAAAACGTGCACCGTCTTGGCCTCGGAATCGGCAACAAAGACACGGTGGCGCGAGTCTGTCGTCACAACGGACGGCGATTGCAATGCATCCACGCGAGTGACAGGGTCCTTGGGCCCTGCAATGATGTCGAGAGTCAGACCCAGAATGGGGTGTCCACGCGTAACGTCGTCAGACGATGAAAATGCGCGTACGAAACTGAGGTTCGCGGACGCTTCTTGGGCTTCGCCAGGCGCTGTTTGAGAGGTAGTTGTCGTGTCCCTCGCTGTACTGGGGAAGGGCACGATGCTACACACGAGGAGAACGCAGGTACTTCGCCAGATGGATTTGCCCCCGAACACAAAGACTAAACCTGGTTTCGATTTCATCGGAAATCCTCGGAAGCTGCATTGTCCGGCATCACAGCCACGTGTGAGCCACATCACAAATGAGCCTAAAACGCATAGTCTTTGAGTAGACATCACATAATTGCTCTGCCTTCGGACGCCCGTGAGAACTGCGGCGTTCGTGTTGTCGGCAGGGCGAACCAGGTGTCTGACGGAGTGGGGACGACAGCCCGTGGACACACCTCTCGTTGCTAAGCTAGAGCATGAGTTATGGCATAGTGTTCGAGGTAATGCCACTGAGACCTTCACTGAACTCTGCAGCTTTGCTGGAAAGTGGAGGTGACGGCAAGCAGTCCGATGCCAGGCTTGGTGCGCGACACGCAGCGATGTACCGTTGCCGTTTTGCCCAAATTGTCCGGATCTGGTCATGGTCGCATCTCGCGCAAGATAGCGCACAAGGATTGATCCTGCAAAATCCGTGAACAGGTCACAAAGGAACTCGGTCTAGCTAGCTAGCTTCTGCTTATCCGGTTGTTTCAGCTAGCCACGAGCGGTAGTGGTCAGCCCTTAGTTGGCGGCTCGCCCAGGTCGGATGCACCCCGTATCTCCTCATATTTCGTGGGTTTATGCCCAGATCCAAGTCCGACCAGCGTTTGAAACGCCGCCATCGG
>JBEKPJ010000036.1:0-78567 GCA_049520935.1 Terriglobales bacterium | reverse complement strand
TCGGAGAGGAGTCGACTCCGCATGGGCTCCAAAGCCGACGTCGCCACTGCCGGATCATCGATGACTTGGAGGTCGAGCACGAGGAGACGGTACCATTGACAACTTTTCTTGTCAAGGAGGATGCAGAAGGCTTTTTCTTACGAATTTGCTGCGTCGATCGTGCCGCAGAATTGTGGGGTTGAGGCGAGCTCTCCTCTCTCCACCCGAGGCGACGACGATTAAGCGCGACCTCGGCCAAGAAGTTAAGCTCGGGCCACATTCATTGACCACCCCGATTTCCTGGCGGCCACCAACGTCCAGTCGCGCTTAGACTTCTGGACGAAGGATTGATATCTGAAGGACGACTATTTGCAACGAAACTGTCGAGGGCATGGCAGCTACGGCGCCAGACCCGGACTGGCACACAAACGCTATCGCTCTTTTGACTAGCACCGGTTGTTTGAAAGCAGACACGATACTCGTAACGTCCGGCGCATGGTTGTCAGAACGTTACAGGACAGCGACGTACGGTTGCGCTTGGCTGCGTCCCGTCTTTTGCCACGTTTTGTGGCTGGTCCTTACCGGAGGTGCCTACCGCCCGCATCTTCATTATCGCTCACAAACTGAACCGGACGTTGAGGCACTCTGGACTGACAGGATAGCTGAGGTAGTGGAGATTTTGCCTTTGCAGTAGGCTAAATGTGCTCGTTTCTTCGACGAATTCCAGTGCCTCCCAGAAAGCAATGGCCCATCTCGCACAAAATAAAGGAATGGCACTGCCCGTGCTCTAGCTACAGATGGAACGATGCTGGATAGAAATACGCTAGAGAAGGAAGCCATGCTGAATGTGACGGTTGACAAAATCGGAGAACTGGCGGTCGTCGAGTGCGCGGGTAGAATTGTACAGAGCGATTCGGCCTACAAGTTGCGGGAGGCCGTGACCTCGCTAACTGATGCCCGAATTGTTGTCCTTGAGCTTTCGGAGGTGAGCGCCATCGGAGGCGGCGGCTTCGGTATGCTCGTGTTTCTGCAACGATGGGCGCGGGAAAACAACATCCGGTTCCTGCTGTTCAATCCGTCCGCATCAGTCCAGAGCGCGCTAAAACGTGCCAGATCGATTGCAGAATTCTACATTCCTTCGTTCGAGGAAATGATGGCCCTTGTAAGTTATGCCAACAGCCGATACGCGCTAGCTGCTTGAGGCAGGAACCATAAATGCCCCACTTTCTGGGCCTACGTGGAGGTACGTCAATGTCGAAATCGGTGATTAGGGAAAAACAGTTCAGCGGCGTCAACTCGCCACAGACTCCGCATGATGATCAGCGCATCCACATCGACGGGCACGCTGGTAGCTCCAGCGTCACAATGAAGACGACGACCCCGCAGTCTGCTCCGGCGATCGACTCGCATCCAGCCTTTTCCTCGTGGTGGGAGCGTTGGCGACGAGAAGCGCGGACTCGGGTCTCTTTGCCGCGTGATATCTGATAGATCGCATACGACCGACACCTGAATACTGCTGGCATTTCTTGTCGAAATTTATCTTTCGTGGGTGCACAATGTTTTCTTTAATAGTCGGCCCACCGTCCGGAATTCGGCGACGTCCGCGTTCAGGTGCTGAATGGCACCTTGGAAAGCGCATTTCGAGATTGGCACCAGAGGGTTTAGGCCAATCGCGGAACCGCTCGAAGTCGCGGCCGCAGCCTGATCAGCCCACAACTTCACATGCTCAACGCCCGATTACGGCGTTAGCTCAAAGGCCGTCCCGCAGCCAATTCCATTGCAGCCGCTGGGGTCGCCGCCCAAGCCCGTCGTGCCATAAAGATTGCCTGCCGGGTCCAAAATCAACCCTCCCATGGGCCCGCCGCCGTCTGTCCCATCATGGAAGCTGTAGAGCGTACCTAGCCCCCCGGCGTTGGTCAAACGGAACACCGATCCGGCATTGAACTTACCGCTAGCTTCCGTGGTGCCATAGAGATTGCCCGCTGCATCTATGGCCAAAGAGGACGGTTGAACTTCGCCTATGTCGACCTTCCCGGGGAAGCTGTATAACACGGTTTCCTTGCCCGCCGCATTCACCTCGAACACCGTTCCATAGTGAACATGTGCGCCGCCGACGAGTGTAGTGCCATACAAATTGCCCGCCGCATCTTCGGTCAAGCCCACTGTGGGATAAAGCCCATCGGCGCACTTCGCCTCTGAGCAGAAACTGTACAACACGGTTTCCTTACCCGTCTTATCCACCTCGAATACGGTTCCGCAGCCTCGGTCGTCTTTGCAGAACGCTGAAACTCCGCCATTTGGCGTCGTGCCATAAAGGTTGCCCGCCGCGTCGCGCACCAATCTCTCGTCAGGAAAAAACTCGCCTCCCCCGACAGGAAAAGATCCGTCGGCACAGTTCGCCAGCGAGCAGAAGTTGTAGAGCACGGTCTCCTTGCCTACCTTAGTTACCTTGAACGCGGTTCCGCAACACTCTCCCGCGAGCCCGCCCAAGGCGGTGGTGCCATAGAGATTGCCGTCTGCATCTCGAACTAACCCCCCGTTAGGAGAAGCTCCGTCCGCACAGTTGGCCAGCGAGCAAAACGTATACAACTCGGTCTTCTCGCCGGACGGAGTGAGTTTGAACAACGTTCCCGCGAGTCCACTCGTAATGCCGTACAGGTTGCCCTCGGAGTCCAGCACTAATCTTCCTAAAGGAAAGGCCCCGTCGCCACTTCCTTGGAATGTATAGAGCACCGTTTCCTTCCAGACTCCGTTTTGCTCCTTCGAAAGCTTGACCACCGTTCCAGCGCCGTTGTCGCCACCATCAAAGCTTGTGCCGTAAAGGTTGCCCGCCGAGTCCCGCACCAATGCACCCAGACCATTGTCGCCGTCTTTTCCAGTGAATGTATAGAGCACACTAAGAGTCTGCGCGCCTGTTGCCGCGACCAACGATAGCAGCGCAACCCCTAGCGCGAGTGCGGCCGTTGCCCGACTTTGCATTGAGCTCATGACTGACGCCCCACTGATCCCGAAGAGTATACCCGGCGGAAGCGCAACTCGCCGCGCAAAAAATCAGTCCACCGACAAACGGCTTCTGGAGCAGGCTGTCGTCACCGCCCCCACCGGGTACAGACCTCCACGGGGCGAGAAGCACACCTACTGCCTATAGGCCTACCGTACTCAGGCAACTACCCCCTTCTCCTCTATATCGGGCGTTCCCGTGGGGAAGACTTCGGTCCCAGTTACCGCAGCCCCTCCGTGGGGAAATACGTGATTGTGTACTGCGTGGAAAACGAAGACGCGCTGATTCTCCGCGTTGTGCATGGCCGCCGCCAGCTAGAGGCGCTTTTCGGTCACTGAAACGCTTCGGTTTCGCACGGATTATTCAGAGCGCAACGCCGAACATCGAAACGGTCCCTAACAGAAGGAAGTTTCCGAAGCCGCGTGTCATCCCCCTCGCTCTTCCGCCTCCTCAGAATTGCCGAAGACTTCGTCTCGAATGATTCGTTCAGTTGCCTCATTCAAATACTCATGCAATACCTTCTCAATCTGAAGATATTCGGGCCAGAGTGTATTGTCGATGAACGACTTTGGAGCCCGAACTACGACCGTCGTGCGGCGCTGCCGCGCGTACCGATACGGTTCGAGCCCGTAGCGGCGGCAGAGCGCGGTGAACAGGCGCCGGTTCCAATGATCGACGAGCTTGAAGTACGTTTCTACCGGCTTTTCGATCTGCTCTGCGGTAGCCAGTGCCCTCCGCACCCGGTCGATTGCCGCCCCCGCCGCGTCACGCTCTCCTGCGGTAGTGGCTCCCTCGAACAGCGCAGAAATCTTACGCAACTTCTGGCGGAGTTCTTGTTCCGTGGTCATTGATATTGTTATCTCGTCGAAGGCTGGAGTCGGAATGCGCGCATGAGGACAAGGAAAGTTTACCGCGCATGCCTGTTTCGCACCACCGGCGAACCTTAAAAATCAAATCCGCTTCCGATTTTCCTGTTCGGTGTAATTCAAAAGAAGAACCACAGGTTCCCATCCGATCCGCTGGCAATGCCGACGAGAGATTGAGCGTCAGGGAACTCTTTAATGACGCCGGATTTTGCTGGCAAAGGTACAAGATGTAAGAGCCACTGGTCGGAACGTCGCCCCGAATCGGACTCTGGGCTTGGTACATTCTCTCTTCGTTCGCGGTCTTTTCTTTGATCCAAAAGACGGCCCTCATCTCATCTTCATCCAACCCGCGCATACGTGAACCAATTTCGGCGATCGACCGAAATGTCTGCCGAGCGCTGCTCGAGGTTGCTGCCGTGAACCCGAGATTCTCAAAACCGAAACGGCCGTATTTCCTCTGAATTGCCTCCTTTGAAAAATTGATTTCCAAAGCGATCAATTCTGAGCAGTATTCCGAATCCGAAAAGCCGATACTGACGGCTTACGAGGTTCTGAGGCCACAGAGGCCTGGTAAACGATGGTTGGTTGTGGGGACTTCTTGAGGCACGGAGATTTCGATGAATCTAAATCTGATGGATCCGAAGGTGATTGCGCTCGCCGTGGCGGTGATTCTGATCATCGCGGTGCTTGCTTTGCTGTATATGCGGAAACGCAGAAGTACAACTGCAGACCTGCGGAAGAGATTTGGTCCCGAGTACGATCGGGCAGTTGGGGTGCATGGGACAGAACGGAAAGCAGAGGCGAATTTAGAGGATCGCGAGAAGCGGGTGGAAAAGCTCAATCTTCGCGATCTTGACCCGATGGAACGCCAGCGTTTCACGGAGCAATGGGAGTCAGTACAGAGTCGTTTTGTCGATTCCCCGAAAGGTGCGGTCACAGAAGCCGATGACCTAGTATCGTCTCTGATGGGAGTTCGTGGCTACCCGGTATCCGACTTCGATCAGCGTGCCGCCGACATTTCAGTCGACCATCCCCGAGTGGTGGAGAACTACCGGTCCGCGCATGAGATTGCGCTGCGGGTGGGGAAAGACGCATCAACCACGGAAGAGCTGAGAACCGCGATGCTTCACTACCGCTCTCTATTTGAGGAATTGGTGCAAGTGCCGGTGATTGTTGAAAGAAGAGAAGTGGCGTAAGGGCGCGCATCCGCTCCGGCAACGGAGGGGAGACACCCTCGAGGCCGGTTATAAGAACGGAGAGATTAAGAGAAATATTGGGAAGGCGGCACGAAAGACCAGATCGCAGGCAAGATCCACGAAGTAGAGGGGGGGATGCGAGGAAGAGGGCGGAAACGCGACGATCGACCCGGACTCGGAAGTCTCTGGGAACAGAGAGAAGTGCAGGTTAGTTCGAAAATGGATTGGCCGGGCTGAGAAGGACGTCGGCGAATAAGAGCGATCAATCGCATCTTAAGGACCACTGGAGGAGACAATGCCACAAACCGTAGTGGAAAGAACGGCTGAACACATTGCTGAATCGGCTCAGCGGGCTTCCCGTGCAGCCAGTGCAATAGCCGATGCGGTCGAGGATGGTTTGGGAGTAGTGAGACTTGCCGCCAAGCAGGGTGGTGATGCGGCCGAAGAGTTCCTAAATGACACGACCGAGCGCCTCCAGCGACACAGTGTGCTCACGATGGCGATGATGTTTGCAACAGGCGTCGCCGCGGGGTCTTTGATCGGCTGGACGATGAAGCGAAGGTAAAGCAGATAACCTAGGAAAGGCCGTCCCACGAACAGGGAGGGGAAGAGTATGCGCCGAAAAGACGGCGGAAGGAGGTTGTGCAATCATGCCTGCGAAACTTGCTACAGTAAACGACCACATCTGGGCACTTATGGAAGAAGCTGGCGCGATTCCAGGCGGGAGCGTCGTCAGCGACCACGACCAACCGCAGACGGGGTGTATGCAATTCGACAGCGGATATCTCTCGCCCTACTTCATTACCGATCCCGAACGCATGGAAGTTGCGGTCGAGAACGCTTATATCCTTATTCACGAAGGGAAAATCAGCTCCCAAAAAGATATGCTTCCGCTGCTGGAGAAGATTAGAGAGGTTGGCCGGCCGCTGCTCATAATCGCAGAAGATTTCGGAAGCGAAGCGCTGGCGACTCTGGTCGTGAACAAACTCCGTGGCCCGCTGCAGGTTGCTGCCGTCAGGGCACCCGGCTTGGGCGATCGGCGCAAGAGTATGTTGCGGGATATTGCCCTCCTCACCGGTGGCCAGGTCATCACCGAAGATCTCAACATCCCGCTGAGAAACGTATTGCTCTCCGACCTGGGTCAAGCCAAGAAGATCACCGTCGACAAGTACAATACGTTGGTCGAGAGTAGGGCCAAACACGACCAACTTTACTTACCTTCGCCCTGTGCCCGCTCCAATGCTCACATTCCGCCTGCTGAATCTTTACGAACCGATAGCAGACGCGGACCTCGTGGAACACTTTCGGCTTGAGCACCCAGCGCGCACAGTAGCCATCGGAGCGACGCTTGCGGATGCAGCGCAGTCTCCCGAACAAGGCACACGATCGCGGGTCGTCGCAAACCGACGAGCTTCGATGCGACATTCACTAAAGCTTCAGAAACACAGGTTCGAGGCAAGTGGGTAGCACTCCCGGGGAAAACGCCGCCGACGCTTAAAAGAGGCCGGCAAGATGGCGAGAAGAAACTGCTATCTTCGAACGAGATCCGCCAAGAGCAGTTGAGCTTCTTACTGACTCCGTGTAACAGAGTGTGAGCGTTATTGCACAGACTCGTTGAATCGCGATCGGTAAACTTAGCGTTGTGTCGCCAAAGTACTTCGCGAACACTACATGAGATTCAGATTCGGTACAGGAGATCGCTATGCTTTGGACCGTTTTCGTTGTTCTTCTGATTCTGTGGCTTCTCGGGTTCAGTCTGCATATCGGAGGAGGTCTGATCCACTTGCTGCTGGTTGTAGGTTTGGTGGTTCTGGTCTTCAACTTACTGAGTGGACGCCGAAGCGCGGTTTGAATGCTTGAAGAAAAGGCTTCGCTTCGGCGCACGCGAAGCTGGGTGTCATGATGGGAATTAGCCGCGTGGAATACGGGCTAATCGCTTTGAAGTCGGGATCGCACTTTTGACCGATTGTGGAGTTTGACTCCAAGCCTCAAAGCGGCCGGGACTGCGGCTGCCCCGCAGATCGAGAAGAGAAGCGGGTACACAGCTTCCAGCGAGACACCGATGTTCTCAAGGCACCATCGAACCACGAAGGCGCCTGTGATTCCGAGGAGAATGTCGGCCCCTGGCCCGAATCCGTCGCCGCCTGCGATCTTGCCGCCGACCCAACCGGCCAGCGCAATTAACCAAATCAAATGGAACATTGCCAGCCTCGATAAACCATTTTCCCTAGGTTCTTGTCTTGAACCCGCCGATATCTGAGGAAGTCAATTTTCCAACAACTCTTGCTTTTGTCTCGACTGACATCTCAGTTCTGTCTGGTTTGCCATTCGCGCGTCAGGCGCTATCCGCCGATGCGATTCCGCGGGAATGGCCCATCGGGCGCCGACGAACCGCGCCGGGGACACCGAGGCGACGATCTGCCCCGAATGAGACCGCTCCGGTTGACGCTCTCGCACCTGGCGCAGCGCGTTAACGTAGTGATGCCAGCAGCAATGTACGCAGCGCACCGGCCGGAGCAAGAACATCGGCGAGAGCGCAGGTTCAAACGCACCGCCCATCCGTAAAGGAAGGGCGCAGTGCTGCAACGTCAAGATGTTCGATCGTCCAATCGTAAGATTCACCGACGTCCCGCTCGAACACTGCCCAAAACTTCGGCAGCTACGCGATCGGTTCGGGTTGGCACTAAAGTAAAAAACTGAGGCGGACTTGAGGAGTCGAACGTCGCTAATCCGGTCGACACCCACCCACGCCCGCCCCAAAGGGGAGAGGTGTCCGCCTTTTCTGCGGACACCGCTTCGAGTGACCTCGAACGCTACTCTCCCTGCCATCGGTTGGCTGTTCAAAATTGCTCACTTTAGACTCCTGAGAGCTCACAGCGACTCAGTAAAATGTTGTTCTATCCGCCCGGCTAATTACTTGTCCGTCGTAGGTCTCAAAGATCCCGGATGGCCCGTGAGGGGAAACTCCGGCCGACGATGCTGCGATTCGAAACGCAATCTCTAACCGAGGAAAATGTGCCGTCCTAGGAGCAGGGGGGCCGCAGATATCGAGTGCTCCGTCGAACCGGAAACGGGTCACTTGGACAATCAAGGGTAGGGAAGCGGCAGCCATGTCCTGGTCGCTAGAAGGCGCCCCTCTCGTGCACCAACTGCGATGCGCGATGTTGGATAGCCGGCTCGATACTCGGGAAAGACGGCACTCTATAGGGGCGACTCTGCGCCAAAGAGGCCGTTCCTCATGGTGTTTGCCACAACGCTTGCTGAATCAGGTGAGCAGTTTTGCTCAGACCGCCTCGCGGCCGCCCTGCTAACGTCCACTGAGTAATCGGCGAACCAGACTAACGGTTGGGCTGAAAAGCAGCAACAAGGAAGGAAAGTCCCATGGGCGCTCATGCAACAGCCAACTCGAGTCCAGAACAGAATCTCATCACTCAGGCCC
The DNA here is from genome assembly GCA_049520935.1 of Terriglobales bacterium. GTDB lineage: Bacteria > Acidobacteriota > Terriglobia > Terriglobales > Acidobacteriaceae > Acidiflorens. Next base: position 70,086 of record JBEKPJ010000036.1, on the reverse strand, counting down.
GGAACGGCGATGCAAAGGCTTTTGGCGTGCTGTATGAGAAGCACAAGCCTCGAATCGTGGCGGTTTGCCTGCGGATGACCAAGGATGTGGCTGAAGCGGAGGACCTGACACAGGATGCCTTCATTTACGTCTTTCGCAAATTCTCTACGTTTCGCGGTGAGTCGGCGTTTTCTACTTGGCTTCACCGCGTGGCGGTGAACACAGTATTGATGCATTTTCGCAGGAAGGGTAGACGGCAAGTCTCTTTGGAACATCCCCACCCTCAGGACTCGCGCGGACTCAGGCGTGAGTATGGACGGGTAGATGAACGGCTCGCCCGATGCGCCGATCGCCTGGTACTGACGCGGGCCATCGCAGCACTTCCTCCCGGTTACCGTACCATTTTCCTTCTGCACGAGATGCAAGGGTACGGTCACCCCGAGATTGCAGGGCGTCTGCACTGTTCGATCGGCAATTCGAAATCACAGCTTCACAAGGCAAAACAGCGGATGAAAGAGTTGTTGGCGTGTCTTGGCTACACCTATCGACCCAGGGTTGCGGCAATGAAACCGACTGCACTGCACGCCCAAGTTTCAGCGGAAGCGGCAGCGGTCCGGAGCCTGGTCCCGTGTACCGCCGACATTTCGCCATGGCCCACCAACGCACGGAAGGACTCTGTGCTAAAGCCCGTGGGGAAGGCCGCTTCATCAGACCACGAAAAGCAGCCGAGTTATCCCGAAGACCTGATTGATTGCTCAAACGACAGCGATCCGGAAATCATGCTTCCTGCCATCGCGCAGGCCAATTCGGCTCTGATGGCGGAGAGTGGTGCCTGATTCTGAAGGTTACATCTGACAGCACAGGAGTGTTGATCCAATGCAAGTAGGCGCGGTTCTGGTGCTCGGTGGATGTATCGGGAGCGACCTAAGCCAGTCCTCCACATCGTATTACTTTCCTCAGGCGATGCCGTCATATTTCGGTATGCCGGCAACTATGCTCGATCTGCTGGGTGAGCCCATTCTGTACCGGATCATCGAAAACCTCCAGAGATCGGGAGTGGGACCGATCTTTCTTATCGCCGACGATGCCTTTGCCAACCATGTGGTGCTAAGGGACATCAACCGGTGGCGGGTTCACGTCAGGAATGCGCCCCGAGAAGAGCTTCGGACAGCCACCCAGGCGGCCCTTACAACCTGCAGGCAAAGCGGGGCGCGACGAGCAATCGTGATGCAAGCATCGAAGTATGTGGAACTCGATGTCAAGGAGATGCTCCAGTTCCACGCTGCGAGCGGTCAACTGGTCACCTTTGTGCGGGACAGCAGCGGGCCGCTGGGCATTGCCATCGTCGGAAGTGATTCCACTGAACAGCTCATGCTACCGGACCGGCGAGCATCCCCATCATTCTCCCGTGAATACACGCATCGTAAATATGCGAACCGATTGAGCACGCCTCATGATCTCAGGCGCCTCGCTCAGGATGCACTGCTTCGGCGTTGCAGTATCAAGCCCAGTGGCCTTGAGCTGCGGCCAGGCGTGTGGGTGGCCTCAAGCGCCCGCTTGCATCCTCGGGCTCGCGTCGTGGATCCGGCATATATCGGAGCTCATACACGACTGCGGTCTGGTGTGGTCATCACCCGCTACTCCAGTATTGAGCACCACTGCGAGATCGATTGCGGTAGCGTAGTTGAGAACGCTACCATAATGCCGCACACCTACCTGGGCTCCAGTCTCGACATCGCTCACTCGATTGTGAATCGCAATATCATCGTCGATCTAAGGCGGGCTGTCGAAGTGGAAATTGGCGATCGTTCCCTCATCGGTTCTACGTCTCCTTTGCGTGATCGTGGTCGCGGGCAGCCGAAAGTGAAATCACTCCCACTCATTGGCTATTCACCGTGGCAGTCGCTGAGCGACGCGCTCAGCGCTTTTCTCCCCCATCGACCGTCGCCATCTCCGGACTTGATGCGATTTTCTTATAACGCTTCTGATGGGCGGCCAGGTCTTGAAGAGTTGCCCGGGGGCGGCAATTCCCGAACGGTGGGAGGCTAGCAATGAACCCTTATTCGGCGGTTGTAGTGAGGACTCTGGCGGACCGGTTTGACCGGAGCGAAGTTGCGTCATTTCGCCGCGAAATGCAACAGGTTTTACGCCGGGACCGAGCGCGAATCGTTTTTGATCTCTCCTCGGTTACGCACCTGGATTCTGCTGGCATCCGATTTCTTCTCGATTGTTTATCCGCAATCGTGAGGCGCGACGGCGAACTGAAACTCGCTGCCTTATCCCCCCAGGCGGAGATGATCCTAGGGATGACCCGCGTAGGTCGCTTCTTTGAGATCTTTCCCGTCGCTGAAGATGCAGTTCGCAGCTTCGATGCCTTTCTTCCGACCGGCCGCGACTATCCCGCGCCGTGGGACTTGTTTCGGGCGGCGCCGGACAATCATAAACCGGCCGAAAATCTGACAGTGTCCCCGAGCTCAGCCGATCGCAACGGGGATCCAGCGAAAGGAGAATCAGCTGCATGAATCCACGTACGCCTCAGACCATTGCATTCGCATTGGGGTGCATACTTGCACTCCAGTGCGCAACCCCAGTATGGGCGCAGCGGACCGACACCGCTGCAAACGCCGATCCCCAGCAACCCGCCGCAGTGCCACCCGCTGCGATCTCTCCCGCGGATCAATCCCCCGATGATGCCACCAGCGGGAGCCACAAAGTATCCCCCTACCCCCAGGCGCCCGAGCCACAGACCGAAGACATAAGAGAATCGCTGCGGCTGCAACAGACCAAGCAGGCCGCGAAGACCCAGAATCCTGATGGCTACGCGTTTCAACAGTCTCAAGGTGCCGCCGCCGCCCGGTCGCAGCCAACGACCGGCACCGCAGCTTCCCAACCGGCTGGAGCCGCCCTTGCGCCTGCCAGGCAAAAGCGGTCGCGTTCATTTCTGATCCGTCTGGGTGTTCTGGCAGGCGCGAGCATCGCCGTCGGCACCGTGGTCGCACTGTCGGCGGCCAGTCCCGGCAAACCTCCAGGTAGCCGGTAATGCGGCTGCCAAGAGGGAACACCTGGCCGCCGGATGCCGACCTGGCGGTGCGAGGCAGGTTCAGGACGCGCCCATTGCTGGTTACCTTTTCGGGCATAGACGGGTCGGGCAAAAGCACAAGCATTGCGACCCTCACGGCACGGCTGAGGAGCGCTGGTTCCCGAGTCCGAGTGGCGACATTCTGGGACAACGTGGTGGTCCTTGCGCGCCTTCGGCAGAAACTCACACACATGTTGTTCCGCGGGGAAACGGGCGTCGGCGCGCCCGATCGACCAGTCCAGCGCCGCGACAAGAATCTCCGTCCCTGGTACGTAACCATGGGGCGGTGTGGGTTTTACGTGCTCGATGCAATTCATCTGCGGTGGCTGGTAAAGAAAATGCTCAGTTCCGAAGTCGACGTTGTCATCTTTGACCGATACTTCTACGACCAGCTCGCGATCTTACCCATCGAACAAAAGGCGGTGCGAATCTACGCGCGGCTGCTGTGCAAGCTCCTTCCCAGGCCTGACCTCGCCTATCTGCTGGATGCGGACCCCGAAGCCGCTTTCACCAGGAAGCCCGAATATCCGTTGGAGTTTCTCCGAGAGTATCGCCGCTCATATCTTCTGGTAGGGGAATTCGTGGGAGGGATAACGTTGATTCACGCTCTCCCGCTCGAAGAAACCAGCCGGAAAGTTGCCGATGAATTCAAGAAGGTTGGCAACGTTGCGCCAGACCGCACGTCCGCGGATGCCAACGCGCATGAGTGCTCTCAAACGGGGTAGAGAGTCTTGTCGACCCAGAAGCTCGCCGCCGCCGACCGCATCGGGTACTTCTCATACAACGTTTAATGAGCCGCGGCCATCCAAGACCCGCTTGGCTGTCGTTAGTGCCGGCAGGAAGAATCCAATGGGCGACAAACTTGGTTTGATCATACCTACGCTGAACGAAGAAGCAAACATTGGAACGTTGCTTGATCGCGTTCGCTTGAATCTTGACAGCGCGCAAATCGATTACGAACTGCTCGTTGTTGATGACAACAGCACGGACGGCACAGGAGCGGTGGTTCAAGAGTATGCCAAATCGGATCCCCGCATCCGTTTGCTGGTGCGAACGGGATCCCGCGGGCTGGCGGGCGCAGTTATTTATGGATGGAGTCATACGGACGCCAACTTGCTTGGTGTGATTGACGCCGACCTGCAGCACCCGCCGGCATTGCTGCCCGCGCTGATAACCGCCATCCAGCAGGGTCACGACATTGTCATCGCCAGCCGGTACTCCGCGGGGAATGGCACACCAGGCTGGAACCCGCTGCGCCGTGCCGTCTCCCTGGCGAGCACCTGGACGACTCTGCCTCTGCAGAAGGCAAGGATACGGGTCAGCGACCCCCTTTCCGGCTTCTTCGTGATGCGCCGTGCAGTTATTACGGGAGTCCAATTGCAACCGGAAGGTTTCAAGTTGCTGCTGGAGATATTGGTGCGCGGAAATATCTGTTCCGCTGCGGAGATTCCCTACCACTTCGGTCAGCGGTTCGGCGGCAAGAGCAAAGCCAATTTGCGCGTCGGACTCGACTACCTAGTCCTGTTGGGACGTCTTTCCAGAACTGCTATCTTGCGATCGAGTTCTTCGTGAAAATCTGCTTGGTAACAGCTTTTCCTCCGAGCCGCGGCGGCTTGAACGAGTACGGGCTGCACGTCGCTCGGGCATTGTCGAACCTTCCGCAACTCAATCTCACGATTCTGGCGGATACATTGAGGACGCCAGAACCCGAAGTGGACGGCTTTCAGGTGATTCGCTGCTGGTCTTTCAATAGCCTGATGAACCCAGCACGCCTTCTCCGCGTCATCGAGAACCTGCAACCGGACGTAGTGTGGTTCAACCTCGGATTTGCCTCGTTCGGCAGCCGGCCGCTGCCTGCTTTTTGTGGTGTCGTCACGCCGGCGCTAGTTCGCCTGCGCGGCTACTACACGCATGTCACGCTGCACCAGATCATGGACATGATGAACCTGGAAAACGCCAGCGTAAAGTATCCGAGACTTTACCGGCTGGGCGGGTGGGTGGCGACCCATTTGCTACTGATGGCGAACTCCATTTCCGTGCTCGTTCCGGCCTACCGCAGCACCCTCATTGAGAAGTATGGCAGAAACAATGTGCACTTCCGTCCCCACGGAATCCTGTTCGGAGAACCTGAATTTCCAGACCTAGCATCTCGAGGTGATCCTGAGCAGCGCATTCTGGCCTTTGGCAAATGGGGAACGTACAAGCGCCTGGAACCTCTGATTGAAGCCTTTGAAAGGATCTCGGCCGAGCATAAGAACGTGCGCCTCATCATCGCGGGCGCCAACCACCCAGGAACGCCAGGCTACGTGGAGTCCGTGGCCCAGAGACTGGCTGGCTTTCCCCGTATCGAGTTCACTGGTTACGTTCCGGAAGAGCAAGTGGCACAACTCTTCCGCAGCGCCACTCTGCTTGTCCTCCCCTACTCCTCGGCTGCGGGATCGAGCGGCGTCGCTCACTTGGCTTGCGAATACGGCGTGCCGATCGTGGCAGCGGACTTGCCGGAATTTCGTGACATGGCTACCGCCGAGGGACTGGCCATCTGCTTTTACGAGCCGGGGAATGCGAACCGATTCGTGGCTGCACTGATTTCTGTACTACAGCATCCAGAGTGGCGAGATCAGATGACGGAACGAAACTTTGCCGCGGCGCGGCGCATGACGATGCCGATCGTCGTTCGGCAATATCTGCGTCTCTTCGACCTCGACCACCATACCCGGATACTTGCCGCTGAACTCCGCGCACGCCGACTCCCCCGATGGCTGCCCTATCGGTCCCTGTGGGCTTCGATAGTATCGCGCAATGCTGCGTCCTGGCAGCAGGACTGGCCGGCCAAATAAATCGGGCGTCTTTGTTCGGACATAACTGTGGAATATCACTCGGGTTGCGATTCGATGAATCGTCCAAGCCCGAACTGATGCGCAGCGTAGCCATGGTCAGCACTCCGAGATCTGCGGTCATCTCGATTTCAGTCCGCCGCTTTGCTGGCTGCCTTGTAGAATTAGAACTGGACAACAGAACCGCATTGTCGCTGCAATTGCGACGGTGTATTTGGGAACTGCGCCGACCCGGAGCAACATTTCCTGGCCACCCGATAGGGGCTTTGACTAGGAAAGCGCTACCAGAATGAGATCCTCCTCAACTCGACATGAATAAACAATGCTGAACTTGGTAGCGGCAGGGGAACCTTGACGGGTACGCAGAGGCATCGTCAGCGCTCTTGGAACCACTGCGCTACTCCGTGGAGAGAGGTAGCACGGTAACACTCTCGGCCACGTAACGTTGACCGTCAAACCTGGCAGCGACGGTTACCTTGGCCCCTTCCTGCAGATGTGCTTTGGCGTCGGCTTCGATGGTTGCGGGATTGAATTGAATTTCGTACCGGTTGTCGTCGCTGGCGTTGGCCAACACGAGTTCGTGAGAGGCGAAGTCGAGGAAAGTAATCCGGCCTGCGAAAGTGAACACCGAGCCGGGAGCCGCCAGCACCAGAATCTCCCGGACCAATGCAGGGCCCTTGCTACCCACAAAGCTGACCTGCACGAGCGCGCCTGGACCAACACCAGCCCCCGAGATGAGGGTGCTTGGGGTCACGTGAAACAGGACCGGTTGGGAGGAAAGCGGATCGCGGACGCTGAGACTGCCTTGCGGGGCATCGTAGGCGATGATCTGGCCGACCGTCGTTCCCAGGGCTGCACCCGCGAATACGTGGATTGTCTTGGCGAAGATGGTGGTTCCGTCCAAGACCGTTTCAACATAAACCCGGTCCCCCGAATGCAGGCCTTGCGCACCCTCTGGCTTGCCGTCGCGCACGAACTGCGTCCGCGGGTCAAAGGCAATCGTCAGCTTACCCGGTCCAAACAGACGGAGAATGAAGCGGTCCCGTAACCGGTCGATATTTCCCACGGTGCCCCCGATTAAGCTGGCCCGGTTTTGCTTCAGGCGTGGCAGGTCAAGGAGCGGGTCCGGTTCTTGGTTTGGGAGTGCCGCGACCTGTTTGGGACTCTGGTCGGACGCCACGGACGCATGGTTCGAATTGGAGCCGGAATTGGGGCTCGGAACCGTCTGAGACCACGCCAGACTGGCCGGGGCCAGGAACATCAATACCGAGCATACGAGACCGGCGAGATTCATACTTGGCAAACTCCTCAATCATCCTCTTTTGGATGACATTCGCGAGCTTACGGTTAGCCCCAATCCAACTTTTGCCCTCAAGGCCACTAAAGCGGCCTTCCTGAGCAACCCCGCGTCAGGCGTTTCATCTAAAAGGAGTCATATGCAGGGCATTGGCAAGGGGTGTTGTTTATGTTCTCAAGATACGTCTTATCCGCGGCCATGATCGGTGGACTGTTTCTACAGAATGCTGAGGCCGGGGATTTACGCATCCCGGTGCCCAAACGGGCAACCACAACCCCCGTGCAGGAACTGAATCGCGAAGGCGTCGAGGCGATCAACAAGCACCACGTGGATAAAGCGAAGAAGCTGTTCTATCGGGCCTACCTTCTGGATCCCGATGATCCCTTCACTTTGAATAATCTCGGATACATCTCGGAACTCGAGGGCTCAACCGACCGCGCTCTGCGGTTCTACGCCCTGAGTCGTGAGCAGTCTTATAGTGCCGTGGTGGATCGGGCCAGTAAGTCTGGCCTGCGCGGCAAGACCGTTGCCCAGGCAGAGGTGATGCTAGATCGAGACATGCAAGTGAACCGAGCAAACCTGGAAGCGATGCAGTTATTGCAGAAGGATCAGGTGCTGGACGCCGAGGAGCAGTTGCAACGTGCGCTGACAGTCGATCCGAATAATCCGTTTACCCTAAACAACCTGGGCCTTCTCCGGGAGAAGGAGGGCGATTTGCAGGGCGCGCTCAGTAGTTACCGAGCGGCGTCCAGCCGCAATTCGAAAGAACCCGCGATCGTAACGCCGGACCGTGCTCTGCGCGGGCATCCCATCACAGAAGTGTCGGAACGAAATGCGGAACGCATCAAACGGCGGCTGCCGGAGCAGGACAGAATCGAGAACAAAACTGCGCGTCTCAGCTTCTTAGGTGTTTTGGCAGTCAATCGCAACGATTTTGGAAGCGCCCGCCAATACTTTAACGAAGCGGCTGCGCTCGATTCTGAAGACGGTTTTGTCTTGAATAACATGGGATACTTGTCCGAGATCGACGGCGATCGTGAAACCGCCGACATGTACTACGAGAAAGCGCGGACGGCGGAGCGCGCCGGAGCACGCGTGACCGCCGCAACGCGCCGCGATGTATTGGGCATGAAGTTGGAACATTTGGCACAAGACAGCGATCAGAAGGTGAATTCGGTGATTGATTCCGAAAAAGAAGCCAAACGCCGCCACCAGGGTCCGATTCAACTCAAACGGCGCGACGAGACGCCTGTGATCGAGCCCGACCCAGCGACCTCAGCTCAGTAGTGCGCGGTCGGCGTCCTGCCGGATCGATAGAGATGGAATGTGGTCGGGACGGCGACTCCAACGATAAACTTTGCAAAACGCGGAACTTCGTCGAGGGAGTTGTTATTCGTGGAGCTCGCATGGCCGGGTTCTAGACAGCATGTCCTCAAGCTTCGCGTCGCTGTCGCGCCGTGAATAGCGGACGCTATTTTTCGCGTAGCGCCACAGGGTGGAGATATCCGTCTTGTACCAGCAACAGTTCGCCATCCGCGGCGAAAACCCGCAGAAGAACCGGAAACGCTGACAGACGGTGCCAGGAGAAAGCAGCATGGCAGCAACCATACGGTGATTCCCCTCAATGATCGTCAGGGGACTATTCTCGTCGATGCCAATCAGGAGGATCGCGGTTGCCGGTCCCTCTTCCTGTCGAAGATGAGAACTCAGGGAGCGAATTTTAGCCAGGAAGTTCACATTCAATCCATCGGCGGCGCGTGCGCGGATATTCTCCGCCACCTCAACCAGGGCAAAGTTCCCATTAGCGATCTTGCGCCAATGGGAACGCGGAAGAACGCGCACCCGTGCCAGGTCTGCGGGACCGAGTTCCACTTCCCACCATCTCGTATCGACAGGAAGTTCCCGCCACATTCTCCCTCGCCGGCGGAAAAGCAACGCCCGACGCAGCGCGTTGTGGTCTGCATCCAGGAAGTCTGGGGCGAGCACAATCTTCTCCAGCCTCTGCCAGTAACGATGAAATTCCGGATGATAAAACTCGTTCCTGAGAAACTCAGCAATCACCTCATCTTCGCCCAGCGGCCGCTGTTTTAGGACTGGGGCCGTCTTTTGCTCCGCGGTCGATTCGGAGGATGGCCGGGATTCCAAGCGAAGAAATGGGACGAAGACGCAAACCAGTAGCAATAGCATGAGCACCAACTGAACCATAATGACCTGGTGTAGGTTGCCATGGAGCCAATAGATGCCCACAGCGATGGCGCCGCTGAAAACCAGTTGCAGCCATGCCGCGCTGCCAATCTTCCTCGACATCTCGTAGATGATCAGCACGACGCTGAGACAATACACACCCGTGGTAGCAACGTAAAGAAGTGGTAGCGACGAGTATCCGTTCTGCGCGCTTAGCTGGAAACCGGCTCCGAAGAGTCCTCTCCAGACCACGCTCGGAAGCAGCCAGAGGCCAAATAACGAAAGTGTCACAATCAAGAGCACAAGTAGAAGAGGAGTAATGACCACCGCGCGACGATAGGGTTCTGGACGGTCCACGCCTGCGGAAACCGGGAACATACTGCTCACAACCGCCCAGGCAGCCATGTATACGACCCGGCCCACCACTGCCACGGCAGCATACAGACCCGCCTCTGCTGGCGGATAGAAATGCTTCACCAGCAGAATATCCACGTTGTTGATGACGACCTGACCGACGAAGAACACGATCGCTTGAACACCCTCGACGAATGAGGCAGGAAGCCCAAGCTGTGGCGTAACTTTCAACTCGGGGCCGGGCTGGGCCCAAAGGTAGCCAGCCACCACCGAGGCCGATACAGCCGCAATCACTCCTCTCACACCGAAGCCGAGTGCAAGCAATGCGACCGTTCCGCCCAGCTTGACCACCACTTCGAGAATAAAGTTAATACTGAGCCGCCGAAAATTGTACATTCCCTGCAGCATTCCCCGCCTGACCCCGAGCGGAATATAGAAGGCAGTTCCCACGGCGAGGATGACGATCAGCGTGGGGTCGGAAAGATTGAGATAGCGCGATATGGCAGGGCTGGTAATCGCCAGAGTGGTTCCGACGACGGCTCCGGCCTGCCAGGAGCGGCCGTGCAGAACCGAGTACACTGCTGCTTTGGTAGCCAGCGAATTGTTTTTGGCGACAAACTTGGAGCAAACAAACTGGAACGAAAGAGTGACTGCGGACAACAGCATCAACAGGGTGTAAACCGAGACTGCCTGGCCGAACCCGCTTGCACCCAGCGCACGAGCAAGGACAATGTTGTAGATCAGGTTGATGGCGCTCACCAATCCCGATCCGACCAGCAGAGTCATGCTCCCGTTGAAGATGGTGGCGTGGAGCCAGTGCGATGCCGGGCGTGTGGGGGACGGATCACGGGCGATGGCTGCCACCGGCACCAAACTGAGATCCGGGTTCGTTCCGCTCATGGGCACCATTTTCTAGACTTAAGATCCAGCGGATCTTTCCTTGCTCTTCGGGAGAAACTTCGTTTCTTCAAGCAAGTCGTCCGAGATGACCTAGACGCCTTCCGTTCAGAACAAGCTCAGACGGACGACCGGAAGAAGAGCGGCGCTAGCGTGTCCCGAAAAGTTGTAAAACATTTGCTGCTGGAAGCCAAAGGAGAAGCGCAATGGGTACGACACCGCGACGTCCTGCCCACCGTCACGAAGCGAGCCGCGCAGCGGTTTTACGTAAGAAACCAGGAATCCAGTCTGGGTATTGTTATACGTGTGGAAGCCCTGTCCGCGAGACAATGCAAATGAGCTTTCGACACTCCACTGCGCGGACCTGTGATACTCGAATCTGGCCGCGGGACGAATCGCCTGTGCGATCGCATAATCGTAGCCTTGCACTTCCCAGGCCCGGATGTAATCTGCCAACACGGCAATTTGAAGGCGTGTGCCGATGCGGCGTTCTAGTCCCAGGTACGCGTCGGTCGTGTAATATTCGAGAATCGAAGGCCTGAATAGCACGTCGTGCAGGTCATATCCCGTGATAAGGGACGCTTTGCCCCAGGGGCGGCCCACTTTGAAGGCAACGGAAGCGACGAAATCTCTCGAATGCAGATTTTGTTCCGGGAAGGGGCCAGTTTCGTGAATCACGTTGCCGGAAACCGTGAGCCAGTTCATGAGTGAGTTGGTCGAGAAGTATAGGAATTGTCGAAACAGATTCTGATTCATGGCGACGGGTGAAAGGCTGTCCCGGCGGATTGTGAATTGAACTCCTGTATTGAGAACGATCTTTGCATTGCCGAGCCTCGGGGTCGGACTTATCCCGACATTGAATAACGTGTCATAAGTATTGCGATTCTGGATCGTCGACGTGCTGGGAATAGAGATCGTTCCTTCGGCATTGCGCTCGCCCACGAAACCGGTCAAGGTCGGCACCCCATCAAAGTGCAAACGATAATCAACCTCCCCCCGGCTCTCGAAAGAAGAGCGCGGTGGCGGAAGCTGTTTTGGTGAGGAAACGTTCAGAAGTTTCGCGTCCAACATATAGATGGTGATATCTTCGAAAATCGGTGCGAACGTCGCCGCCGACGATAGGCTCACGTTGTCATTGATCCGGCGCCCTTCTTCGGATGCCACCTCGTACTGTGCCGATTCGGCGGTCTTATCGTCGCCGGCCAGTTCATTGGCGCGCGCGAAGGAAACCAAGGCAGGCAAGTTGTCCTGCTGCTGGCGGTAGACATTGGCTCGAGTCATGAGGTAGTCGTAGCTCTGCGTTTGCCCATCTTGTCCCGCCGCTGCAGTCAGTTGCGCCCCCGCACTTTTGGTCCTTCCTTCAGCCAGATTCGCATTCGCCAGACGCAGGGCAACGATGTCCTCGTCAGCTCCCTCGGCGAGGGCGCGTCGCAGGTACATCTCGGCTAACTCAAATTCGTGTGTGGACAGAAAAATATCGGCGGCTTCGACCAGGTGTTCGGGCTTGAGGGGCGTGTTCTCGGAAACGCGAGCTTCGGCCAGCCCCAAAGCTACCTGTTGGCGAGCCTCCGCTGCGCGGCCTTCTATGGCGAAGACACGCGCAATTGCAAGGCGAGTATCGATCACATCTCCTTCCTGAGCTTCGAGAGCACGAGAAAACCGCTCCATGGCCGCATGGCGGTCGCCCAGGGTCAGGAATGCCTCTCCGGTGGCCAGCAAGATACCGCTTTGGCCCTTGCCCGCCTTTTCGGCTTCTTGCGCATAGTGCAGAGTTTCCTGCTGGCTATGCAACTGGGCATAGACGCGCGCCAGGCGAGCATAAACAAGCGCTTCGCCGGGCTCGACGGCGGAAACTCGGAGCAAGAGATCCACCGCCTCCTGATAGCGACGTAACCGAAAAATGGTGTCCGCGAGCGCGATTTGCACGTCGGTATCGTTGGGAGCGAAGATCAACGCCGCCCGATATTCTCTCTCCGCATCGTTCAGGCGTAGGCGCTGCCGAAACGCTTCGGCCCGGGTCAAATGCGTGATGCGAGACGGCCCCAGAATCTTCTCCGCCACATTCACTTCCTCCATCGCTTTGGTTGCACGGTTCAGTTGCAGGTGCGCCATGGACAATCCCAAGTAAGCTTCGCCGTATCCGGGGTGCAGCTTGATTGCCATTTCAAAATCCGCACTTGCCGCGTCGGGCTTCTTCAGATTGTTGAGGACATACCCACGATCCATGTAGCCGGTCGCCATGGTGGGATCGCGCTCTAAGGCCTCGGTAAAGTCAGTGACTGCCTTGCCTGGGGAGCCCAACGAGTTGTGCGAGTGCCCGGCAATCAGCCAGAGATCCTTATCCCGGGGAAGAATGGGCTCGTACTGTTCGAACAATGCGAGGGCTTGTTCATACTGACCGAGAAAAACCAGATCGTAGCCCAAATAGACGGGAGCTTCAGGGTCTTGCGGAAGCTTCTCCAGCACCTGGTATCCCAATTCCGCGGATTCACCATAGTGTCCAGTGAGGGTGAGATAGCGCTCGCGCTCGCGCATCACCTGGACATCTCTCTTCATTTCGCCCTCGGCGAGGTCCAGCCACCTCTTGGCCAGTTCAAGATCGTGGCCTTCGAGAGCCGCGTTCGAGCCTCGGGCTACGATGAGGGGCTTTGTCGGCGCCAGACTGTATGCTTTTTGATAGTTGGTCTGAGCGAGAGGGAACAGCTTCTCCGACGTGTACAGGTCGCCTAGAGCCAGGTAGGCGACATGGTCGTTCGGATAGAGCTCGGCCAGACGCAGAAAGTAACCTTCTGCCTCCTTAGCGCGGTCGGTCTCCCTGGACAAGAAGCCAAGCGACGTCAGGGCGGAGCGGTTGCCTGGATCCAGTTCCAGGGCTTGATGAAACACCTTGAGGGACTCGTCGCGGCGTTGCATTTTCCAGAGCAGATTCGCGTAGTTGAGAATGAGAGCGACATTGCCGGAATCGAGAGAGAGAGCTTGGTTCAGATCCTTTTCGGCGGCTGACTGGTCATCCGAGGCCGATTCGATGGCCGCCCGCAGTCGCAGGAACTCCGGACTGACGGCCCCGCCGGCTTCAATATTCTTTAGCTGGGCCGCAGCCAAGCTAACTTGCTCAGCCGACGCAGCAAGGTTTTCAGTCTCCCGGTACAGCTCAGCCAGGTTGATGTGCAACTCGACCGGATAAAGCGCACCCTCGGGCACCGCTTCTGGCAAATGTACGATGGCGGTCTGATACTCCTGGATGGCAGAGTCTGGTCGGTCCTGTAGGGTGGCCAACCGCCCGCGTATGGCGTGCAGGCGATAGTGGTCGGCATTCAGCGTCTCGGCCCGCCGCAGGAGTTCCGTTGTCGCCTCGATTTTACCTGCGTTCAGCAGCGCGTCGGCCGCGCCCAGCTGGTAAGCGATCTCCCCTTGAGCCGAGTTCGCTGCCTGCACATAGGCATCGGTTGCCTCGTTCGTTTTGCCGGCAAGCTGATAGGTATAGGCCAATTCGGCCCAATATTCGGCCGTCCTGGCTGTCACGTTGTGTAGCGTGGAGAGGGCGAGGTCGTACTTCCTGTTTTCTCGATAGTAGGCAGCCACCGCACGCAGAACGTCGGAATCGTGCGGCGCCCGGCTGCGCGCGCTTTCCAGGGACTGGTTGGCCTCGTCGGGACGGTTCAGCATTTGATAGGCACGGGCTAAGAGCAGTTCGGTGCGAGGGGCCGGGTCGTGCGTTTCCGCTCGTTGCAGCAGGTTCAGAGCCTGCTGTGGATCGGAACTGAGAAAGAGCTCGCCCGCAAGTTGCAGCTCGTTTGCGCTGTTGGGACTGGCTGCGATCACCTGCAACAAGAGGCGTCGGGCGTCCTCGTTTCGGCCCATTTTGGCGTAGGTCTGCGCTAAGCCGGCCAGCCCTTGAACAGAGGCAGGTCGAACTGCCAGCCCGCGTTCGAATGCGTCGGTGGATGCCTGATAGCGACCGGCGAGCCGGGCAGCGTATCCGAACAGGAACCAGAGATCGGCATTCTGGGGTGCGGCTCTTGCCGCACGCTCGGCATGCGCACTGGCCGCCGCATATTCTCCGGCGCCTAACGCCGCTTGCGCAGCGCGGGCCTGTTGGGCGACTTCGAGACCCGAACCCCATCCGAGGTCGTTTTCTGCCGTCTGTGGCGCGGACCGTGTTCTTGCTGGGCTGGTCGCTCCGAGACTGGCATCGCTCCGCGGTGCCACTTCGAAGGTTTGGGCGCACGACAACACTGCGCCCAACAGGAGCATTGCAACCGGAACGGCGCTGCGGTTTGACACGTACGCATTACCTTTCAAAACAGGCATCTCAAAACATGGACTCGCAAGTGCCATTTAGGTGCTACCAGGGGCCCGAGGGGATGCATAAGCCGTCCTAGCGGTTATTTATTTGAATGGCACTGGTGAAACCCTTGAGGGGAGTTTGGAATCCAATCCCGTCCGCTGCCGAAAAGAGCGGTGCCCGCGAGGATTGCATTGATCCCTGAACGAAGTCCGGTAGGCCGTCCTATTCCGCTGTTGCTAATACTCTTGCTGGTCGCCGTCGTGCATGGGCCCCTATTGTTGATGCAATTGCCTGCAAAGGCTTCCTACGATACAAATTTTCACATTTTTTTCGCTTCCCACTATGCCCAACACTGGTTTAATCCCTGGAACGAAAAATGGTTCGCGGGCTTTTCCCAGACCACCTATCCGCCGTTGGGGCACCAGTTGATCGCGCTTCTGTCATACGTAGTAGGCCTGAACGCAGGGTATGGGCTGGTCCAGTTTTTGGCGCTGCTTTTGTTGCCAGTGGGGGTGTACCGGTTCGCGAAATTATGGGTGGATGATACCTCGGCCAGCTATGCCGCAGTGGGCAGCGTGTTCCTGGGTGCTGTTGCCTTCCTCGTATACTCGGCGGGGCAGTTATCAACCATCCTTGCGGCTCCGCTTTACCTGAACGCGCTGCCTTATTTCTATCAGTGGGCGCGGCATGGCCAGCTTCGTTCTCTATTGAAGGGAGTGATGCTTGGTTTGGCTGCGGCGTCAGTCCATCACGTCACCCTGCTGTTTGGAGCAATTTTCTTCGCCATCCCTGTGCTCTGGCTGGCGTGGATGGACGAGCGAGCCGAAGACGATGGCAACTCGGGGATGAAAGTATGGTCGCGGGGAGCGGTTTTCGCGGCCCTGATAGGTATTGGGGTGGCGGTCGTTCTATTGCCGTACTGGATTTCAATTTTGCAGCACCCGATCAAGCAAATTCCAATTCCACATGCCAGCCGGTCTAATTTTCTTTTTAATTCTCTCTACGGCTTCAACTATTTCGTTGTTCCTTACGGCGCCATGATTCTGGCCCTCCCCTTTATATTGTTCCGGGGAGCTGAAGTACCACGACTCAGGCCCTTGCTTATCAGTTTTTGGTTTGCATTTATCTTCGGGCTGGGCGGCACCACGCCCCTGCCCAAATGGCTGCTGGGACGCGCTTTTGACATCCTGACCTTCGAGCGCTTCACGCTTTGGGCATCGCTTCTCGCTCTGCCCATCGTGGGCCTGTTGGCGGCGGATCTGTTGCGCCGGTACCCACGGGCGGCTGTGAGTGGTTTGTCCCTCGCGGCCGTCGGGACATTCGCACTGGCCATGGCGTGGCTTGATGTGAGCCCCTTCCGGGCTACGGGCGGACTGAACGTGGATTCGGTTGTGTCCTTCCTGAATCGCGACGGACATGACCATTATCGTTACCTGACGCTCGGATTCGGCAATGCTCTTCCCAAGATCTCGACTTATACCGAGGCGCCCAGCGTCGATGGCGAGTACAACTCGGCGCGGTTGTTGCCGGAAATGACGGACTATGGCGCGGCACAGTTAACCAGTGCCAAATTTTTCGCGACCGCGGGTATGGATTCTCTCCGCGCCATGCTGAAACATGCCAACCGGTATGGCCTGAAATACATCTTCGTTCACGATCAGTATTATGAGCCGCTGTTAGTGTTTGCCGGCTGGCGTCAGATTGAAACTTACGATGGTGGGACGATTACGGTTTGGTCCAAGGAGGGCGTAGCTCCGGCACGAAAGATCGAATCCGATGCAGTCCCAGCGCCATGGGAGGGCTTGTTGTGGGGCATTCTGCCAATGGGCAGCGCCGTCCTGGCCGTTCTATTCCTCATCCTGCTGCCAGACCGCCGGCGGGTTCCGCAGGTCGTGATGGTCCCGGTTCGGACGCATGATGCCCTGTATGTTCGCGAGGGAAATTCATGAAATACGGGTTGGCGCTGACCCTTCTTTTTGTGGCCCTTCTGCTGGTGGCTCTAGGTTGGCTACAGTCTGCCAAGGCGGCGGGAGTCAGTCTGCGCACTCAGAACACTCCGGAACAGGCCGTCCGCAGCCTGCTGCGCGCGGTGCGCGAGAGAAATTGGGACAAGGCTCACGCGCAGTTGGCGAACGCCAACCAAGTGGATGCGACGGCTTTCGTCTACGACTTGGCGGGTGGCGATGGCAGCTTGCGTACCTATTCCACCCTCGAGGATTCTGAAGTCAGCATACTCCACCAAGGCGGTGACGACGCATTGGTCCGGGTAAAACTGAACTGGTCCACCGCCGTAGGTTCCCTTTCCGACACCCACGACCTGAAAGTGGTTCGCCAGGGAACCGACTGGAAGGTGTTTTGGCCGGCCTCCCAGGTTCCTAAACTGCCCGCTCAAGTCATGGTCGTTAACTACCTGCGATGGGATGTTGTGAATCGCGGTCCGGAAGGCGAATGGGGCACGGCTAGCATCGATCCCCCGAAAGTTCGCATTATCTCCATGAATGCGATCGAGCAGAACGATTCAGTGATCGTGATGGGGGAAGTCGTAAATGAAGACACCATTCCCGCCTATATCAACGTCAACGCTGCGCTGGTAGATGCTAACGGTGTGGAATTCCGCCACGAGGGCAGCTTCGACAAAGTGTCTCATATTCTGCTGCCCAGCCAGGTCACGCCGTACCGAATCGATTTTTCGAAGCTACGGCTCAATCAGTTGCAGCAGGTTCGCATGGACGCAAATGTCGCTGCCGTTCCGGCCTCGGCCGATCCGGTGATCGGTGTCATGAACCAGCGTCTGGCAACGGATGCCGTGGGACACCGGGTTCTGGGGGGCGAACTGGTGAACCAGAGCGGCCAGACTGTCAATATTGCTCACGTGCTGGCGACTTGCTACGACGACAAGGGCAAAGTCATCTGGGTCTCGGACGAATATGTGGACCGGGCGCTGCTGCCCATGATTCCGCAGCCTTTTATGGTCGATCTTCCGACAGAGGTGGCCGCCCGGGTCCAGCGCTTTCGTGTCATAGCCAATCAGTACACTCGGAGTGCCTCCTGAGATGCGTAACCTCTGTTGCACGTTCCTTCTGTGTTCGGCGTTCGTGGCCGTGTCCCAGGCGCAAACGACGCTCGCGTTGCACCTGCCCGCTAACGTGAGTGCCGGAGAAGCGTTGGTTGTATCCAGCAGCGGTACCGGTTCTCGAACGTTCTACCTGATCGGGCCCGGGCACGTCGCAAAACGCCGGTTCCTGGCAGGAGATAGCATCCAGATCAGTCCCGACGAGACTGCGATCGCTGGGAGCTACCAGGCCATTGCTTGTAACGGACAGGAATGCGCCGCCACAGACTTTTATGTGACTCCGAATCGCGGGGCAGAACTTGTGTTTCTGGTTCACCCCTCTCGCGTTCCGGTGGGTAAGCTCGATGCCATCAGCGCGGTGACCGTGGTGATGGACCGCTTTCACAATCTCGCGTTGCAGCCTGAGGGCGTCACGTTCCGCGCCATCACCAGGGAGACGGCAGTTTCTTCCCCACCCCAAACGACCCGCAACGGTGTCGCGTGGACCCGTCTGAATTCCGGTCTGGAAGACGGCACCGTGCAGATTGATGCTTCGCTGGGACAACTGTCCGAACGGAGGGTGGTGCAGCAGGTTTCCGCGGAACCCTGTAAGCTGCACGCGTCTGCGGAGCACAAAGGCGGCCGCATCGTACTGCAGACCGATCCGGTCCGCGATTGTCGAGGGAATGCCGTACCCGACGGCACGATTGTCACCTTCACCAAGCTGGACAAGCTCGGAACAACCACCGTGGACGCCCCCATCAAGAAAGGAGTGGCGCGAACGGAAATGGGCTTCGCCGGGCCGGCGACGATTTCTGTGGCCTCCGGTGTCGTGGCCGGAAATGAAACTTATATGGGAGGCTCCCGTTGAGGCTTTTCGCAAACGCGGCGGCCATCCTGCTTGGTTTTGGGCTGTGGGCACCCAAGACAGCCGTGGTCAGTTCGCTTCCGGCTCCTTCGTCGCTACCCAGGGTGGATTTTATCGTGTCGCGGGGGCCACGGGATATGGAAGAGTTGACTCGGCAGAAAATAGTGCATGACTATGCCGAAGCCTGGCAAACCCTCGCCCTAGGTTTGGAGCAAAACCGTGCCGAACTATTGAATGGCTACTTTACCGGTTTTGCCAAGCAGGAATTCGGGCAGACCATTGCGGAGCAGGGCGGCATCGGTATCCACCGCCATTATGTCGACCATGGACACAGGTTGCAAGCTCTGTTCTATTCCCCCGATGGCGGTGTCATGCAGTTGCAGGACGACACTGAATATGAAGTTCAGGTATTCGACGGCGCCCGGCTCCTTCACGTCGGAAAGGTGAGCGTGAGGTTCCTGGTGCTGATGACCCCGGCCGCGGATCGCTGGATGGTTCGCCTGATGCAAAGTGTGCCCGCCACTTGATGGATCTCACGAGCTTAATGAAACCAATAACGAGGTCGAAGTCGAAGCTGCCGCTGACACTCGGCGTGGCGGCGGTGGCGCTAATTGCTTCGGCATGTCATCGTTCGGGTGCCTACCGCGCCCTGACTCAGGCGGCGGAAGGTCCTGTACAGGGCGCCAAGGTGGTGGCGGTTTACCTGCCATGGTTCGGAGATCCGGAGCACATCAAGGTGGGATACAGTACCGACGATCCCGCGGTGCTGCGGCGACAAATCGCCAAAGCCGAGGATCTTGGAGTCCAAGCCTTCGCAGTGGACTGGTATGGGGAACGGCGGCCTTTTCTCGATCACAGTTACGCGATGATGCAGCAGGTCGCCAGCCAGAGCCACTTCAAAGTGGCTCTTATGTACGATGAAACCGAGGAAGATAATGGAAAGGCCACCGAGGAATCGTTGGCTGAGATGGCCAAAGCGTACGACTCCTACCTCCGGCCAGGGGCCTCGGGCCGGGACGCCTACCTTGAGTACCATGGTCGCCCGGTAATTTTCATTTTTCCCAAGCGCGGCCATACCGACTGGAACCGCGTGCGAACGCAAGTCGACGATTGGCCGCTGTCGCCGTGGCTAATTTACAAGGATGATCCTCCGCCCCAGTATGCCAATGCCTTCGAGGGCAACTATGCCTGGGTGCACCCCTCCAAGGGATGGGCACGGGATGGAAGCGACTGGGGCAAAGAATATCTCGAGGCCTTCTACCAAAAGATGCAAAGCCGGCCCGGAAAAATTGCTGTTGATACCGTCTGGCCCGGGTTCGACGATACCCACGCGTCCTGGAGCTTGGATCGCCACATCGATGAACGTTGCGGCAAGACGTTTGAGGATACGCTGCGCCTCTTTCGTTTCTATAACCAGGTGAAACCCATACCCTTTCTCATGATTGCCACCTGGAATGATTATGAGGAAGGCACCGCCATCGAATCAGGAGTCGGCCACAACTGCGGCGGGCTAGCCACCAAAGGGTCGCATCCAGATGGATTTTGATATGGCCTCCGTGGCCATGCACGACGTCATGCAAACCGACAGATCGATCCCCGCCCGAGATCTTCATCTGCTCTCGCATCTCTTGCTGGGTGAGCCTTTCGCTCGCTGCTCGGGTGAATCGGGAATGCTCCCGAATTGGGGTCATGACGAGCTCGCTCGGTTTCTCGCTTTTGCAGATCGCCATCACGTGCTGGTTCGCGCAGTCGAGGCGCTGCAAAGTTCCACCTTGCACGAGATGAGCCCGCGTCTGTCGAGCCAATGTGCGACGGTACTGGCGAAGGAGCAGGACCGGGTCCGTCGGGCGCTCAAAGTGTTGGACACGGTCTGCGAAGCGCTGGAGAGCGCGGAATGTCCGGCCATTGTGATCAAGTCGCTCGACCACTGGCCGGATATCGGCTCAGACCTTGACCTGTACACTGGCGGTCGTCAAGACCAGGTCGTAAGCATCCTGGAAAGGAATTTTGCTGCCGAAGTCCTGCCTCGCAGCTGGGGCGATCGCTTGGCGCACAAGTGGAACTTCAGCCTGCCGGGCCTGGCGGAGGCAGTCGAAGTACATGTGGGCTGCCTCGGACAGACCGGGGAGCATCTGAATCTCGCGCTCCGCCTCGAGCGCCGCGCCGTTCGCAAGACGCTCGGAGGATATACCTTCCGTGTACCCGCTCCTGAGGAACGTGTGCTCATCACAACCCTGCAACGCATGTACCGCCATTTCTATTACCGATTGTGCGATATCGTGGATACGACAAAGCTGATACAAGCACAGGAGTTGGACTACACAATCTTGCGAACGGCAGCTGAGTCCAGCGGCATCTGGCCGGGAGTTGGCAGCTTGCTCACGGCGGTTGCCGAGTTCGCTCATGCCTATGGAGCCAAGCTGGAACTGCCGGCCGAGGTGGTTTCTTCGGCCACAAAAGGAGGCGCCCTGGAGTTGCGGGGGGATTTCCTGCGAATCTCGATTATGCCGCAAGCGGTCGGCCTTTTCTTGCGTCAGGTGGTGTGCGCCGGCACGCAAAAGAATTTCCGAACTGTGAGCCGTCTGTCTTTGCTGCCGGGCTTGGCGGCGGCAGCTTTTGTTGCATACAAAGTCACGGGAAACGACAAAGGGATTTGGTAAGGGGCTCGCGGCGCGCAAAACGTTGGTCGAACTGGCGAACTCTCGGCGAACGGTAGGAGCGGCAAATCGAGGCAAACGCTGTCAGTTAATTCGCTGAGAAACCACGCCGGTCGGGTTGGGCAAGCGCAGCCCCGCTGGAAGCTGCACGTGGACGATTTGGTTCCTCACCGCATACAAGACCAGTTCGGCGATGGAGTGAAGCTTGAGCTTGAGCATAACCTTGCCTCGATGCGTCTTTGCGGTTTTCAAGGTAACTCCTAGCATCACAGCGACTTCCTTGGAAGTTTTGCCCTCACCCAAGAGCTGCACGACTTCACGCTCGCGAGGCGACAATCTGGCTACCTTGGTTGCGGCGGGATCCACGCGATGCCGCTTGTAAACATCCGTAAGCAGATCGGATATTCGGGAGCTGAAGATGCTCTGGTGCCTCTGCAGGGCCTCCACGGCTGTCATCATGTCATCGGTTCCGTCGGACTTAAGAACCCACCCGCGAACACCCGCTTCCAGACAGTCCTGGACTATCTGCTCGGAGTCCACGGCGGTGAGGACCAGTATTGTCTGCGAAGGATTGTCTTTCAGGATCTGTCGTGTCGCGTCCATACCATTTAGTCTGGGCATGCAAATGTCCAGAATAAGTAGATCTGGTTTCAACTGCCGGCACTTCTCCACCGCATCCCGTCCATCGGCGGCCTCTCCGCAGACCTCCCAGGTTGCGTGAGACCGAAGGAGCGAGCACAAACCGAAACGGAATATCGGCTGATCGTCGGCCACCAAAATGCGGAACGCACTCATAGAGCTTTCCTCATGGTGAAAGGAAAAATTATCAGGGCTGCGAGACGGGACCACTGACAGGTCTTAGCTGGACGTCAGATTTCCAGACCGCATGCGCATTGCGTCTGCGGCATTCACTCTCATTTCAGACTCCCTCACGAAGTTGTAGCCTTATGGATGAAGCGGACCCACCTAAGGTTGTCCGGGAGGCGGGATGGTAGGAAGGTTGATCTGATCTCCCGATGCGATCAATGGCAAGCAGGCGTCGCAGGTGCGAGTTTCAGGGCCCTGTCCTCGCAGGGCGAATTCTTCGTGCGGACATCCTGTCTTAAAGAACCCGTCCGTGGTTGTCCCAGGAGAGAACCGGTGAAAGAAGATCGAGAATGGCACAAACCGCCTGGGCCCGAGTCTTACGAGTATGTGAAGGTCAGATTGTCCAGCCAAATCGAATACGGCTGCTGCTCGTAGTTGCCATCCTGCTGGTAGTTGATCGTGATGCCGTACCAAGTGGTGGAGGTCGGACTCTCGGAATAGTTCAGCGTCTCAGTCTGGCCGTTCAACGAAATCGATTGGAACAGGAGTTGGTTGTCAGAGGTTCTCTGCACCTGAATGACCAGATGGTTCCACGCGTTGTTCACGGGATTACACGCAACCCCGGTCGGATGCCATTTCTGACCTTGATTGTCCCAGATGTCCCATTCATTCCCTCCGGCAATGCGGCATTCATGTCCCCAGATGAACGATTGGCCATTGACGAATTGATTGATGTCGAACTCCAGCGCCTGAGAGACGCTCAGATCCGTAGCATAGAAATAGACGTCGTAGGTGAGATTGTGGACGTTGGGAACAATGGACCGATTTGTATCGGGGAGACCTTGCGAAGAAAAATCACCGATGAGGTGATTGTTCCACAGCGCGTCGGAATAGTCGGTCTGCCCCCCCAGATCCATGCGGGCGGAATCCCCGCTCAGCGCAGGTGAGGTGACACCCTGTGTCATCGCCCAGGTGAGCTGGGGGCCGCTTGGCGCGCACGAGTTGCAGATGTTATACGACGGCGGAAGCAGTGCATACCCCGTCCACCCTGATTGCTGATCAAGGTGCGCAAATTGGCCCGAGTGGCCGCCGGAGCCGACCGTGATCGTGATCGGCATGGTACCGGCGCCCCCGCAGTTGTCCCATTCCTCAACGACCGTTTGGTAAGTTCCCCCGCTGAGAGTTATGGCAGTATTCAGCGCCGCTCCATTGAGCTTATATGCCAGCACTCCAGGAGCCGTATAGATGCCCATTGCCGCCACTCCCGCCGGGCAGCTGGTTGTGGCGGAAGCGACAAACTGGACCGGGGAGGTTACCGTGCTACCGTTCGCCGGAGCTGACACCTGCACCGGGCCGCCGCCGACCGTGATCGTGATCGGCGTTTTGGTGGCCCCGCCGCAATTGTCCCATTCCTGGACGACGGTATCGTATGTTCCCGGGCTGAGCGTCAACTCCGTATTGAGTGCTGCACCACCGACGGTGTACGCCAGTACTCCAGGCGCCGTGTAGATACCCATGGCAGAGACCCCATGGGCGCAGGTCGTAGACGCGGTGGCAACGTACTGAATGCTGCTGGCAACCTTGCTATTGTTGGCTGGTGCAGTGACCGAAACTCCTGCGACCGCCGGGACTGCGGTTGCCATTGCCACGAAAAGCATCAAGCTCTTCACCTGTGCAGGCCTCCTTGGCCGGTAATTGCGCGCGACTCATGACTATTCATCCCGATTGTAGGTACGCCTTTCTAGGAATCGCAAGGGTAAACAGGGATCTAGTTACTCGGAAGTACATGCAAGTATTGCCCGTTAGCGGTCAGTGGCCTCGGACGCGGCTTGCCCCACACCTGTACTTACCCAGGGAATGGCACCCTGGTTTATCCCCCGAGGAGTGAGAAATCTAGTTCGAAAGATTGGGGACCGCATAAGCAACTGTCGGGCTGCTTTTTATCACCTGAATGCAGACATGAAAAGGCCACGGCGGCGCACCTCTCATCTGCTGCTATCGGTCGCGTTGAGCTTGGCGACCGGTTGGATGACTGGTTGCGTGGGCCTGTCGGGTACGCCGCCTGCGGCGACCGTCACCTTTGCTGCTTTGCCGACGACGATTACCGCCGGCGCGAGCGCGACCTTGACCTGGACCTCCGCCAACGCGGCATCGGCTACGATCAATAATGGCGTCGGGACAGTCGCGTTGACGGGCAGCGCGACCGTAACTCCGACTCAAACCACAACCTACACCATCACCGTGAGTGGGGCCGGGACTGCCACGGCCACGGCACAAACGACGGTCACCGTGACACCTCCGGGAATGCCCGCGGTGACAATGAGCGCGGACCCCACGTCCATTATTGCCGGACAGTCGAGCATGCTCACCGCGGCCGCCACAAGTTCGAACCAGGTGGTGATAACCGACAGCGTGGATTCGAAAAGCTATCCCTTGCCGGCGAGCGGAGGAATGCAGAGCGTGAGTCCAACGGTCACAACTATTTACACGGCAACTGCGACTGGAGCCAACAATCAAACTGCAACCGCAACCGCGACAGTCACCGTGGCTCCAGGAAGCCTCAAGGCTTCCGTTAATCACATCCTCTTCATGATGCAGGAGAATCGTACCTTTGACCATTATTTCGGGATGCTGAACCCTTATCGCAGCGCGAATGGCTTCAACATTGGGGACGATGGCGTCACCTATAACGTGGACGGTATTGACGACAAGTTGGGCACAATCTTCAATCTTGATGACGAGGGTCAGAGCCTTGCCTTATTCAAACTCAAGAGCACCTGCATCGACGACGACTCTTCGTCCTGGCTGCCCAGCTATGGTGACGTCAATCGCTATGACTACAGCACTACTCGCCCGATCAACATGGACGGCTTCGTGCACACCGCCGAGGGTTATGCGAAATACTGCGCGATTCCCAGCAATGGTTGCACCGGCGGACAATTCACCGATTTGACCGGGCAGCGCGCCATGGGCTATTACGATGGGAATTACCTCAACTACTACTACTACATGGCATCGCAATTCGCAATTTCGGACCGTTGGTTTTCACCAATCGCCAGCGAGAGCATGCCCAACCGCATTGCAACCATGACGGGCGGGACTACGCAGGGTCTCGTGCACGATCCAGGGTCGGATGAAGATAACCTCGGTATACAACTGGCGATTCCAACCATCTTCCAGGAGCTCGACGCAAACCAAGTATCCTGGAAAATTTATTATTCGGTTACAGAAGACCAATGTTTAGCTGATAACGACGGAGATTGCGGGAATGGACAGCCAGTCGATAAGTATCCTGCCACTACATTGACTTATTTTACTTATTCGGTCAATTACCTATATCTCAAAGACCAGCAACGTCCTAGCTGCGTACCGCCCACTCAAGACTCTGGACTCGCGGTGGGGGATCCAAATGATGCTTTTTGCATAGATGTGAATCACATCGCTCCCATAGCACAGTTCACAACCGATTTGGCGAATCATGCTCTCCCCAGCTTTGCCTGGATCGAACCTGGCTATAGCAACGATGACGAACATCCCGGATCGGGACAATCGATTTTACTGGGGCAATCTCAGGTGGCGAGCTTGTTCAATGCTCTTATGGCAAGTTCTTCGTGGCAGGATTCGATTTTCTTTTTGAGCTATGACGAAGCCGGCGGTCCCTACGACCACGTGCCGCCGGTTCCAGGGCACACCAATGACAACACTGATTCCCAGTCTTTGGCTAATTATCCGAGCGACATTTCAATCATTGCCGTGAATCCGGATTCGCACAATCCGTGCGTCCCGGCCAATGGAACAGACACTCCCACGTTGCACTGCGACCTGGTAACTTCCCCTCCGGCGGCGAATCGAGATCCCGGCACAGACCCAACCGATGTGGCGGCGCAGCAAGGGTTTGGCGCCCAACTCGGTTTTCGCTTGCCCAACATTGTTCTTTCGCCCTTCACTCGCAGGCACTATGTTTCGCACACGCCCATGGACCACACGGCCGTGATCAAGTTCGTGGAATCCAGGTTTATGGGAAGCGGCGCGGCGCTCACCGCGAGGGATGCCGCCCAGCCTGACCTTCTGGACTTCTTCGACTTTATCGACGTTCCCTGGCTGACTCCGCCGAGCGGTGTGCCCCTGCCCTATTCACAAGCGCAAACAACATGTACGGCAAATGACATGGGGCCATGATGGAGATGGCGGTTGAACGATGGACATGGACAGCTATGAACCTTAAGACGAACCACAAGGATAGCAACGGCAAGGGCGACGAAGAGCGGTTTTCAGTGTCTTCAACCGCGTTCCTGCGGTGGCGCAGCCCGATGCTGATCGGCATCTGCTTCTTCGGGCTCACTCTGGTAACCATTGAAGTCGAAGGTCAATCCCCAGCTTCGGTTCCGGCCAGCGCCGCCGGCGTCGCGCAACCCCCGCCAGTACCTAGTACTGTGCCTGCGACTCCGAACAATGTCGCGACGACGTCCGAGCAACCGGGAGATGATCAGGACACCATCTTCGTGTTCAAAGCGGAAGTGAGGGAAGTGATCCTGCACGCCATCGTGGTAGATGAGCAGCGACGCCTGGTTACCAGTCTCGATCGGCCAGCATTCACGACGTTCGAGGATGGAGTGCCACAGGCGACTACCTCATTTCACCGGGACGACGTTCCGGTGGCGATGGGCATCGTTATCGACAACTCCGGGTCCATGCGCGAGAAGCGGGACAAGGTGAATCAGGCGGTGTTCAATCTGATTCGAGCCAGCAATCCCAAAGATCAGACCTTTGTGGTCAATTTCAGTCAGGATTCCTATCTCGACCAGGACTTCACCTCGGATATCGACCTGCTCCAACAAGCTCTGCATAAGGTCTCTATGCAGGGAAGTACAGCCCTCTATGACGCCATCGTCGCTTCTGCGATCCATTTGAAGAACAACACCCACGTGGACCGAAAGGTTCTGCTGGTGATCACCGATGGCCGGGATAATGCCAGTCAGGAAACATTGCAGGAGGCTATGCGCCGCTTGCAGCAGAAGGACGGACCGACGCTCTACGCGATCGGATTGCTGGGGGACGGAATTCAGGCGCCGGATAGCGGAGCCCTGCGGAGTCTGGCCGACAGCACAGGCGGAGTTGCCTTTTTCCCAAAAGGCCTGGAGGAAGTCGACGACATCACTCGGACCGTGGCGCGCGACATTCACAGCCAATACACAATCGGTTACAAGCCAACCAACCATAACCAAAATGGCGCGTACCGAGTCATTGAGGTAAGAGCGCAGGCGCCAGGCCATCGCAAACTGACAGTCCGCACTCGGAGTGGGTACTACGGCGGCGAGGCTGTCCACTGAAGGTCTGGCTCAGCATAAAGCGGGAGTGCCGATGCTTTAGTTTCCGGGCCTCGTCAGCAGAATCTGTGGGTAGTCTCGGGTTCGGCGAGTCGTCCGAGCGTGTGATGCAAAGCGATTTCCATCGCTTCATAGGTCCGAAACCCATACGATCTTCTGGTCACCACTCGAATCTTGTTGTTGAGACCCTCGACCGCACCGCGGGAAATCTCTGCTTTGGCACGGAACCGTTCCAGAATCGTCTTAACCTCTCGTTGAATAGCTGCTCTCCGTGGGAAAAGCGAGAAATCCGGCCACGGGATTTCCAAGCGCAGGGAAAAGTTCCTCCGTTGGACTTTTCCGCGAGCGCCTTTTTCGATAGCTCATGTGCCCACAAATTCTGCTATAGAGCCAGATCTTCTTCGAGCTCTGCGGCGGTCGTGCACAAGGTCTCAAAGCCGTTCTGGATGGCGCGATAGCCGATGGCGTTGGTTTGGCTCGAGCGTCACGCGAACGTGCTCTGGAACGAGATTAAACTTACAAGTCGGCGCGAAAATTCCCATTGAGCGTAACCGCCTGCTGACAGTAGTAATGTTGCGAGGCGTCAGCGTTGTCCGAGCTTTGTTCCAAGGGTCCTAAGCGAGTCCCTGCGGGCCCTCCAAAAGGACATGGTTCGGTGAAGGTCTGGGAATCCGGCCCGTAGAAAATGGCGATGACTGAACGTAGGTCGAAACGCTCCTTTCTTTGCGACACTATCTAGAGGTCGAAGGCAGAGGTGCGTTTGACCGCCATCGAGTCGATGGATATGCTAGTACCCTCCGTGTAGGGGGCAACCCGAGGGACATATGGCCGAGGACCAGTCCGCTCCGTTCACCGAGCTTTTGCAGCACTGGAAACAGGGTGACGAAGAAGCTCTTCGTGCACTGGTTCCTCTGACCTACAAAGAGCTGCGTCGTCTCGCTCACTACCACCTCCAATCCGAACGCCCGGATCACACTCTGCAGAGCACTGCTCTTGTTCACGAGGCCTACCTTCGATTGCTGGGAGGCCAATCGGCGGCGGTGGTGCAGAACCGGGCACATTTCATAGCCGTGGCTTCGCGTCTGATGCGGCAAATCCTTGTCGACTATGCCCGCGAACGTCGGGCATTGAAGCGGGATGGAGGCTGCCGGATCGAGGTTGAATCCCTGGACGCCCTGCCGGTCAGCGGCGATGCCGAACTTCTGGCTCTGGACGACGCCCTCACCGAACTGTCTCGTGTCGATGAGCGCCAGGGAAAGATCGTGGAAATGAAGTTCTTCGGGGGCCTGTCGGCTCCTGAAATCTCCGAGGTATTGGGAATCTCCCGCGCTACCGTCGACCGCGACTGGGCCACCGCCCGCGTCTGGTTGCATCGCCAAATGCAAAAAACGGCATCGCCATGACCACCCCCTCCTGGGAGTGTGTCAAGCAACTGCTGCACCAGGTGATGCAACTTGACCCGGCGGAGCGCCCCCGGTTCCTCGACGGGGCCTGCTCTTCTGACCCTGCTCTGCGCGCCGAGGTGGAATCGCTTCTGCTGGCCGAAGAGGGCATCCGCTCCAGCTTTATGCAATGGAGAGGGCTAGGAACGGACAGAGATCAAGATCGGATGGCAGCGGCCCTGGAGGTAGGACAGACCTTTGCCGAACGCTTTCGGCTGGTGCGCAAGCTGGGCGAAGGAGGCATGGGCCAGGTGTGGCTGGGCGAACAGACATTTCCGGTGCGGCGGCAAGTCGCGCTCAAGCTGATCAAGGCGGGCATGTACGACGAGGCGGTGGTCGAGCGCTTCCACTCGGAGCGGCAATCGCTCGCCATCATGGATCATCCTGCCATCGCCAAGGTGTTCGAGGCCGGAACCACGCCGCAGGGGCAACCCTACTTTGTGATGGAGTACGTACCCGGACTGCCGATCACCGACTATTGCGATCACAAGAAGCTCCCCATCGAGCGTCGTCTCGAACTGTTCATTTCGGCCTGCGAAGGAGTGCAGCACGCGCATCAGAAAGCGATCATCCATCGCGATCTCAAGCCGGCCAACATTCTGATGGTAGAAATCGACGGCAAACCGGTGCCGCGCATCATCGACTTCGGGCTGGCCAAGGCAGCCACGCCCCCGCCGGAGGGCGAGAGCGGGTTCACGCAGCAGGGACATTTTGTGGGGACGCCAGGATACATGAGTCCGGAGCAGGCCGATCCCCATGGGGGTGACATTGACACGCGCAGCGACGTCTACTCGCTGGGAGCGGTTCTCTATGTGCTGCTGGCCGGGTCGCAGCCGTTCGACACGCGGCCGGGGCAAAGGCTGGGGCTCGACGAATTACTGAGAAGGTTACGCGAGGAAGAACCGCCACCGCCGAGCGACAGGGTCAGAGCCGATCGGGCGAGTTCGAGCGCGACCGCCGAAGCGCGGGGTACCGAGCCCAAGCCGCTCGTCAACCAACTGCGCGGCGATCTGGACTGGATCACGATGAAGGCTCTAGAGAAGGATCGTGCTCGCCGCTACGGTGCGCCTTCCGAGCTGGCCGCCGACATTCGGCGCTATTTGCACCACGAGGCCATCGTGGCCCGTCCCGCCACTGCCGGCTACCGCTTGCGGAAGCACATCCGGCGGCACCGCATCGCGGTGGCCCTGGCGGCCGGGCTGGTGATGTTGCTGGCTGCCTTCTCTGTTTTGCAAACCGTGGAAATACGCCGAATTACCCGGGAACGAGATCGCGCCAACCTTGAGCGCGACCGGGCAAATCGCGAACGAGATCGCGCCACCCGCATCGCAGGTTTCATGACAGACATGTTTAAGGTGTCTGACCCGAGCCTGGCGCGCGGTAATAGCATAACGGCCCGCGAGATCCTCGACAAGGCGTCGAACGAAATGGGCACTGGTCTGGCCAAGGATCCCGACGTTCAATCGCAGATGATGGAAGCCATGGCGCACACATACTCGAACCTAGGGCTCTTCGCCCGTGCTCATGAACTGGCGAAGCGTGCCCTGGATGCTCGGCTCCGCTTGTTCGGGCCCGACGATCCCGGAACTCTCGAAGCGATGACTGAAATGGGTGTGATTCTCTATCACGAAGGACATGCCACCGAAGCCGAGAGCTTGGAACGACAGGCGCTATCGAGCGAACGCCGCATCCTCGGTCCGGAGGACCCAGCCACTCTTACTACCATGGACACTCTCCCCACGATCCTGCTGGACCAGGGTCATTACGAGGAAGCGGAAAAGCTAGAACGCACGGTGGTAGAACTTGATACGCGCCGGCTAGGCCCGGAGAATGAGCAAACGTTGCGTGCCATGAGAATCCTTGCCGACGTGCTTTGGAACCAAGCCCGTTATGCCGAGGCTGAACAAGAGTATCGTCAGTTGCTCGATATCGGCCGCCGCGTCTGGGGGCCGGATCACCCCCAAACTCTCTTGGCGATGGGAAATTTGGCTTTGGTCATCCAGTCCGAGGCACGACTGGCCGAAGCGGAGCAGGTGTTCCGCGAAGTATTGGCTCGCGAGCAACTCGTCCTCGGCCGCGAACATCAGCATACGACCACTACTATGGACAACCTTGCCTGCCTACTCGACGTGGAAGGTAGGTACGTCGAAGCCGAAAAGCTTTTCCGGGAGGAGTTAGCGATTCGATTGCGTACGCTGGGGTCCGAACATCCCGACACCTTAGTGTCCCAATCCAACTTGGCCGACGATCTGCTCAAAGAAGGCCATGTACAGGAGGCGGAAGCACTGCAGCGGAAAACGCTTGCGACTCAGCTTCGTGTTCGTGGACTAGAAAACCCTGATACCTTGGCAGCCGAAACTACTCTTGCGGAAGTTCTCAACAGTGAGCGCCGGTACCTAGAGGCTGAAAAGCTCGCCCGGGAAACCTTCGAGATCCAACGCCGCGTTCTGGGGCCGCAACATCCCGAAACATTAGACTCACTGCGGCAACTGGGGAAAGCTCTGGCCCACACTCATCGCTATGCCGAGGCAAGCAAGTTGTATCGCGATCTGATCGAAAATCAGGACAATGCCGGGGGGCAAGGGAAGCGCTGGCTGGTCTGGTATTCCTTCGCCTGTATCGCTGCGGCTGCCAATCAATCCGATGACGCCCTGAGTTACCTGCGCGAAGCCGTCAACCGCGGATATAAAGACGCGGATGGCCTGACGGCCGAAGACGATCTGAAGAAACTACGCCGTAATCCAAAGTTCCAGCAACTCGTCGCCGAACTCAAAACGCCTGCACACAACAGTTCAGCCCAATAGAGGGATTCAGTGCCGAGGTCCGGCGCCAAATCAAATGACCGGTTAAGCATCGCAAAGATGGCTGATGGCTGAGATTCCAGTATCCGCTGTCGATCTGATCCTCAAGCAGGTAAACGTAGACGACTTGGGCGACCTTGGCATTGCCGCTATGCAGGCTGCGTTCGAGCCATTCATGGCTTGGAAGCCGCGCAAAGACGTGATCCAGGAGGCTCTCGACGCTACCCCCACAATGCTCGGCGGTGGGAAGATCAAGGCCGGTACATTTCTCGTTTTTCACAAGAGCGCTTCCAGTACCGTTCGAGCGCTCCCCAGACGGGTTGCCATGCGGTGGATTCCATCACCACTTCCTCGACCCTTTATTGTCCATTTCATCCCCCGAGACTACCCATTCCACAACTTTGCATGCTCTCGTGTCCGCAGCAATGCGCCCAAAGAGATGACCTTGAGCAAATTGTTTCGGGCCTGATGAGGCGATTGGCCTCTTTTTTCCGCCTATCTGTTCAAGAGCGCGACATTCAGCCGATTGGCAATCGCGCAAAAGGCTTATGAAGGAAGGGGAAGGAAATGCAAAATACAATCGCAAATAAGTTCTCCAAGTACCGAACTTCAACCACCGCTTCACGGAGGAACAAGATCGGCCTGCTGGCCATG
Organism: Terriglobales bacterium; assembly: GCA_049520935.1. Classification (GTDB taxonomy): domain Bacteria; phylum Acidobacteriota; class Terriglobia; order Terriglobales; family Acidobacteriaceae; genus Acidiflorens. The sequence goes on along the minus strand of JBEKPJ010000036.1, from coordinate 37,566 downwards.
ATCGCGTTTTTCTTGTGCGGCTTCGCCGTTTCAGCCTCAGCCGCGTCGTGGACGTTGGTAAACGTTTCGTCCGGGGCGACCATGACGGGAATCCGAGTCGGCTCCTCTCAGATGTGGGGGCACGACGCTTCCGGCCACGGTTACCAGTACGTCAGTTCAACGAATACCCTGAAAGAGGTCACCACCACGCCTACGCTAAGCACGCTTGCGGTTGGCGAGGGTCAGAGCGTTTGGGGGCTCGATACAAGCAACAACATTTATCAATACAGTTTCAAGCACGGTGCTTTTGAGATCGTCCCCGGGACCCTCACTTCGATCGGAGCCGGCGAAGAAGGAGTCTGGGGCGTCAACTCGTCATCGGGGCAGGTTTTTGTTTACGACCCGAGCACGAATAGCTTCAACCCACCGCCGCACGGCGAGCCGTCTGAGTTTTTCGAGTCTATTTCCGTCGGTAACTTCGGGATCGGCCCGTGGGCCCTGGATAGCGGTGGCACTCCTTGGCTCTACAACACCAGAACCGAGTTCTTTGACGCGACCGGGGGCACAACGTTGGCGCTGGTCGAGGTAGGTGATGGCGAAGCTTGGGGTGTGGATTCCAAAGACAGAGTCTGGACGTATGACGTCTCTTCGGAAACGTGGGTGCAGCCTGACCCGTCCGCAAGTCTGAAGCAGGTTGCGGTTGGCAGCAACTCCAACGTCTGGGGAGTCAATAGCGCCGGGCAGGTCTACCAGTTCAACGAGTCCACGCTACAGTTTAAATTGGTGTCGCCTCAGCCTCCGGAAGCTATCTATCGTGTTCGGGTGAGCACAGGCGGAGCTGGAGTGTTCGCCTTGGCTAACTCTGGCAACACCTACAAGTACAAATGAGGGTTGACGCAGAAAAACCACGTCCAACTCCATGCAGATGCAAAACGACCGGGAAGCGGGAACCAGCGCTTCCCGGCTTCTCTTTTGCCAACATTCTGACCAACACCTCTCCCGGTCCAGGTGTAAGGTCGGGGGCATCCCCGTAATACAACTGGTTCACATCACCGTAGCCGCGCACTAGAACTGCTTTCATCGGTAGGATTCCTTTTCTTGGGGGTGCCGTCTCTGGAGGGTTGTGTTATGAAATGCGGCGAGATCTCCGTTTGTTCGTTCCGGTGCTGAGCGCCCAGTTCTTGGCCTTGCATCGGCGGCGATCTCTCTCGCCCTGTGTTTCCCCCTTATGAAACAGAGGTACGTTGAGCAGTTCGGTCTTCGGGCGGTGGATGCCATTTCCAAGTGCTCCAGAAGTTCGACCTGCTTTCTGATAGACGTGGCTCAGTCATCGATGAACTTGGTCAGGTGAGATTCGTCGGAACTTTTGAGCATGATGTTCAAGCTGACTTGCGTCCTCCCGGTCACTACTCCGATGACCGAGTTCAAGTGTTCTTTCATAATCGCTATCCCAAAGAAACCACTCCAGCCGCCGAGATACGCGCGGCTGGCTGGTATGGAAGAACTGGTTCGGTATAGCCAGCGTTCCTTAGGATCGCACTCCTCTCGACCTTTATTCAGGCAACGAGAGCAGGTTCCGCGGCTGGCTGATGTATGTCGATCTGCTCGGCGCCCGAATTGTGCAGGATGTCCCGCGCGTGCTGGACTTCGTTAGGGGTGCCGTGGGCAATCAGCAAGAACTTCCCGGCCTTGACCGAAGCTTCATATTTCAAAACGCTGTCCTTCGGAATGCCCAGACTAAACAGCCCCGCTCCGAGCGCGCTCACTCCGCCAACCAGAGCTGCGCCTTCCAGAGCGGCGATAATCCAGCTGACGACTGGACCGGCCACGATGATGGGACCTAGCCCGGGGATCAGGAAGAACGCCGACCCGAACAGCAGGCCCCAGAGTCCGCCCCAAAAAGCTCCCGTCTTGCCCCAATACATCATCCGGTCGCCCGTGTTGTAGAAACCAACTACATTTTCTTCCGAATGATAATCACTGCCGATGATGGAGAGCTTTTTGACGTCGAATCCGCCGTCTTTCAATTCCTTTACCGCTTTCTCGGCACCAGAATGCTGCCCGAATACCGCCGCCACGGAGTTGCTCGAATTGCTTGGCGCTGTCGTACGAATCATGATTATTTTCCTTTCAAATGTTGGGTGTGAAGATCGCGACCGCTGAGAGAGACAGAGATCGTTTAGCGTGCCACCACAAAGATAAGCAGTGCCAAGCGGGTCGTCTGATCAATAACGCTCAGTCATTTCGTGGTGCCCCATTTCCAGTTGCGAATCTCTGGCATATCCTCGCCGTGTCGATCGATGTATTGCTTGTGCTCGATGAGTTTGTCCTGCATCTGCTGCTTCAGATAATTCCCCTGAATATCCACCTGCGGCAGACGATCAATCACATCTTGCACAAGATGAAACCGGTCCAGTTTGTTCTGGACTCGCATGTCGAACGCGGTTGTGATGGTGCCTTCCTCTATGTATCCCCGTACATGCAAATTCTGGTTGGTCCGGCGATAGGTCAAACGGTGTATCAGCCACGGGTAGCCGTGGAAGGCAAAGATGATGTGCTTGTCCTTGGTGAATAGAGCGTCGTAATCGGTCTCGCTCAGCCCATGGGGGTGCTCGCTCTTGGGCTGGAGTTTCATCAGATCGACAACATTGATCACCCTGATCTTCAGTGCGGGCAGAGATTTTCGCAAGATGGAAACGGCTGCCAGAACCTCCAGCGTCGGCGTATCTCCACAGCACGCCATCACTACGTCCGGCTCACTCCCTTGGTCGTTACTCGCCCACTGCCAGATCCCAACGCCTTCGGTGCAATGCACGATCGCGGCGTCGATGGTTAACCACTGCGGCAGCGCGTGTTTCCCGGCAATCACCACATTGACGTAATGCCGGCTGCGCAGGCAGTGATCGGTGACCGACAACAGGCAGTTGGCGTCGGGCGGCAGATAAACGCGTGCGATGCTGGCCTTTTTGTTGACGACGTGGTCGATGAAGCCGGGATCCTGATGTGTGAAGCCATTGTGATCCTGCTGCCAGACGTGGGAGGCCAGCAGGTAGTTCAGGGATGCAATATTGCGCCGCCACGGCAGTTGCTGAGTTACCTTCAGCCACTTGGCATGCTGACTGAACATGGAGTCGATGATCCGGATGAAAGCCTCGTAACTGTTGAATAGCCCGTGCCGCCCAGTGAGCAGATAGCCTTCAAGCCAGCCTTCGCACTGATGCTCGCTGAGCATCGAGTCGAGCACGCGCCCGGCGGGCGCAAGAAATTCGTCGTTGCTTTGCCGCCTGGCGTCCCACTGGCGATCAGTCACTTCAAAGACCGCGCCCAACAGATTTGACACGGTTTCATCGGGACCAAAGATCCGGAAATTTCTCTGTTCCTGATTGAGCTTGGCGACATCGCGGAGAAATCCGCCCAGCACTTGCGTATCTTGCGCCTCAACAGCTCCCGGAGCGCTCACGGGCACGGCATGATCACGGAAGTCCGGCATGCGCAAGTCGCGCAGCAGAATTCCGCCGTTGGCGTGGGGATTGGCGCCCATGCGGCGGTCACCTTTCGGAGCGAGTTCCGCCAGTTCTGCCTTGAAACGACCGCACTCATCGAACAACTCTTCCGGGCGGTAGCTTTTCATCCAACTCTCGAGCTTCGCCACGTGCTCTGCATGTGCGGGATCGACGAGGATCGGCACCTGATGCGACCGGAACGTTCCTTCGATCTGGAGGCCATCGACCACCTCGGGACCCGTCCAACCCTTGGGCGACTTAAGGACGATCATGGGCCAGCGCGGCCGCGTGGTGTCGCTGTGGCTCCGCGCGTTGCTCTGGATGCTCCGTATGTCCTCTATCGCTGTGTTCAAAGTCTTAGCCATGGCCTCATGCATCAGACCAGGCTCGTGGCCTTCGACGAAGTAAGGCGTCCAACCACAACCACGCAGGAATTGGTCCAGTTCCTCGTGCTCCATTCTCGCCAGGACAGTCGGATTGCTGATCTTGTAGCCGTTGAGGTGCAGGATCGGCAGCACCGCGCCGTCAGTGATGGGATCGAGAAACTTGTTCGATTGCCATGCCGTTGCCAACGGGCCAGTTTCCGCTTCGCCGTCTCCTACGATACAGGCCACGACGAGCGAGGGATTGTCGAATGCGGCACCGAAGGCATGACTGAGCGAGTAGCCAAGTTCGCCACCCTCGTGGATCGACCCTGGCGTCTCGGGCGAAACATGACTGGAAATCCCAGCCGGGAATGAGAATTGCTTGAACAGCTTTTTCAGTCCCGCCTCATCTTCACTAATGTTCGGATAGACCTCGCTGTAGGTGCCCTCGAGATAGGTATTGCCCACCAGAGCGGCGCCACCGTGCCCCGGGCCTGCGATGTAAATCATGTTGAGGTCGTATTCCTTAATGACCCGGTTCAAATGCACGTAGATGAAGTTCTGCCCTGGAACTGTTCCCCAGTGTCCGACCACAAGTGGCTTCACGTGCGAGAGCTTCAGCGGTTCCCGCAGCAACGGATTGTCGTAAAGATAGATTTGTCCAACTGCCAGGTAATTTGCGGCACGCCAATAGGCGTCCATCTTCCAGAGCAGTTCAGGGGTAAGGGTCTCTGCATGTGCACTCGAAAGTGTCGCCGCATCGGATTGCATGTTTCTGTTCCTCTCCTGTACCGAATCAAGTCTGCAACCGCGTGCCTGAGACTGGCTGATCAATTCTGACCAGTATTGCGAACGAGGTTCGGCGACTCTATAGCAAGCGCAAAGGGGACAACGTGGCAAAAACTGCAGTAGGTTTGTTTGAAAATTCAGGGCTGGTCGACGGCGTGGTTCGTGATCTCACGGCCAAAGGTTTCCTCCAGAGCGAAATTCGTGTTTTAGGAGAGCCCATCGAGATGCCGGGCAGCGGGGTCATGAGTACTCCACACACTGACTTTGAGGTGGGCTTGGTACGGGATCTGACCGCGTTCGGTATCGTCGAGGCGGACGCAGAAGCCTATGTCCAAGGTGTGCGGCGTGGTGGCGTCATGGTATTTGCAACCGGTCTCGGCACGAAGGCAGACAAGGCTGCTGAGATCATGAATTGCCACGGTGCGGTCGAGATTGAAAAGATCAGCGCGCCACGCCCCCAACTTCCAAACGCGGAGATCGGAGAGGAAACTTCCGTGGGAGATCCTCCGACGCAAACTGGCAGAGTACGTTCGCCCGGCTCCGGTGCTCGCCTCTTTGTGTGGTAATTTCTTCGCGAAACAGATATTTGGCAACTCGCACCCCGAATAGCAGGGAGGTTCAAAAATCATGACGACCGTCGGAAAGTTTGCAACCCTCGGTGAGTCTCGAATGAGCAAGCAGATCGCCACCAACGACGATGATGCGGCCAATGAAGAAGAGGTTGAGGAGCAAATCGAGGAAGAGAACGTGGAGAAGGCAGCAGGTGAGTATGGAACCGGCATCCCGATCCCGTTCATGAGCAACAGTCGGATAGAGACCGCCGACGATGCGGAGGCCTCCAGTGAGGAAGTTGAAGAGCAAGTCGAAAGAAAACACGTAGAGAAAAAAGCGCTTGGGAATCGAATCAGCGCGGCTTCAGCCCAAAAGCGGACTCGGAACGGACCGATCCGTGGGTAACGAGACGCGGGAGCATCCGCGAGAAATATCCCTGAAACCATTGTCGAGGGACAAGATACCAACAGTTACCTCCGACACGTTTGCCCGGCTGGTTCTCGAGGCAGAGGGACCAATCGCGGTTGAGTTCATGTCATACGGGTGTGCACACTGCCGGGCGATCGAACCGGTTCTGGAGCAAGTGGCAGAAATGGTGAAACTTCAGGAAAGGATCTTCAGGGTCAACATCGCAGTCGAACCGGAACTCGCAAGCCGCTACCAGATCCAGGGCACGCCCACTCTGATCATGTTTCTTAACCGGAATGAAGTTGGACGTGTCGAGGGTCCATCCCCGACACTATCCAGTGTGCTGACAGCGGTGACGCAACCGTTTGCACCGTGAATCAGAGGCCAAGTGACGATGATGCAGACGCAGCCTAAGCCAATTCTCCTATTCAATGACGAATGCGCCGTCTGCCGCCACATTGGGCATTGGGTGCAAAGGTCGGCGCAGGGCAGATCGGGTGAGACGAGCATCCTCGTACAACCGATAGGTGACGACCCGGAGAGGCTTCGGTCGCTCAATCCTGATCTCGACATCTGGGATGCCTACGCGACGATTCACGTGCTAATGCCCGATGGCTCGATGAGGCTGGGAGGGGAAGCCGTCGCGGAGACTCTAAGGAATTTGCCCAACACAAAATGGTTCGCGTGGAGCTTCGCCACCACAATATTTGGATTCCGGCCCTTTCAAGTCGTGCTCAACGCGGCCTACGCGATCCTCTCAGATGTGCGACCACTCTTTGGCTGCGAGAGTTGTGGCAAACCGAGAGCTATGAAACCCATTGCGCAGGTGACCAAGTGGGCGAAGATCTTGTTTGGCGGAAGCCTTCATCCGAGTCCGCATTTCAGTTCGCTCTCAGCCGCGAAGCGTCGAACCGTAGCGATCTCGGTAGAGCCGCTTCCTCAATCCAGTCACTCCTGAGGGTTCGGAAGTTCAGGTCGCCTCCGTATTTGGTTTCTCAGTTCGAGTGAGTGAGGAAGCGGGAGGCCCGCTTATGACGACGACCGCTCTCAATCTTGCATCAGCCGATCCTCGAAATTCTCCCGGCAACCTGTCCGAAGGCTTATTGGCTGACAAATCCGGACTGACAACGCAGGAGGCGCAGCGCCGGATCGAAACGGTGGGGCCAAATTCCATGCCCAGCGCCGTGCTCCACCCGTTGCGCAGAATGATCGACAAATTATGGGCTCCGGTTCCATGGATGCTTGAGGCGGCAATCGTCTTGCAGCTAGTACTGCACAAGGTTACCGAGGCAGCGGTCATAGCGTTTCTACTTGTTTTCAATGCTGCGTTGGGATTCTTTCAGGAGGGAAAAGCGCAAGCAACACTCGCCGCCCTGAAGTCGCGTCTTGCCTTGAATGCATCGGTACAGAGGGATGGCGCTTGGAAAGTCGTAGCGTCCGCGGAGTTGGTGCCGGGTGACTTGGTCAAGCTCTCTCTGGGCGCAGTGGTAGCCGCGGATGTGAAGATCGTGCACGGATCCGTTCTCCTCGATCAATCGATGCTGACGGGTGAATCGGTGCCGGTCGAGTCGGGCGCGGGCGTGGAAACCTATGCAGGTGCACTCGTGCAGCGAGGCGAGGCTACCGCAAGAGTAATCCAGACGGGGCCGCGAACCAAGTTCGGGCACACTGCCGAGTTGGTACGCATGGCGCATGTTGTCAGCTCCCAGCAAAAGGCTGTTCTCCATGTCGTGCGCAACCTCGCGATCTTCAACGGCGTGATCATTGTTGGGTTGATTACCTATGCGACCTTACGTGGCCTGCCTTGGAGTGAAACGATTCCTCTTTTGCTTACGGCAGTACTCGCAGCCATCCCCGTAGCTCTGCCAGCGACGTTCACCCTCGCGACCGCTCTCGGAGCTCGTTCCCTTGCGAGAGTGGGAGTCCTTTCGACTCGACTTTCCGCCGTCGATGAAGCGGCGACCATGGATGTGCTCTGCTCCGATAAGACGGGTACGTTGACCCAGAACCAATTATCCGTGAGCAGCGTTCGTCCGATGCCAGGTTTCAATGAAGCACACGTCCTCGCACTGGCCTCGCTAGCAAGTGCCGATGGTGGCCAAGATCCCGTCGACGCGGCCATTCAAGGTGTTGCCAAGCAGAAGAGCGAGCCAGATTCTCCGAAGCTGGTCAAATTCATACCTTTCGACCCGGCCAAGAAGATGTCGGAGGCGATGGCCACTGCCGGAAATGGTCAGAGTTTACGAATCGTGAAGGGGGCATATGGCACGGTGATAGCACTTGCGCAGCCAACTGCGACAGGGGCGAGGTCCGCAGGAAAGACCGAGGCCGAGGAACTTGAGAAGCGAGGTTACAGAGTTCTCGCTGTTGTGGCCGGTGCTCCGAATGCTATGCAACTCATCGGACTTGTCGCGCTGAGTGATCCACCTCGATCCGACGCCGCTCCTCTCATCAGCGAGTTAAAGTCTCTAGGGGTGCGCATGGTTATGGTGACTGGGGATGCGCCGGCCACCGCCAGCATTGTGGCTCATGCGGTGGGACTTGACGGGCCGATCTGTCCTCCTGGCCCAATTCCGCACGATGTGCGCCCGGAGCAGTTCGCAGTTTTCGCAGGTGTTTTTCCCGAGGGAAAGTATGACCTGGTCAAGGCGTTCGAGAAGAGCGGCCACACGGTTGGAATGTGCGGGGATGGCGCGAACGATGCCCCCGCTCTACGCCAGGCACAGATGGGAGTTGCAGTATCCACGGCAACGGACGTAGCGAAATCGGCCGCAGGAATCGTATTGACCGCTGCCGGACTCGGCGGCATCGTCTTCGCCGTCAGGGAAGGCCGGTCGGCATTCCAGCGCATCCTTACCTACACGCTAAACTCCGTCACTAAGAAGATAGTCAATGTGCTATTCCTCTCCATTGGGCTGATCGTCACCGGTCACGCCATCCTAACGCCCTTGCTCATGGTGATCATCATGATCACGGGTGACTTTCTTGGTATGTCTGTCACCGCAGACAACGTCCGGCCGTCGGCAAAGCCCAATCAGTGGCAAATCAGCAAGCTGGTGTTGGCATGCTCCGTCCTAGGAATCTGCCTTCTCGGGTTCTGTACGAGTGCGCTGCTTGTAGGCAAATACCAACTAGGACTCGACATCGGTGCTCTCCAGACCCTCGCCGCGATCGCGTTGGTGTTCGGCGGCGAAGCTACACTCTATGCCATCCGCGAACGCCAACATTTGTGGAACTCTCGACCAGGTACATGGCTCATCGTTTCGTCGGTAGGTGACATCGTGATCATCTGTACTCTGGCGATGCGGGGTATCGCGATGCGGCCTCTGCCCATTGCTGTCGTCGCTTCTACGCTCGTGGCATCTCTGCTTTTTGCGTTTCTGTTGGATTTGATCAAAGTACCCGTTTTCCGCCGCTTCCAGATTTCGTGACCCAAGGACGTCCGCATTGGGTCCTGTGAGCGTTATTGATCAGACTACGGGCTCTCCTTCCCTTAGGCTTCGTCGATAGGGATGTGTCGCCCTGTTGAAAATTACTTGTGGCCGACTAGCACGCAAGGAGAAATGCAAATGCTGCGACTGGCTAAAGATCTAAAGGGTTACAAACTGAGCGCACGCCACGGAGACATCGGCAAGGCTGAAGAGTTCTACTTCGACGACCAGAGTTGGGCGGTTCGATACCTGATTGCCGATACAGGCGGCTGGCTGGGCGGCCGACAGGTTCTGATCTCTCCTTATGCACTGGACCCAGCTCGGAAGGATGACCAGGTGATTCCCGTCGATCTGACCAAGAAGCAAATTGAGAACAGTCCATCCTTGGACACCGACAAACCCGTGTCCCGACAGTACGAGATTCAGTACTACTCATTTTATGGTTGGCCAGCGTACTGGGACGGCCCTTATATGTGGGGCGATTCCTCTTACCCGCAACGGCAAGGGCGATGGTCGGCGGCCACTCGACACAAAAAGAGTGATGACCTGCACCTGCGCAGCACGAAGGATGTAACCGGCCGCACGATTCAGGCCCGGGACGGAGAGATCGGTCACGTCTCGGATTTTGTGGTGGATGACGAGGATTGGGTTATTCGCTACTTGATTGTAGACACCCGCAACTGGTGGCCGGGTAAGAAAGTCCTGATTTCAACCCAATGGATTGAACGAATCAGCTGGGAAGAATCGAAAGTTCATCAACCTCACTCGGGAAGCTGTCCAAGGATCTCCGGAATACACCGAAGCAGCTCTCATCACTCGCGATTACGAAGAGGAATTGCATCGTCACTATCTACGTGAGAGGTATTGGCATACCGAGAAGCCCGGTCGGGAGCGAAAGGAACTCGTCGGGCATCATTGATCCTGGTTCAGAATTCCCAAGGTAGTCGACCGCTATCGAGAAAACTTGCTGCGGACGCACAGAAGGGCAACTGTGCGACAACCGGCCACCCGCGGTCCTATGAGATGGAGTTTGCAGGCCAGTGCAGTCTTGTCGGGTCTGTGCAAATCTGCTGCGTAGCGGTCAGCCACGTCCCTTGGAATTCACAGCTTCTGTTTGCAATTTCTTCAAATTCAATACGAATATCGAACGAGCGCCTCCCTCCTGCTCTCTGGCTATTTCAGCTTCCGGGTACGGAATCGCGGCAGCATTGCCTTCCATGCGAACCGTCGCTTCGGGATCTTGCAGACGGTCGACCACGTGTTCGAAATTCTCCTTCGATTCGTCCGCTGTCAGGTTCCGAAAACGCGGCAACAAAACTAGAGCCGACTGCCGATCGGCAACACTCCGGTTCTCTGCTTCAACTGTCTGTACGAACTCTTGCGCAGCGTGTGAGCAGTCTTCGTCTCTTTCAAACCCAAGGTCGAACATGTATCGCACAACGTAAAGGCGAAACCTTTTCAACTCGTCGCGTCCGCCTGGATAGCCGAGCAGTCCGAGCGCAGGCCTCCACTCCTTATCCGCCCATACCCCAAGGGTGTGTCGCAAACAGTTGTTCGCTCGCGACCCGGCCGCTGTCGGGTACTCCGTAGAGATAGGACCGAGACCAATCCCAACCGGCATGCAGTGCCACCGCCCAGTGACGCGACTGGGTCAGCCAGAGGATCAAGCAAAACAGCAGACCGGCGCCCACGACAGAACGAATCCCGATCGGCGATTGTCCATGGTTGGGCAGATGGGTGGCGCGAAAGCCAGTGATCGCCGCGCAAAAGTGACTCCTCGAACAAGGCTGTGAGCAGAAAGGTGACCCACCACCGCCCTCCATAGTCCCGCGCGTTCTTGCCATGCAATGCTCGCCCATCAAAGATCAAGCAGCCACTCGTTTTCAAGGCGAGAACTAACGCGGAGGCGCCGCAACGCCTCCCGCAATCCCCAGCACGGATCGCAACAGTCTTTGTCCATGAATCGGAAGGACGGCACCGAACGCCCTTCGATTTTCGCCTTGATGGCGGTAGCAACTAGAACCAGAAACGCCAAAATGCCCGCTGCGACTACGGGACTTCATGCCTCGAAACTCGGGGTACGCACTCATCGAGCGCAATTAGGTGGTTGACCGGAACGTGGGTTACGAGGACCTCGACCACAAGAATCATGCTGAAAATCAGCATGCTCCCGCCGGAGCGAATTCCCTGCGCCCAACGAAAGACGAGTGCAAGGTCCACTTATTCGCAGACTACCCAGGCACTGTCTCTCTCTCGAGATTTTTTCGAATCCAAGGTGCCATCAACTTGCCTGTCAGAACCGTTCATGGTTTTCCCTTGCTAACGGCAATCGCCGGGTCGGCAAATGGCGAACCTCGCACGGTCGAGTAGACAGCATCGAAGACGCTCAGTTCTTGGATATTCGACACTCCACCGACTGTGATCGGAGCGGCGAGGTATTGGACCTTGCTCTCGGCGTTGGTGAATGCAGCCCACGAGGGAAGACCCGGGCCGTTCGGATCGCCGGACCTTGCGAAGTTGACCCAGTAGCTGGACATTTCTTCAGCCAGCTTCCAATCCCCCGCAGTCCAGTTCCACGGCGACTGGTCTAGGTGGTCGAAGACGTACCAGAGCTCGGCGAAATGGCTCGCGCCCCAACCGGCATACACGGAGCCAGCCGGGAACGGCGGCCGCTGTCGAAACGAGTAGTAAAAGACGGGACTCTTGCCGGTTCCGGCTTGCAGCCTCGCCCATGCCCACATGTCCCAGCCAAAGCGGAGATCGCGTTCAAGGCCGAGTTGCGCCTGTCGTGCCTCCTCGTCGGTGGCGTGGGGATATGCCGCGAGCAGCGCCGGGGGAAGTTGGCCAACGCGATGCTCCAGGTCCCTGTCGAACGTGGCGGCCGTCTCTTGGGAGACATCCACCATCGCCCGCGCCTCTTCTGCATTGGAACCGATCAGCAGCGGGACATCGTTCTGCTGCCCTAAAGTAAAAGCCTCGTAGGGCGAAAGGGGAAGCACATAGGGCTCGATTACTGCATGGACGATGCCACCGGCATTGCCGCTGAGCAGGGACGCAGACAGCCGTCGCAGTTCCTTGAGCGAGGGCGCACCCAGCGCAGCGGCGTACTTCTCTCCTTCGTGTTCCGCGTTCGCCAGGAGGAATTTTGGTGCGAGTTGGAGCGGTTCAAACAGACCGCCGCTTTCTCCGATGGCGCGCTGAAATAAGCCTTTGGCAAGGGGCGAGGCCATGAGGATGCTAACCGATATGGAACCGGAAGATTGTCCGGCGATGGTTACACATTTCGGATCACCGCCAAAGGATGCAATGTTCCTGTGAATCCACTCGAGGGCTGCGATCTGGTCCATCAAGCCGTAATTCCCGGACGAGTGGTGCGGGGACTCCCGCGTTAGCTCGGGTAACGCAAGAAAACCAAGCGGACCAAGGCGATAGGCGATCGTGACAATGAGGACACTTTTTTGAGCGAGCTGGTCGCCCCAGTACAGCGGCATCGATGCCGACCCGTTGATGTATCCGCCGCCATATATCCAAACGATCACCGGCAGGCGCTCGTGCGCGGTCTTTGTCTCGGCTTTCGCCGGCGCCCATATGTTGAGGTATAGGCAATCCTCGCTCACCGCCGGAGGTAGCTCGCCGGGCATGGAGACTCCGACTTGGATGCACGCCGGGGCAAAGGCAACTGCCTGACGAGTGCCAGTCCAGGATGCGGCATGCGCCGGTGGGCGCCAGCGCAAGTCGCCGACCGGCGGGGCAGCGAAGGGGATTCCTTTGTAGACACTCAACCCAGTGGAGTGAATCCCGGAGACTGTGCCGGACTCCGTCTGAACCAGCTGCGCGGCAGCGGTGCCCGCTAGCTGGACCGCCGCTACTAAAACACACGTGAACGTCCATCCGTTCCGCACGCGCGCCTCCCTATAGCCGTCCAGATCGCTGAAGATCAGGATTGTTCGTCTTAAGGTTGAACTACGATTGAGACTCTATCCCAAGGCTCTCCACGCGAGAACTATCTCCCGCCTGGCACGTTGTTGCTGTGCAATATTGCTCAGGCGGCCGAAGATCGGGCATCGCAATCCGACCCTTTGCGGCGGTGCTCGGAATTGTCAAACGGCGCCTTCTTTCAGCTTGTTCCGCGATGCTTCTCAAAAGAGCAACGGTCACCGAACTCGTCGGTGCGATGGATGGAAGGCTTCTTCCGCCTCCTTCTGCTGGGCGTATTCCGCGACAGACTCGGGCATTCCCTGCTTTCTGCGCACCCTCGCTTTGCTGGCCGCCTCCATTAAAACTGCCTGACGATCCATTCCCGTACTCTGGATGTTGCAATGCTCTGGATGTTGTGGATAGGGGCGCATCCGGCGGGTAGGAGTTCTTGGTTTGGGGTTCGGCAGGGCGCGCAACTCTGTCGCGCGAACCCCATAATTCTTCATTGTAGATTTTCATGATTGTGATTCATGTACTACATATTCTTGACAGCGTCGGCGATGTGCAGCAAGCTTTCAAAACTTCAGATCGGGTCTCTCCCGACGAGCGAACTTTTGCGAGCCGCGCAACTACACTCGAAAGGCTCAGGAAAGAGTCGTAATGAAATCTGAATCGATATCGACCGGCAGGCTCGTGCTTGCTTTCACTCTTGCGCTCGGCATGGCGCCGGTGGCGAACCTGCAGGCGCACGCTCAAGGCTTCAGCGTCATTCACAATTTCACCGGCGGAAGCGACGGCGGATCTCCGGCGAACGGCTTCATTGCAAACGGGAAGATTCTCTTCGGCACCACCTCCTCCGGAGGTGCTTCGAATAACGGAGTCGTGTTCAAAATTAATGCCACGACCGGAGTGGAGACTGTGCTGCACAGTTTCGCTGGCGGAACAGACGGAGCCATTCCGCAGGGGAGCCTGGTTAGAAGTAAGGCCGGTGACCTCTATGGCACGACCACCGCAGGCGGCGCTTCCGGCTTTGGCACGGTATTCGAGATCAAAGGGAAGGATGAGACGATACTCTATAGCTTCGCCGGTGGAAAAGATGGCGCAACCCCCACCGCAGGTTTGGTGTTGGACGCGGCCGGTAACCTTTACGGGACAACCAGCCAAGGCGGATCAAACGGCAACGGCACAGTGTTCAAACTTACGGCCCCGCAGACCAAAGGCGGAGCATGGACGGAGAGTGTGCTCTACAGTTTCGGCGCGGGCACTGACGGGTCCGATCCCGTCGGCGGCGTAAGCTTCGACGCCGTTGGCAACCTCTATGGCACGACGTCCGCAGGAGGCAGCTATGGCTATGGCACCGTCTACCAGTTAGTACCCGGAACCAACTGGACCGAAAATATCCTCCATAACTTTCAGAACGGTGACGACGGGGCGGTCCCATATGCGAGCCTCATCGCCGACAAGGCCGGGAACTTCTACGGTGCGGCGACCGAGGGCGGCACCAACGGTGGGGGCACAGTTTTTGAGCTGACGCTCTCAAAGGGAAGCTGGGCTTTCGCGGTACTCTACAGCGTGCCGGGCTGGGGCATCTCAGGAAGTTACCGCAGTGTTGTCCTGGACGCATCGGGCAACATTTACGCCACAACCCACTGCGACGGTGATTATAATGCCGGGACGGTTTATGAATTGATGCCATCAGGCGGCGCTTGGACATACACCGTGCTTTATAACTTTACGGGCGGCAGTGATGGCCTTTACTCGTTCAGCAATCTTGTAATGGAGAGCGGCAAGGTCTACGGTACCGCTAGATACGGCGGCGCCGATGGCAACGGTGTTATCTTCGAGGTCACGCCGTAGTTGAACCTCATAGTCACGGACCTGTGGACATACTGCTCGCAGGTCCGCAGCGAACGTGGGAAGTGCGGTATCCGGAATCTTTGTTCTTGTTGATGTTGTCAGAATCACTAAGCCGACCTCAGCCCTCAGCCCATCCAGCGGGCCGAAACGACTACCATCCCAAGACTTTTGCCGATGCGGTGAAGATTCGAGACGCCGCAGCGGACTTCGCTCATGTTGCTGCGACGCTGTGTCCTAGGCAAACGCGACCAACGAACCTGCTTCAATAGCAAAGTTGAGCCAGTGAATCGTACATAGTCGCAAACGGACCACCCCGTACAATCGCCGGTAGGAACAATCCCACCATCCGAGAAAACGAGATGCCGGGACCGTGCTTTCCGGCGTCGCCTCTTACCGCAGATTTCCCGTCTTCCGATACCCGCAAGAGAACGCCTAACATCATCGAACGTTGGGTATACTCAGTGCTTCAACAGAGCGAAAAGCCGAGAGAACTCCGGTATCAAACGATGGCAGGTTCGCGCAATGAACGGTGCTGAATGCCTTGTACGCACGCTGGTCGCTGGCGGCGTCGACACGTGCTTCTCGAACCCCGGAACCTCAGAGATCCATATCGTCGCTGCGCTTGATCGGATCACGGAGACTCGATGCGTGCTCGGCCTTTTTGAGGGTGTTGTCACCGGAGCCGCCGATGGCTATGCACGAATGGCGGAGAAACCGGCGTGCACTCTACTTCATCTCGGCCCCGGTCTCGGCAACGGCCTGGCCAATCTACACAATGCAAGCCGCGCGCAGGTGCCAGTCATAAATTTGGTCGGCCAACATGCAACCGACCACCTTCATTTCGATACGCCGCTCGGTTCTGACATAGAGGGAATCGCAAGACCTTATTCCAAGTGGCTGCGTACATCTCGCAAATCGTCGGAAATGGGTCGCGACGCCTCGGAAGCGGTGGTGGCTGCACGAACGGCACCGGGACAGATTGCGACGCTCATCGTCCCGGCCGATGTCGCTTGGGGCGAGGGTGGTTCGACTGCAGCCGTCCCGGCTCCGCCAAACGCCCCCCTGCCGAATACTCAGACCGTCGAACGTGCTGCTGCCCTGCTCCGGTCAGGCATGCGGACGGCGGTCCTGATAGCAGGAAACGGACTATACGGCAAAGGACTAGCAACCGCAGGACGCATTGCAGCGGCTACGGGCGCCAAACTCATGGCACCCTATCCGATCACTCGTCTCGAGCGCGGCGCGGGACTGCCGAGGGTCGAGCGCGTGCAGTATGTCCTGGAGCCTGCGATCGAGCAGTTCAAGGAATTTCGACAGCTGATTCTGGTTGGCGCCCGAGCCCCCGTCGCTTATTTCGCCTATCCAGGTAAGAGTAGCGTGTTCACTTCCCCGGACTGTACGGTCCACACGCTGGCGAGCCCTGGGGAAGACTACCTTGGGGCGCTCGATGCGCTTGCAGAAGCCTTGCCGATCAGGAGCCATGGGCTGACGGCAGAGAACGCGGACCGACCGTCCATGCCCAGCGGTGAAATCACGCTGCCGGGGCTTGCTGCAGCGGTCGGAGCTCTGCTTCCGGAAAACGTGATCGTGGTCGACGAGTCCATAACGTCTGGCCGTGGACTAATGGCCGCGACCAAAGAAGCTCCACCTCACGACTGGCTGGCGAACACTGGCGGCTCGATCGGCATTGCCTTGCCACTGGCGGTGGGCGCAGCCGTGGCTTGCCCGGATCGTCGTGTCTTGTGCCTGAGTGCGGATGGCAGCGGAATGTACACAGTGCAAGCCCTGTGGACGATGGCGAGAGAGGGTCTGAAGATTACGACAGTAGTCTTTGCCAACCGCGACTATGCGGTCCTGAAGCGTGAGTTTTCTTATCTCGGGTTCGGCAACCCGGGTACGCGCGCTGCCGCCATGTTCGAAATCGGCCGGCCCGATCTCGACTGGACTCTTTTAGCGCGAGCAATGGGAGTGCCCGCGACCCGGGTTACCTCGCTGGAGGCGTTCGGGAAGGCGCTAATACAAGGGTTTCAGACAGAAGGACCGACGCTGATTGAGGTGCCGCTGTAGTTTGGAACGTGCTCACACCCAAGCGGAACGACAATGAATTCCGGTATCTTATGCCCTTCGGACGTTGGATGAACCTGATCTCATCATGCTCTTACGGTCCTATCAAAGGGAAGCTCTAGAGAGAGTTCGCCAAGCGTACAAGGACGGTAAACGTCGTGTCATTGTGTCCCTGCCAACCGGAACAGGCAAAACGGTGGTGTTCGCGCATTTTCCGCGGTTCTTTCAGATGAAAAAGCGACTGCTGGTGCTTGCGCATAGAGAGGAACTCCTGTCACAAGCGCGTGAAAAGTTTCTCGAGGTGGACTCCGAGCTGAAGGTCGGCATTGAGCAGTCGGGTTCAAGAGCACCCGCTGACGCTAAGGTCGTCCTGGCCTCAGTCCCAACCCTCGGCCGAGCCGGTGGCGCCAGGCTCCGCCAGTTCAGCCCGGAAGAATTCTTCCTCATTGTCGTGGACGAGGCGCACCATGCCGTGGCGCGCTCCTACCGTCGCATCTTTGAACATTTCGGCCTCTTTAACCCGAACACGCGGCGCTACTTGGTGGGCTTCACGGCAACCCCTAAACGCGGTGACAAGCAGGGCCTCGGTGCCGTATTCGAGGAAGTATGTTATGCGCGAGATCTTCGAGAGATGATCGCTGAGCAATACCTGTGCCCCATAACCGGGTGGCGCGTGCACAGTGATGCCTCGCTAGACAGGGTCGGCATTCGCCACGGTGATTTCGTTGAAAGCCAATTAGCGCAGGTTGTCAACACAGGCGAGCGGAACAACTTGCTGGTTGCAGCCTACCGGAAGTACGCGGCAGGCCGTCGCGCGATCGTGTTCTGTGTCAATGTCGCGCATGCGTTGGATGTGTGCCGCGCATTCGTGGCTGTCGGATTACGCACGTCCGCGGTTTGGGGGGACATGCCGCGCGACGATCGCGGGATCAAACTTGCCCAGTTCTCCAAGGGTGACATCGACGTGGTCACGAACTGCAATGTCTTAACCGAGGGCTTCGATGAGCCGCGCGTGGATGCGATCATTATGGCCCGTCCCACGCGGTCAAAGCTTCTCTACGCGCAGATGGTGGGGCGCGGAACGCGGCGTCATCCGGACAAGAAAAACCTTGTGATCATCGACATTGCCGACAATTCGAAAACACACCAATTGTCTGGACTGAACGACTTATTCAAGCTTCCTTCACGGTTGAACCTCAAGGGTTGCGACGCACTGAAAACGGAACGGCTGATCGAGGATCTCAGCGATCGCTATCCCTGGATTGATGTGTCGCGTATTGCTACGCCTGACGACATAAAAATCGCCGCCGAGCGTATCGACTTCTGGAACTTCGAGCCACCTGCCGAATTAGACGATTTCACTCGGAACACCTGGCACGCTGTTCCCGGGGGGTATCAACTGTTCCTGTCAGAGGGCGAGTCAGTGTTGGTGGAATCCGACCTGCTCGATACATGGGGCATACAACTCAAGTCTCCTCGCACCGGGTCGACGCCCCTCGACCGTATCGCCGAGCTCGAAGCCGCGATCCATTTCGCGGACAATTTCGTTAGTTCCAAACGTCCCGATTCAGAGCGCCTTGTCGCACGCGACGCGAATTGGCGAAATGGGGTACCAACCGAAAAACAGATCGGAGTGCTTCAGCGGAACGGAATCGTTGTGCCGCCCGAGTTGACCCGAGGCCAAGCAGCACAAATGATCCGTTACATCGTTGCGCCATCTTCTCGGAACCGCCGAGCTGGAGTGTAATCGGTCGGCACTTTGGCCCTCCGACGTTGTGTGTCAGACCACCGTTGTCGAAACCGAATGGTGGCTGTTGAAAAACTCGAGCCTTTTCGCTTCCTCCCGCCAGCTTGAAATTCTCGGCTAACTGAGCCATATTTAGAGTAATCAGGAGGCTTGTCATGCCGAGCGTGCGGTCAGAAAGGAAGAATGCCACTGCTCTGAAAAGGGCGCGCTTCTCCTTGTCTGCTGCTCGCTCGGGAGTCATGACGGCCTGATCTTCTCTTCCAAATTCGAACAACCCAATCACTGAATTAGGCGAGACGGTGGCGTGTATCTCCGCTGCGTCCGGATTCGCTCAAGGAGACGAAGCCATGACTTCCCGCAAGAAGGTCTATGTGACCACGTCCATACCGTATGTCAATTCGAAGCCTCAAGGACGAAATTCGGATAGTACCCATCCAGCGGAAGAATGAGGTGCTGAATTTCATTCGGAGCGGCTTACAGGACATCAGCATCTCACGCTCGTCCGAACGTTCAGGCGGTTGGGGCATTCCGGTGCCAGGCCGCCCGTCTCAAGTTATCTACGTTTGGATCGGCGCCTTGATCAACTATATCTCGGGCCTTGGCTTCGGCACGAACGAAAACTGGCGAACGACCTGGAACAGCGAGACCGAGAAGATTCAGGTCATCGGCAAGAACGTTTGGAAGTTCCACGCCGTGTATTGGCCAGCCCTTCTTCTTTCGGCGCGGTTGCCGCTGCCGAATGAACTCTTCGTGCATGGATTCTTGACCGAGAATGGGCGAAAGATCAGCAAGTCGCTGGGTAACGCCATTGAGCCTTTCGAGTACGCCGATCGATTCGGAGCCGATGGGTTGCGGCACTTCCTCATGAAAGCGGTATCGCCGTTCGACGACGGCGACTTCTCAACCAAAAGACTCTCTGAGGGATACGAAAGCGATCTGGCAAATGGTCTCGGAAATCTGTTGAGCCGGGTAACAAGTCTCTGCGCCAAGACAGTCCTTCCCGGACTCGACCTTTCGGTTCGAAGGCCGTCCGGCTTGAGCGAAGTCCGTGGGCTGTTGCAGGAATATCGGTTAGATGAAGCGGCACAGCGCATCTGGAACGGGATCGCGAGACTCAATCAAGAGGTGGCCATGGAAAGCCGTGGGAGACACTCAAAAGCGGAAAAATCACGGAGCTGGATGTGGTCCTGAGACGATGGATCGACGGAATCCACCAGGTCGCTATCGACCTGCGCCCCTTCTTGCCGGAAACCAGCCAGAAGATAATTGATGCACTCAACACGAGCCCTATTGAAGCTGCGGGACCGCTGTTTCCCAGGATTGAGTAGGACTGCCGGCCAGTTGATCGCATCCGGATGGCGGCCGCGCGGCGCCGCAAAGCGCCCATGCCGACGCGTCCTCTTCGAGGAGATCTGCCCGATAACGACATACAGGTATGACATCTCCCTCAAGCCCGTTTCACAGCTTCCGGTTATGCCGACAAACCGCCCGGAATCGTGTTGACGGCGGCCAACCGATCCAGATCGATGGCTTGTCTGGCCTATCGAGAGTGAATGCGCGTCCATCCAAACAGAGCTCTGCCTGTCGTTCCTTCGGCGGTCGCTAAGCCGAATCAGGACGCGACTAAAGCGTTCCTTTGTGAACAGATACTTCCGCCGCGTCTGGTTAGGCTCTCTCATTAGGCAGGCCTTCGAAAAGGGGAACCTTCGCTCATTCGCAGAGGCCATCTGGAGTTCCCAAGTGAACGCTTTCGATTCATTTTCGATGAATTACTTCGATGGATAAAAAAGGAAATCTTGAAAAACAAGTCCAAGGTATCATCCCGCTCAATCAAGCTTGGCACGGTGTTGGCACTGGTTGTGATCGGCGGCTCAGCTGTGTTGCTGCTAAGCCGCTGGCCTTTCACGCGTGACGTCGTCGTCAAGGCGCTGCAGGAAAAATTCTCACGCACGGTCGAGGTGAAAGCGTTTCACGAGACATATTTCCCTCCCGGGTGCATTGCCGAAGGAGTGACTTTCCGCCGCAACCGCGATCGAGACGAGCCGCCGAGCGCCACCATTGAAAAGCTCACCATCCAGGGCGCTTACTGGGAGTTTTTCAGGACTCCTAAGCGTGTTCGACGTGTCAGGATCGAAGGTCTGCGCATATTCGTGTCATCCGGCAGTGAACGTATCGAGAACGCTGCACCGACCGGGCGCCCGGAGCAGTCCGCGTTGATTCTCGACCAGATCGTCGCGGACGGTGCCGTCGTGGAGTTTGCTTCCGGCCAATCCGGGAAAAAACCGCTCAAGTTCGAAATTCACAAATTGACGCTGAACTCTGTAGCCGATGACCGGCCCCTGTCATTCCATACCGCGCTGCTGAATGCGGAGCCTCCCGGAGAAATTCGCGCGGACGGGCTATTCGGCCCCCTGCAGCCGCAGGACGTGGGGCAAACCCGTCTGTCCGGCTCGTACGACTTTCAACGCGCGGACCTAGGCGGATTTTCAGGAATTGGAGGAACCCTAGCCTCCACCGGCAAATTCAATGGTGTGCTCGAACACATCGCGATCGAAGGCAGTACCGACGCGCCCGATTTCAAAGTAACCAGAAGCGACCATGCGGTACACCTGAAAACGCAATTCCGTGGCATTGTGAATGGGCTGGATGGAGACGTCTCTCTTTCCTCAGTGCAGGCGCAATTTGAGCGGACGTCACTAGTATCGCAAGTCGAAGTGGCAAAGAAGGCAGCCCCGGAAGGTTCAGGAGGAAGGACCATTTCGCTAGGCACGACCGAACTGCAGGGACAGATAGAGGACTGGCTACGCCTCCTCGCCAAGGCAGATCACCCCGCTTTGACCGGAGCGATGAACTTCAGAACACAAGTCCTGGTTCCCCCTGGGAAACGACCTTTTATTGAAAGGGTGAACCTGCAGGGAGACTTTGGAATCGATGCGGCGAGTTTCGTCCGCTCGACGACGCAGGAAAAGGTCGACCATCTCAGTCAGTTGGCTCTGGGCGAGAAAGAAAACGACGATCCGGCAAGCGTCGTTGAAAATCTGAAGGGACATGTGGTGCTGAACAACGCCATCGCTACTTTCTCGGACCTCTCGTTCATGGTCCCGGGAGCGCTGGCTCACTTGCATGGCACCTACGGTCTGTTGACGGAGCAGGTCAACCTTCATGGAACCTTGCAACTCGATAACAAGCTCTCCAAGGGATCGAAGGGCGTGAAATCAGTTCTGCTTAAGTCTGTGGAACCATTGTTCAAGAAGAAAAATGCCGGGGAGATCGTGCCCATCAAAATCGGCGGAACCTTCAGCCACCCATCTTATGGACTGGATGTAACCCCGTAATCCATAGAGAGGACGAGTGGTTCGTCGTTTCTCTCGAGTCACGGGCCACACGGAAGTTATCCGGGCCGATAAACCCGCTCCGTACGACGGATTGCCGGCCCGAATCAAACCACCAACAGGATCCTATCGGAGTCATTTGCCTCTCAGACCGTCGCGCCAGGCGATTACTTCGAGTTCGCCCCGGACTGCGTCCTCGACGCGGATCACGGGGTGCACCTGGAATACAAATGCCGGGAGCATCGAGCAAAACTTGTGAATCGTTAGCGGGTCGTCGCAGTCCAGCAACATGTGCCCACCCTACTCGCCCACACGCACCACGAAAAACTCGACCTTGAAATTGGCTGGCGCCTTCCACTGACCGAACACCTCGAGGATTCGCTTCTGGGCGTTCTCATACTCGATGGGTGAACCTTGCGGGCGCTCGACCCCAGCTGATTACGTATTTCATCTTCTCCTCCGTTGTTGCAAATCATCTGACTGACCACGGCGGATTCAGTCGACCCTTTCGGCGATGGATGTCGGGCGAGCGAGCCTTCGTTGAGAAACATTTGGCGAATCTGCCACCGATGCGCCCCATGAAAAGGGAATGGATGCAGTTTTAGCCGATGAAGAATCGGCTAACTCCCGGTTAACGGGCAACTCTTCCCTAGTCTTGCCGGTATGAATCGCGACATGCCATCTCAAGCGCCGCCATCGGTCCATCTTGCGATGCACTTTCCCCTTGCGGGGAGCGATGTGGATTTACCCTGTTCCGTGGGAATGACACGATAGGTTAGGTCTGTTCTATACGCCGGCAGTGTTGTTTTATCCATGACCGAGAACCCGGAAGCCTCGGTACTCACTGCAACAAGAGCCGCGCAGCATTTTACGCTCTTTCGCGCTAACGAGGCTTACGAACATTGGTGTATTCTGACCGTGCTACGAAGCCTAGTCCCTCTCCATCTTATGCTGGCAGATACACCGTGGCCTCACGGTTTCGGTGCCACTCTTACGAATGTGGGTGGTTCAGCCTCACGAGCAAGCCCCACGGCCAGTGTCGCAGATCGTAATCGTTCAGAACTGGGCCGAGGAATTGAAGCGAACCGCGCCGGCGAAGTGAGGGCGCGCCCGCAAGTCCCTTTCCCCTGCCGCCCCTAGAAGTCTTGTTCCCGTGCAGTCGGCTAGTTATCCAGAAACGAGCTTACATGGGAGCCATGGCAAATCTCCTCGAAGAGGAATTCTGGACCGCAACAACTTCGGCTTGCCCGTCATCCGCCCGGTGCCGTTCAATGGGTTGTATAGATGAAAACGCGAAAGGACAGAATCAATGCAGGCGGCTCTTGACCCATCCGTTCGTGCGAGTAACGACCGAAGGGCCTGGCGGCGGCCGATTACGGCGCGGCAACAAAAAAGACGCCCCCTTATTGCTTGCTAGTGCATCGAAGAACCATCTCCGAACCGACGGGATAGGAGGACGCAATGGCACCGTTAGCCAACCAGGATGCAAAAACCACAAACCGCAGCGGAGAAGTGCTGAGTGAAACCGCACCGATGGAAATGCATCCAGCGCCCCTCACCGCAGGAAACATGTTCGCCCGATTGGCGGGTATTGGCGTTCTGCTTCTAGGTGTTTTGGGTGTGTTTCTCTATCTGGGCGGGTGGTTCAGCCCGCAGAAACTGACGCCTGCGCGGTTCGTCGATGAGCTTGAGCGGGTGAACGGCATCCACTCGGGTTTCCGTCGAAATCACGCGAAGGGCGTATGCGTTCGAGGATTTTTCGATAGCAACGGGCAGGGGGGGCGCCTCTCGAAGGCTGTCGTCTTCCAGAGTGGCCGCGTGCCAGTGATCGGTCGTTTTTCCCTGGGCGGCGGCGATCCCCGCGCCACCGACGAACTGAGCACCGTCCGCGGCTTGGGGCTTCAGTTCTCTCTGCCCGACGGCGAACAATGGCGGACCGCAATGATCAATCTGCCGGTGTTCCCATTCAAGGATCCGCAGGCCTTTTATGACAACCTGGTGGCATCGCAACCCGGTCCCAACACGCATCAACCCGATGCGGCGAAAGGGGAGGCGTTCCTCGCGATCCACCCTGAAACCGCGCGGGCGCTCGCAATCATCAAGAGCCATGCACCGTCGTCCGGTTTCGAGAACAGCGCCTACCACAGTCTCAATGCGTTCCGATTCGTCAACGCCGACGGCGTGTCCACCTACGTGCGCTGGACACTCGCGCCAGTGCAGCCGTATGACGCCGCGACCGGGACAAGCCAGGACAAGAATTTCCTCTTCGATGGCCTGATCGTGAGCATCCAGCAGCACCCGTTGCAGTGGCACTTGGTCATGACGGTTGCACAGCCCGGTGATCCAACCGACAACGCTACTATCCAGTGGCCGGAAGGGCGGGAGCAGGTGGACGTGGGAACGCTGACACTCGATTCTGTGGAAAGCGAGGAGACCAGTTTTGCGCGCGACATTAATTTCGATCCGCTGGTTTTGCCGGCTGGCATGGCGCCGTCCAACGATCCCTTGCTCAGCGCGCGGTCGGCGGTTTACTCGCAATCGTTTACGAGGCGCGCAGGCGAAACCAAAGGGCCGAGCGAAATTACGCCTTCAGAGGTGCGAAAGTGAGCGCCAGGACGCAATTCACTAAGTCCATGCGGTTTCTGCACTGGCTGATGGCCGCTATGGTCCTGACCATGCTGGGGATTGGCGTTGCCATGGTCGCATCGCTGGGCGACTACTATCGCCTAGTTTCCATTCACCGCCCGCTGGGGATCGCCATTCTGATCTTGGTCGTGATTCGCTTCGTGAATCGCCAGTTCAGTACCCTGCCGCCATTTCCGGCAACCATGTCCTCGCAGGAGCGAAGTGTCGCACACGCATCCGAAGTATTGTTGTACACGTTGCTGTTTGTGCTGCCGCTGGTCGGCTGGGGGATGTTGTCGGCGGCGCGCTATCCGATTGTCCTGTTCGGTTCACTGCATCTTTTTCCCATCCTTCCGCACAGCGTGATGCTGTACGCGGCCTTGCGGAGGACGCACACGTTTCTCGCCGATCTCCTATTCCTCGCATTCGTCGCCCATTTTGGAGCCATTCTGTTTCACACGCTGATTGTGCGAGACGGGATGCTCAGCCGCATGGCACCGTGGCGGGCCCGCGCACGCTAATGTCCTCGAAACGACACATTCCTCGACGAAATGGCTCGGGCTTCACCTTCCATGCGCTGCTTGAGTTCCGGCGAAGAAGAAAGATGTGAGGCAAGAACCTTGACCGCCACGGAGCGATCGAGGCGTGTGTCAAGGGCACGGTACACTTCGCCCATGCCGCCTGCGCCTAGAGGGGATTGAATTTCATACGGACCCAGTTTTGTGCCAGCGGTAAAGTCATGAGTGAGCGCAATTATAGCTTGCACCGCACGTTGCAAGCCGTAGGTGACGATTCTGGGGGTATCGTCGGCTAACCGTCTCTTACCGGGATTATCGAAGGTTAGCCCGTTATCGGGTCCTTAATCGGCTATACTTCGCTCCATCACTCATAGGCCACTTTCCCTAGGCACGCGCGAACCGCAGGTCCAGTCCGGGACGCATGTCTCCAAGAACTTTCAGCTTATCGGGATCGCGGTCACTCGGTAGTGATTGCGGACAGAAGTCGTGTTCGGGGAGATCTGCCCCGAATCCACTCCGTCGAGATCGAAATTGCGACATCTCGACGAAGCGCGTTTTAGGACCGCGGGACGAAGGACGGAAGGATTCCTAGAATACTTCCGCATTGCCGACCATCGGTGGACACAAGAGTGCCATCACAGAAGAGTTCTGCTTGCGCCCCATGGCAACGGGATTCATTCCTCTCTTAGCGCCTGGTTTGGGTCAACCGCAGCAGCGCGGTTTGCGGGGATCCAGGAGGATATTGTCGCGATGACAAGAAAGACCAGCACCATGGAAATAAATGTCAACGGATCGCTCGGCTTCACCCCCACCAGCATGGAGGTCATCAATCGCGTGAGTATGAGTGCAACGACGATGCCGATGATCACCCCAATCGCACTCAAACCAAGGCCTTGACCGACGATGAGTCGGAAGATGCTGGGCCGTCCCGCGCCGAGGGCCATGCGCACACCGATCTCCGGTGTGCGTTGCCGGACCGCGGTCGAAAGCACGCCATACAGTCCGACTCCGGCCAGCACTCCGGCGACGATAGCGAAGGCGCCGATCAGCAGTAGCGAGAACGTTGTCTCCGCCTGGGCGGCGAGCACCAATTGATCCACAGGTTGTAGGTCGCTGACCAGCAGACGCGGGCTAATGTCTTTAATTGCGGCGCGCACCTGGTTTGCGAATTGCGCGGGATTCTCGCCAACACGCAGCGCCCACGAGTTCACAGCGCCGGGTCCTCCGTACCCGTCAGTGAAATAGATTTGCTCGCGTCCAGGAACGGACAGTGAGGTTTGCCGCACGTGTCCGACGACACCGATAATTTCCATCCACTCCGGCTCGGGTGTCTTGAGCCGGATGAGGATGCGCTTGCCCACCGCAGACTCTCCAGGGAAAGCCTTCTTTGCGAGAAAGTCATCGATCATGATCAGCCGGCGATCGGTCGTGTTATCGGAATCCGTGAAGGTGCGTCCGGCAATCAGCGGTGTGCGCATGGTGTCGAAATATCCCGGCGTCACGATCTGAAAATCCGCTGCTTGAAACTTGCTCGCATCTGAGAGCGCCTCTTCTTTGCCCCACCGGATTGGACTATACCCACCCGCCAGCGGAAAAGGAAAAGAGCCAGTGACGTTCTTTACTCCCGGAATAGAACCTAGCCGCTCCTCCACCTGGCGGATGAATGCTGCGTTGGCCGCGGGTGCAGTGGCGCCGTTATTGCCATTGAGGACAAAGGTGAGAAGGTTGCGCGAATCGAATCCGGGATCGATACGCTGCAGGTCGAGGAAGCTGCGGAACATCAGCCCCGAACCAACCAACAGAACAAACGAGAGCGCGACCTCCACCGTGACGACGGAGCTGCGCATGACGCTGCCGGTGCCGAGTCCGGTGTTGCGGCTGATGCCGCGCAGCACGTTCATGAGGCGCGGACGTGAGGCGCGCAGCGCCGGGGTCATGCCGAAGAGACTCGCCGCTGCGAGTCCCGCCAGCGCGGTGAAGGCGAGCACCGATCTGTCGATGGTTATCGTATCCAGGCGCGGCAGATTGGCGGGCGCGAGCGAGCGTAGCTCCCTGATTCCGGCCCAGGCGAGCGCGAGTCCAGCCAGGGTCCCCAAGGCGGCAAGCCAGACGGCTTCGGCGATGATCGGCGACATCAGTCTCCAGCGACTAGCTCCCAGGGCAGCGCGGACCGCCAACTCGCGATTACGCAGCGAAGCGCGGACGAGCAGAAGATTGGCAACGTTTGCACAGGCGACCAGCAGGAGGAAGACAACTGAACCCATGAGGGCGAGGATCGCCGGGCGGGCCTCAGCAATCATGTGCTGGCGCATCGGCTCAACCCGGATGTGATAGTCGGCCGTTCCCAGAATAGCGAACTGGGCGCGCTCCGAAGCGGCCACCTTTTCCGATTCGGCCTGCGCCTGGTCGGGCGTAACTCCGGGATGAAGCCTGCCTATGGCGCGTATGGATACTCCCATGCGGTTCGCGGCGTCATATCCGAGTCGATTCGCAATCCAGACGTCGGGTGCGGAAATCACCTGAGCGTCCGGCGGAAAGTACAAGTGGAAGTGCGGCTGGAGAACGCCGACGATGATCAGCCTCGGTGCCTGCGGGCCGGCAATCTGCATCGAGCGTCCAACCACCGAGGGATCTCCGCCATACTGGCTCTTGAGGTACTCATAGCTCAAGATGGCGTGCACCGGCAGCCGTGGTGGAGGAGGTCCCTGCTGTGCGTCAGGCGGCGGAGCGGCAGGATTCGGGACCGCATCGTCATCATTAAAATCTCGCCCGTAGGCAATGCCACCACCGAGCAATCGGAATGTGTTGACCGTCACGATCGAAGCATTGACCTGCTCAGCCGTGCCGTCCGCGCGCTGCAACGTGAGCGGCAAAGTGAAGACCCCGGCGATGTCTTCGAAGACTGACTTGGTGCCTTCACGAAGATCGATGAAGTCGGCGTTCGAAAACGGGAAATCGCGGACGTTGCGCTTGCGCATATCTGTGCACGCAACCACCAGGCCCTCCGGATGGAGGTAAGGAAGTGGCCGTAGCAGCACAGCGTTGGTCACGCTGAAAATGGCAGTGCTGGCACCGACTCCCAAAGCAATGGTCAGCGCCGCTGTCAACGCGAACACGGGGCTCTTGTGCAATACACGAGCTGCAACTGCCAGATCGCGAAAATCCATCTCACCCGCCTCCGCAATCGTTCGAAGCAAACAGCAAATGCCACGTTAGTACAAGGAGACGTTCTAAAGCAATTCCTGCGGAGGGCCGTTTGCCATGGGACGATGGAGCACTCGACATCCTTCAGGTATATGAGCCCGTCGCAATGGCGCAGAGCCCTGATGAGGGGGTGCTCACTATTTCTTGCGGTGGGACCACAATAGGCGGATACACGATGGCCTCGGCTTCTGCTGGTAAAACAGCAATGAGGCGATCACGGAGAGCTTGGTCGGCGTACGCGTGCGAGAAGAAGAGCCTGAGAGGTAAGCCTTGGGAGCGCGGTCGTGTCGGGGTGAAGAACTCCTTGACCCACATCGTAGGGCAGTTATCGCGCCAGATGCCGCGAGCGGCGACACGAACTCGGTCGGCACGCTAACAGCGGTTTACAGATCAACTCTCTATGACATCGTCGCTCAATCGAGTAGGCTGTTGTCTGACACGTTCACGCCGCCGCAATGCCGACTAGGTAGCGCGGGTCACAAGTGGGCTTCGAGGAGATCTCCGCGAAGCCCGTTTCGCGGGAGCCTGCGCGATCGGTGGGAGCGAAAGGCTCACATCTGACACAGATCAGGGAGGCTAAAATGTGAGACCATCATCCCCGTTGTCAGCAGTTTGGGCGATCGACGGTGTAGAGGTGACGCGGTGGCGGCTCCGATTCGACAAGAAAGGGCCTTCTGCAATATGAAATACGACGTCTTTATCTCCTTCAAAAACTCTGACAAAGATGGTTTGCCAACGCCGGATTCCATGCACGCGCGCGCCGTTTACGAAGCGCTCATGGCAACAGGGTTGAGGGTGTTCTTCAGTGAAGAGTCGCTCGCCGAGGCGGGACAGGGCAATTTCTCCAGGAGCATCGAGACTGCGCTCGACTCGGCCCGCATTTTGGTTCTCGTGGCCTCCTGCCGCGAACACATCGAGTCGCGCTGGGTCGAAGCTGAGTGGGATTCTTTCCTAGAGGATTTGCGCAGCGGCAACAAGCAGGGCGAACTGTTCATTCTCAGCTGCGGGAACCTGAGCCCAGCCGACCTGCCTCTCTTTCTCCGCCGTCAGCAAATGTTTCCCGCGGAAGGTCTCGACAAATTGGTCAAGTTTGTTGGCAATGCCATGCCGCGGCGTAGCTCGCTCGGTGATTTCATTCGGGGATCACTGCATTGTTTCCATCCCGAGAAGGACGAAGACAAAGTCTATCTGCTGACCGTTCACCCGGGCAGCAACGCAGATACCTACCACGTCACGGCCTATTGGGGTGCGCGAACCGCAAAAAGGTTGAACAGCCAGATGAAAGTCCGCGATGTCTCGGCAGTGCGGGCCCAATTGGAAGTCGAGAAGGAGAAGAAGGAAAAGCTCCGCTGCGGCTACGTCGAAAAACCCTTCGCCAGGATTCTGACACCCGAAGCACGGTCGCTCATGTCGGCATCGCTAGGCTTGCACGAGGCTCCAGGAAAGGCCGGCCCGGCCCGTGCAGCCGGATCGAAGCCCGGCCGATCCGGCAAGTCGCAGCAAGCTGCCGAAGAGACGGCCGGAACAGGGGCAAAGGGCAAGGTGGAACCGCGCGTCTCTGGGGCGGCCACCAGAGGAAAGACAGTCACGGCGGATCCTGCGCCGGTCGAGCCGCCACCCGGGACCAGGGCGACAGCCAAATCGCCGGCCGTCGAGGCCCGGCGGAAGCAAGGCTCAGGGATGTCTGCGGCCAGAGCCGCGATCCGCTCTGAGTAGGGGCTTGCCGCGAACTCAGTGCGGCGCGCAAGCGACGGTAGGGTCGAGGACTGGCGCGGTGGTCGGACGACGGTTCCTTTCCAGCCCCCACCCGGGGCCGGCGGCCTGGATCAGTCCCTCAGCTAATAGACGCGCCTTCGAAGTTCATATCTACGCTAGGCTCTGGCTGAGGTGGTGGACCTTGGCTCAGTTCACCTGTCCCAAGTGCGAGCGCTCACAAAGCCGCCGCCGCTCGGCACGTCGAGTTCTGATGGCACTGGCGAAGAATTCCCTTCGTGCCGCCAGACGCCCATGAAGAAGGCTTCGAGGACATCGCCGTTGATCTCCCCCGAGACCCTTTTGTGGATCGCTTCCGGTTATGCCGCCGAACCACGAGTTGGCGTGGACGTGAGGCATTCGACAACGATTCACCGCGACTGGACGAACCGGAGGAAGAAGCTGTCTTGTTTCCACGCCGGGCGGCGATCTGCGGCGGCGACACGCAACGTCAAAGTTTCGAGGATGGCGTGGAATTGCGTCGGCGGCCGCGAGGTCGACGGGCTGGCTCAGGTCATCGGAGGGCTCTACCTGCTACAGGGATTGCACTGATCCCGCCATAGCCAGTAGGCACGTCTGCACCGCCTCGTGTTTTCCTTTGGCCCGGATGACGGGCTAACCTTCCGTAATCCGGTAAGGTACGGTTTGCCGACGATACGCCCGGGGCCTCAACATCGTTCGGATATTAAATCACGCAGCGACAACAGCATTCGCTCGAAGAGTTTTGACATCGCGCATGGGGGGCTGGCCAAAGAAGCGGCTGTATTCTCGGTTGAATTGGCTGACGCTCTCGTAGCCGACCTCGTAAGCTGCGCTCGTGGCGTCCACCCCATCCATCAGCATCCGCTCCCTTGCCCTCTGCAGTCTCAACTGCTTTTGGTATTGAAGCGGGCTCATCGCGGTCAATGCGCGGAACTGATGATGAAGCGTCGAAACTCCCATCCGTGCGACTCCTGCTAGCTCGTCCATGTGCAAGCGCTTTGCATAGTTGTTTTTGAGCCAGGTAATCGCTCTCGCCGTTCTGCTGCTGAGGTCGCCCGTCGTTGCTATACTCCGGAGCCGAACCCCCTGCGGTGTTCTCAGGATGCGATAAATGATCTCGCGCTGGATTAAGTGGCTGAGAAAAGGTATGTCCTCGGGATTGTCGAGAAGCTCTATCAGCCGAGAGCATGCATTCAGCAGACCTGCCGCGGCCTGGCCGATGGCAACGCCGCGCTGTTGCCGAGAGATTTCAACTTCCGGTAGTTCCTCGCGATTGAGGATCTCGCGCACGATGGACATATCAAGACGAAGTAACATCGATAAGAGTGGCACCTCTTCCGAGGCCTCAACGATTTGGCTCTCGATGGGAACGTCGATCGAGGACAAGAAGAATGACGAAGGACCGCAGAGGTAAGCTGTTCCTCCGAGGCTCATGCATTTTTTCCCCTGAACGAAAACCGTGAGGCTGGGTTCAACAGCAGCGCGGTAGCATGCCGTGGCTTGCGTTCGACGAAAGAGAACCAAGCCGTCAATCGCTGTCGAGTGCTCTCCGGCCGAGGGAGCATGCGCTTCGATCCTGCTGACTAATTCCGTCCTTAGTTCCACCGCTGATGACTCCAAAATCTTCTGCGCAGGCTTTGTCACTGGGCTTTTCCTCTTTCCTAGGGTACTACTGGCTCTTGTAAACCGGGCACAAAATCAGAACATCAGGCAGGATTAGGCAAAGAATCGGCAGTATTGGGAAAGCGCGGCCGAACCAACGTTCCGTATCTTTGAAAAAGCGAGAGGGGTTTTGAGAGTGATCGGAGCCTAATCGCGACGAAATTCGGGTGGGCACCAAACCCCAGCGACGGGGGCAAGTGGAGCGCTCTGAACAGCCGGCCTGAGCACATCAAGCAGGTGACAGAAGCGTCGCTCAGGCGCCTGAAGGTTGATGCCATTGATCTCTTCTATCAACATCGGGTCGACCTAAATGTTCCGATTGAAGATGTTGCGGGCGCTGTGAAGGATCTGATTCAAGAAGGCAAGGTGAAGCACTTCGGTCTCTCAGAAGCGAGCGCACAGACAATTCGCCGGGCCCATGCAGTTCAGCCGGTTGCCGCACTTCAGAGCGAGTACTCTCTGTTCTGGCGCGAGCCGGAAGCGACCGTGATGCCAACCCTTGAGGAGTTGGGGATCGGATTCGTCTCGTTCAGCCCGCTGGGCAAAGGCTTGCTGACAGGCAAGATCGACGCTGACACAAAGTTCGACAGCACCGATTTTCGCAGCAGGGTGCCGCGTTTCAGCCCGGAGAATCGCAAAACAAACCAGGTTTTGGTTGATCTGGTGAGTTCGTTCGCAGCGCGAAGAAAGGTAACTCTGGCACAGATCGCACTCGCCTGGCTGCTTGCCAAGAAGCCTTGGATCGTTCCGATCCCGGGCACAACAAAGCTGGAGCGCCTTGAAGAAAAACTTGGAGCGGTGACTGTTGAACTCAAGCCAGACGATGTTCATGCCCTTGAAGAGGCTTCGTCAAGGATCAAGCTGGAAGGGGCTTGCTATCCGGCGTTCCATGCGCAGTTGGTGGGCCGCTGAGCGGTAGCCGCCCGGACGAATAGAAGAGGAATCTAAAATGAAAGGTTTGCGTCATGGTGTGTGGGTCGTGGTTCTTGCAGTCGCAGGTCTTCTGTACGTTCAATCTGCAATGACCCAAGAAGCAAGGCACGCCTCCGATAGAGAAAGACTGATCGGAGCGTGGCACCTGAAGCACATCGACTCACCGGATGCCGAAGGCAAGGCGAGCGATATCCCTCAGCCGAAAGGCATGCTGATCTACACGCGTGACGAACATATGTCAGTGCAACTGATGTATCCCAAGTCACCAACTAACCAATCCGACCAGTACGTCTTAGATGGGTATGAAGCTTCCTTCGGGAGCTACGAAGTGGACGAAGCGAGGCACGCGCTGACTCATCATGTGCAGGGATCGAATACGCGAGACTTGCTTGTCGGCAAGGACCTGCCTCGCGTCTACCAGTTCTCCGCAGACGGGAAGCTGATCATTCGATCGGCTCGGCCGGAAGAACACTGGTCGATAACGTGGGAGCATTACTGAGCGGATTGCATCGCCGCCTTGGCAAAGGTGCGCCGAAATCTGGGGTAAAGGACGGAACTATGCAAAAGCGCAAATTAGGAAAGAGCGATCTCGAAGTCTCGGCTATGGGACTTGGCTGCATGAGGTTGAGCCCTGGTCACGGCACAGTGGCAGGGACCAAGCGGGAGATGATTGCGCTCATTCGGGCAGCGGTCGAACGCGGCATCACTTTCTTCGACACGGCTGAAGTCTACGGTCCATTCGTGAATGAAGAACTCGTGGGTGAGGCTCTCGCTCCCACGCGTGATCAGGTAGTGATCGCGACCAAGTTCGGGTTTCAGATTGACTCAGAGAAAGACCCGCATCCAGTCGGCCTGAACAGCCGGCCGGAATACATCAGAGAGAGCGTCGAGGGCTCGCTGAAAAGGCTGAAGGTCGAAACCATCGATCTGCTCTATCAGCATCGCGTCGATCCGAACGTGCCCATTGAAGAAGTGGCGGGAGCGGTCAAGCAACTGATTCAAGCAGGCAAGGTGAAGTACTTCGGATTATCTGAAGCAGGGGCGCAGACCATCCGCCGGGCCCATGCAATTCAGCCGGTGACGGCGCTTCAAAGTGAATACTCGCTCTGGTGGAAGCGCCCGGAAGAAGAAATCGTTCCTACGATCGAAGAACTTGGCATCGGCCTGGTTCCGTTCAGTCCGCTGGGCAAAGGGTTCCTCACCGGGGCGATTACCGAAAACACGGAATTTGACCAAGAGGACAATCGCGGCAGTTTCCCGCGCTTCTCGCCTGAGGCCCGCAAGGCAAATCGCGGTCTGGTGGACCTGATTGCTACATTTGCCTCCAAGAAGAACGCGACATCCGCTCAGATCGCGCTCGCCTGGCTGCTTGCACAGAAACCCTGGATCGTTCCGATTCCCGGCACCACCAGACTGGAGCGCCTCGAGGAGAACATCGGAGCGGTTGCCGTCCAACTCACGCCGGACGATCTCCGCGAACTCGACGCCGCCACCGCAAAGATCACGGTGCACGGCGCCCGGTACCCCGAAGAACTGGAGCGAATGACGTATCGCTGAAAAGATACGAAGCGTTCATTTGCGAGTCAGGCGAGCACATCGCCTGGAAAGAGGATCCGTTCATGAACATATCTTTCGAAAACAAAGTGGCACTGGTTACAGGCGCCGCATCTGGACTGGGCCTTGCCACAGCCAGGGCTTTTGCTGAATCAGGTGCCTCGGTGGTAGTAGCGGACTGGAATGAGAAAGCCGCACAATCCGCAGCCCAGGAGCTTGCCAATAAAGGTCATAAGACATTGGCTGTCCGCTGTGACGTGTCCGACGACGCGCAAGTGGAGGCAATGGTGAAACAGACTGTTGCCACCTTCGGACGCCTCGATGCGGCCTACAACAATGCCGGCGTTCAGAATGTCCTCGCAGAGACGGCCGATACTAACCGGGAAGATTACGACCGCGTGATGGGGATCAACCTGCGCGGTGTTTGGAGTTGCATGAGGTTCGAACTGCAACAGATGCGTAAACAAGGAAGTGGAGCCATCGTCAATTGCTCTTCGATTGGCGGACTTGTGGGAGGCGCTGAGCGTGGCATCTACCACGCCGCCAAGCATGGGGTCATTGGGTTCACAAAGAGCGCGGCTCTCGAATACGCTGCACGGGGAATTCGAATCAATGCCGTATGTCCAGGCCTCATTTGGACAGCGATGGCCGACCAGATGGTCGCGGCCGGTCAAGGTGAAGCCCTCAAGGGGATGGAGAAGAGCATTCCGATGACACGGGTTGGTCGCCCCGAAGAGATTGCTGATGCTGTTCTGTGGCTTTCGAGTGACGCCGCAAGTTACGTGACTGGTCAGTCCATCTCGGTGGACGGCGGCTTGGTCATGCGTTGAAGGAACGGAGATAAACCATGCGAGGAGCAGTTCTTTACGGGCCGCGGGATGTGCGGTTCGAGGAGCGCGAAACGCCGAAGATCGTCAATCCGACGGATGCGATCGTCAGGATCTCCGCCACATGTGTGTGCGGTTCGGACTTGTGGCCGTACCGCGGCATCCAACCCATCGGCCAGCCGACCCCAATGGGGCACGAGTACTGCGGCATTGTCGAGGAGGTAGGCCAAGTAGTCACCTCCATAAAAGTTGGCCAGTTCGTGATCGGCTCGTTCTTCGCCTCCGACAACACCTGCCCCAACTGCCGGATCGGTTATCAGTCCTCTTGCCAGCACGCCGAGTTCGTCGGCACCGCGCAGGCGCCCCTGCTGCGCGTGCCACTGGCCGACGGCACGCTTGTGGCTACTCCGGATGTTCCCTCGCGTGACATGGTCCCAAGTCTGTTGGCACTCTCCGATGTGATGGGTACTGGATGGTTTGCCGCGGATGCGGCGAACGTGAAGCCGGGCAAGACGGTCGCGGTCGTCGGTGACGGCGCGGTTGGCTTGCTGGGTATTCTTTCCGCCAAACAGATGGGTGCCGGGAGGGTAATCGCGATGAGTCGTCACGTATCTCGACAGAAGCTCGCGCATGAGTTCGGCGCGACCGATATCGTGACCGAGCGGGGTAATGAAGGTGTGGAAAGAATCAAACAGTTGACGAATGGAATCGGCGCGGACTCGGTCCTGGAGTGTGTCGGCACGCAGCAGTCGATGATGCAGGCTATCCAGTCGACTCGGCGTGGCGGTTATGTGGGCTACGTCGGCGTCCCGCACGGAGTCGACCTCAACGGAGAACAGCTCTTTTATGCTCACGTTCATCTTCACGGTGGTCCCGCCCCCGTGCGCCGCTTCCTGCCCGAGCTGATCAGTCTTGTGTGGAACGGGAAGATAAATCCCGGTAAGGTGTTCGACCTGACGCTGCCTCTCGATCAGGTGGCCGAGGGCTACCGTGCAATGGACGAGCGCCGTGCGATCAAAACGCTGCTGCGTCCCTAAGGTCACATGATCACTGTGGAGAATTGAAATGAAACTGATTGCCGCGACGATCATGTCGCTTTTCATGATCGTTTCGAATAGCGCCCCCGCCCAGGCAGCCTCCCCATCGGGAACTTCGCAGAATGAGTCTGCCCATAATTCACAAACGATCAAGATCACGCGAAGCGGCTCGCTACAGCCCAAGAAAGGATCTGCCGAGTACTTCACCGGCGCAGTGCAAGTTGACGAACTTTTCGCTGCGGACGATCCATCGCGCACAAGTGGCGGCAAAGTTACGTTCAAACCCGGTGCGCGCAGCGCATGGCATACACACCCGCTCGGTCAAATCTTGATCGTGACGGACGGCATGGGCTGGATTCAGCAGTGGGGAGGGCCGATCGAGGAACTTCGAAAAGGGGATGTCATCTGGATTCCAGCAGGAGTGAAACACTGGCACGGCGCGACACCGCGCACGGCAATGACGCACATTGCAATACAGGAACAACTCAACGGCAAAGCCGTGGAGTGGATGGAGAAGGTGACCGACGAGCAATACCGCAAGTGATCACAGCCCTCACCTTGAACTGCCGGAGGTCAAGATGAAACTGATGGCCGTCATGATGGCGGCGCTTACTCTAATCACCACAACATGGGCTCAGGGCCAGCGTACACAAACGGAGAGGAAGTCGGAACTTATGCAGACAAAAAATGACATCTCGATGGTGGCGCGGGCGCTTGAGAACTGTGCGCAAGGCCCGCTTGCTGACCTATGGAAACGCTCTGGGCTCACGCCGAGGGACCGCAGCATTGTTACCATCGCCGCACTGATCGCGCGCAACCAAACGATTCAAATGCCCTACTATTTCAACTTTGCACTTGATAATGGCATGAAGCCACGCGAGATGTCGGAGATCATCACGCATCTCGCTCACTCCGGCGGGGCGAACGCGATGCCGGCAGTCGTCGTCGGGAAAGACGTTTTTGCAGATCGTAAGATCGGGGCCGATCAGCTTCCTCCAGTTGCGCCCGCGCCCCTTTCGCTCGACAAAGACGCGGAGGCGAAACGTGCAGCGGCGGTGGAACAGCAATTCGGTAACGTCGCTCCCGGCATCGTGCCGTGCACCACTGACGTTCTGTTTCGCGACTTGTGGCTGCGTCCCGACCTCGCGCCCCGAGATCCGGGAGACTCTACTTTCTATAAGTAGGCCGTTACGCGGTCAAAGTGAGGCCGTTGTTAGTCGATAACATTCGCCTCCGCCTAGGAAAGAAGCCGGGCTGCCAGCGTGAAAAAATTGGCGCGTGTGTTCCCTTAACCACCATATCTGAGTGTAATTAAACTCGCTCCGTTAGGATTCGGAATGGCGGGATCGCGCAGGTTTCAACGGCAGCTTAATTTGATTCCTGCCTTGAACCTACCGATGCAATGAGAATCCGGACGGCAAAGCTGCCTCAAGATTGATTTGTTCTCCGGTGATGGGGTGGTGGAATTTCAGAAATTGGGCGTGCAGGAAATATCCTCCATCGCCGGGGAGGCCGGGGAGATTTTCA
>JBEKPJ010000035.1:0-81211 GCA_049520935.1 Terriglobales bacterium | reverse complement strand
CTCATTGTCTTGCCGCAAGGCGGCAGCCTTTCAGGGGTGGCACGAGCCGGATGAATCGAGAGATTCACGTCCGGCTCTGTGAGCGGCTCGGGGCGAAAATCCCCGGGCCGACTCGGCGGAGGACAGGCGACTGTCCCCCTATCCCGATTTTGGCCTGGCGTGTTATGGCTGAGGCGAGTTTTGGCTGGGGCTTGGCGAGGCCTGAATCGGGTTGTTCTGCAGCTGCCCGCCGTTCGGGGTCATACTCTGTCCGAAACCTTGCCCCGATCCGGGCTGTTGTCCGGGGAGCTGTCCGGGAGCGAAGCCGCCGGGCATATTTCCGGTAGGGCCGTTGAGCGACACCGGACCTACCAGCAGACCGCCGCGGTCGGTCTGCGGGATGTAGATGAACAGCCAGTCGTTGTAATGATTCTTGTCGTAAAACACGCGAATGCTCTTGGCCTTGCTGGTGCTGGCGACACCAAGAATTGGCCCTCCGCCAAACGTGGGTCCATTGAGTCCGGATGTCGGACCTGAAGCTGAGGTGGAAGGGGTTGAAGAAGAACCGGAAGCGGGCGACGATCCCGAATCCGAATTCCCGCCTGTATTGCTTGCATTACCGGATGTGCCACCCGCAGGCGTCTGCGTGCCGGTCGCGCTTTGGCCCGGAAGTCCACCCGGACCGTTCACTCCCCCCGGAGAGCCCAACCCCGGGGACCCAAACCCGCCTGCGGAGAGCAGCGACCCACCCCCGCCTCCTGCAGCCGGGCCGAGTCCGGGCTGCTGTCCGGGCGTGGCTCCGAGAAGCGGGCCCTGGTTCAAGGTGATGTCCTGCTGATGCAGAAGCTTGAAGTCTTTTTCCTTGCCCGTTACCGGATCCACGCTGAGCGGATCGGTGTAGCGCTTGCGCAGGAAGCGGAGGTTATTGGTGTTTTCCAGTTCCTCGATCCGCGAGGGATAGCGGCCGAACTTTTTGTTGAAGTGTTGAATGGCTCGCATGTACGACGTGCCGCGATGCCGCATTTCTTCTTCGCGATCCCGCTTGATTTGCTGCCCGATCTCAGGCAGCACGGCGAGCAAGGCGACGGCTGCGAGCGTCATGGCCAGCATCAGCATGATGAGGATGTAGCCGCGCGAGCGATGTTGCATCTTGCGATCCAGAATCCGTGATGTGGCCGCTTTTGAAGCCGGACGCCGCATAACCCTCACTTGCCTTTCACACAGCGCTGAGCCGCGAGCTCGCAAACCCGTTTCATCCTTGGGTTAAGGGCAGGCTCTGGCGGTTGTTGTTGAGCACGTCTTCCACTTCCACCGAGGTGGGCGAGATGCGCAGGACGCGATAACGCCGGTCGACGATGTCGCCTTCGGCGGCGATAAACACATCCTCGTTCTGCGATAAGAAGACCTTCTTGGTTTCCCCGGGACGATTGGCAAAACCAAAAAACTTCAGGGTGATGGGCGGCGGCGGGGGTATGGCGGGAAGGGGGCGAGGAGTGCCGGAGGCCACGTCCGTGACGCCGTTCGATTTCGGCTTCTCGATCGTCGCCACCGACCCGGCGACGAAAATATTTCTTCCGTTGCCCGAGTACTTGATTTCCTCGCTCTGGCGGAGCAGATTCAGGTCCAGCGTAGGATCGAGCCGTGGTTCTCCGGCAGGTATGATTTTTCCGGAGGCGTTGCGGCGCACGCCCGGGCGGGCAAGGCTCGAGGAAGCCGTGGTCTGCGGGGTGGCGGGCGTCGCTGCCGTCGACGAGGGCCAGAACTCATAGGCCATCATCAACACGGCAATCACGCCCAACACACCGAGCGCAACCACTTGCTTCCGGTTTTCGGTTCCCAGTTTCACTTAAATACCCGACCGCAGATAACCGTGCATGGTAATTCCCAGCTTGACCGGCCCCGTGCTTTCGCCTGCCAGGTCGACGCCATCCACTTCGAAAAACATTTTCGACCGTTCGAGCGCATTGATGAAGTGCACCAGTTGCAGATAGTCCCCGGAAAAACTCCCGTCGATTTCAACCGGAACTATGCCGGACTCCTCCGCCTCCTCTTCCTTATACTTTACCGTCTGAATGTGGACCCCGTTTTCTGTTGCCACCTTTCCCAATTCCGTGACCAGATCGGAGTCCGTGGCGGCAAAGCGGTCCTTGTAAAACGCGCTGATCTGGTCCTTGGCGAGGACGATTTTCTTATCCATGCCGCGCAGGGGCACCACCTCGCGGTTCTTCTTGGTCAGTTCGGCCCGCAATTCGTTGATTTCGAACCTCCGCGAATCCGCCGAACCGACCAGCGGCGAGAACAGAACGGCGGCGGCGACGATATCGGCGGCCAGCATTGCCCCAATGGCAATTTTCAACTTGCGTCGCGAAGCGGCAAAGTCCGGCATTACTTTCCACCTCGGTCGAGCGATTCGGGAACATAGATCGAGATCACCGAAGCCGCCACGCCCTCGCCCGGCTGCGAACTCGAACCTTCCTCTAACAACTGTGCGTTCTGAAAGTGTTTGGAGCCTTCCATGCGATGGACCAGTTCGACTGCGGCGGAACGCGTGTTGCCTCCCACTTTCATTTGCAGCTGCATCTGCCCCTGCTCGGTCACTTCCGGCCGCAGTGACGCCACATGCAACCTCTCCGGCATGACCCGTTCGAGTTCCTCGAAGACGCGTGTCCAGGAGAAGGATTTTCTTTGAATCAGTCCATTGAGGAATTGCGATTGATCGCGCGTACTGCGGTTGGTCGGCTTGTCAAGTTCGGCCTGATAGCCCGCCCGTTCCCGATCGCGGCCGGCGATCGATGCCTGCAGTTGCGCGATTTCGTGGCGATCGCGGCCGGCGTTCGTCCATGCGCTCACGGTCCAGCTCAGCAGGAAGATGGTCAAAACGCCGAGCAGCCCGACTCCCAATCCCCAGCGCACCCAGAATTCGCGGGCATCTTCGTACGGTCGGGTTGCGAGATTGATGTCCAGACGCATAGGGGCAGGTCTCAGGTCTTACGATCTTAAGTCTTCGCTCTCAGTTCTGCGCGCAGGAATCGCAAGTACTTCGCCTGCGCCGCGAGCGGTTTTACGAAATCAACGCTCCCACTACTCCCGCCATGCGCCAGCGCGGAACGGTGCCGGTGGTCGAGCCGATCTGAGACGTCACCACCAGTTCCTCCACGCTCGCTCCCGACTGGTTTTTCAGCGCGGAGGCGGCGCCACCCGCTTCTGGCAACCCGGCCACGTACACGCGCTCGATGTTTAATTTGTAGGTGTCCTGGAAAAACACCACGGAAGGATAAACTTCTTCCGCCAGCTGATCGCCGGTGATGGTCACGCCGCGCAGATTCTCCAGCGTCCGGAACAGCAACAGCTGTTCTTGCTCGAGAATCGCGATGCTGATCGTACGCGCATCGACTTTTACCACCAGGGTCGGCCGTTCCGCATCCGCAGCTCCGAGCGCGGCCAGCATCGACGGCATCACCATGCCCGGGTTATACCCGGCGTCGCGAAAAGCCGACTCATACTCTTCCAGAACCGTATTCAGTACGACCGCCGCCACCGCTCGCACTCCCTTTCCATTCGCCTGTGCGTGATAGGAGACGCGCGCATCGTTGGGATCAAAGGGCAAGGACTTCTTTAGCCGGAAACGGACCACGGCTTCTGCTTCCTCGCGCTTGGCCGGCAAAGTCTCGAAATCGAGTAACACGACGCGCACTGCGGTATCGGGCAAAATGGCGATCACGTCGCGCGACCGGCCGCCGACACTGCCGAGCGCGCTGGCAATTGCTTGTCGGATCGCGGCGCCATCCCGCAAATTTGCTTCCATCAGATCGGGCACCACCGAGCCCGGGGCCAGTTCGCGCGCCGCCGCTATGTCCACCATCCGGCCGGTATCGGCCGCCCGACCCGCCAGAACGCGGTCGGCGGCGATCTCACAGGCCAGAGCCGGTCGGCGAACGTGTTTGGAATTGGAACCCATAGATGCCCCGTGGTCTTAATCGATGATATTCCCTATTTTCACGCAGAGAACGGTTACCGGGTGCTGTTGCTGCGCTGTCGGCCATGACTCCGGTAACCGGTCTCAGCGCATGGTCTCGATAAAGGTGACTTTATTGATCTCCTTCAGAGTGGTGAATCCTGCACGCACTTTGTCCAGCGCCGACTCGCGAAGAAAGCGCATGCCCTCTTCGCGCGCGGCTTTTCGTATTTCCGATGTCGACTTCCGATCCAGAATCATCTCCCGAATGCGGTCCGTCAAATCCAAGAGCTCATGAATGGCGGTTCGTCCCCGGAAACCGGTGCCCGCGCACTCGATGCAGCCCTGTCCTTCATATAAAGGAACCTGCGACCACTGCTGGGGGTCGAGTCCGCTCGCCTCAAGCACGTCGTTCGGATAATGCACCGCCGTCCGACAGGAGTCGCAAATGATGCGCACCAGTCGCTGCGCCAGGATGCAGTTCAGGGCCGAGACGAAGTTGTAAGGCTCGACGCCCATGTTCAAAAAGCGCCCGAGAACGTCAACCACGTTATTGGCGTGGACGGTGGTAAACACCAGGTGACCCGTCAGTGCCGACTGGATCGCGATCTGTGCCGTTTCGTTGTCGCGAATCTCGCCGACCATGATCTTGTCCGGATCGTGACGCAAGATCGACCGCAGGCCGCGGGCAAAGGTCAATCCCTTTTTCTCGTTGACCGGAATTTGCGTGATGCCGCGCAGCTGATACTCAACCGGATCCTCAATCGTGATGATTTTGTCTTCGTCGGTCTTGATCTCATTGACCGCGGCGTAAAGGGTGGTGGTCTTGCCGCTGCCCGTAGGCCCGGTCACCAGCACCATGCCGTACGGTTCTTTGATATAGCGGCGGAAGCGGCGCAGGTCATCTTCGGCAAACCCGACGACTTCGAGCGTGAGCTTTTTGAATTTTTCGCTCATCGACTCTTTGTCCAGGACGCGCAGCACGGCATCTTCACCGTGAATCGAGGGCATGATCGAAACCCGGAAGTCGATGGCGCGTCCGCTGTACTTCACGCGGAAGCGTCCGTCTTGCGGCACCCGGCGCTCGGAGATATCGAGTTCGCTCATGACCTTGATACGCGAAATAATCGTGGAATGATGTTCTTTGCCGATCGGCGGCATGGCGTTGGTCAGCACTCCGTCGATACGAAACTTGATGAACACCGAGTCGTCCCGGGTTTCGATGTGGATGTCGCTTGCCCGCCGCTGCAGGGCCGTGAAAATCGTGGTATCCACGAGGCGAATGATCGGGCTCATGTCCTGCCCCGCCGTCGCCGTCAACTTGTCAATGGAGATGGTCTCGTCGTTGCCCGCTTCGTCCTCGCGGATCACATCGAGGGTGAAGCCCTCGCTCGCATCTTCCAGTACGCGCTTGGATTGCTCGGTCTTCTGCAGAATG
Organism: Terriglobales bacterium; assembly: GCA_049520935.1. GTDB lineage: Bacteria > Acidobacteriota > Terriglobia > Terriglobales > Acidobacteriaceae > Acidiflorens. Next base: position 75,839 of record JBEKPJ010000035.1, on the reverse strand, counting down.
TCCGAGATCTGCTTCAGCGTCGACACCTTGGTGAGAATGCGCTTGCCGAGCAGTAAACTGATCTCGTCGATCATCATCAACTGGCTGGGGTCGGCAATGGCAATCGCTAGGCGTCCGTCGGCGGTCTCATCGAGGGGTACGAACTTATAGCGGAACATCAGGTGCACCGGGATCTTTTCAAACAGATCGTGGTGCAGCTGGAAGTCGCTCAGATCGACAAATTCGCAACGGTAGCGCCGCGCAATGTCGCGCGCGCGTTCCAGTTCGTCAGGAACCGACGCCGGTTCCGGCACCAGCTTCCCGCCGTTTACCAGTACTGTTTTCTTGTCCGCCATTACCATTCCAGTTTACAACCTCTTTCCCGTCCCGGTTCGGGAGCCCGGTCCCTTAATGTACGTTGGCTCCCAAGGTAAAGATCGGCATATACAGAGAGATCAGGATTCCGCCGACAAATACCGCCATAATGATGAGGATCAGGGGCTCAATCAGCGCCATGGCCGCGCTCAAAGCGGTCTGCACGTCTTCTTCGTAAAATTCCGCCACCGAGGCAAGCATGGCCGGCAGCGCCCCGGTCGATTCTCCGACTTCCAGCATCTCGACCGCGAGATCGGGAAACAACTTCTGGCTCTCCAGGCTATGCGCCAGACTTTGTCCCTCGCGTACCCGCTCGGCCGCGAAGTTGACTCCGTTCAGCATTTGCCGGCTGCTGAGTGATTCGCCCGCCGTCTCCATCGCCGGCACCAGGGGCAACCCGCCCTGCAGAAGCGTTCCCAAAATGCGCGAGAAATTCGCCACCTGATACTTCAGCCGGATTTCCCCAACCAGCGGCAGCGACAGCAAAAACCGGTCCAGTTGCTCCGCGCCCCGGTCGCTCTGCTTCCAGCGCAACAAGAGAACGACCGTCACCGCCCCCACCAGCAGAACCACCCAGGCATACTTTTGTGCGTTCAGTCCGATCGCCAGCATGATCACCGTGATCGCCGGCAATTCCGCACCCAGATTGTTGAACAGGTCGGCAAATTTGGGCACCACGTAGGTGATCAGGAAAACCAGCATCAGCGACACGACCGAAATCAACAGCGTCGGATAGACCAGCGACACCGCCAGCTTTTTGCGAAAGGTCTGCACCATGCGCTGATACGAGATGTAGCGGCTGAGCACTTCTTCCATGTTGCCGCTCTTTTCGCCCGCCATCAGCGTGGTGGTGTACATCTTCGGAAACACCTGCTGCGCGGCAAATGCGTCCGAGAGCAACTCGCCGCCCTTGACCCGCTCGCGCACGTTTTCAAGATTCTGCAACAGGTTCTTGTCCCGCTGCCGCTTGATCAAAAGATCGAGCGCCGTGAGAATCGGCAGTCCGGCCTTGATCAGGGTAAGAAACTGCTGGTTGAAAATCAGAAACGTGGATTGCTTCAGCTTGCCGCGCCGGCCGAACTTCCCGCCGCCGCTCAACATCGTCCGGGGCTTGACCCAATACACCAGGTAGCCTTGTTGCACGAACCGATCATGAACCTCGGCCTCGGAATAGCCGTGCTCCACCTGCTGCCGCAGGTGACCCTGCTCGTCGGCGACTTTGACCAGGAATTCCGCCATGCGTTATCGCTTAATTGCGCCGATTCCAAGCTTCCGGAGTCTGCGATTGAGTGTCGTAACCCAAGTGTAACATCCTGTACCCAAAGCTCTTACCGCTCCCCTCGGCGGCCGCGGTACGCAAGTAACCGGGTACGAAGGGAGCGACAACCCGGTCGCCGGTCCGGCGCCCTAGGGTCCCAATTGCCCTTCCACTGTTTCCACCCCGGGCGGAGGAACGAATTGAAAGCGGCTGTCGTTCAATTCCAGATTTTCCTTCCAGCCGGCGAAACGGAACTCTGTCGTCGCTCCATCGGCTGCGATGAGCACAATACGAACAATCTGATCGGCAGGCGAGATCTCCAGTTGTACCTCGCTGACCTGCTCCGCCATAGCCTGGGGAACCCCGCGCAGCAGGGTATTGGCGGGATCCAAGGGGGCTTGATCGACGACCCGAGACAGCCCCCGTAATTCATTCTCCAGCTTGGTCTTACCCAGCAAGAATGCAATCGGAGACCGCAAATCATCGAGCTTCCGGAAATCCGTCTTCCGCGCTTGCCGTTCTGCCGGCAGGTAGAACCACACAACCTGGCCGTTGCTGACAAACAGCTTCTGTCTCGGAGAACGATATTCCCAACGCATCTTGCGCGGCTTTTTCAGCCACAGCGTACCCGATTCCATGCGATCCGGACCGTCGGCACGATAGATTTCGGTGAAGTCCGACTCGAGACTCCGGAGATGGTTGTAGTGGTCATCGACCGCCCGCGCCAGTTGCGCGACCGGATTGGCGACGTAGAGCTCCTGCGATTGGACCCGAAGGGCCAGCAGCAGGCAAAAAAGGAAACGGCGACTCAAGTGTGGTTTTCCCCACATCAATTCTACTTCGAACCACCTCCGCCTGCGGCTCTTCACTCGCCAAGGCCCCGGCCAGCCGGACCGTTTCTGCCCCCCATGTGAGCCAGGTTGCAAGCACCGGACCCCCCGGGTCCGTCTCCTAAGGGATCCCGAACGTCGGCGTGGTTACGGTCTGTCGGTCGTGTTCAAGCGAACGACGACCAGGCTCGGGCTCGACAACGTGGGCCAGCGAAATTGTGCTCCACCGCAACCTTGCCGAATCAAGATTGATGACCGCGATGCCCTCGTGGATTTCCACTACGATGAACACGCAAGTTCGACCAGCTCTAGCCGCCTGCCTGGGTAGAAGCATAGAGGCAATACTGCGGTGACCCGCAGTCGCGTCTGGCCAACGCCGTGCTCTCGCGAAGCGTTCGCTCGAGCAGAGGATTGTGATACAGCACGAACACCTCTCGCGGGTGAGCGCGGAGGCTCGCTTCGAGTTCGGCGACCACGCGCTTCAGACCTGACCTCGGCAGCGGATCGAAAAGATAGATCACCAGAGGCTCAATCGGAAAAGGAAAGTCGGCGGCATCTCGACAAATCGCCTCCAGCCGAAAACACTTCTGCCTTGCGCTCCGGTACCGTGCCAAATTTTCCTGCGCAACCCGATGCAACTCGGGCACAAGTTCCACGCCCACAATTCTCCGGAACGGATAGTCGGACGCCATCAGCAAGGTCCGCCCCTTGCCCGATCCGAGATCGAGAAAGGAAAATTGCTCGAACTCGATCGCCAGGCTCGCCATCATTTCGCAAAACAGGGCCGGATCGGTAGGCTGGTAAGGAGAGTGAAACAATCCGAGCAGACGCACCCGCCATCCCACCGTGCCGCTGGTGGTGTCGACGCGATGCTCCCAGTCATACTCCATGTCGCCATAACGCCGCTGCCGCTGCTCGGCGGTGGAGTCGCGGGCAAAGTCCCATAGATTCCGAACCAGCCGGCAAGTGGTCGTCAAAGCGCCCGTTTCGATTGCGCTCTCCTGCCACCAGCGAGTGAAGGCTGTCCAGGTCCGTGCGAAAGAGCCGGAAGACACGCCTGCATGCTACCAAAACTGGCCCGTGCGCGAGCCATGATTTGCTGCCCGGAGGGCGAGTTCGGGCCTCTATTTGGAATCTGGTTTTGCCGCTGGCGGCGCCGCGCGCGGCGGCTGCGGCGGAGTCGCCCCCGGCGGCAGACCCTTGGTGATGAAGTAAAGCTCTGGGGGATGTTGCACTTCGATGCGCCCATCCGGCATCAGCTGGTAAGGGTGCCCCTTCGGATCGTTCTGCGGGCCATGGATGAAGCCGGCGTGTTCCAGGTCCGTCAGGGCGATGGGCAAGCGTCCGGTGCGTTGACGATATTGTCCGACCACCTGTTCCAGTCTGGTCACCTCTTCATCCACTTGCAGGGCGAGAAGGTGTTCCACCGCGTTCTGCCGAATCTGCGGTTCTTTCGAACTCTGGTAGGTGGTGAACCACAACATTCGCGCCGTGTCGAATTCCCCGGCATGCTGCGCCATCCGGGCCGCCAGAATGGGCATGAACTCGTTGGTCACCGGCAGCTTCGCTCCGCGCGCAAAGGCGTCGGCGGCACCGGCATAGTCTTTGAGCTCGGTGTAGTAGAGAAAGCCCAGATTGTAGTAGAGCCGCCACTGGTCGGGATTGTGTTCGATACCGTACTTCATCAGCGAGAGCGCCGCTCCCGGCTGCCCTGCACCGTTCGGCGGTTGCGGGGCCAAAAAATTTGCCCCGAACTGGTAGGCGGGCAAGAGTCGAGGATCCAGTTCCGTGGTGACTTCAAGCAATGGCGCGAGCAATCGGAAATCGCCGGAACCGTTGTGATGCTGGGTGCCGAAATACTGTACGGCGCGTGTCCAGTAAACATCGGCCAGCAGGCCCGTGTAGCCAAGACTCAATCTCCGCAGCACCTTCGAAGAGCGCAGATACAGCGCTTCCTGCGGTACCGATGCCTGTCGTTGGTGATCGATGGCGGCAAGCGTGGCCATTGCGCCGGCCATCGAAAGCAACAGCCCGAACGTCGCCACGAGGTTCACCCGCCGCGTGGCGCTCATTTCAAATTCCGGCGCTGAAAAATCAGCACCGCTGCCGCAATGGCCATCGCCGAATACAGCAGCGCGTACAAGGTGTTGTAGAAAATCAGCCGCCCGGGTATCGAGTCCCCATGGGCCACCTGGCTAACCACGTTCAAGGCGGAAAAGTTTGGCACCAGATACGCTATGGCGGACGCCAGCCACCCTTCGGTCCCGTGCGTGATTCTGGCAAAGCCCCGCAGATCCTCCGCCAGATTGCCGATTACGAACAGGGCGAAGGTAAAGACCGCCGACATCAGCGGTGTCGAAAAAGACGAAAAAAACAGTGCCAGCGCGCACACAATCAGAAATTGCAGCACAATGAAGTACAGTGCACCCAGAACCCACAGATCCATCTTTTCGAACTTGTGCGCCACATAGAGCAACGCGAGAAATACTCCGAGCGCCATGAAGAACGTGTTTACCACCAGCGTTCCCGTAAGACCAAAGAACTTGCCGACGACAAACTCCCAGCGCCGGACCGGCCGCGACAGCACCGTATAGAGGGTTCGTTTATCGATCTCCTTCGAAACCAGGCCAATTCCGATGAAGATGGCGATCAAGACGCCAAACAGAGAGACCGCGGTCAGACCGAGGTTGACGACCACCAGTCGCTCGATGTCGATGGAAATCTCCCCCACCAAAATGGCCGCTCCGGAAAGCAGCAGGGCAAAGGCGATCAAGTTGTAGAGAACCCGGTCGCGGACTGCCTCGCGGAAAGTATTGAAGGCGATGTGGCCAATTCGTGAGTTCAAGCGCCCGCCCCTTTCCGGCTTTGTTCCGGCCGGCCGCTTTCCTGGTCACTGTCCGCTTGCAAAGCGTCGGTCGGCCGCAGCTTCTGGATGTAATATTCCTCCAGCGAATTGCGGACCGGTGCCAGCGAAATCAGCTTCATGCGCTCGCGGCGCAACACCTCGAGCGCCGCCTCCTGGTGCTCTTCTGGCAAGACCGCGTTCACCATGGTGCCACTGACCGAGGCGTCCGCTCCCAGGCCGGTCAAAGCCGCCGGCACGTGTTGGGCGTAGAAAATGATCTCAATCGTTCCTTTTGTTCCCGAAGTCAAGTCGGCCACCGCTCCCACTCCGCGCAGCTCACCCTGATGGATGACTCCCACCCGGTCGCAAAGCGCCTCGGCGTCCGACAAAATGTGGGTGGAAAAGAAAACGGTCTTGCCTTCGTGCCGCAACTGCTGAATCAGGTCCCGAACCTCTCGCCGCCCCATCGGGTCCAGTCCCGACATGGGCTCATCCAAGAACACCACTCGCGGGTTGTGCAAAATCGCCTGCGCCAGACCCACCCGTTGCAGCATTCCCTTCGAGAATTTTCGCAGCTGCACGCCCGCGGAATCGCTCAATCCCACCCGCCCCAGCATTTCCTCCACGCGCGCCGAGCGCCCTTTGGCCGGCATTCCGGAAAGTCGCCCGTAGTAGTTGAGCAGCTCCCGTGCGCTCAGATGGTCGTAGAAATAAGGCTGCTCCGGCAGAAATCCCACCTGCGATTTCACCCACGAGTCATCCATCTCCCGGCCCAAGATGCGCGCGCTTCCCGCCGTCGGGAACACCAGCCCCATGAGCAGCTTGAGCGTGGTCGTTTTGCCCGCGCCATTGGGACCGAGGAAGCCAAACACCTCGCCCTCTTCAATGCTGAGGCACAGCGGACGCAGCGCGATCTTCGGGCGTTTGCGCCAGAAGCCGACAAGATAACTTTTTTCAAGGTCGAGAATCTCAATTGCAGCCATGGCTATGCGAGCGATGCCAAGCCTCTTGCTTGGATTTTGCTGTGGAATCCTATGAAAAGAATTATAAGCAATGACAGGTGCCGCCTGACGGCTCCGGGCGAGCGAAGAAGTTACGAAGGTAAACCCGACCAGAGGAGGCTGGCGTTCGCCGGTGCGCTAATTTTGTGGCGGGACCGTGCCATCGCAGGTGGTGATGGTCGTCAGACTCACCCGGACGACCGCGTCTTCAAAGCTGCAGAAGTACCGGACCCCCGAATAGTTCCAAAGTACCGGGGTGGCAATGACGTTGTAGGTTGAGTTGGGAGTGCCGGTCACGTTGCCCAGCGTAAAGACATATCCGCTTTTGGTGCCGCTCGCCAGAGCCTGGTCGATCAGGCAGGCGCCGGACGGAGTAGGCGGAGTGCAACTGGTGCCGCTCAAGACCCCCAGGGTGCTCGCATAGCCCACCGTAGGATAACTCGAATTGTAGGAAATCTGCGCCGTGTTCAGGGTGCGGATCGTCGCCGCGGCGGCGGATTCATTTGCCACGATGCGCGACCGCAGGAAGCTCGGCACGGCAATCACCGCTATGATCAGGATGATGGCCACCACGATCAACAGTTCGATGAGGGAAAAGCCTCTGGTCCTTCGCATTGCCGGTTCCTCGGTTACGGACGAACTTACCCGATCTGTACCAGTCGAATGCTTGCACTTTACATGCCGGACGCGGCCTCGCTCGCTCCAAACGTAACTGCCTGCAAATTCAACAAGAAGCGGCCCTCGCGTCCGGAGGACTATCGGGGCCCGTCAGCACCGAAAGCGAAAAGTGACATTTCTTGTCATGCAACCTTAGTTCCGGGTCACGAACAATGTTTAGGCGGAGACCGGCGGGAAATAAGAAAAGAGCAGAGGCTTTCTCCTCTGCTCCCCTCGGCTGGTACCTCCCCCAGGTACTTTGCCAAAACCGGTCTCTACTGCAGCGGGTTGTCGCTCTGGGCGCAGGTCGTGTTGGTAGACGGTACGCGCACGACGGCATCCGCGAAGGAGCAGAAGTAGCGCACACCCGTCTGGTTCTGAGTCGTGGGCGTCGCATTGATCTGATAGGTGGCCGCCGGCGTGCCGGTCACGTTCGACAGGACGAAGGTGTAGCCGCTCTTGGTGCCGCTCGACAGCTGGGTATCGATCAGGCAAGCGCCGGTCGAGCTGGGCGGCGTGCAGCTGGTACCGGACAGAGCGCCCAAGGTGCTCGCAAAACCCACCGACGGGTAACTCGAGTTGTAGGAAATCTGGGCTGTACTCAGAGTCCGAACCGAGGTGACCGCGGAGGACTCGTTGGCCGCGATCCGTGCCCGCAGCAGGTTCGGGATGGCAATCGCGGCGATGATCAGGATGATGGCCACCACGATCAGCAATTCGATCAGCGAAAAGCCTTTTTGTTTGTCCATTTCTTGAAATCACTCCGTTCCCAAGCAGGGTTGCAATGTGGCTTACTAATTTTGCCACCCTCCCTGGTTGCACTTCGCGGCCCCTTCAGGAACGGATTCCAAAATGGAAATTACATCTCGTGAACCCCGCGTTGTTCCAAGCTTCGCCAGCAAACGGGCAGGATGCGCCACGGCGAAGCAAGCGGGTAAGGCGCGGATCAAGTGTGGGAATTGACAAATTTTGACCAATCGACCCGAGAGGGCTGCCAAATTTTGTCGGTGACGGGCATCGCCCGCAAGGCGGAAAGCTGAGCCAATAAAAAAAGCAGAGGATTGCTCCTCTGCTTTTCTCCGGCTTGTACCCTCCCCCAGGTACTTTGCCAAACTTAGATCTACTGCAGCGGGTTGTCGGTCTGGGCGCAGGTCGTGTTGGTAGACGGAACGCGCACGACAGCATCCGCGAACGAGCAGAAGTAACGCACGCCGGTCTGGTTCTGAGTCTGTGGCGTAGCGTTGATCTGATAGGTGGAAGCCGGCGTGCCGGTCACGTTCGACATGACGAAGGTGTAGCCGCTCTTGGTGCCGCTCGACAGCTGGGTGTCGATCAAGCAAGCGCCGGTCGAGCTGGGCGGTGTGCAGGTGGTGCCGGACAGAGCGCCCAACGAAGCCGCAAAGCCCACCGTCGGATAGCTGGAGTTGAACGAAATCTGCGCTGTGTTGATGGTACGAACTGAAGCGACAGCGGACGACTCGTTCGCCGCAATACGTGCACGCAACAGGTTCGGAATTGCAATCGCCGCGATGATCAGGATGATCGCCACCACGATCAGCAGTTCGATCAGTGAGAAGCCCTTTTGTTTCCGCATTTAATTGTCCTCGTCTCCGTTTGACTGGTTTGGTTGGATGACCAACTCGCTTGTACTATCGCACTCTGATTGCCAGAAACGAAAGTGACGGAAGTCAGATGTCCCTTTGGTGTAAGACTCAATGTTTTCAGCGGCGCTCTGCCAGATAGTCACCACCTTAGTCACCCCTTGTTTCTCCCCATATGACACTTTGAGAGATCCAGATTGACAAATTTTGCCAGTCGCTCGCTGTACCCATCTTAACGTGAAAGGCGCGTCAGACGCGCCATCTCCCGTTCCGGGAACGCCCCAAATTGTTCCTCTGGCGCGCGCCGTAGGAACTTTTCCGGAGCGGTGTCGCTTGCCGCAACGGCGGATGCGGAAGCGAAGATCGCGGCTATGGTCGTGCTAGCGGCCCATTGCCATGGAGCGCGCTTGGGGACTGACGGCCCGCGCCGCCGGCGACTTTTGGAGCTGCAGTTTCTGCAGATCATGCATCCGCCAAATGGTGATCGAAACGGTAGCGATCACCAGAGCCCACGGAATGACCGGCGAGATCCAAAAAAAACTGGGCGCAAAACTGACCAGTGCCATCCAGACCAGACTGGCAAAGCTGCCGAACAGGAACGCCGTCCGTCGCGCCCCGCGCTGCAACGGCAAAGCGTACTGGCATCCGGCCTGTACCATCAGTGCGAAGGGAAAGGCCACCACCAGGTCGACGAAATAATGCTCGCCGGTCCCCAGTGTGGCCAGCACGGTGAACGCCACAAACGCAAACGCAATCGCGCGGACCGAGCGCGAGAGTCCCTTCGAATTCCACCAAATCAGCAGCACCCAAGCCATGTGCAGGGACGGAATCGCGTTCCGTGCACCCCTCACAGGTACGGTTTCGAGAATCAGCTGCATGGCTTGCGAGGTGGACAAGGGATGCCAGGGAAAGTTGGCCCCGAAAATGTGGACCGGGCCGGCCGCCGGAACCAGATTGTAGTACAGCACTCCCAAAGGACCCGTCACCAGAAACGCCAGCATTACCGGCAAGGCGTGTCCCTGTTTGCGGCGGAGGTGGGCGGCATAAACCAGCGCCAGTGGCAACGGCAGGGCAATGTAGAACAGTAGGGCGGCGAACCGGAACCATAAGTGTCGCGCAAACACCTGTCCGACGAGAAAACTAAACTGCATGCGGAGACTGCAGTCCACCGAATACAAATAGAGGTCGAAGGTCTTGGGATGCAGCCTTTCCGTGAAAGCGAGCAGGGACGAGGCCATATATTCGGAGGCCACGAACAGCACCGCCGGCAGGAAGGCATAGAGGAGAAGCTTCCGATCCCGTTCGCCCGCCCAAATTGTGCGCATCCCCAACACTGCCAGGCTGCTCAATCCCAAAAAGGAAAACACAGCCATGAACCGCGGCTCGAAGCGCAGGACACGATAGTCAAATCCCGCCAGCGCAAGGCTCGAGGCCACCACGCCGGCGAGGTTCGTCCACGAGGGCTGCACCACCAGCAACGTGATGAGAGAGGCGCCCAACGACAGAGCCATGAACACATCGACCATGGCGAAGCGATAAAAAACCGAGTTCAGGGAAAGCGCCGCCACCACCGCCAGCAGTGCCGCCGTGAGCAGTGTCCGGATCCAGGCTGCGTCATTCGACGAGCTCGGTCGCGCTTCCGTACTGGTCTGGCTCTTAATCGGCGTCATCAGGCGTGGTCAGCCAAGCGTTTCACGATTAGGGTATCGCCCGCGCGAGAGAATGCGGAGGCACAGCGGCGCGCAAGGGGCACGAAAGTAATTCCCCGGGCGCGTCCGCGGCGCAACCTGGTCCTGAGCGGCGATTTTCCTGTTCCGGCAATCCGCACCATCTCCCTGCTGCTTCTGCGCTGCGCTAGAATTGTATGGCGGAGCCCCCATGCCGAACCTCTCCCTGAATTCGGACCGCGACATCGCGCGCGCGTCCACCCTGCCCGCGCCCCACTACTTCAGTCCCGCCGTCTTCGAAGAGGAACGGAACCGCATTTTCGCTTCCACATGGCAGGTCGTCGGTCACGTGCATCAGGCCGCAATCCCCGGCGACTACTTCACCTTCGACCTGGTCGGAGAGCCACTCGTGATTGTCCGCGGCGATGACGGCGTGCTGCGATGCTTCTATAACGTTTGCCGCCATCGTGCCGGCAACCCTGCCTCCGGTTGCGGAAATCGCAAGCTCTTCCGCTGCGGCTATCACGGCTGGACCTATCGCCTCGATGGCGCGCTTTTGGTGACCCCTGAATTCGATGGCGTTGAAGATTTCGATCCCCAGGACTTCGGCCTCGCTGCCGTCCGCCTCGAAGAATGGTTCAATCTGATCTTCGTCAATCTCGATCCCGAGGCCCGCCCGCTCCACGAGTCGCTAGGCGAATTGCCCACGCAAGCCGAACAATTCGCTTTCCGCAGCATGAAGTTCTCGGAACGAACGACCTACGAGATGAACTGCAACTGGAAGACCTATATCGACAATTATCTCGAGGGCTACCATGTTCCGAGTGTCCACCCCGGGCTCAATCGCGAAATCAGCTACAGTGCCTATACCGTTGAGCCCTACGCTCACTATGTCCGCCAATGGACCCCGATTCGCGGAGCCCAGCCGGGAGACGACGCCGCCCGCCGTTACCCGCAAGCGGGACCGGACTCCGGCCAGGAACGAACTGCCGATTATTTCTGGATCTTCCCCAATTGGATGCTGAACTGTTATCCCGATAACATCTCACTCAACCTCGTCCTGCCGCTCGGCCCCGAGCGCACGCGGGCAATTTTTGAATGGTATCTGCCGGAAAAGGATTCAGGGAGCGAGGTCGCGCACCAAGCGCAGGCTTTCAGCGATGAGATTCAGCGCGAAGATGTCGCGATCTGCGAGATCGTGCAAAGAAATCTCCACTCCCGCAGTTACTATAGCGGCCGCTACAGCGTGAAACAGGAGAAAGGCGTCCACGCCTTCCACCAGATGTACCGTGAGCTGATGCCCTAGCCCCGTCGGAGGGCGGTTCGGGAAACGCGGTTACTTCCGATTGACATCCTCGCGGGTCGAGCCTTCCCCACCCATCGAAGCTCGTTAGAATTGTCGTCAGCAGGCAGGCCGCGAAGGCTCGGAGTCAGATGCCGGGAAGCCGTCGAAGCAGTTGCCCGCCGAGATCGCAATGCCAGCTTCCGCCGAAAAACGCGTCGTCATCTTTTGCCTGTTGTTAGTGGCGGCCACACTCGCCTTCTACAATCCCATCGTCCGCAACGGATTCACCGACTTCGACGACTCGGTATACATCCTGAGAAACGTCCAGGTTCAGAGCGGCTTGAGCTGGGACACCGTAAAGTGGTCGTTCACGAGCTTTCGCGCCGGATACTGGCATCCTCTGACCTGGCTGTCGCATGCCTTCGACTGCCAGGTTTTCAGGCTCAATCCCGTCGGCCATCATTACGTTAATTTGTTGCTGCATGCGATCAACGCCGTTCTCCTGTTTCTATTGTTGCGGCAGGCGACTGGGCGGGTTGGACCAAGCCTGGTGGTGGGTGCGCTGTTCGCCCTGCACCCGATCAATGTCGAATCAGTGGCCTGGGTTGCCGAGCGCAAGAATGTGCTCAGCATGCTGTTTTTCCTCCTCGCCCTGATCGCCTACGACAAGTATGCGCGGACGGGACGGCGCCGTTTCTATGGCTGGGTGACCCTCTGCTTTGCGCTCGGCTTAATGGCGAAACCGCAGATCGTGACACTGCCCTGTGTGCTGCTGCTGTGGGATTACTGGCCGCTGAAGAGAATCGGCAGGGCAGAGGCGGCAGGGACCGATTCTGCTGCCGTTCCCGTTCCGCGCTCGTTCGGCTTTCTGATGGCGGAGAAGTTGCCGCTATTGTTTCTCGCCGCCGCCGACTCGGTCATCACCGTGATTGCCCAGCGCGCGGGCGGTGCGGTGCGTTCCTCGGCCGAGGTATCCCTGTCGGCGCGCTTGGAAAATACAGTCGTTTCCTACGGGCGTTACCTGGGGAAACTGTTTTGGCCATCGCGGCTTGCTCCGATGTATCCGCACCCGGGCAACTCGCTGACCGTTTGGCAGGTGGTGGGAGCAGCGACCATGCTGCTGCTTGTGTCCATGCTCGTGCTGCGAGGGCGCAATCGTCGCTATTTGCCCTTCGGCTGGTTCTGGTTCCTGGGGACTCTGGTCCCCATGATCGGCCTGGTCACGGTGGGTGAGCAAGCCATGGCCGACCGATTCGCCTACATCCCTTTCATCGGCATATTTGTCGCTGGAACGTGGGGGCTGAGCGAACTGGCGAGCCGTCGCCAAGTCCCCGTTTACGCGTTGGCCCTAGCCGCGGTTGCCGGGATGGCAGGTCTGGGATGGCTCACCGACCGACAGCTCGGCTACTGGCGCGACGACGAGACCCTATGGCGCTATACCTTGAGCGTTACCGAGCGTAACTACATGGCGCACGACAATCTCGCTCTCGCTCTGGTCAAGCAGGGACGGTCGGACGAGGCGGTTTCGGAATTCCAGGCCGCGAAGGCGCTGCACAATTATCCGCCCGCACAAGTCCTCGAGCTCGCTTTGTTCGAGATTCGCGTCGGCTATGCGAAACCGGCGCTTGCGGATTGCGAAAGCGTACTCCACGCGTCCGCCGATCGGCAGCTTCAGGCGGCCGCCTGGAGTGTGCTCGGTCAAGCCCACCTGCAATTGCGCCACTACGACGAGGCGGCCGCAAGCTACCAGAATGCCCTGCAGCGGGCTCCAGAAAATGAAATGGCGCTCGTCGGTTCGGGTCTCATGGCATTGCGCCAGGGCCAGTCCGACGAGGCGGTTCATCAGTTTGCTCACGCCGTCAAGGCGGACCCGGACGCGGTGAATCTGCTGCTGCTCGCACGAGCTCTGCGGCAAGCGGGGCGCGGCGAGGAGGCCGAGGCGGCTGCCGTACAGGCCGAGAAGGTTCCGCCAGACTGGAACCAGGCTCAAGCCACGACGGGACAAATCCTCTCCCTTGCCGGCCTCGCAAGCATTCCCGGGCGGCCGGCAGAATTCAGCCGCGCTTCAACAACAGGCAAGTGATGTCATCGTGTTGGGGAGTGTTGCCGACAAACAAGTCCAGTTCCGCCATCAGACTTCGCAGCATTTCCAGCGGAGCGGACGAGGAGGCACGGTCGGTCAGTCGTAGGAGTTCCGCCTCCCCGTATTCTTCCTGCTTCGCATTCTCGGCTTCGACGACGCCGTCGGTAAAAATCACCAGCCAATCCCCGCTCTCCAGACGAGTCGTTCCCAGCTGGTAAGGCGACTCCCCAAAAATTCCTATGGGAAGCCCCCCCTGTTCGAGCCGCTCTACCAGGCCCGACTTCTTGCGCAGAATGGGAGCGTTATGCCCGGCATTGACATAAAACAGGTTTCCCGTGGCCGGATCGAGCTCTGTAAAAAAGGCCGTGGTGAAGCGAACTCCGCCCATGCTGTTCGAGCAGGAGTAGCGGTTCACGCCGCCCACCAGTTCCACGAGCGGTTCACCGCTCGACGACAACGTACGCAAACTGGCCTGGAAAGTTGCCATCAACATCGCCGCCGGAATGCTCTTTCCCGCCACATCGGCGACGACAAACAAAACGCGGTCTTCCACCTGGTTTTCGCCCACCCTCCGGCCCGGTCGCAAGATCACGTCGTAGTAATCGCCTGCCACCGTGTTGGCCGGGCGGGTGGCGTAGGCAATCTGGTATCCCGGAATCTGCAACGGCGCGCCCGGCAACAACCAGGTCTGAATGTCTTTTGCGATCTCCAGGTCACGCTTCATCACCACGCGGTCCGCCAGTTCGAGCAGCAGCACCAGCAACATCGTCAGTCCGCCCCAGACGTGCCAGTCGAATTCATGGATCTCGATATGGTTGTTTTCCCCCCCGTAGCTGAATCCGCCCGACGGAAGGAACAGCAAAAGTAATGCCAGCAGTAGCAGGACGCGGCGCGCCGGAGAAAGCTTCTCGATGATTGCCCAGAACAACGCCTTCGCCGTTTGCCAGCGAAGTCGTTTACCCCGTTCCGACGGCTGATCGTCGAGCCCAGCCGAATAGAAGCGGTAACTCGATCGCGCGTCCTTTACCACCTGCGACCAGAGCTGATTCAGGGCCATCCCTTCGCTCACGCGGAGCCAAAAACGCCGGGCGCGGTTCCTGACTCCGGGTGGCGACGGTAGGGTGGGCCGAGGAGAGGTCATCGCGGATGGATAATTATAGGGCAGGCCGGTTGGCTGGCATCCCCACCCTCAGCTTTCCGGTGAAGGTCGAGCCCGCTGCGGGACCGAATCCGGCGTTGGCAATTTCGCAAACGGTTCGAGCCGCCCCGGGTTGATTGCGGCGCGGGCTGTCCGGGAAGGCCGCTGGCTCTCAGAACAGCTGCCTCTGCGCTACCGCGACATGGGTTCGGCGACTGCTGCGAGCATACCCGTCGCCAATCCGGTATTTCTGCCGCAAGCTGGCCAGCAAGCGTGACAGCTGCTCGCGGTATGCGGGCGGCAGGAATGCGCGGCCGTTGTAGCGCTTTTGGTAGTTGTGGACCAGCGCCGGGAAGTGCTCGGCAAGAAAAGGGAAAAATACCGCCGCCGAACAAGGCTTCAGAAAAAGAGGATTGGCAAAGACATATTTGGCTCCCGCTTCGGCCGCCGCCTTCACCAACGCCTCCAGATCGCTTGCGTGATCGGTAATCTCCGGCAGCACTGGAGCACAAATCACCCCCGCATCGACGCCCGCCAGATTCAACTGCCGGACCGCCTCCAGCCGAAGATCGGGGCGAGGGGCGCGCGGCTCGAGCTTCCGCGCCAGTTCAACATCGACCGTGGTCACGGTCACATTGACAAAGATCCGGTTCTGCTCGCCCACGCGTCGCAGAATCTCCGCATCGCGCGTCACCAGATTCGATTTGGTCACAATTCCAATCTCCAGTCCGGAGTGCCGCGCCAGTTCCGCAAGAATTGCCCGCGTGATTTCAAACTGTCGCTCCGCCGGCTGATAGGGATCGGTGGCGGTCCCGATCGCAATCTCCTCGCCAGGTTTGACCTTCTTCAATTCCGACCGCAGAAGCTCCGCCGCGTGCTGCTTGACGAAAATCTTGCGCTCAAAGTCCAAGCTGTCGCGCAGTTCCATGAACTCGTGTGTATAGCGCGCAAAGCAATACTGGCAGGCAAATTCGCAACCCCGATAGGGATTGATCGCCCAGGTAAAGGGAAGTTTGCGTCCGCTTACCACGCGGCTGAGCAGCGACCGCGCGCCCAGCGTCAAGTACTCAACATTGTGCCCCTCGCGTAGCGACTCGCCCTCGGCCGCCATGCGCGCAATGCCAATCCGCTGCGGCGGGGAAGCGATATCGGGGATCAGCGGGAGGGTGGGCATGGGTGCTGCGAAGTTTCGTGTTTTGTTCGCCTACTGTATCCCGGCCCGTTCGTTTTGTCAAATGAGATCGCGGGATGGTATCGATCGGGAAAATTCGGTTCCCCTCGAACTTCGGCGGAAGCCTCCAGCAGTAGCGGTTTGCTGCCCGGTGCGCGACCCAGCGCTCCGGACGAGGGTCTGAAGGGTTATGTTTGCCATGGGTGTTTAGGCTCAACCCGACGATGACGGGAACGGGTATATCACGACAATGACCCGCGCACTCAGTGAACGTGGCGTAGGCCTTGTACGATGTTCATGCGGGATGCGCGATAGGCAGGGATGATGGCGCTCAATACGCCCAGCGTTACTGCCAACACCAGCGACGCGGCCATGGCGATCGGCTTGATTTTCAGGAAAACGGCAAGCGGGGCAGCCGAATACACGATCACATGCACGAGTCCGTACGCTGCGATACCAGCGAGCAACCAACTTACCAGGCATAGCGTCACGGCTTCTCCAACAAACAGAGCCGCTATCGTTTTCGGGACCAAGCCCATGGTCCGCAATACCGCCACTTCTGCCGTCCGCTCCCGAATCGACATCGCCACCGTCGTCGCTGAAGCCATCAACGTGGCGAACAGAACCGCCAGAGAAATACTCAGTATGAAACCCTTTACGTTGCCGAACATCGCAACCGCATCCATATCGAAAACCTGCTCGGCTTCGGTCCTGGTCGGAGCGGGAGAATTCCGGAACATGCCGTCAATTGCGAGGCTTATTCGGGAAACATGGTCGATGGAATCCGCCGAGATCAAGAAGACTTCATCCCCGCCGCGCCGGATCTTCGTTTCTACATAGTTCCAGTTGAAGTAGAGGACAGGCACGGGCAAAGCCGACCGAAAAATCCCCCGAATCGTCAGCGCCAGTTCGAGCGGAAATTTTACGCCCTGAATGACCACGCGGTCTCCCAATTTCCAGCCCATCCTTCTGGCTAACCCGCTGTCCACGATTGCACCGGTCGGATCCTGTTGCCACGCTGTGACCTGGTCTGCCGCAAGATCATATTCTTGGTACACGTTCAGGAACTCCCCCGGGTCCGTGCCGATCTGGATGAAGGAATGCTCGTCCTTGTACATCCCATCGAAGCGATTCAACGGGACTACATTGGCCACGTTGGGCACGGTTCGGATCTTCTCCCGGTAATAGCCGGGCATCGGCACAAAAAATGAAACCCGGTGGCGGCACACCATTCGTAAAGCACCTTTCGCCGTCCAGGGATCAATGTACAAGCTGCGCCAGATGGTGATCATGAACGTAAGCAACAGGAAGGAAAACCCGAGGCTGAGGATGCTGAGAAGGCTGCGACGCTTGTTGCGCCACGTGTTCCTCATGGCGAACTGCGTCAGAGTCACGAACACGCCTCCATTGGGAGTAGACACCGAAGGCCAATGATTTGTGCCTACCGTAAAACCGGGGACTGGATGGAAAACACCAATCCGATGTTGAAACAACGCTCAGAGAAAATTGCCCGATGCGTCGTACCAGGTACTGAACTCGTTCGATGCGAACATCGTGGATTCTCCGGGAAAAGCCTTGGGGGATTGCGGCAAGTCCCGGTCGAGGACCCGGAGGGGAACCTGCTTTATTTCCATCATGACCAACCAATCGCCGCATAACAAGCGGCCGGAGTCGGCAAGCAGGCCGGCTCAAATTGGGAGGCTATCCGCGGGAGGAGACGGGGAAAGGGCCCGACCGGCGAGGAAGCCCTTACCGCTCTGAAATGGAGTGGAATCGACCACCGGTGTCCTGCGCCCAGATTCCCAACCAGAGGTCCGGTGCGGGAACTGTTTTCTACGGGTGCTCGGCCGGTTCCGCCATCAGCCCGGGAGGCGGCGCCGGAATCCTGATATCAATTTTGTGCACCGTTCCGAGTGTGGACAGCGGTTGGTCGAATTCGGCGACGTTGCCGACCACCAAGACGGCCATTTGATCTCGATGGAGGTATTTGGCTGCCACCCGAGCCACGTCTTCTCGGGTGACGGTTTCAATCTTCTTTTGAAAGGTTTCCAGAAAATCAAGTGGATAGCCATAAAACTCATAGGCCATTTTTTCCTGCAAAACCTTTTCCGGCGAATCAAATCGAAAGACGAAAGAATTGAGAATCGAGTCCTTGGCGCGCTTGATCTCCTCTTCATCGATGGGACGCTTGGCGAGCTCGGCGATCTCCTCACCAATCGCCTGAATTGATTCAACGGTGGTCTTGCTCTTGGTGCTGACCATCAGGCGCAACATGCCAGGGTGGTCCCAACCCGCCCCCACACCACCTCCGACTGCATAGGCGAGTCCCTTGGTGGTTCGGATGTCGCCAAACAGGCGCGACGAAAAACCTCCGCCAAAGGCCTCGTTGAAAACCGAGAGCGCAAAGTAATCGGGATTTCGGCGGGTGATACCCACCCCCACCATGAGGATATTGCTTTGATTCACGTCCGTTTTTTCGACCTGATAATAATCCGGCTTCGCAGGCTCCGGCTTGATCTCCGGGTCACTGGCCGCCGGGCCCTTCGGCCAGGCCGCGAACGCCTCCCGCAGACGTGCCTCCATTTTCGTCGAGTCGAAGTCGCCGACGACGCCCAGAATAATATTGTTCGGGTGGACGTACCTGCCGTGCCACTCGACCAGATCCTGACGAGTGATCGCCGCAACCGTTCGATACTCAGGAACTCGCGCATAAGGACTTTGTGCTCCGTAAACCAGCTTTGCCGCCTCACGGCTCGCAATCTGGGAGGGATCATCATTGCGCCGCGAAATGCCGTCATAGAGTCCCTTTTGCGCAATCGCGATCTTGTCACTGCGAAATTCCGGATTCTTCAGCAAATCTTCGAACACGCGGAACACGTCGTCGAAATCTTCTTTCAGACAAGACCAACTTACGGTCGTCGAATCGCTGCCGCCGTTGGTCTCGACCTTGGCGGCACGCTGCTCGAGGAAGTCGTCGAGCTGGTCGCCGGTTTGCGACTTGGTGCCGCCGGTGCGCCAGACCTCCCCATAAACATCGGTCAGCCCGGTCTTGTCAGCCGCAACCGAGCGCTCGCCACCGCGAATGCGAGCGGTGCCGTCGATGAGCGGAAGTTCGTGATCTTCCTGCAAAAAGAGCACCATGCCATTGGGCAACGCGATGCGCTTCGGTTGCTGCGGATGAAACGCCGGCAATGGGTGAATCGGTATCTGCTGCCAAGGCTGCTGCGCAGACGTCTGTGCCCACAGCTGCCCATGGCCACCCAAGAAACCACCCATGACGCCAAGGGGGAGAACCAGCACGAAGCCAGCGAAGAAACAGACCACGGCGCGCTTCACTGTCCACCTCCCTGGGGCCCGGCGCCCGGTCCAGGAGGGCCGCCTGCAAACTCGATAATCCCCACCGTGCGGTTATCGGGTGTAAAGGTCTGATTGGCGACCCGGCGGATGTCCGCCTTGGTTACCTTGTCGATCCTCTCGACCGAGCGAAACAGCTCCCGCCAGTCGTCATAGCGCGACTGATAGAGGGCGAGCGACGAGGCCAGTCCTTCATTCGATCCCAGGGAACGGATCAGGTTGGCCTTGGCGCGAGTCTTGATCATTTTCAGCTCTGCATCGGAAATGTCTTCATTCTTGAGCCGGTCGATTTCCGCATGGATCGCGCCCGCCATCTCCAACGGCTTATGGCCCGGGATCGGAAACGCATAAAACGCGAACAGATGCGGATATTTGTTTCCGGGCAGACCGGTAAATCCCGCGGAATCGGAAGCGATCTGCTGGTCACGCACCAGCGCCCGATACAGGCGGGAAGTCCGTCCGTTCGACATCAGGTCGGCGATCGCATCGTAGATTTGATCGTCCGGGCTGCGGTAATCGGGTCGATGATATCCCTCGAGGTAGAGTGGCTGCGACTGCTCGTGCAGGACCACGGTCCGTTCGGAATTCTGCGGGGGCTCGCTGGTCGTCGCCGTGTCCGGCCGGGTACGCGTCGGGATTCGCGAGAAATACTTTTCCACCACCGGCATGGCTTCCGCAGCTCGTAGGTCGCCCACTACGCTGACGACCATGTTCGAAGGTACGTAATACTTGGCAAAGAAATTCTCCGCGTCGGTCGCCGAGAAAGAATTCAGGTCAGAAATCCATCCGATGGTCGGCCGGTGGTAGGGATGCGCAGCAAACGCCTCCTCGGTAAATTGCTCGAGCAGGCGGCCAATGGGATTGCTGTCGGTTCTCATGCGGCGCTCTTCGATCACCACGTTGCGCTCTTTATAAAACTGCCGCAAGACCGGATGCAGAAAGCGCTCGGATTCAAGATAGGCCCACAACTCGAGGCGGTTGATCGGGAAGGAGTAGAAATAGACGGTCTCGTCGAGATTGGTTTCGGCGTTCATGCCCTCGCCGCCTTCGCTCTCGACGATCTTGCCGAACTCGTTGTTGTAGGGCGCGGAGAATCTGTCGGCCGCGGCGATCGCGTCCTTCCAGCTCTGTTCGAGCTGCTTGAGCCGGGCTTCGTCGCGGTCCACCGGCTTGTCGCGCTCGGCGATGTAGGCGGCGTAGGCCTCCTCGACCTTCGCCAGAGCAACTTTCTCGCCCGCATAGTCACGCGTGCCGATCGTGTCGGTACCCTTGAACGCCATGTGCTCGAACATGTGCGCCAATCCGGTCTTTCCCATGGGATCCTGAACCGAGCCGGCATCGACATGGGTGAAGAACGAAAATACCGGCGCCTCGGGCCGTTCGCAGATGATGACGGTGAGCCCGTTGGTCAGCTTCTTTACGGTGATGCGCTTTTCGAAGGAAGCCAGGTCCTGGGCGGGTGCAAGCGAGCACAGCGCAAAACAGAATGCAAAACAAACCGTGATTGATGATGGCGAACCTACGCGGAACTTCATGCTGCCTCCACTGACCGAACCTGGACCGCAACCGGGAACGAGGCTCAAAAATTCGAAGTTACGTGGACGCAGGGAAGGTTGTCAAACGATCGGCGAGCTGGGTGAGCCTCGGCCGAGGAATTTTCGGCGGGCGCGGTTTCCTAAGGGCGGCGCCTCGCGGGCGGCGTCAGACTGCGCTTTCCGTGAAAAACCGTCTCCTGCAGACCTCCCTCCAGGGCATTGCGGCTCGGGATCGGCAGCGCGGCGGCATGCAGGCATATTGTGCAATTCGTGCGGTTGGCCGCATGCCTTCAGCGCCAGAGCGAGAGTCCGACCGGGCGCTGCTGCCGGCCGCTGCTGCCGGCCGATGATTTCGGTTACACCCGGGGGCTGGGCGGGCGAGTTGTCGACCGCAGGAGGTATTGGCATTCGGCTCGAAGGGACGCGGAGCTTGTGGGTCCAACGCGAAACGCAGTTGGACAGAGCTCAGTGGTGGAGGTGGAGGAGGCCTCTTCAGAGTTCGATTCCGGAACCATGGTGCAGGATTGGAGGGAGCACAAAGCCTATCCCTTAGCTCTACTTTCGCAGGTTTTTCAATCTCACCTGCGCGTCCCCAAAGTCAGGCGCCAGCCTGAGCGCGTTTCGGTAGGCCTCGGCAGCGGCTGAGAGTTGTCCCTTTTCTTCGAGAATACGGCCTTGCCAGTAGAAGGCAAGCGGCGAGGGCGCTATCCGGGCGGCGCGCATGAAATCTTGCAAAGCGGCGTCAAGTTTGGTTTCTTCCTGCTCAATTAGGCCCCGGCCGATCAAGCTATTCTGCTCATTTGGGTTCAGCGCAATGGCTGCGGTGAACTCCACGACCGCCTCATCCCGCCGCCCGAGTTGATTGAACAGGACACCCAGGTTGTTGTGGGTCTGCGCAGCTTCGCGCTCGTCCGGTCCATACTTCAGCGCAAGTTGATATTCCCGGACTGCCCGATCCAGCTCATTTTGGCGTTGCAGCACAGTGCCTAGATTGTAGTGCGCGGTCGGAAACGCGGGCATCAACTGGATGGCTCGCTCCAGGTGGTATTCGGCCAGGTCCAGACGCTGCATTTCCATCAATGCCGAACCCAGGTTCCCCTCGGCGATGGCATTGGCGTCCGTCACCTGGATGGCATGCCGAAACAGGCTGTAACTGTCCCTCCAGTACGCAATCTGGCTATACGCCGTGCTCGCATATCCCAACAGCACGGCCGATGCGATGGCGCCATCGGCGGCGCGGCTTAGTGGAATTCGCGCTGCGGATTCGGCAAGCAGCCAGACGGCAATCACGAACAATCCCCAAAGAGGGAAGTACGCGTAGCGGTCCGCCCACGCCTGGCGGCCGACCTGAACGATGCCGATCACCGGCACCAGCGCTCCGAGAAACCACAACCAGCCCACCAGCAGATAGCGGCGTTCGCGGTAACGCCAGAACACGACCGTAACCGCGATTAGGACAATGGCCGCGACCAGCACTTTCCAGAGGGCGAGCGAGCCCTGGGGATGAGGATAGAGGACGGCCAGCCGGGACGGCCAAACTGCTTTCTCAATATAAGTGAGGTAGGAGTAAAGGGCATTGTTTACGCGTATCGCGAGCGGCAAGATCTCGGTTGAGCCTATCGCACCACCGGCGCGTTGTGCGTAGAGTGTGATCGCCGCACTGGCCGCTGACAGCGCCAATAGAGGAATTTTTTCGAGGAAAAGCTGGGGAAATGACGTCTTTGGAAATCGCTGCAGGGGCCAAAAGTCAACCAGGAGCAGCAAAAAGGGAAGCGTGATCACCATCGGTTTCGCCATCAGCCCGAGCGCGAAGAGCAGCGCCACCAGCCCATAACGGCTGGCGCGCGGCCGGTTCACGTACCCACCATAGGCGCCCAAAGCCAGCAGCAAGAACAGAGTGCAGAGTACGGTCTTGCGCTCTGCGATCCACGCCACCGACTCGACATTAAGCGGGTGGACGGCAAACAGACCGGCCACGACCGCGCTTCGGCCTGCGAATCCGGTCGCCTTGGTCAGCAGCAGGAACAGCAACACCACATTGATGGCGTGCCAGACAATGCTCTGGGCGTGATGTCCGGCCGGGCGCAATCCGAACCACTCCACATCGAGCATGTGCGAAAGCCATGTGATTGGGTGCCAGTTGGCTTCCGCAGTCGAAGTGAGAGCCCACTTTAGGTTGGGCCACGACAATCCCTGGTTAACATGGAAATTCGAGGTTACATAGGCGGGGTCGTCGTAATTGACGAATCCGTTTCGCAGCACCGGGTAGTAAAGAGTCAGGGTGCCGAGCAATAGCAGGAGCCCGATGAGAGGAGTGGTTGCTCGTGGCTTCGGCACCCTTACTTTCTAGCAGGCCGTGACGGAGCGGGGATAGTCCTCAATTGGTGTCTGTCCTAGAATGACCGGCCGGGCTTTGCGGAATCGCTTGGTTTTTGGGCAAGAAGCCGGCTCTTTCGGGCAAGTCCTACCACGGCATGCTCTCTTGTGGGCCGAAACAGAGTAGGCGTCAGGGTAGCTCGGCCCCCGTTGGCGAGCGGACTGAAGGTATGGAGGCCGACAAGTTGTTCCCGGGTACGACAAGGCGGACAATCCCGCTGATCCCACTGCCCTCTACAAGGACACCGCCGTCTATGGCTGCTCGGAGTGAACGTGACGACCGCCAAAAATCATTACCATGGATTACGGAAGGTCCTTTGGTCATCGGGTTGGTTGCTTCCTTTTATGTTATCGTCTCCCTCGATCACAGAGACTAAGTAAGGTGAAATCCATGGATCGGCTGGAGTCGAAGCCGGACCAGCGTCCGGCGTACGCCCATAATTTTCAAGTGCCGCAAAAGGGGAGATTGATCCTCTGTTTGCTGCTGGCGCTGGCAACTCTTGCACTCTACAATCCTGCCACTCGCGCTCCATTTCTCAACTACGACGACCCTGCATACACGATCGGTAACCCCCACGTACGGGTCGGACTCAGTTGGAACACCGTGGTTTGGGCGTTTCGCACCTTCGAGCTTTCGGACTGGAAACCGATCACCTGGCTCTCGCACGCTTTCGATTGCCAGGTTTTCGGTTTAAGCCCAGCCGGCCCGCATACCGTCAACGTGCTTCTGCATGCGGCCAACGCGACGCTCCTGTTCCTGATACTGGAGAGTGCTACGGGCCTAGTCGGGCGCAGCCTGGCGGTCGCCGTTCTGTTCGCTCTGCATCCTATCAATGTGGAATCGGTGGCGTGGATCGCAGAGCGCAAAACTGTCCTCAGCATGTTCTTCTTTCTCATCGCACTGGCGGCCTATGGCTGGTACGCGCGCCGGCCCAGTGTCGGACGGTACCTGGCAGTGACGATGGCCTATGTTCTGAGCCTGATGACCAAGGCGCAGGGAATTACCTTCCCCTTTGCCTTGCTGTTGTTGGACTACTGGCCCTTGTATCGATTCGCGCGCGCCGACGAAACCAGAAATGACCTCGGAGCTGCGATCGCTCGCGGCCCCTCGGTCTGGAGTTTGATTGGGGAGAAGGTACCTTGGTTCGCGCTGTCGGCCGCGAGCGCCATCATTACAACCAAGGCGGAGGTGGGGGCATACCAGCTGAAACTTCCGCTCTGGGCACGGCTGGCCAATGCTGCTCTTGCCTATGTCAAGTATCTCGGAAAGACCTTGTGGCCGGTCAATCTGGCGCTCGTATATCCTCATCCGGGTCTTGCGATCAGTATCCCCCGGGCCGGGCTGGCTGCATTGGTCATCATCGTTCTGACGGCTCTGGCCGTCACCGTGCGGCAGCGCCGCCCCTTCTTCGTGGGATGGTTTTGGTTTCTCGGAACGCTGGTGCCGATGATTGGGCTCGTTCAGATTGGGGTTCACGGCATGGCCGACCGCTACGGATATATTCCGCTGCTGGGAATTTTCGTGGTCCTCTGCTGGGGTGCCGCGGATCTGGTGAAAACCTGCCGGATTCCGACCGCCGCCACGGCGTTGGCGGCTGCGGCAGTCCTGATGACACTCGGAATGGCCCTTCATCGCCAGGTGAATTTCTGGAGCAACAATGTCACGCTGTGGGCCCACACCCTCGAAATTACCGACGAAAACTACATGGCCGAAGATAATCTGGCGGGGGCATTGATTGCGAACAACAGGTTGGACGAAGCCGTGCCGCACCTTGAGCGGGCGCTATTTTTGCAGCCCGACGACGTCTCGGCCGCCTACAACATCGCAACCTACCACCAGATACGCGGCAACTACCAGGCCGCGATCGATGGCTATGCGCGGGTATGGCTATACACAGACGATCGATCGCTGGTAGTGAAGGCGCGAGTCAACAGCGGATATGCGCGGTACTGGTTGAAACAGTACGACCAGGCAAGACAAGATTTCGCAGCGGCACTGCAGCAGCAGCCGGGAAATTCCGACGCCTATCGTGGGTTTGGCTTGCTGGCCCAGGCGACTGGCGATATCACCCAGGCGACCAAGGACTACGAACAGTCGGTCGAGCTGCAGCCGACATCGGTCGGCTATCTGCTTCTGGCCAACGCGCTTGAGATCGGTGGCCAGCCAGGAGCGGCCCGTGCGGCCGAGCTTCAGGCAGCCGGCATGACTCCAGATCTGAACCACGATCTCGCTACCGTCAGGCGGCTATTGGCAAACTAGCGGGCCGGCAATAGTCTTCTTCCGATCAGCCTTCCAGATGTGCCCCAAGGACTCAGGCCGGCAGCCACGGTCCATCGCGGAATAGTCGAGGCCGCGGAAGCAGAACACTGCCGCCAGCTGCGCGCGGAGTAGCGGACCACTATACTGAATATCGCTCGCAACCGGAGCTTGTGGCTCGCGGCTCGCAGCGCACCGGCAACGCCCACAATCAGCCACTATGCCTACGCCCGCCATCGTTGAAGTCCAAGGCCGCAAACTGAAGCTTACCAATCTTGACAAGACGCTCTATCCCGCCGCCGGATTTGCCAAAGGACAGGTCGTCGATTTCTACGTTCGCATTGCGCCGGTGCTGGTACCGCATCTGGCGGGACGCGCGTTGACCATGAAGCGCTACCCCGAAGGTGTGGATCAGGAATATTTTTTCGAGAAGAACGCCCCGATGCATCGACCGGACTGGGTAAAGACCGCGCCCGTCTGGAGCGGGAGCAACCGCCGCACCATCCACTTCATCCTCGCCAACGATTTGCCCACATTGGTTTGGATCGCGAATCTGGCGTCGATCGAATTGCACCCGTCGCTCTCGCTCGCCACCGATATCGCGACGCCCACCATGATTGTTTTTGACCTCGATCCCGGGCCTCCGGCGAACATCGTACAGTGTGCGCAGGTCGGACTCTGGGTGCGCGAGATTTTTGACCACTTCGGCTTGCAGAGCTTTCCCAAGACATCCGGCTCGAAGGGGCTGCAGGTTTATGTCCCGCTCAACACCAAAACCAGCTACCAGCAAACAAAATCCTTCGCGCACGCGATCGCGCGTCTGCTCGAACAAGAGCACCCCGAACTGGTCGTCTCGGATATGAAAAAGGCGGTGCGCACCAACAAGGTATTGGTTGACTGGAGCCAGAACGATGAGCACAAGACTACAATCTCGGTTTACTCGCTGCGCGCCCGCGAGCGTCCGACGGTATCTACGCCCGTGAGCTGGAGGGAAGTCGAGCAGGCGCTCAAGCAAAAAAACGCAGGCGGTTTGGTGTTCGAATCGAACGAAGTGCTGGCCCGCGTGGAAAAGATGGGTGACCTGTTCGCACCGGTCCAGAAGTTGAAGCAGAAACTGCCGCAGTTGGCGGGGCTGGATGGCGGATCGGGTGGGAACGGGGAACAGGAAGGCGACGCGGATCAAGAAGAGGCGGGAGTGAGCCTCGCTGCCGAGGGCCAAACGGGCCGCCGCGCAAACCCGAAGAAGCGGGCCACAACGAAGGGGGATTCAGCCTCGGAGAAGAGGCGCAAGTTATAATCCCCGCTCATATGGCGCACCTCTACGTAGGCACTTCCGGATGGGCGTATCCGACCTGGAAGCCCGCGTTCTATCCCGAGAAAGTGGCGCAAAAGAAATTCCTGAATTTCTACGCCTCGAAGCTGAACGCGGTAGAAGTCAACTACACCTTCCGCCAGTTAGTCAAAGAGACGACCGTCCAGAACTGGATCGCCGAGACGCCGGAGCATTTTCATTTCACCATCAAGGCGCACCAGGTGCTCACGCATATCAAGCGGTTGAAGGACGCGGAACAATTTCTGACACGCTTTCTCGGAACGCTCGAGGGGCTGGAACGCGCCGGTCGCCTGGGGCCTCTGCTGTTCCAGTTGCCGCCGAATTTCAAAGCAGATCAGCCGGTGCTCGCCGATTTCCTGAAGCTCTTGCCGCGAACCGTACGCGCGGCCTTCGAGTTTCGCCATGAGTCGTGGCACACCGGCGCGACGTGGGACGCACTCGGCGAGCGCAACATCGCGCTCTGCGTGGCCGAGACCGAAGAACGCGACACGCCTGACGTCCCGACCGCCGATTACACTTACTATCGTTATCGCAAGCCCAGCTATTCCCCCGAAGAACGCCAGACAATGGTGGCGCGCATCCGCGAACATCTTGCCGCAGGCCGCGATGTCTTTGCCTACTTCAAGCACGAAGAGACGCCCGAGGGCGTGCTCTACGCAGTCGATGTGCTGCGATCGGTGGCTGACAACTCCTAGCGGGAATCGACAGCGGAACCTGCGACAGGTGCTGCCATGGCCGGTTTCTCGGGCTTGCTCGCTCTCAACTCTCGATTCGAGGGCACGAATCACCCGGCGAAATGGAAACCTCGAACGCCGCCGAGGACACCCGGCTCCCCGGCTCTGCTAAACTTTCCAGTTTCCTTTACCGGAGAGGTTGTCATGGGGATCGAGCGAGTGGGTGTCATCGGGGCGGGAACGATGGGCAATGGCATCGCCCATGTCTATGCGCGCTGCGGTTTCGACGTGCTTCTGTGCGATGTGCAGCAGAGTTTTCTGGAGCGCGGCCTGGCGACCATCGCGCACAACCTCGATCGCGAGGTCGCCCGAAATAAAATTACAGTGGATGACAAGACGTCGACGCTGGCGCGCATCGCCGCGGTCGTGGATCGGTCACAGCTGGCGGAGTGCGATCTGGTGATCGAGGCGGCGACAGAAAAGCTGGAGATCAAGGCAGAGATTTTCCGCGAACTCGATCGTCTCATGAAGCCGGACGTCATTCTGGCGACCAACACCTCTTCGATTTCGATCACCAAGATCGCCGCGCTCACCGGGCGTGCCGATCGAGTTATCGGAATGCATTTTTTCAATCCCGTGCCGGTGATGAAACTGGTCGAAGTGATCCGGGGCCTTGCCACCTCACAAGCCACGTTCGATACGGTGTGCGACCTCGCACGGAAGCTGGAAAAAACCCCGGTCGAGGTGAACGACGCCCCGGGATTCGTTTCGAACCGTGTCCTGATGCCGCTGCTGAATGAGGCGATGTTCGCAGTGATGGAGGGCGTGGCGACCGCTGAGGCGGTCGACGAAGTGTTCAAGCTGGGGATGTCGCATCCCATGGGGCCGCTGACGCTGGCGGATTTTATCGGCCTCGACGTTTGTCTCGACATCATGCGAGTTTTGCATGCGGGCCTGGGTGATCCGAAGTACCGACCGTGCCCGCTGCTGGTCAAAATGGTCGATGCGGGCTGGCTGGGACGCAAGAGCGGGCGCGGATTCTACAGCTATTCGTAAGCCCATACTCGCACCCGCGCTCGTAAGATAGGGAGATGACGACAAGCGGAGACGGAATTTTTCCCACCGGGAAATCGGGTGGCGACGGTTTGTATTATTTGCTGGCCGCTCTGTCGGGCGCCCTGGCCGGCTGGCTCGACATCAAGGTCGGCGACCTTCTGCTGACGGCCACCGCGGTGTTGGCGGCGAATATGGTGCTCGGGTTCTTGAGCCCGGGTAAGCCGTGGCGCTGGGTATTGATCGTCGGAGTGTTTGTCCCGGTGGTGGAATGGATGGCCTATTGGTTTCTCGCCGAGAAGCCCGACCGGGCCCAGATCTATGAGTCCTTTCTGGCGTTCCTGCCGGGAATCGCCGGTTCCTTCGGCGGATCGATTGCGCGCGGCGTGGTCGACAATCTGTTCGCGGGAAAATGAAATGCTCCATCGCGAACCGACATCCCGCCCTCACCGATTGCCCCGATCTTGACTGCCGGAGAACCGGGCTTGTCCCGGGGTCGGTTTTGCTCCCAACCATTTCCGCGCCAGGCGGACTAGCAGGTTTGATACTGCCAGTTGCGCTGCTTGCCTTCGGAGATCCACAGCACCGCGGTCGCGATTCGTTTGTCGCGTGTTTCGGGACGCTTCGCCTCGGTGATCCACTCCATATATTCCCGCTTGCAGCTTGGACTGAACCCCGCAAATGTCGCGGCCGCTCGAGGGTTCTTTTCGAGCGCAGTTTTGAATTCGGCAGACATGGGGATGGGCGGTTTTGGGGATTTGACCACCTTGCGCATGGCCGCGATCGGGCTCGTATACTGGCCACGTTTCACCAGGGCTGCCGCGTGCCGGACCCAACCGGTCATCAGCCTGTCGGCGGGGAGGTCCTTTAGGTTGGTGATGCGGCCGAGTGAACCCATGCCGTCGCCGCGCAGAACCCCGGCCTCACGTAATACCGCAAAGATCTCCTGGCCCCAGAAGCCGAAGCTGCAATGCTCCTTGAACGCCGCCATGTTGCAGAGAATCACACCGCGATACTCGAAAAAAGGGCGGCTCCACTTGATGGTTTCATCGACCTCGGGACAGCCCTTGTGCACCAGTTGGCGCAGGTGGGTCATGATCGGTTGAGCGAACGGTCGCACCTTCTCGATATAGGCGTCGACGTTGGCGTTGAAGTGTTGTCTTGCCATTTCGGCTCCTTAGTGTTTTTCAAGAAAGGCAGTGTACAACCATTGCCCCTGGTTCGGCCATTCTAGTTCCAATCGCAGCCGCAGTACGGGACGCGGAGTTGGCAGCAGAGGGCGCCCGCGTTGCCCGGGTAGCAGCCTGCGGCCGGGGGCTGCATCATGGCACAGGGACTTGCGCGTAAAAGATTGTGGAATAAAGGTTTGTCGCTCTCGCTGTAATGCCCGAATGATGCCGAATCGGCGACTTCGCTCCGGAATTGGCAATGGCAGGCTATCGGGTCGCTGCTGCTCGAGCGCTATCAACCGAGCAGCGGTGATTAAGCCCAGTTGGTCGGGCGGCTGATGGCAGGGCGCCGATTCCAGGCTACCGACGCCCGGCTTCGGAGTGTTCTCACTAGTCCCACTCGAGGTACCGGCCTTGAAAAACTATTCTCGTTTCCACAGCTGCGGGGGGTAAGCTACGACTATGGGAGTGTCGGTGTCGGTGCTCGCCAGCGGCAGCCGTGGGAACTGTTCGTTGGTGGCGACTAGTACAACGCGAATTCTGGTGGATGCCGGCCTATCGGGTCGTGAAACTTTCAAGCGGCTGAAGTCCCTCGGTGAGCGTGCCGAAGAGATCTCTGCCATCCTGATTACGCACGAGCATTCCGACCATGTCGCTGGTCTGCAGCGGCTGGCGACCAAGCTGAACATCCCGGTTTTTCTGACCGCGCCGACCTATCACGCCTGGAGCCGCGCCGTGCGCGACGAACAGGGCGCCATCCCTAAACTGCCCAAATTGGAACGCTTCTCCGCCGGTCGCGGCTTTCGCGTGGGCGACATCGAAGTGGTGCCGTTTACAATCCCGCACGACGCCGCCGATCCGGTGGGGTTCACTTTTCGCGCCGAAGGTGTGAAGATCGGATTTGCCACCGATTTGGGATACATGCCGGCGAACGTGCGGAACCATTTGCGCGGCTGCAGCGTATTGGTGATGGAGTCGAACCATGATGTGGAGATGCTGCGCTCGGGGCCGTATCCGTGGTCGGTGAAGCAGCGTGTGATGAGCCGCGTCGGTCATCTCTCGAATGACGCGCTCGCGGAATTTTTCTCCAGCGATTATGATGGAGGAGCCGAGTACGTAGTTTTGGCACATTTGTCTGAGCAAAATAATCATCCCGAAATCGCCCGAGCCGCGGCAGAACATGCGCTCGGCGGCCGTCAGGGGCTGTGGCACAACCGTGTGCTGTTGGCAACGCAGACCCAGGTTCTCGAATCCATCCGGCTATAGCCTCTGTTGTAGCCTCTTATGAGTGAGTGTGTGGAACCGATTGTCGGGAAGATCCTTGCGGGATGGCGCTACGACATTTCCGGCTTGGCTCCGGAGATGCGTGGCGACTACGAGCTGCATTTCGCTGGTTGCGAGCACTGCCGCAGCCGCCAGAAACTGCACCGCATGATCGATATCTCGCTGATTGTACTGGCTTCAGCGTCGGCGGCCGTGTTCTTGCTGGCGTTTGCCGTAATCCGGTATTTCGGGCCGCGCCATGCGTTCTGGCTGGAGGTCGGCGCGCTCGCCGGCTTCGCGCTTTCGGCGCTCATTTGGTTGGCCGTAGCCGTAGCAACGCCGGCGCCCATGGCGGTTGTGGATGTGGCGAGGCTGGGCGCTCGACACGTGCATGACCGACTGCCTCCGGAGATCCGTGAAAAGCTGCCGGAAGAAATTCGGGTGAAGCTTACGGGATCGTGACAGCCGGCCAAGGCATCCAAAGGCCCGGTCTCGTTGCGGATTTTTCTGCGAGTGCGCCTAGCGCCGGGCCACCCGCTCCTTGAGCGTTCCCCGGGGTCGGCGGCAAGCGGGACAAAGTTACCAAAAGTGGTTCTCAGCGTACTTAGCGCATGACGGCGCCTGAATTTTGGCGCAGAATTCGGACATGCGATCCGCGGTTCAGCTGGTGCGGCAGGTGCAGGTTGCCATGCTGGCAAGCATCGCCCTCTATGCGGTGGCGGGAGAGAAGCTTGCCCGGATCGTCCATCACAATCCCCCGAACACCCTGTTTCATGCCCTCTCGTTTATCTCCATCAGCCTGATCGGCGCTACCGTCGTGGTGCGGCGCACGCTGGTCTTGCCGTCCGAAGCAGCGCTGCGAGGCAGGTCGCATGATCCTTTAGCGGTGGCGCACTGGCGAACCGGCTACCTCCTGCTGTACGCCCTGTGCGAGGTCTTGGGGCTGTTCGGCCTCGCCCTTCGGCTGGTTGGCTTTCCGCTCGGTAATATCTGGAGTTTCTATCTCGGCGGGTTCGTGCTGCTACTGCTCTATTCCCCGCGAGTGCCCAGCACTGAGTTCAGCTAGGCCCGGTCTCCGGCCTGCCCGGCACGAGCACCATGATCAAGCCTGTTTCCCTGCCACCAGGCTTCGCCTCCGAGCGAATGATAAAACCCCCACAACGTCAGGGCGACGACGCTCAGCAGAGCAAAGAGCGACATGTCGAAATACCAAGCCGACAAATCGCCGGTGAAAGCCACATTCACCAGCAAATCGACGGTGAAGATCGCGCATGCCAACGGTACCAGGCCGAAACGATACACAATCAGGGCAAGGA
Organism: Terriglobales bacterium; assembly: GCA_049520935.1. Lineage (GTDB taxonomy): Bacteria > Acidobacteriota > Terriglobia > Terriglobales > Acidobacteriaceae > Acidiflorens. The sequence goes on along the minus strand of JBEKPJ010000035.1, from coordinate 43,619 downwards.
TGAGATAAATGACCGTCATGATCGCCGCGTTGAGCGCCAGGTACTGGGAACTGGAGGAATTGAGCAACGCCGCGGTCGCGAAAATCGCCACAAACACCGCCGTGGCCAGCCAGTCTCGCTTGAGAGCCACCTTCAACGCCAGGATGAACAGAAAGTACTCCAGGGTTCCCAGAATCGACGACGGGAACAGGTAAAGCCATGCGCCGAGTGCCCTCCGGGTGCCCGTCAAACCATCGGTTGCGAGCAGTTCGGGCGCCGCTCCCATACTCATTGCCGCCAGGCGGGCCACTTTGAACAGCACCACCCAGATCACTCCCAGCAGCACGCCAAACAGAAGGTCGCGGCCGACCAGCGGATCGCGTACCCGGCCAGTCAACAAACGGCTCCACGAAATCATGGCTTGCGGCCAATAGCGGCGGACGTAGGGTTCGAGCGCCAGATACATGACAAATATGGAGCCCGAAAGGAACAAGGCCGTGCTGATGGCGAGCACCATCGGCATGAGCGTACCGAATGCCGGCGCCAGATGGCTGCGCAGCAACCACAGCGCGATCATCAGCCCGAACATGATCTTGGCCAGCAGCAAAGCGCCTTGCTGGTCGCCGCGACCCTGACGGTGATTACGCCGTGCCAACCACATCGCTCCCACCATCAGGGCGATGGCGAGAACGAGGAGCATGATTTCGCTCGCCTTCTTCGCGGCCGATTCCGGAGGTGATTGCATGCGCGGAGGTTGCGTCCACTCGCCGATCAAATAAAAATACACCGGCTTGCCCTGAAAAGCGGCCGCCTCGATGCGCAAGGGCCACTCGGTGCCAGGCCACTTCCCGGTCCAAGCAGCGCGTGTGTCCGATGAGGCCAGCGAATTCCACATCGGCGGGGCCATCTGAAATTGGGTAGGGTCGAGGTCCGCGGCGGAAAACAGGATCTTCCAGTCAAATGGAGGCGTTGCCGCCCCGGGCTGGCTTATGCGCTCCGGAGGGATCGCTTCGAATGCCGCCAGTCGGCCTTGGGGATCGAGTTGAAGCCGGATCATTCCCGACAGGGTGGGTGCCGGATCGTTCTGGTCCACCATTCCCGGCGTGAGCACGGGGAAGGAATGGAACTCGCCGGCAACCAGAGGTTCGGGACTCTGCCGGTAGAGGAACTCGAGCACCGATGGCCGACCGGTCAGGATTTGATCCCATTGGGGGCGCGGCTTCTCGTGCTGTTCGACGTAGCGGACAAAATCCATGTCATAGTCGAAATCGAAAAAACTGTCCTCGGGACGGCCTGCGTATCCGAAGCGCGCGATCATCTCGCGGGCTTTTTGGGTTAGCACGTCCGGAGATTGCTCCACTCCCATTCGATCTAACGCACTATGACGGATAGTGGCGTAGACTGCCCCCGCCAACCCGATGAGGATTGCAGTCAGACATGCCATCGCGATCCGCGGAGCGAGCCCGGAGGTTTCACCGGCCGCTGCCACCATTTCCGGCGAGGGTGTTTCTCCTGCGGCCAGGGCCGCTGCCAGCGGATCTCCGCCAGGAAGTGCTCCGACCACGCTGAGTGCGGAAGCCGGCCGCAGGCGCGGCTCCGGCTCCAGGCAGCGCAGGATGACCCGCTCAATTGCCGGATCGAGGTCCTTCACCACCGAGGAAGGCTTGCTCGGTGGCGACGCTTCTCCGCCGCGGATCAGCGCGCTGAGTGCTTCCGCGGTGAACGCGCGCTTGCCGGTAAAGACTTCGTAGAGGACAAGCCCTAACGAATAAAGGTCACTCTGCGCCGTCACTTCCTTTCCGGCAAGTTGTTCCGGTGCCATGTAGGCCGGCGTTCCGCTGCGGATGTCCGCTCCGTGAATCTGATCGTTCAGCCCGGCGAGTCCAAAATCGGTCACAACCACTTGGCCGCGCCCGTCGAGCATGATGTTGGCCGGTTTCAAATCGCGATGCAGCACACCTTTGGCATGAGCGGCGGCGAGCCCGGAGCAGAGTTGCCGGGCGATATCGAGCGCCTTGTCCTGTGGCAGTCGCCCAATGCGCCGCAGAAGCGACGCCAGATCTTCGCCGTCCACATATTCCATAGTGAAAAAAGTGTGCCCGTCCACGTCTCCCACGTCATACACCCGGCAAACGTTGGGATGGGAAACTCGCCGCGCGATCCGCACCTCGTTCCGAAAACGCTCCAACAGGCCTTCGTCGCGCGATGCTTCCTCGGGCAAAAACTTAAGTGCGACCGGCTGCCCCAGGGTAAGGTCGTCGGCGCGATACACCTCGCCCATGCCTCCTTTGCCGAGCAAGGCAATAATGCGATAGCGCCCGGCGAGCAAACGCCCGGGAAGGAAACGGCCTTCGTTGAGAGAAAAGGCGGCAGCGCTTGGCGGACGCGACGAAGGAGAGGAAAAGGGAGGTGCTGGGCGTTTCGGGCGAGACGATTTGGCGTTGGCAAATTCCATGGTCGCCACCTGGTCGGCATCGCTTCTCGGCGATGGAGTCTTGGGAGACGATGGGTGTGGCGCGGAAATCCTTGCCGCGGCGACCGTTGCTTCCGCATCCGGCAAGGAAGTCAGCGTCGCCTCGTCGGACCCTACCGGTTCGCCACAAGCGGAGCAGAATCGGCTGGCAAGCGGCAGCTCAGCGCTACAAGTCGCACAGAGGGGCATCAATTTCTCCGCCGATTAGTGTAACGCCAGACGGACCGGAGCGGGGATTGCAGCCGCCGAGAACGGGCGGTTGATCCTGCCGTCAGGGCGGGCAAGACCATTCCACCAACGATCGCAAACGCTGCGCACTAGCGATTACACGCTGGCGCCCCATTTCGGGCATACTCTGGTGATGACTTCCGGCGCGCCCCTTCTGTTGACTGCCGGTTCGCTCAATTCTCGGTTGCGGCGGTTCGGCGCTCCCACGGTTCTTCCCCCCCGACCGGGGCATTCGCCCTCCCGCCCGCCGAGGGTTAGTTTGGCCATGTGGCGGTTGACCGGCGGGCAGCTTCGGGATAAAGTGCAATAGCAGGGTATGGCTCCCCCCTCCGCCCTGGCTCACCGGTGATGGTTCGTATGCGCCCCGTTTATTGCAAATTCGTCCCCAAGCTCGCACTGCTGTTGTTTGCGTTTGCCAGCCTGGCTTGGGCGGCGCCGCCGCAGTTCTCGGCTCAGCAGCGGGTCGGTCTGACTACCGGCGACCAGTGGGAACCAGCTATCGCGGCCGACGGTGCGGGACGCATGTATGTTCTGTATCCGCACTACGGCGCGGTTCCCGACTGCAAGGACTGCCGGCTACCGGTCATGTTGCTGGTGGTGAGCAATGACAACGGCAAAACCTGGCAGACTCCGCGCGTGATGCTTGATTCCGGTTCCGGCCAATTTGACGCCCAGATTGCGGTCGACCCCGCCGATCGCCGCACCGTCTATGCCGCGTGGTTGCAGAACGGAAAGCGCGCGGTCATGCTTGCGAAATCCGTGGACTCGGGCGCCACCTGGAATTTCACCCTGGCGGTCCGCAGCGAAGTGCAGCTCGACAAGCCGGCGCTGGCGGTCCGCGGCCAGAATATTTACGTGGCTTTCAATCACGAAGAAGGAGTATGGGTCGCCACTTCGTTGGACGGCGGGCGCAGCTTCGCGGCGACGCGGGTGAATGCCGAGAGTCGTCCGGGATGGTCGCTGCTGGGCGCAGCCACGGTCGATCCTTTGGGCAGCGCGTATCTTGCCTGGGCCTCGTACTCGAAAGCCGGAGGAGCTCGGGGTTCGGTAAATCTCTACGTCGCCAAGTCGGCGGATACAGGCAAGACGTGGACAACCACCCTGCTCGATGTTTCCGCGGCCGCCCCCGGTTGCCAGGATGCAGACTGTGGCGAGGGCTATTTGGGTGCGCAGGTCGCGCTCACCTCGGACGCGGATGGAACCCTTTACGCGCTCTGGAGCGCGGGCGCCGCAACCCTCGGACCGCAGCGCATTTACTTCTCATCGTCCACCAACGGCGGCGAAAACTGGCTGCCGCGCACCGGCGTTTCGAATGCCGCGCCGGGCACCGAGCACGCTTTTCCCGCGATTGTGGCGGGAAACTCCGGCGACGTACGTATCGCCTGGATGGATCAGCGCAACTCTTCGCCGCACGCTTCCTTCTGGAATACCTACTACCGCAGTTCCAGCAATGGCGGCGCGACTTGGGGAGACGAGATTCGCGTCTCAGGTTATGTGCCCGGTTTTCGCTACATCGGGCAAAAGGGCTTTCGCTTCCCCTTCGGCGACTATTTTGGAATGGCGATCGACAACCACGGCGACACCCACGTAGTGTGGGGTGAAGGTCTGAACTATCAATCGCCAGGATCGATCTGGCACGCCAGCGGACGTTAATCGCACACTCCATTGCGTCGACCTGAGGCGACCAGCCACGGGAGAAGGGAAACGCATATTCCTGCGGGCGTTGGTTAGTCGGTCAGCAACCCACCTGTTAGATCACTCAGGCGTTCGATGCGGTGTTCGCGGCAGTATTCGGTCAGTTCCTCCACCAGCGTCTCGGTGGCTACGGGATCGAAATAACTTGCGGTTCCTACCTCCACGGCGCTAGCTCCCGCCAGCATGTATTCCACCACATCGGACGGCGTGACGATCCCGCCCATCCCGATCACCGGAATCTTGACCGCGTGGGCCGCGTCGTAGACCATGCGCAGCGCGATCGGTTTGATCGCCGGCCCAGAAAGCCCGGCGGTTACATTGGCAATGCGTGGGCGTCGCGTTTCCGGGTCAATCGCCATCGCCAGGAAAGTGTTGACCAGCGAGATCGCATCCGCGCCGGCCTCCTCGGCGACCCGTGCCATTTGCGCGATCGAAGTTACGTTGGGTGAGAGCTTGACGATGATGGGCCGCGCCGCGGCGCGCTTGGCCTTGCGCACCACTTCGTCGAGCAGGAGCGGATCGCTGCCGAAATGGATGCCGCCCTGCGCCGTATTTGGGCATGACACGTTGATTTCATACGCGGCAATACCCTCGCCCTGGTTCAGGATCTCGATCGTCTGCTCGTAATCGGCGCGGGTGTAGCCGAAGACGTTGGCGAACACCACGACATTTTTCTTTTCGCGCAGGGCAGGAAGTTTCTCCGCGAGAAAGGCGGCCGCGCCGATGTTTTGCAGCCCGATGGCATTCAGCATTCCGGCCGCGGTTTCAAACAGACGTGGCGGCGGATTTCCCGTCAGCGGTTCCTTGGAGAGTCCCTTGACGACCAATCCGCCGAGTCGGTCCAGATGCACAATGTCTTCGAATTCGATGCCATAGCCGAACGTGCCCGAAGCCGCGATAACCGGATTTTTCAGCTCGATTCCGGCGACGTTGACGCTCAAGTCCGGATTGGCGATGGGCGTCATTGCGCTCCCCCGGGTGGCGCGGTCGTGGGCGTGGACGAGAAAGGATGCGGCACCTGCAGCGCCTCGGTCAGCACTCGTCCGGTGGCCCTGGCGGGGGCGTTGATTCCGAGCAAGGAGGCAAGCGTCACTGCCAGATCCACCGGTTCGGCATGCGTGCGGTAGATGCCGGGCTGAAACGCCAGACCGTAGAATGCGAGCGGCACATGGGTATCGTAGGAGAACGGTGTCGCGTGATCGGTACCCTTTTTGACTCCCACCTGAAAAGGGTTGGGCACGCCCATGACAAACCATCCACCCTCGGGCGAGTAGCTGTGGACATAGCGTTGCCCGATTTCGGTCGCCGGAATTTCTCCGCGCGCCAGTTGGGATTTGCTAAAGTACCCGGCCAGTCCCGCTTGCTTCATGGCCTCGCCTGTGTCGCTTTCTGCGGTAGATTCTTTTTCCCCGCTCGAAGTGCCTGCGAATGCGTCCTCGGCGAGCCAGGCCAGCGGATAGTCCAGATCAAGCACATACTCGGCGCTTTTGGAATACTTTTTCGAGAGCAGGGAATTGAGCTGTTGGCGCAGAGCTTTCGCATCCAGATTCGCCGCCGGCAAACGAAGCGTCTGCGCAAACTCCGGCAGTGGTGCCACCCCGTGATCGGCGGAAAGCGCCAACCAAACGTTCGCCATGCCGATCTGACGACCGAGGAAATCGAAAAACTGCGCCAAACTCCGATCCAGTTCGAGCGCCATGGTTTGCATCGGCGGCGAGTCGGGCCCAACCCGATGGCCGAGAATATCATTGGCCGAGAGGCTGATCACGAGCAGGTCAGTAACCGGACCGGTGCCCAGTTTCTCGTGGAGAACCAGTTCTCTGGTAAATTCCAGCTGGTAATCGTTGGCCCGGGGAGTTGCCCCTACCGTCTCGTAAAATCCGGCAACGGAAGCGTCCGGGGAATTGGCCTGGCGCGGAAGGGTCGAGCCGGGTGCGCTGGTCGCGCCGTCTTTCCCCTCGAGGTTGCGGATTTTTTCCGCCCGATCGCTGCCGTTGAAACTGCGCACCCATTCGGGAAGGTCGGGACGATAGTAAGTCGAGGTAATCCAGTTGCCGCTTTGCGGGTCGATCCAGTAGGCACCATCTCCGGAAAAGCCCGCCGGCAACACGGCTGCACGATCCTTCAGCGACACGGCGAATACTCGCGCTCTGCCGCCAGTCGCCAGTTTCAGTTCGTCCCCGAGCGTATCGCTTAACAGGTTGTGAGGCGACGCGCCGGGCCCGGTCTTGCCCCCGCCGACAAGGCGAGTCGTCTCGTCCTCCACCGAAGTGACCAGCTTCTTCTTCTTCGGGTCCCACCACTGGTTGGCCACAATACCGTGACCGCTGGTGTAGCTCCCGGTGAAAAGCGTGGCGTGCCCGGGCGCCGTACGCGTGTTCGCGTAGTCGTAATTGCAGTCCGTGAAATAGGCTCCGCGATCAAGAAACACGCGGAACCCGCCCTCGCCAAATTGATCGCGATAACGTTCCAGATAGTCGCCGCGAAACTGGTCGATCACGATGACGACCACCAGCTTGGGACGGGCGTTATAAGCGGAGGCGAAGGCGCCCGAAATCGGGCCGAGCAAAATCAGGCAGAACCAGGGCAGCGCGAGGCCAACTGAGCGGGCAAGTCTCATCGCGAGCTAGTTTACAGGAGAAGCGGAATTCGACGTTAGGCGCAGCCCGCGGGCGCTCGGGCGCGGCTCGGCGATCCCTATGCCCACCCGCCGGATGCACGGAACCGCATTTTTCAGCTAAAGTTAATACAGAATGCTCGATCTGAATTTTGTTCGCGATAACCTTCCCTTGGTCGAAGAAAAGCTGCGCCGCCGTGGAATGAATTCGGCGGAGGTCTTGAAAGACTTCGCGACCATCGACAGCGAGCGCCGAGAGGCCATCACCGCGTCGGAAACGTTGCAGGCGCGGCGCAACCGCGCCTCCGAGGAGATTGCCAAGCTCAAAAAGAGCGGCCAGGACGCCTCCGCCCAGATCGACGAAACCAAACAGTTGCGCGAGCGGATCGCGGAATCGGAAAGGAAAGCGGTCGAGCAGGAAGCCCGCCTGCGCGAAATCCTCACCGCCCTCCCCAACATTCCCCACGAAAGCGTTCCCGCCGGGAACCGCGCCGAGGATAACGTCGAAACCCGCCGCTGGGGAGCGCGACCGCAGTTCGACTTCACGCCCAAGCCCCACTGGGAACTGGGCGAACATCTCGGAATCCTCGACCTGGAGCGCGCCGCCAAGCTCTCGGGCGCCAGATTTGCCGTTTACTGGGCGCTTGGTGCGCGCCTGGAGCGGGCTCTGGCTAACTTCATGCTCGACCTGCACACTCGCGAGCACGGATACACCGAGGTCCTGCCGCCCTATCTCGTGAATTCCGAATCCATGTACGGCACCGGCCAGCTTCCCAAGTTCGCGCAGGATCTTTTTCGCGTGCCGCACGGCGAAAAAGATCTCTGGCTGATTCCGACCGCCGAGGTCCCGGTCACCAATCTCTATCGCGACGAAGTAGTGGACGCCTCGCGCCTGCCCCTCTGCCTGACCGCCTATACGCCCTGCTTTCGCAGCGAAGCCGGGTCGTATGGCAAAGACGTTCGCGGCATCATCCGCCAGCACCAGTTCCAGAAAGTGGAATTGGTCAAGTTCTCCCGCCCCGAGACCTCTTACGACGAACTGGAAAAGCTGACCGCCAATGCCGAGAAGGTTTTGCAAATACTCGGCCTCCACTACCGCGTGATGACGTTGTGCGCCGGCGACATGTCACCCAGTTCGGCGAAGACCTATGATCTTGAGGTCTGGCTCCCGGGCCAAAATCTCTTCCGCGAAATTTCTTCCTGCTCGAACTTCGAAAGTTTTCAGGCTCGCCGGGCAAATATCCGCTATCGTCCCGAAGGCAAGAGCAAAACGGAATTTCTCCACACGCTCAATGGCAGCGCGCTCGCGGTAGGACGCACCTGGGTTGCCGTCGTCGAGAATTATCAACAAGCCGACGGCAGTGTGCGCATTCCGGAAGCTCTGCAGCCCTACATGGGAACCGACCATATCCCGGCCATCGCGCCCGCAAGTCCGCCGCGATGACCACGACAAGGAGCGACTAAACCCCGCCCGGAGCGGCCATGAATGCCGCTGCTGGCTCGATTTGCCATCGCATGAATTCCCCAATACACTGGCAGCAACCCGAAGCAGCTTCCCCGGCGCTCGAGAGCGCCGTTTCCCCAATGGGCGCGATCTGGCGCACAATCCGCGGATACATTCTGTGGTCGTATGAGCGGGGCAGCCTGCACTACGACATCATGGTCACGCTGATTCTCGTTTTTGTTTTTGTCTCGCCCCACTTCATCAACTTCAAGGACAAACCGGTCGAGCGCAATCCGCATCTTACCGGCGTGGTTGTGATTCCCGGTGAGAAGGGTGGCTTCATTTACCAGATCGAAGCCTCGGCGGTCAATACCGCCTCCGGTCAAGACATAAGCCGGCAATTGGAGCGGATCATCGAACCGATCGCCGGAGCCGTCAGCATCACCAAGGTCGAGACGGCAAACGACGCCGCGGGACACCCGCAGAGATATAAGGTCTGGGTGGAGAAGGAATAGAGCGAGGATTTATCGTCCACGGACATTCAGCAATGAAAATTATGCTCGCAGTGCTGGTTTTCGGTACCGTTGTCGTCGGTTGCCTGTTGACCTCCGCCGGGGCGCAGAGCGCGGATTCGGCCGGGCTCGAGCGCGTTCTCGGCCAGATGGATGGGGCGGCCCGAAACTTCAGAAGCGCGGCGGCGGACGTGGAGTGGGACCAATACGAGAAGGTGATCAACGAAACCGATACGGAAAAGGGCAAAATTTATTTCCGCCGTGAGGGCGGCGAGGTGCAGATGGCGGCGGACTTCGTCGAACCGGATAAAAAGTACGTCCTTTACAGCGAAGGCAAGGTTCAGGTGTATCAGCCGAAGATTGATCAGGTGAGCGAATACAGTGCGGGCAAGAATCGCAGCGAGGTGGAGAGCTTCCTGGTGCTCGGTTTCGGCGGCAACGGACACGACCTGCTCAAGTCTTACGACGTGAAATTTCTGGGGACCGAGAACATCGGCAACATCGCGGCTGGGAAACTCGAACTGGTTCCGAAGTCCCAACGTTTTCGAGATAATATCGCCCGCATCTGGCTCTGGATCGACCCGGCGCGAGGAATCTCGGTGCAGCAGCAGTTTTTCCAGCCGGATGGAGACTATCGCCTGGCAAAGTACTCCCAGATTCAGACCGGCCAGAAACTTCCCGAGAGCGCCTTTAAGCTGAAGACCACCGGGAAAACCAAATATCTCTCCCCGCAGGGGTAGGAAAAGTTTGCGAAATGCAGGCCGCGGCAGGGCAGGCTTTTCCCAAATCAGAATCAAGCTGAAAAACACCGCCCGGGAATATATACTGCAGAAGAGCCCTCGGAAAGTTGAGTTCGCATGGCCAAAGTTTTTACGATTCCTGTCCCGCCGGATTTGTCGCGCAGAAAGCGTGAACGGACCACCGACCCGCGCTATGTTGACGGCCAAAAGATGCTTGTGGAAGCGATGAGTTATCTCGCGAAGGCCGATCCGGTGGCCAATCGTGAGGCCATTCAGCTTCTCTCGGAACACGTCCGCACCCGCTTCCGTATGAGCGACTCCCCGCTGACCTGAGCGATGCCAAGGGCCCAGCCAAGGCGTTTGCCTGCTCCTGGCCGGCGTGGATTTCTCGATATCCAGACTTCTAAGGACACGACGAACGATCGCTCTCGGGCGCGCTCCTCCCGCGCAGCCATTTGCGACCTGCCAGCCAGCGCTCGGTCGGGCTGGCCAAATAGGCGGCGGCGCACACCACGACCACCGGATAGCACTCGAGTGCGTAGCGTGGTTCCGGGTTCTCGAGCGTTCCCAGAAATGCCGAGCGCAGCAACAGGAATCCGATCAGCAGTCCGGCGGAGCGGATTTCGGACGGCCGGCGAAGCAGCGCCAGCAGCGCTGCCGCCACATACCCGAGGTTGAGCAATCCCCACCCGACCGCCATTGCCGAGAACTTGGGATCGTCATTGAATTCCCACCAACGCGGGTCGGGAGGCAGAATCTCGGTGCGCGGCCGCAGCCACATGTCCGCGATGCGCAGCACGGGGAGAACAACGTAGTAACGGATCGGATGCGCGCGGATACGATCGGCGGCGATGTTGGCGAAGCGCGCATCCAGTTCACCACTGATATCCGGCGCCCGATTGTAATCGGCAATCAGGGCCAGCGTTCGATCCCGGTCGACCGCGTCGTCCAGGGCCCGCGAGGGCAGTTTCTGAGGGTCGATTGTCTCGCCAGGAACGTTCCAATAAATCTCTTCGGTTGAGACGTAGTCCACGATCCAGGTTTTGACCCAGCGGTTGAACCCCCGCGGCACCAGTTCGTCGCTCTCTGTGGCATAACGCGGAGCGAGCGGCTGGAAATGATGGAGCGTTCGAAAATTACGAATGGTCCAGGGAACAAGCGGCGCCAGGGCAAACGTCGCGACCATCACTCCAGCAACCAGGACGCGGCGAAACGGAGGGGTCTTCGCTCCAGCCACCCGCTTCAGTGCCGCTGCCAGACTGAGGGCAACCGCGGCCAGCAGGATGCCGCCGTCAGGACGGAGCAGGATGCAAGCTGCCAGCGCCGCGCCGGTCGCGGCCCAGAGTCGACCCCGGGCGATGCCACCCTGCGCTCCCTGCATCCGATCGAGCGCGGCGACGGCGCAGTCGAGAGCCAGCGTCGTGAAAAAAATCTCCGGGCTTTCGGTGAGAACGGCGGCCGCGTAATTCGCCAGGAACGGACAGAGCGCCGCCAGCACAAAAGCAACCCTCGCTGCGCGGGCAGAGACGATTCGCCGGGCGAGATCGGAAACCAGCAGGCAGGTCAGCAAGTCGAGCAGAATCTGAGCCAGTAGTACCGCCCGGAAGTTGCCCACTCCGAAGAGCCAGAACATGCCCGCCAGAAACGCGGGATATCCGGGCAGGCGCGCGTCGGTCGGCAAGACGCTCGTTTCCGGCGCGCCGCCCGTGGTCCGCCCGTAGACGCCGTGCTGCAGCCAGTTACTGGCGAGGTCGGCATAAATGCGCGAGTCGTCCGTGATCGCCGGGGTATAGACAAAAAAGAGCAGGCGCAATGCCAGGCCGGAAAGCGTGATCGCTGCAAAAAAGACCCGATGTTCACCCAGCAAGCGGAGCACGTTTGGGACTATATCGTGAATCCGGAGTTTTCGTTCGTAGTCCGACCAAGGGCTTGGGCGGAAGCGCTGCAGCCCGAAAGCGCGCCGTCTGCCTCGCGCGTAAGAGGGGCCTGCCCCGCGAATGGGGTTTGACCCCCCGCGCTACTCACCTTAGGATGAAGGAATCATCAAGTGATGGCGAAACAGGTCTTTTACGATCCCTTGCAAGCCCGCTGGCGGCGGATTCGTCGCTTTGTCGACGCCGCTGCGGTTGCTTTTTCCTTGCTGGTGATCTTTTTCATCTACAGCGCCCTGCGCAGCGAGCCGCTGCCCGATCTCTCCTGGCTGAGCGAAAAGAAACCTTACCACGCTCTCAAAGAAGACGAGAAGATCAAAGCCCGTGAAAAGCGGCGGCTGGCCACCGTGGCCCGCGCCGGACACCGCCGCCAGCCTCGCAAGGCTCCGTCGCAGCTTACGCTGAACTCCGAACAGGGGGTCCGGGGCGCCTTTTACGTCTCCTGGGATCCGGCCAGCTTCTCTTCCTTGCGCGAATATGCGCGCCAGATCGATTTGCTGTTTCCGACCTGGCTGCAGATTCTTAGTCCGGACGGGCATTTGCAAGCCTCTGACCCGGAAACCAATACCATGTTCGATGTGGTTCAGGGGGAAAGGATCCGCCCCGTGGACGACAAGGTCATGCCCTTCCTGAAGGCGGAAGACACCGACATGGAAGTGTATCCGGTGGTGCAGAACTTCGACGGCACCGACTTTGTTCCTGGCGTCGCCGATTTCCTGATGGACACCAATGCGCACGCCAGATTCCGCCGCGAGATCGCGATTTTTCTTGCCTCCGATCATTATCGCGGCCTGATGATCGATTTCGAATCCTTTCCCAAGAAGGCGCAACCGGGATACGTCGCTCTGCTGAACGAACTCTCCTCCGACCTGCATGCCAAAGGAATGAAGCTCTATGTGAGCGTCCAAGTGCGCAACGAGGATTTTGACTACCGGGCCATTGCGGCCGTCGTGGATGGGGTCGTCATCATGAACTATGACGAGCACTTTCCCGGTGGCCCGCCCGGCCCCGTCGCCTCCGAGGAATGGTTCACCAGCAACCTTGAGTCGGCCATCGAGGAGATCCCCAAAGAGAAGCTCATCGTCGCTATTGCCAACTATGGCTACGACTGGCCCGAGAAACCGAAAAAAGGCCAGTTGCCGCCGGGCGAGTCCGACAAGACCGTGTCGGTGCAAGAGGCCTGGGTGGGGGCCCGCGATTCCGAAGAAGATGTCGATTTTGATGGTGACGCCCTCAATCCGCACTTCAGCTATCGCGACGACGACAACTTCCGGCACGATGTCTGGTTTCTCGACGCGGTAACCGCCCTCAACGAGATGCGCTCGGCCCAGATGCTGGGTCTACAGACCTTTGCCCTATGGCGACTGGGATCGGAAGATCGCTCTCTTTGGCGTGTCTGGGACATGCCTGGCGAAGAAAATGCTGCCGATCGATTGAAAGATGTGCCTCCGGGCCAGGATGTCGACATGGAGGGAGAGGGCGAGATTCTCCACATCGAAGCTCGCCCGGCCAATGGTCAGCGAGATCTCACCATTGACAAGCAAACCGGGTTGATCGACGGCGAAGACTTCAAGAATCTGCCCCAACCCTATCGGGTGGCACGCTATGGCGCCAGCAAGAACCAACTGGCACTCACCTTCGATGACGGTCCCGATCCGGAGTGGACTCCCAAGATTCTCGATGTTCTCAAAAACAAACAAGTGCCAGGAGCATTTTTCCTAATCGGAATCCAGGCGGAGAAATTCCCCAGTCTGACCAAGCGGATTTATCGCGAAGGTCATGAAATCGGTAACCACACCTTTACCCATCCTGACATCAGCTCGATTGGTTCTGGCTACATGAGGGTCGAGCTCAATCTGACTGAGCAGCTCTTTGCCAGTCGCCTCGGGATTCGTACCACGCTGTTCCGTCCCCCCTACTCCGTCGATGCGGAACCCGACACCGAAGATGAGGTGAAGCCGCTCGAACTCACGCAAAGCCTGGGCTACATCACCATTGGCAACAAGATCGACACCAAGGACTGGAACGACGAACCCGCGCTTTCCCCGCGGCAAATCACCGCCCGCGTCCTCGACCATCTGCCGCCCTGCCAGCCGAATGATACGCAATGCGGCAATATCATTCTCATGCACGATGGTGGCGGCAACCGCGAACGCACCGTCGAAGCCCTTCCCCTGATCATCGACGGTGCGCGGGCGCGGGGATTTCAGTTCATCCCCGTCTACCAATTGATGGGTAAGACCAAAGCCGATGTCATGCCCCCGCTCGCCACCGGAGAATACTGGTCCGCACTGCTGAATTGGGTGAGCTTCGGACTATTCGGCGCGACCATGGCGGGCATCACGATCATCTTTTTTCTGGGCGATATCCTGATGACCGGTCGTCTGGTTTCGGTCGGTGTCCTCGCCATTTATGACCGCGTCTTCTCCCACGTTTATGGCACGCCGGCCCAGATTGCGGCCTACCATCCTCGCGTTGCCGTCCTCATTCCCGCTTTCAACGAAGAGAAGGTCATTGAACGCACCATTCAGGGCGCGCTCGATTCCGACTATCCCAACCTGCGCGTGATCGTCATCGACGATGGATCCAAAGATCGCACCTTGGAAATCGCGCGCCGTACTTTCGCCATGGAAGAAACCGACGGCCGCGTGTTGATCCTCACCAAGCCCAACGGCGGCAAGGCCGAAGCACTGAATTATGGGCTCGAGCACATCGGCGACGCCCAGCTTTTCGTCGGCATCGACGCCGATACGATCATCGCGCCCGACGCCATTTCGCGTCTGGTGCCGCACTTCCTCAATCCGAAAGTGGCAGCGGTTGCCGGCAACGCCAAGGTCGGCAACCGGGTCAATCTCTGGACCCGCTGGCAGGCCCTCGAATACATCACCAGCCAGAATTTCGAGCGGCGCGCTCTCAATACCATGGGCGCGGTGAGCGTGGTGCCGGGCGCCATCGGAGCGTGGCGTGTCGAAGCCGTTCGCGAAGCCGGAGGCTATCACATCGACACCGTGGCCGAAGACGCCGATCTGACCATGGCCCTTCTGCGCAATGGCTATCGCGTGCAATACGAAGATATGGCGCTCGCCTTCACCGAGGCCCCCACCAGCGCCAACGCGCTCATGCGCCAACGCTTCCGCTGGTCGTTCGGAATTCTGCAGGCGGTGTTCAAACACAAAGGTGTTTTCGCACGCAAAGGCGCTCTTGGATGGGTCGCGCTTCCCAATATTCTCATCTTCCAGATTCTGCTTCCGCTGGTTTCGCCCTTCATTGACGTGATGTTTGCCGTGGGCGTCGTCTGGTACTTCATCCAGAAACATTTTCATCCCGAGTCCACCGATCCCGCCAGCCTGCAGCGTTTGCTGATCTTCTTCGTGGCGTTCCTGGTGATCGATTTCGTTGCCTCATCGATTGCCTTCGCCCTGGAGCGCCGCCAACCCGAGGCCCGCGAGGATGCCTGGCTGCTGAGCCAAGTCTGGTTGCAACGCTTCGCCTACCGCCAGGTTTTCTCGCTCGTCCTGTTCCGAACCCTGAAGCGCGCCATCCAGGGCCGCCCCTTCGCCTGGGACAAACTCGATCGTACCGCCGCCGTGAACTACGTTCCTGCCGAGCGCAGGGATTCGGTCAAGGTCTGATTGCGATTCCCCCTGCCATGGTTCCAGCCGTTGATGGAAGAAGGGCAATGGCGGGACGACCGCGCGAACACAAAGCGGTCGCAATCGCCTTCGATCACTCACCGCTTCCGTATGTTATTTCCGCCTGTGCGCGGCTTCCCCGGCCCCAGCTCTTGACATCCCTATGCTCAAGGGTGTGTCGTAAGAAATTAGGGAGACGAATCAAGAAAGAGAAACCGTCATGCCCCGCACAATCATCGAGCCTTTCCGCATCAAGAGCGTCGAGCCCATTCGCTGGACCACTCGTGCCCAGCGCGAGCAACATCTTCGCGCTGCCAGCTATAACCTTTTCCTCCTCTCCGCCGACGATGTCCTCATCGACCTTCTCACCGACTCCGGCACCGGTGCCATGTCCACCCACCAGTGGGCGGCCATGATGGAGGGCGACGAGAGCTATGCCGGCAGCCGCAGCTTCGACCAGTTCCGCGAGTCCGTGCAAGATATTTTCGGCTACAAACACGTCATCCCCACGCATCAGGGCCGGGCCGCCGAGCGCATTCTTTTCAACGTCATGTGTAAAAAAGGAGACGTAGTCCCGAATAACACGCATTTTGACACTACGCGCGCCAATATCGAGTTCGTCGGGGCCGAAGCCGTCGACCTGCTCATCCCCGAAGGCCGCCAGCCCAGCCTCAAGCATCCCTTCAAGGGAAACATGGACGTGACCGCACTGGAGACCCTGATTGGAAACGCAGGCCGCGAGCGGGTGCCGCTCGTGATGCTTACCGTTACCAACAACTCCGGCGGCGGTCAGCCGGTGGCGATGGCTAACGTCAAGGCCGTTAGCGCGGTTTGCCGCAAGCATCGCATCCCGTTCTATTTCGACGCCTGCCGCTTTGCCGAGAACTCCTACTTCATCAAGACCCGCGAGCCGGGATACGAACACAAGACACCCAAGGCCATCGCGCAAGAGATGTTCACCTACGGCGACGGCTGCACCATGTCCGCCAAAAAAGACGGCATGGCCAATATCGGAGGATTTCTCTGCACCAACGACGACCTCCTGGCCCAGCAGGAGAAGAATCTGCTGATCCTGACCGAGGGCTATCCGACCTATGGCGGCCTGGCCGGGCGTGATCTGGAAGCGATAGCCGTCGGCCTGCAGGAAGCGCTGCAAGAAGAGTACCTCGAATACCGCACCGCCTCGACTGCCTATCTAGGCAACCACATCGCCTCCCAGGGAGTGCCCATCGTCCAGCCCCCCGGAGGCCACGCCGTCTACATCGACGCGCGCGCCTTCCTGCCGCAAATCGCGCCCCACCACTTTCCTGCCGTAGCCCTGGCCAACGAACTCTATCTCGAAGGCGGCATTCGCTCGGTAGAGATCGGCACGCTGATGTTTGGCGCTTCCGCCCAGATGGATCTTGTGCGACTCGCCATCCCGCGCCGCGTCTACACCCAGAGCCACGTCGACTACGTGGTGGAAATCATTCTGGAAGTTTGGAAAAAGCGCGAGCAAATTCACGGCATGAAGCTGAGCTACGAGGCACCATTCCTGCGGCACTTCACCGCGAAATTTGAGCCCGAGCCGGCCGAAGTAGCCACCGCAACCCTCCGCGGAAGGTGAGTCCGCAATCGGGGATGCCCCCGATCTGCGCGCGACCCCCGGAACCGGTCAGCGATCCTTGTGGTAGAGCAGGTCGCGAATCGCCCGTCTCCGAGCTTCATTCGCTTCGTTCAAACTCTGGCGTTCGTCGGCGTCCATGCCCGCCTTGGTTTTCGGTCCCGCGGTCTCGGGTTCGCTACACGCCGGGCAGCGATTGGCGAAACCGGGTTTGTCGGGCTTGAGCTCGAACTCCTGCGAGCAGACCACACAGATTCGGATCGGAAAGGCCATTGCTCAACTATGATACGACGTTGCGGTCGAGGCGGAAACGAAAAACCGCCCGCCCTGCACCGTTCGAAACAGCCTTTACGCCAAATGATTCGGTCGTTCGTGTATCGCGATTTGGGCAAAGCCGCGCGGCCAACTGGACGCCGCCTCGCGGTCGGCTCGAGGGATTGGCCGTCGGGCTACAGGGCGGAGCAGATTCCTCACAATCGATCGCAGTTTGGCGCGGCTGCTGCCAGTCTTGATTTTCTCCCTCCACGGTCAAGCCCCAGCAATGGAAGGTCGAGGTGACCGAAGAAGGTCGTGATTGCGCATCCCGACCTGGCTTATTTTTCCCGTTTCGCGGCCATGCGTTTGTTAACCGACACCCGGCGAACGCGCTCATGGAGATGCTGCGGGCGGATCTTGACCCTTGCCTCGATCTCCAAGACGCGCCCATTGTCCATCGCCAGCCCGGGAGGCGATCCATCCCGCCTGACATCGTCGGCTGGTCCATATTACAATCCAACCGCTGGCCTGCTCACAAGGAGAAATGTCATGCGTGTTGACCACGTCGTTCCCGCGGTTCTGCTGAATACGGTCCTGCTGAATACGGTCCTGCTGATCGCCGCCGTGGCAAGCCTAGGTCTCGCCCAAGCAAGGGCGGCCGCGATCCAGCCCAAGTTGACGCCGCAAAATAGCGGTACGACGGAGTTGTTGATTACGGTCAGTCCGGTGAATGCGAAAGTCGTCTGGGCAGCCGGGGCTCACGGAACCTTTCTGCTCACCACCGACGGCGGGGCGACCTGGACCTCCGGCATCGTCAAAGGTGCCGAGTGGCTGCAATTCCGCGGGGTGCGGGGAGTAAGCGACACAGTTGCCTATCTGCAGTCTGTGGGAAATGACCCTTCCGATTTTCGCATCTACAAGACCGAAGACGGCGGCGTGACCTGGACCATGCAGTTCAAGAACGAGACCGTGGGCGCGTTCTATGATTGCTTTGCTTTCTGGACGCCGACGCGGGGAATTTCCCACAGCGATTCGGTCAATGGAGTCTTCCCCGACATCCGCACGACTGACGGAACCACCTGGCAGAGCATCGCCGGCAACATGCCGCCAGCCTTGCCGGGCGAATTTTCCTTCGCGGCGAGCGACACCTGCGTGGCGACCCAAGGCGAAGACAACGCCTGGATCGCGACCGGAGGCTCGACGATCGCCCGCATCCTGGCCACCACCGACGGCGGTGATACCTGGAACGCCTATGACACTCCGCTCGTCAGTTCGTCGAGTGCCGGCGCGTTCACTGTCGATTTCCGCAGCCCTCAGAATGGCATCGTGGGCGGCGGCGACCTCGATCCCACCGATCCCGACAATGCTCGTACCGCGTCCTCCGGCGATGGCGGTCAAACCTGGACACTGACCAACGCGCCTCCCGTCACCGGGGCCATTTTCGGCCTCAGCTATGTGCGGCAGATTGGCGCGTGCAGTCGACCGATCTGTCAGCAAACTGCGACGTATGTGGTCGTGACCGCCAATACCGGCGGCGCGGCCTGGAGTCCCGACGAGGGCACGACATGGTACGTGCTGCCCGGAGTGACCGGCGAATGGGCGGTCGCATTTGCCACTCCGGATGCAGGATGGCTGGTGGGCATGGGAGGCTCGATTATCAAGATCAGCTTTTGAGCGGCAACCGGGCCGAGGGATTCCGAGCAACAGTCGGCGGGAGGTCCTGAAGGCGCCGCCGCCCCTCAGAAGCGCACATCCCGATACAACACGCAGTAGTTATGCAAATACCATGAGATAAAGAAGAGGATGAGCATGACGCCCACCGCCCAGCAGAACATTTGGACGGGAAGGGTGGCAGTGAGCCGCCGGCTTCCGCCATGCCGATCGGGCATTTCCTCACGGAAAAGCAATCCGCTCAGCACGGAGGTCCCCCCCGCCAGCGCCAACTTGCCGAGGGCGTCCCATATTCTTTGCTGTAAATCGTTCGCTGGATTCAGAAATGCCGCATAGAACAACGCGTACAGAGCAAGAATGCAAAGCACAAAAGTGATCGGCTTGGCGATCTCCACCAGCATGGCTCGAACCTCTTGTCATCCGCAGCGGTTCTGCTTTATTTTGATCCCCACCCACACCGGAATGCAATTTTCGAGTTCACAGCCCGCTGGCGCCGGCCTTGGGCAATTTAGGGGTCAACTTCCGCAGGAGAAACTCCTGGATCAAGTTTGACACCGCGGTGGCGGCCGTCCCGATCGCCGCGTTTTCAAAGGTCAATTCCGCTCCATCGCGATCTTGCGCCGGATAGTAGAGATTTGAAATTCCGCCCGCTGCCAGCCCCCCGATGATGTTCGAGTAATTCGGCTGCCAGTGTCCATTGTCACCCTTGCATACCACCGACATCGCGATTGCATAGAGAGCCCGTGACTCTTTGCTGCCGGTTCCCTTGTAAAAATATCGCGGATCCTGCTTTAGAAGGGAGGGAAGTATGGCGCCTCCGATAAACGTGCCCGTAACCGCATCGGCGTAGCCCGCGCCAAAGCGCTTCGCATAACCCTCGGCGCCTTGGCCATAGGCGGCGAAATGATTCTGAGCCTGCTGCACGCCTGCCACCCCGCCTACAAAGACGAAGGTGACAGGATCGACCACCGTTTTCAAAGCCAGCCTGAATTTTTGCTGCGGGTTAAGCGGAGCCGCATCGGGAATATAGCTGACATAGAAATTCGGCAGCACGCCAAGCACACGCTGTTTCTCTTCAATCTTGATTTGCTGTTCCGCCACTTCAGTGCGCGTTAGACTGACCTCCACCTCTGCGTTGTTGGTCGCGACCGCCAGAGCGACCGCCGGGACGGTGTCGACTTCCCCGGCATGCAGCACGCCGGAAATTGTCTGGGTCGCAAATCCGGCCGACGCAATCCTGAGCTGGAAACGCCCCGGACCGACGTTGGCGAAAGAAAACTGCCCATCCCCGCCCGACAGCACTTCCCGAATTGCCGATTGACGTGGTACGGATCCTGGATCGAGCGAGGGACCTTCACGCGTCAACTCGATGCGAGCTCCGGTGACCACAGCTCCGCTTTGATCCACCACCGTTCCGCGCACGACTCCCGCCGGTTGCGCAAGCGTGTTCTCCGGGTCCTGTTTTTGGGCATTATGTTGTTCGCCGCCATCCGCAGATCCGGGCGGAGCCGACTGCCCCAAGCAGAGCGACGCCCAAACAAAAACCGAGGCGTAAATCATGAGTCCTGATCTGAAACGAAAGGCCATAATCGCTTGGCTCTATTCTCTCTCTAGTCCCTGCCGAAAATCATCCTGGCGGACCCGTTTCTGGGTGCTTCTGCCAAGCCGTGATCGCCCGACCAGGCAAAGCCCGGCTTGCTGTTACCCCCTGGATCTCGATTGCCCTTCGACCCCACTCTGCGAGTTGGATGCATGGACGGAGCCCGGCGTTTGTACTCGGGATCGGATCCTTCGAGGCCAGCGCGATCTCTGGACGAGTCATTTCAGGGGCGTCGGGGTAAAGAGCGAGGCGGGGCGCGCCTGATCCGACGGCAGACGGCGGCTCCGCCAGTCGGCCGCAATCGCGTGCAGGAAACAAGCTTGGCGAGGGACGGGTCGGCCGGAGTCTGGCGCGGCCCCGTTCCAGTGTAAAATTAAGCGTCACGAATATTGGCGCCGGTGTTCCGCGCCGATCTTCCGGACTAGGTTCCGTTCCTGGAAAGGATTTCCTATGGCAACCATAGAAGCGCCGCCGCGTCTGCAAGTCCGCCTTCACGAGGGTGCATTTAAGAACGAGTCATTCGTGGACTTCAGCAAGGAAGAAAATGTACGCAAAATGCGGTCCGCCATCGAGAAAGTCCGCGGACAACTGGGTCGTGAGTACGATCTGATCATCGGCGGCAAGCGCATCAAGACTTCGGACAAGATCCGCTCGGTCAATCCTGCCAAACCTTCTGAGGTAGTCGGGGTTCACCAGAAGGCCGGCAAAGATCACGTCGAACCCGCCGTGCAAGCCGCTGGTGCGGCGTTCGGCCATTGGAGCCGTACCCCGGTCGAAGAGCGCGCCTCGCTGCTGTTCCGGGTAGCCGACTTGATGCGCGAGCGCAAGCTCGAATACATGGCTTGGCTCGTCTTTGAAGTCTCCAAGAACTGGCTGGAGGCCGACGCCGATGTTTCCGAGACCATCGATTTCTGCGAGTACTATGCCCGCGAGGCCCTGCGTCTGGCGAAGGTCGAGCCTTCCGTGCAACTGCCCGGCGAGCGCGACACGCTCGCCTACATCCCGCTCGGAGTGGGAGCGGTGATTCCGCCATGGAATTTCGCTTGTGCCATCATGGCCGGCATGACGCTCGCTTCGATCGTCAGCGGCAACACCGTCGTCCTGAAGCCCTCGAGCGACTCGCCGACGATTGCCGCAAAATTCGTAGAACTGCTCGAAGAATGTGGCATGCCCGAAGGCGTCGTCAATTTCTGCCCCGGCGGAGGCGCAAGCTTCGGCGACGCGCTCGTCGCGCATGCCCGGATTCGCTATATTGCCTTCACCGGCTCACGGGAGGTCGGACTTCACATCAACCAAACCGCCGCGGCTCAGCAAAAAGGTCAGCTCTGGATCAAGCGGACGGTGCTCGAAATGGGCGGTAAAGACGCTATCATCGTCGATGCCGATGCCGATATCGATTCTGCCGTAGAAGGCGTGGCGCAGGCGGCTTTCGGCTTCCAGGGCCAGAAGTGCTCGGCGTGTTCGCGCGCCATAGTGGACGAGCGTATCTATGACAAGTTCCTGGAAAAACTGAAATCTCGCGTCGAGTGCATCACCATCGGTGATCCCGCCTTGAACCCGGGGATGGCCGCAGTGATCAACGAAGGTTCCATGAACGACATCCTCCACTACATCGAGATCGGCAAAAAAGATGGGCGTCTGATCACTGGCGGCGAGCGCGCTACTGAGGCCGGGGAAGGATACTTCATCCAGCCCACCGTGTTTGCTGATATTCCGGCGAAATCCAGGCTCGAGCAGGAAGAGATCTTCGGCCCGGTCCTGTCGGTCATCAAATCGCACAGCTTCGACCATGCGCTCGAGATCGCCAACGACACCGAGTTCGGTCTGACCGGGGCTGTCTATTCCAGTTCGCGCGAAAAACTCGATCGCGCGGTACGTGAGTTCCACGTAGGCAACCTGTACCTGAACCGCAAGTGCACAGGAGCGATGGTCGGCGCTCATCCCTTCGGGGGTTTCAACATGTCCGGTACCGATTCAAAATCTGGAGGCCCAGACTACCTCTACCTGTTCACGCAAGCCAAAAGCGTGGGCGAAAAAATCGCGTAGAGACAGCCTTGCCCTGCCTGGGCGCCGGCAGACACGGCAACCCATGTCTCCGCGGCGCCTGTTTCCAAAAAATCCTTTTTCAAGGTTGGAGCACTTGTGCGTTAAGCTCACTCCCGGTTTCCGCAGTAAGGTTCCGGGCGTTCTGTTTCGCCCGCGCAATCTGGGCGGTGGAAAGTTGCAATTCAACCGATTGCATCAGATCGTGCCCCCGAGCGTCTCCCGCAATGGCAGCCGCCGTGATCCAGCTGTCCGCGGTAACCAGATCTTGCATCGTGCCGCGCCCGGAAGCGTACATATATCCCAGTTTGACCCGCGCGCCGGTTTGCCCCTGCGCAGCGGCTTGCTGGAAGAGCCGAAGTGCGATCGCATCGTTCTGGGGAACTCCTTCACCCCGCAAGTAGAGATCGGCGAGATTATTCTGGGCGAAAGCGTTGCCCTTTTCAGCCGCTTTACCATACCAGCTGACGGCCGCGGCCATGTCCTTCGCGGTACCGATTCCGCTGTCGTACATGTAGCCAAGATTCGCCTGTGCACTTGCGTCCCCGGCCTCGGCTCCTTTGCGGAAGCAGCGTAGGGCCTCGACCGGATCCCTCATTACACCCTGCCCCTGTTGGTAGAGAATGCCCAAGTTATAGTAAGCGCGCGCATCTCCCTGGTGAGCCGCTTCGAGCAACCAATGCAGCGCCGCGCCGTAGTTCGGTTCTGTACCCCAGCCATTGATATACATCACGGCCAGGTTCACCTGCGCGGGAGCATATCCTCGGAGCGCGGCCCCTTCGAACCACTTCAGGGCTTCGACCGGGTCATAACCCGGACCGATGACCAACTTTGAGACCATCCCCAATTGGTTCCGCCCGAAGACACGTCCCCGCCGCGCCAGCTCTTGGACGGTCTTCGAATCGCAGATCCACTCCGAAGTACCCGGTTGCCGGGTGACAATCGCCTCGCTACACGGATCCGAGCGACGTCCCGCAGGGTCAACCGCGAAAGCGATGGCTGGGCAAGCCAGCAACAGCCAGAGACCGAGGATAGCGCCGCCGACTTCAGAGAAAATAAACCACTCGTTCCCGGTTATCCGCTTTGTCATAAGCCCCCACTCGCCGCAGGGGGTCAGAGCCATGCGGGTGTAGTGGAGCAAAACTGCCTTCGACCCCCGAATACCTCAATGCAAGGCGCGTCATTTCTGTGCACTTCGGAAATCATCCGTTAAGATGTTCAATCAAAGGTGGTTTGGGAAGCTCCGCGCCCGGGCTCATAAATCGGTTCAAATGAAAAGATGGCTTCCCAACGCCCCGCGCATGGTGCATAATGTCGAGCTTCAGGCTGGGTGGCATTGGCGGTCTTTTTCGGGTGGCAGGGCATGTGGATTGAAAAACTTACCGATGGCGTGCTTGCGTTGGACACGCCGATCGGCCCTCGATACGTACAACCGAGTTTCATGCAACGGTTGCATCTGATGTGGACGTTTCGAAATTTTTGCTCGCTGTCGCCCCTCGTGTTGCGCCCTGTGGAACGCCGGTTGATTGATCGCCTGTGGAGCGAAAACCGCTTCGTATCCTTGTCGGGAGAGCGCGCACAGGAGCGGCCGGTGATTGGAAGAATTGAAAGGCGGCAGCCGGTGGAAGCCGGGGTTCTACCGTCGCGCGAAGCACTGGTTCGCCAACCGAATTCCGGTGCCAGCCGCCCCACCGTAGCCGAACCCAGCCGCGAAGCCTCGTCCGCCTAGCCGGCGCAGGGGCTTGGCGTGTTCCTGGGTTCCCACGCCTCTAACCTACGTGTCAGGGCGACGCAGAGCGACCGCACGTCGGACGATCAAATCCGTAGTTCGCCTGGATCAGCGTGGCTGGCCAGGGCGCGGAAGCGAAAGGCAGTACGAGGCAACTGGGCGGCTTCCCTTACTTACTCTTCAACCCGGCTGTGAGGTCTGTCATTACGGTCACCGATTGCCCTACTGGCTAGAAGACTTGATCGAGAAGAATTCGTTTGTCGTCGGGTGAAAAGGCATAGAAGCCCAGCGTTTACTCATCGCCTTTGACGCGACCGCCTGGGCCGTGCCAAATTCTAACGCTCCGTTCACTTCCTTGACCGGCACGGCAAACACGGTGCGGCTGGCCTGATTGAAGTAGTAGAACTCCCTGCCGTCCCGGCTGCACTGCGGTTGATAGCCGCCATTGGTGCCTTGGGCACCGCGGAAGGGCACCACATGTAGGTTCGGCCTGCCAGATTCTTGGGACGTGTAACCGGGTTCGCGCCAACGCGGCCCATCGGCCGTCGACTGGAAGATCTGGGCTTTGCCGTTGGAAGGCAAGCGCAAGCCGTGGTTGGTGGTGCCGCGCACCGATTGCGTGGGTGCAATTATCGCGTGCGGAACAGGGCAGCAGGAGAGGTGCCGGTCTTCGATGTGTCGTTGGCTAGCGAGACCTGAGGTTGTCGACCCGAGTTGTGATCGGCCATCTTTAGCTCCTGCAGGAAAGAGTAAACCGAAACGTTCTCTCACTCCAGCACACACGCACCCGTTTCTCTAGCACACGCTCGCGGCAGTGCGGCAGAGCGCAACCCATGGTACCATTCCCCGCGTGGGTGACTCCGCGTACCTCCCAACTGCTGCCTCGGCCGTCCCAACCGCGGCACCTCGCGTGCGGCACTCCGTCCTGGTCCGCATCACTCACTGGATCACCACCCTGTGCTTTTTTGCCCTGCTCATCAGCGGCGTTGAAATTGTGATCTCTCACCCCCGCTTCTATTGGGGTGAAACCGGCAATGATTTGACTCCGACATTGTTCAAACTGCCGATCCCTGCCTCAAGGGCATTGGTGCCAACCGGCTATGGGTACGCGCTGCCGGACCAGAACGGCTGGAGCCGATCCCTGCACTTTCAAGCGGCCTGGGTTGTGCTATTGACCGGCTTACTGTATACAATCTTCGGCTTGTCTACCGGACATTGGCGGAGAAACCTGCTCCCGGGTGGGGCCGATCTGTCATGGCGGGCGTTCTCGGCAGCGTTTGCTAGCCATTTGCGCTTTGAGCGGCCGAGTGGGGCAGAAGCCTGGTCGTATAACCTGCTCCAGCGGCTCGCCTACCTGTTCGTGATCTTCGTTCTTTTTCCGTTGGTAATTTGGACGGGCCTGGCGATGTCTCCCGCCTTTGTTTCCGCCTTTCCGGCGACCGTCACTGTGCTCGGTGGCCAGCAATCGGCGCGCACGATTCACTTTTTCGTCTCCCTGGCTCTCCTGCTCTTTCTGCTGGTCCACGTTGTGATGGTTTGGCTTGCCGGATTCTGGAGCCGCATGCGGGCGATGATCACCGGCCGCGCCGCTTTACCTATGGAGCAGCCATGAGCGATCTTTCACGCCGCAAACTGATCACGACCGGATTCGCGGCTACGGCGGGCGCATTGGGCTTGGGCGTGGCTGCGCGTTTGGCGCAAAGCTACGGTCTGGTGCCGCCCGATCACAGCGGAATCTATGGTCTCGGCGAAACCCTCACCTATGCTTCCCAGCGGCTGCTCACGAGGCACTCGTTAGCTCGTGAGTTCCGGCGAAGCCAGATCTCGAAGCCTCCGTTCGCGAACGAAATCCCGCCCTTGAATGAAGCCTACAGGCGTCTTCAGGCCGGAGGATTTGCCGATTGGCGGCTCGCGGTCAACGGAATGGTCACCCGGCCTGCCGCATTTTCCCTTGACCAGCTCAAGAGCTACCCATCTGTCAGCCAGATTACTCAGCTGCAGTGTGAAGAGGGTTGGTCGTATATTGCTGAGTGGATCGGGGTGCCTCTCTCCCACCTCCTGCAAATTGTGGAAGTCCAGCCGCAAGCCAGATACGTTGTCTATTTCTCGATCGATCCCGACTGGTGGGAGAGCGTCGATATGGCTGATGCCATGCATCCGCAGACTGTCCTCGCCTATGGGATGAATGGTGATGACCTCCCCGTGGGCAATGGCGGCCCGCTTCGCTTGCGGCTGCCCCGTCAGCTCGGCTACAAGAACGTGAAATACATCACCCACCTGACGGTCACCGACAGTCTGAAAGGTTTCGGCAAGGGTCTGGGTTCCGCGTCTCCTGAAGGAGGCTATGCCTGGTACGCCGGCATATGACAGGTTGGTTTCAGACGAATCATGTCCCGAGTTTCATACTGATCGAATGAGCTAATGACGGAGGCTCTCGCCCGAAATCAGTTCCCGTCGCTCCATTCCACACGATTCTTGTGATTGCCGCGTAGGGCGGTTGGATGGAGTGGTGGGCGGTCTGATCAGGCATTAGAGTGTGCGTCGGGATGCCCGGCCAGTGGAGCGCGATAAGGGTCGCAGCGGTTTTCAGTCTCCCACTTCTGTGCGGCCTGTGTCGGCCACGTGACTAATGTTTTGCGACCTTTGTGTCGATGAGGAGTGATGGGAGCAGACCTTCGACTGCCCTGCGACGCGGGGACCATTGTCATCAGGGAACGAGATGACTGCGACAACTGAGGCCATCGAGACTAGCGCGCCAAGTCGGAGAAGAGTCTTCGTCGTCGGACTGGCCGGGCCATCTGGCAGCGGTAAATCGACAGTCGCAAAGCGCGTGGCCTCGCGTCTCAACGGGCACGTTATCTCGATGGAAGTCTACTCCGTGGATATGAGCCACCTCCCGTTGAAGGAGCGTGCGAAGCTGAACTACGACGAGCCGGAAGCAATCGACTTGCAACTCCTGGAGAGCCACATCCGTGACTATGCCATGGGCAAGGCCATCGAGGCTCCCATCTACGATTTTGGGGAGCACCTGCGGTTGAGCCACCAGCGCGCCCACGTTCCAGCCAAGTCGCTGCTCATCGTGGAGGGCATCTTGGCCCTGCATTTTGCGGAACTGCGCCCGCACTTTGACCTATCCATCTATCTGGAAGCTCCTGACGAGATTTGTTTTCATCGCCGAAGAGTAAGGGACATCACCGAGCGCCAGCGGTCCATGGATTTAATCCTGTGGCAATACGCGAATACGGTGTTACCAGCAGCGCGGCAGTATTTGCGGCCTAGCAAGGCCTATGCCGATCTGGTATTGGACACAACAGGCGACATATCGACCGTGGAGCAACTCCTCAACGACGCCATCGCAAGTCGGTGTGGTTCCGCCACCAAACAATAGAGCTCGGCTCGCTGAAAACAGATTCCAAAACCCTAATCGATGTACTCTTCCGCCCGGGGCGAAACTCCGCATCGCACAAGTCAGGATTGCGCAGCCGGGCTTTTCGTTGCGGTGGTTATAAGGGTTGCTCGGTACCGGCGACAAGGAGCTGCGCAACAAAAATATTCTTTTTCAGAGTTTTTTCCTCAGGTTTGGCGCAAGCTGTCTTGGTTGTTGACCCGTCAGGATGGCCAGATCTAAGAACGTGATTGTTGCCAAAACTCGCAGCAACCGAAGCGGGTGCCGGGTCTCATTCGTGCGGAAGAATCGAAGAATCAATCGCAGGACAGGATCGGAGACAATCCCGTGGATTTCCATTCCTGCAACCCGAGGAGTGCTCACGGCGCGGGGAGCTGGTGAACCAACTCCCCCATGTTCATGGACGCAATTGTTGTCTTGCGATGTTCCCCGGACTCGGCAAGCCACCCCAGGTTCGCCGTTTATTGGGCTGACTGCTGCTGGCCTGGTTTGCTATCATGTGCCAGGCCGCCATCACGACTGCGCGTCCTGTGCCCGCGCCTGCTTTGCAGCTCGTCCCACTCCTTCTGCTGATTGGGGTCGAGAGCGCCCCGAATCTCAGAATCAGTCGCAGTGCGGACCTCCCTCATTTTCGTGCGGCCATCTTCGCGTGAAAGAGACGTATCCTGCTGCAATCCCTGCCTCTGCGAGCTTTCCGATTGCAGGGCATGGAGCACCTTAGCCTGTTGATCCGGCGTGAGGTTGAGGCGGTTGGTCAGTTCCGCTGTGCACGCCTCCGGATCGGGCGCGTCATGGTGATGACCGCAGCCGCGCGCACGCCCCTGAGGATTGGTCTGACCGGCTGGTTGGCTAGACTGGCTGTCCTGCGCCGCGGCAAATAGCGTTGCAATCGCGATTGCATTTGCCGCGATGAGAATAAGCAAACATTTCCTAAACATGGATTCTCCTTTTTGAAGCGATCGTGTCTGACTCACTTCTTCAAGAAGGCTACTTGGCAAAGCTGAAGATACGCTGAATGGACAAGAGACGATTTTTGTTTTGCGTCCTGAGGATTGAAGTACCCTTGAATTCGAGGCGGTGCTGCGTGCACGTCCTGATCGTGGAAGATAAACAGAGCTTGGCCCGCATGCTCAAGAAGGGACTGGAGGAGACGAACGATTCGGCGCTCGTCGCGTTCGATGGCCGCACCGGCCTAGCGCACGCCGAGACTGAGCTATTTGACGCCATCGTGCTCGACCTGATGCTTCCTGGGATCGATGGATTCGAGATTATCCGGAAGCTGAGAACCGCAAAGAACCGCGTGCCGGTGTTGGTTCTCACGGCTCGGGACACGGTCCACGACATCGTCACCACCCTCGACCTAGGCGTCGACGACTATCTCACCAAGCCTTTCGCGATGGCTGAGTTCAGAGCGCGTTTGCGAGCTCTCGTGCGCCGAGGTCCATCAATCCAAGGTATCCGCCTGGAAGTGGCCGATCTCGTTCTCGATCCCGCGACTGGTGAGGTAACACGTGGAGGGTCGCCGGTCACCCTCACGCGCACGGAATACATGCTTCTCGAATTCCTGATGCGGCGCGCCAACTCGGTGTTGAGCCGGGACTCGATTATCGAACGCATCTGGGGAAACAACGCCGACATCGAAGAAAATACGCTAGAAGCCTTTATTAAGAGTCTGCGGGCGAAGATCGACATCAACCGCGAGTCCAAACTGATCCAGACGGTGCGCGGAGTCGGCTATCGCCTGAAAGCCGGGGTTGGAGAGTGAGGCCACTTCCGATACGCGTTCGATTGACCGGCTGGTACCTGGCGGTTATTGGTTTCACGTTTGTGTTGTCTTCGATCGGCATGTACCTAGGCATGCGCAGTGCAATCCAACACACAGTTGATCGCGCGCTAAGCGCACGTGTCGAGGAAATGCGCCAATTCCTATGGCGTCATCGCAGAGTCAGTCAGTCGGACCTGCCGGAGCACTTTCGGCAGGGTTCAGAAATCCAGCCCGGCGAAGAGCTCTTTCAGGTGGCAGACTCTTCGGGAGCCTGGGTCTATCAGGCTCCCATGATGGAGCCGCTGCATGTCTCGGGATCGCTTCCCGATCCGAATCGCCCGCCGCAGTACGTAACCATTTCGCGGCGATATCTGAACGTCCGTGTCTTGTCTGCGACGGTGGAGGTGTCGGGGCGGTATTACTTAGTTCAGGTCGCGACTGTTCTGAGCCCGCTGTACGCGGTTCTGAGGGGATTCAGAGAAAATGTCCTTTTCGCCCTTCCGTTTGTTTTACTGGGGGCCGGTACGGGTGGCTATTGGCTCAGCGGCCGCGCCATGAAGCCAGTGCATGATATCGTCAGCGCCGCGCTCGGAATTTCGGAGCAGAATCTTTCGCGACGGCTGGAAATTCCTGCCGCCAACGACGAGCTGCGTCAACTGTCAGAAACCCTCAACCAAATGTTGGTCCGTCTGGACGCGGCGTTCACGAGAATCACGCGATTTACCGCCGACGCTTCTCATGAACTCAGAACGCCCATCGCCACCATCCGCACCACGGCGGAAGTGATTCTCGAACGTCATCGGTCGGTAGAAGAATACGAGGAGATGGTCGGCCAGATACTGGCGGAATCGGAGTTCACGGGCGAGTTGATCGAAAATCTGTTGACGTTGGCCAGAGCTGATGCGAATCCGGCTCAATTGGAACTATCGTCGGTTGACGCTCGGAGCGTCGTGCAAGAAATAATTCCAGGCAGCGAAGTCCTCGCATCCCATCATGGTCAAGAGTGGTCCGTTTCGATCGCGTCCCAAGAAATACTCGTCCTCGCCGAGAGGCAGTCTCTCAAGCGGCTGCTTCTCATTCTTCTAGATAATGCCATCAGATACACTCCGCGCGGCGGTTCGGTAAGACTGACGCTTCGGTCAACCGCCACGCAGGCAGTGTTCGAAGTCATCGACTCGGGGATCGGGATCACACCGGAAGACATTCCTCACGTTTTCGAGCGGTTCTACCGAGCCTCGAATGCCCGCTATATCAACGCCGACGGTTCGGGGCTCGGATTGGCAATCGCCCAATGGATCTCCGCTGCCCATCATGGCACGCTCGAAGCACAAAGCCCGTTGGGCGAAGGGACAACGGTTCGGCTAATTCTCCCGTTGCAGTTCGGCTCTTCGAACGGAGGCGGCATCGTCGCTTAGGAGACGCCTGGTCATTGGGACCAGGGCCCTTGATTTAGGTTCAGGTGCCGAGCTCTTTCGGTCGCAGCGCCCTCGATCCAACTATTGTCGGGCCAGTGGCCGACAATCCAAAGAAATTGGCACCCGATTCAATCCCAGAGCGCAATTGAGCCTTCCCGCTCCTGTCCGGCGGCTTCTCATCCGTACTTTGGAGGCGCGGGGCGGAATCGAACCGCCGATGAGGGTTTTGCAGACCCTTGCCTTGCCACTTGGCCACCGCACCCCTTGGTATTCAGTTTTGGCCGGCGCTCTGCCTTACCTCAGCACTCAGGATGATGGCTTGGGCAATCTCTTTCAGCGGTCGCTTTTTCTCCTGGCTCTGGCGCTGCAAAGCCAGGAAGGCTTCGCGCTCGCTGAGTCCTAGTTCCCGTTGCAGAATGCCCTTGCCGCGCTCGACCAGCTTCCGTGTTTCCAATTCCGTCACCAGTTCAGAATTCTGGCTCTCCAGGCGCGAGATCCCAATGCCAGCACCCAGCAGCCGCCCGACGGCGGAGAGCAGTTGGACTTCTCGGAGGCTGTATCGGCGAGGCTGGCGATGCTGCAAATTAATAACCCCGACCAACGCTTTGCGGGCCAGCAAAGGCACTGAAACGAACGTTTCGCCGGAGTCCACTGACCATTGATCAAAAATCCTCGCCTCCGACTGCTCTCGTCGGTCGGTCGAAATGGCCATTGGAACCCGATGTTCCGCCAGCAAGGCCGGGTACCCTTGCCCGAGCGGGAGCTTGGTGTGCTCCGGGTCCCCTTGAGCGAAATGGTTCCCAACCCGGAGCGCCAGTTCTACGCCATCCCGGACGTAGATGAAGCAGAAATCGCAATTCACCAGTGCCATGGCGAAACTCATGGTGGCGGCCAGCGCTTCATCCAATGTGCTGTCGTTGGCAATATGCCTGCCGATTTCATGTACCCATTCGACATCGGTCCTGATTTGCGTTTGTTTCGTATCCACGATGGTTATCCTCCGCTGAGATTCTTCTTTGGTTGTGGGCTCCTGTTCGGCAAATCTGTAATCCCCGCTTCCAGCTAATGGCGCTTGGCAGTTTCTGAAATTCCAATCCGTTTGGCGTCTTCCGGCCCGGGTGTGACCGTGGTAAAAAGCGATTCGGTCTTATCGGTCGCTGAAGCTCGGTTCGCCGTGAACAGCCAGAAATTCTCAAAACGATCTTGCTGACATCTGGTCTGGAACAGGCCCTGCGACTTATGCTCCGCGATGACCCAGTCCACGACGATCTGATAGGAGAGGGATTTCTGGTAGCCGAAACGAGTGTCGCGATCAAACTGAAACCGCGGCTTGGCGGAGTCTGTAATCGTAATTGGATATTCGGGCAACGGCGTGTAAGGCTCAGGATCGCCGCCGCCGGCCTGCGCGCCCAATATGATGGGGCGTTGGCTGGCGGGAAGCCGCGCAACCGCTTCTAGCGCAAGAATTGAAGTTGCTTTGTGCTCCCCGTGAGTCTGTTGTGAGGGCAGTAGCACGAAGACAAAATCGCACTTTTCCTTGCTCAATCTCTGTTGCAGGACGTGCAGGATGCGCTCTTCACGCTCCTCAGCCGCAGCTGCGCCAATGAAAAACGCAACGACTAAGAACCAGAGAATGAGAGATTGCCTCATGTGAAGTATTGGGTCCTGCCAATTCGATTGCGGTTACGTGTCATCGCGAGACGATCTCGCCGAAAGAGCGCGGAGATCTACCGACAGCGAGCTGGAACCCATGGGCGCTTGGCAACCATTTCGAACCCCACAAGTAGAAGTATGTCCATCGTTATACTAGTGTATCATAAATCTCCCCAAAACTGATGATCACAATTGTGACCATCCCGCTACGGCTCGCAGAAAGGACTTGGTCATGCTCGCGCCCGGCCGCGTTGTAGCAAATATTTCACCATCACCTTTTCGGGACGGGATAATCTAGGGGAGACGTAGGCGGGACTCGCGAGTGCAAGCAAGGGCGTGGCGGTCTGCCGAGGCATTGACCATCCGCCAGAACGGGTGCTCTTTCGGCGAGCCAAGCGTGGGTTTTATCAGAGTCTCCTGGAGACAGAATCACATTGCTCGGTGATGTTCGTCACAGACAATACTCTACTAAGTCTGTCAACATACTTACATAGTTTCGGTCGCCCCTGCTGGAACGTCCCCCACCCGCGGTTTTCGTCACTGGAGAAATTATGCCGACCTCTCATGTCCTGGAGCCGCCCGTTGCGGTTCCGAACCGAAAAATTCACACCATCACCATTCTTGGAGGGCAGGGCAAGAATCGTTTGCTAGAACCTCTGCGTCAGGTGGACCTCAAGATGGGCGACATTGTCAGCGTCGTCGGGCCCACCGGTTGCGGCAAAACGACTTTGATCAACGACATCGAGTTGTACGCCAATGGCAACACACCCACCGGTCGCACCGTTCTCATCAATGGAGAACCGCTGCCGGACGATTACTTGTCGGATCCATCGTCGAACCCGATCGCATTGATCTCCCAGCACACAAATTTTCTTTCCGATCTCCCGGTGAACGTGTTTCTTGAAACACACGCTCGCATTCGAGGGGTCGCATCGCCGGAGCGCGCCGTGGGGGAGACGGTGAATTTTGCCAACCAGCTTACCGGCGAGCCGATCATCCTGGAAAATGCGATGACCGAACTATCGGGTGGTCAAACCCGATCTTTGCTGATCGCCGACGCCATCGTCATTGGTAACTCGCCCATCATCCTTCTCGATGAGATCGAGAACGCCGGCATCCACCGAACGCGCGCGCTTGAAATGCTCAAAGGCTACGAGAAGATCTTCATTTTCGTTACCCACGATCCACGCATCGCTCTGCTGTCAGATTACCGCATCGTCATGCGCGACGGCGCTATGCAGAAAGTGATTGTCACCAAGGACGAGGAAAAGGGAGTGGCGCAGGAGATTCGCAAGCTCGACGATTTGCTCCTCGGGCTGCGCCAGCGAATTCGCATCGGCGAGGAGCTGAACCTCGTCGAACTTCACGAGCGGCTCCGCGAGCTCGGATACGTAGCTTAAGAAGAAAAGAGAAGCAAAGAGAGGACATCCATGAAACTCGTTATCTGTGCGGGACCACCGACGTGCGGCAAGACTACGGTATTACGGCAAGTCGCCAGACGCCTCCTGGCGAAGCAATTGAAAGTCAGTTTCCTGAAGATTGACGTCCAATATGCCGACGAAGACGAAATCTTGCAAAGAGAATTTGCCATCCCCACGCGCAAGGTTTATTCGGGAGAACTCTGTCCCGACCACTGTACGGTCATGGTGTTGGGCGATGCCCTGCAGTGGGCCGAGCAATCCGGCGCCGATCTTCTAATGGTGGAGACTGCCGGATTGTGTCTGCGATGCTCGCCCTACGTCGAGGGGCTTCTGGGCATCGTGGTGCTGGAGGCGACCAGCGGCATGAACCTTCCGCGCAAGATCGGACCCATGCTTTCTCTCGCCGATGTGGCCGTCGTGACCAAGATCGATCTGGTTTCGCAAGCCGAACGCGAGGTGTTTCGCGCCCGCATTCAGGAAGCGGCTCCGAGCACGGCCATCGTCGAGTCGAACGCACTCTACGGCATCGGCATCGAGCCGCTGGTGCGCCGCATTGAGCGGGCGGCAGAGGTGGCGCCACCTTTATTCCTCCGTGGCAATCCACCGATCGGCACCTGCACCATCTGCATCGGCAAGAAAGAGATCGGATGGCAGTCGCATTTCGGCGTCGTGCGCGCGCTCGAAAACCAGAATTTCTACCGCGGAGAGTGATCCATGCCAGACCGTATCTACTTTGATCACTCGGCAACCACACCGGTCGATCCGCGGGTTGCCTTCTCGATGAAGCTCGTCAACCTTGAAACCTTTGGCAATCCGTCCAGTCTGCACTTCGAAGGCCGCCAAGCGCGGGAGTTGGTAGAGCGAGCGCGGGGACAGGTGGCTGAGCTGCTGAGGGCCTCTTCAAGGGAGATCGTGTTCACCGCCAGCGGCACCGAGGCCGATAATCTCGCCCTGCTCGGAGTATTCTGCCGGGGCAGTGACAAAACACCCGGACACATGATCACCAGCGCTATCGAACATCCCGCCATCATCGAGACGTGCCGGTCTCTTGAACAAAACGGTATTCAGGTCACCTATCTTGGGGTTGATGAGTATGGACTGGTGGATCCGGACGACTTGGGAAGGGCTTTCCGTCCCAACACACGATTGGTCTCGATCATGGCTGCGAACAACGTGGTTGGAACTCTCCAGCCCATCGGGGAGCTGGCGCGGATGACGAAAGAGCGCGGAGCCTTGTTCCATACCGACGCCGTGCAATACGCCGGCAAACTCGCTCTCGATGTAACACAGGTTCCGCTCGACATGGTGTCGATGTCGGCCCACAAATTGCATGGCCCGAAGGGTATCGGTGCCCTTTATGTGCGCCGCGGACTCCAACTGCAACCGCTGGTCTTCGGCGGTGGACAGGAGCACGGACTGCGCTCCGCCACCGAGAATGTTGCCGGCATCGTGGGATTCGGAAAGGCCGCGCAACTGGCGGCGACCAATATGGCCGACGACGCGGCGCGACTGGCGCAGCTGCGCTATCGCATTTTGGAAGGACTGCAGGAGGCGCTTCCCCAAGCCTATTTGATCGGTCATCCTTCCAAACGGCTTCCTGGACATCTTTGTCTCGGTTTTTCGGGGCAGGAAGGGGAGTCGATCCGGTTGCTGCTCAGTCTGGACCAAGCCGGCGTTGCCATTTCCTCGGGCAGCGCCTGCAGCGCCCACAAAGCATCGGAACCCTCCTACGTACTGCTCGCCATGGGCTTCGACCCGATCCGCGCGCGGGGTACGCTCCGTGTCACGCTCGGACGTTTCAACACCGCTGTGGAGGTGGATCGCTTCCTCGAGATTCTACCGCAAGCCGTGAATGCACTCAGACCGGTCGCCAGCTACGCCGGATTCGTTCATCGATAAGGAGACTGCAATGCCTGAAACATCATCAGTAAAACTGCCCGGCTTGGACTGCGGACTTTGCG
The DNA here is from genome assembly GCA_049520935.1 of Terriglobales bacterium. Classification (GTDB taxonomy): domain Bacteria; phylum Acidobacteriota; class Terriglobia; order Terriglobales; family Acidobacteriaceae; genus Acidiflorens. The sequence continues at coordinate 7,846 of JBEKPJ010000035.1, read as the reverse complement.
GATTCAAGCATTGTGAGGAACTGGAGCGTGAGTTGGTATTGCGCCCTGAGCTTCTGCAACGCTGTATTCAGATCCCGGACGAGCGCGTGAGTGCTTCGCCAACCACGACCGCGATGATCGGGACCACTTATGCCGCGCCACCGCCCGCGAACCCGGTCGCCGGGAATCGCCCGCGGCTCACCAAGCTTCCACCCTTCATCGATACCCTGGGTCGCGATTTCGATTTCTACCTGGAACATTTTCCCGAAGACCCGGGTCCACGCGAGATCATCATTCCGCACAATCCCATGATTACGCGCGAACTCCCGGTAAAGAAGGGTGACGTTCTCATCGGCCGGCCACTGGGCATGTCGTGCGGATGCCCGATCACGCATTGCGGAGTGGCCATGGAAGTTGATCAACGCACCGGCGTTATCGTCTGGTGTGTTACGGGCCCCTTGGTGCCCCGCTCACAGGGATTCAAGGATCTCGGCTACTACATCGCGGAAGGCTATGAGGGACTGATTACAGAAGCCAAGACCGATATCAAGATTGGCTGCCGGTATTACTTCCAGCCCCGGATGTGCATGCTGCAGTGGCGGCATTCCGGACTGGTGAACTACATCAATCGCACCGCTAACGGAATTCAGGTGCGGCTCGAAGGCCTCTGGATCGGCTAGCCAGCAAATCACCGGATCGCAGTATCGGCAGCTATCCGGTGGTTATCTCAGTCAACTGTCTATTGACATAATAGACATACGTATATATGGTCTGGACCACGCGACGGGGGAAACCCTGCAGCCTGTCATGGAGGGGACTCGGAGATGTCATCCAGAAGTTCACGTGCTTGGAGCCGATTCCTGATTGTGATGGTTGGCATTGCGGTTGGGATCGCTTGGCAACTCGCGCAGGCGCAGACTTTTCGAGGCGGAATCCACGGCACGCTCGACGACCCTTGCGGCGCCCTGCTGGCGCGAGCCGAAGTGAAGGCTGCAAACGAAGGCACCCGCCAGATCTATAAGACGGTCACGACCTCGGCCGGAGAATTTACGTTCCAGGACTTTCCGCTCGGAAGCTACACGGTGAGCGTGAGCCAGAATGGCTTTGAACCACTGAAAGACTCGCAAGTTACCGTGCGTGCAGGCAGCATTTACAACTTGCCCCTGAAGTTGGCATTGGCTTCGATTGCGACCAAAGTGGAGGTCGCCGCCGCCGCGCTGTCGGTCGACACGACAACCTCCGTGCAAACCGAGGATCTGGCAACGAGCACGGTGCAGACCATTCCACTGAATGGAAGAGATTTCACCCAGTTGCTGACGGTCACTCCAGGTTATGCGGGTTATGGCGTGGTCTTCTGAGCGCCATCAATGGCGCTCAAGCCACTCAGACCAACTGGCAAATTGAGGGAGCGGACAACAATGACGCGTGGATTAATACATCTGCCATATTCGTCAAGGTGGTTCCACCAAGTAATTATGAAATCTTTCTCGGGGACTTGAACGGCGACAAGCAAGTGCGGCTCACTTATAACGATGCCTTCGACGGCTATTCCTCGATCTCGCCAGATGGCCACTGGCTGGTGTTCGCCTCGACCCGCGACTCCGCTCCTGGGGCCCACACGACCGGAGTTTACCTGCAAGATATTTCGAGTCTGCACATCGGCCCTTAATGAGGCGACGACTAGGACCTGATGCAGCACTGGTATTCGCTCACCAGGTCCCGCGGCGCCAGGTCGCTTGACGGTTTGCGGGACTGGCGACACGATTTGTTCGGACACTGCGATTCCGAGCCAGAGGAGTTCGCCGTGAATTCGCGGTGCGCCACAAAGGCCTCGCCTCTGCCAAGGTCCGAATCAGCCTACGAATCGGAAGGCAGGTTGGCCAGTTTTTCAACGGCACGATGGTCTCGTGGTCGAAAGATTTGGTTGTACATCGGCAGCCAACGAGCGGGACCGAGAATTGCCGCGATTCTCTCGGTGCTGGAAGGCTGCCGCAGATTGAAACTTAGGGTGCGCGATTATCTCGCCGCGGTTCTCCCTGGGTTTGGCGATCTCTCGATCCGATACCTCCCACGTATGGGGCCTGCAACCAGCGACGTCGACAGGAATGCAAGGAACAGTGTCCACCGACAGGTTTCGGGAGTGTGGTCGTCCAACTCAGCGTTCACTAGCGGTTCAATGCGAGGGGGCAGGCTTAAGCCTTTACCAGCCCAGCGGATGGTCGGGATAGGTTTTCGTGTTCACCGTCAACCGGTTGCCGTCGAGAGCCTGCCGAAGGGAGACGGGGGAACGACGGGGTTGGAACGTCCGCTCGCGAATTCTGTATAATTTTCCGTGCGAACGAGGAAAACGATTGCTGTGCGAGGGGTTCACACTATCGCTTATTCCTAAACGTTGCAAAGGCGGTGAAGACTGCGTCCGCTATCCATCCGAATCAAAGCCATGGGTCGTGTGATGCGCTGCGCCGATCAGCGTCCGTTTGCATCTCATCGCTTCCGACATTTGGGCATAGCGGGAATTCTGCTGTCAGTGTTTCTTTTTCCTGGTTGCCGTAAACCCGCACAGCCCGTGACCATCACATATTTCGATTCTGACGGCCGAGGAGTTCCTGGCGACCATCGGATGATCTCGGAAGTCTATTTGCAGGAATTCGCGCGAGAAACAGGAATTCGCGTCAACGATCTTCCGACACCAGAGGACACCGGATCGAAACTCGATCTTGCCATGGATTTGCTGCGCAGCGGTGCCCCGTCTCCTGACCTTTATGGTGTCGACACGATCTGGACCGGAACTATGGGTGACTACCTGATCGACCTGCAACCGTACTTTGCCTCCGAGATTTCCGCGGAGGATCACGACATCATCGAAAGCTACGTGGTTCAGGGGAGGGTTGTGGCAATGCCCAATCAGCCGCTTGGTGTGCAGGTTTTGGTTTATCGGACGGACCTTCTCGCCAGGTACGGCTACAAAACGCCACCCAGAACCTGGGATGAGCTTGAGAAAATGGCCGCCCGAATTCAAGCTGGGGAGCGTGCGAAAGGGAAGAAAGATTTTTGGGGGTTCGTCTGGGCCGGAGCGATCGCAACAGATAGCGAACAACTAACTATGGAAGGATTGGAATGGCAAGCAGCAGAAGGAGGCGGCCACATCATCGAGTCAGACGGAAAGATCAGCGTAAACAACGCAAACGCTATCCGGGCTTGGGAACGCGCGGCACATTGGGTGGGTTGGATCTCTCCTCCAAGTGTGGTTTCTTACACCGCTACGGACGCAGAAAATAAATTTTGGGTTTCCGGCGAGGCTGCGTTTTTGCTCAGCCACGCCATCGTCTATGAGATTTTTGCGCAAGATAAGCCCTTCCGCGACCAAGCGGGAGTGACAAGCGTGCCGGCCGGAAAGAGCGCGCGAGTCGCAACCATAGGAGGCTACGCTCTGGGGATCTCCCGCACTTCAGGTCACCGCGCCGAAGCCGTCAAGTTCATCCAGTTCATGCTTCGCAAGCACGCAGAATTCACGGCGGCTCATCCTGAGGAGCCGGGCCGAAAGGTAGAGTACTTTGAAGTGCCACCTGTGATGAGGGAAATCTATCCCTGGTGGTACAAACCGGGAGAATCGGGAGGCAGTGAGATAGTTTCGCGCCCGTCGGCGGTCGCTGGATCGAACTATGAGGCGGTCTCCAAAGCCTATACCCGCGCACTGCATTCTGTGCTGACCCGAGAGTCAACCGCTCCAGCAGCGGCCGCGGCGCTCGAGAATGAACTCGGTCGGATCATGGGTAATGACAAGGTCCAATCGGGAACAGGTTCGCACTGAGATGAATCGACTGCGACTCAACATTGGCCCACGTCTGGTTCTATGCTTCGCGCTCATCATCCTGTCGATGTTAGCCGGTGACGTAATCGTTCTATGGCAATTCCACATCGTCCAGGCGCAAGCTGAGCGACTCAATGAATATGACCAGGAGTTGGTAACTGTCTTACGTGTTCACTCAGATATGTTGAAGTTTCGTGACACGCTTGAATCGCTTGCAAACGCAAGAAACTCCGAGCGTCTGAGGTCAGAGACGCAATCGATGAATGAGGCCTTTAGGGAGGACATGCGACGTGCCAAAAGTGCCCTGTTGGCCGTGCATTCCGACAACGCCTCTGACCCCACGATTCTCCCTACGCTCGCGGTCGTCCAGTGGAACCTCCAATCGGAGACCGCCTCGGTGATCGAGTTGGCTGACGCGAACGATTGGAACGCCCTGCAAGTGCGGCTCGCCAATCAGTTACGGCCACTCGAATTTTCGACTTCTGCCTTGGTGGAAAGAGTTGACCGCGAGGTAAAGACAGAACATACCCAAGCCGCAGCCAATATCCGCCGGGTGCAGCAACGGATTTTTATCGTTGTGCCGACCACGGTCGTTCTCACCTTGTTGATTGCCGGAACGTTGGGACTGGTCATAACGCGCAGCATCACGCGGCCACTTGAACAATTAGTCGAAGGTTCAAAGATGTTGGCACGAGGAGAATTCAAACATCGAGTTCCCATCCAGGGAGAAGATGAGCTTGCCCAACTGGGACGCGTATTTAATGATACAGCGCGGCGATTGCAGGATCTCTATGAGAGCTTACAAAGCAGCGAGGATCGACTCCGCCGGGTAATCAACACGATTCCCGCTCATGTGTGGAGCACTCTGCCGGACGGTTCCGTAGACTTCATCAACCAGCGTTTGCTCGAGTCCACTGGGCTATCGATCGAGGCATTGCTTGGATCCGGCTGGCAATCGATCATTCATCCCGATGATCGTACTCGATACATCGCGAAGTGGACATCGGCGTTGGCCGCAGGAGAACCCGTCGAGATTGAAGCGCGCATCTGGACTGCACAGCGCGACTATCGGTGGTTGCTCGTGCGCAACGTACCTTTGCGGGATGTTCTTGGAGGGATCGTCAAGTGGTACGGTACCGGCATCGATATAGAGGATCGAAAACGCGCCGAAGAGGCGTTGCGTAAAGCGCAGGCTGATCTCGCACACGCGAATCGTGTAACTACGATGGGCGAACTATGTGCCTCCCTTGCGCACGAGATTAATCAACCCATGAGTGGCGCCATCACGAATGCTTCTACCTGCCTGCGCCGGCTCGATCGCGAGCAGCCTGATCTCGAAGGCGCTCGGGCTGCGGCTTCCAGGATAGTTCGTGATGCAAACCGAGCTGTGGAGATCATTAACCGAGTCAAGTTGTTTTTCAGGAAAGGCGTAATGACAAAGGAGCGGGTCGATGTCAACCAGATGATTCGAGAGATGGAACTGCTACTGCACAACGAGGCGACCCAGCACTCGGTATCTGTACAAACACAACTTGCAGCCGATCAACCGCTCATTGTGGCAGACCGCGTCCAGTTGCAGCAGGTATTAATGAACCTGATGATCAACGGCATCGACGCCATGAAGGCCGTCGATGGCCCGCGTCAACTCACTCTCGGAACCCAGAATGATAGCAACGAACAGCTTCTGGTATCGGTCGAAGACACTGGCATCGGACTTCCCCCTCACCAAGCCGGCCAGATATTCGACGCTTTCTTTACGACCAAGGAACACGGCACCGGTATGGGGCTTCGTATCAGCCGAACGATTATTGAAGCCCACGGTGGGCGGCTCTGGGCTACGGACAACTATCCTCGCGGAGCTAGCTTTCATTTCACGCTGGCTGTCTCCTCGGACGCCGGGAGCTTGGAGGCCAGGAGCAACTGCTGACCTGTCCAGGGTGTCCTTCGATTAGGTTCGTCCTCAATTTCGATGCAAGCTCACCGCTGCGAAGCCCCGTATGTTATCTAATTTAAACGCGTTGGGATGAGGGTTCTCGCCCAGAAGTCGCGAACCGCTGCTCCAAGTCCCGCCATGAATCTTGATGCTTACCGCCTTTTGTGTCGTTGGTCATTTTGTGGCGGAGGGTGCCAACGGCCCGTGGGAATCGGCGGTTCACGTTTCAAAAAGGCACATAGAGCGATAGCCGAGACTTGATGGACAATCGCGGCTGGGGAGAATCCGTCGAGACGGTCAGACTCAGACCTGTCCGAGAATCCGTTGGGTGCCCGAATGTCTGCTTTGTGCTTCCTCCGTGGGAGCAGACTAAAATGCGATATATGCCCCTTGATCGCGGCATGGATCTCAACCTCTGGAGGAAGCACCTCCGTCATGTGCCTGACGAAGTGTGGGAAAGACTTGAAATCGAGACTCTCGTTTTGGCCGATAACGACCTGACCGAAATACCAACTAGGATCGGTGTCCTGAAGCACCTTCGTATGCTCGACCTGGGGCATAACGCGCTGACGGAGATACCAGAAGAGATAGGCGAACTGACTGGCTTACGAGATTTCTTATATCTGCACGACAATCGCCTTGCCAGGCTGCCGAATTCGCTGAGTCATTTGAAAGCGCTGCGTTATCTGAACATCAGCGAAAACACGTTTCAGGAATTTCCCGATGCGGTCTGTGGCATGAAGGGCTTGATTGAACTCCGGGCGACCGATAACCAACTATCGAGGCTTCCAAATTGCCTTGCGAACCTAACGCGGCTGCGAGAGCTGCATCTGAGGAACAACAAGTTCACTACCTTACCGGAGTGGATTCACGACTTATCAGAGATTCGTCAAATTGATCTCCGAGGTAACCCGCTCACGTCTTTATCTCGCGCGCTGGTCGAGCTGCCGAAGCTTGAAAAGCTGGATCTGCGCTGGATCACGACTCTAGAGCTCCCGCCGTGGATTGAAGATCTTGAGGCAAGAGGATGTGCAGTGTACAGGTGATGTAATGCAGAATCCTCGCAGATTGGCGATTTCGCTCGATGCGGTCAACGAAAAAGTTCTCCCGAATCCAGTTGGAGGTTATCGTCCGTCCGACTTTTCGGGAATTTCACCAGCAAAAGTCGTTCGTGACTCATTCAACGGCCACGCCTGTTCTCGCCAACTACTGCCATCTCGATTCATATTGCGATAGACTCCACCGCGTGACGTATCACGGAATTGTGGAAGCGTCCTGTCCCCGGCCCGGACTCGCACCACGCCCAATAGTACGAGAAAGATTTACAAACTGTTGACAACCCCCTGACACTTCCGAGTCGCGACTCGAATACGATCACTCGCGAAGCAGGTCAGAGAAGGTTCGGTGTCGGTTACTCCTGCCGATAGCTCGATTCTCCTCTGCCGCTGATTTCGCGAAGGAGAGACTACTATGCAGGTTCGCAGGACGGCAGTCGTCGTTTGCTTCGCCCTGGTTGTTTTTATGGTTTCGTCCCCGGCCAGTGCGCAATATCGCATCACCAACTTAGTTTCGAATCAAGTCCATCAAGCCCCGACCATCGATCCACTGCTGGCCAACGCCTGGGGATTGGCTCGGGGCGCCACATCGCCTTGGTGGATCAGTGATAACGACACCGGCTGGTCGACCCTCTATCAGGCAAACGGAACGCAAGTGCCACTCCGGGTTTTGATTCCGACCGCCGGAAACGGGCCGGCCTCGCCGACCGGCCTAAACGGCCCCGGCACGCCGACTGGAGTCGTTTTCAACGGATCGTCGACCGATTTCCAGATTCAGGGCTGGGCATCGGCCTTCATTTTCGCGACGCTGGATGGAACTATCAGCGCCTGGGCGCCAGGACTAAACAAAAACCAAGCGATCATCGCAGTGGACAACTCGGCGAACAAAGCGATGTACACGGGCTTGGCCATCACCAGCAAGCCCTCGGGAAATTTCCTCTACGCCGCGGATAACACGAACAATCACATAGATATGTTCGACGGCAACTTCAACCTCGTGAAGTCGTTTGGTGATCCGGCGATTCCATCCAACTTCTCCGTGTTCGGCATCCAGGACATTAATGGCCT
>JBEKPJ010000034.1:0-84561 GCA_049520935.1 Terriglobales bacterium | reverse complement strand
GCCGCTCACAGAGCCGGACGTGAATCTCTCGATTCATCCGGCTCGTGCCACCCCTGAAAGGCTGCCGCCTTGCGGCAAGACAATGAGTTCCTCCGGTTACCCGTTGACTCAATCTCACCGAGCGTGACCTGCCCCTTCGCTCCACGGGAATTACCCCGCTTCCTCGCTACTACGAAGCAATTCGTCCCTGGCTTACGCATTGGTACTTTCGGCCTCACGGGACTTCCGCTTGTGTTTTTTCCCTTACCATCGCAAACCCAAGTTCTCAAGTTCCGTACGAAAGCCCAGACTAGAGTCGCGCCCCCTGTACACCGGACATCGCACGGCCAGTAAGTAGGTTACTTCCGTGCTTCTCCCGGCCCTGGCAGGCAGTTCCGGTTCTGATGTCGTCCGAGTGGTGCTAGATGCGTAGTCGGAGGTTCATTTGCATTCGTCTCTCTAATCCCCACCTGACGTGATCTGGTGTCACGCCTTTTAACCGTGACGTTCACCACCGCAGCTTTTGACTGAAGCAGCTCACGGCTGTTTGAAGCCTCCCCCTACAGAGTGGCTCCGAAGGGCCCACCTTCATCTTTCGTACAGCACGACGCTTGCGCGTCTTCTGGACACAACCTTCCACACCACCGTACATGCGGGTCCGCATACGGCGGTTCGGCGGCTTAAGCTAGATGTGGGTAGCCGGGCTTGCGATACAACGCGTCGCCAGATAACGATTCGGTCCCTTCGTAGACGCCCCTTGGAGCTTCACCCGGCCTGGAATCCGGAAGGCCAAACGATTGGTTTTTCGGCCGCGGGTCGTTCCTGAGATCGCGCGATGTACCCGCCACTCCCTTCCGTTCGGGCCTTCGATTCACCGTTGCGCTTCGTATCACTTCACGTCCATCAGGTTGTGAAGAGGACTTGCATCTCCAAGCTGTCGAACATGCTCGGCACACCAACAAAAAGCCCCGCTCGGAAGCGGGGCTCGGGTTGGATCCCGGGAGCTTAGACGTTGAAGGAGGAACCGCATCCGCAGGTGCTCTTCACGTTCGGATTGTCGAACTTGAACCCGGCGCCTTCCAAGGTCTCAATGTAGTCGACTCGCGCTCCGCCCAGATACATCAGGGAAGTGGCATCGACGTACACCTTCAGCCCGTCGAATTCAAAAACCTTATCCATCATGCCGGCCCCGTTCTCGAAGGCCATGGAGTATTGGAAACCGGAGCAACCGCCGCCGACCACGGACAACCGCAATCCTGCCGGAACCGGCGTCTGCGACGCCATGATCTCCTTCACTTTTCCTATCGCCGCCGGGGTCAGGACGGGCGCTGCGGTTTTGGGCTGAGAATTGGGTTGAACATCGGGAACGGTTGTCGTCGCCATCGGTTTGTCTCCTCGTAATTAGCTATTATAACAAAGTGCATAGCGGGCTGGGCAAGGGTTTTTCACCGCCAAGGTTGCCTCGTCTGTTCCTTAGATGCGCTGTGGGGACAAGAAGTCGCTCCCCCGCCGCTTGCCAATGGGTCTATAATCAACCGCAGTAGGGGCCTGTACCCGAACGCCAGCGAATCCGAGAAGCTTCGTTGGGGCGAAACATGGCAACTTCGGGAATCGGCTCGAGATCAAGCTCCGAGGTGGCGTATGACTCCTATGTTCGGGCTGCTTGTGGCATGGGGTATTTTGACGGGGGTTCTCATCCTCCTTCTGATCTATAAAAGTACTCTCACCATGCATGAAGACGACTCCATTTGCCTCAACGAAACCGAATCGCAGATGCAGAAGGATCAAACCGAAGTTCTGGCCAAGATGAGAAAGATCACACCCATCGTGAAGGTGCTTGGCGCCTTGTCGGGGGCCATGATCCTGGTGATCGCGGGTTTGTTCATTTATCAGGGACTCACCAGCGCTACCACGCTGCAGTAAGCGGAAGGCTGGCGGATTCCGGAGCCGCTGGTGCCAACCGCAGCTCCGGGCCGAACTCGCCGGGATAACCTCGCCGGGTGGAACTTGCGGTCGCCGGCGCGCACATGCACACGCAATTGCCCATTGCCATTGTCGGCGGCGGTCCGGCGGGCGCCATGGCCGCTGCCGTTCTGGCAAGCGCGGGCCGCGCCGTGGTTCTCTTTGACGAAAAGCTAGCCTGGGAGAAACCCTGTGGCGGCGGCGTCACCCACAAGGCTCTGCAACAGTATCCTTTCCTGCGTTACGGGAGCGGCGCAGGTCGTTCTATCGAGCAATGCGAGTTGATCAGTCCCTCGGGAAAGCGCGTGCGCTTTCCGATGCAGCATCCGGTCGCGATCTTTTCGCGCCTGGCGCTCAATGGATTGCTGTTGGAACGAGCCCGCAAAGCAGGCGTGGAAATCCGTAAGGAACGGGCCACCGGCGTCAGGCGTACCGGCGAAGACTGGCGACTGGTCACAACCGAACGGGAGTACCGGGCCTCCGCCCTGATACTCGCCGCGGGCGCGCGCAATGCGTTTCGCGCACAATTTCTGTCGCCGATCCCGGCGGCGGATCTCATGGTCACCGCCGGGTACTTCATCCCCGGCGGCGCCCCGCTGATGCAGATTCAGTTTCTGAAGGGAGTCGCGGGCTATATCTGGGTCTTTCCCCGCGTGGACCATGTTTCGGCCGGAATCGCCGGCAGGATGGGCGAGATGCCTACTGCCAGGTTGCGCCGCATCCTGGAACAGTGGCTGACAGACAACGGTTTCCGGTGGGACGGCGCCCCCTTCTACTCGCACATTCTTCCCTCGTTTCGCACCCAGTCTTTCGACACGCTCGAAGTCTGCGGCGACGGCTGGGCCCTGATCGGCGACAGCGCCGGACTGGTCGACCCGATCACCGGCGAGGGTCTCTACTACGCGCTGCGATCGGCGGAGTTATGCGCCAGCACCCTGTTGGCCGGGCGTCCGGAGCAATATCGAGCGTTGCTGGCAGAACAGATTCTGCCCGAGCTGAAGCTGGCGGCGCGCGTCTGGCCGCGCTTTTACCGGGGAGAGATCTTTGGCGATAGCGTGCTCGAGCAGATGGTGTCGCTTACCGCGCGCAGCGCCAGTTTCCGCGACCTGATGAGCGATCTGCTGGCCGGAATTCAGGGCTATGGGGATTTGCGGACGCGGCTGGGAAAAATTCTGCCTGCGGTGATGGCCGAGGGGCTGACCGCAGCCCTTCGCCGTCCCGGCAAGACCGACTCCGAACGCTCTGCGCCGCCGCTTTCTGCTCCGCTCGATTTACAATAACGCCACGATCCAAAGTGAGAAGCCCGGAAGGCAAACTCCATGAATCCTGTGCATCCCGCAACGGTTCCGGCTGCGGCCGGGCAACTTCCCCCGGTGCCGCTGACGCTCGAAGGATACTCCACCCTGCACCAGATGATGCGCTTTCGCTGGGCGGCCTGGCGTGCGCTCGCGGAAAATGACCGGCGCGAAATAACCAGCGAAGCCGCGCGTGTGCTGGCCGCGATGGAAAGCGGCCCGGCTGCCGGTTCTCCGGACGAGACGGGCGGGCAGTCCGCTCTGTTTTCTTTGCTCGGACACAAAGGCGACTTGATGCTGGTGCACTTCCGCGACAGCTTCGACCGCCTGAATCAGGCCGAGCTTGACGTCGCGCGGCTGCGGCTCAGCGACTTCCTCGAGCCCACGACTTCCTATCTTTCGGTGATCGAGCTGGGGCTCTACGAATCCACTCTGAAGATCTATAAGGCGCTTGCCGAACGCGGAGTGGAACCGCACTCGGACGAATGGAAAAAAGCAATTGCGGAAACCATTGCCCGCCAAAAGGAAGCGATGAAACCACGCCTGTTCCCCGCCATGCCGCCGAACCGTTACCTGTGTTTTTATCCCATGGATCGGCGCCGCGGCGAAGACAAGAATTGGTACACGCTCCCCATGGAGGAACGCCAGCGGCAGATGAATGAACACGGTCTTGTCGGACGCCGTTACGCGGGAGAAGTAAAGCAGATCATCACCGGCTCGATCGGCTTTGACGATTGGGAGTGGGGCGTCGATCTGTTCGCCGACGATCCATTGGTATTCAAGAAACTGATCTACGAGATGCGCTTCGACCAGGTCAGCGCGGTTTATGCACTGTTTGGCAGTTTTTATATCGGTTTGCGCTGCCCGGCCAGCAAACTGCATGGCTTGCTGGAAGGGAATTTGCCATCGTAGATCCGCCCTCAGTTTCGCCACCGGAGCGAGAGCCGACCGCGCGGTTTCGGCTACTCGGCAACGGCGAATTGCCGCCAGCGGAACTCGTGCCGCTTCATATCTACGCTGGCACCGCGAAACTTCACGCCCTCCATCTGCAAGCGGAGTCTTTGTTCGGCGGCATTTTCTCCCTTCAACTTGATCACGCCGCCCGCGCCGACGACGCGGTGCCAGGGCAATCCACGGACTTGCTGCAGAATCCTCACCACTTGACGGGCGGCTCCGGGCCAACCCGCGGCGCTGGCGATGGCTCCGTAGCTCGACACCTTTCCCGGTGGCAACGCCGAAATGCAGCGCACCACACGAGCGCGCTTTTGCGCGAGAGTGCCTGCCCCCGACGCGGACCGGGATCGACGGCGCATCCGCATTTTGCGCTTGATCATGCTAAATTAGAATCATCGATACAAAAATTTACATCGTCCTATAAAACCTGAGATTACGATGATCGCATCCCAATGGTTTTATTCACGACCCAAACTGCCTTTTGGAGAATGCTAAATGCGTCGCCTATTGAGAGCCCTGCCTTTAACGTTGACCATCACCGCCCTGGCTGTTGCCGCTTTGACCCTGCTCGCCGCCGGTTGCGGCTCGGGAAATTCAACGCAGCTTCGGGTGGTCAATGCCATTGACGATCTAAACGGTGGGAGCTTGGATGTCTATTTTAACGGAAGCGACACCTTCCCCGACATCGCAGCCGGCCAGGCGCTGCCGAGCGCGGGATCGGCCGCGACTTACACCCCGGTGCCGTCGGGTAGCGACACCATCCAGGCCTACCCTCACGGCGCCAGCAGCGGCGGTCTATTCTCCAATCCCGGCGCCAATGAAACCCTGAATGGCTCCACGCAGTACACCGTGCTCTTGGGCGGACAATACGGCATAACGGCCGGCACCAGCGCTCCCAACCTCTGGGTTCTCACCGACAACAACACGGCGCCGGCCACCGGATATCTGGAAGTTCGCGTGATCGACGGATCGCTCTGGGGAAATCAGAACTTCACCAGCGGGTTTGACATTTTCCTGGTACCCTACGGCACCATCATCAATCCCAGCAATCCTTCCTTTTCCGGCCTCAGCCTCGGTCAGAGTACCGGCTACCTTAGCTTGCAAGCATTTTCGAGCGGATATACGCTGGCCGTGGCTCCAACCTCCGATCCGAGTGATACATTTTTTAGCCAAAACTACACCAGCGTGACCACCGGCGGTCAGATTTTTACCATCGTTCTGGTGGACAACAACAGCAACCAACCGAACGGGCTGGCGACGCCGCTGCTGCTCACGGATCTCAATTAATCCGCCGGAGTAAGTGGCGCGATCGCATTATTGGTGCAAAAGAAAAGGGCCTCCGCCGGGGCCCGGCGCCTTACCCCGGCAAGCGGTTGACAAACCCTTCTGCGCGCCACGAAACTGCCTGGCGGGAGGATTTCAGAGGATGAAGATGTCTGGCTGGTTGAAGGCCCTACCCATCGCGCTCGCAGTTGCTGCACTCGGCATCGTCAGCACCAGCTGCAATAATGGTCAAGCGCAGATCCGCATGATCAACGCCGTCCCCGACAGCCCGGCCCTCGATATCTACATCAATGGAGCAAAGATCTTTCCCAATCTGACGTTCACGGAAGTGGTGCCCGACTCAAGTCCCGCAACCTACTTCACCACCCCCTCCGGCAACGCCACCATCCAAGGCTATCCCGCCGGCAACGACGTGACCCCCACTTCCCCGGCGGGCACGGTTACGTTTAACCGAACCTGGCAGTACACGATTATCGCCGAGGGGCCGGAAAACGGGGACAGCCCGCCCTTGCTTTTGACCGATAACAACACCGCGCCGGTATCGGGCGACGTGGAATTCCGCGTGGTCAACGCAGCCTCTGGATCCGGAGCCGGGGTGGATGTCTACATCGTGCCGTCCGACGTCACCGATCTCACGAACTACACTGCTCAGATTCGTGGCTTGAACAACGGGCAGGCAAGCGATTACCAGAGCATAACCTTTGCCGCCATTGGTTATAACCTGATTGTTACGCTCAGCGGAAGCCGGGCGCCCTACATTACCGTGCCCTTCACCTTGGCATCGGGATCAATTCGCACGGTGGTGCTGGTGGATAATGTGGGCGGGAATAACGGAATGTCGCAGACTCCGATCGTGTTAAACGACCTGAACTGATCGAACCGCGTTAGGCAAAGTCGGTCGGACCAACTTACTGAAACGACTTCGCCGCCGATTTTTCATCGTCGAACACTTCGAAAATCGTGAGCAGCTTGGTGACTTGCAGAAGATCTCCGACACGCTGGCTGAGATTGGCCAGTTTCACGGCGCCACCGGCATTGCGCGCACTCGTATAAAGCGAGACGAGCGTTCCCAGGCCACCGCTGTCGATGTGATTGACTTCGCGCAGGCTCATCACAATTTTCGGGCTCCCGGCCAGCAGCTTCTTGACCAGGTCGCGCAGGCTGGCCGACTCTTCGCCGAAAACCAGACGGCCGCTGCAATCGACCACCGCTATCCCCTCGATCGATCGTGTGCTCATTCTCAGTTGCATTGCACCGGTTCTCCAGTTTTCATGGTTAGGTTTCGATTTATGAGGGTACCCCGCCGATGGCAGGCATGCAAGCGCCGAACATCGCTGAACGGCGCGGCGTTGCGCCCAGGGTTCGCCCCGCATCCCGCTCCCGCGCCTGCGGTGGGCACAGGCGGCTCTCGACCAGCACAAAACTCCACGCGGCCCAGACTGTATAATCGTGGTTTCGCATGAGCTATCAGGTCCTGGCGCGTAAATACCGGCCGCAGAAATTTTCCGACGTCATCGGGCAGGAGCACGTCACGCGCACGCTGCAGAACGCCATCGCGCAGGAGCGCATCGCGCATGGCTACATTTTCAGCGGCCACCGCGGTATCGGCAAAACGACCGTTGCCCGCATACTCGCGATGGCCCTGAACTGCCGATCTGCCGAGCGGCCGCCCTCGGAACCCTGCGGGGTTTGCGATTCCTGTACGGAGATTCGTGCTGGCAATTCGGTTGATGTGATCGAAATCGACGCCGCCACCAATCGTGGAATCGACGAGATTCGCGAATTGCGCGAAGCCGCGCGTTATCGTCCGGCGCGCGATCGCTTCAAGATCTACATTCTTGACGAGGCTCACCAGATCACCGACGCGGCGTTCAACGCGCTGCTCAAGACGCTCGAAGAGCCTCCCGGCCACGTCGTTTTCATGATGGCCACCACCCAGCCGGAAGACATTCCGCAGACCATTCGTTCGCGCTGCCAGCACTTCAGTTATCGGGCCATGAAGTTTGCAGACATCATGGGCCAGCTGCGCGACATCGTGGCCAAGGAAAAGATCCCGGCCGATGAGGATGCCCTTGCCCTGCTCGCGGAAGCGGGCGACGGATCGATGCGCGACGCGCTCTCGATTCTTGATCAGGCGATTGCTTCGACAGCCGAGCATTTGACGGCCGATTCGGTCCGCGGCCTGATCGGTTCCGCCCCGGCAGCCGCGCTTGAGACCGTCATGCAGGCGGTGTCGGAAAGTGGCAGCGAAAAGATATTGCTGCTGGTTGACGAGTTGATCGGCGAGGGCCACAGTCCCACCCATTTTGCGCGCCAGTTGGTGCGCTTCTTGCGCAATGTCACGGTGGCGAAGATCGCGGGCAAAGACTCCGCCCTGCTGCAGATTTCCTCCGACGAACGAGCCCGCGTGTGCCGCATTGCCGACCTGTTCACCGAAGAAGAGCTGACGCGGCATCTGCAAATCATGCTGCGAACTTACGGAGAACTCGGATACCGCCAGGAGCAGCGCTTTCACCTGGAATTGGGACTGCTCAAAATGGCTCACGCGCAGCGTTTGCTTCCTCTCGAGCAGTTGCTGAGCGACGCGGCAGCAACCTCTTCTGGACCGGTGCCCGCCGCACCGCGACCGCTTCTGGCATCGCCTGCGGCAGCCCGCTCTTTGGTCTCCTCGTCGTCGCCCGAGCCCCGGCGCAATGAGCCTGCTTTGTCGGCGCGGCCAAATTCGGTATCGCCGTTTGCGGCCGACTCGGCTCGCAAGGGCAATCCCAAGGCAGAAGCGAAGGACGAGGGGTTGGGATTTGCGGGCGCCACCGTCCGCGCCACCCCGCCGGGAGCGCAGGTGGTGGTTATGGGATCGGCTGCGCCCGCAATCGCGGTCGCGGAATTGTCGCCGGGAGCCGATCCGCTCCCCGCCGAAGATTCGGAGAGAGCGCCCGCGATGAGGGTCGAGCCGAAAACCGAGCCCGATGCTGATTCTCTGCGCGACGCAGCGCTCAACGCTTTGAGCCGTCAGCCCATGTTGGTCTCGATGCTTGAGACGGCGCAATGGAGTTTGAGCGGGAACTCCCTGATCGCCAAAGTAACGGCTTCGAGCACGCTGATCGAAATGTCGTTCACCTCCGAGGCTCGACGTACGGCTAGCGCCGCCGCCAGCGGACTGGCCGGACGGCCGATCAAGATGCAGGTCGAACCCGGAGCAACGGCACCAGGCGCGCCCCGCCGCGCGTCGTCCGCGAATGGGAGTGCTCGCAGCCGCGCCGAGCAAGACCCGGTCGTGCAACGCATGCAGGAAAAATTTGGAGCCGAAATTCGCACCGTGATCGACTACCGGAACCGAGAATGAACCACGGGCCGTGGGCGCTGATTGGCGATTATTGAAAAACCAAACTTCGCTGCTGGCTCTTGAAAATTACGGATAACAAAGCACCCATCACAAGTCTCTTATGTCTGGATTCAATTTGCAGGAACTCATGGCGCAGGCCAAGCAGCAGTATGAAACGCTGCAGAAGAAGATGGAGCAGACCGTGGTCGAGGCGTCGTCGGGCGGCGGCACGGTCACCGTCAAGATGGATGGGCGCAAGCAAGTTCTTGGCATCGTCATCGATCCCCAGGCGGTGAAGGCCGGCGATGTGGAAATGCTACAGGACCTGGTGATGGCAGCCGTAAACGAAGCCAGCCGCAAGGTGGACAAGGAAATGCAGTCGAGCGTGGGCGGAATGCTTGGCGGGCTGGGAGGAATTTTGTAAAGCCATCGGGTCATTCGATTGTCAGGTTCATCGAAATTCAAAGATGAGAACACTTCCGACTTCGATCCCCCGATTGCCCGACGACCCGATTGGTTCATTATGTCCAAATTTGCCGAGCCGATGACCCGGCTCATCGACGAACTCAAGAAGCTGCCGGGAATTGGCAGCAAAAGCGCGCAGCGTCTGGCTTTCCATATTCTGCGGTCGAGCGACAATGATGCCGAGGCTCTCGCCTCCGCCGTTCGCGACGTGAAGGCCAGTTTGCACCTTTGTTCGGTCTGCAACAACATCACCGACGTGGATCCCTGCGGATATTGCACCAGTGCGACCCGCAATCAAAAACTGGTTTGCGTCGTCGAAGAGCCAACCAATATTGCCGCCGTCGAGAAGACGCGGAATTTTAACGGCGTTTACCATGTGCTCCACGGTTCGCTTTCACCCTTACACGGTGTGGGCCCCGAACAATTGCGCATCGCCAACCTGCTGACCCGGGTGGGCGGCGGCGAAATCGATGAAGTCATCCTCGCGACCAATCCCACCGTCGAAGGTGAAGCCACTGCCACATATTTGGCGCAACGACTCAAGCGGCAGGGGCTGCGCGTGACCCGGATCGCCATGGGCATTCCCGTCGGCAGCGACATCGAGTACACCGACGAAGTCACCATGCTGAAGGCCATGGAGGGCCGTCGCGAAATGTAGCCTCCACCGCCTCTGCGCCGGCAGAGGCGGGTTCTTACTCCTGGTTCGCGCCCTGCGCAGGTTACCGCAGAACATGTCCCAAGGGGCATATCCTTCGACATAGCTCCCGTGTACTATCGCCGTATCAAAGCGCTTCTTCGCGGGATAAGTTATGGGCCGAATCCGTGTTTGGAATCAGATTATTTTCTGGGCCACTTTGCTGTTGGTGGTAACAGGCTCGCTCTGCGCACAAGATCCGCTCCCCACTCCGGGCGTCGAAAATCCGGCGTTGGATCCGGTGGTACAGCGCAACATTCAAGATTGGGCGATCCAGCAGCGCGGTCTGCCCGACGATTGGACTCACCATTATCTGCTTTTCTCCAATCCCGGCACCGAGCAACAGGCGCTCGAAAGTGGCAACTATGAGCAGTGGCGCAAGATTGTCAACGATCCCCGCTTTACCCTGCAGCAAATCAAGCGGAGCGCGGGCACAAAGACGCTGGAAGGCGCGGGTCTCCCCGCCGCCAGCCCACCAAGCGCGGAACCCTTGGGAGCGGGTGCGCCAGTTCAGGGGCCGGGCATCGTTTGGAGCAACGGGCCGACAAGACCGAGAACCGTTCTGAAGAAGGACTGGGCCGTCCCGATCGGCGGGGTTGCGGCGAGCGGGACGGGCACAGCCACCACCAACAACGCGAGCGGCACCTCGACGGTGACCGTTGACGGCCAAACTCTGACCGGGAGCGCGCCGACGGCGGCAAGCGCCTCGGGAATATTCACGGGAGCGCCCGGCGCCGGCCAGGGCGTCACCATCACCAACGGCTCCAACGCCTTAAAACTTACGACCAACGCAACCACGTCCACGGTCGTGGGCACTGTGTCAGCGGCGCCAAGCTCCACCACGGCTCCCACCATCACGCTTACCAACTCGGCGGGAAGCAGTCCGAACACATTGACCCTGACGACCAACGGGACAGGGGCCACGGCCACGGGCACCTTCTCCGGCACCGGTCCCACCAACAGCCAGACGATTACCATCGAAAATGCACTGAATTCAAATACTCTTACGCTGACCTTTTCGACAGGCTCGGCAACCCCTGGCACGGGCACGGTGACCGTATCAAATTCTATCGGGGCTGCGAATGGCGACACCGTTACCATCGGGTCTGTGGTGTATACGTTCGAAGAGACGACGACGGCATTTACCGGCGAGCCATTCACTGGCGCGCAATATTACTGCCAAAACGCGACCTCGCCGTGTGTGTGGTGGGGAACTTCGGCCGCTAACCAGGCGCAGGCTCTCTACGCGGCGATCACCAATAACCCGGCAGCGTGTCCGACGGCCGCCGAGGGGCTCTACGGCAACTGGCAGTCCACCTGCTACTCGTATATAACCGCGCCCAATCCCGATGTCACCGCGACCCTGGCAAATCCCGGCACGGGTGCGGCGATCTCATTGATCAACACCACGGGCAGCAATGTACCCTTTCTCACCACCTCGAGCCAGGGCGCCTTCGCGTTGACATCGACGGCTGGCGCGATAATTCTCGGAAATACGAGTGGCACCGGCAGTGCTTCCTTCAGCGCGGTCGCAGCAAGCGGCGATACGATCACGATTGGGGCCACAACCTATACGTTCCAGACTTCTAGCCTCGCTGCCGTTGGGAGTGTCCTCTACGGGGCAAGTGCAAGCGATTCTGCGGCGAATCTGAGTGCAGCCATTAACGATGTTCCTGCCCAATGTGCCAACCCCGCTGGCGGTCCGTGCTTCAATGTGTCGGGCGCTAATGCCAGCGTTGGCTCGGCAGCGTCAGCCGGGGTGGTCACCGTGGGCAACCTCACCAACGCTACGGTCGCCTGGAATAAAAGCAGCGGCGCCATTACCCTGAGCCCGGCGACGATTCCCGCTCCCTCGGGCTCGTGCACCAGCTCGACCTCTGGAGCTCTTAATCTGAGCCCCTCCGCAGCTACCGTGGCCTCGTACCTGGCAGCCGCCATCAATAGCTGCAACGGTACCTACTCTGCGGTTGGGGTCACGGCGAATGCGGCTGCAGGCGTTGTCACAATCACCGACACCACACCGGGGAGTTACACCACCCTCGGACCGCTTGGGGGAAATGCCAGCAACTTCGTTTGGAGCAGCGTGACCCCGGGCACCGCCGGAACCAACACATGCACGAGTTCGACCACCGGGAGCTTCGCCACCAGCAATAGCAACGCGACTGTAGCCACAAACATCGCCGCCGCCGTTAATGCGTGCACCAATTCCTATCCGGCCGTTGGGTTAACGGCGAGCTCTGGTTCCGCTGGTACGTTTACGGTGACCAACCCGATTCCCGGACCGTTCCTCGCGGTGGGAGCATCGAACAATACCGGTCTGTTCTCGTGGGGGACTGTGACCGTCGGATCTTCCGGAACAAACACTTGCACCAGTTCGACCACCGGGACCTTTGCCACCAGCAATAGCACCACGACCCTGGCGTCAAACCTGGCAGCATCGATTGCCGCCTGCCCCGCTGCTGCAGGCGTTACGGCTACTTCCGCCGGTGCCGTTGTCGCGGTGACGGCCAGGGTTGCCGGGTCCAGTGGAGACAGCATCGCGCTCGGGAATTCGATATCGAACTTCACCTGGTCGGGCGCTGACCTGAGCGGCGGCAGCGACGGCACGACCTCGGGGACAACGTTCGCGTACTGGTCAGGCGCGGCGGCGGTCAGCACCTCGCAATTGGCCGCCAATATTGCGACCGCCATCAATGAAAACACCACGCTGAAAACGGTCGTTTCCGCCACTTCGAACGGAAATGAGACCATCGTGACGGCCAACACTCCGGGGACAGTCGGAAACAGCTATGGAACCACCGTAGCGAATTTCGCGGGTTTCGCCTGGGGAGCCGCGACGCTTACCGGCGGCACACCGGGCGCGGTTGTTCAGCCAAACATGTATCCTGCCAAGTATTCGTTTAGCCTGACCGCGGCCAGCTGCAGCGACTTTGTGGTTTATCCCACAGGCACGGCGGGAGCCAACGGTGCCGCGAGTATTGTCGCGTTCTCCAATCTTTATACGGGCGGATGCTCAGGCACGGTTCCATCGGTCTATTGGGGCTATAACACGGGCGGCATGGCCACGACTTCGCCCGTATTTTCTCTGGATGGCACACAACTGACGTTCGTTCAGGTGAGCGGCACTACGGCAAGCTTGGTTCTGCTGAAGTGGTCGGCGGGCAGCGGAACGCCCACCCTGCCCGTGACCCCTGCGGCTGCGACGCTGGCCACTTATCGGGGTTGCGTAGCTCCCTGCATGGTGACCTTGGCGTTTAGCGGCGGCCATAACGACACGTACTCTGCGCCGTATTACGATTACAGCGACGACGTCGCTTATGTAGGCGATGACAACGGCAATCTCCACAGATTCACGGGATTGTTTGAAGGAACCCCAGCCGAGGCTGGGAGCCCTTGGCCGGTCAATCTGAGCGCGTCGAGCAAACTCGGGTCGCCGGTCTATGACCCCGGTACCGGCAATGCGATTGTGGGCGACTTTGGAGGTGTCCTGCATTCGGTAACCGCATCGAGCGGGACCGTGCACGGCACAACCATCAGCGTTGGGGATGCGATTGCCGACGCGCCCCTGCTCGATATCAGCGCCGGGAAACTCTACGCCTTTGTCACCACCAGCAGTTACACTGACATTGGTGACAACGCGATCTATCAACTCCCGAGCAATTTCACCAGCATTACCGGGGTGAACGTCGTGCCCGTCGGTACGGGCGGCGCGGGAGACTACCTTTACTCCGGCACCTTCGACAACGTGTACTATTCCTCCGCCACGCCAACCGGAAACCTCTACACCGTGGCAAACACCAGCGGGACGACCAGCGGAGCGATTCTGTACCGGATACCTATCGCTAACTCAACCATGGGAACTCCGGTTGCCGCCGTGAGCGGTCTTAGCGTTGCTGGCGTCCGTCCCTGGCCGTCTCCCCTTAATGAGTTCTGCAACAACGGTCTGAGCGCGTGCACCTCCAATGGGACACAGACTACTGCGGGCACAGACTACATTTTCTTCAGCGTCGACCGCGGAACTGGAAACGGCTGTACGAACACTGCGGGAAACGGCTGCGTGTTGTCCTATGATGTCAGCAATCCAGCCGCGATCAGCCGGGCCGGCAGCGGCCTGAACGTTACCACTCCTGCTGGGAATGGTTGCTGGCCGACAGGTGGAATTGTGATTGACAACAGCGTGCCGACAAGCGCCTTGGCAGGTGCTTCACAAACTTATTTCATCGGTTTAGGCAGCAATACTGCAGGCGGTCCGACCGGTACCACCCAAAGCAGCAGCAACTGCGCCGCAGGCACCGCCAATACGATTGCAGCCACACAGGCGTCGCAATCGAACCCGTAACCGGGTGGCCATGGCTAAGAGCGGACCCATCGTTGCCATACCCCGTTTCTGGAAAGACCCGCGTCCTCGCGAGCCAGCGCCGAGCGCAGGCGCGGGCCCATCAACTCTGGAACTGCTTGGGGTGATGCGGGCTTGCAGGTGTTAGGAAGTCTTGTGTACCTTACAGCTTCCCTGGAAACTCGAGATCTTGCCGCAACTGAGTGCCTGCGTCTCAAACACAGTCTCGAAGCGGAACGCGGGCTTTACGTAGGGCTTCTTGGTTTCCTTTTTCTGAGCCAGTCGCTTGTCTTCAGGTTCCAGCGGACCACCCCTCAACATTAGACATCTCCCCTGAAAAAACCTACTCGTCCCAAGCGAATGGAACTCTTCCTTCTGTGGAAGGAATTATACAATCCTGCAACAATTGACGGAAGTTCATTCTTAGCGATTCGCCACTCGCCAATGGCAACGGAAAAACTGTGCAACACTCTGCGGACTTCGGCGCGAAGAAACTCAACCTCTGCTCGGCTGGAAGTCCGAACCGCACCGTAATGCCTGCTCTTGCCACCGCCTATGCCACGGGCTACTGGAATGATCCGATGCTCGCAGCCAGTCGCCGCCAGCCGATCAAAGAGTCTTTCACGAAAGTCTCCTCCAGTTCGAGATCACTGGCAGCAGGCGCGCAGGGGTAAGCCGGAGCGCATCCTTGAATTCTGAGGCTTTATGCGTTTCCCTCGCACGGATACAAGCGATTCTGCTGCCAGCAGTTTTCCGCCCGAGGGTCCGGAAGGTGACGTCGGTTGCTGCACAGAGAGGTGTGCAAAACTTTTGCGCACCGGCTGGCCACGGTCAGCGCGGATTGGCCCGAAAAACACCCGACCTGCCACAATTAACCAGTTTTATATCAACTCTTTACGCGAACAAGCAAAACTGTCCAACCTGACCAAAAGCTGGCCCCCGAATTGCACGACCCACCCTGTCTGCACCTCGCTCCGTTCGAACCCTTTGCTGGCGCGGGATGCACCAGCGGGTGCCAACCACGCCCGCGCCAATTCCCGAGCCAGCCGAAACCGGGCCAACCTGCCCGGTTTCCCTTTCTGAGTTGTTTCTGCGGCTGGCTGAAAGACCGGGCAGCTTCGCATTCGGCAGGGGCAAAGTCCTTCAGAGCTTCCGATCAATCAGAAGCGCCCAGCAGAAACCCGTTCAATTCCTCTTCCTCAGCCACCAGGCCTTCGGGTAACCTCCCCCGGTTGTATTCGGCCATGCGATTCTTCCATTTCAGAAAGTCGGTAATGCTCTGCGGCTCGATGCGAACTTCCACCCGCCGCAAACTCGCCAGCAGAAGATTCATCTCATTCTGAAAACCGATCGAAGAGCGCAGATTGTTCGCCGACGCTTTGACCCGTTCGATTCCGCGCCCGCACACTTCCAGCAGTCCCCAGCCTGCCGGCAGTTCCTCGACCCCGGTCAAACCCCGGGGTGTCAGGTAATAGCGCTCGTTGCCGACGCCATTTTCCGGCTTCTGCCGGAAAGGCTTGTCGCGATCAGCCAGGAAATCCGCACGCGACACCTTGCACTCAACCAGCACCGAATGACATGCCTTTTTCCAGCCCAGGGCGTCGGGCATTTCGCCGCTGACACACGCCTGTTCGCTGAGCACCACTCCGCAGCGATAGCGGCGCAGCCAACCGACCGCGAGCGCGACTAATTTTGCATGGGTCACAAGAAAAGTCTGGACGGAAAACGCGTTTCTGAAAAGTACCCTTGGCGCTACCGGTTGCTTGAAAACTCGGTGGCAAGCACTCGCCCACCGTGAGCTCGGCCTCTGCTGCTGTGTCGCAGCCTGGCCTGAGGTGGCAGTCTTGTAGAGCACCGGCAGACTTGCATCAGCATTCCGAACATCAGCTCGAGTCCAGGGAAACGAGGGTTGGCACAAAGAGAGAGGTTTTGACGCATCAGTGCAGAGGTGTCGATGGGATTTTGACGCCCCGCTGCATCGCGCTCTTTGTGCTCCGGAGCGGGCGCACCAGCACCGGACGCCGCAGCACAGTCTCGAGCAGGTGTCGCGCCGCGGCAACTGCTTCCGCCGCGCCTTCCAGGGCCGTGTATCCGGCGACTCGCACCAGGACGATACGGTCGCGCAGACTGACCTCGAGGCGCGGCTCGGTTTCATTTCCCCGGTGCGCCCGGGCATGGTGCGCATCGAGCGATTTCGTTAGCCGCAAGATGCCGGCCAGTTCCATGGCGAGGTGGCGGTCAGGCAAGCCGATTCGTTGCAAGGCTTTTGCTTGCGGACGCGGCAAGGCTCCGCGATGATAACGCGCTACAACTGCTGCCAGTTCCAGCTCGCGCGCACTCCAACCTAGAGGCCGCCTGAACTCTCGGATCATGCGGTACGAAGTCTTCTGGTGATTGTTTCGGCCCTGGGCTTTGCCGACGTCGTGTAAAAGAGCCGCTGCCTCCAGCACCTCGCGCGAACCGGGATCGGTATTCGACGGTTCCGCCGTCAGCAGCCCCTGACGTTTCAACCCGTCGTGCAACAGCAGAGCCAGGCGTGCGACGCGTTGCGAATGGGTGAAATCCGGATCGAGATATCCAGCCCACATCCGCAAACGGCTCATCGCTGCCGCGCGCAATTGCGGGCCGGAAGGCAGCTCTGCGCGCCAGGCTCGCCATAATGACTCGTGGCCTACCATCTTCTCGCGATAGCGCGTGATGCGCCGGGCGCGCTCGGTCTGCATCTTCTCGCGCCAGCGGGCGCGGCTGGCAACATCGGGAAAAGCCTGGATCTGGATTGCGGTGGCCGACAACACATCCAGATCGTGTACCTCACCCAGCAGATCCTGCAGTTCTTTCAGGTCATCGCCCCACTGCGCGTGCTGGTGCGGGAGAAAATTCTCTACCGTGTAGCGGAAGCGTTTGATGCCGATGCGCAGTTGGTGGAAGTTGGCCTGCGATCGCGTTCGCAGCGCGCGTCGGTGCAGATCGTAGGCGTCGGTCCATTTCTCCAGCGCGAGATGCATATAGACCGAGCTTCCGGGGCGCACCCGCGCGGCACGCTGCGGAAGAGTCCTCGACCATTGCCGCCACTGCTTGCGGTCGAACTGATCCAGATCCTTGCAGGCGAGCTGCCTGCATTCGGCCTCGCGCGCGCGCACGTGATCGAGCAGTTTCGTCGCCGTCGGGTCGGAAGCATCCCTCAGCTTCTCGATCCACTCCTGCATCACCTGCATGTCGCGCAGGTTGCCGAGTGCCTGAAAAAGTTTCTTCCCCGCCTTCTTCATGTCTTTCCAGGCGGGGTCGGGATCGATGGCCATGCATCCGTCGGCCAGAGAGCGGCAGCGCCGCAGAGCGACGCGAAGATCGTGTACCGGATCGGTATCAAACCCGGCCGCCGCCCGGTCGCACTCCACCAGCACGCGCTCCATCCAGGCCCGAAGCCCGAGCTTCGGCTTGGGTCCGGCGGGCCCGGGACTCGGCTTCGGAAGGGGAATGGCTACCAATCTGGCTCCTCGTACCGCGGGAACCATTGTCGCCGGTTTGCACGGAATGTTCTAGGGCAGCAGGCAACCGGTGGCGGTCGCTCCCGGAAGCTGGATTTTAGAGCAGCCGGCTAATTGTCGGAGAAGGACTGGAACCTGATCGCATTGCTGCACGGTTCCGAGCGCCGGTCGAGATGAAAGTCAATTCTGGTCAGCTGCATCCCGTTGTGGCGATCCGAGGCAACGGGGTCCGGCTCGTCGGAGCTGTTCGCGGCCGGGTCAGGAACCGGCCAGATTCGAATGCCTCCGTCCCGATTGAGGCGCAACGTCGATTTTGAAGCGCAGCAGTCGCAGAGCCAGAAATATTCCGCCGGCTTGCCATCCGGCGATTTGCCCTCCCTGCGAAACAACCGCCCGCGCTGGAGAGTGCGAAAGATCGCGGAACACGCCGGATTGGCGCATTTGGCAAGCATTGCTGTCTTGACCTCTCGCTTTCAGAATCACTATGACATCTGCCACGAAATCCGTGCCATGACAGGCATCACTTCATTTTTGTGACAATTGTTGGCGACGGGCGCGGTTCAGGGTTGCGCGCGTCTAACTGTAAAAGATGGAACTGGACCGACCGATATGCTTCATCCAAGAGTAGCGACGGGGCGGCACATCGGCGGTGACGGTGTGCATCTCGTCGAACTTGACGTAGTTCTGTCCAACGCGCGCGAGGGCCGATTCCAGGCTGGGCGCCAGAATGATCTGACTCTCCGACAACTCCAGCATGTCCTTGGCTTTGAGAAGGTCTTCGCGGATCCCGCAACAAACCGACTCCGGTTTCGTACAGGCGGCAAACAAAGGAGCAAATCCTGCCAGGAACGTACTGACGAAGACGACATCCTGGGGAGTACCCAAGGCATGCACAATTCGCTGATAGTGATTCTTCACCAGCAAGGCCCGGGCAGCCTCACCGTCCTGTTCATAGGCGGCCAGCGCGACACTTTCGCAATCTCCCAGATCCGGATAAAAAGACCGTGCGTGGAACCGGAACGCCACAAAGGAGAATCTGAGTATTTTCATAGCCGCTTTCGTCGTTCGTCGTACGGTGGTTGGCCCCACGATACTGCAGCGCCATCAGGCCGCCACAAGACACCGCGGGTTTGGCTTAGTCTCGATCTCGATCGCGTACGGAGGAAGGGCAAAGGCAGCCAGGTGTTGCGCGCGGATGTGCTCGAGGAGGGCGGCCTCGTTGGCAAAATCCTGCCAGCACTCGGCGCAGCTGGTATTGGTTGACTGCGTTGGGTTAGACATTTTTCACTCCTTTTCAACTCGCAAAGCCGTCAATCGATAGAGACAACCACTTTCACTCTTGGCCAACAATACGGCGAATGCCGGACCCAGCCGGGAAACTTTGCCAAATGATTTGTGATAAGTATGCACGCTCAATGCCAGACGAGGGGGCCGGTATGTGCAGGTAACTGAAGGGCTTCGACAACGTCGGCACCCGCCCGTCAGCTTTCACTCGCCGAATTACCGTCAGACGTGACTGAAATTCGGCATGGCGGTGAAGCTCGGTCCATATCCAGGTCCAGTGCGCCGGCATCCGGGGAGTGCCGCAATCCAAGATCCTCGACCTTTCAAGGACAGGTCAGGCACGGCGCCGGGGTGCGGGGCTCTTCAGTGAAGCTTGCGATTACAGTTTCTTTCCGTAGGGATTGCGAAAATTGCGCTAGGCGATCGAGTCTATGCGGCGCCGCCAGGTGCAAAGGGCAAGGCTTGCTTCCGGCGGGCGGCGGCGACGGCCTCGGGGACGAACCTGTGGCGCCGCTCGACAAAAATACCGGTCCATGAGGAGACCGGCATTAGCTTCCTGCGGTTTGCCTAGTTGCTCAGAACTTTTTCGCGCTCCAGGGCGTCTTGAATCTCCTCGCGGGGCGAGCTGGGCAGGGCGAACTCCAGGACCTCTTCGATGCTCTTTACGTAATGCGGGGTCAGCCCGAGCAACTGTTCGGGGGTCAAGTCTTCTTCCACATTGGTTTTGTTGTCGGCGGGAAGAATGACGTCATGCACTCCGGCGCGTTTTGCGGCCAGCACTTTTTCCTTAATGCCGCCCACCGGGAGCACGTTTCCACTGAGCGTGATCTCGCCGGTCATCGCGGTCAGCGGGCGAACCTGCTTGCCGGAGAGCAGCGACACCAGGGCAGTCACGATCGTGACTCCCGCCGAGGGGCCGTCTTTCGGAATCGCGCCCGCGGGCACGTGAATGTGGATGTCGTGGTTGGCAAAGAATTCTTCGTCAATGCCCAAGTGCTTGGCGTTCGAACGCACCCAGCTCAGGCCGGCTTGCATGGACTCGCGCATCACATCCTGAATTTGACCGGTGATGGTGAGTCCGCCTTTACCTTTCATCTGGTTGGCTTCGACAAACAGCACATCGCCGCCGGAAGGCGTCCAGGCCAGTCCGACGACAACACCAGCACGCTTGGTGCGCTCGGCGATCTCGCCTTCGCTGCGAATCTTGATGCCGCCCAGGAATTCCTGGATGATCTCTTTGGTGATGACCAGTTTGTCCGTCTTCCCTTCGGCGATGCGACGCGCTTGCTTGCGACAGATGGTGCCGATGGTGCGTTCGAGATTGCGCACTCCGGCCTCACGCGTGTAGTGACGGATGATGTAGCTGACCGCTTCCTCGGGGAATTCGATTTGGTCCTTGGTGATTCCGTTTTCCTCAATCTGACGAGGAACCAGATACTGGAACGCAATGTGAATCTTCTCTTCTTCGGTGTAGCCCTGGAGCTCGATGATCTCCATACGGTCGCGCAGGGGCTCGGCGATGGGATCGAGCATGTTGGCGGTGGTGATGAACAGGACCTTCGAGAGATCAAACGTCACGTCGAGATAGTTGTCGCGGAAGGTGGCGTTCTGCTCGGGATCGAGCGCTTCGAGCAGGGCGGAAGCCGGATCGCCGCGGAAGTCACGTCCGACCTTGTCGATTTCGTCGAGCATGAAAACCGGATCTTTGGTCTCGGCGCGGCGGATGCCTTGAATGATCTGTCCGGGCAAGGCTCCGATGTAGGTGCGGCGATGACCGCGAATTTCGGCTTCATCGTGGACGCCTCCGAGAGAGAGACGGGTGAATTTGCGACCGAGGGCGCGAGCGATGGACTTGCCGAGCGAAGTCTTGCCGACGCCTGGAGGGCCGACGAAACAAAGGATCGGTCCCTTCATATTCGGCTTCAGACGCCGCACCGAAAGGTAATCGAGAATGCGGTCTTTTACCTTCTGCAGATCGTAGTGATCGGCATCCAGAATCTCTTTTGCCTTGGGAATTTCAATTTCCCCGCCCGAGGTTTTGGCCCACGGAAGCACCGCCAACCACTCGATGTAATTGCGGGTGACCGAATAATCGGCGGCCATAGGCGACATGCGGCTCAGACGGCCGAGTTCCTTGAGTGCTTCCTTTTTCACTTCATCGGGCATGCCGGCCGATTCGATCTTCTGCTTCAGCTCTTCGGTGTCCCGCGCGCCTTCGTCCTGCTCGCCGAGCTCCTTTTGAATCGCCTTCATCTGCTCGCGCAAGTAGTACTCGCGCTGCGTTTGTTGCACCCGGTCCTGCACTTCCGATTGAATCTTGTTGCGCAGTTGCTGCACTTCCAGTTCTTTGGCGAGGTGCTGGTTGATCTTTTCCAGGCGCACGCGGACGTCGGTTGTCTCCAGCGTCTCCTGCTTGTCGGAAGTCGATAGCGAGGGCAGAGAGGACGCTATAAAATCGACCAGCCGCCCCGGCTCTTCGATGTTCATGGCAACGGTGGAGAGCTCGTCGGAGAGCGTGGGGGAACCGGCCACGATCTGCTGAAACAGGGTCAGGACGTTGCGTTGCAGAGCTTCGACCTCGGAATCCTTGGGCGGAATCAGCTCGGGAATGGTAGTCACGCGCGCTCGCATGAACGGGGATAACTGCGCGAAATCGGCAAGCCGCACCCGCTCCAGGCCTTCGGCGAAAACAAACAGGCTCTGGTTGGGCATCTTCACGACTTTGTGAACCACCGCCAGGGTGCCGATCGTGTACAGATCGGTCGGCTGCGGAGAATCGACCCGCGCCTCACGCTGGGCCACGACCACGATGGTCTTGTCCTCGCCGAGCGAGTTGATCAGTTGGACGGAACTCTCCCGCCCCACGGTGAGCGGCAACACCGCGTGCGGGAACAGCACCGTATCGCGTACGGGCAGAATCGGCAGCGAGCGCTCAGTGGTTTCGTAGGAAGTGTATTCGTTAGTAGAAATAGGATCGGCCATGATCTTCCCTTGAGTGACTTCCACTCAACCTTTGATGAATTGAACTGGCAAAAGGATGCGTCCTCATGCTAGGTTGTTGAATTTTATACCTATTTCCGGCGTTTGCAAGATGCAGAGTGGATTCGGCTCACGGCTTGAGGTAACCCCTCCGGGGGCGTGGACCCCGCCACTCAACGCCCCCGTTCGAGTCTTTTTGGTGCCAACCGCGCTAGAACACGTGCTTGGCGCGATCACCCTTGAAAATAAGCTGTTGCAAAACGCGCTCGTTGGCGGCGTTCAACTCATAGATTCTCTCATCCTTAACGGCTTTCTCGTCCAACGGGACGAGCGTGCATTTGGCGCGAACCTCGATCGGATTTTTCTTGCCCAACTGGCGGAACACCATGATGTGGTCCGATCCCTCCATTACGTGGCGGATCTGATAGGTGCCTTGCGGCAACATTGTATCGGCGACACGGAACTTCTCTACGAAGTTCACACGATAGCTATCGGCGATCCCCATCTGGTTTTCGGCAGCCAGAACCGAGCTCAGCATAAAAACACAAAGCAAAGTAAGAATTCCTGCAAAAACTTGCCGCATAGAAGCCCTCCTTTTGGCCTGGGCCAGAACGGCCCAAATTCAGCCTAGACCTTGGCGGGGGTTCTCGCTGTGCAGTGCCTCACAGGCGATTGTGATGAAAGATGCGAGGCCTTTGTAAGCGCCGCCCCGTCAAGGAAATCCAAAGTATCCAATGCCGGAAACGGAGGTAACGCGCGTCTGCGCTCAAGTATCGGGGCGACGGTGACGACCAAACTGGGGGTCAGCGCCCGCGACCGGGACCATGCTCGGCGGGTCAGGATCTCTCCCTCCCCGCCAACCGTTCGAGCCCGGGTGAGGTTTGTCGAGAACAGAGAGGCATGAGTTTCTCTGAAGAACCGCGCGCTCGTGGACAACTTCGGAAAAATCAAAAAATGCATGCTTGGGCAGCCGGGAAAAATGACCCGCGTGCCGGCGAGTGAGAGTGACCCGATCGAGCGGCCTTGAGGAAACGAGGCCCTCCGGCCTGGTAGCTTATTTCGATAGACGAGGGTCAAGGCTTGCAGAGAAAAAGCCAGCCGGGATTTTTCAATTCTGCGCGACTTGCCCCCTTTGGAGCAAAGGCTTGCCGGTTGCGCCTCCTGGCCGGTCAGCGCTGCCCAACGCCATGCGCCTGCGGATAAATTCCCAGAACTTTCACCAGTTCGGCGACCTCCCCGAGATGGCGCAGGGC
Source organism: Terriglobales bacterium (assembly GCA_049520935.1). GTDB lineage: Bacteria > Acidobacteriota > Terriglobia > Terriglobales > Acidobacteriaceae > Acidiflorens. The sequence goes on along the minus strand of JBEKPJ010000034.1, from coordinate 61,269 downwards.
ATTGCGCGCGGCTACATCGTCGCCGCGCAGCAGATCGACGAAAAACACGTACTCCCAGGGGCGACCCCGCAGAGGACGGGATTCGATCTTGGTCAAGCTGATGTCGCGCAGGGCAAAGACGCTGAGCGCCTTGAACAGGGCACCGGGAATGTTCTTGACGCTGAAGGCGAGCGAGGTCTTGTCGGCGCCGTGCGCGGCGGGTCGCTTTCGGGGAACTGGTTCGACGTTGCCCGGGTTGATCTGCCCTCGCTTGATCAAAAAAAAACGCGTGAAGTTCTTTTTGTCGTCTTCGATGCCTGCCTTCAGGATCTTTCCGGTATAGACTTCGGCGGCGCGACGGCTGGCAATTCCGGCAGCGTCGCGCAGCGACTCCGCCAGTACGTGCTTCACGCTTCCCGCCGTATCGTAGAACGGCACCGGCTGCAGCCTGGGATGCTGGGAAAAAAGATCCCGACACTGGTCCAGCGCCACGGGGTGCGAGAAGACGCGGCGCACATCTGCCAGCCTGGTGCCCGGCATGGCAATGAGGTTGTGAACGATGCGCAGGCGGAACTCGCGGACGACGTGGACGTCGCGACCGAGGAGAAGATCGAAATGTTCGGCTACCGACCCGGCCAGAGAGTTCTCGATGGGAATCACGGCAGCGTCGACCGATCCGCGCGTGACCCGGTCAAAGACCTCGAGCGAGCGGGTGCAGGGCACCACGTTCGCCCGCGGCACCATGGCTTCGGCCGCTTCGTGGCTGAAGGAGCCCAGTTCCCCCTGGATCGCAATCTTCATCGGCCTCGGTCCTCGTCACGCATCAGATCTCGCCCGCACCTTTGTACGCAGGGCCCGGCGACCGCGTCTCTACCGGGAAACCGGCCAGGATCGCGACAGCTCTTTTGTCATGACCAGAGCGTCGAGTTGCCCGGAATAGTAGCCGGCAATGGTTTTCTCCACGAAGTAGCCTTTCTGCTTGTAGAAGCGAATGGCAGCTTCGTTATTGACCGGAGTCTCCAGTGCCACGACTGCCGCCCCGGCGCGCTGCAACGTTTCCTCCGTCGCCAGCAACAATGCCGAGCCAACACCGGCGCGACGAGCCTCGGCGACGACATCGATGGTAATGATGTGACCCGTCTTGCGGCGATTCTCAGCCACGATGAAACCCACGATCGACGACGAAGTGTAACCGTTTCCCGGAGTCCTGGTATCCCCAGCCTGCGCCACCAGAGTAAACGAGTCCGGCCGCCGCATGTAGAACGTCAGTTCCGGGCGCGAGTAGGCAAGTTGCGGATCAAAGCAGACCTGGTCGATCCGCCACAGAGTATCGAAATCGGCCTTCTCGAATTGGCGGACGGTAAACAACACGCCGTCATTGTAGCGGGTAGGAGCGGTTTTTAGGCAGTGCTCCGCCAGACCTCCCGACTGCAGCAACAATATTGGCCCCGAGGTCCGCACCCTCCCACCTCCGGGAATCTGGTCCATTCGAGCGACACCGGGATCACCCTGGACGAGCATCCGATGCGGTTGACGATGGCTGGCTCCTGAGGTCATGGAGTCGGTTGCCGGTATTGGCCGCGGAACGCCTTTTTTTTTGCCACGCCTCTTGCGCAGTTGCATCTATTAGAAGTACGATTTTCCCTCAGAGGCTGTCGTGGGGCGTTTCCTTCTCATTGACGTAGTGGCGGCGTTCGCGGCGGCTATTGTCTGGTATGCCTGGTTCGTGCGCTACAACCGGAGGCGTGCCGGCAAAGTGCTGCGCTGGGTCGAAGCGGCATGTTTGGGAAAAGGCCGGGTGGTCGATCTACGGTGGCGGCATAGCAGTTCCCGTCTGAAAGCGACGTTGAATCTTTCCTCGCGCTGGTTTGAAAGTGCCCGTCTCACCATTCGGCTGCTGCCGCGTGCTCTCCCCATGCAGTGGGCGTTGAGCAGTTGGCGGCAGCAGCAGGAAACACTCACCTTCGAAGCGGATATGGGATTCCCTCCCGGCTTTCACCTTGACGTCATTCGTCATCGATGGGCGGGTCACTCGGGTGGGAAAGCTTCCGGGCCCAAGGGGTCCGGGTCGAAAGAATCGATCAACAGCCGTGCCTGGACGGTCACGCGACCAGGTCCTGTCATTCTGACGACGAAGGAGGATTGGCCGGTCGAACTGAGCCCGGTGGTGAACGCGCTGGCAGCGTGGCGCGACAAGGATTTTGTCGGCGTCCGGTTCAACTCTAAATCGCCGCACTTTACGGCCACCGTCGCGCTCGAGAACCTCTCGGATCAGAAAGAGGCAGCCGCTTTGCTAGGTCTGTTCCGCGAACTGGCGGCCAGTTCCTCTGCCAAACAGCACTAGAGCCGATTTCTATTGCTCACCGTGCAGTTGTTGTGCCAGGTAGTTGGCGATCCCCATTTCCTCGATGCAATGAGTTTGCGCTTCCAAGGAGTCGACGTGACGCTCCTCGTCGAGTATCATGCGCTCGAACAGGGCCCGTGACCCGTCGTCTTTGGCGGCGACGCAGATTGCTGCCGCCTGATTGTATTGCCGCACGGCTTCCTGTTCGTCTTTGAGGTTGACCTCCACTTGCTCGCGCACGTTATTGCCCAGTTGGGGCTTCAATCCCACCGCCACATTGGGCGTACCGTCAAGAAAGATGATGCGTTCGATCAGTCCTTCGGCGTGCCGCATTTCTTCGATGGCTCTGGTTTTGGTGCGCGCGCTCAGTCTCGAATAGCCCCAGTTTTGGCACATCTCGGACTGCGCCATGTATTGCACAATCGCGGTTAGCTCCGAACTCAAGGCCGAGTTCAGCTGCTCAATTACCTGCTTGTCGCCGTGCATCGTCGATCCTCCAATCGCCCTATTCTGCAATTTGGGCGGCGAGGCAGGCTGTGACGCGGCGCACACCGGCACTCGGCGAGGCACAGTTCCGGGCGGCCCGTATCGGTTCGAAGGCTCACTGTCGCGGTTTAGGAATGATTTGAATCTCGAAGACGCTTGGCCACAATTTACCGGTGACGAAGACACGTTTTCGATCTGCGTCGTAGGCGATTCCGTTCAGTACGGCGCCGGCTCCAAGGCGATAGATCGGGCTGAGAAGGCCCTGCAGATCAATCCAGCCGACCACCCGTCCGCTTTGGGGAGAGATGCGGGCGATTCGATCGGTCTGCCATACATTGGCAAAAATCTCTCCCTCCACGAACTCCAGTTCATTCAATCGCTCGACGGGAGTGTCTCCATCGTGAACGGTAAACCGCCGCTTTTCCGCCAAGGTGCTGCTGTCGAGAACCCGGATCTCGGACGTTCCGTCGCTCATGAAGACTTCCTTGCTCTTGCCATTGGTGGCCAGACCCCAACCTTCTCCGGCATAGGAAAATTGCCGACGCAAGCGAAAATCGCTCAGGCTGTAAACAAATCCGGTATGGGACTGCCATGTGAGCTGAATGACTTCGTCGTGGACCAGAGTGACGCCTTCGCCAAAGAACTCCTGAGCCAAGTCGACTCGTTGTACGACTTCTCCTGTTTCCAGGCGAACCTTGCGCAGTGATGATCGGCCCTCAAGGCCGGTGCCTTCGTAGAGAAACCCGGCGCGGTACGCGAGGCCCTGGGTAAAAGCAGCGGGGTCATGGGGGAAGGTGCGAATCGTCTTGAAGGTGTATTCGGGCGGCTTGGTCGCAGGACTCCGGCGCGACTGGCCGGGGAGCAAGGGCGCCAACCAAACCAGCAGAAAGGCAATCGCACACCGCAGACGGGTCGATCTCAGTGCCATAGGTTTGACTTGCGGATTCTACACTGCGCGAACCAATTCAGATTCCAGGAAGGCACGAAGGATAATGGCTGACAAATAGCGGGCCAGGATGAAGAATCGGCCGGCGCGTCGCGTCGGAAACTCCGGCCGAGCGGAGAACCGGTGGTTCGAGGTCTTGTACGATGCAAGATTATGCGGCATAAGTGCAGTGGCTTAACATTTTTTTATTGCCCGCGCGAATTTCACGGGCAAGTTACTAAGGCGCAATCGTTCATCAGGTGTAGACTAAGGGCGATACGAAACCGCCGCTGCCGCCGGCTGTACGGTCGAAAAGGGGTCACTTATGAGGAAACAAAAAGGGTTTTCACTGATCGAGTTGCTGATTGTGGTGGCGATCATCCTCATCATCGCTTCGATGGCGATCCCGAACCTGCTGCGCGCCCGGATGTCGGCCAATGAAGCCTCCGCGGTCGCGGCCGTGCGCACTCTGAACACGGCTCAGATTTCTTACGACTCTGCATATCCGAATATTGGCTATGCCGCAACCCTTAGCGCCCTGGGCGGGACCTCATGTACTCCGCCGAGTGCGACGGGCGCCTGCTTGATCGATAGCCTGCTGGCTTCCGGGTCGAAGAACGGTTATCTGTTCACGTTATCAGCGGTGAGCGGCACACCCGCCGCAACCTACCAGGTCGTTGCCGCCCCCTCGGTTCCGAACCAGACGGGCGTGCGCTTCTACTGTTCGTTCGCGGACGCGGTGGTGCGCTCGTCGGAATCAGCCATCACCAATTGCGACGGGAGCATTCCCCCGCTGCAGTGACGGCCAGGGACCGCTCGAAGTCCCCAGGACAGCGGTTGCCGGCCCCGCCAGCATACGCGGATGCCGCAATCAGGCTCATGGCGAATCCCGACTGGCGAGCACCCTAGATAATCAAAGTCGATCTACTCCAGCTCGGCGACAAAACGATAGCCCACCCCGCGCACCGTCTGCAGATGCTTGGGCCGCGACGGATCGTCTTCTATGTAGCGGCGCAGGCGCACGACAAAATTATCGATCGCTCGCGTGTCGGTGTCTTCATGCAATCCCCAAACTTCTTCCAAGATCGACTTACGGGAAACGGTGTGGCCTTCGCTGCGCACCAGGTAGCGGAGAAACTCCGCTTCCATGACCGTGAGGTGAATCGTATTTCCCAGCGTGCGCAATTCCAGCTCCTGGAAATCGATCGTCTTTCCCCCGAAGGTAAAAGTATCGGCCTCGGCTTTTTGCTTGTCGCCGGGGGATGAACCGGGCCCGTGCTCGGGATGCGTAGGGCCGCCGGCTGCCGCATTGCCGCGGGGCACGGCGTCTTGGGTCGACGCGTCTTTCATCCACGCGGTTCGCCGCAACAGGCTCTCAAGGCGCGCGATGAGGATTGCCAGCTCAAACGGCTTGGGCAGATAGTCGTCCGCTCCGGAAGCGAATCCTTGCAGCACGTCTTCGGGGCGACCGCGCGCAGTCAGCATCAAAATGGGCACATAGTCCTTCCGGTCGCGCAGCAAGGCCGCCACGTCAAACCCACTTTTGCCGGGCAGCATCACGTCGAGAACCACGACGTCGAAACGCTCTTTCTTCTCAACCAGCCGATCGAGCGCCGTCTCGCCGTCGGAGGCAACTTCGACGGCATGCCCTTCGGCTTGCAGGTTGAAGCGTAGGCCCTGTGCCAGGTGCGCTTCGTCTTCCACAATCAGCACGCGGCTCATGCTACCCTCCGGGGCAATTCCAGGGTCACGGTGGTTCCCTTGCCTGCGCCTCCGCTCTGCGCAAACACACGGCCACCGTGCTTGCGAGCGATCGAGCGCACGATGAACAATCCGAGGCCGGTACCCTTCACCTGCGAGAGCGAACGCTGGGTGACGCGATAGAAGCGCTTGAAAATGCGTTTCAACTCCTGCTGCGGGATGCCCACGCCCTGGTCGCGCACCCGCAGCACGATCCGCTCTTCATCGGGAGTGTCCAGTTCCACCGAAATGTGCACACCGTCGGGCGAGTACTTGACGGCGTTGTCGAGCAGATTCGAAACCGCGGTGCGCAGTTCTTCGGCATCTCCGAGCACTCGTGCGCCATCGCCGTTATTTAGGCCCCGATCCTGAAACGAGGCCGACTCGCGATATTCGAGGGCGGTTTCCAGGAGATGATGCCGAGTTCGCGCCAATTCCACGCACTCTCGCACCAAGGCTCCGAATTCCACGGGCAGGCGCGGCGCGGTTTTCTTCTGCGCGGCCATCCCCGCTTTCAAAACCTGTTCGACCGTGTGCAGCAGCCGCTCGGTGTCGTGCAGCATCAGTTCATAGAATTCGCGCCGCTGCGCTTCTTCCACCGGGCGCCGCTGCAGCGTTTGCAGGTAGAGGCGGATGGATGCGATCGGCGTTTTTAGTTCGTGGGTAACGGCGTTGATGAAGCTGTCGTGCTGCTCGTTGCGGCGGATTTCGCGGACGAGAAAAATCGTATTCAGCACCAGACCGGCGACAATGGCGCCAAAGAAAATGATGCCGAGAAAGACCCGGATGCCCTCGCGCCAGTTGAGGATGATCCAGCCGCTACCGACGGCGAAGGCGACCGCCGCCAGGAGAACACCCAGCGTCAGGAAGAAGTAGATCGCTCTCTGCCGGCTGATGATGCGCACAGGGAGATTGTAGCGATTTCACCGTCGCGACGCAGTGAACGCCAGAGAGAATGGAAGCCCGGAGCCGGTTCTCCGGGCATGGTGCCGGCGAAAAGGGTTTAGTCGTTGCCCGCAGCCCCGGCTAACACGGTTTCCGATTTCACGTCCCGGAGCAAGGCCGGTTTGGGCGGCAGGTGATCGAGTTCGATCTTGTAGACGTGCCGCGCCAGGCCCAATTTCTTCAACAGCCAGATACCGTACCAGTTCAGGTCGATTTCATACCACGCCAAGCCATGGCGAGCGGAGACCGGATGCGCATGATGATTGTTGTGCCAGCCTTCGCCAAAGGTCAGGACGGCGACTATGAAGTTGTTGGTCGAGAGATCTTTGGTGGCGAAGCGCCGCGATCCCCATATGTGGGTGACGGAGTTCACCATCCACGTCGCATGCAGCCCGACCACGGTGCGCGCGAACACACCCCAGAGCAGCCAGGGCAATCCGCCGAGGGCGTACAGAATCACGCCGACAATGATGTTGCCCGTCCAGTGATATTTGGTCAGCCAGACGTGAACCTTGTCTTTGGTCAGATCGGGGACGTAGCGGGCCAGGGTCGTGGTGTCGTGGTGCATCGACTTGCCCAACAGGATCCACCCCATGTGCGACCACCATTTGCCGTCGATCGGCGAGTGCGGATCACCAACCTCGTCGGAGAACTGATGGTGTATGCGGTGCGTCGCTACCCAGAAAATCGGGCCGCCTTCGAGCGCCAGCGTGGCACACCAGGTGAGAAAGTATTCCACCCATTTGGGGGTTTTGTAGCCGCGGTGGGTGAGCAGGCGGTGGTAGCTCATGCCGATTCCCAGGCTGCCCGAAATCCACCACAGGAAAATAGCGACGAACAGGGCGCTCCAGGTGAAGTAAAACAGCGCCGCAATCGCACCCAAGTGAAACAGGCCCATGGCCGCGGCCGTACCCCAGTTGAAACCGTCGCGCTGCGCGCGGTCTTTGCGGCTGGTGCCTTCTCCGTGATCTCGCATTTGGTGGCTCGCCGCTTCGTTCAAGTTCTCGCGCATGCTCTCGCTCATCGGGTTTATACTCCTCGACCGGCTGGACTGAGGTCCGCCTAGGACAATAACAAGAGAATGAGTGGTTCTTTGTAATACTTCTGTAATCCTCTACGGCTGAGTGGGTTACGAGCGTAATGGGATCCCGATTCCGGGCGCCGGCCGCAGTCTGTCCAAGGCGCTCTGTGATTCCCGGCACAGCCTCCAGTGACCTCGCCTCTTTCCGCGCAAATTGCCGTGTCGTAGAGTAAAGTTGTCAGTGCAACGGTGCTCCGTACGAGGAGGTATGCGGTGAAGAAAGAATTGACGAGGGTCCCAGTCACCCGGGCTTTCCTGGTCGGGCTCGCATTGCTGTTTTCCGGGTTCGCCTTATGGGCACAAAAGTCCGCGGATCAACCTCCTGCGCAAGCAGGCGCATCCGAATACAAAATTCCTCCGGAAGCTGTCGCCAAGGTGAACCCAGTGAAGCCGACCGAGGAATCGCTCAACAAGGGCAAGAAGTTGTACGCCATCGACTGCGCCATGTGTCACGGAAAAGACGGCGACGGCAAGGGCGACATGGCGTCGGATATGAAAAATGTCACCGACTTCACCCAGCCAGGCGCGTTGAAGGGCCGCACCGATGGGGAGCTTTTCTACGTGCTCCGCAAGGGAAAGGGCGAAATGCCTCCGGAAGGCGACCGTGCCAAAGATGACGAAATCTGGAACCTGGTGAACTACATTCGTTCGCTGGCAAAAAAGTAGCGATCGCGGCGCATAGGGACGGGGCCGGCCCCGTCCCGGCCAGAACTCCGACGCACCTGATACGCTAGCCACCCATCGCGCTGGTAGAATCCACCGAAAAGGCCGGGCGCGCGATGACTTCTTTACAATTTGACGACTTGCTGTCGCTCGCACCGGGTGACTCTCGGGCAACGGCGACCTGGGTGTACGGCGCGCTGCGCTATTTTCTCGATCTGCCGATTGCAGTTCGAACCGAGCGGCTCGTCGAATTCACCTCGCAGCTGGCTTCGCATCCGCGAGGCGGCGAGATTCGCGTCATCTTGCAGGGGTTCTGGTCGCATCATTCTTATGTTCGCGTGATCTCGGAAGCGGGGCTGCCGGACGAGGTGTTTCTGCTGCGCGAACTTCTGGCACGTGCGGTGCGACACCTGATGCCGGTCGATGAGGTGCAGGGCGACCTTTATGTGTTGCTCGATTCGCTGAGTCTTCGCGAGGAGGACGCGCCCTGGGTCGCTTCCCTTCCCGATGCGCTGGTTGATGCGTGGAGTGAAATTTTTTGTCCCTCGCCGGCTTCGATCCTGTCTTCCTGTGCGCTGCTGGCGCTGCGCACCACCCAGGTCGCCCTGGCGCGTGACTTTCTGGACTTGGCCGAAGATGAGGACGTTACAAGATCCAGCTTCTTCGATCTTCCGAATGTGGTCGAGCGGGCGGCGCAGAATGTGGCGGACTTTGCGCAATGGGAGGCGCGGCGCGAAGCCTGCGAAGCGCATTTGCTGAAGATCACACGATTACTGGAGGAAAGAGGATCTTCGGCGAGCATGGTCTTCCGCGTTCGGCTGCTGCGATCGCTGCTCTGGCGAATTCAGCAGGTGCTCAATCTCCAGCGCAGGGATTCGGACTCGCGGAAGTTCCTGGTGACCATTGTTCACGGCTTTGCCTCCCAGCGCAAGATCGGCAGCGTGGTCAGCGCCAGCACGCGTCGGCTGGCACGCAGCGTGGTGGAGAAAACGGGACGGGTCGGGCAGCATTACATCGCAAGAAATGCCACCCAGTGGAAAACCATGGGCCGGGGAGCGGTTGCTGCCGGTTCGATTACCGCCTTTACCGCACTGTTCAAATATTCGATTTCATCGGTGATGCACGCCCCTTTCCTGGTCGCCATTGGTCACTCGTTGAATTACACCGTCAGTTTCCTGCTGATGCAGGCGGGAGGCTTCCTGCTGGCGTCAAAGATGCCGGCTGCCACCGCGGCGACCCTGGTGGATGCCATGGAAGATCCCGCGAAGGATCACATGGCGAATCTGCAGGCCATTTCGCAGACACAATCGTTGGTGACGATTGGCAACCTGATTGGCGCCGTCCTGGTGTCGATTGCCGTGGACAGAATCTGGCACGCCCTCACCGGCCATCCCTTCCTGACTCCCGAACAAGCGGAACACGGCGTGCGCATGCTTTCTCCCCTGCATTCACTGACCATTCCCTTCGCCATCGTGACCGGAGTTTTTCTCTGGCTCAGTTCGCTGGTCACGGGATGGACGGCAAACTATGTGGCACTCACCCGCATGGAGTCGGCGATCGCGAATAGTCTGCGGATTCAGGGGCGGCTGGGCAAGGAACGTGCCCACGCCATTTCCCATTGGATGAAGCACCATGCCGCCGGGTCGATCGGGTATGTGGCGCTGGGATTCTTTCTGGGTTCGATCCCGATTCTGGTGGCCCTCTTTGGTATTCCGCTGGAGGTGCGGCACGTAACGCTCGGCGCGGCCGGCCTCGGCTATGCTTTAGACGCCCTCCGACTGAACGGGCAGTTGCGCGGCTCCGAGATACTGCAGTCGGGCGCGGGCATTCTGCTGGTGGGCGGGCTCAACATTTTCACTTCCTTTGCCCTCAGTTTCTTGCTGGCCATGCGGGCGCGCGATATCGGCGGGGCCAGGGCACGGCGTTTCCTGAAAGAGGTGGGGGGCAAGCTGGCATCCCAGCCGGCTACGTTTTTGCTGCCAGGATTCGAATGAAGCCGCTTCAGCCCGGGCTTCAATCTGTGGCTGCCAGAGCCTTCGACGAATCGGAGTCGGCGCCTTGACGGGCCCCCACCGTCGTCGGGGCAACGCTTAACCGGCCGCCGCCAATCGCTGCTCCACCAGCCTATCGATTCGGCTGAGCACTTCGTCCTCGCTCATATGGGTGGAATCGAGCACCACCGCGTCGGCGGCGGCCACCAGCGGAGAGCTGGCGCGGGTGCGGTCGCGTCGGTCGCGTTCACGAAGTTCCGCAGCCATGGCTTCGGCCGGTGCTCCCTTCACTCGCTGCTGGTCGAGGCGCCGCTGCTCGCGAATTACCGGATCGGCGTCGAGAAAAATTTTCAGATCGGCACGGGGGAACACTACGGTTCCAATGTCGCGGCCCTCCATGACGACGCCACCTCCCACGCCCATTTCGCGCTGCCGCTCGACCATCCACTCGCGTACTTTGGGATGCACGGAGACGCGCGACGCCCCTTCGGAGACATCGCGCTCGCGAATGCGGACGGAAACGTCCTTTCCGTTGAGCAGAACCCGATTGCCGCCGATCGAACGCTCCAGGGTAATTTGCGAATCCTGCGCCATCTTGAGGAGCGTCGCCTCGTCGTCAAAGGAAGCGTCCCACTCGATGGCCCGGAGCGCAAGGGCGCGATACATGGCTCCGCTCTCCAGGTTGACATATCCGAGTTTGCGGGCCAGGCGGGAAGCGATGGTGCTCTTGCCGGCTCCGGCAGGGCCATCGATGGCGATTATGAGCTTGCGTTGGGAGGGATCGGTCATGCCATGGTCATTCGGCGAACAAAGCATTGTACACGGATCGCCAAACGCCTCCCTGCCCGGAGGAGCGACCAAACACGGGGCAAAACCCGGTGGCAGCCGCCCCATTCTGGTTCGCAATCCCGGTTTGTGCCCGCCATCAGAGAACCCGTCCACCAAGGGATTCCGGCGCGAAAGCCAGCGGACCCCGATTCCACATCAGGCACGATCGACGGAGGGCGACGACCCGAAAGCAAGACTAGCGCGGGAGCTCACCGCAGGCCCCCGAGCGGGCAGATGGCCCGCCTCTGGCGCGGTTCAGCCGACCCGTTCCGGGCGGCGATTCCTGGGAACGTAGACTTGCTTGGGCGGCGTGACTTGCAGGAGCGACTTGCTTCCGACATGCAAAAAGCTCAATTCGCGCGCCGAAAGCAGGGCGTGGATTGCTTCCTTCACGCGCGTTCGCGGAACAAAGTTCGTCAGGAAGTTCTCGACCTCGCCCTCTTCGACGGCCACCATCCCGTCGAGATATTTCGATACCAGCGCGGATAGCGCTTCGGGCACTGAAATCCCCACCCCTTCGCGCACCACATCCGGCGCCCAGCGCGATAGCTCGTCCCAGGTCGAGCCTTCCTCCACCGTGTAGTCGACGCGCGTGATGCGAAGCTCGGCCCAGAGTTCGCCGAGGGCGCGATCGAGGCCCGCTTTCGAAACCGAACCACCCAGCCTCTCGCCCAGCTTGGTTTTTGAAATCGGGCCGTGGCTGCGGATGATTTCGAAAGCATCACAGGCCAGCGGCGAATAGGGGGAGCGCGGTCCCGAGGCGGGTGGCAGCTTCGGATTACGCTCGCCAACAAGCGCGTAGAAATACGGAAACACCGATGGCGCCAGCAGGAAGGCGTTGTTCTCGTCCAACAGCCGCGCCTCGTAGGCGGATTTGTCGCGCAAGCTGCGCACCATGAGTTCGGTCGCTTCTTTTGCCCTTGGATCGTTGTAAGCGTGCTGGCGCGTCGGCAACTTGTCGTCGGCTCCGACCCAGGCACCGATGAAAGTCGGCAGCAGCGGGGCAGGACGCATCGGGTACATCAGACAGAATCCGACCGAATCGAGGAAGCTGCGTGCGTCCTCAGAAGTGCGCACGGGCCGGCCATCGAGGCGCCACCTTTGTGCCCGGGCCAGCAGAAGTTCGGGTTCGGTCATTGCCTTTGATTAGAACACAGCTCTCGCCTCTCCGAAGCGCTGGCATGGAGGTCGATCGCCATGGGGAACCGATCTCTAGATTCTCTTGAACGCTTTTTGAATGTCCTGCACGGAATAGCGCAGCACGACCGGCCGGCCGTGGGGGCAAGCCATCGGGTGCTCGGTTTTTGCCAGCTCCGCCAGCAGCCACTCCATCTTGTTCTGCTCCAGCGGCATGTTGACCTTGATGGCGGCATGGCAGGCGATGGAGGCCGCGATGCGATTGCGGATCCCTTCCAGATTGAGAACCTGTTCTTCGCGCGCCAACTGCTCGAGAAGTTCGTGCAGCATGCGCTCGACTTGCGCCGCATCCACCCCAGATGGGGCGACCTTCACGGCAATGCTGCGCGAGCCGAACGGCTCGGCCTCAAATCCGTTGTGCGCCAGTTCGTCGGCAATGTCGCTGAAGACCGCCTGCTGGGCTGGCGTCAGCTCGATGACCAGCGGCATGAGCAGACGCTGGCTCTCAACCTTCTGCGCCGAGCGCTGGCGCAGGACTTTCTCGAAGAGCACGCGCTCGTGAGCCACATGTTGATCGATGATCCAGAGGCCCTCTTCGTTGACCGCGAGGATGAACGAACTGCGAATCTGGCCCAACGGACGCAGAGTGCGCAGCGACTCGAGAGTCGGCGAACTTTGCGGCTCGGGCGCGACCGGCGGGAGGCAACCGGAGTCGGGTACCGGCGGTTGGGGCCGGGGAGCAACGTCCGTGGCTCGCGGCGCGCACGCCAGCGACAGGGCCGCACTGGCATCGACCGCAATGGCTCCTTCAAATTCGATGCGGGCCGTGCCCGCGGGCACGGCCGGGGTTTGCGAGGCGAGTCTCCCCGCGGTTGCTGGCTCGTATAACTCGCGCCACGCGACGCGCAGCAGGTTACCGGCACCCGGACCGATGACCGGGGCAAGACCACGACCGGCGCTCGGCTGTGCGCCAATCTCGGTCAGAAATTGCGCCACGGGACGGGCTTTCATCAGCGCCGCGCGCACCGCCTCGCGCACGAAGTCGTGGATCAAACTCTGCTGGCGGAAACGCACTTCGGTCTTCGAGGGATGCACATTAACGTCCACCTCGACCGTGGGCATTTCGATAAACAGCAGCACGACGGGAAAAACGGCGGCGGGCAGAATGTTGCGATAGGCTTCGATGATGGCATGCTGGATGAGACGGTCGCGAATCAGGCGCTGGTTCACGAAAATGTAGATCGAATTGCGATTGAGCTTCTGAATTTCCGGCTTGGAAACGAAACCGTGCAGGCGAACTTGGCCAAAATCGCTCGCTGCGGGCGCCGTTGTCTCCTCCCCGGCACGTGGCCCGGGTAGTCCCGGGTCTGCCGGCTGGGCGGACTCGCTGCCCTCCGCGAGAGGGCCCGTGTTTGCGGGAGGGCGCCGCCACGGCGGCGGTTGCGGCAGACCGATACGCTCCAGCAATTGCCCGGCCGCAACCGGAATCAACTGGTCGAGGGTCTCATGCCCGAAGACCTGGTAGACACGCTCGCGATGACCGGCGACGGGCGGAGCGACCAGCAGGGCGTTGGTTGCCGAGTGCAACTCGAAGTGCTTCCCGGGGTGCGCGAGCGCATAGTGGGTCACTAACGATGCGATGTGGGAGAGCTCGGTCGATTCCGACTTCAGGAATTTCTTGCGCGCCGGAGTGTTGAAAAACAGATCGCGAATCGTAATCGATGTTCCGAGCGGCAGGCCGGCCTCTTCCACGCGGATGATCTTGCCGCCGTTAATTTCGAGTACCGTTCCCGCCACCTCTTCTTCCGCACGGGTTTCCAGATGCAGGCGGGAGACTGAAGCGATGGAGGGCAGCGCCTCGCCGCGAAATCCGAGGGTTGAGATGCAGAGCAGGTCGTCGGTTTCTTTGATTTTCGAGGTAGCGTGACGCTCGAAGGCGAGCATGGCATCGTCGCGCACCATGCCGCAGCCATTGTCGGTGATCTGGATCAGCTTCTTGCCGCCGGCCTCTACCTGGATACGAATGCGCGTACAACCGGCGTCCAGAGCATTTTCGAGCAGCTCCTTCACCACCGACGCAGGACGCTCGACTACCTCGCCAGCAGCGATCTGGTTGGCAACTCGTTCGGATAAGACGTGGATTTTGCCCATGGAATCAGTCGCCAGTGTGACAGATTCCGAGGCGCAGCGTAAAGGCGGGTCGAGGGCGGGCGGAACCGCATCCAACACTGACGAATGGAAAATTTCGGCTGGGGGCAGGGGCATGAAACAGGCGATTCTGGGAGTGGGCGCGATCGGAGGATTGATCGGGACCGTATTATCGTCGCTTGGCGAGGAGGTCATCGTTGTGGTTCGGCCGGAAGGCTTGCCGAGTTATCCCCGCCGCTTGACGCTCGAGCGTCCTTCCGGTTCCCTCACGGCGCCGGTAAAGGCCGTTGCCAACCTGACCGAATCCATTGACGTGCTGTGGATCGCGACCAAGACTTATCAATTGCCAGCCGCTCTTGAGGCGGTGCAATCATTACCCGAGTGCGCGGTCCCGTTGTTGAACGGACTGGATCACGTCGCCACGCTCCGTACACGGTTTGGACAACATCGGGTGGTTCCGGGGACAATCGCGGTGGAAGCGGAGAAGGCCGGTCCGGGACGATTCGTCCAGCGCTCCCCAATGGTTCGCCTCAACCTCGCCGCCAGCGCTGAACCCCGACTGGGCACCGTCGTCGGAAGATTGGCCGCTCTTGGATTCGCGTGCCGATTCGTTGTCAACGAGCAGACTTTGCTGTGGGGCAAGCTCTGCTTCCTGGGGCCGTTCGCGCTGGTAACCTCCGCTTCCGGTTTGAATATTGGCGAAGTGCTGGCGGACCGCGTCTGGAAGCAGAAGTTGGATGCCGCCACCACCGAGGCATGCGCCGTGGCCAACGCGAGCGGCGCGGAGATTGACGAGGAGCAGATTCATGCCGCCTTCGCTGCCGCGCCGCCGGGGATGCGCAGCTCGATGCAGAAAGACGTGCTGGCGGGGCGGAAGCTCGAGCTGGACGCCATTAGCAGTCCCATCGTGCGCGGCGGGCACGGATACGGGATCGGGGTGTCGACGACGGCGGGGCTGGCGGCAGCGATCCGCGAGAAGCTTTCGCCCCGCAGCCCTTAGCGGGTTTGCCTCCTCCAACCCCCGGGAATCGGCGCAGCCAGGTGCGGACCCGAAGCGGCTGTCGCGCGACGATACCACCGCGTTCTGCTTTTCGACAGTCTGCAGGGCTTCACTTAGCCGTTCCCGGGTCGGGGCTCGAGTTTCCCATGTCGACGACTACCTTCCACCGTCCGTCGTTCTGCTTTTTCCAGATCGAGGTGTACTTGCCGTAATTGACAACGACCTTGCCCTGCTTATTTTTGGCGGTGAAGACATAATTGCCGTAGGTGTAGCCGAGGTCGCCTGATGCGGACATGTCGGCTTTGACCGGAGTCCAGGTGAGCGTCGCGCCCTCGGGCCATGGAGCCCGTTTGCGCATGGCGTCGATGGAGTCAAAGCCACCTCCGTCGACGACTTCGACGCCATCCTCGGCGAAGTGGCTGAGAAAGGCATCGTGGCCGTGGCTTGCGACGTCGGCGGCAAAATCGGCTTCCAGTTGGAACAGGAGATCGGCCCCGGAGGGAGACTTCGCTTCGGTCCCCCAGGCAACGACGGCCAGGAGAACGAGAACCGTAATGGCGATTCGTTTCATGGAGACTTCTCGGGCCGCAGCAGCGGCGCAGGTACGAAGATATCCGGCGATAAAATTACCATGCCCGGAGTTTCGACGTCCTGTGGGCGGCAGGCCTGCGACCGACAGGCGGGCGCGGGAGTGGGCCGCCCGTCCCCAGGCGAACCCTGCTACACTCTTTCTCCTATGCGGGGTCGGGGACTGGGCTTGAACGCGGTTTTTTGGGCAGCGCTGCTGGGGGCGCAGATCGCCGGAGCACAGGCGGCAGCCGCTCCCGCGATATCGTTGACTGCGCCCGAAGAAAAGCACCTGCGGAATGTGCGGCAGCTGACTTTTGGCGGATCGAACGCCGAGGCTTATTTTTCCGCCGACGGCAAGCGGCTGATTTTCCAATCGACGCGCGACAACCTGCAGTGCGATCAGATCTTCACCATGAATGTCGACGGGACCGAGCAGAAGATGGTTTCCTCGGGCAAGGGCCGCACCACCTGCAGCTACATCTTTCCGCACAACGACCGGATTCTCTATTCATCGACCCAGCTGGCCGACGCGGCTTGCCCGCCGCGGCCGGACTATTCGAAGGGTTATGTCTGGGCCGTATATCCGGCGTTCGATATTTTCACCGCGAACATGGACGGCTCGGATTGGAAGCAGCTTACGACGACTCCGGGCTACGATGCCGAGGCTACGATTTCCGAGGACGGGAAAAAGATTGTTTTTACTTCGCTGCGCCACGGCGATCTCGATATCTACACCATGTCCGCGAACGGCAAGCATGTAAAACAGCTCACGCACGAACTGGGATATGACGGCGGGCCATTTTTCTCCAAAGATCGGAAATGGATTGTCTATCGCGCTTATCATCCGCAGACGGAACGGGAGATCGCGGAATATAGGGAACTGCTGAAGCAGAATCTGATTCGTCCGACGACGCTTGAGATCTGGATCATGAAGGCCGACGGCAGCAGAAAGCGGCAGCTGACCAGCCTGCAGGCGGCCAGTTTTGCACCCTCGTTTTTCCCCGACGGCAAGCGCATCATTTTCTCGAGCAACGTGGGCTCGACCGGCGGGATGGGGAATTTCGAACTGTATACCATCAACGCGGACGGGACGAGCCTGGAGCGGATCACCTATTTCGACGGCTTTGACGGGTTCCCGATGTTCAGTCCGGATGGAAAGCAGCTGGTTTGGATTTCCCATCGCAACGGGACTGCGCCCCACGAAACCAACGTATTTATTGCGGACTGGGTGCCGTGATGGAAGCGCCGGGACGCTAGTTCTCGCGAAGAAGTTGCTTTTTGACCGAGTCCGGCAGGCGCGAGGTGGCAAGCAGTTCCCGGAGCCGAGCGACCGGGATTTCGCGCGCGAGTTCCTGCGCCTGCGCAAGCGAAAGATGCTGGCATCGCAGCAGGGTTGCGCGCACGGCCCTGCGGCGGGACCACCTTTCATGGTGCGCGACCGCTTCCACCAGGGCGGAACCGGCCGCCGGATGCAGCACGGCCTTGATGACCAGGGCCTCGGTAAGGCGCGGGTTTTCGAGCGCCGCCCGTAGGAGGCGCCTGTGGCGGGCTGCCATGGCCTCGTCGATTGCGTCTCCGTCGACTTTCGTGCCATCCGAACCCGTCGCCTCCGTCAGGAGCGCAGCTGCCACCCGGCCCGAAGCGCGGCGAGCGAGCGTCAGACGTTCGCCGATGGTAACGGTCTGGAGGCGCGAGATCAGGACATCGTCGACGGCAATTCTTACGTCGGCGGGAACGCCCGGCGAGAGCGCGAGTTTCATCACATCGAAAGTGTAAAACTGGCGTGCCAGGGGCACCGACACATGGCGCGGAGTATGCGGGTGACCGGCCAGGGCGATTTTCGCCTTGCGGCTCTTGAGGGCATTGGCGTTCTTGGCCAGTTGTTCCAGGACTTCGACCGGCAGGTCGGGCCGCTTGAGCAGTGCGAGAGCCAAGTCCTCGGTGAGGGCGGGATCGCTCGCCTCGCGCAGCAGGCCGGCGAGTGCGGGCGTGCCGTCTCTCTCGGCAGCGGTTCGGGCCGGCACGATTTTGTCTTCGGACATTTTCCCCTTCCGCGGTCGATCGGCAACGCACGACAATCGAGTTGATCCCCGGCTCAGGCGCGAGACCGCCCCGGCAGCTGTCTGGTGCTTTCCGAGCCGCCGGATAAGGGCGCGCCCTGTCTTTACGCTCTTTTGGCCCTGGCCAGCGCACCTTCGATTGGGTCGGCCAGATCCGGGCGCACTTCGATGCCGGGAAAGACCTGTTGCAGCGTATTGTAAAAAGCCTGGCGCACATCGGCAGACTGACGAAAGACGCTGCCTGTCATGGCGATTGGAAGCGGCACAAGGGGGAGCGTCTTTGCGGGGGGCATGCCCCCCGCCGACGGGGGCGCGAGACGATGGACCACCGTGGCCGCCAGATTCGCCAGCTTCACTCCGCCATCGAACAGGAGGCCGCGAGCGGCGGGGTCGCCTTGGCCACCGGCCCGGAGCAGGAGGGGAAACAGGCGCGGAAACTCGGGTGGCGGAGTTGAGTTGGCGTGTTGCACCAGTTCATCGATCGTCGTGAGCTTCCACTCCTCGAGGACCATGGAGGTGAGCACCGACTCCAAACCGTGATCGTACGCGTCCAGGATCGTGGAAACGACACGCCGGCCGAGCCACTGTCCGGAACCCTCGTCGGAGATGGCAAATCCCCAGCCTCCGGCGCGCGCGACAACACCGGCATCGTCGCGTCCGTAAGCAATCGAACCCGTGCCCGCAATCACAATCACACCCGGCCTTGAGCCGAATGCGGCTTCGAGGGCGATTACGTGGTCACCGACAAGTTCGATTTTGGTCGTAGGGCTCTCGGGAATCAGTTCGGCAAGGATGGCGCGAACCTTCGCGGCGATCTCCGGTCGGGCAGCACCGGTGGCGCCCACACAGACGGCGTGGATATGGTCAGGAGAGATCTTGGCGCGGGCACAGACCTGCCGGATCGCTGAATGCAGCGACTCCCTGGCCTGCTGCTCGCCCACCCGAAGCACGCTGCAGCCTCCGGTCATGGCATCGGCGAGAACGGCCGTTTCATTGGCGAGCACGCAGCGGGTTTTCGTGCCCCCGCCGTCGACTCCCAGATAGTAGGCCATCGCGCTAGTTCTAACACAGGTTGGCACCGTCTTGCGGCTACCAGTTTCGAATCGCGAACATGCCTGTACAATGCTGCGGACTGGTTGCTGACTCCGGAGGCGCGGCAATATGCGTCTCCGCCCAGAGGACTCGCTTGGGGCTGAATCGCATCGATTTGCTGATCATCGCAGTTTACTTGGCAGGGATCACACTGTTCGGGCTGCGCTTTCGCGCGCGGCAGCGGACGATGCGGGATTACTTTCTCGCCGACCGCAACATTCCATGGTGGGCGATTTCGCTGTCGATTGTGGCGGCGGAGACCAGCACACTCACCATTGTCAGTATTCCGGGCCTCGCCTACGATTCGAATCTTACTTATCTGCAATGGGTGATGGGATATGTTCTCGGGCGCGTCATTATCAGTTTCGTACTACTGCCCCAGTATTTTCGAGGCGAGTTGTATACCGCGTATCAGCTGATTGAGCGGCGGTTTGGTCCGCAGCTGCGCACCGTGACCGCGGGGCTGTTTTTGTTAACCCGCGCGGCGGCCGAGGGAGTGCGCGTATACGCCGTGTCGATCGTGGTGGGGATTGCACTGGGCACGGGCGAGGTCACTTCGATTGCCATCATCACGCTGCTGACTTTGATCTACACCTTCGAGGGCGGATTGACGGCGGTGATCTGGACCGACGTGGTACAGACCTTCATCTATGTCGGCGGGACTGTGGCCGGCTTGATGACGCTCCTGCATATCGTGCCGGGCGGATGGACGTCGGTCGAGGCCCTGGCTAGCGGGTTGCACAAGTTTCAGGTATTCGATTTGTCGCTGCTGCGTTCGCCGACCTCGCACTGGCCGCACTTGAATTTCGCCAAGCCATACACGCTGTGGGCGGGAATTATTGGCGGAGCGTTCTTCACCACTGCCAGCCACGGCACCGACCAGCTCATCGTGCAGAGATTGCTGGCAGCAAGGAATCAACGCCAGTCGGCTCTGGCGTTGCTGACCAGCGGAGTGGCGGTATTTTTTCAGTTCGCCTTGTTTCTTTTTGTCGGTGTCATGCTGTTTGCCTACTACCGGGTTCCGTCGACGGCATTTGGGCGGGCGGACCGGATCTATCCGACGTTCATCGTGACCCGGATGCCGCACGGGGTTGCGGGACTGCTGATCGCGGCTATTTTGGCGGCGGCAATGTCGAACTTGAGCGCGGCGCTGAATTCGCTGTCCTCCAGTTCGATCCTGGATTTCTACCTTCGCTTCCGTCCTCAAGCAAGCGAAGCGGGGCGGCTGCGGCTGGCGCGACTGGCGACCGTTGGCTGGGCGCTCGTGCTGTTCGCACTGGCAGTGCTGGCGCTGCATCGCGTAGGACGCGTGGTCGAAGTCGGATTGCAGATCGCGTCGGTGGCTTATGGTGCGTTGCTCGGAGTCTTCATGCTGGGAGTGCTGACCAAGCACGCCAATCAGCGCGGCGCGATGGCCGGAATGATTTGCGGATTGGCCACCGAGCTGTATTTGTGGCAGGGGTCGGAGGTGGCCTTCACATGGTGGGTGACGATCGGAACCTGCGTGACCTTTGCGGTCGGATGGGTGGCCAGCATCGCGTTCTCGAGCACGGCCGCCAGCCCTACCCGGTAGCCACCGTGCCGGGCGGACGGACGGCGCCGCCTTCGCCGAAACGAGACCACAGACGCGGAACTGCGACCTCAGTTCGGTGGCGCTCGGTGGATCGAACAGGCCACTCGCGCCTGCTCGGGCGCCGTCGGGCTGGCCCGCTGTGATCGATGCGACGGCTGCAGACCGCCATCGGGCGCGATGGAAGAGAACCAATGTCAGTTTGTGGGGATGCAAACTGCGCCCCAACCAGGCTGGCGTGAACCGGGCGAGAACCAGATAAGTGAGTAGCTTGCTGGGGTGTATCATCCAAGTTCGAACCGTATAGGCCCTCCGAGAAATCGAGCGCACATCCGATGCGCACGGCTCCGCGGTTGGAGATGTCCCCCGAACCGGGTGCAACAACTTCGCCTCCGGGCTCCGAAGTCCTCACCCAGCGGTTGGCGTATACTGCTGCGGATTCATCCGTCAAACATGACAACTGCAACCTCGCCAAAAGGTCCCCGCGCCGAGCTTTCCCGCGATCTTGGGCTTTCCCATGCGGGAGCGGTCGTGGTCGGCACGATCATCGGAAGCGGAATTTTTCTGGTTCCATCCGAGATGATGCAGGCAGTGGGAACGGCGCGACTGGTGTATCTGGCGTGGGTGGTGGGTGGGCTGCTTTCTTTTTTTGGCGCACTTAGCTATGCCGAACTGGGCGCCATGAAGCCGCAGGCGGGCGGCGAGTATGTCTATGTTCGCGACGCGTACGGACCCCTGGCGGGGTTTCTGTACTCCTGGACCACGTTTCTGATTGCCAAGCCGGCTTCGATCGCGACCATCACGACCGGCCTGGTGCGGATCCTCGAAACGTTTACTGTCTTCTCGTTTTTGTCGCGAACCGGCTTTACAGATCCCTTCCCGCTCACCTATGGGCAGGTATTCGCCATTGCGGCCACGGTGCTGATTTCGTGGCTGAACTACATCGGAGTGCGCCGGGCGGGAGAATTTCAATTTCTGTTCACTCTGCTGAAAGTGGCCATTATTGTCGGAATTGTGGCCGTGGGATTTTCTTATCGCGGAGGCACCTGGGCTAATTTCGCGACCGAGTTTACCGGGGCCAAGGGTGGCGTAACCGGATTCTTCGGCGCGCTGGTGGCTGCGCTTTGGGCCTATGACGGCTGGAACGATCTCAACATGGTGGCAGGGGAGATACGAAGTCCGCAGCGCAACATTCCGCTTTCCCTGATTTGGGGCGTGGCTACGGTGGGAGCGCTCTACATTCTGGTCAACGCGGCGGTGCAATATGTGCTGCCGGCCGCCGCGGTGGCGAGCTCGGAGCGTCCGGCGTCGGATGCCGTCCAGCTGGTGATGGGAAGCGCGGGTGCCGGTCTGGTGTCGGCGGGTATGGCGATTTCGATGCTGGTGACCTTGAACGGCTCGATCATGAGTGGGGCGCGGGTACCGTTTGCCATGGCTCGCGACGGCCATTTTTTTCCGGCGATGGCGGAGGTTCATCCGCGCTATCACACCCCGTCGGTGGCGATCGTTGTGCAGTGCGGGCTGGCGATCGTCCTGCTGCTGCTAGGGGGCAATTTCCGGCAATTCTTTTCGCTGGCAATTTTTGCCGAGTGGTTGTTCTACATGATCACCGGCAGCACCGTGTTCGTCTTCCGCAGTCGGGAACCGCTGGCGGAGCGCCCTTATCGAGTATGGGGCTATCCCGTGGTTCCGGCCGTGTTCGTGCTGGTTTCCGCAGTGCTTCTCTATTACACATTCGCCGCCAATGTGAAGAGTTCGGCCCTCGGCTGCCTGGCGATTCTGGCGGGAGTTCCGGTGTTCTACTTCTTTGCCCGGCGCCGGGTTGGGACACCGAAGTAATCGGCAGTTGGCTGAATACCTTCGGATTTTCCCGCTGGTTACCAAAGGACAGGCGCAGGCGACACGTTTACCCACTCCTCGATCTCCCCTAAGGTGAAGACTCCAGTCCCGAGCATTCCCCCCAGCTTCGGGCTCCCTTTTTTTGGAGTGGTGGATGCCTGCAAACGATGGCGGTTTTCAACTCGGCCTCTTGCCCGAACGGAAGTGGAACTGGCGAACCTTCGTCGCGAGCTACGCGATTCTCGCCGGGTTCGTTCTGCTTCTGATTGTCGTCGGGATCATGACCTCGGACACGTTGCTGAACACCGTGAACTATCGCATTACGGAACTGGTGCCGCGACCGGCCCTAGAGCCGGAGCGACTGCCGAAGGCAAAGCCTTTGCCGGTGCGAGCAAAGTTGCTGCCGCCGCCCCCGGTGTTCGACAAGCCCAGGCTGATCGTACCCCATGAAATCCGCACTCCCAAGCCTCAGCCGCAGGAGATTGAGCCGCCCAAAGTAGCCCTGAATAACTTTGCCCCCGCCGTGTTGAAGCCGACCAGTGGCGCGCGTCCGGTGCTGATTCATACCGGCGAGTTCCAGGGAAGCGCGGTGGCTCCGACGGCGAACGCCCCGGTCGCCAAGGTGCAAACCGGCGGCTTCGGAGATCCGAATGGACTGAAGCCCGGTGAAAACAGCAAGCCGGGCGGCAAATTGATCGCGGCAGCCACCGGCTCGTTCGACCTGCCGGTCGGGGCGGGACAAGGCAACGGATCGGGGGGAGCGAAAGGGATCAAAGCAACGGTGGCGAGCGCCGATTTTGGCAACGGCGTGGCCACCGAAGCACCGGGAGACGGGCGACGAAGCGGTCGCCTCAGCGCGGGCGTGCAAACCTCGGGCTTTGGTTCGCAGGAGATCGCGCAGAACTCGCCGCATATCCAGCGCTTGGACAGCGGCCCGCTCACGACGGCGGTGGAGATCACCTACAAACCGAATCCGCTTTATACCGACGAAGCCAGAAATCTGAAGCTGGAAGGGGAAGTTCTGCTCGAAGTACAGTTCGCGGCGAACGGGCTCTTACATGTCAATCGCGTGGTCCGAGGATTGGGCCACGGCTTGGATGAGGCGGCCGTGGCCGCCGCGAACAAGATGCGCTTCAAGCCGGCCATGCACAGCGGGCAGGCCGTGGATTCAACAGCGATTGTGCACGTGGTATTTCAACTGGCGTATTGAGAATCTTGGAGACGAGAGTTATGCGCAAGGTCAGCATCACTACGAACTGGATGGTTTCGGCCCTGCTGGGTTTAACGGTTACGGCAGCAGCCCAGCAGCCGGCGTCCGCGCCGCAGAACCCACACGCGGTTGCGGCGATTCAACCGCAGTCCGTCGCTCAGCCGAGCCCGACTCCGTCCACTCCTGGGCAAGCCAGTCTGGCCGCACCTACCACGATGGACCAGGTGGTAGACCGCGTCATTCTGCGGGAGAAAGACTTGATCAAGTTCCTGTCAACGCGCACGCCCATTGTCGAGACCTATCTGCAAAACCTGCAGCAGGATCCGCAATTGGGGCCGGTACCTCAGGACGATCACTACTTTCTCGGACGCATGGATTTGAGCGAATCGATTGACCGGAGCGACTTCCTGCAGGACAAGGGCAAAGACGAAGGCATGGAGAAGCATCTTCTGGGCGAATTCACCAAGCGGTTCAAATTCCAGTATCAGCCGCTGGGGTTTTCGTGGATGATCTTCGCCGACCGCAACGACTTTGACCGTCAGCACTACGATTTCCATTACGCGCGGCGCGAGTTTCTGGGCGACGTGCGCTGCCTGGTGTTTGACCTGACTCCGAAAAAAGACGCGGGACGGGGACGCTTTCTCGGCCGCATTTGGGTTGAGGATCAGGACTTCAGTATTGTTCGCCTGAACGGCACCTACGCACGCCCGCAGCGGAACAACAATTACTTCCACATGGACAGCTGGCGCCTGAATCTGATCCCGGGTTACTGGGTACCGGCTTACATCTACAGCGAGGAGGGCGACTTCACGGCCGGAGCCAAGAACAAGATCGCATTCAAGGCTCAGACTCGCATGTGGGGATATAACCTGAAGACCGCGACCGCCAACGATGAACTTACGAACATCCGCATCGACAGCGTCAAGGACGACACGCCCAGTGCCCAGGATGCCAGTCCGCTGGCCGCCGAACGCGAGTGGCAGCAGCAGGCCGAGGACAATGTCATCGAACGGCTGGAACGCGCCGGCTTACTGGCGCCCGAAGGCGACGTGGACAAAATCCTGCAAACGGTGGTGAATAACCTGGAAATCACCAACAATATCGAGCTGCCGCGGCCGGTGCGTACGCGGGTGCTGACGACGTCTCCGCTCGAGACCTTCAGCGTCGGCAACACGATTGTAGTGAGCCGGGGGCTGATCGATGTGCTTCCCGATGAGAGCAGCTTGGCCATGGTGCTCTCCCACGAACTGGCGCACATCGTCCTGGGACATAACCTGGGCAGCCAGTACGCCTTCAACGATCGCATGCTGTTCTCCGATGAGGGCACGTACCAAAACCTGGGGTTCAAACACATTCCTGAAGAAGAAACAGCCGCCGACAAAAAGGCGATCGAGATGCTGAAGGCCTCGCCCTACGCGCAGAAACTGGACACGGCCGGGTTGTTCATCAGGGCACTCCAGGCGCGCGCTCCCAGTCTAAGCGCCCTCCTGCAGGCACACCTGGGCAACAGCATCACCGCCAACGGGACGGTGACGCGTATGGCCGCACTGGCCAGCTCAGCACCGGCACTTGATTGGAACAAACTGGATCAGATCGCAGCCTTGCCTCTGGGAGGACGGGTCAAGCTGAACCCCTGGGATGACAAAGTGGAGATTGTAAAAGCGCAACCGGTCGCCATCACCTCCGCCCGCGACAAGATGCCGTTTGAAGTCACGCCCTTTTACCCGCGGCTTGCGCGTTATAGCATCGCGGGCGCGACGGCGACGACGGCGACCACGCCCGCGGCGACGGCAACCACGGCCAACGCCAGTCCGGCGACCACGAACTGAGCCAAAGCTCGGATTGAGCAGAACGCAGGCGGGAGCGGGAAACGATTCCCGATTCCCGGCCTGCGTTTGTTTGCCGGTCCGCCGATCTCGACCCCCGCCGGCAAGAGCTGCCCGGCCGATCCGGAAGCGGTTTCGATTTCTCCCGAATTTCCCGGTCTTTTGCTACTATGGACACCCGCGCTTTTGGTCCTCGCTCCGAGGACGGTGGTCAATCGTTGGGGGAAAATCCGCGGTAATGTTGCCGGTCGGGCTGAGTGTGGCAGCCTTCAAGAAAGGTGTGCATCTTGTCCAAGAAGATTGTTCTTGCAGTGGCAACTCTGCTCGCTGTCTCCGGCGCCTGCTGGGCGCAAACCCTAACGACACTCGTGCATCAGCCGCCGGACGGAATCGTTCTCTCGTTCCAGTTGACCGACGGAACCGTGATGGTGCAGGGGAACAGTTATTCCGATTGGTGGAAGCTCACTCCCGACAACACCGGCAGCTACGTGAATGGAACCTGGACGCAACTCGCCAGCCTTGCTTCCGGATACGCGCCGTACGCCATGGCTTCCGCAGTTTTGGCCGATGGGCGGGTGATCATTGAGGGCGGCGAATACAACTTCAACAACTTTACGCTCACCAATCTGGGAGCGATCTACGATCCGGTGAAAAACACCTGGACTCCGGTGGCCGCTCCAAAGGGCTGGAATTACATCGGCGACTCCCCGTCCCTGGTGCTTCCCAATGGCAACTATGTGATCGGAAACAAACTCACCAAAGAAATGAGGGAACTCGATCCAGCGACCATGAAATGGTCGACGGTTAGCTCCAAGGGTAAAAAGGACTTCAATGCCGAAGAAGGCTGGACCCTGCTGGCGGACGGTTCGATTCTGACGGCGGATGTGAAGGACGCTCCCAACTCCGAGATTTACACACCGTCGGCCAAGGAGTGGCTCACTGCGGGCAGCACCATTGTCAACTTGCGTTCCCCGTCGCCTTACGGGTGCATCAGCTACGGTCCTGGCGGCAAACTGTGTTATTACCCGCCCGGGGAAATCGGCCCGGCGATCCTTCGGCCGGACGGCACGGTGTTCGCCACGGGTTCTTACTCCCGAAACAGCGGGCCCGGAAATACGGCGATCTATGACAGCCTCACGGGCAAGTGGGCGGCCGGCCCGGTTTTCCCCAATGGCGACAATGCGGGTGATTCGTTTGCCGTCCTGCTTACCAATGGCGACGTGCTGGTCGAAGGCGACACGGGTACCTCGTACGTATTCAACGGAACAACCCTGACTGCCGGACCGGCGACCCCGGGCAGTCTGATGGTGTTACCGACCGGCGAAATCTTGGTCGGGGGCGGGGCCACCGAAGTCTACTCGTCCCCAGGGACCTACCAAACCTCATGGCAACCGACGATCTCGACTTATCCCTCCACCGTAACTCCCGGCTCAACCTATCCGATTTCCGGCACGCAGTTCAACGGGTTGTCGCAAGCGAACGCGTTCGGCGATGAGTTGCAGACCGCGACCAACTATCCGCTTGTGCGAATTACCAATACGAGCACGAATCACGTGTTTTACGCGCGAACCCACAACCACAGCACCATGGGGGTGGCTACGGGAACGGCGACGGTTTCGACAAACTTTGACGTGCCGACGGGTATCGAAACCGGTGCCAGCACCTTGGAGGTTGTGGCCAATGGCATACCCTCCGCACCGGTCAGTCTCACGGTGCAGTAACCAGAAAGACCGGGTGGATGGGGCCGGGCTGCCGCGGAATCCGGAAACACCCGGAACCGCTTTTCGATTGAGCCCAGTTCTGGATGCAAATGGCGCGCTCGAGAATCGTCGAAGGCTTGCTAGAAGTAGTTCCGCAGGTCGCCGAAACGCTCTACGATCAGCAACTGCTGCGATGCCGGGGCGGTCGCGAGTTCCTCGTGCTCGAGAATCCAGGTGTTGCCGTGGGGGATCAAGATGGCGTGTAGACCCGCGGCGAGCGCGGGATTGATGTCGGACTTGGGGCTGTTGCCCACCATCCAGGTGGTGTCGGCCGGCAGTGCGTATTTGGCGATCGCGGAGCGATAGGTCGATTCGTCCTTCTCGGCCACGATTTCGACGGCGGAGAAATATTCCTTCAAGCCAGAGCGCTCGACTTTGCCGGACTGCTCGGCAAAGTTCCCCTTGGTCATCATGATGAGGTGGTGACGCTCCCCGAGATGCTGCAGGGTTTCGGGCACTCCGGGAAGGATTTCGATGGGGTGATCGGCGATCCGGTGAGCAAACCTGTGAATGCGTTCGTGCAACTCGGGCGTGACCGGGTCGACGGAAAGCTTCTCAAAAGTTTCCATCAGCGAGTGCGCGAAGCTGTGCAGGCCGTAGCCGTGCCTGACAATGGACTCCCGCTCCACCTCATTCAGCACCAGGCGAACCGCCTCGGGCGAATGCTCGCGATGGTCGAGGAATGTGATGAACTCAGAAATCGCCCGTTCGAAATAGATGTTATTTTCCCAGAGCGTGTCATCGGCATCGATGAGCAGAGTCTGGGCTTCGATTTCTTCTTTCATTTCGTCAGGATCACGGTCGGGTATCCCGCGACGGCCTCGCGGCTGGCAGTTCTCTACACCCACTCCACCCGTGGCTTCTGCGGGATAATTCCTGCCTTGTGCCCCATGTCGAGCAGTCGCTTCACGGCTTCGCGGCCGTCGTCTCCGTAGTCAAGCGTGCGCTCGTTGACGTACATGCCGACAAACTTGTCCGCCAGCTGGGCGTCGAGATCGCGGGCGAATTGCATGGCATAGGCGAGGGCTTCTTCGCGATGATCGATGGCGTATTGGATACTCTCGCGCAGCGCCTGGGTGACGCTGACCATCGTTTCCGGCCCCAGCGCGCGGCGGATGGCGTTTCCTCCCAGGGGCAATGGCAGTCCGGTGACTTTCTGCCACCATCGGCCGAGATCGACGACGCGGTGCAGTCCGGACTTGTCGTAGGTAAGCTGGCCCTCGTGGATGATGAGGCCGGCTTCATGCTTGCCTTCGAGAATCTGGGGGATGATCTGATCGAAGGGGACAACCTCGACTTCAATACCAGGAGCGAACAGCTCCAGCGCGAGATAGGCGGTGGTGAGCTTGCCAGGCACGGCAATTTTCTTGCCTTTGATTTCGCTCTGCGTGAAAGGGCGGGTGGAGACGAGCATGGGACCGTAACCGTCGCCCACGCTGCCGCCGCAGGACATCAGCGCGTAGTGGTCTTGAATGTAGGGAAAGGCGTGGAAGGAAATCGCAGTTACGTCGTAAACGCCTTCCTGCGCCTGGCGGTTCAGCGTTTCGATGTCGCAAAGGGTGTGGGTGAACTTCAGTCCGGGCACGCGGATTTTGTTGGTGGCCAGGCCGTAGAACATGAACGCGTCGTCGGAATCGGGGCTGTGGGCCACTCGGATTTCGCGCACCGGAGAAGATACTGTACTCATAAGATTCCGTGATCCTGTTTCCTACCGCGTATTGGTACGTGTTGGCCGTTCTCGCGGGGATGATGGTCCCGGGGCGAATCCCCGATTTGTTTCCTGGCGCCTGGCGGCAGATCCGACTACAGGCCGCACGTTGGCCGTCGTCGCTTCAGCTTTCGGAAGAGGTGGGCCGGTGCCAGCGAGCCGCTACGCCGGCGGCCAGCAGCACCTTGATCACTTCCGCAAAAACAAACCAGTAGAGGCCGAACCTGAGCGCGAGAGAAAAGCTATGGGTGAGGACGGCCAGCCAACTGAGCCCACTCGCGAACAGCACCAGTTCCGCGGCCATGGCCGACAGTGCGGCCCAGCCGAAACCTCGCGAGCTTTTCTCCGGTTTGCGTTCGTAGATCCAACCGGCGACGAAGGCCACGAGCGGATAGGCCAAAAGGAATCCGCCGGTCGGGCCGAGCAAGTGCGCAATTCCACTGCCCAGCATGGCCGGACTGAATACCGGCATCCCGGCCGCCCCTTCGAGCAGATAGAGCGAGAGCGCAGCAAAACCGCACCGCGAACCGAGGAGCAGACCGACGGCGAGAACTCCAAAATTCTGCAGCGTCAGCGGCACCGGCGTGAAGGGCAGCGGCACGGTCACCCGCGCACACAGGGCGACGAAGAGGCTGGCGGCGATCACTATAGCCGCCTGCTTGGCAACCTCAATGACCCGGGTCGGCGGGCGGAAACTTTCTGTAGCG
This sequence comes from Terriglobales bacterium, assembly GCA_049520935.1. Lineage (GTDB taxonomy): Bacteria > Acidobacteriota > Terriglobia > Terriglobales > Acidobacteriaceae > Acidiflorens. The sequence continues at coordinate 31,660 of JBEKPJ010000034.1, read as the reverse complement.
GATCGAAACATAGACTTCCTTTCTTCAAGACGACGCGGCCGAGGATCACTTTTCAGGCGACGAGTGGTCGAGGCCCTCAAGCTCCGCTCTGTGCGCGGCCGAGCGTTTCATCTGCCGCCGCACCCGCATATAAATCGTCAGCGCAACCGACACCACCACCACCGTACTGACTGCCAGTATGAGAAACCACCAAAGCATACGCACAACGCACTAAGGATAGCAGATGGGCGCGGATAAAAAGCGAGCACCGAAGGCGGGCAAGCGCCCGTTGCCGTCAGCCCTTTTTCGCCGCCTTGGCGAGCGCCTTGCGGCGATTTTCGAGGTTCTTTGCGACCCGCTCGAGTCGCTTGCGGGCGGTCTTCGATCCGGTAGCGACCTTCTCGATGTTGGCAAACACCTCAGGGTTATTGGTCTGCTCGCGAAGTTCCTTGAGGAAGCGATGAATCTTGCCGAAAATCACGAACATCTCGCCGCTCGAGCCGGGCTGCAGGAAGAGTTCCTCGTGGATCGCTCCCTGTACCACCAACGACGCAGCCATATCCCAATATCCGCTCACCTGCCGGAACCAGGCGTTTTCCTGGGAGGGGAACGAATTCATTACTTGCAGCAATTCCTCGGTGGACTGCGGAGAGAACTCCACGGTCATCCAGCGTCTCGCCTTACGCATCTCCGCCTCACGACGGAGATCGTACAGTCTCAGAATCAGCTCTGCATCCTGCGCCGTTGCTTTCTTTGCCATGGTTTCGCCTCGTGTACAGGTTTCGGAAACGTTTTACTTGTGAGGACTCAGCCTTAACCCTTGCTCCCGGTCAGGCTTTCGCCGCTTCCCCGGTTCCCCCTTCGGCGGCGCGCTCGTAGTCGCATTCCTTATTGGGGCACGCGATCACCATTCCGTCCTTGCGGAATCGTTCCACCAAGTACTCCTGTCCGCAATCCGGACATTTCTCGGCCAGCGGTTTGGCCGCCGATGTGAATTTACACTTGGGATAGTTTCCGCATCCGTAAAACGTGTTCCCCTTGCGGGCGCGCTTTTCGACCAGTTCGCCTTCTTTGCAATCGGGACACTTGACCCCGATGAAGTTCTGCTTGACATACTTGCAGTCCGGGTATCCGCTGCACGACGTGAACTCGCCGTAACGGCCGTGCCGCAGGATGAGATTGCGCTTGCACAGAGGGCAGGTTTCATCGAGCGGGATGTCGGGCACTTTCTTGCCCTGGTCGAGCCGGCGCGTCGTCTTGCAATCGGGGTAGCCGGTGCAGGCCATGAACTGGCCGAAGCGTCCGCGCTTGAGGACCATGACACGGCCACAGTTTTCGCAGTACTCCTCTTGCGCGGTTTCCTGCACATCGGCCGAATCGAGGTCGGGAAGGTTGATCGGATTTTCTTTGGTGAACTTGCAGCTATCGGGGTTTTCCTTGTCGTAGGTGCTGCAAGCATAAAAGGAGCCGTGTTTGCCCCACTTGATGACCAGCGGCGAACCGCACAGCTCACACTTTTCGTCGGTCGGCTTCTCCATACGCTTGATGTTTTCCATGTGCTTTTCTGCGTATCGGAGATCCTTGGCGAACTTCTTGTAAAACTCGGTGAGCGCGTCATTGCCGGTCTGCTTGCCCTCTTCAATCTCGTCTAGTTCTTCTTCGAGGCGCGCCGTGTACTGGAAATCAAAAATATCCTTGAAGTTCTCGACCAAAAGATCGGTGACGACCAGTCCGATCTCGGTGGGGACGAATTTGCCGCCGACCTTCTGGGCGTACATCCGCTCCTGAATGGTGCTGAGGATCGTGGCGTAGGTGGAAGGCCGTCCGATGCCGCGCTCTTCGAGTTCCTTGACCAAAGAAGCTTCATTGAAGCGCGGCGGCGGCTCGGTGAAATGCTGCTCCGGCAGCAGCGACTTCAAGGTCAGTTTTTGCCCGGCCTCGAGCGGCGGAAGCTTGTGCTTCAGTTCCTCGTCTTCCTCGTCCCGGCTGTCTTTGGATTCTTCGTAGACCTTGAGGAAGCCGTCGAATTTCATGACCGATCCGGTCACGCGGAACCAGAACACATCGTTGCCTGATTTGGCGTCGATGTCGACCGAAGTCTGGTCAAAGACAGCAGGATTCATCTGCGAGGCCACGAAGCGCTGCCAGATCAACTTGTACACTTTGAATTCGTCTTCCTGCAGATAGCTTTTGACCTGATCGGGGTGGCGCACCGCCGAAGTCGGACGAATGGCCTCGTGGGCTGCTTGCGCTTCTTTCTTCTCTTTGTAGGTATTGGGAGAGCCGGGCAGATATTGGGCGCCGTACTCGCTGCCGATATACTCGCGGACCTCGGTGATGGCCTCGGCGGATACGCGGGTGGAATCGGTTCGCATGTAGGTAATGAGCCCGACCAATCCTTCATCGCCCAGCTCGATACCTTCATAAAGACGCTGCGCAATCATCATCGTGCGCTTGACACTGAAGCGCAGCTTGCGCGAGGAATCCTGTTGCAGCTTGCTGGTGGTGAACGGCGGCGTCGCGTTGCGACGGCGCTCTTTCTTTTCCGCCGAACGAACCACCCAGTCGGCTTTTTCGAGCGCCAAGCGGATTTGTTCCGCCGCTTCCGCGTTCGTGACTTCGATCTTTTCTTCGCCTTTGCCGAGGAAGCGGGCGTCGAATGCCGGAGGCTTACTGGCGGCGAGATTGGCGTCGATTGTCCAGTATTCCTTTTTCTCGAAGGCCTTGATTTCGCGTTCGCGATCGACGATCAGCCGCAAGGCCACCGTCTGCACCCTTCCGGCGGAAAGGCCGCGGCGGACCTTGTCCCACAAAAGCGGCGAGACCTGGTAGCCCACCAGGCGATCGAGCACACGGCGGGTCTGCTGGGCGTCGACCAGATTGCGGTCGATGTCGCGTGGCTGATCGAAAGCCGCCTTGACGGCGCGCTGCGTAATCTCATTGAAGGTCACGCGGCGGATGCGGGCTCCATCGCCGATATCGTCGATTTTCTTTTTGCGGCCCGCCTTCCCCTTTTTTTTCTTGCTCGAATCTTCGCCCAATTCGTCGGCCAGATGAGCAGCGATGGCTTCCCCCTCGCGGTCCGGATCCGGAGCGAGGTAGATATGATCGGCCGAGAGCGCCAGCTTCTTCAGCCTCGCCAGCACTTTCTCCTTGCCGGGAATAACGACGTACTCGGTTTCGAAATCGTTTTCGAGGTCGACACCGAGGCTGCTCTTGGGCAAGTCCTTCACGTGACCGAAAGAAGCATCGACCGTGAATCCTTTACCTAGATACTTCTGGATAGTTTTCGCCTTCGCCGGCGATTCGACAATGACCAGGCCTTTGGACAATGGTTCCTCAAATGCGAGTGATTTCACTCGAAACTAACATGATTTGGCAAATTTCGCGAAACGGGCAGCCGATTGCACGCTTCGAGCCGCGGGCTCCGAGCGTAGCAAACCCTGCCTTGTGGCTGCTGTCATGACCCGTCGGATGGTTGAACCCGCGGCAGCAACGCGGCCAGCATCCGTTGAACTCATCCGTTTGCCGGGCGAGCCAGCCAGCCGCTGCATCCGATAGCCGATCGAAAGGCGCGCGCGATCGAGGAGACGTTTCCCTCCTCCACCGGATTTGCTTTTGGCCCCGGGCGTGAGGTTCGCGCCCAACCACGCCGCGGCCCATCGCGAACTTTGTTCGGGAATAGAGATGCCGTGACTGGCGGGCAAGATTCTTCCTCGACGGAACTGGGCGCCGCCTGCGTTTGCGCCGGCAACCATTCCCGCACCGGTTGTCCCCGATGCCGCCCGCCTGGTTCGCCATTCAGTTTTCGGCATATGGCGTGAACCTAGACCGGGACGAAGAACCTGTCAAGGAGAGCGTGCACACCAGATTTGGTAGAATTCGTAAATTGATGAGCCGGTTAAAGATCTCGGCTATCTCCTACTTGAACACGGCGCCGCTCATGTGGGATTTCGAGCACGCGCCGGCAGGCGCGAAGCCGGAGTACGACATTTCCTACACCATTCCCTCGGCCTGCGCCGAAGCGCTGCGCGCGAGAACCGCTGACATTGGCATCATTCCGGCTGCGGCCTACACAACCGTGCCCGATCTGGTCATCGTTCCTGGCGTAGCGATTGCGGCGCGGCGAGCGGTACGGTCGATCCTTCTTGTCAGTCGAACTCCGGTCAAGCAGTGGCGGGATCGCGTGCGCACCGTCGCGCTCGATAGCTCTTCGCTGACCTCGGCTGCGCTGGCCAAGATTCTGTTCGCCAAATGGCTGGGCGGGGAACGAGAGTACCGGGCCATGGCGCCAGATATGGCCAGCATGCTCGCTGCCTGCGATGCGGCCTTGCTCATCGGAGACCCGGCGTTGCAACTCGACCGCTCCCGCTACTTCACGCTCGACTTGGCCGCCGAGTGGCACGCTCGCACGGGGAAGCCATTCGTATTCGCATTTTGGGCGATTCGCCAGGCGGCACTTGCTGGACGCAGCGGCAAGGCGATTGCGGAGGTCTTTCAGAAATCGCGCGATCATGGCGAAGCGCCGAAAAATCTCGAGACCATCGCCCAGGAGTGGGCACCCCGCCTCGGCCTCCCGCTCGAGATCATTCGTGTCTATCTCACGCACCACATCCATTACTATCTCGATCCTCCATGCCTGGAGGGGCTTGGCCTTTACTACCGGCTGGGGGCGGAGATCGGAGCCCTGCCGGTTGCGCCTGCGCTTTGCTTTCTGTAAGGCGCGGCTGCGCGGAAAAGGCGGACCGCGCCCTAACGACCAGGGAAAGACCCGCAAGCATTGCAACTCCCTACCCCGATTGCAGCTCTAATAGGAATCATGCGCTGGTTCGCAATCGTCTTGCTGGCGTCAAAAGGGAGCGCGCTGCGATGGCTGATCCATCTTGGCGGCCCCAGCCTGATCTTGCTGGGCCTGATCGACAATTCTGTCATCCCTCTGCCGGGCAGCACCGACGTGGTCACCATCTTGCTGGCTGCGCACCGCCGCGAGCCGTGGATCTACTACGCGATCATGGCTACAGCAGGGGCCGTTCTGGGCGGCTACCTCACCTACTCCATGGCTCGCAAGGGCGGCAAAGAGACACTGGAAAGACGTTTTTCGCAAAGCAAGGTTCACAAGACTTACGCGATTTTTGAACGCTGGGGCTTTGCGGCCGTGGCCATCCCGGCGATACTGCCGCCTCCGTTTCCCATCGTGCCGATGCTGTTGGCCGCCGGCGCCTTGCAGTACCCGACTCAGAAGTTCCTCACCGCTCTGGCCGTCGGACGCGGCATTCGCTTCGCCATTCTGGCCTATCTCGGCTACCGCTACGGACGACACATTGTCAGATTCTTCTCGCAGTATTACTGGCCGGTACTGATCGGGTTGATCGTTTTTTCCGTGCTGGGCGGACTTTACGGCTGGTTCGAATACAAGCGCAGGCAGAAGCAGTCGACTTCCAGGTCCGCGCGGCCCAAGGCACAGCCTCGTCAACGGGTGGCATGATATTTTGCTCTTCCTCGCCTCGAAGCGTGCGCGAGGATACAGTGCCGCCGCTTGCCGCTCCCCCGCGGCTAGCATTGAAATCGAGGGCGAACTGGCCGCCGGGTAACGGCCGCTGCTGCGGGTTGTTTTTCGAAAATACAGTTCTCGGCATGTTCACGGTCGACTGGCCGCCGCGGTGCGGCGCTGGTTTCTGCTCGCCTCCACTGCCTCTGCCCGGCTAAAATAGCCATTGGCGCGGGGTGAAGGCAATGGGCTTGAGCAAACTGCAGGCGCGGGAGATGTTTCGGTCCGATGATCTGATCGGTATTGGCATGGAGGCGGATGCGGTCCGCCGCAAAATGCATCCCGAAGGCGTGGTGACTTACATCATCGATCGCAACATCAATTACACCAATTTCTGCACAGAATATTGCACTTTCTGCGCCTTTTATCGTCCCTTGAAGGGACCCGCAGCCGCCGAGGGATACATCCTCGACCTGGACACCATCTACGAGAAGATTCGCGAGACCGTGGAACTGGGCGGCACGGGTGTGCTGATGCAGGGAGGGCTGCATCCCGACCTCAAGATTGATTGGCACGAAAGAATGCTCCGCGGCATCAAGCAGCGCTTCCCCCAGGTTCACCTGCACTGCTACTCGGCTTCGGAGATTCTGGCGATTGCCGAATACAGCAATCTGGGCTTGCGCGATACCATCGCCCGGCTGCGCGATGCGGGGCTCGATTCGATTCCGGGCGGCGGGGCGGAGATTCTGGACGATGAAGTCCGCTACAAGATTGCCCGCTTGAAATGCCTCACGGGAGATTGGCTGCAGGTGCATCGAACGGCGCATCAGCTCGGCATGCGCACCACGGCGACCATGATGTTTGGCGTGGGAGAGTCGGTCGAGCACCGCATCAACCACTTGCAGGTTCTCTACGATTTGCAGCAGGAGACGGGCGGTTTCACGGCATTCATTCCCTGGAGCTTTCAGCCCGCCCATACCGCGCTCGGCGGACGCCACTGGGACGAAGCGACGGCGGTTGAATACTTGAAGGTCCTGGCAATTTCCCGGCTTTATCTCTCGAATTTTCTGAATGTACAGTCGAGCTGGGTAACCCAGGGCCTGAAGGTTTGCCAGATGGGGTTGCGATTTGGCGGCAATGACGTGGGCTCGGTGATGTTGGAGGAAAACGTCGTGCGTGCGGCCGGCGTAACCAACTGCACAACCGAAGAAGAGCTGCGGCGCATCATACGCGATGCGGGGTTCCGTCCGGCGCAGCGGGACACGTTGTACCGGCAGTGCTTTTTGAACTGATGGGCTGGGCCCGCGTCCCCGACCCGCCAACCCCGGCTCCCCATGACATTTCGATCCATGACTCGCCCCCTCGCCCTTGCCGTTTTCCTGCTCGGCGCCTGGCTGTCGGCGAACGCCGGGGACGCTGCGCATGGGGCAAGCCTGCCCTCTGTTTCCGGAACCGTGGTCACCGAACCCGGCAGTCAGCCACTCAAGAAAGTCCTGGTGCAGATCATCGCCGAAGACCAGAAGCATGGCGGTAACTACACGGCCTCGACCGATGCGGACGGCCATTTCGATGTGGATAACATCGTCCCCGGGCGTTACCGAATCTTTTTCGAGCGCAGCGGCTTTGCGAACGTCAACGAACGCGGACTTCAATCCGAAGCCAATATTGTCACCATCCAACAGCCGCTCGCGAATCTGCTGTTTCGCATGCTGCCAACGGCTGTGATTACGGGCCGAGTCACCGACGAGGACGGCGACCCGATGCCGGGCGTCCGGGTTCTGGTGCAAAGGAAGAAGCCCGGCAAAGCCGGACGGGAAGCCGCCGGGACCGGGGCCACCAACGATCTCGGCGAATATCGCTTGGCGGGCCTGTTTCCCGGACAATACTGGGTCGTAGCCATGCCGCCGCCCGAGGTCCGGGACTATGAGCCGCTACACGAGGAGTCGTCCGCTGCTGAGGTCTCGCCGGAGACCCGCTATCTCACCACCTACTATCCGGGAACGCACGACGCCACGCAATCGTCGACGGTGACGCTCAAAGCGGGCGGCGAAATGCCGGTCAATTTCTTGCTCGTACCGTCCCGTGCTTATCGCATTCGCGGTATCCTCAGCGGGCTCGGCGCCGCGGACAGGCCCAGCGTGGAGTTGCTCTCGAAGGCGGGGGACACCTACCGAACGAACGCGACCGAAATTGGACGGGACGGGCAGTTCGAAGTGCGTGGAGTCGCACCCGGATCGTACGTCCTGCGGGCCACGGCCGGCTCGCCCACACAACCGCTCTCGGCGCGCGAGGATGTGAGCGTCGTCGCCGGGGATGTGGACGGCATCCGGCTGAGGCTTGTGCCTTCGTTCAGCATCTCGGGACATGTCCGCCTGGAGGCCGGCTCCGAAGACCGCAACGCAGTCGACCTTACGCAATATCGGGTCAATCTGCGGCCAGCTGAGGCCGGAGAGGATGCGGGCATGCTCCTCGCTGAGGACGGGTTTGGCGCAAGCGCGTCGATCGATCGCTTGGGCAATTTCGCCTGGAGCGATGTCAGCCCCGGGGACTATATCGTGCAGATCTTCGGATCCGGCGGGGGAGAAGATGGACGGGGCACCTTGTTTCTCAGGTCGGCGAGGCTTGGGGCGCTCGAGGCCACGACCGGATTCACAGCAAGCGGCCCGGCGAGCCTGGAGCTGATTGTCAGTGCTCAGGGAGGTTTGGTCGAAGGTGCGGTCGTCGAACGAGAAAAGGATGTGGACCAAGATCACCCGGTGTCGAACGCCACGGTGGTGGCCGTTCCCGAAGAACGATACCGCCACCTTCCCGCCCGCTACGGTATCGGCGCCACCGATCAGCGCGGGCAATTTACCATACGCGGATTGGCTCCCGGCACCTACACGTTTTATGCTTGGCAGGACATCGAAGACGGCGTGTGGCGCGATCCCGCTTTTCTGAAATCCCAGCAGGCGAAGGGCACGACCGTGACCGTCGAAGAAGATTCCCACCAGAAGCTCGAAATGAAGCTGAGTTCGGTCGATGAGGAGTGGCGATAACTCCCGCTGGTCACTGGCCAGCGGTTGCTCGCCGCTTCGGCGACGCCGCCCGACGGTCGGCGATCAGGTACAATTCTTACTCTGCTGTCATCGCTTTTGCTTCATGGCCCTGCTGGATTCATGCAATTGACGCTCACTACCTCGCTGGCCCTGATCCTTACCGCGAAGGGCTTGGGGCCCTATCTGCGTCAGCATTTTTTGGACAAGACCTTCCAGGGGCTTTACCAGATCAATGCCTTTGATCTGGCGTTGCTGATTCCCTATTTTGTCGTGCTGGTGATTTTGGCGGCGTACGGCGCCCACCGGTACTGGCTGGTCTATCTTTATTACAAGCACCGGAGAAATAAGACCACCGAACCGCCCGCCCATTTTGCCGATCTGCCTTCGGTCACCGTGCAATTGCCCATCTATAACGAGCAATACGTGGTCGACCGGCTGCTCGACGCGGTTTGCCGGCTCAACTATCCGAAAGACAAGCTCGACATCCAGCTACTGGACGATTCGACCGACGAAACCGTAGAGGTGGCGCGCCTTTTGGTGGAGCGCTATGTTGCCTTGGGACATCCGGTTACGTACCTGCACCGCGACAATCGTGAGGGATTTAAGGCGGGCGCGCTGGAAGCGGGATTGAAAACTGCCCGGGGTGAATTCGTCGCCATCTTTGACGCGGATTTCGTCCCTCCGCCGGATTTTCTGCAGAAGTGCATCCATCACTTCACCGACCCGAAGGTCGGCATGGTGCAAACGCGCTGGACCCACATCAACCGCAATTACTCGCTGCTCACGCAAGTCGAAGCCATTCTGCTCGACGGTCATTTTGTGCTGGAGCACTCCGGACGGTCGCGCAGCGGCGTTTTTTTCAACTTCAACGGCACGGCCGGTATGTGGCGCCGATCGGCGATTGACGAAGCCGGCGGCTGGGAGCATGACACGCTCACCGAAGACACCGATCTGTCGTATCGCGCCCAACTCAAGGGCTGGAAGTTCGTTTATCTGCAGGACGTCGAATGCCCCGCCGAGTTGCCGGTGGAGATGACCGCATTCAAGACGCAACAGGCGCGCTGGGCCAAGGGGCTGATCCAGGTCTCCAAGAAAATTCTGCCTAAGGTTTTTGCCAGTGATGCGTCCCGACACGTGAAGATCGAAGCCTGGTATCACCTGACGGCCAATCTCAGCTATCCGCTCATGATCGTGCTCTCGGTCCTGCTGATGCCAGCCATGATCATTCGGTTCTACCAGGGATGGTTCCAGATGCTGTACATCGACCTGCCCCTGTTCATGGCCTCGACATTTTCCATTTCAAGCTTTTATCTGGTTTCGCAAAAAGAACTGTTCCCGAAACGCTGGTTCCGCTCGCTGCTCTATCTGCCCCTGCTGATGTCGCTCGGAATCGGACTGACGATCACCAATACCATTGCCGTGATCGAAGCCCTGGTGGGCAAACAGACGGCGTTTGCCCGCACTCCCAAGTATCGCGTCGCCTCGAAGAAGGACAAGCTTCTCGGAACCAAGTATCGTAAGCGCCTGGGGTGGGTGCCCTGGATTGAACTCCTGATTGGAACTTACTTTGCGCTCGCCGTCGTGTATGCCATCGACAATGAGAACTACATCACCGTTCCGTTTCTGCTCCTGTTCGTGATCGGCTACTGGGTCACCGGGCTGATGTCACTGCTGCAGGGCCGATTTGCCGGACTCTCGGTGGGTTCGGAAACGCACAGCAAACCTTTTCCCGTTGGCGTCTAGCCGAGCGAGACCTAGGATCATCGGGTGAGGGGAACCTGCGCGCGGGGGAAATGGAAGCTATGCCTTAGGTCGGTCAGCGGGGGCCGCGGTCGGCGGGAAGTTTGAACTCAACGCTCACCGTGATCTCGTTTGCCACCGGCTTGCCGTCGAGTTGAAAAGGCTGGTAATGCCAGCGCTTCACGGCATCTGAGGCGGCGTTGGCCAGTATCGCGGAGCCTTCCACCACCTTGACATCGCGTACGCTTCCATTCTCGGCGACGGTTGCCGACAACCTCACCGTGCCCTGGAGGCGGAGCAAAAGAGCCTGTGTGGGATAGACCGGATCCACACGGCGCAGGAGTCGACCGCCCGAAACCCCTTGAGACACGGGCCCAGAGAGCACGGGCAATGGGGCGCTGGCGGAAAGAACTCCATTGAGGACGATCGGATTGGTCGATACCTCGGAAATCTCGGGACTTTCAGCGGGAGCGATTTTATCGGCGCTTGCCGACTCCCGGTTCAGGAGCTCAGGCTCCGCGTCGGCGCGGGCCTTCGATTTGGCGGCTTCTGCAATGGCCGATCCATTGCCCCCGGCTCGATTCCCGGTTGTGACTTCCGCCGGAGTTCTCTTGCCGAGGATCACATCCACCTGCGAGGCAAATGTAACCGGGGTTTCGCCAGACAGTCGTCCGTTCGATGAAAACAGCCGCTCTCCCCCAGGATCAGCTTTCCAAACCCGGTCGTTGTCCGGAGGGCGGGTACCGGAGCGACTGGAAAAGGCGGGGTCGGCAGCTGCGGCCCGGACATTTTCGTTGCCGGCAGAAGTGGGCACCGCCTTTTGTGCTTTGGCATCGCTCGGTTCTGGGCCACGCCACCCCAGCCAAATCATGAGGGCAAGCAGCAGGATCGCCACACAACCGATACAACCGAGGACCAGCGGGCGCGATCGGGTCCCCATCGAAGCAAGCACCACATCTCCTACCCGATCCGAGGCCGGCAGCAGGCCAGAGACTTGTGGCGCAGCAACCGAAGACGCGCGCTTGGTTGGGGCCGATGACGCGCCATGCGGTTGGGCGGCGCGAGCCCGCTCGGCCAACACCGCCAGCTGTTGCAGCAATGCCAGATGCCGCTCGCTGAAAGCAGCAGGTGCAGGGGAGAAAACTTCGAGGACGCCGTTCACACCTCTCCAGCCCTGAATCGGCAAAACGGCGATGGAGCGTAAACCGAGGCGCCGGCAAACTTCCAGGTCGACCAGCGGATGGTTCTCGGCATCATCGCAATTCTGAATCTTACCGGTGCGCAAACACTCCCCCGAGATGCCCGTCTCCGCGTTCAGCCGCGCACCGAGAGCGGGAGCGGTTTCGCCACTGCGCGCCCGGCACAGCATGGCGCCGTCCTTCCACATCGCTAGTGCCGCCCCGGAGGCACCCGTGAACTGCCGGGCGGCATCTGCGATGGTGGCAAGCAGCGGGTCGAGGCGTTGGTCCCCGGCGGCGACAAGCTCCTTCAACGAGGCGAGAACGGCGTTCTCATCGACGCTGGCCGAGCGATCGGAGGCAATCTCCGGCCGAGAATAATGACGATGAAGTGCAGCGAGTATGTTCCGGGAACGTAATGGCTTAGACGGAGTCACGACCACATGTCTTTCTATCAAAAACAGCAGATTGCCGAGTACAACCAGCAGAACGTATGCGGCGCGCGATTTGGCGAAGTATGCGCCAACTGCCCGCGCCTGTCAAGGAAAGTCGCGCGGCAGGAAAGTCGCGCGGCAGCGCGGCAGGCGCGGCAGCGCGGCAGGCGCGGCAGCGCGGCAGTCTCGTTAGCACATGAAATGTCCGGTGGAATTAGCACATGAAATGTCCCCATTGTTACGACATCAGAAGTGTCCCCTTTGTGGTGGCTAAGAGAATACCCGTCTTAGTTACTCTTCCCTGGTCGCCGGGGCTGTGCGACGGATGGGTGAGGCTGCCGGCATCTTCTAATATTGCGTGCATATTGCGTGAGACCGGTCGGGTGCGTGGCTAACGATCGGCCTTCATGGGATGGAGAGTTCGGGAAAAGTTCGTAGGGGCGAAATAATCCCGAGGACCCGACCGCAGAGCACCCAGACCTCCAGATTGCACCAAACTGACTAACAAGCAGGGCGGGCGGGCGGTGCTACCCTGATGGGGCTCTGGTTTCTCGCACGCCCCTCCGCAAGAGGATTGCAGGGAGCCAATTTCAGAAGGCTGTTAAAGACCGTCGAAGCACTGGCGGATTTGGGACCCGAGTTGACGGCGGACCGCGACTTCCGCCAAACCGCCCGGTCGATGCTGGCTGCGGTGATGGAAGCGGCCGGCGCGCGTGAGGCTGTGCTATTTTCATTCGGCGAACGTCCTTCCCTGCTCACCTCGGTCGACGCCAAAGGATTCGCGCTGCTCCCGGAACCAGCCCTGATTCCTTTGCTTCCGCGCCACGTCCACACCTTGTCTGCCTCGGCTGGCCCCGTACTGCTCAACCGTTCCACCTACGACGTTTTTCTCAGTGCGAACGGCAACGTCGCACCCGAACTGTTCAAGTGCGTTTGCCCGCTCAAGGTGCGAGGAAAGCTCGCCGGTGTAATCGCCCTGGGGCGCAGACAAGGCGACGCCGTCTATGAGGAGGATGCGCTCGACTCGTTCGAAGTGCTTAGCCACTACGTGGCGCTGGCCATTCAAAATCACACGCTCAGTCAAACGCTGGCCCAGCGGGTTTCCGAGAATCTGCGCCTGCTGGCCTCGCTGCACGGGTTCTACGACAACGCGCTCGAGGCCTTCGCCGCCGCCATCGACGTAAAACACATCAACATTCAAGGCCATTCGTTGCGCGTCGGACGCTATTCCCAGGCGATCGGCGAAGCGCTGGGCATGGAACCGGCGGATGTAGCGTCGCTGCGATCGGCCGGCTATCTGCACGACATCGGCAAGGTTGCCGTCGACAAGCGGCTGTTCGAGAAACCTTCAGAGCTTGACGAGCGGGAATCCCGCGAGATGCGCGACCACACGGTCGTCGGGCATCAAATCGTGAGCCAGGTGCAGTTTCCCTGGCCCCACATCCCAGAAATCGTGCGCTGGCATCATGAACGGGGAGACGGCTCGGGATATCCCGATGGGCTCCACGCGGACGAACTGCCGCAGGCAGTACACATTGTCGCCTTGGCCGATACTTTCGATGCAATGACGAGCGAACGTCCCTACCGGCAGCGCCTTTCGATCGGGGCCGCCCTGCAGGAGTTGATCCGCCTCACGCCGCAAAAATACGACCCCCAGGCGCTGCAGGCTTTGCTGGTCCAAGTTCGGCGAGATGCAATCGGAACCAATCGCATCCCCATCCTCGACGCGGAGGGGATGAACCTGTCGGCGGTAGACGTCGACCAATTGGCCTCGACCTTGCAACACCGCATCAGCCACGACAAACTTTTTCTGACATAGAACCGGCCAAGGGCCGGCGCAGAGCCGGACGCCCGCCCGACGCTAGGGGCGGGATCCGCATCGCTCACGGTATGCGCCTCCCGGCCCCCCGGCAGTTCCTTCCTGGTGTAAAATCAACACTTCGTCCTGTCGTAGGTCATTTTATTCCTCGATCGCGATGTAAATTTGGGGTCCCATGTATCGAATTGGCGCTTCTTTCATCTAAGGACTCATCAAGGCTGGGGTCTCGAGCCGATCTGCAAGGAGAGTATTGATGGCTGTAAGTGAGCAATCTGTCGCGACCACTGGCACGCATCTCGAACAGCTCTGTATCAACACCATTCGCACTCTTTCGATGGACGCGGTGCAGAAAGCAAATTCCGGCCATCCCGGGACACCGATGGCGCTGGCACCGGTCGCCTATTGCCTGTGGCAGCAGTTTCTGAACTACGACCCGGAGAATCCGCTCTGGCCGAATCGCGACCGCTTCGTGCTTTCGAATGGACACGCCTCCATGCTGCTCTATTCCCTGCTCCATCTGACCGGCGTGCGCGAGGTGTCCCCCGACGGCAAGATCCTCTCGACTCCCGCGGTGTCGCTCGACGAGGTGAAGAATTTCCGGCAACTGGGCAGCAAAACTCCCGGGCATCCCGAATATGGCTGGACCACAGGGGTGGAGACCACCACCGGACCGCTCGGACAGGGCGTGGCCAACAGTGTCGGCATGGCCATCGCCGAGCGCTGGCTGGCACAGTATTTCAATCGCCCCGGATTCGAATTGTTCAACTACAACATCTGGACCATTTGTGGCGACGGCGACATGATGGAGGGAATTTCTTCCGAAGCCGCATCGGTGGCTGGGCATCTCAAGCTTTCCAACTTGTGTTGGATCTATGACAACAACAAGATCACCATCGAGGGCCATACCGATCTCGCCTTCGACGAGGATGTGAAGGCGCGATTCGCAAGCTATGGCTGGGATGTGCAGCATGTACTCGACGCCAATGACCTGGTCGCGCTGGCCAACGCCTACAAGCACGCGCTCGGCGTCAAGGACCGTCCCAAGCTGATCGTCGTCAACAGCCACATCGGCTATGGCGCGCCCCATCGTCAGGACACGAAAGAGGCCCACGGCGAGCCGCTCGGCGAAGAGGAAGTGAAGTTGACCAAGCGCGCCTACGGCTGGCCAGAAGATGCCAAGTTTCTGGTCCCCGCCGGAGTGCAGGAACATTTTCGTGACGGCTTTGGCCAACGCGGGCAACAGGCGAGCGACCGCTGGACGGCGCTGTTCTCGGGCTACAGGGCGCAATATCCGGATCTGGCCGCCCAATTCGAGCGCATGCAAGGTCGGCAGCCGGCCGAGGGATGGGACAAAGACCTTCCCAGCTTTCCGCCGGATGTCAAAGGGCTTGCCACTCGCGACTCCTCCGGCAAGGTTCTCAACGCCATTGCCAAGAATTATCCCTGGCTCATGGGCGGATCGGCCGATCTGTACCCCTCGACCAAGACCCGGCTGACCTTCGACGGAGCGGGCGATTTCGAACCCGGCAATTACAACGCGCGCAATTTCCACTTCGGCATCCGTGAACACGCCATGGGCGCGATCGTAAACGGCATGACGCTGTCCCACCTCCGCGTCTACGGTTCGACCTTCATGATCTTTAGCGACTACATGAAAATGCCGATCCGGCTGTCGGCCATCATGGAGATTCCGTCCATTTGGATTTTCACCCACGACTCGATCGGCGTCGGCGAAGATGGACCGACCCACCAGCCCATCGAGCAACTCCTCTCTTTACGTGCGGTTCCGGGCCTGGTGACGCTGCGCCCCGCAGACGCCAATGAAGTCGTGGAGTCCTGGAAGGTGATCATGGCGCTTCACAAAGAGCCCGTCGCGCTGGTTCTGACTCGCCAGGCGCTGCCGACCATCGATCGCACCCGCTACGGAGCCGCCACCGGTGTGGCCCGCGGCGCCTATATCTTGGCCGACGCCACGGGCGGAAAGCCGAATCTGATTCTGATGGCAACTGGTAGCGAAGTCTATCTTTGCCTCGATGCCTACGAGAAACTCAAGGCGGAGGGAATCCGGGTGCGTGTCGTGAGTATGCCTTCCTGGGACCTGTTCGGGCGTCAGGACCAGAGTTACCGCGACCAGGTGCTCCCGCCCGAAGTGACGGCGCGAGTCGCCGTCGAGATGGCATCGGGGTTCGGCTGGGCGCAATACACTGGGCCGACGGGACGCGTCCTGGGCATGCACAGTTATGGGGCATCGGCGCCGCTCAAGGATCTGCAGAAGAAGTTCGGCTTTACAACCGATGCAATCTTGCAGGCGGCGCGCGAGCAGCTCGGCAAATAGCGCCGGCTGCGCAACCGACCGTAACAGTTTGTTAACGTCCGGTCATTATTATTATTCTGCTACCTGATTCCGTTCGGAGGCGTGTATGAATCCAGTGGGCATGCTCGAAACCGCAAAGGCCGCCAATCCTCTCACCCAACTGCAAAGGTTCGGCCAGTCGATCTGGCTCGACTACATTCGCCGCGACCTGCTGCAGGGCGGCGCCCTGCAGCGCCTGATTACCGAGGACGGATTGCGAGGCATGACTTCGAATCCCGCGATTTTCGAGAAGGCGATTGCCGGCTCCACCCAGTATCAGGATTTCC
Organism: Terriglobales bacterium; assembly: GCA_049520935.1. GTDB lineage: Bacteria > Acidobacteriota > Terriglobia > Terriglobales > Acidobacteriaceae > Acidiflorens. The sequence goes on along the minus strand of JBEKPJ010000034.1, from coordinate 15,344 downwards.
TCGACTCGCTCGCGGGCCGCACCGACCTCGATGCCAAAGGTCGCTACGAACTGTTGGCCATTCGCGACATTCAGGATGCCGCCAATCTGCTGGCCCCCGTGTACCAGAGCACAAACAAACGCGACGGCTATGTGAGTCTCGAAGTCTCCCCTTACCTCGCGCACGACACCAAAGGCACCATCGACGAAGCGCGGCGACTGTGGAAGACCGTGGCCCGCGAGAACGTGATGATCAAGGTGCCGGGCACCTCCGAGGGCATACCGGCGATCCGGCAACTGCTGAGCGAGGGGATCAATGTCAATGTCACGCTGCTGTTTGCCCAGGGAGTCTACGAGCAAGTCGCTGCGGCTTTTATCGACGGCGTGGAAACATTTGCGGCCAGCGGCGGCGATGCCGGCAAAGTGGCGAGCGTAGCCAGCTTCTTTATCAGCCGCATCGATTCGCTGGTCGACTCGCTCATCGGAGATCGACTGAAGCAGGAGACCGACGCGGCCCGCAAAGCGAAGTTACAGTCGATTCTCGGAAAGGTCGCGATTGCCAATGGCAAGCTGACCTATGAGGCATATCGGCGGATATTTTCATCTCCGCGCTGGAAAGCGCTCGCCGCCAGGGGTGCGCAGACCCAGCGTGTGCTCTGGGCCAGCACCAGCACGAAAAACAAAAATTACCGCGACGTGATTTACATCGAGGAACTCATCGGACCGGACACGGTCAATACCGTTCCTCCCGCGACGCTTGATGCCTTCCGCGATCACGGCAAGCCGCGCGCCAGCCTCACCGAAGACCTGGATAGCGCGCGGCAAACGATGGCCGACCTGGCCAGCGTCGGCATCGTCATGCGCGATGTGACCGATAAGCTGACGGCTGACGGTGTCAAGCTTTTTGCCGATGCCTTCGACGAACTGCTGGCTGCGGTCGAGAAAAATACAAAGCGGGCGAACCCGCCCGGGACAAATACTCAGTAAGACGCCTTGGGAGCACGACCCGTCGCTATGGACGACGTGTGCATAGGGGCAGCGACGGGAAAGGCGGACTGACCGAGCCTGCGGAACTGGTGAGGCAGCTCTTGTGATTTCTGTTCGCGGCATTGCGCTGGTCGCGCCGACCGCAAACGATTCGATGGCGTGAGAGTCGCGGCCAGAGAATAAACTGAAGAGATGCGCTGCTCAGCCGTTGGCCGGTCAAGGGTATGGTTCCAGGGTTTGCCTTCGGGTAATCGGCCGCAAAGCGATGCTTCGTTTCTCGGTGGCGCGGGAAGCAGCGGGACAGCGAACGGGACTCGCATGACATCTTGAACCACGGCGCGGCGAACCATGGCGCGGCGACTCTCTGGATCTGTTTTGCGGCGTGGTCGGTTTTCAAAATAAACAGAAGCCCGCCCCAAAGGAAAGGTAGAAAATGATTTCCGGCTTGAAGGAGCAGGAATGCAGCTAGGAATGGTGGGTCTGGGGCGCATGGGCGCCAATATGTCGCGGCGCCTGATGCGCGGCGGTCACACGATGGTCGTCTCCGACCTCAGCGCGGAGGCCGTCAAGGGTCTGGCGGGCGAGGGCGCTGTCGCCTCCGCTTCATTGGACGACTTGGTCGGCAGACTGACGCCTCCGCGGTCGGCGTGGATCATGGTGCCCTCCGGAGATCCTACGGAAAAAACCGTGCAGGCATTGCTCGGATGCATGCAGGCAGGCGACACCATCATCGACGGCGGCAACTCGTATTTCAAGGACGACGTCCGTCGCTCGAAGATCTGCGCCGCCAAGGGCGTGCACTACGTCGACGTCGGCACCAGCGGCGGCGTTTGGGGACTCGAGCGCGGCTACTGCATGATGATTGGCGGTCCGAAACTGGCGGTCCAGCGCCTGGACCCGATCTTCAAAACGCTGGCCCCTGGACGCGGCGACACTCCGCGAACTCCCGGGCGGGAAAAGCTTTCTGACGCTGCCGTGGGCACCTCCGAAGACGGTTACCTCCACTGCGGCCCCTCTGGCTCGGGACATTTCGTCAAGATGGTCCACAACGGCATCGAGTACGGCATCATGCAGGCCTATGCCGAAGGCTTCGATATTTTCAAGAACGCGACCAGCAAAGATCTGCCTGAAGATATCCGCTACGATCTCAACTTGCCGGACATCGCGGAGGTCTGGCGACGTGGTAGCGTGATTAGTTCATGGTTGCTCGATCTGACCGCCATGGCACTGATTGAGAATCCGACGCTCGCCGAGTACAGCGGATTTGTGCAGGATTCCGGGGAGGGGCGCTGGACGATCCAGGCGGCGCTTGAGGAGGCGGTTCCGGCCGAAGTACTGACCGCGGCCCTATACACGCGTTTCCGCTCGCGTCAGGATCATACCTTTGCCGAGAAGATGCTCTCGGCCATGCGGCAGAAATTCGGCGGCCATATTGAGCTCAAGCCGGCGGCCAAGAGGTCCTAACCAGCGTGCCGCGCGAGGCTGCGGCGCAAGCAGTCGGGATTGCCTGAACCCCGAAACCAGAAGCGCTTCACGAGGAGACGATGGCTCAAACACAAGTTTTGCCCGCAGCAAGCAAACCGAGGGTGGGGCGGACGGGAGATCCCTGTGTGATGGTGATCTTCGGGTTTTCCGGTGACCTAACGCGCCGCAAGCTGATTCCTGCTCTCTACAACCTTGCCAGTCAGCAGTTGCTGTCGCGGGAGTTCGCCGTCATCGGGGTGGGCCGCAGCCCGATGAGCAACGAGGATGCACGCAAAAAGATCACCGAAGATTTCAAGCAGTTCGCCACCGGAACGGTCGACACCGATTTGTGGGAGTGGTTTACCCGACGCATCAGTTATCTCAGTGGCGATTTCGACGATCCCGCCACCTACGATCGGTTGAAAGAAACGCTGGCCGAGGTTGACCATGAGCACAATTCCCATGGCAACTATTTCTATTACCTGGCCACGGCGCCCAACTTCTTTGGCGATATCGTCGAACGACTCGCGAAAATCGGTTTGATGGTCGAGGGGAACAGTCATTGGCGACGGGTGATCATCGAAAAGCCTTTCGGCCACGATCTTGATTCCGCGAAAGCGCTGAACCAGCAGTTGCTGAAGGTTGCTTCCGAATGCCAGATCTATCGCATCGATCATTACCTCGGGAAAGAAACGGTGCAAAACATTCTGGCGCTCCGCTTCGCCAACGGAATATTCGAGCCCATCTGGAATCGACGCTACATTGACCACGTGCAGATTTCGGTGGCCGAAACCGTGGGCGTCGAAAAGCGAGGCGGTTACTACGATGGATCCGGTGCCCTCCGCGATATGGTGCCGAACCACATCATGCAGCTCATCACGCTGACCGCGATGGAGCCGCCGATTTCGTTCCAGGCGAATGCCGTGCGTGATGAACAGGCTAAAATCTTGCACGCCATCCAGCCCTTCAGCAATGAAGACGTGCTCAGCAAGACCATCCGCGGGCAATACGGAGAAGGCACCATGGACAATGAGCGCGTGCCCGCTTACCGCTCGGAAGAAGGTGTGCCACCTGACTCGCGCACCGAAACTTTCGTCGCCATGCGCCTGCTGATCGATAACTGGCGGTGGGCGGGAGTGCCTTTCTATCTGCGGACGGGCAAGCGGCTGCCGGGGCGGAACACGCACGTTGTGATCCAGTTCCGTCGCGCACCTTTTATGTTGTTTCGCGAGACCCAGGTGGAGAACATGATGCCCAACCAACTGGTGCTGCACATCCAGCCGGAGGAGGGCATCTCGCTGCGCTTTGCCGCCAAGACTCCAGGACCCGCGATGCAACTGGGCGAAGTCAACATGGACTTCGAGTACTCTGACTACTTCGGCGTTTCCTCTTCGACCGGCTACGAGCGCCTGTTGCATGATTGCATGACCGGGGACGCCACGCTGTTTCAGCGCGCCGACATGGTCGAGGCGGGATGGAGCATCGTGAATCCGGTTCTCGATGTGTGGAAGGCATTGCCGCCGCGCAATTTTCCCAACTATCCTTCGGGAACCTGGGGACCGAAGGAATCCGACGAACTGATGGAGCGCGACGGACGACGCTGGAGAAATTTCGAGAAGTAAAGACTCGGATCCTATGGCTGCCACGCGATCCATCGAAGTGCTGGCCACGGCTGCCGATCTTTTTCACGCCGCGGCTGAAGAATTCGTGCGTGCGGCCCGCACCGCCATAGGGGCTCAGGGACGGTTCGCGGTGGCGATGTCGGGCGGCTCGACTCCTCGATCTCTGTATTCCCGGCTGGCGTCAGACTATAGCGACTTCGCGTGGAACCGGGTCTTTCTATTCTTCGGCGACGAGCGGCATGTTCCGCCCACCGACCCGGAAAGCAATTACCGCATGGTAAACGAGTCATTGCTTGCCAAGATTGCGATCCCCGCCGAGAATGTCTTTCGCGTGCTGGCGGAAAATCCCGACGCCAACGCCGCTGCCCTTGACTATGAAATCAAGCTTCGTCGTTTCTTTGAACTCAAGCCCGGCGAGTTCCCTCGCTTCGATCTGATCCTGCTTGGGATGGGGCCCGATGGCCACACTGCTTCGCTGTTTCCCGATTCGGCGGCGCTCGAGGAACTATCGCGCCTGGTGGTGGCAAACTGGGTCGCGAAGTTCAACACCAGCCGCATTACCTTTACCTTTCCGGTATTGAATCGCGCCGGTGAAGTCATGTTCATGGCTAGCGGTTCCGACAAAGCGGACATGCTGCATCAGGTCCTCGAGGCAAAGAACACTCCTCCACTGCCCTCGCAAAGAGTGCAGCCGTCTGACGGCAAACTGTTGTGGATGCTCGATGACGCAGCCGCTGCCAAACTGAGTCGGTGAAATCGGGCGGCGACGGCGTCGGTCCCGTGTTGCCTCCTCAATCGTGCAGGTTTCTGATTCGGCAGGTCGCGCTCACATCTTTTGCCATCATCGATTTAAGCGGGGCTACCGCGGAATCGCGTATTGCAAGGGCGCAGGCTCCCCCGAAACCGCATCGCAACTGGGCCTAGATTGGCGAAGCGGCCCCAATCGGGAACGGAGGCGGTCGGCATGCTTTGGGATTACAACCACCACTCGAATTAAAAAAGAGGGCGGACCAGGGTTGCGATCCACCTTAGGCGGCGAAGCCTCGCCAGTCGGCGATTTCCTTCAGCCCTTCTCCTCGCGCGTGCTCGAAGAGCCTTACTTTGTGGCGGGTGTGTTCGAATTCGTGGATGTCGGCCCAGACTTCGGCCTGCCACGATAGTTCATGGACGGCGGTCTCGCCGCAACTGGCGCAGCGGGTGTGATAGGTGACGCCGGGCCTCGGAGAGCACGACAGGTTCTGCAGTTCGAGGAAGACGCATCGCACTTCCTGGATCTGTTCATCGGGACCGACAATGTGCTCGTAGCGCAATAGGTATCCAAAACCAAGCTTGCGGGCTTCGACTTCGGCTTCCTCGCGAGTGTGAAACGGACCATACTCGGCTCGCAGCTGCTCGGTCGAATCGCAGGCCATCCAGAAAATGTCCTTATAAGCCATACCCTATCCTCAGTCTCGGTCCGAACCGATCAAAACAGACGCATGGATCCACTGGGCAACCGAGCAATTTGATTACCGGGATTAAGGGGCCGAGCACGCCCGGAGAGGCAGCCGCTTCCAGGACGATCCGGCGGGCTATTTCTCTGAAAACATGCTGGTTAGGACAGACAGACTGGGGTACCCGGCAGCTTTCGGGAACTGCCGGGCAGGCCGCCCAGGGTGAAATCTGTTTCCGTCGTCCAGTTTTCAGACGGCAACTAGGCCTAAGCTTCGGTTGACCGTCTGCCCGACGGAGCCCAAGACCCGCCGCTTGCGAACCTCATGGCGGCAAACGTCGCATGCGGGAGATTGCGCTACCCGCACCGGCGCCCTACAGCCCGTTGTGGGCTGCGAGAGCGGAGGGCTGTTCTGTGCTCGCGGAATGCTGCGGCTCCTCGCTCACGGTGGCGGGCCATATGTTGGTTGGCGGCAACATCCCACCACCCAGTTGCAGGTGCCAGTTCGCTCCGCCATGGCTAGCCACGTAGAGCGCAAGTTCGAGCCGAGTCCAGACGCCCAGTTTGTCGAAGGTGGTGCGCAGGTAATTCTTCACCACCTGCTCGCTGGTTTGCAGAACCCGGGCAACGTCTTTGTTGGTAAGACCCTGCCAGACCAGGGTCGCGACCTGAATCTCCTTGGCGGTTAGCCGATCACGGGGTTGCATGGTTGCACCTGCTCCTTAATGAACATCGCGGTCGCGAGTTTTACGCGTTTCCGGCCTTCTTTAATGCCCGCCCGCAGAAACAGCGTACGCAGGTGCTGTTTCACGGTTCGCGGGCTGATGTTTAAGTGGCTCGCGATCTCTTTGTTGCTGCATCCCTGGACTAGCAGATGTAACACCTGCTGGTCTCGTGGCGTGATCTTTATTTCATTGAGGTTGATCATGGGCGTTTTGTCTGCTCCTTCAGTTCAGTCTTGGGGTCGCGACCCACCTCGACGAATGCAAGCGGTTCGCCAAATCGCAGACGCACACAACACTCCATTAAATCATATAGTTACAGCTAATCGTCGGCCGCGAGGCGGGTTTGATTAGACCGATTTCATGAGGAAGGTTCCAGATCGGCGTTCCCGATCGGGAATCGTTCCCTAAATAGCCCGCCCGTTTCTCCCTTTCACTTCAGGCAGGACTTGCACTACAATGATCTGAGGCTCGGACCTTTACCACTCCCCCCCGTTTGCTATGCCCTCAAAGCGGCCCAACTTGACAATGGACGAACAATCCTTTCAGGGGCTGCTGTCGGCCGCATTCACCATTCAGGAACATAACGATCGCCAACGAGAGCCTGAGACCCTAAAGGCCGAAGCTGAAACCCCTCCTCAGCAGCCAGTTCGTAGCACTTGCCCGCATTGCGGCGCTCCGAAGGACGCCCAAGCATCGCGGTGCGACAGTTGCGAGCCCGACGAACTTCGACCCGGAGAACGGCTGCAGCGCAACTGGGCCTCAATGTGGCTGATGAGCCAGCAACAGGGTCTCTTTCCTGAGCGTTCGTCCGATTCCGGTTCGACGAATCCAAAGGTTCAAACGGCAACTCGAACAAACACGCCAGCGATCCCGGCCGAGCGTACGCCGTCAGCACCGAGCAACGATTTTTCTGCCTCCAATTTTCTGGCTCCGCCGGAGATAAAAACGGTGACCCGGGAAGTGACCGGACCGCAAGAAGTGGCCGCCCCCCTGGATCGATCACGTCGCCCATCGATCCCCCTGAACACTGCAGGCAAAAACAACTGGACCGTTGCCAGCAGCGCGCCGCAAGCGGCCGAAGTCAAAGTGAACGGGAACAAGGCGGCCGGCAACGGCTCTACCGCGGAACCCTCGTATTCGACGGGCACACCATTTTCGTTCTCCGCGAACACCCATTCGGCAACCGACGGGATGCTAATCGATGCGGAAGCGGATGGCGTGACGACAGACAACACGACCCTGAGCAACACGGAAGCGATTCAGGCCGAAACAACCAGTGACGATCTAGGCGATGACCGTGCCCCAACGCTGGTGCAGCGATTGACAGGGCGGTCGGTGACCTTGCGCTTTCAACGTGCCGACCTATATCTGGGAGTATCCGTATTCGTGGCCGTGGCAGCCCTGCTATGGCCAGCGGCGGATGCCCCGCATCGCCCAACCCTTAGCCCTTGGGACCGGGCGCTCATCACGCTTGGAATCGCGGAGGCTCCCACCGTCCCGGTTCATCCTCAGGGGGATCCCGGCCTGAACGTCTGGGTCGATCCGCACACCGCGCTTTACTATTGTCCCGGCGAGGAGCAATACGGCAAGACGCGCGATGGACACCTCAGCAGCCAGCGCGAAGCACAGATGGATAGCTTCGAACCCGCCGGTCGCAGCGCCTGCGAGTAACGTATTGTGCAGCGGACACTTTGGTTCGCCTGCCGCTCGCAGCGGACACGCCGTATCAATTCCAGGATGGCCCGCGAAGGTTTACATTATTAGGGAGGTGATACGCATGCTTCCACGTTCTACCGTCAGGCGGTCCGGGTTGCCGCGACTTGCTGTTTGTTCGCTCGGCGCAGCCATCGGTCTCGGATGGCTCTTGGTTGCGGTGCCGCAGGTCTTGGTTTCGGCTCAGAGTAATGGTCCCTCCCAGGGCAACTCTTCAGCTCAGAGCAGCCATGCCCAGAGCAAACAGCAGCATCCGACGGAAAGAACCGGCGCCGCGCCGGAGGTCGCGCGGGGAAAATATCTGGTCGAGGGTGTGGCCATGTGCGGAATGTGTCACACTCCGAGCGACAGCAACGGAAACCCAGACCGATCGCGATGGCTACAAGGATCGTCGGTTCCTTACCAACCCGCAAAACCCGATTCGGATTGGCCGATTAATGCGCCGCGTATCGGCGGCACCCCGCCGGCCAGCGATGCCGACATGATCAAGCTGCTGACGACGGGCATCTGGATTACCGGGAGCCGGCTTCGCTCTCCGATGCCGCAGTTCCGCATGGATCGGGCGGATGCCGAGGCTGTCGTGGCCTACCTGAAGTCCGTAACTCCGAAACCGTAGAAGGCGCAATCATTCCTCAAGAGGCGGCCGCCACATCCCGGCGGCCTTTCCACTCCCGGTTATTTCCGGACCCTACTTCTCCGCCACGCAATAGGCCCCGACCTTCGCGACCTTCGCGGCAGTGCTTGATTTGTCGGCGTCCCCGCGATAGACTTCCACGTTCTTGCAGTCGTACATCCCATAGTTTGCGGGAAGCTGAACCATCAAGTAACTTCCGCTCGCCAGTACCGTGCAATCGGCCGCTCCCTCGTTACATTGCAGGTCGATCGATTTGCCTTCCTTCTGAACGTGAACGATGACAACTCCGGTCACCACCTCGGAGCTTTTCACTTTGACCGATGTTTTTTCCTGTGCGAGCGCCAGTGCCGTCACCAGGAAAATGAAAGCTAACGACAAAACGCCAAGCCTGAAAATATTCGATTTCATGTCCGCCTCCGTTGATAAAACACTTCGTGCCTGTTTCTATTCTCCGGCTCGGGCGATGCCCTGTCTGTGATCCTGGATCACGGGCAAATGTGCGTGATGAACGGCTCGATCCTCGCCGGCTGATGCGTGGGATCGGCTCGGGGCGAGATCCATGCCGTGGTCGGGACTTGCCCTCCAACGGACACCTTCGGGTAGAAAAATCCATGGTCGTATTCGCGTTGGCACCGGTGTTTCGAAGCCGATCGCGCTGCCCTTGGTGGCGGGCGATCTCTCGTAAAACCGGTGGGTTAGGTGGATGGTCCCGTGCGCCCTTGGTGGTTCTCGTCGCCGGCGTGGTTCTTGCAAGCGAGGGTTGTTGGGTTTAGCCTCGAGGAATCGGCCTTGCTGGACGTCACCTGATGGCCTATGGCGGACGCTTGATGATGGTTTACCCTGGCGGCTTTCGCCATCGTCCCAAGGCCCTCGGAGCATCCCCGGGAGCAGTCTGACGGCAACAGCGGCCCGACCTCGGTTTCCGCCTGTTCTCCTGCGCTCCTTCAGGCCCGAGAATGCCGCGAGAGCCTCCGGATAATCACAGAATCGCGTCGCTGCCAGAACAGGTCCGGCCGGAGAATTGCGGCCGTGCGTTTGACGCGAACCGAGGTTGGATCCGGGTGCATTGGGCAAGCATTGTCCTTTGCTAACAAAGACGTATTGCGTGCGTCTATTTTCCACCGTCATTTTTCCGCAAAGACCAGGAGCAATCCCGATGAAGCCGGCAATCGTGGCAGGTACGATTCTGATTCTGATGTTCTCCTTCCCGAGCTACGCACAAAGTCAGCAGCAGCCTGCGACCTTGCGGAGCTTGCTTCTCCACGAATTGCACACTACTCATGATCAGGCAGACTGGTTTGTGCCGATCAGTGTGGCGGTCGATGGGCTCACCGCTGAGCAAGCCAGATGGCAGCCGCCGGCCGGAGGTCACTCTGCCGGGCAGCTGACTTATCATTTGCTATTCTGGAATCGTCGCAACCTGCTCAAGTTCACGGGAGGGACGCTCGAAAAATTCGGCGGCGACAACGATGAGACCTTCGTGAAGTTTGATGACAAACAATGGAATGACACGGTCCGGCAGCTCGATCAGGTGATGACGGATTGGGAGAAGCTTGTCGTATCTGCCGACGAGCAAAAGCTGGCCGTGTGGGCGCCAACCATTGCGAATATCTGCACCCACAATGCGTATCATGTCGGGCAGATCGTCTATGTGCGCAAATTGCAAGGGTCGTGGAATCCTGAAAAAGGGGTGAAGTAGGCTTCGGGATGCCGAGTTTCGGGGTCCCGGCCGCATGGTCTGCGAACGGCTGGACGGGAGCCTTGGCGCAGCCCGGGGATCCAAGGCGAAGCAGAGAGGGCAGAATTGTCTGAATCATTTCGGCTCGCACTTTGCCCTGGACGAGCCAAATTGACGCATGCACGTTGGAGGGATATGTGGGCCAGTCTCATTGTTTTCGATTCCCCGGTGAAGTTGATTCCTACCGCCGTGCTCGCAATCGGTTGCTGCAGGCGGAAATCGACCTGAGGCGGCGGGTGGAAGAAGTTGCAGCCCTGCGGCGCCAACTGCCCTTGGGCGGCAAGATCCTGGAGGACTACGTCTTTGAGGAGGGCCCGGCCGATCTTGAAGCCTTGCCATCCGTCCGGCAGGTGGCGCTATCAGAGTTGTTTGGACCTGGCAAAGACTCCCTTGTCATCTACAGCTTCATGTTTGGACCGAAGATGAAAGCGGCATGTCCGATGTGCAGTTCCATCATTGACGCCCTTAACGGCACCGCAGTCCATGCCAGCCAGCGCCTGCGTCTCGCGGTAGTCGCAAAGTCCCCGCTGGAGAGAATTCGGTCCTTTGCGCGGGAGCGCGGATGGAACCGGTTGCGTCTTCTCTCTTCGGCTCGCAACAATTACAACCGCGACTATTACGGCGAAGATGCGGAAGGCGGCCAACAACCATCACTGAATGTCTTTGTTCGCCGCGGCGGAAAGATTCATCATTCTTACCACTCCGAACTTCTGTTGGTTCCATCCGAGCCAGGGCAGAACCAACGCCACGTCGATATGATTTGGCCGCTGTGGAACCTGCTGGATTTCACTCCCGAAGGTCGGGGCGCGGACTGGTATCCAAGTCTGACCTACCCCGATTCTGGCAAAGAATGACAACTCACTCTCCGAACCTGAGCGGAAGCAGGTGCTGTTCGGATGGACTCCGGCGGGAAAAACTAAGCTCCCCAGCAGGATCGCCGCGGGTCCACGGTGAGGCAACTGGTTCTATCCTGCCGGGAAGAACGGCCGGAGATCCTACAATCAACCCCGCAGGTTTGATGTCGGAAGGGGCGGATGCTTTAGCCGGCGCTGGTGCCCTCACCCGGCACCTCAATGGATGGGATGCGCTCGACCGCATCCCATCCGGCACCTTCCGCGCACCAGGATTTTTGGCATGACGCCGGCACGTGCGACGAAGCAACTACCACAAGCGATCGCTACGAGAGCCCCTGGAATCGTGATACATGGCCACATCAGTCTACTCGCCCCATCGTCTCAGGCGAGGTAAGAAGCCGACGCCCTGCGATCGTTGTTCCCATCTGCCGAATATGATCACGCGCCGCACCCCCAATCGGATAGTTGGCGTAGAATCCCCGTTATCGTTAATCGTTCGGCGCAGGCTCGCGGGGACACAATGAACTGGAAATCACTTGGCAGGGCGCTCCGATGGACCGGGCAGATCTTGGTGTTGTTGGCGGGTCTGTGGGGTCCGCCGCCGGTTCGTGCCCAGGCCGGTTCAGCAGCATCGCCCTCCGAACGCAAGACCAGCAGCCCGTACACTGGCGATCTCTCCATTTTCGACGCCCCGGGGCGCGATGAGCGGCTGCAGATCAACCGGGTCATGGATATGCTTGGCATCGCGCCCGGCAAAAACGTTGCCGACATCGGTGCCGGATCAGGCTGGTTCGCAGTGCGCGCAGCTCGCCGCGTCACGGTCTCGGGCCTGGTTTATGCTGTGGACATCAACCCGGAAGCAATTCGTTACATTGACCAGCGCGCCAAAAAAGAGCAACTCCAGAACATAAGAACGATCCTCAGCCAACCCGACGATCCGCAGGTCCCAGCCGACAGCATCGATGCCGTGCTGCTGCTCAAGACCTACCACGAGGTAGCCCATCCGGTTGTGCTACTGAGGAACCTTCGCTCGTCGCTTAAACCGCAAGCCAAGATTGGCATCATTGATCGCAATGGCGACGGAGAAAACCATGGCGTCAGTAAAGACGTGGTCCTTCGCGAAGCCGCGCAAGCTGGATACGAACTGCGCGAGGCGCAGGATTTCGTGAAAGCCGATGGCATGGATTATTTTCTGATCTTCACTGCGAAGCCGTGAGTTCGGTGGCATTGTCCGCGCCCGAGCTCGCGATTTGCGCCTTCATCCGGTGCGTGAGGGCCTGGGATCGGCTCATGCCGACGGTTGCAAGCTGCCTTGCCGAGTGCCAGCCGAAGAACAAGCATGTCGGTTAACCAAGCAGCCGGCGCGCTGTGCGGGGCCTACGGCCTGAGTCTTCTCCCTCCTGCTTTGGCCGATTTTCGCGGCCAAGTATTCCGGAGGTCTCCCACTTCTCGATTTTTGTGATTCGCCGGATGCCATTTGGAGGTATCATGCGATCGTCAATGCGCGGTACGCGCGTTACCCGCGGCAAATGCGAAGGGAGGTCGAGTCCTCCGATGCGGTCCTTCGATGTCCTCATAGCGCCGGTCGTTCCGTTGTGCGCCAGGCTCCTCATCTGCACCATGGGAATATTCTCGGCCGCTCCGCTTGCCGCGCAGGCCAGTCAGGGACATGCGTTCGGGTATTATTTCGACAATGCGGTTCCCCGCTTTACTGATGATCGGGTTAAGGGATCAGAGGGCGCGGCGTTCACTGCTGGGGCTGCCGCCGGTGACGAGTCTTGTTTTCTCGCGCCGCTGACCGGGATTCGTTCTCCCGGAGTCGCAGTTGCGTCTTTGCAAGTTCCCGATCGGGCTCGCCGTGATTTTCAGCGCGCCTGCATCGCGGTAAAGCATAACCAACTGGCCAAGGCCGAAGAGCACATTCGCACCGCGCTCGGTGAAGACCCGCAATACCCGGCTGCATGGGTAATGCTGGGCCAGGTTTTGAAGGCACAACAGAAGCCCGATGACGCCCGCGCCGCCTGCTCCCAGGCGCTAAAAGCTGATCCCGACTATCTTCCGGCCGATCTCTGCCTGGCCGATCTTTGTGCGGTCGAGCATAGCTGGGAACAGATGCTCCGCTTTGCCAACACCGCCATTGCTCTTGATTCGGCCAACGATCCGGATGCCTATTTCTATGCTGCGGGCGCCTACCTTGCGCTGCATCGGCTGGCCGAAGCCGAGAGGAGTGCGCTGAGGGCAGCCGAGATCGACAAGGCCAAGCACGAACCCCGGACCCACTTTTTGCTGGCACAAATCTATGAGATCGAGCGAAAACCGGATGCCGAAGCAGCCCAACTCCAGGAATATCTGAAATCTGCCACCGACCCGCAAGAGGTGGCGATGGTCAAGAAGTACCTGGCCGATCTCGCGGAAAATCGCAAGTAACGCGAATCGCTGGAAAATGTCGGAAAAAATCAGATCATGGGAAATCGCTTTTCCAGAGTGGAGCGACGTAAGCTGCCAGTGTGTCGTTTGACGATTTTGTAGATCCCGAATCGTGTCAGCGGCTTTCGCTGGCGAGACATAAATAAAGGAGAAGACTGGCTTCCCTGGACGCCAGCGACTAGCCTCTTTAACAGTTCGGCCGTTTCAGTCCAAAGCGGGCAACTTCGCCACTTATCGCCCTTCCCATGCAGCCGGACGCGAAACGGCCCGTCGAGGTCCACGTCGGCGATGCGCAAGTCGGCGATTTCCTGCACCCTAGCTCCGGTGTTGTAGAGGATCGTGAAGATAGCCCTATCGCGGAGCGAAAAGACTCCTTTCTGAGGCAGGCTCTTGAACAGAGCCTCGATTTCGTCGTGCTCCAGATAATCAGTTTGGGGTGGCGCAGTGCGTTTCATCGGAATCGCCTCCCACGCGTTGAGCTTCGGCCAGCATCTCGGGATACTGGAGGCCGACATAGCGGTAAAAAGTGTGCAGAGCGGCGAGCCTCTGATTGCGTGTGCTAACGTGATTTCCGCGCGTGACCTCGATCATTTGCAGGAAAGTCGAGCACTCGCTGTGCTGACAGGTCTGACAGGATCAGCCGTGTGATAGGACGGCGACAGTTGCTTGCGACATGAGCAAGGAAGAGTTTCAGCCTGTCCCGATAACTTCGAATCGAACCTGGACGGAGTCCCTTCTGCGTTTTTAGGTAGTCTTCGAAGAACGCAAATATCAGCTGCCCCACGCTTCTCATCGGACACCTCCTTTAGGAGCCAGAACCTGGAAGCGTTGAGCAGCTTGATAGAGCAGTTCCTCGGTGATGGTCAGGTATACGGCCGTTGAGTTGGGATCGACATGCCCCAAGAACGTAGCGAGGTGCATCAGACGGCAGTTAGGATCGATGCCCTGGCGGTACCAGCGAAGCAGAGTGGCTACGGCAAACGAGTGCCGTAGGTCATGGAGTCTGGGTGGGGATACGCCCGGTGGAATATGAAGTTGCAGCTTGGGCAGGAGAGTATGAAAAGTTTGGCTGATTGTCCCCTCGTGAATGCAGCCTCGCTTGGTGAAAGAGAACAGCGGGCGTTCAGGCGCAGCATTGCTGCCGTGCCGATGTTCCACGTAGCGCTTGAGACGCAGCGCCAGATTCGGGCCCAACGGTACGATTCGGCTTTTGCAAAACTTGGTTTCCCGGATGAAGAGCAAGTCACGAGTGAAATCGACGTCGGCCAGCCTCAGCCGAACGACTTCGCCTACTCGGAGCCCCAGACCATAGAGCAAAGCGAAGATCGTCTTATAAACAAGACCTCGATACCGTGCCATTGATCTCTCCGGTAGACTGCGCGCTACGGCGAGCAATTGCTTTGCAGCATCGAGATCGAATAGATATGGAATCCGGCTTGCGGTTTCAGGGCGGGGAGGGGCAGTCACGGGATTCCGTTGTATCCATTGCTGCATAACGGCGAAGGCGAAGAAACGATGAACGACTCCAAGAAGATGGTTGTAGCTGCGTGCGCTAACGCGGGGGCGAGACTTAAGAAAATCGTCAATCACGAAGCTATTGATTGCTTGCCACCCCGCGCTGTGGCGGCTCTGGATGTCGTTTTTCCTTATTAAGCATTGGATCGTGCCTTCGGAACGATCAGTGGTACCAGAAACTTGATT
Organism: Terriglobales bacterium; assembly: GCA_049520935.1. Taxonomy (GTDB): domain Bacteria; phylum Acidobacteriota; class Terriglobia; order Terriglobales; family Acidobacteriaceae; genus Acidiflorens. The sequence goes on along the minus strand of JBEKPJ010000034.1, from coordinate 69 downwards.
AGATCTGCGCACGGGCGCAGTCTGTCAGAGGGATCAGGTTCGGCAAGCTAAGGTCGAATGCTCACTGGT
>JBEKPJ010000033.1:0-85984 GCA_049520935.1 Terriglobales bacterium | reverse complement strand
TCCAGCACCAGTACGCGTTTCCCGGCATGCATTGAAAGCAGGACAGCCGCAGTAAGACCACCGATGCCTGATCCAATGACGATTGCATCCCAGGTGTCGCCAAGAGTGACTTGCTTGTAGGCAGTTCGATTAGTTGCTTCCACAATGTTCGTCTCCAAGGCCGAGGCACAATTAGTAATGTGCCGCAAACGAGCAGTCTTAACCCGGTAGATGCTGGAGTCAAACAGATCGAATCGGCACTTTTGATCGGATCGCCAGCTGGATTTTCGGCCGAGAGATCCTTCGCAGTGTTTAGGGTCAGATAGTGAGAGCTGGGCGCTGCCGGAAGCGGTTCGAGCCAGGTAAGCGCGCACGAACTCCGAAGTGCAAAAGCCAAGCCTAATACTGTCAAGACGTCGGATAGCTCGGCGCTGATTTAACTTCACGAATCTGGGCCGTGTGTCTTGCCGAATGTGCCGCCATCTCCAAGAGAAACTGGTACACATCGGCCGTGGAGCCCGAAGGCCCGTCACCTGTATGGATCCGCAAGGCGTCGTGCGTCGTTTTCACATACGTAATGCTCTTGTTGCGGCGGAGCTCGAACTCTTTAGCGGCACTCTCGGGCGTCGGGAACTTGCCCGTCGGTTGGATGATCTTAGGAGCCTTAGCCTTTTTACTGCGGTCCTCCATTTGCTCGACTACCTGGTGGTCGCCCGCACTCGTGGCGTTGGCCAATCGCGCCACCGGGGCAGTTGTTAGCGTTTTTTGAGCCTCGTCAAAAATCAGATCCTCGGCCAAGATCAAATGTTCCGTGCATTCCTGAATTGACCAGGCGTCGGGAGACGACTTAAATGTCCACTGGGCGTGCGTCAATCCTCTGATGCTTCTGAGCAAAGCCGTTTTAGACGACGTTAACTCAGACAACAGGTAGGTGCGTTCGGCTTTCGTCATCCCACCCCTGCTAGCCTCATCTTGCCCTGCGAAGGAGGACGCCGGGCCGATCGCCGCCAGAAACGCCAAGAAGATGAACTGCCATACGCGACTCGATCTGACCGTCATTTGTGCTTTATCCTTTCCATCTCAGGTACGTAAGCGGAAGTCAGTTGCAACCCGAATGATTTGAAGAGCGAACTTGACCGAACGCAGGCATCACTATGCGTGAACAGGTACGAGGCTGGGAAGGGCCACTTTTCTTGTTATTCGCCGTGCCGCTTTCAAGAGAACTCTACGTCGTACCCGTCGGACCTCATTCAGAGCGCTTCGCCGACGCGAATGTGAGGAAAGAGCGGGCCGGCCAGACAGGAAACGTGTGCTCAACACTCCACGGGCTGACCATTCACTGAGAGGAATGCTCTCCGAGGCCAATTGGAAAGCGGAACCGTCGAAGAGAGAAGAGAAAAAGTGGACACTGTTGTGGTTTTCCTCGCGGCCCGCATAGCTCGCATCAGGCATTGAAGCTCAGACGGCCTCCCGCACATGGCCGAAGCGGTATGCGCGAAACATCCGAAAGTGGCTATTGTGTTCCGCCACTATCGCGCTTAGCTTTCCTACTCGCAGTCGTCTGCCAAGAACGAGAGCGCGGAGATCAGGACAGACCAAAGCTGGTGTGGTCTCTAGGCAACTGCCGGAACTCAAGACCTTGTGATCTAGGGAGAAGTTGTGAACATACGAACGAGGACAAAAGCATCTCTGCGATCGACCAAGGGCGATTGCCTGATCCAGCTGCTCTGGTTTGCAATCTCTCTGCTCGTGTTTGCCATGCTGCCCGGCGCAATTCCAGCGTGTGCGGAGGGTCGGTACATCGCCAACAATACGCCTCGCTATGTTTCTACGGCGGCAAAAGTGGGCCGAGAGGACATTTCCAAAATAATCGAGATCAGCATCTGGCTGCAGCCCAACAACCGCGACGCACTGGATAAGCTGGCGCAAGACCTGTATAACCCAAACTCGCCCAACTACCGCCACTGGCTGAACAATGCCGAGATTGCGGCCAGGTTCGCGCCTACTCCGACGGATGCGAAAACGGTCGAAGACTTCGTTGAGTCAAAAAACCTGAAGGTCGTCAGAGTCGGACCGAACAACTTTTATATTCGGGCGCGGGGTTCGATCGCCGATGTAGAGAATGCTTTCCAGGTGCAGCTAAACGACTATCAGTTAGGCGACCGCACCTTTCGCGCCAATGCAGGGGACCCTTTTGTCGAGGGCCCGGCAGCGGCGATCGTTCAGGTTATTTCTGGACTCGATAACGCTGGATTCCAACACCCTTTCACCGTGCGCCCTACGATGATTCCATCTTCTAGCGTGACTAATGGAGCGCATTTAGTCCCTGCGTCCTCTGCTGCGGATTCAAGTTTCTTCGAGTCGGTTTGCTTCCCCGGTCCGGCAATAGAGCAGTACACCTCGGGCGGGGGTTATCCAAAGGCGACTTACAAAGGGAACGTCTACTACGAATCAGGATCAGGCTGCGGTTATACGCCTTCGAATTTGTACGAGGCCTACAACCTGAGCGCCCTGTATGCGGAAGGCTACAACGGTGCTGGGCAAACCATCGTCATCATTGACGCGTGCGGCTCGCCAACTATCTTGGATGATGCCAACGCGTTTTCGAAACAATTTGGGTTGCCCAAGCTTACGGCGTCCAACTTCACTGTCATCAACTATCCCACTCCCTCCTCCTGTGCTGGTGTATGGCCGAACATCAACGTTGATGTGGAGTGGGCTCATGCCGTTGCTCCGGGCGCAAATATTATCAACCTGATCGTTCCCCAGCCGGAACCGGATTTCGAGGACACAGACGAGGCGGAATATTATGCCGTCAGTTCCGGGCTTGGAAATGTCCTCTCTGGTGGTTTCTTCTCCCCTGAGGTGTGGGCTTCGGGCGCTGAACTAGGCAAAGAAAATCTGATTTCAGAAATGGCCGCTGTTGCCGGCATTGCTACGAACTTCGCTTCCGGTGACTATGGAAACTGGGGTTTCATCCCCGGCTGCGGTTGCGTCAGCGTTCCGGCAGACCTTCCCTACGCTACCGGGGTAGGCGGCGTCAGTCTTGCGTTGAACTCGGACAAATCGATTGCTTTCCAGACAGGATGGGAAAACCATGTCTCCATCCTGATTGACCAAGGTGTGATTTCGGATCCTCCCTACCCACCGGACTTTAGCGACTACTACAGCGGGTCTGGTGGAGGAGCCAGTACGTTTTTCGCAAAGCCTTCGTTTCAGAAGGGGGTACCCGGAAAGTTTCGCCAGGAACCGGATATTTCATGGGTCGGTGATCCGTTTACCGGCGCTTTGATCGTTGTGAGCCAACCTGAGCAATATCCTCCCCAAGTCTGGTACGCCTCCGCGGGTACCGAGCTATCGACGGCTATGTTCTCGGCATTGTGGGCTATCGCCAATCAGGAAGCGGGAACTCCGCTCGGTCAGGCCGCTCCTTACTTGTATTCCATGCCTCCGACAGCAATTACTGACATCGTTCCGTACAGCTCCGCCGACGATATCACTGCAGTCGTCGAAGACTCACCCTCAGTCAATCATCGCTACGATGCCCCCTTAACGATGGCCTTGTTCCCCGGTTTGCCGTTCGGCAAGTTCTATAGTTCGATCGCGGATGATCCCAGCGGTGGCGTCTTTGGAATCTCCTTCGGCGGAGACTACCACTTAAGAGTACGAGTGGGATGGGACGAGGTGACCGGGCTCGGAACTCCAAATGCCAAGGCGTTCGCGGATTGGTTTGCACCAAAGTCCAAGAAGTAAATCGAAGGCGCCACGCCTCAAAAAGACCTGACCGGACAGGCAGCGTGAGGGCAGAGGCGTTTGACAATTTTCGCGGGACTATCCTTGGGAGGAATTCATGTTCGAGGAAAAAGCAACACCTTACCGGGTAACCCATCGCTACCTGCCATGCAATATTCGTATGAAACTTGCCGTGCTACCTCTGATTTTGTTTACGACTCTGACGGCCCGCGCCGCGACGGGCACGTTAGTTGCACATAACACTCCTCCCTTTGTGTCCACGGCCAAGAACCTGGGCGCTGTAGATCCAGCGAAGACCATCGAGGTCAGTGTTTGGACGAACGTGCACAACCGCTCCGAGATGGATGCGACGGCGCGTAATTTATATGACCGCGCTTCGCCTATCTACCGTCACTGGCTAACGCGATCCCAAATTGCCGCGCGTTTTGCGCCCACCGCGGAAGAGACAAAAACAGTGCAGCGTTTCCTTGAGTCGCACAACTTGAAATTGGTGAGGATCGGCGCCAACAATTTCTTTCTGCGAGCCCGAGGCACAGTGGACGATGTGGAGAAGGCGTTTCACGTGCAACTCAATAATTACCAAGTGCACGACAAGGTGATCCGAGCGAATGCCAACGATCCTTATGTGGAAGGACCGGCGGGCGTGCTGGTAAGAGCAATTTCGGGGCTAGACACGGGAGAGTATGAACATCCCGTAATTGCGCGGCCGGCGAACGCAAGTGGTAAGTCGGATTTTTCGACGACCCCGGCGGTTGCGGATCCTGATTTTTATTCCTCGGATTGCTTTGACATCGAGACGCAGGAATTCTCCACCAACAATGATGGTGAGCTTCCAATCGGAACCTACACTGGCAATCACATAAATCTTCAAACCCTGACCAGCGCGGGATGTGGCTACACGCCGGCTCCGATTCAAACAGCCTATAACCTCAAAGGACTATACGCCGAGGGGTATACGGGAAGTGGCCAAACCATTGTCATTCTTGACTGGTGCGGTTCCTCGACCATTCAGCACGATGCGAATGCGTTTTCACACAAGTTTGGCTTGCCCTTATTAAGTTCCTCGAATTTCCAGATCATCTATACTCCGACCAAGAGTACGTGCATTAGCGCGGATCAGGTAGAAATCAATCTCGACGTCGAATGGGCTCATGCCATCGCTCCGGGGGCTAACATCGATCTGGTGGTTCCGCCTTCTGCCAGCTTCCAGGATGTGGATCAGGCCGAGTTTTATGCGGTAAATTACGGTTTGGGTAACTCGGTCTCAGGGAGCTACGGTTCTAAAGAAAACGAGACCCCGCCATCGGTACTCGAAACGGAGAACCTGATTTCAGAAATCGCCGCTTTGTCGGGCATCTCCACTAATTTCTCCTCTGGAGATTACGGCGATTTCAGCGCGTCCGGAGGAACTCCAACGGTGAGCGCTCCAGCGGATTCTCCGTGGGCAACTGCAGTTGGGGGAGTGAGCCTGGCATTGAATTCGGACGAGTCGATGGCATGGCAGGCGGGGTGGGGTAACAACGAGAGCTTGCTCGCCGAGTACGGTCAGATATCCGATCCGCCGGCCCCCCAGGGATTCTATTTTGGATCGGGTGGAGGGCAAAGTACGTGCGCTGTACAGGATGAAAACGGAAACTGTCTTGCGGGATTTCCTAAGCCTGCATTCCAAAAAAGTGTGGCTGGAAAATATCGGCAGGTACCTGACATTGCTTGGCTAGCGGATCCGTTCACCGGCGCAGTGATCGCCATTAGTATTCCCGGCCGGTCCCCGGAACTGGTTTGGCAAGTGGTTGGAGGCACGAGTCTTGCTTGTCCGATGTTCTCGGCTTTGTGGGCGATCGCCAATCAGGAGGCTGGAGAATCTCTTGGCCAGGCGGCCCAATACATATACTCTTTGCCCGCAGGAGCGGTCACCGACATTGTTCCCTTGCGCAGCGTCAACAACCTGACAGCTTCGATTCAAGAGTCTGGCGGTACGAACCGCTACACTCCAGCGGAGGTGGTGGGAGGGACACCGCCCACGGAGACGCCCGCGAAGTTTGTCAGTGCACTGTGGGACGATGGCACGGGCTACGACACTGCGCTGGTGGTCTCTTTCGGAACAGACTGTTCCGTTCAGCCCGCCGATTCCGGTTTCGGAACCCCCTGTAACAGTCCCTCCGCGCTCCACACAAAAGTGGGATGGGATAATGTAACCGGAATGGGAACGCCGAATGGCCAAGCGTTCGCCGATTTTTTCAACCCCGCAACGGCTACCGTAAAGTAGGATTGAGCATCGCCACAAACCACACGTCGGGTCCAGAAAACCGAGAGAACGTGGAGTTCATCACAATTGGATGCGGTCAGTCCCTCATGCTCGGCCACAGGGTCGTCTATGACGAGAACGGCAACGCTGCGGGCGCAGGCAGAGCGCTTTCGCTCCAGATTTACATCAACTGAACAGGCTCCGGGATGCATCGGAGCGATCGAATTCGCATTCCCCATTCATGTCTTCGCAAAGGGCATTCGGGTCCTGGAACTGAACCCGGCAACCGTTGCCGCACCGCAGTGCGAAACTTCCGGCTGTCACTCTTGGAATGCGTTGGCCATCAAATCCTGTTCTGCTTTTGGAATGTTGAGCCGGGTTGCTTCTTCTCGCCAGCCGGCAACTGCGTCTTGCCCCTGCTTCAATAACTCGTTCGCTTCGCGTGGGTTCAATCCATAGTTATGGGACGCCTCCATTGCGATCGAAACGTCGCAGGCAGTCTCTACTTCGTCGATCGCCAGCGTCAGTTCCTGTCGATCGACTGACGGATTGATGTCGTAAGCGGGCGACAGCCGGATACCGCTTTCGTCGACAAAGAAACCGTGGTTGCGAAGGTGATCGTCCGTGTTGTGAATAAGGATGTTGAAGACCACGCGTCGAAACAACTGTGCGCAATCCGAGCGTGTATTCGCCCCTCGCGACTGCAATAAATCGACCAGTTCGAGATAGCTTGCTCCAGGTTCGCCGTCAGTATGCTGAGTCAACGTCATGGCGGAAATGAACGCCAGACGGCCTCCGCTTGCCGTGCGATCGAAACGCTTCACCAGAAACGTGGTATAGGGACTCTCAGCGAAGCGGAGGGGCCTGGCATCGGGGACCGTGATCCCCGCTTTTCTCGCCAGGCTGTGAGCGACCAGTTCCCATCCGCCCATATCTCGAGTGTCGTTTCTGCTGGGGAACTTTGCTATGCATAATGTCCCGGCTTCATCCCGCACGGATGCTTTCGGCCGGGCACCTCCCAGGGAAGATCCTGGCGCGAACAGTTGCGTTAGCCATTTTTCGTAGAGGGGATTGTCTTCGTCGTCGATATGCTTTTCGAACTGAAGACTGGTGGCCTGCAGCTCGCGCAGGGAAGTCAAGGGCGGGGCCGCAAATTGCGCGTCGCTGTCGATGAATGGTGTTTTGCTTGACTCTCGAAAACGCAATGCACCCAAGCGAGTTTCGTCGTGAACGCCGAGGAGGAAATCCCACTCAGTCAGGGCTCGTGGTTTACGTTTTTCGCGGCGCGCGCGCGCGTTTTCGCGACGCTGCATGAGGACTCTACCCCAGCGGTCCGGGGCCGAATCGAGGAATATGCCAAAGTTCTTGCGCTGCGGCGCGGGGTACTGAGGACCGGCTGCCAGGGCAAGGTCCGGATCAAATGAAAAGACTTCGGGTTGCTCCAACCACTCCCGCTCATATTCAAAGGAAAAGATTTCTCCGGAGCCGCTTTGCTGGCGATGAAGTTGGCCCATGAGAGCTGGATGGCCAAACCGCTCCAGATCGATGCACACCTCGACTGTATCGAGACCTGCCATTAGGAGCTTTCCTTTGGCTTGTTCACGCTGTCAGCTGATGGAGTCGGGGATGACGAACGTTTTGGAGCGCGGCGTTTCGGCGACAAGGCGGTGTCTTGCAATTTTCGACCCAGGGGGTCGTCCACGGCCAGTTTCGCGAGATCCTCTTCGAGGCGTAGCACCTGCATCACCCGAGCGTAAATTCCGAATGCGACTGCCGAATCTCCCTTTTCCACTCTCGACAGAGTCTTTCGAGTAATCCCGGCGCGCTGGGCAACCGTTTCCGCCGAGTATCTACGACGGAGTCGTGCCAGCTTCAGGTTCTGCCCATAGCTCCGCAAGAGGCGGGAAACTCGAGGCAGTAAGGAGGGTTCTGTCCTTGGCATAATGGGTATTATCTTACCCAAACGTGTCACTTATTGCAACTGATATGACACATTGAGATTCGCTGCTATAACCGCATCTTGCACTCGGCGGCGCTGCTGATGGCGCGCGTTCCGGCCTCAATCGTGCCGCGAGGATGGTTGCGCAGAGATCGTGCGCTGGCGCGACAGGCAGAACCACGCCTTTACATCGTTAGCGCGGAACTCGGCGGAGCGTAGCTCGACGATCTCCAGCGCGGGTTCGATGGCGACAGTGATCTCACGTGCCGAGCGCCGCGGCGGGCCGACCTCACGACCCGGACCTTCGGTGCTGCCGATGAGGCTCAGCCACAAGCCGCCGGGTTCCAGTGCGGCAGCCACGCACTCGGCGAAGCGCGAGCGCTTCTCGGGTTCGTCGAACACATGAAGGCAGCCGCGATCGAAGACGAAGTGGAAAGGGCCGCCGGGCGGGGGCGAGGCGAGAAAATCCAATGTCCCGAAGCGGCAGCGTAGTTCCCGGCCTTCGATTTTGGCGTGGGCCTTTTCGACCGCGAGCGGCGACACATCGACTCCGAATACGTCGAAGCCGCGCTCAGCCAGCCAGATTGCGTTCGTCCCGGTACCCGCGCCGATCTCGAGCGTTCGCACCGGTGCGACGCCGCCGGAAGTGATGAACTCGATAAGCAAAGGCTCCGGCTCCCCAGTGTCCCAGGGCGGCACTCCTGAGGCGTAGCTGTCATTCCAGGATGGATGCGGCATGATGGTGCGAGTTTAGCGCCGATTCGACACCCGCGGCTACCGGGTGCGCCAATCGAATCTCTTTGCCGCCATTCTCAATGTTAGGAACCCCCTCGGGATGAGGATGCGCTCGTGAATTATGGGCGGTAGGCAAGGGAACGGCCTGTGATCCGGTCCTGTGATCCGGACACGTAGTCGACATCATGATGGATCGAAATCCATGTCAAGCAGACCGTGCTTGGGCCTCTCAAAAAGCAGGTGTGCTTGCCCGTGCCCAGACCGTGTACTTATCGACCGTGTTCAGTCCATTTGGGTTCACTTTGAACGAGAAGCAGATTCCCCAAATTATTGAAAAGAATAAAAATCTAGGTGCGAGATAGACGCGTTGGAAGGACTTTTTCTGCGCCCAAGGCAGGTGCGCTACCAGGCTGCGCTACGCCCCGACATGACTAGCAGAATTGATTTTAAAGCACCTTCCAACTTTGTTTCCACTGCTAACCATGATTTCTCGACTCGACCGTGCCAAAACCGTGCCATTATCGGGCTCACTGCATGGTGACCGTGCCAGTGCTTCGCCTCCTCTGATCAGATCGCAATCGATTCACTGTTGCACCCTTCCGGGAAACGCACGCCCGCATTGTCGCGGTCAGGTTCCTTCTGGCGGCAATTCGCGTTGACATGTGAAAAACATGAAAGTATGCTCGTAGCATGGCGAAAATGATTCAGCTTCGTAATGTACCTGATGCCCTACACCGCGGCCTGAAGGCTCGCGCTGCGATGGCTGGTATGTCGCTTTCCGACTATCTGTTGGCCGAGATCAAGGAAATTGCAGAGAGGCCAACGCTTGCGGAATTGCGGGAGCGCTTACATAAACGCAAGCCGGTTTCGGCGCAGATTGACACCGCTTACTTGGTTCGAGAAGAGCGCCAGGCGCGATGATTGTCCTCGATGCGTCGGCGGCAGTTGACTGGCTTCTTCAGACATCTGCCGGGAAGCACATCGAGAAGCGTATTTATTCGAATAGCGAGACCCTACACGCGCCTCACCTTCTCGATCTCGAGGTCACGCAGGTATTGCGCCGTCTAGTATTGCAAGGAGTGATTTCTCCACATAGGGCGGGCGAGGCGGTCCGCGATCTGCTGGATCTCCGTGTTACTCGATATCCCCATTCGGTGCTCCTGCCCCGCATCTGGCAACTCCGTCACAATTTTTCTGCCTATGATGCTGCCTACCTCGTGCTTGCCGAGAAACTCGGAGCCGTATTGGTTACGAGGGATGCTCGACTCGCTTCTGGTTCAGGTCATGCGGCACCCGTCGAGCTCTATTGATCTGGCCGACCGGCAAGTCTAGCGGCGCAATACTGCCCTAGCGCGTTACACGCAATCCTCCCCCCGAGATATGGAGCCGAAGAACCGAAACTGGTAACGGATTTGTTCCTTTGGGCGGCAACTGCAAGAGTTGGAATAGAGTAAGGATATAGTGTAAACGCCCCATCTCTTCGCGCCGACGGAGTGCAAAAACCATGCACTCCGCAGAATTGGCGTTGTTGTTTTATTACTCCCTCAACATCCTGCATTTCGCGGCACATCTCGCATTCTTCCGCATCCGGGCTGAAATTCTCCCGCAAGCCCTTGATGTTCCTGTATTTTTGGGCACCACACGCGAGTTCTTGCGCAGCACAGTGGGGAACTGCTGGTGCCCGGCTCCAGTCTGCACGGCAATACGACTCGGACGCTTTACACGTCGATACGACCTCAGCAGGTGCACTAGCCATTTGGGTCAGCTTTGAACGAAAAATGGGTCCCCCAAATTGTTGAAAACAATAGAACTCAAACAAGGAATGGAACGGTTGGAGTAAATCATTACGCGCCCAAAGCAGGTGCGCTACCAGGCTGCGCTACGCCCCGACATAAATCAGCATGAATCTTGCGTCTGTTTTCAACTCGCGGACAAACGCCGAGCGAAGGCAGCAATGATCAGCAAAGCCGCGCTGAGCGCGGCAGCACTTTCGGTGGTTTGTACGTTCCCCGGTGTCCGTGCGCCGCCTATCGGCATGTCGGTCGTGACCAGGGCGGCTTTGGCATGGCTTGCGGGATTGTAACGCACAGCGATTGTCGTGCCCTGTGGGTGCGCCTCCACCCAGCCCTGCATTTTGTCAGACATTGCTTGCGCCTGTCCGGGATGAAATTCCCAGATCACTTTTTCCGGCGCCGGCCAGCTCCCCGAACGGACAGATGACATGACCGTCTCATTGCCGACTGGGTAGACGATCCGGCAATCAATGATGTTGGAAGTCGAATGGCGGCTCGCCCTCTCCACGTAGCATTGTCGTATGGTTGCGGTCGCTTCAGGCCAGTGCGTCTCGCTGTATTCCTGCCACGCTACACCCGCCGTTACGATCAGCGAAAACAGCGAGCACAATGCGGCAAAGCATCCGCAGAGCTGTAAGATGCCGGTCCATCTCGGAGGACGTTTTGTTTCGCTGGGCATTGTTGTAGGTTCCATATGGAGGAGCGCCCTTCATCTTTATGGGGATCGACATCATCTAGTGCCATGCGCCTGATTGCATGCCAGAGCCGTTAACGACTGTAAACCATTGTTGGCGGTGACGGATTTCATCCATAATGAAGATAGGGGCGGGGGTTGCCATTGCAAAGCCAAATGCAACTGCGCAAACCCAACGGCGCTCTCTTGAAGGGGCGGGTTTGCTTCGAAGTTGATTGTGAATAGCATCGCGGAACTATTACAAATCAAAACCGATTTTGAGTTCGATCAACGCCGGCAATGTCTTCATTTGCCGCGCGTCGTGAGCAAGACGATTAGTATCCTCCGCCAGTTTTGCTTCGCCAAAACTAGATCGTGTCGAGGTCATTGACGTTTCAGTATGCTAGCAGGGAACAATCGAGCGTCATGCTCGCCTTCCTTTTGGGCTTGATCCGCAGGGTCTGGCTGTTTGGGAAAGACCATTGGGGCTGTTCGGGATTCACAACGGAATGGTGTTCGGCTTCAGAACGTCAGCCGGGCACAGGACCGGAGGTAGGATGTGTTCTGCCAATGGTTCGAGTGTCAGCGAGCATTCCAGCGCTCGTCCATGCAGAAGCGACCAGTCAGAAGGGCTAGCCTGAAGGTTGCGAAGAAGAGAGGTGATGTTGGGTCAATCAGTCATTACGTTGGCGACAGCAATGCCCTTATTTCCGGCATAGACCCCAAACTCCTCAGTGAGGTCGCCTTCGCCGCGAGATTTTCCGTCCCAAACCAGTACTGCGGTGACCGGCTGCCGGAGCTCCAAGCCGAGCGACAGAGCCTCCTCGACTATGACGTGGTTCGTCTCAGCATAAGCGTCGTTTTCCGATTTAGGTTGGATGACCAGCAAATCTCCTTTCTTCTCAGCTTCATTAAGAACCTCGTCGTATAAGGGGCCCCAGTCGCCCGGCCGGTCGGTCACGGAGCCAGCTCTGAATTTCTCACGGCCAAACGGTAATACGATTCTGCGACGTAGTCCCAGACTGCCGGCCTCCGAAATCGCAAGAAGGTCCGCTCCGCAAGCCGCGGAACTCACCAATACGGTAGCACCCTGAGTTTGCAGGACGATGCGAATTCGTTCCCGGACAACGCCGACGAGTTCAGCTGGAAACCGCTTGGGGTTAGCGTCGACAGCATCGACTCGCCTTCCCGCTAGCGCTATGATCATATGCGATTCCGCCCCTGTAACCTTAAAGTCTCGCACAAGCGAGGGTCCTCATCTGATGAGAAATTTGACGCGGAGGTTTCACCATGCTGATTTATCCCGAGCGCTGGAAGTCTTTGCGGGACCGATATCAAGAAGATCGACCACGCCGAATGTTGGCTTTGGATGGCGGAGGCATCCGCGGCCTCATCACTCTGGGGATTCTGGAAAGAATCGAGAAGATCGTAAAGGAAACCACCGGACGAAACCTCTGCGATTACTTCGACTACATTGCGGGTACGAGCACGGGCGCGATTATCGCCGCCGGTTTGGCTCGCGGCATGACGACCGCGGATCTCATCGAGTTTTACACATCAACAGGGAAGCAGATGTTCGACCCGGCCTGGCTGCTTGAACGAATCAAATACCTGTATACCGCCGATCCACTTAAAGCCCAACTGCAGCAAGTGTTTGGTCATAACACGAACCTCGAACCGGACAACTTGAAATGCCTGCTTTTAGCGGTCACGAAGAATGTAACCACCGACTCTCCCTGGCCGGTCAGCAGTAACCCCGATGCCAAGTACAACGACCCGGCGCGCAAGGATTGCAATCTGAGGATCCCGCTCTGGCAACTGGTTCGAGCGAGTACGGCGGCGCCAGTTTATTTTCCACCTGAGGTAGTGCAGTGGGATCCGACCGACACGTCCAAGACCTTTGTATTCGTGGATGGTGGCGTCACACCATACAACAATCCCGCTTTCTTGCTCTACCGAATGGCGACCGAGCCCGCTTTCAGATTGAACTGGAAGAAAGGCGAGGACAATCTGCTGATTGTTTCGGTGGGCACGGGAGCGGCAGAGTCACTCGGGGCAACCGCGGCACGTCCAAACAAAACCATCGTTTCGACCGTGGCCGGCCTTCCCGGAGAATTGATGTATGCGATTCAAGTGGACCAGGATGTGAATTGTCGCGCCGTCGGACGCTGCACGTTCGGCGCGCACTTAGATCGCGAGATCATGGACCTCGTTCCCAGACAGTTATGCGAAGCAATGACTGTGGAGGAACACTATGCAGCTCCCGTGATACCGCTTTCAACCAATCTTGGCCGCCATTTCTTGTACGCGCGCTATAACGCGGATCTGAGTGGGGCTGGACTCAGGAACCTTGGCTTCCCGCAGGCGGACGCGGCAAGCATTCAGAAGATGGATGCCATTGGCAATATTCCCGTCTTGTTAGAGATCGGTCGAGCCGCTGCACAAGAGGTGAAAACCGAACACTTTGGTTCCTTTTTTAAAAAAGAGGACATTAGGCAATGACCCGGGCTTTCATCGTTCGTCCTTTCGGTACGAAGCAAGGTATCAACTTCGAGGTCGTGCAGGAGAAGCTAATTCTGCCAGCCCTCGCAGCATGTGATATTCAGGGCAGTACCACCGTGCCATTCCTGCAAGCTGGGAACATCCGAACCGATATGTTTCAGCAGCTGTTGGTGGCGGATATGGTCATCGCCGACATCTCGATCCATAACGCCAACGTGTTTTACGAACTAGGAATTCGACATGCACTGCAGCCCAAAATGACGATCCTACTTCGAGCGCGGAGCCAGAAAGATCCGAAGGAACGCAGCCCGCAAGATGAAGTACCGTTTGATCTCCGAACCGACCGCTATTTGGAATACGATTCTGATTCTCCCGCCGAGAAACTCGACCTGCTAACCGAGGCTCTCCGCCAGACGCTCGCTTCAGACAGGCCCGACAGCCCCGTCTTTCAAATGCTACCGGATCTGGAAGCGCAGGAACGGTCGCGCTTTTTGCCTGTTCCCCAGAGCTTCCGCGACGATGTGGCGCTCGCGTTCAAGCGAAGGCAGCTGGGCCTGCTGGGTTTGTTGGCGCTGGAGGCCGAAGACTTCTTCTGGGCGTCGGAGGGGTTACGGCTGGCGGGACGCGCACAGTTCGATCTCAAGGCCTTTCGGGCTGCGAAAGAGACATGGGAGAAGCTGTACAAGTCAAACCCGCAGGAATCCGAAGCAAATCAGCGGCTGGGCACAATCTATCAGCGCCTGGGGGACCTGGACGCTGCCGACCAGGCGCTGCTTCGCATTACCAATTCGAAGACAGCATCACATGCCGAGCGGGCAGAGGCATTTTCGCTTCTGGGCCGTAATGTCAAGGAGAGGTGGCATTCTTCCTGGACGGCGCTCTCCGGTGCTCACGCGGCACGGAAGGCGCTGCAGTCTCCCGAACTTCTCCAGGCCTACCAGAAGTACAGAGAAGGCTTTCTGGAGAACTTGGATAGCTTTTATCCAGGTTTGAACGCGCTGAGCTTGCTCACACTTGCGATCGAGCTGGCAAAAACAATGCCCGATGCCTGGGATACCCGCTTCGAAACTGAGGCCCAGGCCATTTCGGAACTTGATGCTTTGCAGATGCAGAGGCAACGGCTGGCAGGTGCGGTAGGTCTTTCGTTGGACGTTGCCAAGCAGCGCCTGCAGCAGAGTGGCAAAGAAGACCGCTGGGTCGATCTCGGTCTCGCCGACTTTTTGTTTCTGACCATTGATAAGTCTCAGAAGATTGCTTTTGCCTACGAATCCGCTTTGACAGGAGCTCCTGCATTTTACTCAGATTCCGCTAGAGCACAACTCGACCTCTTTATGCAATTGGGTGTCATGAACGAGCGTGCTGCTATGGCTCTCGAGGTTTTTGTTGCCGTTGCTAAACCTCAAGACGCTAGTCAACCACCCGCGCGCGTCATCCTTTTCACGGGACACATGATCGACCCGCCCGGTGTGACGCCCCCTCGTTTCCCTGATTCGATTAGGGATCGCGCACGGCAGGCCATCCACGATAAGGTGCAGCAGGAAGTGGCGCGTACGGCAGGGCCCGTTGTCGCCATCGCCAGTGGGGCAAGCGGCGGAGACCTGCTTTTTCACGATGTATGCGAAACGCTGGGCATTACCCACAGATTGCTCCTGCCACTTCCTCCCGACCGCTTTCGCAATGAATCGGTGTCGCCGGCAGGTCGGTTTTGGGAAGACCGGTTCGATGCCGTGCTGAAAAATAATCCGACTCCGTCGTTTCTCACAGATTCGGCCGATCTGCCCATTTGGCTTTCCGCGAAGAAGGATTACTCCAGCTGGCAGCGCGCGAATCTGTGGCTCCTTCAGGAAGCGATTGCGTTCGAAGCTGAAAATCTAACTCTGCTCGCGCTATGGGATGGTGTTAAAACTCAAGGGCTGGGCGGCACGTATCATATGAGAAAGATAGCGCAGGATAATGGCGCTGCTCTGGTTACCATTTATACGTCAGACTTACTTACGGGACCATAGGTACGCCTTCTTCGATCTTGGCTACGAAGTCCTCAGCCTTCTCGCTCTTCACTTCGCAGAGCCCCAGATCGAAGCTGGCCGCCGTCGCGAACTGAACACGACATCCCCCTCAGGCTTGGTTCAGCTGCGTCAAACCCCAAGTGCTCTTCCTCACTCCGACAAGTGCAAGCGTCTTTCTCCTGAGGAAAAGGCCGACTCCGGCGACGCGCGGCCGTGTCCGCGGATAACGCGAGTGTCTGTGACGACGCGGTTGGGTGTGAACCGGTCCAGCGACTGATGGCGTCAGCACTTGGTTCGGATACAATGCCAGCGACCGGCCTTTGTGCCGGCTTTGAACAAGACCTGGAATCAGCTAGGCCAGCGATTCGGTTGTCGCGTTCGGATCGGCGGGAGTTGAACGATGATCGGGTTCTCAGCCCTGCAAAGAGCGAGGCGATAACGAGCACCGGAACTGGCGCGGCTCCGAGAACGCGCGGACGCAGGGTTTCGTGTCACCGCGTGCCTTTGCTTTCGGCGTGCATCCGGCACCGTTCTCGCACTGTCGGCATTCGGCCAGATGCCGGCGACCATCACCGTTGAAGGCACGGTTCGGGACTTCTCAGGGCACGTGCTACCGGGCTCGAAACTAACTCCCGAGAATATGCGAACGGGCAGTACGCGGATGAGCCTGACCGACTCCACAGGACGCTACCGATTTCCGTCGCTTTTACCGGGAGTGTATCGCTTGGGAGTGCAGCATCCGGATTTTCGGCCCTGGCAGAAGTGAGGTAATCCTAAACTGGGGAGACATGATACTGCTCGACGCGATCCTGGACGCGGCCGTGAAGGTGGGGAGGACGAATGCGCCAAGTGGGGGCATTTCGACCGAGGAGTGGCACCTTCTCTTGCCGAGCCTGGCGGAGCCGATGCTCCTTGTCGTCGGCGTCGTCACCGCACGCTGGTTGCTCAGGCGGCTCTATCGAGCTGCCGTGCTTCGGCAGATGCGCAGGCAGAACGAGCCGAGCCAGGCCGACGGAAGCCTGTCACTGAATAATTCGCCAGCCCACATCGAGCTCTGCGATGTTCATGGACCGTCGCAAGAAGGCATGGTCCGAGCAAATGCAGCGCGCCGCGCAACGCGGCGGCAAGCGCTCGGACGGTGGGTTGCGATCGCGCTTGCGGTGCTGGTTCAAAATCTCGCGCTGGGTCTATTCGGTGGTGTCACTTTCAACGAGAATCCGGGCCAGCCCTTGCTACAAATGATCCTGTCGCAGGGACGCCTCGGTCTCAGCGACGGGTTGTTCCTGCTGGCGATCGTGGTGCCAGGGCTGATCCGCTCAGGCCAGACCTCCGCGGTGTCCTGGTGGCTATTCGCGGTTCCGCCAGGCGTCCTGATGGGAATGGTCCCGGTTATGTTCGGCGACGGCGAGATGCGATCGGCTCGCGCGGCGGGCATGCTGCTAGCCCTCATCGTTGTACTCGGATACGGAGTTCTTGTGGGCTCGCTCGCAGCGGCGTTGCTCGCCAAGCGGTTGTTGCGGGTCTCGCCGGAGGCGTTGGCCTTCATTCTGGCGGGCTCGGTCGGTGCCGCGAGCAATGCGGGCATCCTGATATTGCAGACCGGAACGTCCCTTGGTTTCTGGGCGTTATTCGTTCCCGCAGAGGCGGTAATTCTCTTGGCACCGTGGATTGCCGGGGCCTTGACGCGGCGCCGTGGCGATCGGTTGAATCTCCTGTTCCTGCGCACGTTTCGGAATGCAGCGGCTTCGGACCGACTGTTGCGCTCGCTATCCCGCACGTGGTTAACCGCGGGCCAGATCCATGCGATTGCGGGACCGGATATCGCCGCGAGTACGGCGAGCCCGGAGGGAGTACTCCGATTCGCAACGCTGCTGATGGGCCGGCACTTCATTCGATCTGCAGCGGACCTCGAAAAAAGATTGCACAGCTTTGGGGTCAATCCGGCACTGGACGGCAGGTACGAAGTCCACGAATATCCTTGTTTCGACAACATGTGGAGACCCACTATGAAGCGATTGGTAGCAGCGGCAGACGCCATTCTCGTAGATGTACGCGGCTACACAACGGCGAACGCTGGGACCGCGTACGAGTTGACCAGTCTGAGTGAACTTCGTGCGCTCGAGAAGACGTTGCTGATCGCCGGGGAGTGTACGCCGAGGGAAGCGGTGAGAGCGGCAATCGGGGCCGGAGGTATGGACGGAAAGGTCTCTGTATTTCGGGTTTCGGACCGCAAAAGTCGCGGCGAGGTCGATGCTGTACTGTTTTCTATCGCAACACGGGAAGAACGGGGATTGACAGGCGAGCACGGGTGACGCTGAATTCGGCCCGATTCAGCCATTGCGAACCAGTACTCTGACACTTCTGACGCTATGGTCATGGCTCGGGCGGGAGGCAAGGAAAAGTCGGTGTTTGGGAGTGCGAGTCTCCATCGGGGCAATGTTCCGGAAATCTCGCTCTCCGCCCGCTGCCTTTCGAAATGACTGCGATGCGTGCCGTCGGCGTGACACCGCCGAAAAGTGGAATGTCCGGGAACGCCGGGTTCAGACTATAATTCTCCCTTCGAAGTCATGCCAAGCTCACGCTACGCGTTGGTTAGCTACGTACGCAATTCGGTCGGCGAGTTCGTGGAACAGCTTCGTCGGGAACTGCATCCGACCACGGCTCATATGGCTGCCCACCTCACCATTCTTCCTCCACGGGAATTGAAGGGAACCGAAGCGGCCGCCCTGGAATTTCTGGAGGAAGCTTGCAGCCGGGCGATTCCGTTCAACGTGGAGCTGGGAGACGTGGAAACCTTCTTGCCTACGACACCGACGGTGTTCATTCAGGTAAAGCATGCGGCCTATCGGATGCGGGAACTGCACGATCAGCTTTGCCTGCGCGGATTGGGCTGCGCCGAGAATTGGCCCTACATTCCTCATCTTACGATCTTGAAGACCGAAGCCGACGAGCAGGCCCGCGCCGCCTGCATGGTGGCGCGGGAGCGCTGGGCGCGATTTCCCGGCAAGCGCCAAGTCCATGTAGAGGAATTGATGTTCGTCCGCGAGAAGGACGGCAGCTGGCAGGACGTGGCGCCGGTGGCATTGGGGCGCGGCCAGTTGTCATCGAAGTCCTAACCCATCGGGGCCCGCCAGAACCATCAATCTGGCAACGGCTTCCAAACGGGCAGCAAGCGGGGTCCGCTAAATCCCTGAAAATCAGCAACCAGCCGTCCGTTTCACCGACCGAAGGTACATGCACTTTCTGCCCGTTGCCAAACCCCGGGGAGCGATTACCATGGATTTTAACGGGCTCGAAACCAAGCGCCGGATCCCAGGCTGCGGGTTGGATCGCGATTTCGATCAGAAGAGTTGCATATGCAAATTGGGGTTTATGGATCCGGCTACCTCGCCACTGTCATTTCCGCTTGCCTCGCCGATTTCGGCACTCCCGTATTCTGCTGTCATGCGGACGGTGCGCGCGTTCTGGAAGTCGCCAAAGGCAACATACCCTTCTTTGAGAAAAATCTGCAGGAAGTGATTCGCCGTAATGTGCGTGCCGGACGCCTAGCCTATTCGGCGAACCCGGAAGAACTGGCGCAGAAGGCGCAGGTGGTTTTTCTCGCCGAAGACTCTCCCCAGGGATTGGAAGAAATTGTCCTTCGCCTGGCCGGCGCCGCGGGCCGCTTTCAGGTGCTGTCGATCGTCACGCCCGGGCCCGTCGGTTCGACTACCAAGATCGACAAAGCACTGAAGGCGAAAGGTTTGAAAAGCCTGCTGGTATGCCAACCCATGTTCTTTACCAACGGATGCGCGGTCGAAGACTTCAACTGGCCCGACCGTATCATTCTCGGCACCGCTTCGAGCGAAGCCGTCTCTTCGCTGAAACAGATCTTTCATCCCCTAGTGATGCGGGGAGTTCCGGTCCTGGTCACGAATTACGAAACGGCCGAGTTGGCGCGCGAGGCGACCACCGCATTTGTCGCGACCAAGATTTCGTTTATCAACGAAATTGCCAGCCTTTGCGAGCACGTGAACGCCGACGCCGTCAGCTTGTCGCTCGCTTTAGGGCTGGACAAGAAAATTGCGCCGCGCTGCCTGCAGCCGGGCGCCGGTATGGGCGGCATCTTTGCCGAGACTGACCTCGAGTCGCTGACCGGGTTGGCGCGAGAGAACCGCGTCGACCTCAGGGTGCTGAATGCGGCTCGCGCAGTGAATCTGGACCTCGCCGATCGACTGCTGCAGAAGGTGGCGGGAGCGCTCGACACGGTGCAGAATAAAGACGTCGGTATTTTGGGGCTAGCCTTCAAACCGAACACCAATTCCGTGGCGGGATCGGCCTCGCTGCAACTGGCGCAGAACCTGCTGGCCAGTGGAGCGCGGGTGCGGGCCTACGATCCGGTGGCGATTCCCGATGCGCGGCTGCAACTGAACGGAACGGTGAAATACTGCGAGAGCGCTTACGGAGTCGCCGAGGGAGTGGACGCGCTCATCGTCGCAACCGGCTGGCCCGAATTCCGGACACTCGATTTCACCAGAATCCGCCACCTGGTGAAACGGCCGATCATTATCGATACCAAGAATTTGCTCGACTCCTCGCGTCTGCGCGCCATGGGATTCCAGTACATGGGCGTGGGCAGGCCGTAGCCAGCCAGGGTCTGCGGAAGTAATCAGCTTCTCGGATCGGTCGAACCGTGGAGCCAGCTGCGGTTCGAAGGAGTAGGCAGTCGATTCGCGATCGCTTTTCGCCGACCTTGAACCCTCGGCCGCCTACTGCACGGCAATTACCCGATGATCATGACAATCGGAGTGAATCTGCTGGTAGAGTTGCTCGAGCAACTCCGGCCCATACCGGGCCAGAAAACTCACCCCCGCCACTTCGCGTTCCTGAAGCGCTTTATGCGGAAATAACGCGTGACTCAGGGCGTTTGCGTGCCGTGCGACGACTTGGTTGCGCAACCATTCCGCACGCGAGGCTCGCCGATGCAGCCGGTTGATTTGGTACCACATGCGAGATCGGGCGCGGTCCGAGGCCGCAACGAGCGTCGAATCCAGCTTGCCAATCGATTCGCGAACCGCCGCCATGGAGCGCTCCGCGCCCGCGTAGGCCTCGGAAAACCGTGCCTGCAAATCCTCCGGCAGGGAGCGAGCGGCAATGGTTTCCCGGACCTTTTCCGGTCCGAGGAACAAATCCGGCAGACTCAGCCGATAGCGCGTCAGAATGCGCTCTGCTTTGGCTTCCACCAGGGTTGCCGAAAACCGGGGCACGATCGGCGTCACACGTCCGAGCAGTTTCTCATAAACCACGGCAACCTGCGCAAAGTAGGCGACCTCCGCCGCTCCGCCAACATAGACCAGCGTCGGCAGCAGATAATCCTGCACCACGGGACGGAGCAGTACATTCGGATTGAACTTCTCCGGTGTCTCTGCAATGCGGCCGAGAAGCTCTTCCGACGAACTTCGCTCCTCACCGACCGCGAACTCACCGCCGGCGGCGCCATTACTCCTGCGCCGCACTACCGTGCGCGCCCCATTCTTCACCTCAAACAGCAGGGTCGTCGCCGGAGTCACCTTCACTTGCTGGTGATATCCCGCCGCTTCAATCGCCTTGCCCCGCGCAAGCAGCGCCTCGTCAAGTTCAGACGCCCGCTCGATCGCCGAGCGGAACAAAGGCTTTGCGAGCCCATGGAAATCCTTGTCGGAAGGATCGAGCAGAATGACGCCCCAATCTGCGAACACCCGGGCAAAGAGACGGCCAAACGCACTGCCCAGAGTCTCGCCCGGCCGGTACGCTTCACGCAGCCAGGTGGCGACGGCGGAATTCCCCAGCAATTCAGCGGCGCCTCCGACCGCCGCCGCAACTTCCGGCCCAAACGTCACCGTCCCTACGGGTGCGTCAGTTTGGCCGTGGCTCTCCACCGCGAACGGTTGCGGAGGTCCCTGCCCGGAAAGCAGAGCCACGTGGTTAACCTCGGCCAGGTCATGATCCTCAGTCGCCAGCCAGAACACTGGAATGCAATCCACTCCGGCCGCGGAAGCCTCCTCTGCCAGTTTCACCGCGGTGAGCGCTTTGTAAATCGAAAACAGCGGCCCGCCAAAAAGCCCGACCTGCTGCCCCGTAACCGAAGTCAGCGCTCCCCGTCGCAAGCGCTCGATATTGGCCAGCGTCTTGGCAGATGCGCCCCAGCCGCGATTCTGCCGTTCAAGAATCTCGCTTACCAAACCGCGCCGCACCCGGTCGTAGGCAACATGCGAAGCCTCGTCCGTTACCCACTCGGAAAAATTCGGTGGCCGGGGATACATCCCCCGAACGGCGGGAGTATAGGAAAGGTAGTCAAGAAAGAGGCGGGTGGAATGAGGAACCTGCTGGAATGGCAAACACTGCGACTTCATCGGTGGCTCTCCCGACAACTCTCGACAAACGAGCGTCTTTCTGCGACCTGCATCGCGTCCCCATCTTCAGAAAGGTGATGTGCAGGAGCGGCGCGCATTGTGGGCGGCACTTGCGAGCCTGCCAGCGCCAAACTCAACTACATCAGATGATGCGCAATCCCCCAGGTTGCAGAGAGTGAGAAACAATTCGTTAGACGCCCGAAGCCGGCAAAGGTGATGAAACTCGGGTTGCGCGTTCCCCGCGAGTCGGCCGCTGCCGGTCAGGGCCTGAGCTTTGGCCGCCGCCGAAAAAACACGACGATGACGTGCTGGCGGCGCATGCGCTGCCGATTTCCGCCGCGCGGCGGGGGTTGTTCGATCGCGCTCCCCCGCTCCATACGCCGGCCCGGCGGTTTGCATCGGCCGACGCCTAGCGCCTCTCAAACACCACCGCGACTTTGTCTTCGTAAACCAGTCGCCAATTTTGCGGGATCTGGCGAAGCAGGCTGGCCAACGTCGAGTCGGCAGGCAACAGCGCTGTCCGTATTCGCCAGTCGGCGAGCACCTTCTGCCATCCCGTCTCGGCCTGCATCAGGATCAGGAGCTGGCGAATCCGGCCCGAGCCATACAGATCATGGCGGTCGTCGACCACCACCTGCCGCATGGGATAGAGACGATAGATAAGATACCCTCCCCAAGCATCGGTCGAAAAAACCGGCTCCCGCTTCGGCTCCGTCCCGGCGGATTCGTTCTCAAGGAAAGTCACGGCCGCAACCGGTAGTTGCTTGCCATCGAAGTGCGCATGAATCGCCTGCCATGAACCCACCCATCCTCCCTGCAGGCAAATTGCGAAAGCGAGCGCCACCGAGACTACCGGCCAGAGATGTCCGCGCAGCCCGATCTCTTGCTTGCCCATGCGCTCCGAGAAAGCCGTAATCTGTCGCGTGCCCTTCCGCAGCCATTGCCAAGCACCCGGCTTATCTCCCAGGGACGCGAAGTTCCCCCCCAGGATGGGCCCCGCAACCAGAACCATCAACATCGAAGAAACGGGAAGATTGCGGGACGAATAAAATCCCGCGTAGCATGCCAGCAGGATCACCAGCAGCCCGCTGAGGGGCAGTTCACGGTTGCCCGGCGGCCGATTTTCTGGGAAACGCCGGCCCCAAAACGCGATCACCACCATCAGCAGGATCACGGCAAAACAGCGCTCTGCGGCACCGTGGAAATTCGGTGATTTGAACTCGTCGATGCGGTCCATCAGATAGCGATCGCCAAGATATCGATAGATGTGGGCATGCAATTTCCACCCGTAGGGATTCACCAGGGTAGCGGCGGCCGACAACAACCAGGCCGCCGCCAAGCTGCGAGCCCGATGGGTGGCGCGAATCGCCGAGAACGGCTCGCGCACGCGCGATCCTCCAAACGCGGCGACAAACGCCGCCCACGCATAGATGCCGAGCAGGGCCAGTCCCAACAGCCAGCCGCCATGCAGGTTTACCCAAAACAACATCGAGGCGGGAAAGAACCAGAACATCCATCGCGGTCGGCCTCCGCATTCCGAGACCTCGCAGCGCTCCAACACCGAAAACCAGAGTAAGGAAAAAAGCCAGCTGACAATATGCGGACGCGCATACAGGTGAATCGTCGCAGCGCATTCAGCCAGCAGCATCAGCACGAGGGCCAACACCAACCCCGTCCCGCGCCTGACCAGTTCGGAAAGCAGCAGCGCAAAAAACGCGCTCACCAGCACGCCGCACAACCAGACCACGCCGTTCAGCCCGCATGCCCTATGCACAACGCCGAGCATAACGTCGTAAAGCCACTCCCAGGCAAACCAAGGTTGGCCTTGCATTGTCGAAGAAAAGGAATCCGTGCGGGGAAGCGAGTGGGTTGCCAGAATCTGTTCGCCGGTTCGGATCTGCCATCCGATGTCGGCATCGGCCAGGGGCCGATTCGACAAAGGTCCCTCCAGCAGTGACCAGAAAAGAAAAATGAAAATTAGATCCCGGACCGAGGGCAGCAGAAAACGCAGGGCTGAGGGACCAGTCTGCTCCAGGGGCATCAATGTCTGAGGAGGCACGGTGTCAACAAGCAGTGTACAAGGTTTCTCCGAACGGATCGTCGATCTCGAGACCGAAAGAAGCCAATCCCCACCCGCCGATTGTGTCGCCAACGGTCGGGCGGAGTAGGGCACGGGGATCGAGAGCGCCAGTCGCCCGATGGGACAGCGTGTGGCAATCGGTGCGGAACGGCGAACGGAAACGCAGTCGTTCTGCCGCCGACATCCGGTGCCGCCCTCGCTCAGTTCGGCAAGTTCGCGTTATCCGGGTACCTTGCTTGGCTCACCTGGCTGTTCTTTCACATTCTTTTCCTCGTCGGATTCCGCAACCGACGGCTGGTTATGATCCAGTGGGCCTCGTCCTACTTCACTTATAACCGTGGCGCTCGCCTGATCACGGGCAACAACGATCTGCCCGGTTGGCACGACCCGAAGTTGGCGCCGCAAGCCCAAGCGGATGGGAAACTGACCAGTGCATCGCCCATTCGTCCTGCCGCCTGATCCCCGAAGCCAACCCCGGTACGGCGGCAGCAAAGGCAGCCTCGCCCGGCGGCTGACAGTCGATATAATCAGATAGTCGTGAATCGCGCTGCAGTCTTCGCCTTGCTGATCTTGCTCCTGAGCCCGCTGCTGCGTGCCCAGGACAGTGCCGCCGCGAGCGCAGCTCGCACCATCATCGGCAGAACCATCGTCGTGATTCCCTTTGAGAATCTCTCTCCCACCCCGGGTCTCGAATGGATCGGCGAGTCATTTCCTGAAACCTTCCACGACCAACTAAGTTCTCCTGTCCTCTATGTAGCCAGTCGCAGCGAGCGGCTCCGCGCCTACGATCGTCAGGGTGTTCCCGCCGGCATCCATGCCTCCCGCGCCACCCTTTACCGCCTGGCCGAGCAAATGGATGTCGACTATGTCGTGCTCGGCTCCTACAGCTACGACGGGGCTCGCCTGACCGCCAGCGCGCAGTTGCTGGACATGCGCGCGCCCAAGCTGCTGCCGGCCGTCACCGAGTCCGCGCCGCTAGTCAGTCTCGGAAACTTGCAATCTGCTCTGGCCTGGGATCTTCTGCGCCTGATCCGGGCGGATTTTTCCCTGCCCCAGGATAAATACATCGCCGGCGCCGCTTCGGTCCGCTTGAGCGCTCAAGAGAACTACATTCATGGCATCCTGGCAACCACCGCCGAAGAAAAAGTACTGCACTACCGCGAAGCCGTCCGACTGAATCCCGATTACCCGCAAGCCTGGCTAGAACTGGGCAAGCTCTACTATGCGCAGCATGCCTACGAACCCGCCAGCGCCGCTTTCAGTCAAGTCCCACCGTCGGCCGCCGTCTCTCGCGAAGCTAATTTCTTCCTCGGCCTGGCGGCCTACGCCCAGGGGGACTATGCCAGGTCCGAAAGCGCCTTCGAGTTCGTCGCCGCCCGCCTGCCACTTGCCGAGGTCTACAACAACCTGGGAGCAGTGTCTGCCCGTCGCGGCCACAATCCCAAGAGGGCGGCCGACTATTTCGAGCGCGCAATTCAGAATGATCCGAGCGATCCCGATTATCACTTCAACCTGGCGATCGCTCTTGCCCAGTGCGGAGATCGCGCGGGAGCGACCCGCGAAATCCGCACCGCGCTCGATCATCGCCCAAATGACGTCGACGCCAAATTGCTGCTCGACTCCCTGACCGCGGCCGCGAGTAGCGCCGTGGTTGCAGCGAACAGCGCGACCGCTAAACCTCCGGCCGAGCGCCTCAAGCATGACTACGAAGAGGACGCCTTCCGCCAGATGACCACGCAAATGGCCGGCTGGGCCGAGGAGCGTTTTGCCCGTTCCGACCCCCGCGCCCACGCGCGTTTCCACGTCGAACTCGGCAAAGAACTCCTGGCCCACGGATTCACCACCGAAGCCGAAGCGGAATTCCGTCACGCCGCTGCCGTTGATCCGGGAAGCAGCGCACCCCTCACCGCGCTCGCCGAGGAATACGAAGCTCAAGGCAACAATTCCGAAGCCCGTGCCCAGTCCGAAGCCGCCCTCCGCGTTCGCGAGTCCGCCGAAGCCTACCTGATTCTGGCTCGTCTGGATTTGCAGGAAAATAAAATGCAAGCAGCCGCCCAGAATATCAATCGGGCTCTGCAACTCGAACCCGGCAATTCCGCCGGTCAGGACCTACGACGTTCCCTAGCAGCCAGGCTCGCGGAGAAAGCGCAGCCACTGCACCAGCCATGAAGATATCCAGATTTTTCGCGTTGGCAATGCTGGGCACCGGTGGCCTTGCCGGCTCAAACCGAGCAAGGCGCGGCCAATATCCGCAACCACTCTGCTTTCGGCCGGCTGCGTGCTGCCTGGCGGTGATCTTGCTGTTCCCGGCCACCGGTTCTGCCGACATCCTGAAAGTAGCCGTCGACGACGCCATCCAGCCCGTGACCGCCGAATACATCGCTCGCGCCCTGGAGTCGGCAGCCGCCAACCACGATCGTGCCGTCCTGCTTGAGATCAACACTCCGGGAGGTTTGGTCACTTCCACACGCGAAATTATCGAGAAAATCGAAGCGTCACCAGTACCGGTCATCGTCTACGTGGCACCGACCGGGAGCCGGGCTGGCTCTGCAGGGATCTTCATCCTCGAGGCCGCCGACGTCGCCGCCATGGCGCCCGGCACCAATGCCGGCGCCGCACATCCGGTCCTGCTTTTTGGCCCGGTAGCGGCCAAGCCCGATGACGAGATGAACCGGAAGATAGAAAACGACTCGGCGGCTTTTATGCGCTCGATCGTCACCAAGCGAGGGCGCAACGTGGAACTCGCCGAAAGCGCGGTTCGCGAATCCAAGTCCTTCACCGATCAAGAGGCACTGGATAAGCACCTTATCGAATACGTAGCCGCCAGTGAACACGACCTTTTCCGACAACTCACGGGCAAGAGTCTCAAACGCTTCAGTGGAGAAACTGTAATCCTGACCTTGGATAATCAACCTATCCGCGACTACAGGATGACGCTCAAAGAACGCATACTTTCCTATATCATGGACCCCAATGTTGCCTTCATTCTTCTGGCCATAGGGGCTCTGGCTCTTTACGCCGAATTCAACCACCCGGGTGCAGTGATCCCAGGCACGGTTGGCGTAGTCTTCATTCTTGTAGCCGCCTTCGCCCTGAATTTGCTTCCCGTCCGCTTTGCCGCCGTAGCCATGATCCTGGGAGCCTTCGCCCTGTTCGCCGCCGAAGCCAAGTTCGCCAGCCACGGCGTGCTCACCACCGGGGGCATCGCCCTACTCACTCTCGGCGGCCTGTTCCTGGTCGATGGTCCGGTGCCAGAAATGCGAGTCCGACTCCAGACCGCCCTGGCTGTTAGCGTTCCGCTAGGACTCATCACGGCCTTCCTCATGAGCATCGCCGTGCGCGCTCGACGTAATAAAATTGTGACCGGCCAACAAGGACTCATCGGAGAAATAGGAACCGCACAAAGCCAACTCGCCCCTGCTGGCAAAGTCTTCGTCCATGGTGAACTATGGGATGCCATCTCGACCATCCCTGTCCCCGCCGGAGAACAAATTGTAGTTCGCCAGGTCGATGGTCTCACCCTGCGAGTCGATCCCGTAACCGCGCCCAAGCCGGCGATCGCCTAACCGGCATTGCCCGGCCAAGAAAGCCAGACGGGAGAAGCGAACTTGACAAAATTTGGACGCCGCTTGACCATCCCCTCAGTCAGCTTCCATATGCAGCACAGGAGAGACAACAGAATGCGCTTCCCCAGGCTCAGCACGGTAGGTTGGCTTGTTCTCTTGCTTGCATCCCCGTGGGCTCTTGCTCCCGCTTGGGCCGCCTGCTCCGACGCTTCCCTTAGCGGCACCTTCGGATATTTTCACGGCCGGCCGGATGGTATTGCCGGCATGAGGGCGATCGTCGGGCAGATGATGGCCGATGGCCGAGGAAATCTCAGTGGATCCTGGACGATGAGTCTCAACGGAACTATCTCGACCGGGAATTTTACCGGTTCCTACTCGATCGCGAAAGACTGCACGGGCTCGATCACCCTTCTGGACGAGGATTTTCCCACGGCCGACTACAACGTTATTCTCGATGACGGTCACCGGGGCTTTCAGATACTCCAAACCGACAGCGGCACCGCCCAACCCGGCTTTGGCTTCGCTCAGGGAATGGTCACCTGCGGCCTCATTGGGAAAAAGCAGACCTTTGCCACCAACCTTCTCGGAACTCTCACGTCTGGTTCGGAAGTGGAAGCCGTGCTCGGGCAAGTGACGCTGGACGGAAAAGGAAACATTTCCGGCACCGAAACCTTGAGTGTAGGCGGCGCGATATCGACCGTTCCAGTTACCGGCACCTATACGCAGAACGCCGACTGCACCGGCGCCGCGCACATCACGCCCACCGGATCGCCCACCTCGAACTTCAACACCGTAGCCGTCAATGACGGCAAGGAGTTGCTTCTCATCGAGACCGACAACAATACCGTCGTTGCCGGAACCGCGCAACAATAGGACATCGCGGTTGATCGCGAGCGTAGCGAAGAAGTTGGTACAGGCATCGCCCGGTGGGCAATGGAGCGCGACCGCGCTGCCCCCGCAGGGCCGCGAACGGTTCAAACGGTCGAACGGTACCGCGCCTTGACCGGCTTTCGCGCAGCGCGTAGAGTTTTCAAGCAGAGGGTGGGGTGTTTCATGTCGAGCGAAGCCAGCAAATATCTGAAGTTTGGTTCGGTCACGGTGTTGATTCTGCTCTCTCTCGGTTATCTCGCCTACACGGGCGTGCAGGACAGCAAGAGCTATTACGTGACCATCAAGGAATTGAATGGCATGGGCAACGACGCCTATTCCAAGCGCCTGCGCGTCGCCGGAAACGTGGTGCCGGGATCGATCAAGCGGACTGGGACCAAGGTGGACTTCCTGCTCAAGGAGAACGATCTGACGCTACCCGTTTCCTACACCGGGACCGAAGCCCCGCCCGACACTTTCAAGGATGATTCGCAGGCATTGGCCGATGGCAGCTTCGGTCGCGATGGTGTATTCCACGCCAAGCAATTGCAGGCCAAGTGTGCCTCGAAGTACGCCCCTGCGCCTGGTCAGCCGGGAACGACTCCCGCCTCTGATTCCGGCAAGAGCGTGTCGCAGAATGGGAATTCGGGATCGGGCGCTGTGGCAAATTAGTTTCGAGCGGCGCCGTGGGGTGGGGCGATGGTTTTGAAGTACGGGAACTTGACCGGCTTTCTGCACTCGAGCGGTGAGGCGCGGCGGGAAACGGTTTTTCCTGGCCAGTTGGGTTGCACCTCTGCACGGGAGCCTGTTCTGAACGGTTAAGCGTTTTGTGATTGCCTCCTCCAGGTTTAACGGAAGGGGCGGCAGGAACCCGGCGTTCGCAGTCCTGCTCCTGCTCTTCATCCGGGGAGGGCGAAAGGTTTCGATCTTTGCCAGCGCGTCAGAGCGAACGAGTGAACTCGGGGCGCTGCGCTACCTTCATCACATAATCCATTGACTGAAACCACGCCCGTCCCTGTCATCACCGTCAAGAATCTGATCAAACAGTTCGGCCGTTTTGCCGCCCTGCGCGGCGTGACCGCGGAATTTTCCGGCGGCAAGCTCTATGCCATTCTTGGTGATAACGGCGCCGGCAAAACGACCCTGCTGCGCACGCTGGCCGGACTCAACCAGCCGTCGAGCGGCGAGTTCACGATTCTTGGCACCGGCAAGTTTCACGACATCTGTCAGCAAGTCGGCTACATGGCACATCCTTCTCTGCTCTATGACGAGATGAGCGGGATGGAGAACCTCGCATACTTTGCGCGGCTCTACGGCATCGACCGCAAATCGCGATGCGCGGAGGTCATGGGCGCTGTCGGACTCGATCCCGATCTGGTCCGTCCCGTCGGCCAGTATTCGCAAGGCATGCGGCAGCGCCTCTCTTTGGCGCGGGCGCTGTTGAACGATCCGAAGATTTTGCTGCTCGACGAGCCTTTTTCGAACGTGGACCTGCACTCGGCGCGGGAAATGGTCGGCCTGCTGGCCGGCATCCGCGATCGGGGTACGACGATCTTCATCGTCACGCATCAGGCCGCGTTGCTCGAAGGCGCGGCAGACGAGTTCGTGTGGATGGCGTTCGGCGAAATCATCGCGCGAACAAGAGACCTGAAGCAGACGGAGAAGGCGGAGGACAATACGCAATGACCCCGCCGCCCACCGGCATCACGCGGGCCACGTTGCGCAAAGACCTTCGTCTGGAGTGGAGGTCGAAAGATGCCCTCAATTCCATGCTGTTTTTCTCTCTGCTGGTGGTCGTCGTGTTCAGTTTTTCGTTCGATCCGAGCGCGGAAGAATCGCGCCAGATCGCGGGAGGGCTGGTTTGGGTAGCGTTTCTGTTCGCCGCCGTGGTGGCGCTGAACCAGACCTGGGCGCGGGAAATTCGCAACCAGGTGCTCGATGCCTACCGCGTCTCGCCCGCGCCGGCCAATTCCTTGTTCCTGGCCAAGGTGCTGGGCAATTTTATTTTTGTGAGCGTGCTGGAGGCGCTCATGACGCCGCTGTTCATCGTGTTTTATCGTTTGCGGGCGATCGGGCCCGTCTGGCAACTGCTGCTGGTCGCCGTGCTCGGAACCTGGGCACTGGTGGTGAATGGCACCTTCTTCGCCGCGATGTCGTTACGAACTCGCAGCCGGGAGATCATGCTGCCACTGCTGCTGTTCCCCGTCTCGATTCCGGCGCTGCTCGCCATGGTGCAGGCCACCACCGCAATCCTCACCGGAGAAACCAGCGCACGTTTCTGGATCGGGTTGCTTGTGAGCTACGATCTGGTGTTTACTACGGTGTGCCTGCTCTTGTTTGAAAGCGTGTTGAATGCGGAGTGACCAAGGCGCTGCATGCCTGAAACGTCGAGTGGTTAAGGCGTCGAGCCCACCGTCCGGGACTCCCTGCAACCATCCCCTAATTTCAATGGCTATGGTTGCCATGGCTACTCAATGACCCTATGAAAGCGCTCTTTCCCATCCTCGGCATTCTCACGGCAATGCTGCTGAGCTATGCGCTCTACCAGGGGCTCGTGGTTGCGCCCACCGAACAGACCATGGGCGAGGTGCAGCGAATCTTCTACTACCATGTGCCTTCCGCCTGGACCGCGTTCATCCTGTTCTTCGTCAACTTTGCAGCCTCCATCGTCTATCTGGTCAAGCGACGGCCCGCCGCCGATGTCGTCGCGCTGGTCAGCGCGGAAGTGGGTGTCGTTTTCTGCACCGTCGTTCTGATCACCGGCCCGATCTGGGCGCGTCCGGTATGGGGCATCTGGTGGACCTGGGATATGCGCCTCACTTCGACGCTCGTGCTCTGGCTGATCTATGTGAGCTATCTTTTCCTGCGCCGTTTTTCCTCCGGCGGACAGACGCCCACGCTCGCCGCCGCCCTGGCCGTTCTCGGTGCACTCTGCGTCCCGTTTGTCTACTTTTCCATCTGGTTCTTCCGCACCCAGCACCCGCAGCCGGTGATGGGAGGAGGCGGATCGATCGACCCTCGCATGATGCATGCGCTGCTCATCAACTGGCTGGCCTTTTCCTGTTTTGCCTTCCTGGTCTGCTGGTCGCGCTATCGGCTGGAAATGCTGCAGCGCGATGTCGACCAGGCCCACGCGCTGGAATCGCTGATGGGCGCCCGCAGGGGTGCGCGATGAAAAATGGATATTTGTTTGCGGCCTATGCCGTTACCTGGATCATCCATGTCGGCTACATTTCCACGATCGTCGTGCGCTACGCGCGGCTCAAGCGGGAAATCAAGGAACTGAAGAAGAACTAGGACCCCGGATTCTCGGCAACCTTGGAACCGAATGAGTTCTCCCTGCGGCCGGATCCTGGCCGAGGATTTGAGATATCGATCGAGCGGCAAAGATTCGCAAACTTTGAAATCACAAACCACGGGGCGCGGCCCCGGCCAAACCGGACACCCTTATTTCTTTACAACCATTTGTCCCGGTTTACGCTTCTCACTATGCGGCCCACACGGCGTATCCGGCTTGACAGCGTATCTGTTGAATGTAAAAGTATTTGTTTGGTTCAATCCCAGTATTCTGGTGACCGGTACGCGTCCGCTTGGTAAGGGCGTCGAGCCTCGGGTGGATTTGTGTGCCATTCTTGTTCTCACCCCGTGAAATTGGGAAATCGGAGGAGTTGAGTGAATCGGAATTACCCTGTGTCGGTAGTAGGTTCGGTGAGGCGTTCGGTGGCAAAAAAGAAGACGGCCAATGGGATGAAGGCAGCATTTCTGGGGGTAGCGGTGCTCGTCGTCGCCGGCGGGGTGCTCTATTTTGGATCCGCCGGCCATGCCGCCGTTGCCGGCCGAACCGGCTTGGCGGGATCAGGTTCTCGCACCTCAAGATCTGTCGTCAGTCAGGCTTCGTTTTCTCCGACCGTACCCAATCTACTGTCATCGATGCCTCTTTATTTCGAGCCCAACCAGGGTCAGACGGCTCCCCAGGTCAAGTTTCTGGCGCGCGGTGCCGGCTACGGCCTGTTTCTCACTTCGGACGAAGCGGTACTGCGTCTGCAGCACGCCGCGGCGAGTCCGCAGGATCCCGCAGCGGTTTCTCGGCGGGCTGCTTCCAGGCGGGCTGGGAGTTCAGTGATCCGGATGCGGCTGGAGGGAGCTAATTCTTCCGCGCGTGTCTTCGGTGCTTCGCCTCTTCCGGGGAAAAGCAGCTATTTTGTCGGCAACAACACGGCCAATTGGCATCGCGACATCCCGCAGTTTGCGCGTGTGCAGTATCAGGCGGTTTATCCCGGCATCGATCTGATCTACTACGGAGACCAGGGCCAACTCGAATATGACTTTCATGTTGCCCCTTCGGCCGATCCCGGCCAGATTGCGCTGCGCTTCCAGGGCGCCTCCGCCCGCATTGATGCCGGCGGAAGCGGCGATCTGGTGCTTTCGACAGCCGATGGGGAGGTCCGTTTTCAAGCCCCGCATGTCTACCAGCGGGATGGAAACGCTCGGAAGACGATTCCGGGAGCTTTCCGGCAGCTCGCCCCGGACGCGATTGGCTTCACGGTCGGAAACTACGATCGCAGCCGCGAGCTGGTGATCGATCCCATCCTGACCTATTCCACCTTCCTCGGCGGCAGCGCGACGGAGGGCTTTGTGAAGGTCGCCGTCGATGGCGCTCTGAATCTGTATCTTGCAGGTTCGACCGACTCGACCGACTTTCCCCTTACGCAGGGCTCGGAGACTCTGGCCGGCTCGCAAGAAATATTCATTTCCAAGATCTATCCCGCGAACTTCGGCACGGTGAACTCCCAGCTGGTGTACTCCATCATTCTCGGGGGTACATCGGGAGCGGAGACCGACACGCTGGCGGGAATCGAGGTCGACTCCGCGGCTGACATCTACGTCGCCGGCACGACCAATTCCTCGGACTTCCCGACGACCCTCAGCAATGCGTTCCAGCCGAATCCACAGGTGGCTGGCACACACGGATTCCTTTCGGTGATCGGTGCGGTCATCAATAACAACAACAATCCTCCCACCCTCACCTACACACTGGACTACTCCACTTATCTTTCCGGCAATGGCAGCGACACCGTCACCGGGTTGGCGATCGACGGTACTTCTACTGCCACCTTCGACAACGCCTACGTAACCGGCACCACCACTTCCACCAACGACCAGAGCAATGGTTTTCCCGCCAATGCGGCTGGCTACCAGACGGTGTCAAACGCCGCTGCCGGGAGCGGAAGCGAGCAGTTCTTCGCCAGCAAGATCAACCCCAATGGCCAAGGTCTCGAGAGCGTGATCTACTCCACCTACTTTGGTGGCGGCTATCCGGTGAATGCAACGGCGATTGGCGGGGGCATCGCCGTCGATCCCCCCCCCAACCGTACGCCAGGCATCTACATCACCGGCACCACCAACATGCAGCAAACGGGCGGCCCGAACAATCTTGCACCCTTTCCCCTGCTCAATGACCAGCAGGGCTGCCTGAACCAAGCCAGCATCACCAGTTGCAACCCGTCGAGTGGCAACACGAATACGGACGGTTTCGTCGCCAAGTTCAATCCCACCTATCAAGGCCAGCAATCCCTTGTCTACTCCACCTATATCGGTGGCAGCGGCAGCGACGCCGGGAACGCCATTACCGTCGATTCCACCGCCGACGCCTACGTCACGGGTGCGACCAACTCGAGTGACTGGGTGGGTTGCGACGGCGTTTCCTGTACCTATCAGGGAGTCAATGGAAACAGCAACGCGTTTGTCGCCAAGATTGGCAATCAGACGGTCACCGGAAGCGTATTCCCGCTGACCTATTTCACCTATTTGGGAGGCGCAGGCCCCGATAGCGGGCAAGCCATTTTGGTCGATT
Source organism: Terriglobales bacterium (assembly GCA_049520935.1). Taxonomy (GTDB): domain Bacteria; phylum Acidobacteriota; class Terriglobia; order Terriglobales; family Acidobacteriaceae; genus Acidiflorens. The sequence continues at coordinate 51,621 of JBEKPJ010000033.1, read as the reverse complement.
CGGCCCAGGGTGTGCACGTCGTCGGCAATACCCAATCCCCGGCGTTTTTTCCCACTGCGACCAATAGCTACAGCGGCGACGGCGATGCCTTCCTGGTCCTGATTTCCACCACCGCGGCATCCGGCAATTATGTGTACTATCTGGGCGGCAGCCAGTTGGACCAGGGCACGGGAATTGCTCTCGACACCTACAACACCACCTACGTGGCGGGTAACACCCAGTCGGCCAATTTCCCGGTTACTGCCAACGCCTACCAGTCGACTTTGAACAACAACTCGCAGGACGCGTTCGTGAGCAAATTTGGCGCCGTCAGTAACCTCGCCGTGACGCAGGCCACGGGCAGTCCATCGCCCAGTCCGGTCAATGCCGGAAACCAGGTCGCATTTACTTTTGACATTGCCAACTACGGACCCGACCCCGCGTCGGTGGTGAACTTTTATGCCAACATAACTCCGGTCAACGGGGTCACCACGGTCTCGGCCAAGGTCACCAGCGGCGGATCAACCGGAAGCTGCGGCAATGTGGAAAATGGGATCATCTCCTGCAACATTCCGACTCTGGCGGTGTGCAACACGAATCCCTGCCCCACACCGGCACAGGTCGAGGTCGACGTGACCCCGGTTGTCCTCGACAATGACACGTCGGTTCAGGTTTCCGGCTATGCTGTCGCCAACAACAGCGGATCGCAATCGAATTCCATTCTCCAGACCGTGAGCGTCGCCGACTTTACGATCACGGTATCGGCTCCGAACCCACCCTCACAAATTGCCGGCACCTCCCCGGCGGCCACCATTAGCGTCAACTTTTGTCCTTTGAATACGAGTCTCGGCTACAGCGCCTCCATCACGCCGAGCGACACCATCACGCCTTCGATGGTGACCGCAAACAGTCCCGCCTTTAACCCCACCCCGGTCATTCTCGCCGGCAGCGGTTGCCAGAGCACCACGCTGAGCATTCAGACCGTTGCCCGCCCGGTGCTGAGCGGCAGCCTGCTGCGCCACGGTGCCTACTACGCTGCATGGCTGCCCATCGGGGGCCTGAGCCTGGTTGGACTGGGTCTCGGGGCGCGCCGCAGGCGCGGGCGTTGGCTGATCGGAGCCGCGCTGGGCCTGATCGCTGGCTTGATCGCGCTGCAATTGGGATGCGGATCGTCGAGCACGGCGACCACCCCGACTGGCGGCACCGCGGCTGCAACCTACACCATCACCGTCACCGGCACTGCAGGGGCGGGAGCGACGCACAGTCAAAGTACGACTTTCGTGGTGCACTAGAAGCGCGCGCCGATTTTCGCAGAAGGAGCCTCGGTCTTCAGGCGGAGGCTTTCTTTTTGCTGCCCTGGGGAACTAGCCCGGTGCAACCCACGGAAAACACAAGCGATCGTTTGCTTGACAATATTCCATATTGCGATATTATTATGTCGATTTGATATATCGGCCGTGGCGGGGCAAATGACGCTGGGGGAGAAAATCCGCTATCTGCGCGAGGTCGAAGGGTCGCTGCGCGGCCTGAATCGCCCTCTCACCCAGCAGGAGCTGATGAGGGGCATCCAGGCGGAAACCGGCAGGACCATCAGCCAGTCGTATCTCTCGCAGATCGAGCGCGGCAAGCGTCCGCACATGACGCAGTCGTCCCGCACCTTGCTGGCGCGCTTCTTTAAGGTGCATCCCGGCTTTTTGGTCGACGATCCCGAGGGCTATCACACGGAGCTGGTGAGCGACCTGCGCACGACCGAAGGTCAGCTCGACGTTTGGCTGCTGCAGGGTTCGGAGCGTTTCGCCAGCGACCCCGAGGTCAGCGAGGTACTGATCAAGGTGGCGCGTGACAAGGACACGCGCCGCTGTCTGCTGCTGCTCGGCGAAATCCTGAATACGCCCGCGCTCGCCGAGCGACTGTTCGAGGCGCTGCGACCGGAAGCCGTGCGATCGGTCGCGCCGAGGAGACGAAACCCGTGAATTGGAATCTATCGTGGGCTGATTTTTATCTCACCTGTTTCGCCGTCGGCTTTATGCTCAGCGCGATTTCCTTCATGACCGGAGGACTGCGCTGGCATCTTCACCTGCCGCACTTTCCCCATGGCGCCGGCCACGGGGGCGCCGGGCATGCGCCGGTGAGCCATGGCGATGCGGGGAACAGCTCGGCGACCCATACGGCGCGGCCTTCGCCGGTGTCTCCGTTCAACTTCGTCACCCTCACCGCATTTCTTGCCTGGTTCGGGGGCACGGGATTCTTGCTCACGCGCTTCTCGAGCGTGTGGTTCGCGCTCGGCCTGCTGATCGCCCTCGGAGCCGGACTCTTCGGCGCCGCCGTGGTGTTCCTGTTCCTGACGCGTGTCCTCATCTCGCGCGAGGAGAACATGGACTCGGCAGATTACGAAATGGTGGGCGTGCTTGGACGCATCTCCATGCCGATCCGTGTCGGAGGTACCGGCGAAATCATTTACTCGCAGGCCGGCACCCGCCGGACCTGCGGCGCACGCAGCGAAAATGGCTCCGCCGTCGAAAAGGGCGCGGAGGTCGTGGTCACGCGCTACGAGAAGGGGATCGCCTACGTCAGGCGCTGGGAGGAAATCGGAGGCGAGTGATCCGAGCGTGGAAACCATCTATGAATCGTCGAACCTTCCAATTCGCAACTCTTTGCCTGTGGCTTTCGCTGCCGCTGGTTGCTGTGCAGTACACCCAGGTGTGGGACCAGCTTCCGGCGCACGTGGCCACCCATTTCAACGCCGCCAACCAGGCGAACGGCTGGATGTCGCGTGCTGAGGCGGTGGGCTATGGGGTGGGATTCACGGGGTTTTTGCTGGTGATCTTCACCGCGATTGTCCTCTCCCTCGCCCACCGGCGGGTTGACGGATTCGCCTGGGCGGTGCTCCTGTTCTGCGGCCTCGTACTCGGAGTCATGATCGAGGTGAACCGTGCGATCGTGGGCTACAATCTGCACCGCGCGCCGTTACGGCTGGGACCAGCCCTGCTCGCCATCCCGCTCGGGACGATCCTGCTGATCGCAATCTACATCGGCTCGCGGCGCGAACCTGCCCTGCCCTCGACTTCCGGATCCCTGGCCGCGGATCTGCTCGTGGAAGAAAGTCACTCGGCACGATGGGCATCGCTGTTTTTCTTGCCCATCATGGTCGGGCCGGCGATTGCCGTATTCCTGGTGCCGGCGACGGCCTTGCGCCTCTCGATGGCGCTGGTTGCGGTAATGGGCCTGGCCACGGTGGCCGCTGCCTGGAGCGGATTCCAATATCGCTTTCTCCGTCGCGGTCTGGAAATCCGCGCCCTCGGCTTCCGCTTGCGTTCGATCCCCAGACAACAGATCCAGAGCTACGCGCCCGAGTCCTGGAGCGTGAGGCGCGGCTATGGCATTCGCGGCGTGGGTAACTCTCGTGCCTATGTGTGGGGCAACAAGGTTGTCCGAATCCAGACTCGGAACGGAGACATCTTCCTCGGACACAACGATCCGCAACGCATTATGCGCGATCTCGACCGGGTCATGAGTGACTAGAAAGCGGCATCCACGATTTTTTCAGGAGGCGATATGTATTTCGGCATAGCAATTGAAATCTGGGTCATCGCGGGACTGGTCGTATTGGCGACCTTGTTCCTCATGAGCATGCTGGCCCGCCTATACCGCAAAGCGGGACCCCATGAAGCGCTGATTGTTTACGGCTTTCGCGGCACGCGCGTCGTCCAGGGACACGGCACGGTCATCTTCCCGATGGTCGAAAACTGCCGCGACCTTTCGCTCGAACTGATGTCGTTCGATGTAGCCCCGCAACAGGATCTCTACACCAAGCAGGGCGTAGCGGTCACGGTCGAGGCCGTCGCCCAAATCAAGGTGAAGTCCGACAAGGAATCGATTCTGACTGCCGCCGAGCAGTTTCTCACCAAGACCGATCAGGAGCGTGAAAGCCTGATTCGCCTGGTCATGGAAGGCCACCTGCGCGGCATCATCGGGCAGCTCACCGTCGAAGAGATCGTCAAACAGCCCGAGATGGTAGGCGATCGCATGCGCGGCACCTGTGCCGACGATATGAACAAGATGGGCCTGGAAGTGATTTCTTTCACCATCAAAGAGGTCCGCGACAAGAATGAATACATCACCAACATGGGGAAGCCCGATGTCGCCCGCATCAAGCGCGACGCCGACGTGGCCACTGCCGAAGCCGAGCGCGACACGGCCATCAAGCGCGCCATCGCGACGCGCGAAGCGGCGGTCGCAAAAGCCCAGGCCGATCAGGAGCGAGTGCTTGCCGAGACCCTCTCCCAGGCCAAGCAAGCGGAATCGCAGCGCGACCTCGAAGTCAAAAAAGCGCAGTACCTCGAAGTCACCAAGAAGCAGCAGGCGCAGGCCGATAAATCCTATGACATTCAAAGCAATGTGATGCAGCAACAGGTGATCACCGAAAGCGTACGAGTCCAGCAAGTCGAAAAAGAAGGGCAGGTGAAAGTTCAGGATGCCGAAATCGCGCGCCGTGAAAAGGAACTGATCGCCACAGTTTTGAAAGGCGCCGAGATCGAACGTCAGCGCATCGAAACCCTGGCGGCCGCCGAAAAGCAGCGGCTGATCGCCGAAGCCGAGGGACAAGCGTCGGCAATTCGTGCGCAGGGAGAAGCGGAGGCCGAAATCATCTTCAAGAAAGGCGAGGCGGAAGCGAAAGCCATGAACGTGAAAGCCGCCGCCTATCAGGAATATAACCAGGCCGCGGTGGTCGACAAACTGATCACCGGCCTGCCGGACATTGTCAGGGCCCTGGCCGCGCCGCTCGCCAACGTCGACAAGATCACCATTGTTTCGACCGGCAACGGCGACACGGCGGGCATGAGCAAGATCACCGGCGACATCACAAAAATGGCGGCCCAGGTACCGGCTCTGTTCGAAACCCTCTCCGGCATGCCGCTCGGAGAGCTGCTGGGCAAGGTGCGCCAGATTGGCGACAAGGCCCCGAAACTGGAGGAAAAGTAGTACATCCGCCGCCCCGCCCATGGGCGTTTGTTGGCCGGTGGGCGGGTGTTCGGCATCGCCGAACGACCGATTTCAGGAGGTAACACCGTGTCCCAAGAACTTCACCACGCCCGAAGCCTTGGCCTCTCGGTTGCGCTGGGCGCCGCCATGGGCGCCGCCCTCGGCGCCGCCACCGGCCACATCGGCGTCTGGGTAGCCGCCGGTATCGCAGCCTACATCGCGATTTCTCTGGTAGGCGGTGCCTGGACGCAGCGCCCAAACGATCGACGACCAACCACCAGCGACTAAATTACAGGAGGTGTATCTATGGCATTACTCGAACGCGTTTCCACCCTGGTCCGGGCGAACCTCAACGATCTGATCGACAAGGCTGAGGAGCCCGAGAAGATGATCAAGCAGGTCATCCTGGACATGAACAACCAGCTCTTGCAAGTCAAGACGCAGGTCGCCATCGCCATCGCCGATCAGCATCTGCTGGAAAAAAGGAAGCTCGAAAACGACGACAAGATCCAAGAATGGATGCGCAAGGCCGAGCTCGCCGTCGACAAAAAGCAGGACGACCTTGCCCGCGCCGCTTTGCTCCGCGTCGAAAGCTATCGCGACCTCAGCTCGAACTTCGCACAACAGCTTGAAGATCAGAAAGCTCAGGTGGAAAATCTGAAGTCGGCGCTGCGCAATCTCGATCAGAAGCTGGCCGAGGCCAATGCCAAGGCCGATCTGCTGATCGCGCAGCACCGCCGCGCCCGCGCCGCGCACAAGGCGACCGACGCGCAATCGGGCATGAGCGCCAACACCAAGTCGGCTACGTTCGACCGCATGAAGAAGAAAGTGGCCCGCGAAGAAGCGATCAGCGGAGCCAAAGCGCAGCTTCTGGCCGACGACGTCGAAGACCGGCTGGCTGCCCTGGAGAAAGAAGATCGCATCGAACAGTTGTTGGCCGAGTTAAAGACAAAACGGGGAGCCTAGCCTTTCGGTCGGCTCGGGCGCACTCGTGCCTGAACTGGAGACGGTTCGGCAACGACATCCCGGAGCATGGGGAGGCGCAAGCAAGGCCTTCGATCGGCGCGGGGCAAGTTCGAGCTGCGCCCGGGAAGCGGGGGGGCACACCCGGCGGGTCGCACAGGTTAGAATCGAAAGGACATCGCATGCGCAAAGTCTTCCATTTCGACTCGCCCGCCGATCCCTATCTCGCCGACGCTGCCGTTCTCTGCTGCTTCGATCATCGCATCAGCTCGGTCGTGCGAAAGTTTCTGAAGAAGCAGGGTGTCGTGCGGGCCGACATGATCGTCGTCGCCGGGGGCGCCAAGACCCTCGCCTCTCCGCGAAACGACTTCGAACAAGACTTCATCCTCGAACAGGTGCGCATGTCCATACGATTGCACCAGACCAAGCGCGTCCTGGTGATGAGCCACTCCGATTGCGCTACCTACGGCGGGTTGGCCCAGTTCAAGGGCGACCGCGATGCCGAAGCCAACCATCATCGCGGCGAACTTCTTCGTGCCGGAGAACTTCTGACGGCAACCTTTCCCAACATTTCCGTCGAACCCTACTTCGTGAAGTTTGACGGCATCTGGGAAGTGCGAGACGCGGACTATCTGCGGCGGACAGCGTCAAGAGCAGACGCAGAGACCACGCTCGACCTTGCCTAATCGTCCTGGTTCGAACGCCCGCGTGACTATGCGCTCGCCTTATCGAGCAGTGGCAATGGTTTTTCGGCCGCCGTCGCGGTATCCAACTCAAGTTGCTCCTGCCCGCTGAGCGCGGACACTTTCCCTCGATAACTTTTGAGGTGCCGTTGCGCGGTCTCGAACGCTTCCTGCGCTTTGTTGAGATTCTTGCCGACGTTTTCAAACTGGTTCTGGAAAAAGTCGAACGACTTCTGCGCCTTGGCCAGTTCCGCCCGGCTTTTCTCGAAACGGCTGGCCACCTCGTACCATTTGTGGACCAGCGAAATCGTATGCAGCGTCATCAGCAAAGTGTTGGGCGAAACGGGGAAAACGTGTTGCTCATTCATCCAGTCGCCCAGTTCGCGATTGCGGATGACTTCCATATATAGCGTCTCGCTCGGCAGATACATCAGCGCAATTTCGGTCGTGCCATTCTCCGGCTGGATGTACTGCTGAATGCGCTTGGCTTCCGCCTTCATCACGCGCACCAGTGCAATCCGCGCCGCATCGATTTCGGCTTTGTCGTTGCTCTCGAACAGGGCAAGGACCTGCTCGCGCGGAAATTTGGCATCAATGGGCAGCTTGCGATCCGGAAAATAGATAACCGCATCGGCCCGTCCTCCGCCCTCGCCCGGCGATGTCTGCAGCGCGAACATATGCGCGGGGAGAAAGTCCGCCAGCAGCCGTTCCAGGCTGGCTTCGCCAAACTGGCCGCGCAGATGCGGCAGCTTGAGCAGATTGTTCAGATCGTTGATGGAGTGGCCAATCGCACCCACTTCGCGCAATTGCTCCTGCGCCGCCTGCAAATGTTGCTGAACTTTTTCAAACTGCGCGAATCCTTCCTTGAGGTTCTGGTCGAGTTTCTGCTGCACCTGCTCGGTGATGGCCATCAGCTTCGAATCCACGCGCTCGCGAATCGACTCGAGTCCTTGTGCGGTTTGTTGATTCAGGCTTTGAAATTCGTTCTTCAGTTGTTGCGTGGTCAGCCCAAGAGAACTGGCCATCTCGCTGCGACCCTCGCTCAGGCTCCGCTTCTGCTCTTCCCGGCCCGCCGCCAGTTGCTGCTCGACCGTGCTGCGAATCTCTGAAAAGCTCTGCTGGATGCGGTCTGTGACCTGCTGGCGGAGATCCCCTTTGGTCTGCTCCAAGCGACTGGCCATGTCGGCAGTGCTGATACTGATCTTTTGGCCAAGGGTGGCATTGAACCTCTCGAGCTGCGCTGCAAGTTCCGCTTTTACATCGACTTGCGCGGACCCGGAAATACGCCGCAGTACCATCGCCGACAACCCCAGCAGGGCCAGAGTTCCCGCGAGCACGGTAACCAACAGGATGATCTCCATAGTAAGTAGCTGAGCTGAATTCTAGAGGCTAGCGTGAGAGATGGAAAGCGCAACTTCATCGGCAACTTCCCGGCCGAGGCGTTCAACCAAGATTTATGCTCCGTGCCCTGGTCGTGGCATTCGCGCTGTCGGCGGCGGTTCCCGGCAGCGGTGTGGCCCAAACCGCCTTCTCCGGCGCCAGCACGGCGGACAACCGGGAGAGCGAGGTTCGCAGCCAACCTGTCCCGGGTGCGGAGGTTGGCCGCATCGAGTTCGTTCCCGATCAAAAAGCTACTCCTTCAGGCAATCCTGCGGCCCGAGCATCCTCCGGGGAAGACTCCGCGGCCGAGAGTGAACTGTTGCGGGCAGTCAACCGAAGCCGCGAACTGGCCGGCTCACCGCCGCTTCTCTGGGACGAGAGTTTGGGCGAGGCAGCGCGGGCGCATGCCTTGCGCATGGTTGCCAGCGCGCGCCTGGAGCATCGTTTGCCCGGCGAGCCCTCCCTGCTCGAGCGAATCGCCGAGGCCGGAGGGCAGGACGATGCCCTGAAAATCGATCGCGCCGGGGAGAACATCGCCCAGGCCTCCTGCCCCCAGGGCGCGATTGACGTTCTGATGGGTTCGACCGCACACCGTAGGAACCTGCTGGATCGCAATTTCAATCGAGCCGGCATCGTTGCCATCTGGAGCAAAGGCAGACTCTACGTAGTCGAAGACCTTGCGCACCAGGTGCCGACCTACTCGGCGGAGCAAAGCAGACACTTGGTCGGCCAGGCCATCGACCAGATCCGTCACCAGGCAGACCTTCCTCTCTTGGCCGAACGCGAGCCAGCGAACCTTGACCAGGCCGCCTGCAATCTTGCCACCGAGAGCCGGCCGAGCGCCCGCTCGCTCGCCGCCGCCTACGACAATCGAAGAGTCATCGCCTATACCCAGAGCCGTCCCGAACTTCTGCCCGCCAGTGCCCAGAGCCTGTTGCGCGATCCGGCGGCTCGCCAGTTCGCGGTCGGCGCCTGCTATCGGCGCAACCTGGCGTACCCAACCGGCACGTATTGGATTGCGATCCTGCTATATTGACCGTCTCTGTTGAACGGCCGACGCTCGCCGATAGCCGCCGCCCCGCTTGCGGGGCTCTGTGCTAACCTGCGAACATCTCCCGGCCGTATGGAGCACGCTCCGCAAATCCGTCTCGGCACCGCCGGATGGTCCTACAAAGACTGGGACGGAATCTTCTATCCGCCGGAAGTGACGCGCAAGAAAATCCATCCCGTCGAATTCCTCGCCAGATTCTTCGACGTCGTCGAAATCAACACCTCGTTCTACGGGCACATCCGCCCCGAACTGGGCCGTTTCTGGTCCCAGAAAGCCGCCGCGGTCAATCGGAATTTTGTTTTCACCGCGAAATTGCACCGCTCGTTCACGCATTCTCCCCAGGCGGTGATGGAGCCGACGTCGGCCGCCAGCATCCGCCCCAATGATCGCGACGAACGCCTGGCGAGAGAGGGGTTGGACTCGCTGGCCGTCGAAGGCAGGCTGGGCGCGCTGCTCATCCAGTTCCCCGTCTCGTTCAAAAACACGGGTTTGAACCGCGAATATCTGGAGCAGTTGCTGCGCCAGTTCATCGAATATCCACGTGTGGTGGAGGTGCGGCACGAGAGCTGGGATAATCCGGAGACGATCGCCGAATTCATGCGCTACCGGGTCGGTTTCTGCAACATCGATCAGCCGCAACTGGGACGTTCGCTCGCGCCCACCGAGCATGTGACCTCGGGCGTTGGATACGTTCGTTTGCATGGCCGCAACCACGAGCATTGGTTCGACGGCGAAGGCCACAATTCTGACGACCGTTACAACTATCTTTACAAGCCCGCGGAGCTGGAAAAGTGGAAAGAGAAGATAAAAATCATCGCGCACCGCGCCGAGTCAACTTATGTGATCGCCAACAATCACTTTCAGGCCAAAGCCGTCGTCAACGCGCTGGAGTTACGGCACATGCTGGAGGGCAAGAAAGTTCGCGCCCCGGAAACTCTTCTGAAGCACTATCCTGGGTTGAGAGACGTGGCTGAAATCGAAGAGGCGGGCGGAAACTATTCCCGGCGCGCCTGAAAGCCCGGGGCCGAGTCTCGGCCCTTGGAACTTGCGGCTGTGCCCGGACGTCATCGCCTTGTCGGCCGCAATTGGTGCGCACGGTACTCTACCGTTTAGGTCACGGTCTCGCCGCCTGGTTCGTCAAGCCACGCAAGCTAACGCCGATCTCGAATTGGGTCCGCTCATCGTTCGCGGGGCTCGACAACCGCTTGCGGGCCGAGGTGTTTCCGACACCCGGGGGGGAGGCTCGTTTCCGAGGTGCCGAAACCGGTACCACAGGCCTCGGCCAGCGCCACCATGATGACCGACCGCAAGCGAGAAATCCCTGGAACCGGCGAGTGCGGTAAAACCTAGGGCTGTTGAGATCTCTGGTGCGGGGTCTGTTACACCTCGATTGCGGTCGGTTAGGTTGAACGCGAAGACTCTGTTCTTATTACCTGAGTAACATCGTCGCCGCCGCATCTGATGCGGGCGCGAGCCCGCATTGTGACTGGAAGGATGCGAAACCTGCGGTATAATAGTGATACGTCGATGATTCATGGCCGCATCGGATGCGAACTGGTTATGCTGACAGTTATCTGCATCCTCACGATTTTTCTCTTTCCGGCCATGCAGGGTCCCTATTCCGCTGTCAATGGACCCGTGACCGCACTCCAGGCGAGCCGGGCGGCGTTTCGTTTGCGAAGGCTCATTCTGCAATGCGCATTGCGTCGGTTCGGCTATTTTTCGATGGCCACGGGCGTCTTCTCCTGGACGTGGCTCGGACAGACCGAACCGCATGCGGGCTTCTCGCGCGATGGGGCAACGATTCTTCGCTGCTGATCGTCCGCCGTATCCCCTTTCTGGCCGCTCTCCAATCAACCCCGGTCGCAGGCTTGGCATTGCCGGCGGCGGTGGGTACGTTTTCTCGATCATTGCTTCATAACCAACAGCTGTTTTTTCTAAACTGAGAGGACTAATTGAAATGACATACAAAACGATGAGAGTAAAGGAAATTGCATTCCTGCTGGTGCTGGCGGGCGCATTGGCGCTCGCAGGCTGCGCGAAAAAGGCAGCCCAAGTGACGCCCCCGCCTCCGCCTCCGCCCGCTCCCGCACCGACCGCCACTCTGGCGGCCAATCCCTCCGTGGTTCAGCAGGGACAAGCATCGCTGCTCACCTGGCAAACCAGCAACGCTAACGAGGTCACCATCGCCGGACTCGGCACCCTGCCATCGTCCGGGTCGCGCTCGGTCACGCCCGGTGCATCCACCACCTTCGACCTGATCGCCAAGGGACCCGGAGGAACCAGCCAGACGTCGGCCCGGGTCACGGTCAATGCCATCGTCGCCAGCGCCGAGCCTTCGCCTTCGGATGAGGACTTGTTTGGTCGGAACGTCAAGGATGTGTTCTTCGACTACGACAAATATGCGATCCGTCCCACCGAAGCGTCAGTCGTCCAAAATGACGAGGCTTTCCTGGCGCAGCATCCGAACATCAAGATTCTCGTCGAAGGCCATTGCGACGATCGTGGATCTGAGGAATACAACATAGCCCTCGGCGCCAGCCGCGCGGAATCCGCAAAGCAGGCGCTGGTGCAGCAAGGCGTTTCGCCCGCTCGCGTGCGCACGATCAGCTTTGGCAAGGAGAAACCCTTCTGCACCGAGGACAACGAACAGTGCTGGCAACAGAACCGCGTCGACCACTTCGCGTTCGACCGGTAACCAGGAGTACGAGAAGGGCGACCTGATGCATGGGGTCGCCTTTTCCTTAGCCGTCAAAGCGCCAGAGACTTCTCTGTTCAATTCTCGGTATTATGAGCGGACACATTGTCGAGATCCGATCGCAAGGAGAAAAAGTGACCGCCGGGGACAGAGGACTAGACCTGCGGCACGATCTTATCCGGGAACCGGTCGTCCTGGCGGTACTCTCGGTGGCAACGGTAGTTCTTTTTCTGGCCGTCACCGGGTTGTCCCATCTCTATCACGCTCAGCACGATTCGCCGGGGGACCGCTGGTTTACTCGCGGCGTCGCTGATCTCGGTGCCGAGCGCTTCAAAAACGCCGTGGCCGACTTCCGAAGCGCGCTTCTCTATTCGCGCGACGACTACAATTACCAGCTGAACTTGGCCGAAGCCCTCATCGGTCTGAAGCGGACCGACGAAGCCTACGCGTACTTGATCAACCTCTGGGAGCGCGAACCGGAGAACGGCCTGGTGAATGTCGAACTGGCGCGCATCGCGGCTCGAACTGGTCGAATTTCTGTTGGAAATCAACGCCAAGGCACAGGCGCAATCCGAGTTGATAGCGCTCGCCGCGAATCTGGGTGACGATTCGGGCGAGCAGGCACACGTCGGAGACCTGTTCGCGCGAGCGCAGGATTATGAACACGCCCTCGCCGAGTATGTTCTGAGTCTGAAGTCCGATCACGACAACCAGGCGGCATTGGCGGGAGCCGGTCGGGCGGCGTTCCAACTCGGCCGCTACTCGCTCGCGTATCGCTATCTCGAGGACGCCGTGGTCGCCGATCCTGCCGATATCGAGAGCGCCGCCCGGCTTAAGACCGCAGAACTGGTGATGCAGATGGATCCTTTCCAGCGACAGCTTTCCGTTGCCCATCGCGACCGCGTCGTCATGGCGGCGTTTGCGGCAGCCGGAGAACGCATCCACTCCTGTTCGCCCGTGCGCGACGGGGCCGGCAGCTGTCCGCGGAGAATACGTCCGGGAGTTTTGCTGACCGTTGGGAAGACGATGAGGCCGCAGGTTACGCTGGCAGGTTTGCGACGAGATCCCGACTTGGTGGAATCGGCGATGCAACTGGTGTTCGATATCGAGCGCCAAACCAATGCTACCTGTGGCCATCCGAACGAAACCGATTCGGCACTATTGCTGATCTCGAGACTGCACGAAGGAAACTGAGCGTGGAGATTTCTAGCAAAGAGAGGCCGAAGGATTGCTCGCGGCCGAGCCCGTCGCCCTGGTGCCCGAGCGCACTGCCGGCAAACGCTTGCGCTCGGTTTTCGGCGAGGAACGTTTCTTCCTCATCCTTTCGGTCTTCATCGGTGTTTTCTCCGGGCTCGCGGTGGTCTGCTTCCGTTTCGCCATTGACTGGTGCCGCCTCTATCTGCTGGGATCGGGATATGCGCTCTCGCCGGCGCGGCTTCTGCTGGCACCGACCGTGGCCGGCTTGGTCATCGCCGGGCTCGTCATTCACGTCTTCCCGCTGGCGCGCGGCAGCGGAGTCAATCAAACCAAAGCGGCTCTTTACATCTACAACGGCTACATTCCACTGCGCACTGCGGTTGGCAAGTTCATCACCGCTGCACTCGCCATCGGCTCAGGACACTCTCTCGGCCCTGAAGACCCCTCGTTGCAAATCGGTGCCGGCATCGCTTCGGCGCTCGGCGGGCGGTTGCACCTGACGCGTGACCGGATGCGTCTGATCGCACCGGTAGGGGCGGCCGCCGGATTGGCGGCTGCGTTCAACGCGCCCATCTCGGCCGTGCTCTTCGTCATCGAAGAAGTCCATTGGCCGCTGGAGTGCCGGCATCCTGGGCTCGGTTGTGCTTTCCGCGGTGTCGAGCGTGGTGGTCACGCGCTGGTTTTTGGGCTCCGAGTCGCTTTTTCGGATCCCGCCCGTGGAACTGAAAAGGCCGTCGGAACTCATTGCCTATGCGGTCCTCGGAGTGGTCGGCGGTCTGGCTTCGGTCGCATTTTCGGGAGGCATTGCCGCGCTCCGTCCGCGCTTTCGGGCCCTTGCCGCCCTGGACGCAGTATTTTCAGCCCGCCATTGCGGGCTTGCTGATTGGGACGATTGCCGTGCTCGGCGCGCCGCAAGTGATGGGAGCAGGTTACGAGTATATCGACGAAGCCATGCACGGTCGTTTTACCTGGAAAATGCTGGCAATGCTGGCAGGACTGAAGATCGTTGCCACCTTGCTTGCCTTCGTCAGTGGAGCGCCGGGCGGCATGTTCGCCCCAACCCTGTTTATCGGCGCCATGCTGGGCGCCTCCATTGGAGGCGTGGAACACGTTTTTCTCCCCCACCTGACCTGGTCACCCGGGACCTACGCTCTGATGGGCATGGGAGTTCTGTTCGCCGGGTTCCTCCGAGCTCCCATGACGTCGGTCTTCATGGTGCTTGAAGTCAGCGGAAACTACTCCATCATCGTTCCTGTCATTGTGGCCAACACCTTTGCGTACGTCATTTCACGAGGGTTGCAGCCCGCCGCGATTTTTGACGTGCTCACCCGCCAGGACGGTTTGGACTTGCCCTCCATGGAGGAGCAGAGGGAAGAAGGCATCTTGCGCGTTGAGGATGCCATGCGTCCGCCCACGATTCCAGTGCTCGACGCTGACGATGCGCTCGAACGCGTCGCGTTGCTGTCGGCGGACGGGAAGGCTTCCGACGATCTGCTGGTGCGCTTGAAACCCACCGTATGGAGCAGTCTCACCAGGGCAGAACTGGAGACCATGATCAAGGAGGGCAAAGGCAGTCTTACGCTTGGCTCGGTTCTGGTTGGGCGCCAGATTCCTTTTCTGCACCCCGATCATCCGCTCGATACGGCCCTGCGTTATCTCGACCGCTGGCCCCTGGTGCCGGTGGTGAGTCGCGCCGACCTCGGTAAGCTGGAAGGCGTGCTGTCCGAGCGCGATGTGCTTAAGCGTTATCGAGACTTTGGAGAAGGATAGCAACCGGCGGCCGGCGAAGGCGATCATCCTCCCGGGATTCACCGCAGAATCCAACTCGCCCTTCATCTCATCTATGCAGCATGAACCTGGACAATTTCTTCATCGAGCCCCTCGGCTCGCCGCCACCGCTCGGAATCTTGCCGGAAGAGCCTCGGCGTGCATCTTCGGCGCCCGTCCCGGACACCGATCTGCTCGATGCCTATTCGCACGCCGTCACCGCCGCCGTCGATCGTGTCAGTCCGTCGGTGGTGAACGTCGAAGTTCACCACCTGGAACCGGCGCGCGAGGGGCAAGGGCGCAGTCGGGCCGGGCAACGCCCGGGTGAACCGCGCGAACGTCATGGAGGCGGGTCCGGCTTCGTTTTCGCGCCGGATGGCTTGATCCTCACTAACAGTCACGTCGTGCACAATGCCACGCGCATTGAAGTAACACTGGCGGACGCGCGCCGTGTTCCGGCTCAGACGATCGGCGACGATCCAGCGACCGATCTCGCCGTCATTCGCATCGATGGTTCCGGACTGCAGGCCGTCACGCTGGGGGATTCGCAGCAGTTGCGACCAGGCCAGATCGCGATTGCGATCGGCAATCCCTATGGATTTCAATCTACGGTTACGGCGGGCGTGATCAGTGCCCTCGGTCGATCGCTGCGCTCCTACTCTGGCCGTCTGATTGATGATGTCATTCAGACCGATGCCGCCTTGAACCCGGGAAATTCCGGTGGCCCGCTCGTCGACTCGCATGGCCAAGTGATTGGAGTCAATACCGCGACCATTCTGCCGGCGCAGGGAATCTGTTTCGCAATTGGAATCAACACGGCAAAATTCGTTGCCAGTCGACTGCTGAGAGACGGGCGAATTCGGCGCAGCTACATCGGAGTGTCGGCGCAGACGGTTCCCATCCATCGCCGGGTGGTGCGCTTCTATGGCCTGGCGCAGGAGACCGGCGTGGTCGTGGTTGGGTTCGAAGAGGACGGTCGCAGCCCCGCCCGCTCCGCCGGCCTGCGTGAGGGCGACATCATTGTCGCGCTCGATGACAAGCCGGTGGCCGGAGTCGACGATCTGCATCGTTTGCTGACCGACGCGCAAGTGGGTGCGCGTTCGACGCTGACGGTCATTCGCCACACCGAGCGTCTGGTCCTGTCCATTTTGCCGGAAGAAGCGCGCTAGACTCTGTTTTGGCTTTTTTCGCCACTTGCGCGCACGACATGAGGGTGCAGTGACTTTCGCGGGCGAGCACCGGGGTTGTCGGCTCGATCAGCAATCTTTCGTTGGCTACGTCGTCTTGGGCGCCGCGGTTTGCCGTCATTGCGCGTGTGCGGAACGCGCGACCCATGCGTGAGGGCCATGGCCCGGCCCCGATTGCCCGGTGGCTCGTCCCCTTCCCGGATCTCCTATCACATTGCACACACAGGATTTCGTGTGTTAGCTTCGATGCGGAGAGTTCCGCTTGCGACACACGGTTCCGGCTGGGATGGAGCGCAAGGAGACCGACGTTTATTTGCGGCTTGATCGGGCGCGTCTTCCCCAGCATATCGCTATTATCATGGACGGAAACGGGCGCTGGGCGCGACGTCGTCACATGCCGCGCGTTGCCGGCCATCGCGCCGGGGTGGCCTCGGTGCGTTCGACCGTGGAGACTGCGGCTCGCATCGGCATTCCGGCGCTAACACTCTACGCTTTCTCCGAGGAAAATTGGAAGAAGCGTCCGAAAACCGAAGTCGATTTCCTGATGCGGCTTCTCTGCCGCTATCTGAAGGCGGAAATCAAGACGCTCAACGAAAACAATATCCGCTTGCAATACATCGGGCGGAAACATGAGTTACCGGAGTCGGTGCAGCGTGAGATGGAGGAAGCCAGCTGCGCGACAGCGAAAAATACCGGCATGCTTTTGACCCTGGCGTTGAACTACAGTGCGCGCAGCGAGATTGTCGACGCCTTCCGCTCGCTGGCCGAGGCCGCCGCCCGCAATGGCGGATTGGATCACATTGAAGTCGACGAGCAAGCCATCAGTAATCACCTCTATACCCGTGGCCTGCCCGATCCCGACTTAGTGATTCGCACCAGCGGCGAGATGCGCCTGAGTAACTTTCTCCTGTGGCAGCTTGCCTATGCCGAGATTTATGTGACGCAGACACTGTGGCCCGATTTCCGCGGGGTCCAACTTCTCGAGGGCATTGAGGAATATCAGAAGCGAGACCGCCGCTATGGCGGCCTCGGTCCGGACGGCCACGCGCCCCATCGCGCAGCCGTGCACACCCACGCCGAGGCCAAGCGTTAATGGCCGATAGTGGAAGTACTTTGCCCGCGCGAGCGAAGCCAGGCGTCGCGATTGCGATTTCCGAAACGACTGGCGGCGGATCCGCCAGGCCGCGGCCTTTCCCCAGCTTGCGAGGCGAGATCTGACCTTCTGCAAATGATCAAGCGCATCGCAACCGCCGTGGTCCTAATTCCCCTGGTTTTGCTGCTGGTGCTGAAAGCCCCGCTTTACCTGGTGGCCGTCGTGGTCGCAGCCGTAACCCTCCTCGCCATCGCCGAGTTTCTCAAGTTAGTGACCCGCTACGCGGTCCAGCCGATGCGATCAGCGACCTACGTCTTCGTCGCGCTCTTTTTCGGGTTCGTAATCGCCGCGTCCAGCAATCGCACGCCCCTGGTAGAAACGACCGCCACGCTCTATGGCTTGGCCGCAGCGGCGGCGCTAGCGCCGTTTGTGTTTCTCGTCGTGGCCATGCACCGCGCCGATCTTGCCAGCGGCTACCCCGCGGCCGCGGCCTCCGCGTTTGCTTTTGCCTACCTTGCCATCCCCATGGCGCTGCTGGTCGAACTCCGCCAGCAGCCCGCAGGCGCCATCTGGACCATATACACCCTGCTGGTTGTCTGGGCGGGGGATATTTCCGCCTATTTCATAGGCAAGTCGGTCGGGCGCCACCGCATGTCGCCCGAGATTAGTCCAAAAAAAACCTGGGAAGGCGCGGTTGCCTCGATCGCCGCCGGCATGATCGTCGGCACGCTCTGGATTCAGCATGCCCCCGGAATCAGCGGCGTGCTTCTGCGCTCGGGTCTGATCGAGCGTCGCGACGGCATGTTTGGCCTGGAGCAACCGTCGCTCTGGCCGGTCATTGTATTGTCCGCGGTGGTCAACCTCGCAGCCCAGCTCGGCGATCTGGTCGAGTCCCTGATCAAACGCGGTGCCGGAGCAAAGGATTCCGGCACCATCCTCCCCGGCCATGGAGGCATGCTCGACCGCATCGACGCCCTGCTGTTCGCAGTGCCCGTGGTGTGGGCCTACAGCGCCTGGCGGCTGATGCGGTAGGCGCAGCAAGCGTTCCTGCGGAATGCCGCTACGGCCAAGCGAGAGGCAAATCGCGGGCCATTCGACGGCCGGGTGCGTATCTGCTTACGATCCGCTCGCTCCTCCGCCATACTATTGCGAGATTCGGCGTGAACCCTGAAGAACGAGAATGCCCGGCACGGTGGCCGCGCCGCGGCCAGGCGCCACCTCGGGCGTGCTGCTTTTTGCGAAAACCGAGTCCGATCGCGACGCGCTGGTTCAGCAGTTCCTCGCCCCCACTCCGGTGAGGCAACAGAGCCCTTTGGCCGTCTTCGCACCGGTGAGCGACTTCGTCAGGCCGGTTTGGTTTCGAACTGCGGGGCGGGATCAATCCGTAACATCCCGTACAATAGAGGTTCCAGACTCTGCATGAAGCGCATCTCCATTCTAGGTTCGACGGGTTCGATCGGCCGCAGCACTCTGAGTGTGGTTGCGAGCTATCCTGACCGTTTTCAGGTCGCAACCCTCGCCGCTGGGCACAATACCGAACTCGCCTTCGAGCAGGCCGTGCGCTGGAAACCTCGCGTGCTCTCGATGGCGAACGAGCGGGATGCCGAAGCTATCGGGGCCAGACTCCGAGGCCGCGGCTTGTCTGAAATCGAGGTTGTTCACGGCGCCGCGGGCACGGTACGAGTTGCCACCCACCCGGAAGTTGATTTCGTGGTCAGCGCCATCGTCGGCGTCTCCGGTCTGGAGGCAACCTACGAGGCGGTACGTGCGGGCAAAAGCGTCGGCCTGGCCAACAAAGAATGCCTGGTAGTGGCGGGCGAGTTGATCGCCGCCGAGGCCCGAAAGCAGGGCAAGCCTCTGCTGCCGATCGATAGCGAGCATAATGCCGTACACCAGTGCCTTCGCGGCGGACGGATGCACGAAGTCGAGCGCATATGGCTGACCGCCTCCGGCGGCCCGTTCCTGAAAACGCCCAAGGCGGAATTTGCCTCAATCACGGTGCAACAAGCGCTCAACCATCCCACCTGGAAGATGGGCAAAAGGATTACCATCGACTCCGCAACCTTGATGAATAAGGGTTTTGAGGTGATCGAGGCCTGCCGCCTGTTTAACGTACCCCCGGAGCGCGTGCAAGTCATTGTCCATCCGCAATCTACGATCCATTCCCTGGTCGAGTTCGTGGATGGCAGCATACTTGCTCAAATTTCCGTGACCGACATGCGTCTGCCCATCTTGTACGCGCTGACGTATCCCGAGCGCATCCTGTCGGAATTGCGCTTCGCGATCGGTGACTTGCGGCATCTGGACTTTTGCCCACCGGATATGGCTAAATTTCCTTGTCTGAGGTTGGCCTACGAGAGTCTCGCGCACGAAGCGGCGGGCGACGGAGGCGCAAAGACCATCGCTTTAAACGCCGCTGATGAGGTTGCGGTGGCCGCGTTTCTGGAGGAGCGGATTGGCTTCGAAGATATCCCCCGCGTTATCGAGGACGTGATCTCTGCAACGCCAGCCCGGCATTTGGAATCTATACAAGAAGTGCTCGCTTTCGATAGCAAGGCTCGCCTTCTAGCGACAGAAGCGGTAAAGCAGCACAATCGAAAGGGATCGCCCATGAGGGCCATTCCGGGATAGCAGTGTTGGAGTAATCTGTAACCTTATGGTCCAGCTTCTTTCCATCCTCCATACCATTTTTGACATGGGAATCGTGCTCGGCTTCATGATCCTGATTCATGAATGGGGCCATTACGCTGCCGCCAAGTATTTCAAGGTGCGGGTGGAGGTGTTTTCGATCGGCTTTGGCAAGCGCCTGATGGGCTTCACCAAGGGCGAAACCGACTATCGCATCAGCATCATTCCACTCGGTGGCTACGTCAAGATGTCGGGCGAAAACCCGATGGATGACCGGACGGGCGATCCGGGCGAATTTCTTTCCCATCCCCGATGGCAGCGCTTCATCATCGCCGTGGCCGGACCGGCAATGAACATCATGCTCGCTATCGCCCTGCTCACCGGCGTTTACATGGTGCACTATGAATACCTCGCCGTGCTGGACGAGCCCGCCGTTGTCGGCTGGGTGACTCCCGATACGCCTGCGGAAAAGGCAGGCATACAAATTGGCGACAAGATAGTCCGCGTCGAGGACGTCGAAAATCCGGATTGGGAGCAAGTCGATATTAAGTCTGCCCTCAGTCCGAATCAGCCTCTGCGATTTGACATCGAGCGCGACGGCAAGATCATGGAAAAGGTCCTGGTTCCGGAACCGGTTAGTCCCAACCAAATTGGCGCCGTCGGCTGGATAGCTAAGGAACCCAGCGTGACCGTGACCACCATCGAACCGGGCATGCCCGCGCAAAAGGCCGGCATCAAGCTGGGGGATGAGCTGCTGACCGCGAACGGGCAGGAAATTCCGGCCGTGCAGGCGCTCATCCAGCTGTTGAAGCGCACCAAAGATCAGCCTCTGGAAATTGTGGTTCTCCGCGACGGTCAGAAAAAAACCTTCACCGTGAAACCGATGCTCGACCGAGGAGGAAACGGGCAAGAACCGGCCTACCGGATCGGAGTCGCCAGTCTTCCCACCAAGGTGGTTAAGCTCAATTTCACCGACGCTCTGAACCGCTCGCTGTCCGACAACAAAAAGAGCTCTCTCCTGATTCTCGAATTGCTGCAAAAAATGGTGCGGCACAAGGTTTCCATGCGGGCGGTTGACGGCCCGATTGGCATCGGCAGCGCCGTGGGGGCAGCCGCTCGGGAAAAAGGCTACACGCCGCTGCTCGAGATCACCGCCGCCATCAGCTTGAATCTGGGCATCATGAACTTGCTGCCGATCCCCATCCTCGACGGCGGCGTCATCCTGCTTCTGTTCATCGAAAGCCTGATGCAAAAAGAAATCAGCCTGCCTATCAAGGAACGTATCTATCAGGCTGCGTTCGTCTTCTTGGTGCTTTTCGCAGTGATGGTGATTTACAACGATCTGGTCAAAACGCTGCCGGGTCTGACCCGGATGCCTTAGTTTCGCCAACCAGGCCTTCGCTTCCGGTGCTCTGCGCGGCATGCCCGGAGGAGCGAAGTTCGGCGTGTAACCTGCTAAAATAAAGCTTCCGCTATGGCCGAAATTCATCGTAGAAAAACCTTCACGACCGCCATCGACGGCGTCCGTGTGGGCAGCGCTGCCCCAGTCATGGTGCAGTCCATGACCAACACCGACACCGCTGACATCCCCGGCACCATCAAGCAAGTGGCCGCCCTGGCGCGCGCCGGAAGTGAGGTCGTGCGCGTTACCGTCAACAATGACGACGCCGCCAAGGCCATACCCCACATTGTGGAAGGGCTCGAGAAGCAGGGCTTGCGCACTCCGATCGTGGGCGACTTTCACTACAACGGTCATCTGCTGCTCACGAAATATCCCGGCTGCGCTGCGGGCTTGGCCAAGTATCGCATCAATCCCGGCAACGCCAGCATCGGGCGCAAGAACGATGACAACTTCCGCACCATGATCGAAGTCGCCGCCCGGCACCAGAAGCCTGTCCGTATCGGCGTGAACTGGGGATCGCTCGACCAGTCGTTGCTGACCAAGATGATGGACGAGAATTCGCGCCTCCCGGAGCCGAAAGAAGCGCGCGAAGTGACCATGGAGGCGATTGTCGCAAGTGCGCTCGGCTCGGCAAAACTCGCCGAGCAGTTCGGCCTACGCCCCGACCAGATCATCCTTAGCGCGAAAGTCAGCGGTGTACAGGACCTGATCGACGTCTACCGCATGCTGGCCAGTCGCTGCCAATACCCGCTGCACCTGGGACTCACCGAAGCGGGCATGGGAGCCAAAGGAATCGTAGCTTCGAGCGCGGCCTTGGCTGTCCTGCTGCAGGAGGGCATCGGGGACACGATCCGCGTCTCGCTAACACCCGCTCCCGGCGGCGACCGCACCGAAGAAGTCCGAGTCGCGCAGCAGATTCTACAGTCGCTCGGCATTCGCAGCTTCACTCCGCAAGTTACCGCCTGCCCCGGTTGCGGCCGCACCACCAGCACCTTCTTCCAGGAAATGGCCGAGCAGATCCAGAGCTACCTGCGCGACCAGATGCCGGTCTGGAAACAGACTCATTCCGGCGTGGAGGAAATGAAAGTGGCCGTGATGGGCTGCGTCGTGAATGGCCCCGGAGAATCCAAACACGCCAGCCTGGGAATCTCGCTGCCTGGCACTGCCGAAGAGCCGAAGGCCCCCGTCTACGTCGACGGTCGCCTCTTCACCACGCTCAAAGGCGACAAGATCGTCGCCGAGTTTATCAAAATCCTCGACGATTACGTAGACTCCCACTACGCCGCAAGAGAAAAAGAGGCGGTCGTCTAAATTCGCGACGGTGTTCTGGCGTGCGGGCTGGTTGGCAGCCAGGATGCCAAAGGTCAGCCTTCGCCAAGCGATCGAGCGGCACGCCGGGTACTACTTCACAAATCGCCGGCCCTTCACTTTATCCGGAGATGGCGTACGGCCCACATACCCGAGCGCGCCGGGTGTGACGGATACGTATTCGATGAGAGCCGATTCGGAATCGAACGTTCGGGGCATGGCGCCTTGGCCGGCAAATACCGCGTTGCGCCATTGCGCGCGGAATTCGTCCGCGTTTTCGCCGATGTGGTTCTCTAAGAATACTTCGCGCGCCGGTCCACCTTTTAACATGACCGGCACCGCATGTGACCCGTCAGCGAATCGGGTCTTGCTTCCGTTGAATATGGCACGCAAATCGGCGTTGCCGATCTCGGCGACCTGAACAGCCCGGTTTGCCACTAACACCCCATCCTGGGCGCGAGCCGCTGACCAGCAGCCGAAGCAACCGAGCACTAGGATCAGGCAGGCAGTATTGTGGATTGCTCTCTCATCTCGTGATGAACCTCTAGAAACTGAAACCGATCTTAGCCGCCAATTTGTTCGAGTTTGGCTCCAGGCCGTTCGGATTGGTGCTGGTGTAGTAGCCAAGCCCGGTGCCGTGCAGGAAGTGCCCCTCGATCTTGCCATAAAAATACGGATTGTCGATCGGGTACGGTCATTGCGGCAGGAGCGTCCAGAGGAAGACCGCGTCCACGTCCTGGGAGTCGTTGAACAGGCCGTTGACGGTCTTCACCTTGCCGGCTCAAAATCCAAGATGATCGTTCACCCGGTAGTCCCCCGATGCCCAATCGACATGAATATTGGGGCCGCCGAGTTGTCCCAGTTGGTACATGTGCAGCTGGATTCCGACCCGCAGCTTGTCGGTGAGGGAATCGGTGAGACTCACCGCGCCATCGGTCCACTGCAGACTGCCAGTGCTTGACTGCATGGGCAAGTGGTTGTTACGCGAACTGAAGACGAAACCCTGAGTGACAAATCCGTGGATTTCAATATTGTCTGAGCTCTGAGCATACGAGCTGCCCGTTACCATGCAAACAAGAAAGATCAGCGGCAGCTACCGACGCATAGGGTTGTCCTTTACCCATGTATCGGACGGTCGCTTTTATCGCTTTAACCCGCGAACCGGACCAGATCGACGACGACTTTTTTATCCGATAACGGTTTCGAAGTGGTCACGGGCTTCCTGCTCTTGGCTACGACCGATCAGGACAGAAAAGCGACAGGCCTTCGACCGAGTGCCTACAGGTAAATTATCTGATCCCCTCCCGGAGATCGGAAGCCGCGGGACGAGAAAGAAAACACGATGCGCTCCGTTTGGCCTGCCGGCAACTTCCAGACATTACCGAAGTGCGAGTGGCGGGCAAAGTTTTAGCGTCGCATGGCCGATGGTTTGAGGTGCGGAGGAAGCTTCGATCCATGGCATCATTCGGCGACCATCAAGGTAGCTCCCCATCTGTCTCGGAACGCCTAAAAGCGGCTACCGAGGAGCTGCAAGTCCTGGAGAAACTCGTGGTTTCCGCGGACTCATCTCCCCGGGTGCTGAGCGAATTCCGCAGTGCAGTCGACAGTATCCGGCAAACCACATGGGCCGTCCAACAATGGACAGAACTCCAACAACAGCATCGAGATCCGTATTCAGTTCTGGGGATACTGTCGGAAAACCGTGTTCGTCGCGCCACCCAGATCGCGAGGGATCTGACGATCGACCTGGAATCACTGGAAGTGGGCTATGAAACCGAGGGGCTGGCCAAACTCTTCCATGCGATTGAAGGTCTCTATGAGCGCCTAGAGCCCCTGTTCAAGAAAAACCCGGTCTAGGATCGGGCTAGGCCAACCAACCTTGAGCGCCCTTCGTCGATTCACCGCGTCTCACGATCCCGTCATTTCCCGCCATTTGGAGGATCAACTGCTCCACCGGTCAGCAGGGTCAACCGTTGCCGCCGCACCCGTCTCCTTCGGCGGTTCCTGTCGGCGTCAATCCGCGCTTGGGTGCGAGTGAAATCGCTCCTTGGTATCTGCAAAAGCTCCAGTCGCGCCGTTTACCATCGGACTGACCTCGGTTGACTGGAAAATTGCGGGCGACCGCTCGGTCCCTGATGCTGCGATCTTTCCGGCAATTCCCGAACGGGTGGAAACTTTCATTTTCACCATAACCAAGCGAAGGAACGCCTTTACCGTGTTGGGACTGATGTTCATGCGAGTGCCGATCTCCTTGCTGGTGAGACCCTGGAGGAGAAACTCCACGGTTTCGACTTCTCGCTGCGTCAGATCAAATTGGGCAAGGGTTTCGGCAAGCGCATTGTGGCTGCCCGCTGTATCCCGCTCCAGCAGCACAATGAAAGCGGGTCGAACCGAATACTGTCCACCGCAGTCGACGGGCGAGACTTTGCAAATGTAGCGGCGCTTGCCTGACGTGAAGTCTTTGACAAAAGCCGTTCCGCCTTGACGCCGATGGTCGAGGAGGCTGATACGTACCCGATCCGCGCGGGAGACTTTAGGCTGTTTGATCCGATCTGCTTCACTCGAGAACGAGAGGATTTGAAGAGCTTGCTCATTCGACGCAATCAAATTCAATCCGGCGTCGAACAGCAGAAAACCATTGTTGCTTGCGGACATTGACAAGATTCCTCCTGTGATCAGAAGAGTTTGGTCCCCAGACCCTCACGCGCAGTTTTCTGTGCCGGGCGACACGAAACCCTTCCGGTCGAAACGACATGGTCATCTTCCAGATTGAATTCGACTTCAGGGGGAGGGAGTGGTGCTCGATAGACGCTGTCCTAAAGCTCGGAACCACTCCCAGAAAGTATCCGGTGTCGAGCCCGACTTGTCAATGACATTGCAATATCTGCCGGAGGGCATGCATTCATCGTGCCTCCTACATGAAATTCTGCCTACCGGCGATGCCTGGGGGGCCGTTTTCGGGTGTTTGGCCGACCCCTAGAATTGCGGACTGAACGGCCCGATGCAAATCGACAGCGCAACCCCCAAAATACATGCCAGCCTGACGTCCGCGATTCATGACGGCAACCTGCGCACATCTTGGTCAAAAAGGTCTGCTGCAGGCAAAACCTCTGAAACTTCGCACCCGGTCTTTCATCACGATTTTGGTGTGACCGCTCTCACTGAATATAAGCAACTGTTCTGACAAAGTGGCGTTCGACCTTCACGGTGAGCTTCCATGCGGGACGACCGGTCTGAGTTTGACGACGAAGTTGCGGCAGGTTCGACTTGTCCCACGCCCGATTGTGGCGCGCTAGCCCTTGTCTTTGCGCCACAGACGACGAGGGGTAGTCACGCTGAACTGTGGGAGTTCACTTGTCCTCGCTGCGGAAACGACTTTGTCGTCACTGCCGATAATCTCATCTTTCAGTCCGTGCCAAAGAAATGGCTGCTGGCACAGGTTCAAACGGCATAGCCGAGATATCGTGCCTAGGACATCCGCCGGGATTTCCGGCGTCCTGCTGAAATCTCGGCGTTCCGAGAACCCCACCCGCCTGTCCGTGCTTCTAGGTCACTCAGAACAAAACGAGAGCCTCCGTGTCGGGTTTCGGCCGCCTACGTGCAAGGTTTTCCTGAAATCGAGGGAGGTATATTGCCGTGAATCGGGAACATCAGGCACGCCTGAAGGCGGAACTAGATGCCATCCAGGCATGGGATGAGAATTACCAACGCGATGAAACCCATTCTGCGATGGCTGAGGTCGCGTTTCGCATAAGGCAGGATCGGCGGCTGGAGATCATAACGGAGCTAACCAGGTCCGGGTGGATCAGTCTGGTTAATAAATCGCCCCTCGGTAAGACCGGTTAAGAGACGGACCAGATGTTGAATTTCTTCTGCGAAGAAGTCCCTTTGTTCTGATGGTTTAAATCGGAAATTTGGAAATCTCAGCGGGCGTGAATCGCCACTTGGGATTTCCGTGAGAGTAAGCTACGGCGGCCGTGTCCTCCTAGGGAGTCGCTGCAAGTGTGACGCCGGGTCCTTTTGCCCGCCGGAAATGGTCGCGGTGCAAAGTTTACCCACACGGTCGAAAACTAGGCCGCCACGCATTGCCCGCAAACCTGCACGCGACCGGGTATAGCGCACGTGAGCAGTCATTTTTTCGCCACCGCTACCGCAGTTGGCTTGACGCACTCGGCGCGCCGATTCGGTTGCAACAGCGGAAGATCGCTCCTTTGCGCCTTGGCCTGTCACTCAGCTCGCAATGCACTCAGGGGATCAACATTCGCGGCTCCGCGCGCTGGAATGAGGCTGGCGACTATCGCTACCATTGCCACGCCACATACGGCCAATGAGTAACTCAACCAGTCGTAGGGTTTTACTCCATAGAGCGCAGAAGCAAGCGCTCTTGCGACCAGAGAAGCCAACGGCACACCGATCACCATTCCAACCGCTGTTAGGATGAGGCTGTCGCGCAATACCATCCAAACCACCTGTCCGCGCCGTGCCCCCACGGCCATGCGCACGCCTATTTCCATCGTGCGATTGTTTACGCGGTACGCCAATGTGCCATAGAGCCCCGTGGCAACCAGCAGGACTGCAAGCAGGCCAAAGAATCCCGCCAGTCGCGCAAACAGCAAATGCTGTGAGATGGTCGCCTCATACTGCGCCTGTTGTGTGACGGGCTCAATCAAAGGCAGATTCGGATCCATTTGCTGCACGACCCTGCGCGCAGCAGGTAAAATCGCCAGCGGTTCACCATGGACACGAAGTTCGACGTGCATTTTGCCTGTGATCGGAATCTGGGCGTACATGTACCATGCCATCGGAACTGGCTCTTCATCGATACTGCGGTATTTGTGATCCCTGACCACGCCCACAATGGTCATCTGATATTTCCCATCGCTGGTTCCGATACGGTGCCCTAACGGGTCCTGATTAGGCAGAAAGCGCTTCGCGAATAGCTCATTGATAATGCCAACGTGCGGCGAGATTGCGGTATCGGAGTCAGCAAAGTCGCGGCCAGCAAGCACGGCCACTCCCAACGTATGAAAGAAGTCAGGACCCGCTACGTTCTGCGCACCCATGGCGATCCGTTCGCCGCGCCCGGCAGCTTGCCGTCGACCATCATGTTGCCATTATTTGACCACCAGGAACCGAGGCGCTCCTCCAAGATGGTCACCGATTCAACTCCGGGCAGCGCTCGCAACTTACGCATCAGCTCTTCATAAAACGCGCATTGGCGATGCCTTTGCTTCACCAATGCATACGGTGTTTTCCACGGGAGCAATGCTGGGTAAGTTTTTAGTGCCGCTGCCTTAATCGTGACGCGGTCCACCATCGGGCTTCGCGGACACCGGCAGATCGAACAGCCCGCCGTGGCACGACATTTTCCCAAAGAAGGACTTCGGGCGAGGAATAAGCTCCGGTCTGCCCCTCATTGGTCTGAAATCGGCGCCACTCGCCAGCCGGACTTCCAATTTCGCACAACGGTAAGTTCGGATGCTTACTCAATCTCTCGCACTGGCTTCTGGAATGAAGCTCCCGCGGCAGCCAGCACCATGAGTCCTCCAGCTAGCAGAAACATGAGCTTCAAGCTCCACGCAACCAGGAATCCTGCAACCGCCAGGGAGATGGGGGTAATTCCGAAGGAGGCAAGCATGAGCACGCTCGCAACTCGCCCGCGCACTGCGACATCGATCCGCTGCATGATCCAGGCGCCGATGTGGATGTTGACCATTCCGGCCGCTGCGCCCATGATCAGCAGCATGCTGGCGATGCTCCATACTTTCCCCAGCAGTCCGATGGATCCCAGGCAGACACCCAGGACCAACGAAACCACCACAATCATCGCGCCGCGCTGGCGAATCTTCCAGACGCCGGCCAGCAGCATGCCTAGCAAGCTTCCCGCGGCAACCGCCGAGATCACAATGCCGTACACGGCGGGCGAACCGAATCTGGTCTTGGTCAAGTATGCGAGGCCAATCGAAACCGGCCCGGCAATGCAGAAGTTCAGGACCGTGACCAGCAGCATCAGCGAGCGCAGCGGCACATCTTTTGCCACGTACCCGATTCCCTCCGCGATCGAGTGCAACATCGCTTTCCGGGCAGTCTGGGACTTAGGTGGATCCGGTAGCTTCCACAGTGCGCCGATGATAAACAGGAAACTGATCGCATCCACGAAAAAGGCCCATGCCACACCCAGCGTTTTGATCACAAACCCGGCTGGAACTGGACCGACAATGGTCGTCAACTGTCCTGTGCTTTGGCTGACCGACGATGCCGCGACCAGTTGTTCGCGCTTCAACAGCGAGGGCATATAGGCCGATTGTGCCGGAACGGCGAATGCATCGGCCACGCCAAATGCAACCGCCAGAGCGTATAGCTCCCAGGTCCGCAGGACGCGTAGCCAGACCAGAATACCGATCACCGTGACACAGATAGTGCGCGCCGTCGCCGCGGCAATCATGATCTTGCGCGCGGACATGCGATCGCTGACGGCGCCGCCCATAAGCATGAGCAGAGCGCGCGGAATAGCGCCCGCCATCATGATGGCGCCCATGGCCACGGCGGAACCGGTCTGCTGCAAGACAAGCCATGGCAAGGCCACCAGATAGAACTGGTCGCCCAGCAGCGATATCGTGCCGCCGATGAGCCAGAGGCGATAATTCGTGTTGCGCAACGGATGCTCGACGGTTGCGGGAGGAAGGTTTGCGATGGGAACGGTTGCAGCTGTCATGGGAACCTCCTCGATGCGTTTCCCGGTGGGGCAAACCCGCAAATAAGCGCGTGTCGTGCGTTTGGGTTTGTCCAATGTAAATGTATATTTACATTTACATTAATGTCAAGTATTGTCTTGCCCAGCTGATATAAAGGAAGGCTATGGCTGATAAGACACTCGCTCCCCAACAAGCCCGCAGCCGGGAATCGATGCGTAAGTTGTTGAAGGCAGCGGCCGAGGTCCTGGGACAGCACGGACTCGAGGGCGCCACCATTCCGCGCATCGCCCAGCACGCGGGATTGACGCCCGGGGCTATCTATCGCCGTTTTCCTGATAAGGACGCGCTTCTCGAAACGGTCATCATCGGCATCCTGGAGCGTCAGGACGAGAGGTTGCGCATGGCGCTCACGCCCGCCATGGCGCGGCAGATTCCCCTGGCCGTGCTTGCCGAGCAGCTCATCAACAGCATGCTGCTCAGCTACCGAGCCAACGCCGGACTGTTGCGTGCCCTCCGACAGTTTGCGCAGGGGCGCGATCACACGTCTTTTTATAAGAAATGCGCCCGACTGGAGATACGTACTTATCAGTACCTGGTGGAGTTATTTCTGGTGCATCGAAAAGAGGTAAAGCACCCCGACCCGCAAATGGCGGTATCTTTTGCTCTGATGATGCTGACCAGCGCCCTGATAGAGCTGATTCTGGTGGATCACGATTTGAAGAACTGGCAGGCCGTGATTCCAAAAGACGACCAGTCACTTAAGCGCGAGCTTCTGCGCTCTTTCTTGGGCTATTTGGGCTACGAGCCCAAGGGAAGCTGAG
The DNA here is from genome assembly GCA_049520935.1 of Terriglobales bacterium. Lineage (GTDB taxonomy): Bacteria > Acidobacteriota > Terriglobia > Terriglobales > Acidobacteriaceae > Acidiflorens. The sequence continues at coordinate 21,786 of JBEKPJ010000033.1, read as the reverse complement.
CGCTGCACCGGTAATTCCAGCTCGCACCCTCGCCGCCTCCTACGGCAGTTTATTCCAAGTGAAGAAGGCAATTCCAGATGAAGGCCGTTCCCACTATGCGCAAACCCACATTCCAATTTCTGCTCGCATTTTGCTCGCTACTGCCCACGTTCGCCGCCGCGCAAAATCAACCCCTCCCCCAAGAAATCGACCCTCCCAAGAAGTTTGTCTTCTCCGGTCCTGTCACCGAGGCCGACTGCCGCGATCTCCCCACTGCCTCTTTCGAAGTCCGCGCCTCAGGACCACGCTGGAAGACTGCCGACCGATTGCTCATTGACTGCCTGCCCACCAAGAAGAAGGGTTACTCCGCTATCCTGACCCTGACTTTTGTCATAACTGAACACCTGCCGCCCCTTTCCGACTTCAATCGCGCCTACTCCTTTCGCTGGGGAGAATCCGTCAACCCCAAACGCTCACCTAACCCTATGCTCGGCCAGTTCACCAAAGATCCCGATCGCTGCAACAGCTTCGTCGCTCTGTTCACCTCCAGGGTATCGAAGGACGTTACTTCCACCAACCAACACCTTCGCACGTCTCCGCGCTGGTCCGTGAGCTGTAACGGCGACGATCTCTGGGGCATGTCGATGGAATTCGAACTCGTCGGCAAATACCCCGAGAGCTTGTAAGAGCTAAGGCCCGACCTCTTTGCGCCCGGGCAGAACGAGCATTCGACAAATGGACTTGGCCGTCATTCCTTCGATTGGTCAAGCCGGCACGAGCTTCTGGAAGGCGCTTTCTGCTTCTCAGCCCGTTGACATCGCCAATGAGGACTGTTGCGGCGCGCTACCGCGCACGAATCAAGCGCAGATCGATCTCATTCGTTTTTCCCGGCACGATGTGAATCAGAGTCGAATCTTTCTCATGCATCTCCAGGTCCCCCCATCTAGGCTTTTCCAGCTCCGCACAAGCCAAGGCTCGATGTAATGGGTAACTGGGGGCCTCCATTGCAAAACTCCGGTAATCGCCGGGTGGGATGTTGTAGAAGTGGACATCTCCGGTCGAATAGCTACACGCTGACTGGTAGCGGTGCCACTGCAATTTCATTTCTTCAACCGGAACCACAAGCACGACCCCGTTGCAGTAAGGCGGCTGCATGCGTCCCTGGCACAATTGAATTCCCAAAGACACACCGTAAATGTAGTCACCTGCCCACGGAACATTTACACGAAACGTACCATCGGGTGCAGTGATAGCAGAGATGTGCGCACGGTTCGGATCACTTCGTTGGCCCACGGGGAAAAGCTCTACGCGTGCGTCGGTGAGTGGGGTGCCATTCTTGGTCGGTACTTTCCCACTGATCGACATTTTCTGCGCGGTTGAGCGGCTTGGGGACCTTGTACCTTGTGGGGATTGCGCTGGCGTCGAGGTTGCGGCCACAGCGACCGCCGAGACCGCAAACAGAAGGCGGCCGGCAAATGTCGCTAGCGGAAAGCGCTTGTAGTGCGGGTTTTCGCTGTACAGGGAGGTGAATCTTCGTATATAAGTTTTGACCGACAAGATTTTGACAACGGCCGATGTGAGTACGTCGGCGGCTGTTCGTCTTCAAGTCATGTGTCCCTGGAACCTTCCTGTTCCCTGGACATCTCTTCCAGGTTCCAGGTTGTCCCGGTTGTGCTTTAGTCAAATTGCAAAAGGAGAAGATCATGGCGTTTCAAAGTTCGTTACGAGGCGTGACGGTCGTCGTCTTGACGGCGTTCTTCGCTATAGGAGGCTTGTCAGCATACGCTCAACGCGCAGAAACCAATGTGCCCGCTGGTATTCAAATTTCACGGGACCTCGGCCTTGCCGATGCCTCGGCCGAGATCAACATAACAGTTCACCTCAAGCTTAACGACAAGGCGGCATTCGACAAGGCTGTCGACGCGCTCTACGACCGCACTTCGCCGACCTTCCACAAGTGGATGACTCCCGCCGACCTCAAGAAGTATGCGCCAACCGGAAGCCAGCGGCAGATGGTTCGCCGGGAACTTGAGACGAGCGGACTGACCATTCTCTCCATCGACAAGTACGGTTTCACGATCCGCGCCCACGGCACCATCGCCAATGTGGAGAAAGCGTTTAACACCGAACTTCACCAGTTCGAATACAACGGACGAACCTACCGCGCCAACGTGCGCAATGCACACTTGAGCGGCGCGGCGGGAAACTACGTCTCCACCGTGGCGGGGATCGAGAGCCATCAGGTGCGCCCGCTGTACAAGCAGGCGATTGACCCGCGCACGCAAAAACCGTATACTCCGCTGCCGCTCAGCAAAGTTCGCCGCAACGCCGGTTTTCCGCCAGTAAGCACCACCGACTGTCTCACCCCACCGGCGACCTACAACCTGCAGGGTTCGGGCACACTGCCAACTGCTTCCTACACCGGCACCGTCTATGACGCGTCAGGCCTTTACTGCGTCTATCTCCCCGCACAATTGCAGACTGCCTACGGTCTCAACCAGGTTTACGAGGAGGGATTGAACGGAGCAGGTCAGACGATTGTTTTGGTCGAGGGCTACGGGTATCCCACTCTCGAGAAAGACGCCAACGCATTGTTCAAACTGGCGGGTTTGCCGCTGCTGAACAAAACCAACTTCAGCATTGTCTACCCGCAGGGCAAGCCCAATCCGATCTTGGGCATAGTGAGCGGCTGGAACGGCGAGATCGCACTCGACGTGCAGTCGTCGCACTCTATCGCTCCCGGGGCGAACATTGTTGTCGTCGCCACCAACGGCCAGGACAGCGAAGACTTCCAGAACTCCATCGCGTACGTGGTGCAGAACAATCTCGGCAACCAACTCTCGAATAGCTATGAAGAAGATCTCGACCTGCTCGCCGGACCCTTGGAACAGACATCATGGGACGAGGCGATTGAGCTGGCAACCGCACAAGGCATCACCGTCAATTTCTCGACCGGCGATAGTGGCGACAATGGGGTGGGTTCTCCGTTGGGTGCGCCCGGCGTGCCATCAGTTGCGCCGCATGCCACCGGCGTCGGCGGTACCTCGATCCTGAACGACGTCAACCATCCGGGATCCACGATCACCACCGCTTGGGGCGGTACATGGACTGGCCTGGAGATCGGCGGTGCGGTGTCGGACCCGCCGGCGGCCATCGGCCCCATCGGCGGCGGCGGAGGTGGCGAGAGCGTGTTCTGGGCCAAGCCATCGTGGCAGTCGTCACTTCCCGGCAAAGGGCGGCAGACGCCCGATGTCTCCGCGCTGGCTGATCCCTACACGGGCTTTGTCATCGCGATCACGAGTCAAGGGCAACAGTTCCTCCTCTACGGCATCGGCGGCACCAGCTTGGCCAGTCCAATCTTTACGGGCTTCTGGGCCCTCGCCAACGAGCAGGCTGGTGCGCCGCTCGGTTCTGCTGCGCCCCTTATCGCTGGTCTGCCCTACGGTGGCGTTCAGGATGTGCTGCCCACTACCGACAGCACGCGGAACAACGTGACCGGTTCGATTACGGACAGCAGTGGTACCACGACCTACTCGGCTTCCGAGCTGTTTGACGGATTCCTGTACGGGAATAAGGGGTTCACCAGCACGATCTGGCCCATCAGTGCGGAGCTTTGCCAGGGGATGGGGTTCCCTGCCGGTCCGTGCGTTCTGGATTTTGGATTCGGTCTGGACACCTCGCTTACGGTCCGGCGCGGCTGGGACAACGCAACCGGGTGGGGTACGCCGAACGGCCTTGCCTTCATCGATGCGGTGACCGGTCAGTAGAAGCACGGCTTTCTCCTGGAGGGCCTTTGGCACTGAGTGTTTGGAATAAGAGTGTGAAGCCGCCTTTTGGGGGCGGCTTTTTTACGTGTGCCGAGCATGTTCGACAGCTCGAGGGTGAAAGTCCCTTTGACAACCTGATGGGGGTGAAGTCATAGCGAAGCGCAAGGGCGAAATAACACTCGCCGCCAGGCGGGGCCTGAAAGAAGCATGGAGCAAAGGCGCGAGCTTATGAACAAGAACCGAGATCTCTCGGATCACTGTCGGATTTTCAGCAACACGGACTTCGAGGAGATCGGGCGTGAGCGAACCACACGCCTCCCCAATCTGACGTGTGACCCGTTGTGAGACTCGTCCCCATTGCGTAACTTAGGATTGCTCGCGAACTGCCCAGAATCCGAAACCGTCCAGGTCGTGACCGCTATGGGTGATTTCAGAAGTTGAGTACTTTTGTTGGGGTGCTCGAGGGCGCGGTCTATTTGTTCAGGCTGGCAGCCCAATTCATCACGACTGACATTGGCGTCAATGCCGCTTTTAGCTGCGTGTTGATCAGGAATCTCTGACCGTCTTTGCTTATGTCGTAGTCGAACTGTTCCGACGTTGCGATCATTTCGCGAGGGTACGCCTGGAACAGTGCAACCGGGGTCTCCGCGTCGAAACTGGCGCCGGTTGTCACGGGCGTGCCCATAATCTTGCCGTCCGGCGCAAGATAGAACAACTCTCTTCCGTCGCTTCGCCATCTCGGCTGCTCCCCGCCCCGCATTCGACACTTGCCGCTTCCCATGCGCGGCTGGAAATGAAGTTACATAAATTTCCCATCGTCCGCTTTCATTCGAAGCATAGGCAACCCATTTTCCGTCCGGAGAGAAGCGACCCACTTTGGCGGTCGAGCCTGCTTTCAGAAACGGAGTAGCCGTGAGTTCCGGAACGTTACGAACCACAACACGGGGCCCCGCTCATAGAGCAGATATTTCCCGTCGTGCGACCAGTCCGTGGGATACCGGTCGGGGGCCTTCCTGCGGGATCAATTGCTCTTCTTGTGACCCGCCCGAATTTTTCAGGTACAAGTTGAACTTTTGCGCGCGGTCTGAGCAAAACACCAGCCTGCTCGCATCCGGACTCCAAACCGGCGACGAATCAATGGCAGGATCGAACGTCAGCCGTTTGCTGCTCTCGTTCTCCAGATCGTAGGTCCAGAGATCGGTATTCGTGCTCGCCGGGTCCATGGAGTCGGCCGCAACGAACTTCCCATTCGGCGCTAACGCGATGTTGCCGTAAATGCCCGGTTGGGTTGCAACTCCAACTTGCTGTCCCTTGCGGTCAAACCAGAGTAGTTGCGACGCTCCTGTATCCCCGGATCTCTGGGCGAACAGCACGCCGCTCGCACGAACTCGCGAACACCGCCCTCTGAATTCGCGGCAAGTACAGAATATCTGTGAGAATGGGACTCGGTTCCCCGCTCAGTTCAAGCTTCTTGGCGTCGAATCGTTGCGCAAAAAGAGTTTGATCGCGGTAAAAGAGCAAATACCCCGGTTCGGCGTAGGCGACATTCGCTTTCGCCTGAGTTGCCAGGCGCTTCTCGTTCGAGTTCAGCGAACCCACATAAATGGACGAGAGATCTTCCGGCCGGAGAGATCCATGGCCAGATAAAGAAAGTGAATTCCGTCCGGCAAGAAGACAGGCCAACGATGGCTATCCTCTCCCCGTGTCCTGTCCGGAAATGTGACTTGCGTTGGCGTACCTCCCGACGCAGCGATGCGGTATAGGCCGACTCCCAACTGTCCGCTCGGAGTAAACAGGATGACTCCGTCTTTGTTCCAGGCGCCGCCGCGGCCGGTAGGTGCCTCGCAGAGGGTTTGCGGCGGCCCGCCCGATAGGTCCAGCTTCTTCAGTAGTTTCCCGTCCGCGAAAAATCCAACTGACTTGCCGTCGCGAGACCAGAATGGAAAGTTGGCTCCCTCGGTGTTGGGGATCGCCGTTGCCTGCGGCGAGCCGGCTTCATACGTCCACAGGAGGTTTTTTCGTTCCGAATCGCGCCCAACCACTGCGACCGTGTGGCCATTGGGAGACACAGCCACGTCTCGCGCCGCGAACGGCAGGGGCGCGGAAAAATACTCGGTTCGCTCAGCCGGGCGACTGGCGCGCCACCAGATCAAGGATGCGATCAGGAGGAGGGCGGTTACGCATGCCACAGCGGCCAGAATGGCTTCCCGTTTCGTTCTCCCGTGCTCTGCGGGCTTGGCAGTTTGGATTTTGCCCTCGGCAATCCGCTTCAACTGCAGCCTCAGGTCATGCGCGGTCTGGAAGCGGTCGTCAGGATTCTTGGCCAGGCAGGTTGCGACCACTTGCTCGAACAAATGCGGCGTGAACGGATGAGTCGCGGTGATTGGCTCAGGTTCTTTCTCCAGGATGGCACTGGCCACGCTGATCTGGCTGCGTCCCGCGAACGGCCGGTTGCCAGTGACCATCTCGTAGAGAATCTCCGTCCTCAAGAATTGAGGTTGAGACTTTCGCAACGCGTTGAGAGCTTGCCCATCAACTTCCGTGCGGTCGGCTAACCTTCCATAATCCAACTATTTCGGCAGGGGGAAACCCTTCATGCAGACCACCGTTCGGTCCGCTTCCTCGGGTTTGGCGTGGGTGAAGCCGAGGTTGGCTGTACAAAGAACATCTCCTTTCAAAACCAGGCTAGTGTTGTTGTCCAACGGCGCGTTCTTCTTAGTGGCTATCAGGATGCGCTGAGAGCCATCAGGCGAAAGGACCCAGATCTGGTTTAGCAAGATCTCGGATACGTAGATGTTGCCTTTGCCGTCCAACTCGATCCCATCAAATGCTGAGAACCCATACGGCAACGGCACCGGTTCACCGGCTGTCCCATCACCCTTAATCGGGATCCTGAGTATCATTGGGTCACCGTCGGTAACAGCATAGATGTTCTTCTCTTGCTTATCGATCACGAGATCATTGACTCCCAGTGGGAATCCCGAATAAGGCTTGGGGGACCAATTGAGCAGCGGATGTGCCGACCACAGGTCCACCTTCTTGCCATCGGGAGAGATTTTCCAGATTCCGGAGTACGTGAGGTCCGTCATGTACACGTTGCCGCTGGAGTCGATCGCAACATCGTCGGGATAGCAAAATGGCCAACCCTCTGCTTTGGTCGCGAGGGCCGTTACCTTTCGGGTTTTAGCGTCGATCTTATAAACGCCCGATTGGGTCACCGTCGCGTCCCGGCAAGCGGGGTGGAACGGATCTGCCAGGTCCTTCCTAAAGTCACGTTTCGAGTGGCCCGTGTAGGCAACGTAAATGTTGCCAGACGAGTCAAGATCGAGTCCGATCAGGTCTCCCTTTCCGCTTTCTTCCTGCGACGGCACCCACGCGATGTGATCGTAGCTGCCATCATCTTTGACCATGACGACTTCGCCAATATGCATCAGGGTCGCGTAGAGTTCGCCATGAGAGTCGACTCCGAGACCCTCGGGCGTGTCGGGGAGTTTGGCCATGACCCAGGCCTTGAACTGTGCCGCCGCGGGCGGAGCAGCGGCGGTGAACAGCAAGGCGCAGGGGATTAGCCAGAACAGAATCCTCAAACATTCTTTATTGCGCGCACCCGATTGGACCATGTTTGTTCCTCTTCTTGCTCGCCTCCGATTTTCGGCTTTGAAATTCCGGGGCCTATCCACAATGTATCCGAATGTACAGCAAGCTAGAAGCAGCCACATCCAGCATCTCAACTTGAGCCACAAGGCTATCGCTCCCAGATGGTCAGCTAACCTTAACCTTGGGATTGCTTCCCGCTTGCCGTCACTCAGAAGTTACATTTAGCGCGTCATGCGACCTGGTCCTGCACGCTCATCCGAAGCTTGCGTATTCCCGCGTGAATCTGCCGAACATTCGCACCGCCGTACCCAAGAATGAGGCCGCCCCTGTTCGGACGTTTTGCGTAACACGTGGACAAAGGCATCGCAGAAACACCGTTCCGCCCAGCTTTCCTCGAAACGGCAAGATCGTCAATTCCGGGCGGCAGAAGTGCGACCAAATGCATTCCTGCTTCGGCGCCAACCACCTCGAGCATCTCTTCCATCTGAAGTCGGATTGCGTTTACCAGTGCGCTTCGCCGTTCCATGTACAGCATTCGCATCCGGCGTATGTGGCGAGCGAAGTGTCCCTCGCGGATGAAATCGGTTAGGACCGCCTGGTAGAGGGTCGACGAGAAGATATCTGCGGCGTCCCGAGCGGCGGAGAAAGCGGGTACCAAATCCTTGGGAACAACCATGTAGCCCAGGCGTAAAGCAGGAAACAGGACTTTGCTGAACGTCCCGATATAAATAACTCGCCCATCCGTGTCCATGCCTTGCAGAGCAGCGATAGGGCGGCTTCCAAATCTGTACTCGCTGTCGTAATCGTCTTCGATGATCCATGCCCCGGAGCGCGCGGCCCAGTTAAGCAGAAGCATGCGGCGTGTGGCGCTCATCGTCACGCCCATAGGATACTGGTGCGATGGCGTGACATACACAGCGCGCGCGACGCGATTTCGACCGATGATGTTTGCCACGTCCATGCCGTCGTGGTCCACCGGAACTGGAATCATCTGAGCCGCGGCCGTAATGAACGCCTGGTGCGCACCGGGATAGCCTGGTTCTTCCATCCACACCCGATCTTTGGGATCCAGCAAAACCTGTGCGGAAAGTTGCAAGGCTAACTGTGAACCGGTCGTCACCAGAATCTGCGATGCGTCACATCGCACCCCCCGCGATGCACCCAGATACTCCGCAATCGCCTCGCGGAATGGCACGTATCCCATGGCATCGCCATAAGCCATGATGGCCTTTGCTGGCCTTCGAGCATGGCGAGCCACCAGCTTTGACCAGATGCCCATGGGGAAGTGATCGAGGGCAGGAAGGCTCACTCGAAATGCACCGGAGACACTCAACCACAGTTGAGCCGGCACCTGCGCCCATGCAGTTCCTCGCCGTGACATTCGGCGCGGAGTAAGCCTTTTCACTATTTCTTGCGGTGCTCGCTGCACATTCGCGGCTGGCGGACTCGTCGTGTCCTCTGGAATGGATCGAGCCACACACGTCCCGGCTCCAGTGAAGGTTTCGAAGTACCCTTCGGCCAGCAGTTGCTCATATGCCTGCAAGACCGGGATGCGTGAAACCTTCAACTCAGCGGCCAGGCCTCGAGTGGACGGAATTCGCTGTCCAGGCCGCATTTGGCCATCGATGATGGCTGTCCGAAACCAGTCATAGAGCTGGCGATACATCGGGGTCTTGCTGCCCGGGTCGAGCGCGATCGGAGGAAGGAAACTGGCTGGAAGGCGTTTCATTCGAGGCCACCCGTCGTGAGTGAGATTCATAGTGGTTATATCGTAACAAATAGAAGTGGATATTGCAGCAGACCACTATTTCGAGTTAGTTTTCTCGCATGACAACTGTGATTTGTGCACCCACGAACGCGGAAGCAAAGCAATTTGATTTTCTGGAAGGCGAGTGGAACGCGATTTGCCACTTTGCTCAGCCCGACGGATCCTGGGGCGAGGGGCCGGGCTCGATGACAGCGAGCAAGGTTCTGGATGGCTGCGTTTCCCTGGAATTCTTCGAGGGACCCTACCAAGGTACGATCATCAAAGGCATCGGCCTCCGCGCCTTCAATCCCCAGACCTCGCAGTGGGAACACACGTGGACGGACACCTCTGCGCCGGGTGGTTTCCTGGTCTGGCGCGGACGATTTGAAGGCGGCGCCATCGACCTTCACGGCCAGTGGCAGGATGAGACTGGGCGCAATGTTCTCTCGAGGCTCACATGGTCCCGGATCACGGAGCGGTCCGCCCACTGGGAAAGTCACCGCTCATTCGATGGCGGAGAAACCTGGACCAAACACTGGGTGATTGATTTCACGAGAACGACCACAAAGTAAAGCGGTGGCTTTCGCCAGGCCGGATCGACCGACAAATTCAAGGAGACAGCGATGAACATCAAGAAACATATTCGAGCTACCGTGATAGTGTGCAGCCTGGTTGTCGTCTTGCGGCCCTTTCCAGGACTCGCGCAACATAATTCAGATGGATCGACAACCAGCGCTCAACCCGCACCTGCGCAACGCGATGGGCAACACGATTTTGATTTTGAGTTCGGTACCTGGAAGATTCATCTGAAAAGACTCCTTCATCCCTTAACCGATTCCACCACTTGGGTGGAATTTGAAGGTACCTCGGTCACGCGAAAAGTCTGGGGCGGTCGCGCTGATTTGGAGGAGTTTGAAACCGACAGCCCGGTTGGCGGCCACATCGAAGGTCTGACCCTGCGGCTATACAATCCGCAAACCCACCAGTGGAGCCTGTATTGGGGCACGAGCAAGAGCGGCACCCTGGGCGCGCCAACCATAGGCGAGTTCAAGGATGGACACGGCGAGTTTTACGACACAGAACCATCCGGACCAAACGGCAGGTCGATTCTAGTCCGATACATTTGGTCGAAGACCGATACGGACTCGCCCCACTTTGAACAGTCATTCTCGGGTGACGGAGGCAAGACTTGGGAAGTCAACTGGATTACGGATCAGACGCGGACAAATGACGAAGCTGATCCTGCAGCCGTGCCCCAGAGTTCAGAGGCAATGAAATCACAGTCTCAACAAGCCGCCCGCGATGGGCAACACGATTTTGATTTTCTGTTTGGTACTTGGAATGTTCATTTGAAGAAACTCCTGGCCCCCTTAACGGGCTCCTATACCTGGGTTGAATTTGAGGGCACTTCTGTCGCGAGAAAAGTATGGAGTGGGCGTGCCAATCTGAACGAGTTGGAGGCTGACCGTCCAACTGGCCACATCGAAGGCCTGACCCTCCGCTTGTACGCTCCGCAATCTCACCAGTGGAGCCTTTATTGGGCAACCAGTAAAGGGGGCGGCGCAGATGTACCGACCGTCGGCGAATTCAAGAACGGACGAGGCGAGTTTTTCGACACGGAAGCAGTTGGGCCTAATCACAGAGCTGTCCTGGTTCGATATGTTTGGTCGGACGTCACTCCGAATTCGGTCCATTTCGAGCAGGCATTCTCCGACGATGGAGGCAAGACCTGGGAAGCCAACTGGATCTCAGACCAGACGCGGGGGAAAGATGAATCTGACAAAGCGCACTGAACTGCGGCGCATCCCCGATAGAGGATCGCATGACTGGCAAGCCATTCACCAAATTCTAGATGCGGGCTATCTCTCTCACGTGGGATTTTGTATCGATGGTCAGCCCTTCGTGATTCCGACGCTGTATGGTCGGGACGGAGAAAAACTGTATCTCCACGGTTCAGCCGCGAGCCGCATGCTTCGGGAACTCGAAGCCGGCGTCGCAGCCTGTGTAAGCGTGACCCTCGTCGATGGCTTGGTCTTGGCGCGCTCTGCATTCCACCATTCCATGAACTACCGTTCCGTCGTTGCATTCGGAACCGCGCGGAAGATCGCAGATGCGGAGCAGAAGACCAAGGCCTTGCGTGTGATTTCCGAACATCTCATCGCCGGTCGGTGGGCGGATGTCCGCAAGCCCAGCGAGAAGGAATTGAAAGCGACAACGGTGCTTGAATTCGCAATCGAGGAAGCTTCGGCAAAGGTGCGAAGTGGACCGGCGCTCGACGACGAGAGCGACTATGGGTTGCCGCTATGGGCTGGAGTATTGCCTCTCGAGTGGACATCTGGGGCGCCCATACCCGACGACCGATTAGCCGAAGGAGTCGCTCCGCCCGACTACATCCAGCTCTACAACGCTCGAATCAATGGCAGCCGTTCGTCTGACCGCTGACACCAGCAGGAGTCTTTCGATCATGCGGGGATCTGTTCGCGTTGCAGCGCTAATGGTCGCTGCTCTATTCGTTACGGTTGCGACCGCAGAGTCTCAAGAGCAGCAGACCTCGCCGCCATCGTCCGTTGTTCGCCAGTCTCTCGACGATGCATGGTGGACCGGCCCAATGCTGGCTCCCTCTGCCGCGACGTTACCGCGCGGACACTTTCTGATTGAGCCTTATCTCTACGATGTCATTGCTGCACATTCGAATGGCTTCGGTTCGCTGACCTACGTGAACTATGGCGTCACAGACAGACTCACGGTCGGCCTAGTCCCCACGGCGGGCTTCAATAAATTGAGCACCGGCCCGAGCAGTTCCGGCGTGGGGATGGGCGATCTCACCTTGCAAACTCAATACCGGCTGGCGAAGTTTGATGAGGGCAGTTGGATTCCGACGATTTCTGTCGCCGTCCAGGAGACGTTGCCAACCGGGAAATACGATGCTTTGGGCGACCGGCCAAGCGACGGACTCGGCAGCGGAGCCGACACCACGACGTTGGCGCTCTACTCCCAGACATATCTCTGGCTGCCGAATCGCCGCATTCTGCGCATGCGTTTCAACGTGACCCAGAGTTTGTCGAACCAGGTGAATGTGGAAGGTGTGAGTGTTTACGGCACAGCCGCAGGATTCCGCGGACACGCCAAGCCCGGCGGCTCCTTCTATGTCGATGCGTCGTGGGAATACAGCCTGACGCGGAAGTGGGTGCTGGCTCTCGACGCGACCTACCGCCACAACGGGAATACGCGTAGCACCGGATATGACATGCTCGATAGCAATGGCCTTCGGAATTCACCCTGGATCCAGAAGGACTCCGGCTCCAGCGAAGTGTTCGCCTTCGCGCCGGCAATCGAATACAGTTGGAAGCCCAATCTGGGCGTACTCGTTGGCACCAGAGTGATTCCAGCTTCCCACAATACCCATGCCTCAATCACTCCGGCGCTCGCGATCAACTTCGTCCGCTGATCGGCGGCCAGCCGAGAACGTCCGCGACGAGGAGCGAAGAAAACCTGCCCTATGCAAACTCCCAGAAGAGGCCCTCTATCAGGTCGCACACGGCATCTAAACTTAGAGGAGGTCTCACCCAAAGCCGAACGGCTCAGAATTTCCGGAATTAACGGCTCAGAATTTCCGGAACCCACAAGCTTGTATCGTGTCGCTACGCTTCTACTTGCGCCAGTGAGCATGTTGAGGCGTCGAGTCTCAGTTTTCCGTCGTGCAGCGCGAAGAGCTGCGCAAGGCCCACAATCATCATCGACGTCCCAAAAAAGTGGCCGCGCTGTTGGGTCATCCGAACTCGCCACCGCCGTCGGTACCCGCGCCGCTTGTCTTGCCCTGTGGGTGCCTCGCGGCTCTTACTACCGGGATCGGTTTCGCGTTCCGCCGCCAAAGCCTGCAACGCGAGTTGATCACCGCAAACTGGGATGAGTTCCTCCGCGTGGCGGGTTCTCTGCAGATGGGAACTTGAAACCGTCGGATCTGATTCGTGGGCAGCATTGCTTGACGCAACCAAACCGGCACGAATGTCGGAATGGCCTCTCGTGGCACGTGTTTCATGGCCAGAACGGTGAACTGCGCCAGAGATACCGGGAAGGACAAGAAGATCAGTTGGGGGCATTGGGGCTGGTGGTCAACGCGCTCGTGTTGTGGACCACGCGCTACATGGACGCTGTCTTGGCTCACCTCCGCGCGAACGCCATCACCGTGAAGCCGGAGGACGTGGCGCGGCTCTCCCCGCTGAGCAGGAAACATTTCAATGTGCTAGGCCGGTATCATTTTCGCGTCACCGATGACGCCGTGCAGCGCGGAGAGCTGAGGCCGCTTCGCGACCCCAATGAGTTTGAACAGGAGATGCTCATCGCCTGAGGACTTCAAAGGCACCAGTCCGCATCGACGCTTGCGCCTGCCGGTCTGATCTGCCAGCGAGGCCAGTAGGCTTGGGTGTGCGGACGCTCACCGGTGCACGTCCGCTGAGCCGTCGAACTCGTTGTTGACCGCTTTAATCAAGAATCATTGGTTCTATTTGTCGGAAGTGACCGCCTTGCTCAAGTCAGGCACCCGAGTTTTACGAATCCTGGACTTTCTTCGCGCGATGGTGAGGCTGGAGGCCGCGAACCAGAGGTTCATCGGTGCTGGGGATTTTCTTTGGTTCAAAGACATCGCAGAGCTACTCAGACAGCATTTTCCGGATCGCAGCAAATCTATTCCCAACCGGCGGCTGCCCGATTTCGTGGTCAAAGCTTTAGCGCTATTCCAGGAGAACATGCGCGCTCTGAAACCCATGCTCGGTAAGCGAGAGCAGCTTGATTGTCGCAAAGCATTCGAACTGCTGCAATGGAAACCGCGTCCTTCTAAAGAAGCCGTGATCGTCTGTGGCGACAGTCTTATCGCAAACAAGCTTGTATAGCGGGACCTGGATCACCTCAAGCGGCCGTGGACTGTTTGATACTGCGAAGTCTTCGGCGAGGTCGCCAAGGGTCCTGGATTTGAGGCCGGCAACGAATCAGAGACCCGCAGGCCCAGTCCTAGCCAATCCTTCTACAGGTGATTTCCTGGAGGGGTTATGCGGAACGTGCGGATGATCCGGACGGAACCCGGTCTGGTGTGGATCCCGCCGGAAAAGGCTGTCTATTGCGAGAATTGCAAAACGGTTTCGTCGTCAAGCGGACGGCGCCGCAGGCTCTGCGGATCGGAGCAGATCGTTCCATTGGTTGCCACGACGCCGGAGCCATGGGACCCAGGCCCGGCACCCGTGGTCGCACTGGCGGCGTAGCTCCCCAGCTTGCGGAATCCTCGCTTTGATACTGCCTATGGAGATTCCTTGCGCTGGCGGGTGAGATGGAATCCGATGCCCCTGAAAAGCCTTCCCTGAGGCGCAGTTCGCAGGTCCATCCCCATTGCTGGAGAACGGTGAATTTGTGACGAAGCGCGAGGATCTCCGCCTGCCGGGCAGAACGGGTTCGAAAACTGGAGCCGACCAGAGCGAAAGGGGCAACGACAAAGAGAGATCATCGTGGTAGCAACAGGATCTCATGAATGCGCGGAACCTCTGCATTTTCAACTCGGATGGAGTTTCCGGGTAACGATAGCAAGATTCTGTCCCTGCATTTTCATTTGAATCGTGTATACGCCGTACACTACAATGTGTACAGTGTATACATGGCGAAATCGACAGCACACCGAATTGCGGAGGAGGCGCGGCTACTTCTGGATCAGGAAGGGCCGGAAGCGGTGACCATGCGCCGCGTGGCGCAGGCAGCGGGCATTACAGCCATGGCCGTGTACCGGCATTTCCCAGACCGGGCGGGTCTGTTGAATGCCCTGGCGGATGCGGGGTTCGGCGAACTGACGGCGCGTCTGTCCGGCATTCAAAAATCGAAGAACATCGAGAAACGCCTCAACACGATTCTGGATCTTTACCTGGAATATGCCCTGAAGAATCCGCGTCTCTTCGAGTTGATGTTTATGACGCGGCGAGCGGGAGCACGCCAGTATCCTGTGGATTTCAAAACGCGACAATCGCCAACGGCGAACGTGGCGGCCGAAGCGATCGAGGATGGAATGGCGAGCGGGCATTTTCGCAAAGACAATGCCTGGGAGATCACGTTCGAAATGGGCGCGCTGCTACAGGGTATGGTGATGCTCTATCTGGGGGGCCGCGTGGCGATGGAGCCAGAGGAGTTTCGTGCGTTTTGCAATCGTTCATTTCGGAGGTATTTTCGTGGAATTCGCAGGTAGGTCGAGTCGGCTGGTTGAGGGGGTGTTGGCGGTAGCGGCGACCGCCGCTATGATGTTTTTCGGTAACGGACTGGAGCCGGTTTGGCCCTTCTTGTGGGTGGCGCCGTTGCCTGTGCTTTGGTTTGCGCTTCGAAGCCCGTGGCGGAGTGGTGCGCTGGCTGCAGGTGTAGCGTGGCTGGTGGGATGTCTGAATTTGTGGGGGTATATGCACTATCTTGGTCTGCCGCCGATGGCGTGGCTAGGCGGCTTCGGCCTTGAAGCGACAGTGTTCGCTTTGGCAGTGCTGCTATTTCGAGCGCTGGTTTTACGCGGAGCCGCGTGGAGCGCGCTCGTGAGTTTTCCTGCGTCCTGGGTAACATTCGAGTTCGTGCGGAACTTTGCGTGGCCGCACGGTACGGCTGGATCCCTTGCGTATTCCCAGTTGAGTTTTTTGCCGTTCTTGCAGTTGGCATCGCTGGCCGGACCGTGGGGAATGAGCTTCGTGCTCCTTTTGCTTCCGGCGGGACTGGCGATCGCACTTTTTCTGCGGCGCACTGCCTCACGGCAGTCGCGGCGGATGCTCGCCGTGACGGCGGGCACGGTCGTAGCGGTGTTGATCTTCGGCGCGGTGCGGCTCCGGGTGCCGCAACCTGGGCCGGAGGTGCACGCCGGATTGGCGGTCTCCGACAAAAGAGTTCCGGGCGGCGGATCGGATCCGGAACCGACTCTGCAGGCGTTTGCGGAAAAAGCAAGTGAGCTCGCTGCCGGCGGCTCGAAGGTCATTTTGTCGCAGGAAGGACTGGTTACCCTGACAGATTCAAACGTTGCCACCGGCGATGCGATCCTGCAGCGGCTATCCGATGAGAGCGGCGTAATGATCGTGCTCGGCGTAAATCGGGAAACAGCCAGCGCGGCTTTCGATCAGGCAAGGGTCTACCGGCGGGGCCACGCGGTGGCGAGCTACAACAAGGAGCATCTGCTTCCGCCGTTTGAGCTGAATTTCACCCCTGGCAAAGCTTTGCTGCATTTAAACGAAGCCTCCGGGATGTGGGGAGTGGCCATTTGCAAGGATATGGATTTCACACCTCTGTCGCGGCAATACGGGAGGTCCGATATCGGCCTGATGTTGGTTCCGGGCGGGGATTTCAATGTGGATCGCGGCTGGCATGGACACATGGCGATCATGCGTGGCGTCGAGGACGGATTCAGCGTGCTGCGTGCTGCGGGGAGGGGTTATCTGACAGTGAGCGACGGCCGGGGACGAATCCTCGCAGAGCGGCGAAGCGATTTAGCGCCTTTTGTGACTCTGGCCGCGCAGGTGCCGACCGGCCATAGCTGGACTTTGTTTCAGCTGTTCGGGGACTGGTTTGGCTGGTTATCCACTGGGGTGGTTGTATCGGCTCTGATTCGACTCGTTTTGAGAAGGCGGGAGAAAGAGGCCTATTCAGGCGCAGAAGGCCAGGCATTCATGCACTGACGCGCTTCGTACGGTCTTCGCAACAAGACCTCCGCGTCGTCGAAGCAGCGGTAACTGAGCCTTGGAGCAACGGACCGGTCGAGGAACACATTAACCGTCTTAAAAAGACAGGAAAGACTCATGCAACGAGGGGCGGCCGTGGAGCAGAACTGGGGCGATGGTCCGGGCGGAGGCCACATCAATCGCCTGAAGACAATCACGCGGCAGATGTATGATCGAGCAGGATTTGAACTAGTTCGTGCACGCGTCTTATCTCTCCCGCCTCCTGCCAGCTTGCACCCAAAGGAGGGCCACAGTTTAGCTGAAACGATAACCAGTTGGGATGTAACTTTTCGCGGGCACCAAGCCGAACAGGTCTTTGCCAGAAGCGAAAGCCCTTAGCCAAACCATCAACAAATCATAGTGTTCGGGAGGGAGCTCGCCCATGGAACGACCACGGGTGGCAGACCCTAGACGCAACCAAATGCGCCTTCGAGGTATTCTTAGTCAAGAAGCAGGAACTGCGAGACCTCAAGCCATCATGGATACCATGCCGCTTCAGAACAATATTTTCATCGTTGGACTGGCTGGACCGTCCGGCAGCGGTAAATCGACCGTCGCCAAGCGCGTGGCCTCTCGTCTGAACGGGCACGTCCTCTCCATGGAAACCTACTCCATTGGACTGAGCAATCTTCCATTAGAACAAAGAGCAAAGCTGAACTACGACACGCCAGATGCAATCGATGTGACGCTGCTGGAGCGCCATATCTATGACTATGCTGCGGGCAAGGCCATCGAGGCTCCCATTTACGACTTTGCCGAGCACTTGCGCGTGAGCGACCGGCACGAACATATCCCCGCCGATTCCTTGCTGATCGTGGAAGGCATCCTGGCCCTGCATTTTGCGGAACTACGTACGCACTTCGACCTATCCATCTACTTAGAGGCTCCCGAGGAGGTTTGTTTCCACCGCCGAAAAGTTAGAGACATCACTGAGCGTCAGCGCTCGATAGACCTCATTCTGTGGCAATACGAAAATACGGTCTTACCGGCAGCGCGACAATACTTGCCGACCAGCAAGAGCTATGCCGATCTCGTATTGGACACGACGGCGGATGTGGCGGACGTGGAGAAAAACATCTACGACGCTATCGTTAAGAAACGCTCCCTCGCCGCGCAGCGATAGTGCTTCGCTCGCAACAGAATTCAGCATCCATTGCTAAATTAGTTAAATTTGGCTCTTCCGCTGCCGTGCCGTCGAAGATCAGGCATGGTGTGGCGCTATGAAAGCCGGCAGTTTTGGAGGATGCTTGTGGCATAAGTTGACCAGCGCACACCTTGCTCTCGATCGCAGGAAGTGGGGATGTGTCTGGGCGCTCAGGAAGGCGAGAAGCAAGTGCAGAAAGTTGTCAACTCCGCCGGCTTTAGCCGCTTCCGGCGGGCCACGCAAACGCCGTTCAATTTGGTCTATGAAGCTAGGCCATAACCGGGACAGACCATCAATGGCCGTTGGGATGGGCCGACCGACTCAGTGGACCGCAATCGCTGCCGGCCATGGATGACGCCGCGATCACAAGTGCAATCATCAGCATGGCCAAGAGCCTGAACCTCAAGGTGATTGCCGAAGGCGTCGAAAACAAAGCCCAAATGTCATTCCTGCGGGAACATCGTTGTGACGAAATTCAGGGCTACTATTTCAGCAAGCCTCTAGCGGCCGACGAGGCTGCCGACGAGCTGCGAGCCGCCGCTTCCGAATTGCAAGTCCGGGCACAGGCAAGCCGGAGACAGTCGTAACAATGACGTTAAACCCACCAGGAGCGTAGCTGCGAAACCTTACTCTAGCGTATTGTGGTTCTTCCGTCGCCTTGCCCCCTCAACCTTTCCGCCGCTAAGCCGATGAACCTGACAGAGGGTTGCGTGTGGCAGAGAACTCCAAAGTGCTCCCAGTAGAGGACAGCAAGTTTCTCCGCATGGCCAACGAGCGCGCTTTGTCCAAAGCTGGGTACCGGGTCAGCGCCGCCGCCGACGGCGAGGAAGCCGTGCGCGTCGCCAATGACGAACTGCCTGATATTATCCTGCTCGACATGCTGCTACCGAAGCTCAGTGGCCAGGAGGTCCTGAAGGCGCTTAGAGCCAATCCCGCCACCGCCGAGATTCCGGTCGTCGTACTCACCAGCCTGTCGAAAAAGAATGAGGATAAACTCCTGCACGCAGGGCCGCTGCGTATTTTGAAAAGTCCGCTCTCGCACTGGACAAGAGCTCCGATCGCCTCGCCGAAACCGCAAAGACCGTTCTAAGCCAGGTTAATCAGCAGAGGGAACTCCAACGCCTCTTGGAGGCGACCGCCTCCATACGGGAAGTCGGCACCTCAACCGCGGTTCCAGCTGATTTCGACACCGAAGAATGGGAAATTGAAGTGGTGGCGGTAGAATCAAACGCATGTACCACTACAACCGTCCCGCACTCGAAGAGCTAACCGAAGACGCAACAGCCCAACACCGTGCACGCGCGCTCAATTCGTTGGACATGGCTTTGTCTTAAGATGATCGAGTTCATGTCCCTGACCGTGATTGAGGAAGAACTTAATTGAGGAAAAACGACATCGATGCCCAGGGCAATCATGACTGGAACTGTGATCAAAGATGTGCTGCCAGTCACGACGCTGATCACGCTCGTGAAGAAGAACACAGCGATTAAGACAGTGAGTTTGGCCCCGGACACGCGACCATGATAGCAAGGCGAAGCGAGTGCACAGTGGAGGCAAGCTCAGAGAGTACCAACGCCACCCGTCGTAGCGCAACATAGCTCCGGGGGTGGCCGGGGGTGGCGGGGGGCGGTTTGAGTTTAGGGCTGGAAATAAACGGCCATGAATTTGCCTATCAAGTCAGATGCGTTGAGTCTAACGCCCAAATCTTCCGACGAGAGCGCCGATGACAGTTCCGCCTACAGCTCCCATGCCGATGATCGGCGCATAAGCCTTCGTAATGAGAGCATCGGGAATACTCAGCAGCAAACCAAAGAATAGGCCGACAGCCCAGCCGGGCCAAGGCAGACGGGCCGCCCCGATCACGAACCCAATCCCAAACCGCGCAATGAAAGCAGCGGTGATTGCAGCTTTCTTATCAGGGAAGCTCATCGGCAGCATAATTCCGATGTCTATGGCGCCGAACACTAAACCACAAATGACCCCCAGCATGATTCTGGACACAAGGCTCCTTCCTATCGTTCCTCTTCAAGGGTGTAGTACACCAACTAATTCGTCCGATGTCCAGACGATGGCGACTTCCATTTAGCCCGATGGAGAGTCAACACTTTTCATGCCGATCAAGTTAAACTTGACAGTCAGCCGATATTAGGGCAAGGCCGGCATGGTCCTAATCGGAATGCCTGGCATCGAGAAGCGCGTCGCTCGCTTCCCTCAGTTCTATTCTAGAATTGGCTTTGTTCACGAATTCCGCGCGCTCGATTCTGTTGAAATGCAAAAGCTCCTGGATCAGCGCTGGACCCCTACAGGCGTTACGTTCCCCGACCAGCCACTCGCCCCGGATGTCATCGCAAAGCTGATCAGAATGACCGGCGGCAACTTCCGCCTCTTGACACGAATTCTCGCCCAGATCGAACGCGTACTCGACGTAAACCAACTTAATACTGTCTCAACCGAGGTCGTCGAGGCGGCAAGAGACAGCTTGGTGATCGGTCACGGATAGTCAATCAGAAGCCCACGCGCCAAATAGCGTGCAAAGATCTTCGCCACTGACGAAGACGAATGTGGGGAAGCAGCCCGCTCGGTTTGTCACGCCGGAATTTTGAGGCTGGTCCCAGGTCTCAGTGTTTCAGCGGTTTCACCCTGAGACCGCCTTGGCGGCGAGAGCTTCGCCATCGTGAAGAAGGCGTATGACAAAAGTTGTGCCCTGCCCCTCTTCAGGTTTCGAACTGAATACTGCCGCCGTGTTTATCGACGACCACGCTGCGTGAGATTGCCAAGCCCTGCCCGGTGCCCTTGCCAACTTCTTTGGTCGTGAAGAAGGGATCGAAGATGAGGCCTCGTACCTTGGCCGCGATTCCCGAACCTGTATCCCGGATACGGATTTCTGCCCATTCCCCGCAATTTTGAGTTTGTACCTTGATTTTTCCCTTGCCGACGTTTCCTTCTCCGACAACATCGCCTATGGCGTCGGCATTGACGATCAAGTTCACTTGGTTAAACTCGCCGGGCAGGCACGAAATCATGGGCAAGGAGGAGTCATAGTTGGTTTCCATGTCGGCCACGTATTTCCATACGTTGCGCGCCATTGTAATCGTGCTCTCAATCGCGCGATTCAGGTCCAGTGGAGTTTTGATTCTCTTGCCAGGGTGAGCCAATTCTTGCATTGCCCCCACCAGCCTGACGATCCCCTCGACGCCCTCAAGGGCCTGATCGATGGCTTGCGGAAACTGGTCGAGTAGGTAGTCAACATCGGTGTGCTCGACCGCCGTTGCCACCTCTTGCACGGCTTCGCCAGAAAGGGTGTCGCTTTTCGCAGCCACCAAGAGCCGCCCATAATTCGCCAGCAGACTCTTCAGGCCTTGGAAAGCATCTTTCAGGAACCGCAAATTGTCCCCAATGTATTGCGTCGGAGAGTTGATTTCATGGGCGATACCGGCCGCCAGTTGCCCAATTGACCCCAGTTTCTGCGCCTGGAGGAGTTGGATCTCCAAGGCGCTTCGCTCGGTGACGTCCGAGCCAATGACGAGTAGTTCGGTTAGGCGCTCAGAGGCCATTTGAACCGATGTGATGGTCAACTCCAGCAGGCGCGTTTTGCCCTTCATTTCAAACGGAACCTGATCGCACCTCCGGGAGTATCGTTCAGAACACCAGGATCGGATTTCGTCTGGCATATCCGGTCGCAGCCATCTAACGCCGCAATTGGCCAGTTGTTGCCCTAGCCCGGATTATGCGTGAAGGTGAAGAGATCTGAAGACAAAAGAAGCCTCCTCTGTTACAAACATGTTATCTAGACAATGTTTGGGCAACAAAAGAGGCTTCCCTAATGTCAGAAGA
>JBEKPJ010000032.1:0-86563 GCA_049520935.1 Terriglobales bacterium | reverse complement strand
GTGCTCGACGATCTCGCTGATGCGCACCGTGTTCCAAACCAGCACGGCATTCGAGAGCAGGCTGAGGCAACTCGCCTTGTTCATGATCTCGTCCAGGTCGCCAGTGCGGAACTCGCCGCGATGCTGGCGGTAGGCGATCAGGTTCACAGACGTAACGCTCTCTACTCGATGGGGCGCGTACCAGCGGAGGAAAGACTGATCTATAAAACTTTGGTTTTGCACAAGGTCGGGAACAGAGGATGGGGGTAGAATTCTGAAATCAAAAAGGAGATTCCGACTCAGGCGATCCTGCAGCGCGATGGCGCCTAAGTCGTTAGCCCCAAGTCCCGGATTAACCCCCGTTTTAACCAAAATGCAAGGCCAACCCACATCGCACGGAGATTTCCATCATGACGTTGTCTCGCACCAGCCTCGCTTTCACGCTCTTGACAGTTCTCGCTTGTTCACAGTTCACTCTGGGGCAGGACCAGACGAGCCCAGCCGCCACCAGCTACAAGTACTCGGCAGTCAACTTCTCCGGCGCATCCGCTACCCTGGGTACCGCCATCGACAATCAGGGCGAAACCGTTGGCTATTACACCGGCGCCTCGTGTTCACAAACCGACTGCGGCTTCAGCGACGTGAAAGGTACATTCACCCCGATTGAGTGCGCGCTGGAGAATGAGACCCGTGTTTATGACATTAGCAACAAAGGCGAGATCATTGGAACGTACACCTATTTCGGCGGCGTGCATGGATTTATTTTGCAGGGGAACGCTTCCTGCTTTGACATAGTCGACCCGTTGGGCTCGAGCTATACCGACGCACGGGGAGTCAACGACAGCGGAGAGATCGTCGGCTTCTACATAGACTCAGCCAATAATGCCCAGGGCTTTCTCTACAACGGTAGCAAAGAAACCTACACCACCATCTCCTGCGCAGGATTTACCAATACTCTCGCCTACGGCATCAACGATGCCGGCGAGATTGTCGGGGCAGTCGGCAGCTCCGACACGGGACCGTTTAGCGCGTTTGTCTATAAGTCCGGCAAGTGCACCACTTTCAGTTTCCCTAAAGCCACCTCAACCACGGCCATAGGCGTCAACAAAAGCGGGCAAATCTCGGGCGACTACACCGACTCGAGCGGCGTTAATCACGGCTTCCTGCGGACGGGAAGCAGTTTCCAAAGCATCAATTACCCAGCATCTAACGGAACGCTGGGCTACCACCTGAACGATAAAGGTCAGATCGCCGGCATATATTCGGATAAGACCAATGCCGTCCACGGATTTGTCGCCACCCCGAAATAGCGGGCCGCGCAACCGGTCCAGCCGCCAGCGAGCGAGGCCGTTAGCCTTACCGCGTCTTCGAAGAGAGGGCACGGCGGCCTCGGTTGCTGGCTCTAGACTGGCAATGGGTTGTTCTCGTCATGCTCCCGGATTCCGGCCGACGTTCACCGGTTCAACACCGACACACGGATCGTGGCGGAGTCCTGATTGTTCTCGCTTGCCAGGGTCTTGGCGGGCAGGTCCAAGATGCAAAGGGATGCGCCGGCTGGGACCTCGGAGGCAGCGTTATTAGGACTGAAAAGCAAAGAGCGCGGATTGGGCAATTCTCTCCGTATATGCGCTTTGCTCCATCGTGAGGTAGACCCCGTCCGCCTGAGTTCGGGACGCTCGATAAATCCTCGCGTGTTCTTCTGACCAGAAGAAGAGGGACTTCCTTCAATAATCATGGATGATGTTCGCGCCTTTAAAAGTCTTCCGATCGACATCCGGCTCAAAAAGCAATGGTTCAGCGTCTTTTTCCCTTACCCGGGAATTCAACTCGCTGTCCACGGAGATATGCAGCACCCTCCCGCAATGGGCGCAGGCGGACTCGAGCTCAACGGAAAGCTTCTCTCCTCGGAGGCGCCCTTGCACGAAGGGCGTGGCGAAAGCATCCTCTGCTCAGGCGCCGTGGATGCGTTCTCCGGTGCTGAAGGTCAGGCGATGAGGCGTGGGCTCGGTGGTGACCGGAAATGCCCAACTGATGTCTCCAGCCTCGTTCCGAACCAGGAAAAAGAGATTTCGTTCGAGGTCTTCCACAATCACCTGCACCCTTGTCGTGGGCAGTCCCAGTGTGGCTGCGAGCCGGTCAACGCTAATCGGCCTCCCGCTTTCATAGGGCAATTCCCGAACCGCAAAGTCGCGAACCAGGTGATGTTCCGGTGTCATGAATGCAAGCCGTGCTGCGAAGGATTCGGGAACTTTCGCCATCGCGGCCTTGAGTCCGGCGTCAGGCACTCGCTTTATGGTTTCTCCCCTGCCGACTAAGAGCGTGTTCACGTCTGATTGTTTCAAAGTCATTGGCCAGGTCCCTTTCTGAGATAGGTTTCGATCGCCTCCTGCCAGAGGATTCCTTTCTGACGGTCGCTTCGCCCCAACCCCTCCACTTCAGCATTGACCGTAGCATCCAGAGCGGTTCGAACATACGTTACTTCGACCCCCGTGGTTGAAGCGTCGACTGATCTCAGTTGCACATCTACCGTCGAGACGCTGACGTTAGGCACAAAGGACACGTACTGCATCCTTCCGTTACTGGCATCGAAAACTGTGGTGATCCAGATGCTCTTACGCTGGCCCTGTTGAACCGTGAACACCGCTCCCTGAATGTCTCGCCCCGGCTGAGGGTACAGAAACTGAGGATTCCAGTCCTCCCCTGCCCAACTCCGTTCGCCTTCCGGGCCAAACAGCATTGCGGCTCGGGCGAGAGGAGCACGGAGAAGAAACTGAAAGCTGTTCCCGACGTGTGCTAGCGCAACGGGAGCCGGAGTCGTTTTTGGGCTTGGTAGGTTGTTCATGGTGAAAATCGCCAATGCCAGGATGACGAGCGCGGCGGTGATCATTGGTTCTCCTTCGATTTTTCGCACATGCAGTACGTCATGTCACCCGCGTTCCCGATCGGTCTCGACTTCTTTCCCGGTCTATGAGCAGAACGCGGGACTTGCCGTCGAAGCAGGAAGCACCCCTGCTCCGACCGGTCTTGCGGAAATCCTTTTGCTCGGCCGGGCTTGCAATGCCTTGCAGCGCCGCCTTTCGAGACATATGCCCATGGGAACCCGTTCGTTTCCGGTAGCTCTTTTCTCGTGTGTACCAATGTACCATGGTACCATCTAATGCACAAACTCGCGCGAAGAATGAATGAAATAACCGCCGGCCTGCTTCGGTTTGTGGAATGGGAGCGGAGTTGATCAGGAAAGCGGGTGGCCCACGGAGCGGGTAGCTGGGCTACCGGAAAGTATTTTGCATCAACAACCTCACGTGATCGTGGCGAAAGGATACTTCTACACCCCGTCAATCGATGGCAGCAGGCCCAGGAAGGACGTCTCGCATCGGGCTTGATCCGAATTGTCTTTGGTCCGGGAATTGCATCGTGCCCGGTGACTTCAGCTTGGCATCTAGGAGACCTTTAACCTGCCTCCCGGCCTTTTTGCCTGAGTCCTGCCGGGGAGAGTGGAGTGCCATGGGGGGGTGCCCGGTGATGGATAACCGCCTTAACTGGCTCGGGGAAGGATCGTCTTCATGAAGGGCACGATTGTGGTCTGCATGGAAGAGCTGGTCAGGGCAAAATCGGGCGCCGCGAAATGGAAGGAATCTCTCGACACGGGGATCGCAGAGTCGCGGACCTTCACCGCGTTCTGCGATGTGAACGAAAGCGAGGTCATGAGAATCATGAGAGGCATAGCGAGCGTCCTCTCGCTATCCATGGAACAGACGATGGAAGCATTCGGCGAGTACTGGTCCAAAGTATACGGGCCGAAGGTTTACAGTCCATACTTTTTGGGCGCGAAGAATTCGCGCGAGTTATTACTGAATCTCGACCACATCCATGAGGTCATGACCAAATCGATCAATTCAGCCCGCCCGCCCCGTTTCCGTTACGAGTGGAAGGAAGAGAACCTCTTAATCATGCATTATGAATCTTTTCGCCGATTGGTGGCCCTTATGCCCGGTCTCATTCGTGGCGTGGGGAAGTACTACCACGAGGACCTGGCTGTGAGCGTCGTCGGCAACGCTGTCCACGTGCGGTTTCCCTGACGGTTCCGCCACTGCCGATTCAGGCGTGTCCACTCAGAAGCACACAATTCAGCGAACCCATGGGTCAGGAGTGTAGGCTGAGGGGATGACCCACGACCCGCTTCAACCTCCTGATTCTACGAGCCGTTCGGTTCTGGACAACAGGCCGGAAGAGTGCAACGCGGCGCCCTCCGCCGAGCACCGTCGCCCGTTGCGAAAACCGTCCGTCAGACCAATCGGGGAATCGAGGCGCTCTGTCTGGTAAATTGTAAAACGCCAGCGAGGCAAGAGAGGCCGCGAGTCTGAAGGAGGAGTTGATGCCCACCATCACGTCCGTCATGGGCGAACTGAAAAAGAAAGGCACTGAGAAAACGCGCAAAACCTATGCGCGCCATGGCATGACCACGGCCAATATGTTTGGCGTGAGTATTGCCGATCTCAAGATCATAGCGAAAGCCATTAAAGGGCAGCATGCCCTCGCTTGCGAACTCTACGAGACCGGCAATATGGATGCGATGTACCTCGCGGGGATGGTGGCGGATGGCTCGCAAATGACTCGCAGGCAATTGCATTCGTGGGTCGAGCGCGCGGCAAATTTGCAGATGATTGCAGAATACACAGTCCCCTGGGTGGCGGTTGAAAATGCACACGCTCGCGACCTGGCGATGCAATGGATTCGATCGAAGAAGGAACACATTGCGTCTTCCGGTTGGTGCACGTACTCCGGACTGGTTGCCACCAGACCCGACCAGGCACTGGACCTTGCCGAGATCGAAGGCCTCCTCAACGCCGTCGTCGCGGGGATCAAGAAAGCGCCCACTCGCGTCGCTTACACCATGAACGGTTTTGTCATTGCGGTCGGAAGTTACGTCAGGCCTTTATCGAAACAAGCCCAATCGACGGCTCGCCAAATCGGCGTCGTTTCCGTGGAAATGGGAGACACGGCGTGCCGAGTGCCGCTCGCCACGGCGAGCATCGAGAAAGTTGAGACCGCCGGGCGCGTCGGTCAGAAGCGAAAAACCATCCGCTGCTGACCCGAAGGCACGATTTGCCATTTCGAGGTTCATCCCTTGAGGGTTATTCCTCATTCTCTGGGAAGGTCGATAGGCTGGCAGGCTATCTTGCTTCTTGAATCGCAAAACTGCTTCGTTTCCCACAAGCAGACTGGACACTAACTCTCCGATCCTGTTCGTTTCGCCGAGTTGACATCGGGGTTCCAGAAGCCTAAAGCCTCTTCGTCAAGGCCGTGTCTGGTGAACCGTTTGTACCCCACATCACGCCCCACACAGTTCGTGAACTCCCGGGACCACATTGCCGCAGGTTCAAGACCCGCCTGATTTTTGCGCGCCGTCCGCCATTTCGTTCGCTCCGGCTCCGAGATCACCCCCACAATAGGGGCAGAACTTGTCGCCAGCCTGCACCGTGCGCTGGCACTTGGGGCACACCGGACCGAGGCGGTAGCGGCATCGGGGGCAAAAGCCAAACCCGGGCTCGAGGGGCGTACCGCATTGCGGGCAAGTCGCGAAGCGAGGCTGCCGAAGTACGAAATACAACACGATGCCGAGCGCGTTGGGGATGAAAATGGCAAGCAGCGTCCAGGCAAGGCGGCTCATTCCGCGGCGGCCGGCGTCACGGTTCACATACCCGATCAGCAAGATGTAAAACCCTACAATGGTTCCTCCGACAATTGCCATCGCCACCATGGCCGCCAAGGGCATGGGAGGTTTGCCGGAAACTGAGGCGTACACCACCACAGCAATCGCGGCTAAAAAGCCGAGGATTGCTAAAAAGAAGGCCCAAGGCGAAATTATGCGGATTTCATCCATAAGGCTCGTCGAAGTTTCGTGATTGAGTCGCATTTCAGGCCCCCTGATTCCCCGGCGTTCGTATTGCCCTTGCCATCCGCTCGAAACTTCACGGTTGCTTCAGTCCGGGAGTGACCCGTTATGATCGGCCAGATAAGTTCCCCGCGCCAGCAGCAGGATTGCCGCCACAATTGCCGGCATCAACCCGAGCGCTGCCAGGCCGATCTGCCAAACCGGACCGGGGAGCCGCGCCTGCTGGCCTATCCACGCAAGCCCGCTCCATAGCACTGCTGTGGTGAAGCCGGTACCCATCGTTACTGCTAACGAACAAACCCAAATCACCCACAACCGCTCTTGCTGGCGCTGCAGTTCGAGTGCCCGCTGACGCACCCGCATCTGCGTGGCTAGCACCAGGGCGGAATCAGCGGCCAAGGGCTGGGAGCGCAAGGCACGAATGGTCCGGCCAGCCGCTTCAGCGTAATCACCGCAGGCCACGCACTCTTGCAGATGGGCGCGCAGCCAAGTTTGCTGCTCATCGGAAAACTCTCCATCTTCAGCCCCAGCCAGCGCGACGAGTTCCCGGGCCCGTTCATGTGCGTTCCTCTTCATGCCCGCATTCCCTCCAACCGTCCCATCAGCAGGTTTAGCCCGCGATACAATCGCGATTTCACAGTGCCGAGCGGCGCACCTGTCACCGCAGCAATCTCCTCTAAACCCATTCCGTCCTGGAAGCGCAAAACGATGGTCTCGCGGTATTCCGCCGGAATGCCGACTAGTGCCGCACTAATTCGATCGGCCTGCTCGTGCTGCTCGACCGTTTCGAATGCCGTAGGACCCCTATCGGGCGGTTCGACCGCTGCATGATTCTCGTCCTCCAGCAGTCCATCCAGGCTGAGCGGCCTCTTCTTCCGCAAATAATCGATGGTCAGATTCCTCGCCACCGCATAAAGCCATGTGCTGAATTCGTGTCGGCCGTCGTACTGATGGCCGCGTTCGAGCACACGAATCCAAGTTTCCTGGAACAGATCCTCCGCCAGCTCGCGATTTCCTGACAGGTAGACCAAATAACGCAGGAGCCGGTGCTGATACTGCTCGATGAGACGATCCAGTAAGTCCGGATCGCGCCGGCGGAGACCGCGAGCAATACCTCTGGCTTCGGATTCCATCGCATTCAGGAAGCAATAGACTATGGCGTTCATGCTACCCGTACATACGTTCGAGGGGGCAGGAAAGATGCACGACGGAAGACGTACTCGCCCAGGTTTTAAGTGGCGTGTATTCTGTCAGATATCCGATCGCAAGCCATCAGCCTCGACTTTAGGGTGCGCCGTCTACCCCGAAGCTCGCAGGTGATCTCACGTATATGCACCCACCGGGGCAAATCCCATCTGTAATCCTGCGCGCACCATTCTGCCGCGGCTGTAAGCAGAGTTACAATCCACGCCCGCTTAGCGATCGCCGCCCCTTCGCCGTCGATCCCACCGCTCAGCCCACCCGCAGTCTGTAATCCGGCCTCCACGCCCTGAATCTCCGGCCGCCCAGCGAGGCTTTGCTCTCGACATTCGAGGAGAACAACCTTCTGATTGAAGCAGCAGACGGAATTTTGTATGGCACGACACTGGCGAGCGCAGGATCGGATGTCTCGGGCGTTCTGTTCCGCGTTGCCAAGAATGGCACCGGATACACGGTGCTTCACACCTTCTGCCTCGAGAACGGTTGTCCGGATGGCATGGAGCCGGTGGAATTGGCAAACGGCCCGGATGGCAATGTCTATGGTGTAACTTTCGCGGGCGGCTCGAATGACTATGCGTGCAGCTTCGTTCATGGCTGCGGCACGATGTTTCAGTTCGTTCCATCCACCCAGACCTTCCAGAATCTGACCGTGCTCGACGGCAGCATGGATTTGCCGGTCCGTTGGGACTTACCTTGGCGTCGGATGGAAATCTCTACGGAGCTTTCAATGCACTCGAGCAAACGCCGCTGTTTCCCGCGACCACCGCAGGTGCTTTCACGACATTAGCCACCTTAGGGAGCTTGGAATTCGCCTTTGGGCTAGTGCTCGGCGCGAACGGAAATCTTTACGGAACTCTAGAGCATCTTCCCGGCAACAGCTCGATAATATTCGAAGTCGAACTCGACGGCAGCCATTTGCAGGTGTTTGGCGCCCTGCCTTCCGAGTTTGTTGTCGCGGTTCCGATTGTCGCTGGCGGTGGCAATCTGTGGTCGACCTATACACAGCAAAACGAGTCGGGAATTGTGGAGCTGTCTCCTGAGAACGGGTCGATTCTGCAAACCATTCCCATCACCGGCAAAGCTCTGTCCGCTCCCCGTAATCTGGTTCAAGCTGCCAATGGTTTGTTTTGGGGGGACGCTTGTTGTGGCGATGTCCTCAAGGAGAGTTTGCTGGCGGTGCAGTATCTAGCTTGAATGCCGGACTGCCGCCGCGATGAGTTGGCACGTCCCTGGTCGCAGCACCCGCCCGTTTTCTTCCGCTGCCACGTGCGCTCCCGAGGAGCATTAAGCGTCTGTTGCAGCGTGATACCATTTGGCTGTCGCGTCGGCGAGAGCTGCTTTTGGTCCAACGCAAGGCGCGCGCGTGGTTAGGAGAAGCTGACATCGTGTGCGTATTCTTTGCTCGTCCTACCCTGAAACAAGCAGCTATCTTTCGTTTCCTTCTCGGCTTAGCGATTGTGCTCGCCAATCTTAACCTTCTTTCGTCGGCCTCTGCCAACACGCCTCCGATGGAAGAAAACGCCTACTGCGGCAAGGGGAACTTGCCGAATTTCGGAGAAAACGACGGTCCCGCGCAACTTCCAAAGTCGTGTTACTACACGGGTCTTGATGGCACGCCGTCTCCCGGAAAGCAGATCAAGGTGTCAGCAAATTCCGATCTGCGCGACGCGGTAGGCTCGGCGAGATGTGGAGATACGCTTCTGCTCGCCGCCGGCGCATCATTCGCCATGCAAGACTTGCCGACGAAGAAATGCGACGATCAGCATTACATCACAATTCGCACCGACACGGCCGATTCCAAACTGCCGCCGGAAGGAACCCGTATTTCGCCGGCCTGGGCCGGGGTCGCAAGTCTTGCCGGCCGACCCGCTTTCGCGCAGCCGCCAGGCGGATGCGCCAAGCTGATGTCGACCTTGGTGGTCAAATCGCCCACACATCTGGGAGATCACTATCGCTTCATCGGCATCGAGTGGGTTTCTGAACCGGGTGTCCGTGAAGGCGCGCTGGTGACCACGGAGGGCGCCGACCACGCAATTTTTGACCGCAACTGGTTCCATCCCTATGAAGGCTCGGAGATGGGCAAGGGCATCAATATGCACGACGGCAGTTTATTCATTGCCGTCATCAATTCCTATCTCAGCGGCTTTCATTGTGTTGCTCGAACTGGATCCTGCACCGATGCCACGGCCGTGGGCGGTGGATACGGGGAACGGCCCATGAGCACGCTGAAGATCTATAACAACTACCTTGAGGCTTCGGGGGAAAACATTCTGTTCGGCGGCGCCAAGTCCGACGTCAATCCGAGCGATATCGAAATTCGCCGCAATCACATCTTCAAGCCCCTGCTCTGGAAAGAAGGCGAGCCGGGATACATCCCTTTGACGGGCGGCAATCCACCGATCGTTAAAAACCACATCGAATTCAAAAGCGGCATCCGCGCGCTCATTGAGGCTAACCTGCTCGAGAACAGCTGGGGCGGCTTCTCGCAACAGGGGTATTCGATCCTGCTGTCGCCGAAAAGCCAAAACGACAAATGCCCGAAGTGCTCGGTTACCGATATCACGATTCGCTACAACCGAATACGGAACGTGGCCGGCGGCATTGTA
This sequence comes from Terriglobales bacterium, assembly GCA_049520935.1. GTDB lineage: Bacteria > Acidobacteriota > Terriglobia > Terriglobales > Acidobacteriaceae > Acidiflorens. The sequence goes on along the minus strand of JBEKPJ010000032.1, from coordinate 76,882 downwards.
CTGGCCAATGGGTTCGCAAAAACCGGGGGATCGGCCTCCGACGGCGGCCGTTACAGCATTCATGATCTGATCGTGGATTCGGTTCACGACGAAGGCTGGAGAGGCCAGGGCACATTTGGCTTCCTGAATTCCAATGCCGAAATGCTGCACGACGTTGCTTTCGATCACGTGACCGCTTTTGTCACCGGCCCTCTTTTTTTCGTGGGCAATCGCACCGGAGAAGGCATTCCCAATTTCAGCCTGACCAATAGCATTCTCATGGCGGGTGGGAGGCGAGCGGAGTTTTCCTCGGCCGGAGGCGGCAAGACGAACTGCGCCGGACCGGCGCAGCGGGCGGGCGCCGCGGCGGTTCTCGCCGCCTGCTTTGTCAACTACAGGTTCGAAAAGAACATTATTATCGGCGAAAAAGGCGGATGGCCGAAGGGAACGATCGTCGTGTCTTCTCCCCAAGCCGCGGGAATCCGCGATTTCAAAGACGGGGTCAGCCGCGATCCGCGGCTCTGCCACGCCAGTTCCCCCGGCTGCAGTAAAGCCTCTCCCGGAGCCGCTGCCGCTACCGACGGCAAAGACATCGGCGCCGACGTCGATGCCGTTGACGCAGCTCTGGCGGGCGTCGAATAACGGGAGTAACTTTCGTAACCCGCAATTCGTGCCTCTCTGCCGTGCATGATAAGATTTTTTCACATGCACCGCGTCTTCCAGTTGCGCCATTTGGCGCCGACCGCCGGAGCAGAGCGATGAGACCGGCGATCGATCGCGGCCCATGGCTCGGACGTACGCTTCTGGCTCTGACCAATCGCTGGCGCGGGCTCAACACGCTCGAGGTGCTGAAGGAGATCGAAGACGCTCCCTTCCGCTCTCCGGAGGAAGTGCGCGACCAGCAATTCCGCGATTTGGGTGCCCTTCTGGCCCACGCCGAAGCGCGCGTTCCCTACTATCGCAATCTGTTTCGCGCCCAGGGCATCCGCAGTCAGGATATCCGCAATTGGCACGACTTCGCCCAGCTCCCGGTCCTGACCAAAGACATCATTCGCGAACACCAACCGGAGCTGATCCGGGACGATGTGCCGGTCGAACGACTGCAACCTCATTTCAGTGGTGGCTCGACGGGCGTGCCGCTGAAGTTCTTCCGCAGCGCTGATTACATGGTCGCCAGCGATGCCGGAACTTACCGCAACCTCGAACAATGTGGCTGGCGCCCGGGAGAGATGATCGCCTTTTTCTGGGGTGGAAACGACAAGCTCTATGCCATGTCGCGGCCGGAATTCGAGCTGCGTCAGTTCCTGCGGCGTAGCTACCAGTTCGACCCGTTTTACTCGGGAGAAGCGGAGATGGCCGACTGGATCAAGCGCTTCCGGCGGGTGCGGCCCAGGGTAATTTTGGGATACGCTTCGACCATCGCGCGTTTCGCCGCCTTTGTCGAGCGCCAGCGCCCGTCCATCCGGTCGATCGACGGCATCAAGGGCGTTTTCACCACCGCGGAAAAGCTCTACCAACCGCAGCGCGAGGCGATCGAGCGTGTCTTCGGCTGCAAGGTATTCGACTGTTACGGATCGAGCGAAATCCAGAATATTGCCGCCGAATGTCCCCAGGGCCGGATGCATGTCAATGCCGATTTCGTCGTGGTCGAAGAGGATGCGGTCGAGCGAGCGGCGGAAAACAAACCGGCCGTTGATCGAGGTCCTCGGCCGCTGTTGCTGACTTCCCTGCGCAACTGGTCAATGCCCTTCCTCCGCTACCGCAACGAGGACTGCGGTTCTCTTTCACCTGAAAGCTGTTCCTGCGGCAATCATTTCCCGCTGATGCGACTGGAAATTGCGCGCACCAGTGACAACTTCATCTTCCCCGATGGCCGCGTGGTTCACGGAGAGTTTTTCACCCACTTGATGTATGGCAGCGATGGAATCGTTACCTTCCAGTTCCATCAGACCGCACCCGATAAAATCATCCTCTCGATTGTGCCCGGCACCGGCGACAGCCAGGGCCGCGCCGACAAGATTCGCGACTCGATCCGGCAGATCAAACAAATATGCCCCGGCCACGAGATCGAGGTGGAGGTGCGGGAAGTGAATGAGATTCCGCTGTCTTCCGCGGGAAAGTACCGCTTCACCCGCTCCGATGTGAATGCCGATCTGGGTTCCGACGTACAGGCGGCGAACGCGGTACCAGCCACCCGACCATGACAGCCAACGCGCGATCGGAGCAGGCCTTCTCGCCGAAAGTTGGCGTTGCCCGCCTTCCTTCCTGTTCGTATCCATCGCCCGAACCAGCGGAAGCGCAGCCGTCCGGGACCGCTGTTTCCCAAGCCTTGCGCCGTCTGGCCGGCACCATGGATTGGTCTGAGGCGAAGGACCGCAGCCCTTTCAGCAAGGTAATCCCGCCTGGGGCACGGGTGTTGGTCAAACCGAATCTTGTCCTCCACGAGAACGAAGGACCCGGCGGCCTGGACTGCCTGCTCACCCATTTCTCGGTCATCCGCGCAGTCGTCGACGCAGCCCTGCAAACCGATGCCGCCGAAGTCTTAGTCGGTGACGCACCGATTCAGGGATGCAACTTCGACGTCCTGGTAGAGGCCACTGGCCTCGGAAACTGGGCGCAATCGCTTAAGGCCAAGGATCCCAGGTTCCAAGGAGTCCGCGACTTCCGCCGCACCATCGCCACCCTGGTTCATGGTGTGCGGGTGGCCAGCGAGGGCGTGCAATCGGAAGATCGCTTCCTGCTTTTCGATCTCGGTCGCCACAGTCTCCTGGAGCCGATCAGCGAAACCGGCAACCGCTTTCGCGTGGCATGGTATGATCCCCGCCTCATGGCCAGGACGCATCACCCCGGCGTTCACCAATATCTGGTCGCCAAGGAAGTGATCGATGCCGACGTCATTATCAATGTTCCCAAACTGAAGACTCACCGCAAGGCCGGTATCACCTGCGCCCTAAAAAATCTGATTGGGATCAACGGCAACAAGGAATACTTGCCGCATCACCGCTTGGGCGGCTCCGAGAGCGGAGGCGATTGCTATCCGGGCAACGGTTTCGTCAAACACGCCCTCGAGTATCTGAGCGATCGCCAGAACTTGACCTCCTCCTATGCTGCCGGCATGCTGTGGCGCCTTCTGTTCGCCGTTTTCGCCCGCACTTCCCGTGCCCAGGGAGACCGTACGGGTACCGACGGCTCCTGGTCGGGAAACGATACCATCTGGAGAACTTGTCTCGATCTGAATCGCATCCTCCTTTATGGCCAAGCTGACGCCACCTTGAGCTCAGACATTCAGCGCCGCGTAATCCATATCGCCGACGCCGTGGTTGCGGGCCAAGGAAACGGACCGCTCGCGCCCGATCCACTGCCACTGGGACTCCTACTCGGCGCAAACAATGCCGCCGCCATGGATTGGGTGGGCGCGATCTTGCTTGCCTATGACCCAGCGAGGATTTCTCTTGTGTGCCACGCCTTCGATCTGTTCCCTTGGCCGATCACGGATACCCCCAGCAGCGGCGTGACGGTCGTGGGGGACTTGGGCGAGGGAGATCCCCGAACGGTGCTCGACACGGTCCGCCAGCCGGTCGTGCACCCCGTAGGATGGCTGGATGTCTCCGCCGACCTGCCGCCGGGCCAGTCCGGGCCGCATCCCGATTCGAATGAAGTGCCTTACGCGGCGCCGGGCCAGTCGGACGGCTAAACACTCCTTCGCGAGAGACCTTTTTCCGACGCCCTCTTCTGGCAGCAACCACCCAGATTGGCCCGCCATCGGGTGGGCGACGGAGGTGCCGACTGAAGTGCGCCATACCGTGAAGATAGACCCGATGGTTGTATCTGGGCGAAGTTAGGGCGGAGCAACTCCTCAAAAGCGAGCTGACCTCGTGCAGCTTTTCCTCTCAGAGATCACAACTCGGCGAGCCGCTTGATGTGCCGCCAAGAAATGGTTCAGCCCTGGGCTACCGCGTCAAGGAATGCCTCCCGACTGGCAGAATCCTCCGTGCCTTAAAGCTTCTGCAAGAGGTAAAGGGAGTTGCCACGCCATTAACAGCACTCTCTTGAGCTAAAAGGCAAAAAGGCAAGTACTTCGTGATCGCTGAAAAGTCGACTCGTATTTCATTACCTCCGTTATCTTATGTTCTTGTTTCGCGAATCTGTATGCTGGACATTGGACCCTCAGCTATGTTGCGTGTTCTTGCACTCTCGTTGATCCTCTTGCTCTCGGGCCCGATCATCGACTCCATCGCACGGGCGCAAGCCACGCAGCCCAATAGCACCCGCAAGGCCCTCATCAAAGTCTCTCCCGCGAGTCCCCCGCTGGCACGCAAGTTGAACCTGGAGGGTACGGTCAAGATGCTGGTTACTGTCGCGCCCAACGGCAGCGTAAAATCCGTGGAAATTCTCGGTGGCCACCCACTTTTGGCGAGCGCTGCCGAGATCGCTGCCTACAAGTGGAAGTGGGTTCCAACCAATCAGGAGTCCAAAGAAATTGTCGAAATGAAATTTCAGCGACAATAGGTCGCCGGAATGCCGTTTTGCGAAGCCTATGATTCCGCAGCACGGAGGCGGCGGTATTGCCGACGCCCGAACGTCCCCTTGGCATCCGCGCCGGACGCACGCCGATCCCAGTCGCTTTTGGTGCTCCGTGGTGGTCACGTGAGTCAACCACGGTTTTCACTTTGTTGTATGTCGTTTCGCTCCGAAGAACGACTATTGCAGCTTTTGTACCTTGGCGTACTCCGCGTTGGCTTCTTCGAGGATGGGGATGCCGGGGTCGGCGTCTTTCCATAGCGTGAGGAAATCTTGGTACGCGGCAAGCGCCCGGATGCGGGCGGCAGAGGCATCGGCGCCCTGCGAAGTTCTCGACCGCAAGGCATTGGCGCGGGCCACTCCCAGATGCGCCAAGGCTCCCGTCCAGCAGTTCCAGACAATCCCACTATGGTCGAGAATTTTCTGAAACTCGGCGGCAGCAGCGCTGCCTTGTCCGGCTGCCAAGTATGCCCCGGCGCGCACATATACGGAATAGAGGCAGGAAGTACTGTTGTCGAACGGGACATAGCCCAACTCGATCGGTGAAGCACTTTGCAGTAGCGTCAGGGCGGGAGCCGGATGTTTTTTATCTAGCACCAATTGCGCCCTGATGGCCGGCAGCCAAAGCGACTGCGTCTGCGTGTCCAGCGGAAAGCCTTTCGCTAACTCCTGGGCCAGAATCTCGGCTCGCGCCGCGTCGCCCGCCATGGCAAACGCAAGAGCGGCTTCGCTCTCGACGCCCTGATTCGAAGGAGCAAGCTTTAGAGCCTCTGTCGCTGACTGCCGGGCTTCCGCCGTATTACCATATGCCGCTTGTTGCAGAGCCGCGTGCGTCTGCCAGATGGCACCGGTTTCCTTGCTGTCAGCTCGAAATGCGGAATCCATTGCCCTCCTATTTAGGAGCCGCGCCTTGCTGAGATGGCCGGCGTAAGCCTCGGTGTCGGACGCGAGCACCAGTCCAAACCGCTCGTATTCAGGCCTCTCCGCATACCACTTTTGCTGTGCCTCCATCGCCGCCCGGTCCGACCCAAGAAACGCAAGAGCGTAGAGTGCCTCGTGAAAGTCCTCATCGTCAAGTTTCAGGGCCTGCGCCTCTTTAATAATCTGCCGCGCTTCGTCGAAGCGTTGCAAGGCGAGGATGTTTACGGCCAGATTTTCGTACGAATCCGCGCTAGCGTTTTCAAAGCGCATGCCCTGCCTGGTTATCTCCGCGGCTTTCTCATACTCCCCGCGGTGGGCGAACACGGCGCCCAAATCCCTGTATGCTGTAGATACCCGGGGGTAGCTCTCGATCATCTCCTGATAGGTCGCGGCCGCTTTATCTAGTTCCCCGGTCACATTGTGGTAGTAGGCAGCGGTGATCGTCAGCCTCTCCCGTTGGCTGGCATGCTCACGCAGTTCGAACGCTTTGGTCAAATATTCACTGGACCGCCCGGGTTGGAGGAGATTGGAATAGTCGCTGCCCACAGCCCAGTAGGCCATGGCAAAATTCGGATCAAGCTCGATGGCACGTTGATCGTAAGGCAAGGCTGCGGCAGGGCCCTTTACCCTATAGGCCTTTACGCCCAAACTGTAGGCTTTCAGAGCTTCCAGCGACGAGGTGGTGTCTTGTGCGAGCGGAACATCAAACTTCCGCACGGTCGAAAGCGATTCGCCGAGTTTCCCGCGCAGCTGCGATGCCGCTTTGCCCAACACGTCCAGCACTTTCTCCTTGGATGCCACCGTCACCTGGTCCTCGGCCAGCGTGTCTCCGCTCTGGCAATTCACTGCCTTCAATCCCAGCACGTAGTCCTTGCCCAGGCTATCGATCGATCCGGCAATATAGGCTTTGCTACCTGTCCGCTGACAAAGTTCGCGAATCACATCCGGCGTGAGTTTTGTACCGGCCGGACGGGTCATCAGCTGCAAAGTGCTCACGACTACGCTGTCCCCGAGCACATTCAGGAAAGGCGACTGCCGCAGGGAGATATTAAGCGCCGTCTTCAGCGTGTCGTCGAAGATCGCGTCCCCCGTGCTGTTAGCAAAATCGGCAAGAACAATGGTGTCCTTCGCGGTCAGCTTGTGGGACAGCCGATGGCGGAAACCGAAACCTACCGCGATGGCCGCGATGATCGCCAGCACTGCTGACGCCGTCACCCACAACTTCCGACGTGACGCGGAGCGCCCCGCCACATGCCCATGCCTACCGCTTGCGATGGCTTGCAAGTCAACCAGGATCTCCGCCGCCGATTGGTAGCGCTGGTCGCACTCCTTGTGCAGCGCTTTGGCGATGATAGGGGCCAATCCCTCCGGCAGTTGAGAACTCAGGCGCACCGTCGAAAGCGGATCACGATGGAGGATGGCGTCAAAAACCAGCGCCGCCGTGTTTCCTCCAAAAGCCACGTGCCCGGTCGCCATCTCGTAGAACACGGCGCCCAGGCTGAATAGGTCCGTGCGGACATCCAATGCTTCCCCGCGAGCCTGTTCCGGAGACATATAAGCGACAGTGCCAATGGCGACGCCGGTAGAAGTCAGGTGCTGCTCCTCACTCCCTGGCAAGAAGCCGGTGGCTGTCGATCCACTGGCTGGTATCTGGCGTGTCCGTGCCGCCTTCGCCAGTCCGAAGTCCAGGACTTTCACCTGATCCTGTCGGCTCACGAAGATGTTAGCTGGCTTCACATCCCGATGAATGATGCCTTGCCGGTGTGCCGCATCCAAGGCCTCCGTGATTTGGATGGCCAAATGCAGCAGCCGGACGGGTGCGAGCGGCCGAGATTCAATGACATGTTTCAGCGTCTCCCCATCCAGGTATTCCATCGCGATGAAGCCTCGCCCAGACTCCTCGCCGATGTCGTAAATGGTGCAAATGTTGGGATGATTCAAAGAACTGGCAGCGCGGGCTTCACGCTGAAATCTGACGATCGCAGTTGGATCCGCAGCGAAATCCTTGGGCAGGAACTTCAAGGCCACCAGGCGTAGCAGCCTGGTATCGCGCGCCTTATAAACAATTCCCATCCCTCCCCCACCCAGCTTTTCGATGACCTGGTAATGGGAGACGGTCTGGCCAATGATGGCCGCATCGCCTGCCTCACGGGATTGACTTCTTTGTCGGGCCACCATCCGAGCGGCCATTTCGACCACGGGTACTTCGATAAAGCCCTCCGCGTTCTTGTCATGGAAAAGCAGTGACTCCACTTCCCGTCGGAGAACGGGATCGTTCCCGCATTCGAGTTCGAGGAATCCCGGGCGGCGGCCTTCGTCCAACTCCAAAGCACGATGGTAGAGATCTTCCACTCGGTGCCAGAGTTCAGGCTCCACGCAAATCCTCTTCACTCAACTCCCGAAGGAGCCATGCCTTTGCCAGCCTCCAGTCCCGCAGCACAGTCTCGGGCGAGACTTTTAATACCTCGGCTGTTTCCTCTGCGCTTAATCCGCCAAAGAACTTCAGTTCGACCACTCTGCTCTTCCTTTCGTCGACCACAGCCAGCGCCTTCAACGCATCATCCAGAGCCACCAGGTCGGCATCGAGCTCCTGGCACAGGTACGGCGCGTCGTCCAACGACAGGTGAGGGGCGTTCGCGCCTCGCTTCTGGTAACCGCGAGAGCGAGCAAAATCGATCAGAATACGCCGCATCAACTGCGCCGAGACGGCAAGAAAATGCACCCGATCCTGCCAATTGATCTGCTTGCAGTCAACCAGCCGCAAGTACACCTCGTTGACCAAAGCCGAGGTTTGCAGGATGTGACCGGTTCGTTCGCCAGCCATACAACGTTGGGCGACTCGATGCAGCTGCTCATAGACCAAAGGGGTGAGTTCTTTGAGAGCACGCTCGTCTCCTCCGGTCCAGGCCTTGAGCAGTTGGGTGACCTCATGAGAGGAAGGCGCAGGCATCAAGCCTCCGTAGCTTCAATACAGTACACCGGACGATGGCAAAACACCTAGCGCCCGCTTGCCAGCTCATTTGTCCAGGAGGGACGACCTTTATTTTGATTTATTACCTGCCTCCTTTGCGGTTTTCCTTATTCCTTCCCGCCTTACTAGACAGAGGCAACTCGAAAGGAACAACAGCCATGACAACTACCACGCGCAATGCTAGCCGGCGAGCCGAACAAGCTCGTTCTGAAACCATCATTGAACCACACCAGACACTTGAACAACGCCAACCCGACGACAAGGAGGTCGTTATGAAAAACAGCATCGGAATGAAGCTCATGTGGTTATGCACGTGCTTGATGGCCGCACTCCTTGTTCCAACCCTCGCTCTCGCGGACAACCCAGCCGCCATTGCGGTGCGCTCGACCGGTGAGGTCGACGTGGTCGTGGAGGGCAACATCGGTCTGGAGTATTTTTGGGCGACTCCGGGTTCCGCGTGGGACTCGGTAGTGATCACCAGCGACATACCCTATACCACCGCACCCGCGATGGCGGTGCGCTCCAATGGCGAGGTGGACATTGTCGTCATGGGGCTGAAGCATGAGCTCCTCTACTTTTATGCCACTCCTGGGTCGGCGTGGACCACCGCGATGATCGCTGGTCCAAACACCACCTACTCGGCGCCGGCCATTGCAGTGCGCTCAACCGGAGAGGCAGACGTCGTCGCCGAAGGCCCCAACCATTCCCTGCTCTACTACTATGCTTTTCCAGGCTCGTCCTGGACACCCACAACGATTGCTGGCCATGGATCGACGTATTCGGCGCCGGCCATCGCTGTGCGCTCCACCGGCGAGGCGGATGTGGTCGCCGAAGGGCCGAGCAATTCGCTAACTTATTACTATGCGACTCCTGGTTCCCCCTGGACCCCCACAACGATTGCTGGATCGGGGACGACTTTCTCAGAGCCCGCGATTGCCGTACGCACCGTAGACCCGGCTGGCGAAGCGGATGTCGTCGCGGAAGGGCCTAACCATTCGCTCCAGTACTATTTTGCAACCCCTGGCTCTCCCTGGACCCCCTACACGATCGTCGGGCACGGAACCACGTTCTCGGCACCGGCGATTGCGGTTCGCTCGTCAAACCCGACCGGTGAAGTGGACGTCGTCACCGAAGGCCCGAACGGTGAACTGCTCTACTACTATGCAACTCCTGGTTCGCAATTCTCCGTAGCAACGATTGCCGGGAGGGGAACAACCTACTCGTCGCCGGCGATTGCCGTACGATCAACCGGTGAGGTCGATGTGGTCGCCGAGGGCGGCGCCGATGTTGACCTGACCTACTACTGGGCGATGCCAGGCTCTGCGTGGCAGCAGTTGCTATTGGCAGACTTAACCCCTCGATAAAAAGCGAACGCTGTGGTAGACCACGGCGATTTTTCTCTAACCTCTGCGCGGGACTCGGCCGGGCGGGGGGGTGACTCGAAAGGTTCGCGTTTTCCCCATCCCCTTCTTTGCCGACTGGCGACAAGCACTGATTTGAGAGGCAGGGACTAATCCTGCCTCTCGCTTCCTGAGGCCCTCCCTAATTGGGGCATTTGACTATGGTTCTCCGGTTTACAGGTTGTCGACCCCGGCAATCGAGCGTGGAGCAGCCGCCCGCCCGCGCCCCTAACACAAGTAACTCGATCGACATTACTGAGACGAGCCGATCCTATCAATCGAAATTTTCGATTGGTTGTTGTACCGCCAGGGCGTGTACTATACGTGCCAATGATTCACGCGCAAGCGATAAGAATCGCTTTTTTGCTTTTCCCTTCCATGTAGCCAAGGGGTTTCACTCCGACGTGATGGCCACCTTGTTCCACGGCGTCCACAACGTAACTCAAATCAGCGCAGCACCGTTGTTGGGTGGATCGGCATTGTGATCCAGGAGGGCGGAGCCATGCAGGAGCAATCCCAGGAACAAATCGTCTTGCCACAGCGGTCGGAGGGTGTCGCGGAAGAGTGGTATGCCCTCCAGACTAAACCCCGCCACGAAAAGAGAGTGGCTTCCGAACTCGAAGAAAAGGACGTTGTAGTTTTTCTTCCGCTGTATACGGCTGTGCACCGCTGGAGCGATAGGAGGCAAGAAGTTCGACTGCCCCTGTTTCCCAATTACCTGTTTGTTCGGATCAACGGCGATCGAAGCGAACGTGCTTTGATTTTAAGAACCAGCGGCGTGATTTCATTTGTAGGAACGCACGGCGCGGGAAGCTCTATTCCTTACGAACAGATCGAGGCCGTGCAAAGAATCCTGGATCAACGAATCCCGTTCACTCATTATCCGTTTCTGAATGTCGGCCAGAAGGTCCGCATCCGCGGCGGAAGCCTTGACGGAGTATTGGGAATTCTGACGGCCGTTAACAACGATCGAAGTCTCGTTGTTTCAATGGAGTGCGTTCAGAGGTCGATTGCCGTTCGCCTCGATGGTTATGGAGTTGAGGCCGCGTAGCCAGACCGAGACTGGAGACTCGCGCATTTTCGTGAGAGTCGTGATCCGGCTGCTTCTGAAGCTTCACATGGAGATTTGTGCCAGGTTCAGGCTAACCCGGGCCACGGCCCGCGAGAAACTATTGGCAGATTCTGAATATTGTTAGGACGTGGAGGAAACACGTGAGTGCTACCTTTGACCTTAGGCATCAAGCGACGCGCAAATTACAATCGTCGGCTACACCCATTGCGGAGCATAAGACCGCACTGCGTGTGCGCCAACCTTATGCTCTCCTGTTATCGTTGGTTCTGTTCGCCAGTGCCGCTAAGCCCCTATCCGGCCAGAGTGGCCCGATACCGGACCCTGCCGACAGCCGTTCAAACCCGGATCGACCCGCGCTTGAAGGTCGCAACCCACGCTATCGGGTTCACGTCGACGACCTCCTCGCGATCAGTTTCCCCCTCTCTCCCGAGTTAAACCAGCCCCACGTCGTTGTCCAGCCCGACGGGTACATCAATCTTCAGGGCGTGGACAGCGTCTACGTTCAAGGTTTGAGCGGGCCCGAAATTGTTGAGACCCTGAAAAAGGCCTACGCGGGTACGCTTCACGACCCGATCATCAGCGTGGACATTACAGATTTCCAGAGGCCGTTCTTTCTGGTATCGGGACAGGTGGGCAAACCAGGGCAGTACGATCTGCGTCACGATACCACCGTCTCCGAAGCAATCGCCACCGCGGGCGGCTTTGCGCCCACGGCCAAGACCCAGGTTCTTGTCTTCCACCGCGTTTCGGCGGATTGGGTTGAAGTGAAGAAGGTCAACCTGAAAGAAATCTTGCACGGCAAGAATGTTAATGAGGATGCACGGCTGTCGCCGGGCGACATGATATTCGTGCCGGAGAAGGCTATCACCCACTTCCGGAAGTACGTTCCTTACGGAATTGGAACCGGTTTATATCCAACCGCGGCGCTTCCGTCGCTTTGACGGCGATGTCTCGAAGGGCGAAACCAGAACGCAACCCGGGTCGTTCGTTCCGCGCGGAGCAAGCACTGCGCCCTGAACACCGTAGGTGTCAAAGAACGACAACCGGGTCGTGATAGCGATTGGCGAAATCGCCCTAGACTGGACGAAAAGCCAAGCCGGACAAGAAGTCACCAATCCCGCACCGAGAACGATCGAGAAACATTTTCGGCCCTGGAGGGGCAAAGTCGATGAGTAAGAATCTCGAGATTTTGCAGCAAGTGGAGCTGACTAGCAACCTGACGAACGCGCCCCGGTGGTCGCGCGAGGCGAATGGCAACGAGCGCGCATGCCAACTGGGAGACCAAGCGACCGAGGGAGAAGCACTGCGGCTGGTGCAAAATGTCTTTCTCGCCTCTAGAGCTGACTCGCCCCGGGTGGTGGTGTTTTCCGCGATCGATTCGGGTAACGGTTGCAGTCTGGTTTGTGCGCAGGCAGCGGCGGCCCTGGCTAGCAATGTGACCGGATCGGTCTGCCTGGTAGACGCCAACCTGCGGACGCCGTCGCTGCCGGAATTGTTCGGAACCACGAACCATTACGGACTCGCGGATTCTCTGCGCAATACGAGCCCGATCCGAGACTTCGCGAAGACCGTTCGGCCGGACAACCTTTGGCTGCTCTCCTGCGGGTCGCTAGCGGCGGACTCCTCGCTACTGCTCAATTCTGAACTGATGAGGGCGCGCATCGTCGAACTGCGAGAGGAATTTGATTATGTGCTGGTCGACTCGCCTCCGTTGAGCACGTTCTCCGACGGAGTGGTATTGGGGCGACTCTCGGACGGCGTGGTTCTGGTGCTGGAAGCCAATTCGACACGACGCGAAGCGGCCATGCGCGTGGCCGAGGATCTCCGGGCGGGACAGGTTCGAGTCTTGGGAGCGGTGCTGAACAAACGGACGTTTCCGATTCCGGATTCGTTGTATCGCCGACTCTAGCACCTTTGTTCTTGTAGATTGGCGGCGGGCGAAGGCCCTTACCAAGGGGTCGAGGTTTCGGCAAGAATCGAAAGTTTAGAGCGGGGAAACCAACGATGAAAAACGATCGCGACAATCGACAGCCTGGCACGATGCCGGCGATTACGCTCAGGGACGCATTGACTCCCATATTCCGTCACCGGCGGATCATGATTGTGAGTTTTTGTTGCATTTTCGGAGTTGCCACGGTCGCAGCCTGGGCGTGGGCGGCGCGCTACTACAAGGCCACAATGCAGGTCGTCGTGGAACAGGACCGCTCAGACCCGGCGATCACGACCGCACAGGTGGCCAACGTAAATAATGACAAGGCAATTACTCTCGATCAGGTTGCGTCAGAGGTAGCGCTGCTGCAGGGCGAGGATATGTTGCGCAACGTGGTCCGCAGTTGCCAGTTGGTTGAGGATTCCTGGTCGGCGACCGACATTCTTCTGCCGAGCGACAAACAGCAGCGCATGGCCGTCAAACAGGAGCTAGCCACACGCAGCCTGGCGAAGAAGATCAAAGTGGAAGCAGCCACGACTTCCGACGTTATCGACGTGAGTTATGGAAGGGTCGGGGAGCCGGAGAAACCTGCGTGCGTATTGCAGACTCTGGGCAAGCTGTACCTCGAAAAACATCTGCAACTCCAGCACCCGGCGGGTTCCTCGGATTTCTTTGCCCAGGAGACGGAGAAGTACCGACGCGCACTGGAGGATTCAGAAAAGCAATTGATGGAATTCAGTCGGCGGGAAAAAGTCGCGGCTCCGGATATGCTGCGCACCGATATGGCCCAGCAATTGGCGGTTTCCGAGGCCAGTCTCTACCAGGCGCAGCAAGCCATCGCGGCCGACCGGAGGCGTATCGAGAACGTCCGGGCGCAAATGGCGGGGACACCGGCACGCTCATCAACCATGGAAACCTCCAACGCCGCATACTTGCTGATGCAGAATTTGCAGGCCGACCTGCTCGCGGCACAACTGAAGCGCACACAGTTGCTCCTGAAGTACGCTCCCGGCTACCCTCTGGTCAAGGAAGTTGATGAAGAGATTCGCGAGACCGAGAAGGCCATCACAAAAGCCGGTGACTCGAACTACATCAATCGCACTACGGACCGCGACCCGACCTATGAATATCTGCGGCAAGACGAAGCCAAGACGGAAGCCGATTTGGCGTCCCAACGGGCCACGGCGGCCGCCCTGGTTGGTAGTATCCGCGGCATGCAGGGCCAATTGGTGAAACTTGATGAGCAAGCCGTCACACAGGCGGCGCTGATTCGCGAAGCGAAAGCCGACGAAGCAAATTATCTCCTGTACCTGGGCAAGCGCGAACAGCAGCGTACCTCGGATGCGTTGGACCTAAAGCGGATCGCCAATGTGGCGATTGCGGTTCCGGCCGTGATACCGGTCCTGCCACGATACAGTCCGCTGCTGGTGATGTTCCTCGGGCTGTTCGCGGCGTTATTTGTGGCTGTCGCCTCGGCCTATGTGATGGAGTACCTCGATCCAAGCTTCCGCACTCCGGATGAGGTGAGCGACATGCTCAACATTCCCGTGCTGGCGACGATGCCGAAGAGAGCCGCCTAAGTAACCGTTGTACCGAGAAGGAAAGCTCCCGCTCTCCCTGTTGTATTGTGTCCGCGGCGGAATTGGCGGACAAGAACCCGCGGCAGCAACCCGTTTCTATCTCTTCGCTTTAGAATGTACCCCTTTCCCGCCCATACCTGTTCAGCAACTCCAGCCTCGTCAGCTGCCGACCCGCCGTTACGGATGTAGTGGAACCAATCCCGGCACGGAGAGAAAACCAATGAGCGAAGTCAATCGTCGGTTTCTTTTGAACGCGCTGAAATTGTTCGACGTGGGCCTATTAATCTGGTGCTTCGGGCTCGCAGCGTTTCTCGTCGCTTCGGTGCAACAGGGCGTCCCGCTCGAGCAATTTCTGTCGATTCGGGTGAAACTTTCAAACTGCGTGCTTTTCGCCCTTACGCTGCTCGTTTGCCACGCCATGTACTCGCTGTGCGGGTTGTACGAATCAAAGAGGCTGTCCACGAAGCGCGCCGAAATCGTGGACGGGGTGAAGGCCACCTCGCTCTCGACCCTGTGTATTTCCGGGGTTTCCATCCTGTTTTCCTTGCGTGTGGTGGCCACGACGCGTTTCCTGGCGCTGTTTTGGATCCTGACTTCGCTGGCGGTAACGATCTCGCGCCTGCTGTTGCGATACTGGCTGGCTCGTGTGCGGCGCAACGGCCACAACCTGCACCATATCCTGATTCTCGGGACCAACCCGCGGGCCGTCCGGTTTGCGAGAAAAATCTCCTCCACACCGGAGCAAGGCTACCGTCTGGTGGGTTTCGTCGACGACGACTGGCCGCTCATGTCAGAGTTCCGGGCAACCGGGCTGAAACTGGTCTGCGATTTCTTCGGTGTGGCCGACTTCTTGCGCCATAATGTGGTGGATGAAGTGGCAATTTATCTGCCATTACGAACCTACTATCAGCACGCGGCCCAGATGGCCTCGCTCTGCGAACAACACGGTATCATCCTGCGTTTCGATCCCGACATTTTCAATCTGAAACTGGCCAAACCGCGAGTCGTGGCTTCCGGTGGCGAACCGCAAATCGCCACGCCGGGCCAGGTCAGCGAGGGCTGGCCGTACCTGCTCAAACGCGCGATTGATGTGTCGGTGTCCCTGGTCGCGTTACTGCTCGTTTCCCCCTTGCTGCTGGCGGTGGCGGCGTTGATTAGGTTCACGTCTCCCGGTCCTGTGTTCTTTGGGCAAAAACGCGTAGGTCTCAACAAGCGGCAATTCACAATGTACAAGTTCCGCACCATGGTGCCAGACGCCGAGAAGATTCAGGAAGAACTGCTGCATTTGAATGAGATGAGTGGGCCGGTTTTCAAAATTACGAACGATCCACGCATCACGCCGATTGGCAGAATTCTGCGAAAAACGAGTATCGATGAATTGCCACAACTGTTGAACGTAATCAAGGGGGACATGAGTCTGGTAGGGCCGCGGGCCATGTCGGTGCGCGACTATCAATCGTTCAATGAAGACTGGCAACGAAGGCGCTTTAGTGTCCCGCCGGGAATTACCTGCCTCTGGCAGATCAAAGGGCGAAGCCTGCTGCCCTTTGAGCAATGGATGCAACTGGATATGGAATACATCGACAAGTGGTCGATTTGGCTGGACCTGCAGATACTGGCGCGCACGATACCGGTGGTGTTGAAAGGCTCGGGTGCGGCTTAGGCCGGTTGCCAGCCGTGCTGGCGTGCCCGGTCGAGAAAAGCGGTGCCGATAAGAAATGATTGAACTTGCCAAGAAATGGGTCGCTAGCCGGCAGCAGAGCACGTTGCTGCGGAATTCCGTGTGGATGTTTCTAGGTTACGGTATGCGCATCATCGTGCAGGCGGGATATTTTGTACTGATCGCGCGAGCGCTGGGCCCGCACGAGTATGGGGCGTTTGTGGGAACCACCGCACTCATCGCCATTGTCGGACCGTTCGGCGGACTCGGCGCCGGAAACTTGCTGATCAAGAATGTGGCGCGAGACAAGTCGCTGTTTGCCGTTTATTGGGGTAACGCGCTGTTCTTGCTGGTGGTTTCTGGGCTCGCTTTGACCATGGCCGTCGTGCTCGTAGCGCATTGGATTTTGCCGCCGGCTATTCCCGCCCTGCTCATCGTGTTGATCTGTTTGTCGGATTTGATCGGGGCGCGGGTCAACGATGTGGCCGCGCAATGCTTCCAATCAATGGAGAGGCTGGGGTATACGGCGAATTTCAGTTTGCTGCCCTACGTAATGCGAATGTGTTCCGCGGGAATTGTCTTTCTAGTGTGGCACCGTGCGTCGGCCGCGACGTGGGGCTGGTTTTATCTCGGCAGTTCGGCCGTCTCCTGTGCGATTGCGGTTTCGGTGACCAACTGGAAACTAGGCCGGCCGCGGCTGGAACTTGCGCGCATTAAGCCGGAACTGAAAGAAGGAATCTATTTCGGCGTCGGCTTCAGCGCCCAGACAATTTACAACGACATTGACAAGACCATGCTGGCCAGCCTTTCCACGCTCGACGCCACCGGCATCTACGCTGCAGCGTATCGCCTGATCGAGGTGGCCTTCACGCCGGTGCGATCCGTATTGTATGCCGGGTACCCGAACTTCTTTCGCACCGGGCAGCACGGGATCGTCTCCAGTTATGCGTATGCCAAAAGCCTCTTGCCGCGCATGATCGGGTACTCAGTGCTGGCATTTATGGGGTTGTATCTTTTGGCGCCTGTATTTCCATTGGTGATCGGCAAGGAGTTCGCGCGAACTGTTGAGGCACTGCGCTGGTTGGCTGTTTTGCCGTTGTTGAAGACCATCCACTATTTTCTCTCGGACGCCGTCACCGGCGCCGGGTACCAGAGTCTGCGCACGGCGGCGCAGGTGTCGGTGGCAGGGTTGAATGTGTTTTTGAATTTTTGGCTGATTCCAGTCTATTCATGGCGCGGCGCGGCGTGGGCCAGTTTGGCCTCGGACGGGGCGCTGGCGATCGCAATGTACGGCATTTTGCTCTGTCTCATGGCCAAAGAGGCGCGCATGAGCCCGGCGCTCTCGGCGGAGCAGATATGAAACTCTTACGGCAACTTGAAAAAGCGTACGTCGTAGTCTCGATGCTGTTTTTTTCCGGCGGTCTGATTCAGCGGATGGTCGCCGAGGATGATCCCGCCGCACGCCTTCAGCCGGACATGGCATTCAAGATCGGGCAAGTCATCATCTATGCCATACTGCTGCCGTTGGCGGTCGTTCACTGGCGGAGAGTTCTACGCGGGGTCCAGCAGTCCGGCTGGATTTTCGCAATGTGCGGCTTCGCCATCACGTCCGCGGCGTGGGCATTTGACCGTCGGTTTACGTTGCTCCACGGAATTATTTTTTCCGCCCTGACGCTGTTCGCGATTTACCTGGCATCTTGCTTCGACTGGGAACAGCAGATCAATCTCTTCGGCTGGTTGTCGCTGATTGCCATTGTGGGCAGCGCCTGCATAGCCATCTTCGTACCCGCATACGGAATTTCGCAGGATCTTCACCAGGGGGCTGTAAAAGGGCTTTTTCCCCATAAGAACATCATGGGCCGGCAGCTGGGCTTCGCGATCCTGACGCTGTGGCTGGGAAAACCGAAGGCAATACCGCTTTGGCTGCGAAACTCGGCGCTCGCGTGCGCCTGCCTATTATTGGCGCTTTCGAATGCCGTAACCTCCATTGTGGCAATGCTGGCGTGCGTCGCGATGTATCCCGTCTTTCACCTCCTCCGGCTCTCCGGCAGGAGAACTTTGCCGCTCTGGGCGCCTCTGGTTCCGGTGCTCGGCATGGGTTTGCTTTTCGGGATCTCCAACTTCGGCATCGTTCTCGAGGCGACGGGCCGGTCGTCAACGTTGACGGGCCGCTCCGCCATCTGGAGCGCCGTGCTATCCGCAATTGGCAGACATCCGTGGCTGGGCTATGGGTATGACATTTTCTGGAACCGCTATACGATCGATCTGGCCAAGGTGAAGTTTGCCTTGCGTGGGTTTCAACCGCCGCACGCTCACAACGGATACTTGGACCTTTTGCTGGCCATGGGACTGTTGGGCATGCTGGTTTTCGTTGGCAGTTTCCTGACCAGCTTCTGGCGCGCGGGAACATTGTTTCAAGCCAACCAAATCCGCGGAGCGAAGTGGCCGATGTTGGTGCTGCTGTTTATTGCGGTCTTCAATGTGGCGGAAAGCAGCTTGTTGCGTCCCCTGACCTTTCTCTGGATTCCCTACGTAACGATTTACGTGTCACTGGCGCTCATGCGAGCTGAGGAACGGCTTGGTGCGTGTGCAGCGCTGCCGCACGATGCCGATAACGATGGCCGCGTTGAACGCGAGAGTCAAGGAAGCATCGGCGGCGCCCTCCCGGGATATATCACATAGGGGCGTTCGTCAGCGGCAACTTCCAGGCATGACAGACCGGGTGGCAAGGCACTCATGATCAAGGTCTTAGCTCAACCAGCGTTCAACACGCGGGCCGAAAATCCATACACCTGGTTGCTGTACAACGCCATGGCAGCGGAGGTAACGGATTTTTCTTACCGTCGATCCCTCGACGCTCGGTACGACATATTTCATATTCACTGGCCTGAGTTGGAACTAAACGCTATACCGGGCGTCGCCGAAGCGGCAGCGCGGTTGAAGTTGAAGCTGACGTTGATGGATGCGCTTCGCGCGCGGGGCACCAGGATCGTGTGGACGGTTCACAATCTGAAGGCGCACGAGGGGCTGCATCCGCGATTGGAACAATGGTTCTGGCCGGCGTTTACCCGGCGTCTGGACGGATTCATCGCCTTGACGTCATCCGGCCAGACTGCGGCCACAGAGCGGTTTGTGAACCTCGAACACGTTCCCGGCTACGTCATACCCCACGGACACTATCGCGGCGAATATCCCGTGAATACCGAGGCCGATGCACGGCAAGAACTGAACCTCGCAGAGGACGCAAAAGTCTTTCTGTTTTTCGGGCAAATTCGCGAATACAAAAATGTTCCGGGACTGATCCGGGCATTCCGGAAACTCGCAGACGCAGACGCCATTCTGTGTATTGCCGGCCGGCCCAAGCCCGAAGGCGTGGGGGAACAGTTGCGGAGGGAAGCCGCCGGCGATCCGCGGATCCGGTTGCACCTGGAAAATATTCCTAAGGATCGCGTCCAGTTCTTCTTCCGGGCTGCAAACCTGGTGGTTTTACCCTATCGCGACATACTGAATTCAGGGACAGCCATATTGGCGCTCTCCTTCAGCCGTCCGATCCTGGTTCCCTGCCGTGGGGCAATGGGAGAGCTCAAGGCGAGTGTCGGGCCGGAGTGGGTGAGCACGTTTCCGGCCGAGTTGGACGCGGACAAACTGGAGCGCGCGTTGGCCTGGTCCCTAGAACCCAGGGCGCAAGAGGCGAAGCTCGAAAACCTAGAGTGGCCCCAGATCGCAGACTGGACTTTAGAAGCGTATGCCCAAATCGTCGCTCGCCATGCGTCGTAGGAAGCGGCGACCCCCAGACAGGAATTCCGGCAATGTTCAAGAATGTGTCCCCTCTGATCTCGGTTGTCATTCCGACGCGTGGTCGGCCGGAACTGCTGCTGCGCGCGCTGAACAGCGTTTTGGCACAGACCTATCAGGAACTGGAGATTCTGGTGGTGATTGATGGACCGTGCGCCAAGAGCTCAGAAATGCTAGCGGGATTGACCGATCCGCGGTTGCGTCCCATCGTTTTGCCCGCCTCCGTGGGTGGATCCGACGCGCGGAACACGGGAGTGGGCGCTGCATCCGGCGAATGGATCGCGTTTCTGGACGACGACGACGAATGGCTGCCGCCGAAACTGGAAAGACAGATAGCCGTTGCCATGCTGGCCAAGGAGCCCTATCCGATCGTCTCCACGGGGATGCTTGGGGTCAGTCCGGGGGCCGAGTTCCCGTGGCCGCGAAGGTTCCCCGCACCCGCAGAACCGATCTGCGAATATCTTTTCAATCGCCGGAGCCTGTTTCGGGGCGAGGGCCAGCTGCAGACTTCGGTGCTGCTTACGCGGAAGGCTCTGCTCGAGCAGGAGCCCTTTACCAGCGGGCTGCGTCGCCATCAGGACACGGAATGGTATCTGCGCGTGGACCAGATGCCGAACGTAGCGTTTCATTTCGTGCCGGAATTGCTGGTGCGCTGGTACATTGAACAGCCGCGGGAGTCGATCACCAACCGGCAGAACTGGCGCCTATCGTTGGAGTGGCTCCGATCCAATCGCTCGCGGATGACGCCGCGAGCGTACGCGGGATTCATCTCCACTCAACTCGCCGCGGAGGCGTCGATGCAGGGCGCGTGGCGAGCAGTGCCGGAATTGTTCAGGGAAATGTTTCGGCACGGCAAGCCCGGGGCCATGGAGGTCGCGTTGTTTGCAGCCATGTGGATCTTCCGGTCCGCGTTCCGGCGAAAGATGCGTGCGTTGTTTCATCCCAAGGTACAGGTGGCACCGTGGTCGGTAGAGGGTTCGGCGGGCATCTGAGGTTAGGCGATACACCACCTTTTTTACACGAGGTCATATGGAGCTATGAATCCGCAGCGAAAACTCAATGCTTGGGCCGAACTGGACGTCAGAGCCGACAACGATGAGCGATTGCCTCTGTGCCGCGAGCAAATAGAATTCTTTCAAACGAACGGGTATCTGCCGATTCGGCAGATCGCCGCTCCTCACGAGGTCCGAGAACTGCGGGCCAGCATCGAAGACCTGTTTCGGTGGAGGGTGGGCGAGAAAGAGGGTGCGCAAGAGGACTTCCTGGCGGGACGGAAGCGCCACGTCAAGAAAACCGCACCGCAAATCATCAACCCCGTGAACTATCTGCCGGAGTTGCACCGCACACAGTGTTTCAAGAAGGCGCTCGCGATCGCCAGACAGATTCTGGGGGAGAATGCTTGGTGTAGCTGCGATCTGGCGATCATGAAACAGGCATACGTGGGTACCGGAACACCGTGGCATCAGGACGATGCGTTTCGCGACCCCACGCTCGAATACCATACGGTGAACATCTGGTTGGCGCTACACGATGCCACGGCGGAGAACGGTTGTCTGCGCTACTTGCCGGGCTCGCACAAAAACGACGTGCTGGAGCACGGACCACCTAATGGCGATCCCACGTCGCAGGCGCTCGAGTGCATCGCGGACTTCGATAGGGAGAACCTTGTGAGCTGCGAACTTCCGGCAGGAGGCTGCACCATCCATCACTCCCGAATGCTGCATAGTGCTGGACCCAACCGCTCGCCGACGGCGCGATTGGCCTACATCATGATTTTCTCCTTGCCACCCACGCCGGCGAAGCGGGCGCAAGAGTTTCCCTGGCTTAGCCGTAGGGAAACACCGGCGCAGGCCCGAAGAAGGCGATGGATGCGGCGTGGCGGTCTTTTTGTTGCCGCCTGGCGGAAGTTGCGGCGCGAGGGGTTTACGAGTTTGAAAGATTGGCACGGCCTCAAGTGGAGCGTCGAACGATCGGTCAGCGATTTGCGCTCAGGGCTCTAAGCAGACCATCGAAGGGGAGGCTGTATGCCACCGGAACTGGTGTCGCCAAAAACTACAACCTACATTCCAGGCCTGGATGGGATCCGCGCCATTGCTTTCATCCTGGTGTATCTCGGCCATGCAGGTCTGGACCGGTTTGTCGGCCGGGGAGGCATCGGGGTAACGATCTTCTTCTTTCTGAGCGGGTTTTTGATAACCACGCTGCTGCGCATCGAGTCAGCGGGCAGTGGCAGGATTTCCATCCCCCAGTTTTACCTTCGCCGGACGTTTCGGATTTTTCCTCCCATGTATGTCACGGTCGCGGTTTGGATCGTACTGGCCAACGCCGGCTTGTTTGTGGGGGCCGTGCATTGGCAGTCCGTCGTCGTGGCTTCGCTTTATCTGGCGAACTATGTGACCTTCCTGACGCCGCATGGAATTCCGGGCGGCTTGGGTGTTCTGTGGTCCTTGGCAGTGGAAGAACACTTTTACCTGCTGTTTCCATGGTTGTTCTTTCTGTCTTTGCGACGGCAATGGTCGCGGGCAAAAATGTCCGAGATTCTGGGAGGGCTTTGCGCGCTGGCGCTAGGGTGGCGTTGCGTGGCCGTTTTTTGGCTGCACTCGACCACGAACTACTATCGAACGGATTCACGCTTTGACTCGATTCTATTCGGCTGCCTGCTTTCGATCGCTCTGAATCCTTTCCTCGACGACATGCCGGATTGGCTCGAGAGGCACAGCGGTAAATTGGCGCTGCTCGGCCTGGCATGGATTATGGCTTCGATGCTGATCCGGGTACCGATATTCGCCGACACGCTGCGGTATACGATTCAGGGACTGGCGCTGGCGCCGATCTTTGTGTATGTGCTCCTTTCCCCGAAGAGCTGGGTGGTCGACGTCCTGGAGCAGCCTGCTCTACGATGGATCGGACGGCGATCCTATGCCATGTATCTGATGCACGTTTGTATCATTCATGCGTTCAGCGAGCGATTGGGTATGAGCTTGGTCTGGGCGGGCGTGATCTCCGCGCCGCTTGTGTTCGGCTATGGCTGGGCGATGGCGAAATTTGTGGAACGCCCACTGGCTGCATTGAAGAACGAGGTGGTGGCGGCGCCCCGCCGGGCTTCTCCATTGCTGATGCCGGCTTGCGCCGCAACCGAGGAGCATTAAACGGCGGCTCAATCCGGGATGATGGCAACAACCTAGCCATCGCACCGCGGTCGCTTTTTCGCGCAGATGCTTCGGACCTGTGCGCGGCTTGAGCCTCCTCGCGGAGTCGTCAGCCTTAGCCTTCGGACTCTGATTCTGTTCCCGGTCTTTCAGCGGTTACCGCGAGACCCTGCAGTAATCGCCGTCTTCCTCATTCCACATCATTCCACATCAGGAGCAAACGCCATGCGAACCATGCTTTGGCTCTCTCTCGTCGTATCGATTGCATTCACATCCTCGATCGCTATGGGCGAAGACTTCGCCTTGGTCTCCGAGGCAGTCGCCCGTTCCCTTCCCTCCAAGGCGGATACGCCTGCCGCCAAAGCTACACTCACCGCCGCCATGAGCGAGTTGAATCGCTCCCCAAACGCCATCTCCACGATTGAGACCGAGGGCCGACTGCCGAGCGACCCGGTTTACGCCAAGAGCAAAACCGCCGATAACGACCTGGCCATTATGTGCGACCTGGCCCTGGCCTACCGCCTGACCGGCGACAAGAAGTACCTGGATGCCACAACCAGGTTCATCCAAGCCTGGGCCAACACCTATCAAACGCACGGCGACCCGATTGACGATCAGGACTTTTTTTACTTCTTCATCACCCATGACTTGGTCCATACCGAGCTGCCACCGAACGTGCAAGCGCCCGCCAGGAAACTGATTCTCCAGTTCGCACAGACCTACGTGGCAGAAGCTGAAAAGGAACCCAAGCCGGGAAGTCCCGAGGCGGATCCAAATAACCCGGTCTACCAGAGCCCCCAAAAGCCGGATCCCACGCGGATCAATAATTTTCAAAGTCATCGTATCAAGTTGGCAACCCTTGCCGCTTTCGCCAGCGGCGAGAAGGAACTTATCCGGAGAGCCCGCGCCGTCTTCGAGCGGCACATAGCGATCAACATCGATCCTGACGGCTCGGTCCTGGACTTCCACACCCGGGACGCGCTTGATTACGCGACCTATGATCTTGAACCTCTTCTGCTGACGGCCGTCGCGGCGCATGAGCACGCGGAAGATTGGTTCGGCTTCAAAAGTCCCGCCGGCTCCTCGCTTGGCGAAGCGTTGCTCTGGCTCACCCCCTTTGCGGAAGGGGAAAAAACGCACCAGGAATTTGTCCACAGCACTGTCCCATTCGATCAAACCCGGGCTAAAGCCGGAGTAGCCGGTTTCTCTGGCCTTTGGAATCCCAAAGGGTCGACGACGGTCTTTGCCTACGGCGCCATTTTGAACCAAAAGTATCGAAAGGTTCTGGCCGACGTTGAAACCCGAGGCAACACTAAAACACCAAGGTTTGTCGAGTTGCTGTTCTACTAGGGAGAATCCTAACGTGAGCCAATCGCACGACAATCATAGTTCTCCATGCCCACCGTCATCGCGGCCCCGCCGCTACATTTTCCTGGTCACTCCCGGCGGCATCTCGGTTCATGGCGGTATGGCCACCATGGCGCGTTACATGCTCGAAGAATGGAAAACAAGCGCCAGAACCCCGGAGATAAGACTCGTCAACACCTATGGCCCCAGCCTCAACGACATCAAGACTATGCCCTTCTATTTTGTGGCCGCTGCCATATCGATCGCGGCCAATGGTCTCCTCCGTCGCATCGCAGTGCTGCATTTGCACATGGCCGAGTACGGCAGCGTGCTGCGCAAAGGCCTGCTCACCTTTCTCGGCAAATCCCTCGGCATCCCGGTCGTGATCCACATGCACAGCGCCAAGTTTACCACCATGTGGGAGACGGCCTCGCCCCGCAGAAAATCCGCAATTCTCGCCGTCTTGTGCCAGGCCGACGCGATCATCGTTCTCGGACAATTCTGGCGGCAGTATCTTGTGGAGCAACTGCATCAACCGAGCGCCAAGGTTCACATCATCCCCAACGGCGTGCCCGATCCTGGCCCCAGGCCTTCCGCTCCAGGCAGCGACGAACGCCTCAACATCCTCTTCGCCGGCGAAGTTGGGCATCGCAAAGGCGTCGGCGATCTGCTCGAAGCCATGGGCAGCCCCACACTGCGCACGCACGATTGGCACCTCACCATCGCGGGCAGCGGCGAAATCGCTGCGCATCGGGAAAAAGCCCGGCAATTGGGCATCGCCGGTCGCGTCAGTTTCCTCGGATGGGTCAACCCCGATCAAATCAGCCGTTTGATGCGCACCGCCCACATTTTCGCCCTTCCCTCTTATCAGGAAGGACTGCCCATGGCCATCATCGAAGCCATGGCCAACGCTCTGGCCGTGGTCACCACTCCGGTCGGTTCCATTCCCGACATGATTCGCGATGGCGACACCGGCCTGCTTGTTCCTCCGGGCGACCCCGCCGCGCTCTCCGCAGCCTTCCTTCGCCTGCTGCAGTCCTTCGAACTTCGCGCACAACTCGGCGCCTCTGCCCGCCAGCGGTATCTCCGCCATCTTACCGTCTCCGCCATGTGCGACGGATTGCAATTCGTCTTCGACGGCCTCGGTGCCGCGGCGCTACCGACGCCAGCTTCAACTCGTCCCGCCATTTGAATGGCTGCCCTATCTCTCGCCGAGAGTCACTGGACCTAGCCCCTTCCCGATTCACAGATTCCGATTACCCCGGTTCCACCGGATCGGATCCTCCTGGAGGTTTTCATGTTCGGGTTTCACTTCTCCCCACTTAATGAAAGAGAAATTGTGGATGAGATAACGCGGCCCCAGGAACCTGGGGCGCGTCGCGTCAACCTGCTCGTTACCGCAAACAGCGACCACGTCGGACGGCTGACGATGGATGAGGAATTCCTCAGAGCGTACCGATACGCGGCGATCCGGACCGCGGACGGATTCCTGGTGCATTATTACACCCTGCTAAGGGGCGACCGCGTTCCGAGAGTTACGGGCTGCGCAATTCTGGCGGAATTGATGCGGAACCGCGACCTGCACGAGCAGCGGCTTTTCTTCGTGGCTGACAGCGAGGCGACCGCTCTCGGATTGCAAAACTGGGCTGCACGGCGGGAGATTCCTGCCGGCCAATTTGAGATCGAGATTCCGCCCTATCGCTTCGAGCATGATCGAGGTTACACCGATGCGCTGGTGGGCCGCATTCGAGAGTTTGCACCGACCATTCTGATCATGGGCGTGGGAGCACCGAAGAGTGAGAAATTCGCCTACGCGCACCGCGCCGGCCTTCCGGCCTGCTGGGTACTGAACGTGGGAGAGGCTGTCAAGATCGAAGCCGGGGTCAAGAAACGCGCGCCGGTGGTGGTGCAGCGGATGAATCTGGAATGGTTCTGGCGGCTGGCGCATGAGCCGCGGAGGCTGATCGGACGTTACACCTGGGATATGCGCCGCTTTTTGATCGCTATCCTCCAGGATCTGCGTGGACTCTACGATAACCCGCAGCAGCGGATCCCTTGAGTGGATTGCGGTCAATTCCGCTACCGCTAAAACTTGTCCGTTGCAGTATCGACCAATTCTTCGGCTTCCGCGCCGGCCTGCGGTTACCCGCAAATCTCAGGATGTCTCAACCTGTTCGCGAGGCGGAGCCAGGAACAAGTGCCCGATAAACCTTCAGCCACTGCCCACGCGCTGCCGTCCAGGTGTACCGGGCCGATTCCTGATAGGCATTCTGCGCCAGGAGCGAGGCGAGCGCAGGGTCGCCCAGCAATCGCAACACGTTGCGCGCCAGCGCGCTGTGGTCTCCGACCGGAGAAAGCAGGCCGGTTCGCTCGTGCTCGACCAGGTAAGGCATCGATTCGGGCGAAGTGGTCACCACCGGCGTGCCGGCAGCGAAAGCCTCGATAATGGATACCGGCATATTGTCGAGCCACGAAGCATTGATAAAGATGTCGGCCCGATCGTAGCACTCTCCAATCTGGTCGCGAGAAGCAACGCCCGAGAACTTGACGTCCGCCAGCTTCAACTCCTTGACCAGGTTGCGAACATCCGCCTCCAGTGGGCCACCGCCAACCAGATCAAGTTGGGCCTCGGAATAGACGCTCTTGACGTCCGCAAAGGCACGCACCACGACATCGACGCTGTAGTAGCTCGAGAATCCGCGCGTACATACCAGATGCGGACGAAATGGATTTCGTTCCCGGTAGTGAAACTGCGACAGGTCAATCACGTTTGGGACAACCAGAGCGTACAGTCCGAACTCGCGGAACACGTCCACCAGATAGCCCGAGGGGGCGACGATGGCATCCACGCGGGACAGGACAAACGGTCCGGACCGGAAGCGCTGCAGATGATCGCGCGCTTCGCCGCTCCGATAGTTAACCAGCACCTTCTTCGCGCGCAGTCTGGCAAAAAACCAGGCAGGCGCAGGTGCGAGCAGGAACGACCAGTACGATGCGGAAAAAACGTGGGCTATGTCCACATCGCGCAACCCGCGCCACAGGTCGAGGAAGTAGATCGGCTCGCGCAAAAGAGTTCGCAGGCCGGGAACCCGCTCCGCCCAGGCCAACGCCCGGGGCAGCGGCGGGTCCACGGCGATGAACCTGGTTTCGACCTCCGGGTCGTTGCGCCAGAGTCGCATCAGCAACTCGGCTTGGACCGCCTGCCCGCCAACATAGCGCAGGCTGGGCGCAACGATTGCGACCTTGAGACGTCTTCCGGAAGTTTCGGATGCGGCCACGCTCATGCTGTCGAGGCCTTCGGAGCGTCGACCTTCGGCCGGTTCATCCGCTGTGATTTGCCTTCCAGCAAGCTTCGATAGAGGTCAAGGTAGCGGCTGCGGACGTGCTCCAGGCTGAAGTTCTCCTCGACAAACCGCCGGGCGTTTCCGCCCATTTGCCGCCCCAACGAAGATGCGGCCGCCGAGTCCGAAACAATTCGCAGGATGGCTGCGGCAAATCCGGCTTCATCTCCCGCCGCAACCAGGGCTCCGCGCTCCTGGTTCACCAGTTCGGCATTGCCGCCGACGTCGTAGGCGACAACCGGCAGGCGGGCGGCCATCGCCTCCAGAATCACGTTCGAAAGTCCCTCGGAGTCGGACGTCAGCACCGCTACATCCATCGAAGCCAGCACCGAAGACATATCCCGTCGATCTCCCAGGAACGTGACGCTGTTTTCGAGGCCAAGGGCACCCGCTTCCTGTTCAATCTCCGGGCGCAAGGGACCATCTCCGGCGAGGAGGAACTCGACCGACGGCAACTGCTCGCGAACACGCGCCGCAATGCGAAGAAATCCGGAGTGATTCTTGTAGCGTGCATTCATCCGCGCCACCATGCCCACACGGAGTACACCAGGACGCCGCGGCAGGGCAGGCGTTGCGGCGAGAAAAGCCGAGGCGGGCATGGCATTGCCGACGACAAAGAGTTTCCCGCGCCCGAGACCAGCGGCGGCGAGGCGATTGGCTCCGGCGAGCGAATTGCAAATCACCGCATCGCACCAGCGAAAGGCCACCGCCTGCGCCCGGAATTGCGCGGGTGTCAGCAGGTCGCCCAGTTGTCGATGGCTGCCGATCACCACCGGCACGCGCGCCAGTCGCGCCGCCGGAATCATCGTAAGGTTGGAGTAGAAGTCGAAGGCGTGCGCAATCTGGACGCCATTACGCCGCAAATGTCGGCTCAACTCGAGCCGAGCGCGCAGCGATTTCCACCCGTACAGGCTGCCGCCCAGCGGAAATTCGGGAACCTCTCCGAAGCCCTCGGCAAAGGGGCCATAACGCCAGATGCAGCCGGTATGAAGCTGAAATTGATCAGCATCGAGATTCTGTGCCAGCAGAACAAACTGCCGCTCCGAGCCGCCAGTTTCAAAGCTGTTGGTCATCAGAAAAAGGCCGGCCCGCGAGCGATTACGAGCGACCGCCAGCGGGCTGTCGTCCGGGTCTTCCACGGCACACGATTTCAGCAAGTTATTCTCCCGCTCGAGCGGTGGCGAGTGCAGATGGGGAAACTGGCGGCGCCGACACGGCATGGATTGCAGAATTGGCCGCGATGGGCAGCGAGAGCAATCCCGGTGAATTGGTGAACTTTTCGAGAAAATTCCGGTGCCACAGCTCGAACATAAGTAACCGCCAGATTCGCCCCGTCAGCACCCGACCACCCTGCAGGTGGTCGTTCATCAGCTTCCGAATGCCCTCGGCCTCGAAATACCCGCGCTGCAAGCTGCGCGGTTCGAGCAGGATCATGAGCACATCTTTCAGTTCGTTGCGCATCCAGTGGACCAGGGGCAGGGCGAAACCCTGTTTCGGGCGATCGAGAGCCGCCAGCGGCACGCCCACGCGCTCGGCCAATTTGCGCAGAATATATTTCTGCGTACTTCCGCGCAGCTTCCACTCCGGCGGCAGTCCGGTGACCCACTCGATGAAGACGTGATCCAGAATCGGCGCGCGAACTTCGAGAGAGTTCAGCATGCTCATGCGATCGACTTTGGTCAGTATGTCGCCCGCCAGATAGGTCTTGCTGTCGACATAAAGAAGTTCGCTGACCGGATCGTTCGCCGGCGCCTTAGCAAAATAGCGCAGCATGACGTTCTGCGGATCATCGCTGCGGCGTAGCACCTGTCGAAAGTCATGGGAGAGCAGGGGAATTTCCCGTTCGAAGGCGGGCACAAAGGAAAGTCCATCCACGTATCGTTCCCGCCAGGGCAGGGTGACATTGTAGGCGAAGCCGCGGCCCTTGATGCCGTTCGGCAGACGCGGAAAGACGTGGTCGCGAAAAAACGTGCGGGCCCACTGGGGAACGCGCTCGAAGAAGCGGCGATCGGCATGAATGCGGTAACGGTCGTATCCGGCGAAAATCTCGTCGCCGCCATCGCCCGAAAGCGCCACCGTCACATGCTGGCGCGCCATTTTCGAAACGTAATAGGTCGGTAACATCGAGGAGTCGCCAAAAGGCTCC
This sequence comes from Terriglobales bacterium, assembly GCA_049520935.1. Taxonomy (GTDB): domain Bacteria; phylum Acidobacteriota; class Terriglobia; order Terriglobales; family Acidobacteriaceae; genus Acidiflorens. The sequence goes on along the minus strand of JBEKPJ010000032.1, from coordinate 47,070 downwards.
TCCATCGAACTGGTCAGATGCTCCACGGTTTCGACGACATTCGGCTCCAGGATCATCTCGTGGTGGTCGGTGCCAAACCGCTCGGCTACCATGCGGGCGTATTGCGCTTCGTTGAAATCGTCTTTGGTGAAACCGATGGAAAACGTCTTTACCGCCGCGGAACTGGCGCGCGCCATCAATGCCACAACCGTGGAAGAGTCGGTGCCGCCGCTCAAAAAGGCTCCGAGCGGCACGTCGGAAATCAGACGGATGCGAGTTGCCTCGAGCAGCCGATGCTCCAGTTCCTCCAGGCACTCGTCCTCGCTCCGCGGAACGTGCGTGCTGTACTGCGGCAAATCCCAGTACTGGCGGACCTGAATCTTGCCCTTCTCGAATTCCAGCAGATGGCCCGGGGAGAGCTTCTGAATTCCGGTAAAGGCCGTGATGGGGTCGGGAACATAACCGTAGTAGAGATATTCGAGCAGCCCCTGCGCATTGACCGCGGCGAGCGAGGGCGCTACCGCCAGAATCGATTTGATTTCAGAAGCGAAGTAGAGCTTGTCATCGAGCAGCGCATAGTAGAGCGGCTTCTTGCCCAGGCGGTCACGCGCCAGCACCAGCTTGCGCTTGCTGCGATCGTAAATCGCGATGGCGAACATGCCGCGCAGTTTCTGCACGCACTCGGCGCCCATTTCCTCATAGAGATGAATGATGACTTCGGTATCGGTTCGGGTGGTGAAGCGGTGTCCACGCTTCTCCAATTCCGGGCGCAACTCGGGAAAGTTGTAGATCTCGCCATTAAAGACAATCCAGGCGCTGCGGTCTTCGTTGAATACCGGCTGGTGGCCGCCCTCGAGATCGATGATGCTGAGCCGCCGCATCCCGAGTCCGGCGCCATCGGCGACGTAGAGCCCTTCATCGTCCGGACCGCGATAGACGATCTGCTGGCACATGTGATGCACCAGAGCTTCCGTGATGTCGCTATCCCGCGTCGCGCTTACGACCCCGGCAATTCCACACATGGCTCGATTTTCTACCCTTTCACCTCAACCGGAACCGGATCGGAACGTTCCCCGGAGACCGGAAGATCCCGAAGGCGTCGGAAGCGATAGTCGCGGTAATCGTTGGGATTGCCGTCCTTATTGTCGCAAGCCGCGAGAACGATGTTGCTCATCTCGCGGGCAGTGACAAAGTGCAAAGTCTCTTTCCTCTCCCGGGCTCCGCCGACCAGCTGTTCCAGAAACTTCTCGACCGCGGGCCCGACGACCGCATCTTTTTGCGTCGGATCCATGCCGTGACAATGCAGCTTCACGAACAGCCAATCCGGACGCCCGGCCACTTGGACGCGAGCGTGTTTCCAGAGCGAGAGCCGGTGCAAACTCATCCGGTTCGGTTCCGTAATCGCGCCGGTTTCAAACACCGGCCGGAGGGCTTGCCGGCTCCGGCGAAAGTCGACGAGCAGTGGACCCTGTACGATCAAGGGCAATACACGCGGCGCCGAGCCAACTCTCAGATCCTTGCCTTTTCTGTGCGGGGCGTTCCGGTCGAGGGGCAGCGCACACTCGTACAGCGAGTTGATCTTTGAGGTCTGCGCCGGATGATAGGGACCTGTCGGCAAGGTGAAATCGGCGTAGCAACCGGTTTCAGCGAGAACCCGCATTTCCGATGGCACGCCGCAGAAGCGGCCGCCGGCGGAATTGGCGAGCGCGAAATTACCATGCACGAAACAGTAGCGAGGCTTGCCCGAACCGGCTTCTAAGGCGAGCGAGCGATGGCGAAACGCCAGACGGTCGCGGAATTCGGAGAGCGTTCGCGCCGTGTTCTCGGCGGTATCGGCCTCGAACATGCCATGGTGGAGATGGATTTCGATTTCACCCCAGCCGGCGTGGCAATGCTCGGCGATCCTTTCGAGCAAGCCCTCGTCGTATTGTTCTGCGGGGTAAAAGTAGGTGTGGACGAAGGGACGGCCATCATGATCTCGCCAGCGATCGACGGCCTTCGGATACTCGCGGCACCACCAGTCGACCCGTCGTTCCTGCTCGCTTCGCGCCACCCGCTTGTAACCACTTTCCAGATCGATGGCTGGTTCGAAGTGATCGGCCATGGCCAGCATCAGATGCACCGGCTCGCGCACGGCGGCGCCGAGCGCCCGCCAGGTGCCGCCGGGCAATACTTTGCTGCCATACGTAATTTGTTTCCGCAAACTCATCCCTGATTCTGAGTCGGAGCCCCGTCAGCCTTCTATGGGGCGGTCTAGCCCTCGCGAAAGGGCTTGCGTCCCCGCACCGCAATCGAACACTCCCCCACCCGCATGTCTTCCATGCCCATCGCCTCATACCAGCGGAATACCTGCTCATAGGTATGCTTCGACTGGTACTTGGGAGAATACCAATCAAAGGTGTCCAGCATGCGCGCTTCCGGATCCTTCTGCCGATTCACCGGAAACACATGATGAATCGCCCCGGCCACTGGATTTCCCAGCAGTGGAATGTATCGCAGCCCGCGCTCGAGATGATAGAAAAACGGCACCGCGACCCGCAGGATCCCGTGCAAGGTCTCGGGCTTCATCCGGTGGGTGTAACGCCGGTAGAAATCGCTGAAGCGATACCACTTGTTGTAACCGCTGTACAGCCAGACCGCCAGAAGACCGCCCGGCTTCAGATATTTACCCAGGGCCTTGACGGCGGCTTCACAATCCGGCGTGTGATGCAGAACCCCCACGCTGTAAATGATGTCGAAGCTCTCGGCGGCAAACGGAAGCGCGAAAACGTCAGCCTGAAAAGCAACAAAATCGCGGTCGCGGAGATTTTTGGCTGCGACTTCGGCCGCCAGGCTTAGATCGATTCCGACCACCCGCGCCCCCCACCGCGTCGCCACTTCCGCGAAGCGTCCCATGCCGCAACCGACATCGAGCACGAGTTTGCCTTTCAATTCCTCGGGCCGAAGGCCGGTTTTGATGCGGAAATTCCTGTCCGCTTCGCGCACTTCATCGTTATCGAGCTGGGTTGTCTGATAGCGGTGCCACTGGAAACCGAAACTGGCGGCGTAATGTTGCGCGTCCACAAAACGCGCAATCCCGTCGACGAACGGATACGCGCGCTTGCAGGCCGGACACACGTAGCCACCGGACGGATCGGGGTCGAGTTTTCCCGAGCAGTTCAGGCAACGCAAGATCGTCCGTACATCAGCGGACAGGGGCGACTGCGCCAGTTCTTCCGTGATCGGCATAGACCTCCAGGAAATGTCGTCGTTTCTTCGGACTCGGATCTGCAAGCGGCGAGCCCGGCTCCGACTCTCGCTCTCTTATGATCTGCCGCAAGGCAGCGATGAAGGCGATGGCAAAATAGGGGAAGAATTGATAGCCTTCGGGCGCAAAAATGGCGCCCACGATGAACCCGACCAGCGAACTGTGCAGCGCGCCCACGAACAGAATCGTGTGCTCGTCGAGACCTTTCTGTTTTTGCAGGAAGCTCAAATTCCTAAAGCCGCAGCCCATAAACATCAGGTAAATCACCAGCGCGGGCAGTCCCTGTTCCACCCCCACCTGCAAATAGGTCATGTGCACTTCGCGCCAGACCAGCGAATAGGTCTGGAAGTTTCTGGCGCCGAGACCGGTCAGAGGATAATTCAGGATGCCCTCCGCCGCGCGCTTCATCAGATACATGCGGTCTTCATAGGATCCATAGGCCGATTCATCGGTGGTGCTGTCACCGCCGAGCGCCTGGAAGCGGTCATACAGTTTTCCCCCTGCAACCGCCCCCAGCAGGACGGCCGAAAGCACCACCCCGGCGATCAGCCCGGGACGTTTGCCGCGGATGCCAAAATGCCAAAGGGTCACCGTGCCCGAGATGAGCAGGTTGAGAAAGCCGGCGCGGGAAGCGGTCAGAAACAGCGCCGCCAGCATGATGAGCAAACCTAACACCCACAACAATTTCTTCAGTAAGCCCTTGCTCGTGACCAGGAAGGCGAGCGCGAACGGCAAGGTCAGCACGATGGCGAAGGCCAGATCGTTGGGATTGGAATAAATACCGCCGATGACTCCCTCCAGCCGCGGCTGGTCGTGCCCCTTGGCGATCGACACCGCGCAAATAATCGCGACGCAAGCGGCTTGAATGTTGATGATTCGTCGCAAGCGACTGAAGGTCGTAATCAGCAGGAAGGTGAGGATCCAGGCGACGTAGACCTTGGAAAAATCGAGGGTAAATTTGACCGCGCCACCCTTCCAGATCGGCGATAGAAAGCCACTGACGAACATAAGGCCAATGAAGGTCAGAAGCAGCTTGCCTTCGAGCGGCACATCCTTGAACGTGCGCTTGGTCTTTCCCCAGCAGTTCCATAAACCCCACATCGCCAGAATCGCCGTGATTTTGGCCAGGGGAATATAGGTCAGACCCGGGACCCAATCCTCCGGACGGGCACAATAAACCACGTAAAAAGCGCTGAGCCAGAAGAAGGCTTTCGCGGTGGGGTCCGCGGTCTCGGCGATCGGGCTCCTACCCGCAACCTCGGTCTGTCGTGCCGCTATCCTGTCGCTAATCGCCACAAATTCCTCTTTTCCGCCCGAAACGCCATCCTCTTCGTCTGCACCTACTCACCAACAGCATGAAGACCAAAGACCGCATTGTTTGTTGCCCATCGCCAGCTTCCAACCAGGCCCTCAGCCGTTTCTGCCCAACATCCACTCATCGAACCCAAACCACCTTCTTGCCGGTGATGAAATTGACGAAAGCAACCAGGGCGGCAAAATTGAGCACGACGAACGTGCGTGCCGGATCGGCGACGCGCGAAAGGGCGCCGATTCTTAGCCCCGTGATTGCCAGCACGCTCAAGGCATAAAAGGCCAGTTGCGCCAGCAGCGCGGCCCGATAAAGCCATGAAGAAATTAACGCCGAAGCCACGAGCAGCGCCAGCAGGGTGAACGGGACCACCAGGCGTGCCAGCTTGTGGCTGACAAACTCCAGGCGAATCGGGTTTTTCGAACCGAGAAGCCATGGCGCCAGCTGCAGCAGCTGATAGTTGCCGCCAAGGGTTCGGACTTTGCGCTGAAACTCGCGGCTGCCGCCGAGGTCAGCGCAATCCCAGGCGCGGGCGCGAGAGTCGAAAATCACGCGCGACCCCCGGCGCACGATCTGCATAGGTAGCAGCACATCGTCGAGGATGGTGCCTTCGGGCAAAGGTGAGGCCTGGAGCAGGCTGCGGCGGGCGCAGTAGATCGCGCCCGTTGCGCCGGGCACCGATCCGGAGGCGGATTCGAGCTCGCGAATCTTCTTCTCCATGCGCCAGTACAAGCCCATTCCCTTCCCGGTTTCGCCCGTATGGGGATCGCCTAACATCAGTTCACCGCTGGCCGCGCCCACGTCCGGGTCGGCGAAGTTCTCGATCAGCAAGCGTAATGCGGCCGGCTCGACATACTGGCGGGCATCGGTAAAGAACAACACTTCCCCGCTCGCCGCCTGGATGGCGTCGTTCAATCCCGCGGCCTTTCCCTCCGACTCCGGCTTCGCCATCACACGCACCCGTCCGCTTCCGGCAAACTGCTCGAGAATCTCCACCGTTCGATCGCTCGAGCCGTCCGAGACCACAACGACATCGAGCGTTGCCTCCGGGTAATCGAGCTGGAGCAGATTTTCGAGCTTGGTAGCGATGATTCCTTCCTCGTTTCGTACCACCATCACGGCCGACACCGCCGGCGTTCGCTCGCCCCGGCGGACCGGTCGCGGCGACCAGTGGCTGCGCAACCACAACCACGCGGGATACCCGAGATACGCGTAGACGATGAACCCAGCCGCCATCCAGAACACCCATTTCATTGCGCGCCCCGGCGCAGTATGACTGTCTTCACGGTTTGAAACATGATCAGCAGATCGAAGCCGATGGAAGCGTTCTTGATGTAATAGAGATCATATTGCAGCTTCTCGCGGGCATCTTCAATGGTACTGCCGTACTTGTAGCGGACCTGCGCCCATCCCGTGATGCCCGGACGCACCATGTGCCGCACGCCGTAATAGGGAATCTGCTTGGAGAGGAATTCGATGAACTCCGGGCGTTCCGGGCGCGGCCCGACAAAGGCCATGTCGCCTTTGAGGACGCACCAGAGCTGCGGAATTTCGTCGAGCCGCGAGGAGCGAAGGATCTTGCCGACGCGAGTCACGCGCGGATCGTTGTTGCCGGCCCACTGCGGGCCGTTGGCGGCTTCGGCATCCTGGCGCATGGTTCGGAACTTCATCACCTTGAAAACTCGTCCCCCTTTGCCGACCCGATCCTGCGTATAGAGCACCGGCCCAGGCGAATCGAGCCGGATCGCCAGCACCACAAAAGGCAGCAGCGGGGCCACCAGAATCAGCGCAATCAGCGAAATTACGATCGAGACCAGCCGGCGCACGAAAATAAAGGAAGAGCTGCGGCGGAAGCCGTGGCTGAACACCAGCCAGCTCGGGTAGAGATTTTCGACTTCGATCTTTCCCGAGATCTTTTCGAGCCACGTTGCCGCCTCTTCGATCTTGACCCCCTGCATGCGCAACTCGAGTAGCTGCTGCATGGGAATGGTGCCGCGACGATCGGGCATGGCGACGATCACACGGTGGACTTTCTGTTTGCTGACCACATCCATCAGGTGCGCCGCCACCGCTTCGCGCGTCACCGCGCCCTCGAGTTTGCCGGTCCAGCTGGCAATCTCCACCCCGATCTCTGGATTCTGGCGCAATCCCTGAACCACGCGCTGCGCCCGTTCACCCGTCCCCAGAACGTAGACCCGCTCGACCAGAATCGGCAACTGCACCAGCCAGCCATAGCCGAGACGCCAACCCACCACCGCGACGGTGAAGATCAGCAAGCCGACCGCGCTCGAACCGCCGCCCAACAGGTAATTGGGCCGCACGTAGGCGATGCCTGCCAGTATGAAAGCCAGCACGCCAGGAACCATGAGCAGGCGGAAATACAATTCGCCTTTGGTGCTCAGGCGTGCCGTGTCATACAGGTCAAGCCAGTGCGAACACAGCAATACCAGCAAGGTGACTCCCAGAATCTTGAGGTATCCCCCCTCGTACTTGAGCACCAGGTAGCTGTCTTCGCGAAGCTCATACACGGCCCCGAGCAGAAAAGAGGTCCAAACGATCAGACCCTCTCCGATCAGCAGGACGAGCGTACGAACTGGATAATAAACATTGAAGAGCCGGATCAACGGAGCCTCGGTTCGTTTTCCTCGGTTCTCAGGCTTGGCTGCTCACAGCCTCGCCGTAGTAGTACCTGGAGCGCTGCACGTCTTCGGCGGGGGTTCCGTTGAGCACCACTCCAAGCAGCAGTTTGTCGGGGAATTCCTCGCGCGCGCGTTTTGCCACATCGGAAGGCGTCGCATTCGAGCGCACGACCATGAGAATACCGTCGCAGGCGCCGGCCACCAGCGTGGCGTCGGAGACGGGAATGACGGGCGAGGAATCGATAATGATCCAGTCAAACAGGCTTTCGACGCGCTGCAGCAGCAGCTTCAGGCGCCCGTTGGCTAACAGCTCCGGAGCGCTGCCCGCGACGCGTCCGGCGGGCAACAAGAACAGGTTCTCCATCGGCCCGCGCTGCAGGGCTGCAAACTCGTCGCATTCCCCCAGAAGATATTCCGTCAGTCCCGGCGACTGCGAGGCTCCGAGGTGTCGATGCAGGCCGGGGTTGCGCAGATCGGCGTCGATCACCAGGGCGCGGCGCCCGTGCTGCCGCACCATGACCTGGGCGAGATTGGCAGACACAAACGACTTGCCTTCCTTCGGAAGGGCGCTCGTCACCAGCAATCGCTTGAGCGGTATTTTCTCGCGAATCTGGTAGAGGCGCGAGCGCAGCGTGCGGAACTCTTCGGCTCCCAGGCGACTGTCCTCTTCCTGAAAGAAGAGCATGGTGCGCGGATCCGGGCGCCATTCGCACTGCGGGCAGCGGGCAAGCAACGCTTCGTAACTCATTCCGGAGGCCAGGCCGGGCATCACCGTGGCTCCCGCCGGCTGCAGGGAAGGCGCGCTTTCGCGCGGCGCGTCGATGGGGTGGGTTTGTTCATAAACGGGTTCAGCGAGGCCCCCCGTGGAAGTTGCTCGTTCCTGCTCGGCGCGTTTTAAAGCGTCATGGATGCGGCTCATAGTTTCCTTTCCTTGGGGGGATCCTGTTGTTCGGATTGGCGCAGCCGGTCGGCGAGCGTTGCCAGGGTGCGCAAGGCCTCGACCAGATCAAATTTTTCCGAAGACGGTACGGCCGCAGTCATCGCCGCTTGGGCGGTGCCGTCGGCCAGGTCAAAATCGCGGGCGACCGAATCGACCACCTCGACGGAGACGGTCTTTTTCTGATCGACAAACGCGCTCACCAGGCAGTGCTCGCAGAGCAGATTGATCACCCGCGGTATGCCCATCGAATAGCGGAACACGGCGGCCGTCGCCTCGGCGCCGAAGATCGGATCGCCGCTTGCCCCCGCCACCCGCAGGCGCTGCGTGATATAGGATTTGGTTTCCTCGAGATTCAGGGCATGCGTTTTGGCGCGCAACGTCAAGCGCTGGCGCAACTGCCGCAACTGAGGCTGCTTCAGCCGCTGTTCAAGCTCGGGCTGGCCCACCAAAACGATCTGCAGCAGTTTTTCGGTGAAGGTCTCGAGATTGGTGAGCATGCGAATTTCCTCGAGCACTTCGTCGGAGAGATTCTGCGCCTCGTCAATGACCAGGACCGCAGTCTCCCCCGCGCGATAGCGGTCGAGCAGCCAGTTGTAGAGTCGCTGCAGCACCTGGCTTTTCGACTTCGCATCGCAGGGAATACCAAAATCAGCCAGCATGAAATCGAGCAGCTGCGTGATGTCCATGCGCGAGTTGAAGATGAAGGCCGTCGCCACCTGCTGCATGCGCAACCACTCCAGCAACTTGTTGATCAGCGTCGTTTTTCCGGTTCCCACCTCGCCGGTCAGCAACACGAAGCCCTTGCGGCTCTGGATGCCATAGGTAAGGCAGGCCAAGGCCTCTTCGGTGTGCCGCGTCAGGAACAGATAACGCGGGTCCGGATTGACGTTGAACGGATTCGCGCGAAGTCCAAAAAATTCTTTATACATTTGCGCTTTTCCTACACCCCAGCGTGCTCGTGCTCCTTGGGCGGCGCGGAATCATTCCGCCCCCAGAAACGACGGCGTCCGTTACCGTTCACTTCGCCTTCGTCCCCGCCCAGCCAGGGCACGGAAATCAACATGGGCAAATCGACGGCGTTGGCGGCATCCTTTTCGGTGCGGATCGATTTGTCACTCAACTCCAGGAACATGGCCAGCAGGGCACCGAGCGCCAGACCGACACCCATGCCGCCAGCCGCGAACAGCGGACGGTTGGGGAAACTGGGAGACTCCGCCTTGGCGGCGAAGGTGCCAATATACATTTGCTCGCCTTCCTGCTTGTTCTCCATGCTGGTTCCGACCTGGGCGGAACTTTTCTTTGCCAGCAGATCCTTGTAGAAGGCCACCGCGTTATCGTTGTCGCGAGTGAGCAGCTTGTATTGCTCTTCGACGCCGGGACTCATGCTGGTGCGACTCTCATAGATACCGATCTGGCCCTGCAGTCGCTTCTGGTCGCTGGTCGCCTGATCGATGACGCTCTGGTATTGATGAATCTGCAGGCGAAGCTGGCGAATCTCGGCCGGCTCGCTGGCGTTGGCCTTTTCCGTGCCCTCCTCGGCGCTCGGATTCGAGGCTGCGGCGTTTGCTTCTTTCAGCTTGCTCTGCACCTCGGCGATGTCGGCTTTGGTTTTGATCACGTCCGGGTGATCATCGGTATAGCGGGCCTGCAGTTGCATCAACTGCGCCTGCAGCTGCGTCAAGGTCTGTTCGAGGGTTGCCGGATTGGTGCTGGACTGGCCGTTCTTCCAGGCAGCGATTTGCTGTGCCAGCATGCTTTCGGTGTAGGCCTTATCCTGCTGGGCGCGGTTGAGAGTCTGGGTGGTGGCATCGAGTTGCGAGTTCAGCGCCATCAGCATGTGCATGTTGTTGTCGATGTCGGTCGGCAGCTGCCCCATGTATTGCTTCTTGAATGTCGCCAGCTTGGCATCCTGTTCGTCCAGGGCACGTTTGGCTTCTTCGACCTGGCCGCTCAAGAAATCGGTGGTGCTCTGCGCGACATCGGCGCGCGAGCGCAGGTTTTCATTGACGAACATCTGCGCCAATGCATTGGTTACTTTCTGGGCGCGATCCGGTTCGCTGTCGGTGTACTGCACGGTGAAGCCGGGCAGCGGCTCGTTGCCGGCCGTGGGCTTCTTGGTCTTGGCGGTGGGAGCCCCGGCTGCCGCCGCGCTCATGGTGGTGATGACCGGCGAGACCTGCATGTTCTGCTGAATATTGGCGATCAGATCGTGCTCATCGTCGGGCTTAACCAGGCCAAGACCGTGCACCACCGGGCGCAGACGGCTGATGATCAAAACCTGCTCGCTCAGGCTCTGCACGCGCTGGGCAAAATCGGAAGTGATGACCGGCATGACGTAGCTGTCGGGCACCTTCTGTCCTTCGACGAGCACTGTGGCCGTGGAGGAGTAGCGCGGCGTGAAGGCCTTGGAAATTCCGAAGCCGCCCAAGACGCCAAACAAAGCGGGAATCACAAGAACCTTCAGGCGCCGCCGCAGCATTGACAGATAATCGTCCATCGACAGTTCGCGAGTTTCACTCATCTCTTATTCACCAATCCGGCCGCCTCGGGCGGCCAAAGATTTATTCGATTCGAGTCGGCCGGGGATGCCATTCCACCCCCACGGTGCCGATCTGCCGGCTTGCAATGTTGCCGCAGGAGCCGTCAATGCACAGCGGGCTGTTCGAAGGGGCGTTGAAACCCAACTCGCTAAAACGATAGGCAACAAAAACATCGTAATAGCGCCCCAGATGCTTGCGTACGATCGCGCCCACCGAGCCTTCGTTATAGCTGGAGGCATGTGCGCCCAGTCCGGTGGGGAGGCTCTGCAGCGGTGTGTTATGCGAAAACCCAGCATCGCTGTAGAGATCCATGGTGCGTCCGAGAGGGCGTGTGTAGCCTATCCGGGCCGCCTGCACATTCGAACCCAGAAAAAGGCCCGACCCGGTCGAAGTGAATTTTTCGTAGGACGCAATCAGCGCCGCATGGCCCAACTTGTAGTGCAGTTGCACCCGCGCGCTCAGCGACCATTGGGAAACCTGGCCTCCCTGCTCAAGGTCGCTGTACTCGGGCCCGGCGCTGGCGATGAAGCTGAGCCGGCCGGTGATGTTATGGCTGTAGCGCAAATTGACGATGTGGAGGTAAACCTCACCGCCGGTTGCCTGCGGAAATTGCAGCAGCTGAAAAGCGTAGACGACGCCGATCTGGTCGTGGCGCGAAATCAGATGGCTATAGCCACCTTCAATCGTGAGCTGGTCGCTATTGATCAGACAGATGTTGGTGAGCAAGGCGCAATTCTGCGTATCGTAGAAATGTGCGTTGCTGAATCCGCCCGCCACCGTGAAGGCCGAGACCGGATTGATGGCCTGAACCAAGTCGACAATGGCCGTATTCGAGAGGCGCGGAATGTCGCCCAGGCCCGCACCGGTCTGACTCCACACGTGACTGCCGGGCAGCGCTCCACCGCCGGTCCCGACGCCGGCGCCGGTCGCCAGACCAAAACCAGGAGATCCCCCGTAAGCGGTCGGAAAGGAGCCATCGGGCAGATAATTGAACACGTCACGCAGGGTTGCCTGACCGGTGCGCCAGCGGGTCACTCCCTCCATACCCGCGGCCTGCAACTGGCGCGCCTCGTAGGGGCTCGAATAGAAAGCACCACCGCCCAGGTACTCGAGAAAAAGATCGCTGCTCGGCCAGAATTGCTGCAGATCGAAAGCTCCGAGGACGCGGGTGACCGATTGCACCCCCGGGCTTGTTCCGAGCTCGCTCTGTCCGTTCGAGTCCGCCGACTCACTCACCTGGAGGGCGGGCGAAATGAAGCTGCGGGTTGCGGTGCGCAGATCGAGCGAAGGCTCGTCCAGGCCCGATACCGGGGGATTTTCCGGGCTGAGGATCGGCGCATTCTGGCCGAACGCCGGCGCCGGAGCGGTCTGGACTTGTGGCTGCGAGTTCGTCTGGGCTGCGGCGCCAATGCACAGGCCAAAAACCAGCAGCACCCACCGGTACGTTTGCATTTTTGTCATGCCTTTCACCCGCGGATCCCCCGGGAGCAATCTGTTACGGGACGACAATGGTATCCCCCGGTTGCAACGGATAATTCTGCTCAATGTCCTGCCCCTTGACGAGCTTGCGGTAGTTCACCGGCAGTTTCTGCTGCTTGCCGTTGGTCGTGCGCAAGACATAAATGCGTTTTGTGTTGGCAAACTGGCTCAAGCCCGCGCTCGACAGAGCCTGCAGCACGGTCATATTGGGCAGCATCGGTACGGCGCCCGCGTGCAAGACTTCGCCGGTCATGTAGATCCGCTTGCTGTTGATCTGGGTCACGACCACGGTGACGCGCGGGTCGGCAATATATTTTTTCAGCTTTTCGGTCAGCGAGTCCTTCAACTGCTCGGGCGTCAGTCCTGCGGCCTGGACATCGTTCAGCAAGGGCAGAGAAATCTTGCCGTCGGGACGGACGGGCAATGTGGCGCTCAGATCCGCCTCTTTCCACACCGCAATGTGCAACGCGTCGTCGGGGCCGATCACGTACTCGGCTCCGCCCTGGGCGTCGGGCATAGCTGCCCCGGTCGTCGTCTTCTCGTTCTCGGCAGCGGCGGGCGATGCCGGCTGCGAAGGCGCACCCTGCGCCAACGCCAGGCCGCTCATCAGGATCAGTGCCGCAACCGAACTCCAAACTGATTTCATGTCTTCTCCTGTAAATCCCATCCTGTGAATCCGGGGTTCCCGGAATCCCAAAGCCTCCAACTTTCAGGTGTGTGCTTTGTTTTTTGAACCCTCGAACCTTTGTCTGGTGTCGTTCATGCTCCGTACTCTTCGTATCCGATCTGCTTCAGCTTATAGAGCAGCGCCTTGTAGCTGATTTGCAATTCCTGCGCGGCCCGGCGCCGGTTCCAGCGGGTGCGCGTCAACGCCTGCAGGATAATCTCCCTTTCGGCTTCGCGGGACGCCGCGCGGGCAGCGTCTTTCAGGGAAATCTTCTCGCCGCTGCCGTTGCGGTCAACCCGGCGCAGCAGCGAACGCAGTCCGCCCATGGCCAGCGCTTCGTCGCCGAGCGCGACAATGGCCCGGGCCGCGTCCTTCAATTCACGGATGTTTCCCGGCCAGCTGTATTCCAGGAAGAAATTCTGCGTTTCCGGGCTGAGTACCGGCGCCTCCCGGCTGAAGTCACGGGCGGCCGCAGCGAGAAACCAGTCCCGCAGAACGGGGACATCTTCTTTCCGCTGCCGCAAGGGCGGCAGTCGCAAGCAAACGCCGCTGATTCCATAATAGAGATCTTCGCGAAACTTTCCCGCCTTGACCTCCGGCTCCAACTCACGCGACGTCCCGCAAATGAAACGAGGCACGCGGTGCTCGCGGTCGCCTCCGAGCCCGATCTGGCGAATCAGTTCCTTCTGGGCCTCGGCCGTGAGGTCTCCGACCTCCTGAAGGTAGATTGTCCCTCCTTGACCGTCCGCCGCGCGGAGCGTCGCTGCGCTCGCTTCCCGACTCAGATACGCCTGAAATGGTTCCGCAGCCCGGCTTGATAGGCTATGAATGCGGGCTGCCGCCGCCGCCTTGCCCGAGCCATGTTCGGCCACCACCTGTACGGGTACGTCATTTTGCGACAGTTCGCGAATCACGGCCTCAACCGTGCGCATGCCGGCGCTCACGCTCTCGATCCACACACGAGGGCCGCCGTTTGGCGGCATTCCGGCACTTCCCAGAATTTCGGTTCTGTCCAGACCCATACGTTTCGTTCGTGATTTCGAAAACACGTTCCAGACCTAATCAGGTCCAGAAACGGGAGGAGACGTTCTAGACAAACAGCGTCCCCTACTCCAGAGCACGCGCCCTGCCAATCGGAACGGAATTCCCCATCGCTGACTGGCAAACTATAGGCTTATTTTTCAATATCTTACATCGATAACGGAGGCTTGCAAAGCGAATTATACGTCACCCGGTTTCGGAGAAATAGGAAAACTATTGCCCACAGCATGGGCAAGCGCTTGGGAATTACTTCCCTTGGATTTGGGGAGAAAGTCCTAACTCCCTGCAAGGAATGGCCAATCCAGGCCGCAGTCGAAAGGGCGAAGATACCGTTTGCCGCGAGGTGAGACTAGGAAATGGTTTTCCCGCCCGGGGCGGTCGAATTGGCGAGCGCCGGCCTCTGGGCCCAGGGTGCGCCGTCGTGTCCGAGGTTGAGTGCCGAATCCTCGGTCCGCCTCAACCGCCAAACCTCTTTTGGGAAACAGTTTGGCCCATCGATCGGCCCTGACCGAGCGTGCCGGCGTGCCATGCTCTTTACGCTTTGCGCAAGCCCCGGCTTTCGAATATTCTCAAAACCAAGCGCGCCACATGGATAACTCAATCGAGATCGCTTCGCCGCTGGGCACGAGCGAGCGACGCCTGTCGCAGCGGCTGCCTCGTTGGCAAATGCTGGCGCTCGGGGTGCTGATCGTGTGGCTTTATGCCTCGATACTCGGCCGACTTGTCCTGCAGTGGGTCGGTCCCGCCCACGATCCCAACTTCGAGCACGGAATCTTCGTCCCCCTCTTCGCCTTGTATGTTGTCTGGCAAGACCGCAAGAAACTGTTGGCCATTCCGTCAAACCCGTCATGGACTGGTTTCGGCTTCGTGCTGCTCAGCATCCTTTTGCTTGTGCTCGGAGTCCTCGGCGCGGAAAATTTCCTGTCGCGCGTATCGCTGCTGGTCCTCTTGGCGGGTCTGATCATTCTGTTTCGCGGGTGGGCACTATTTCGCGCCGTCCTGTTTCCCTGGGCATTCCTCATTCTGATGGTCCCGATTCCGAACCTGATCATTCAGCAGGCCACCTTTCCCCTGCAGTTGCTCGCCTCCAGAGTAGCGACGGCAATGCTCGAGATGGTAGGAGTTCCCGTGCTGCGGCAGGGGAACATGATCGTGCTGGCTGCCCTGCCATTGAACGTCGCCGAAGCCTGCAGCGGCATCCGCTCGCTTCTGTCGCTGGTCACGCTCGCCATCATCTACGGCTACCTCATGGAAACCCGCATCTGGGTACGGATCCTGCTGGTGTTCCTGGCGGTGCCTATTGCCGTTTTTGCCAACAGCTTTCGCATCTTCGGAACCGGGATGCTGGTGCAGTACTGGGATCCGGACAAGGCGGAAGGGTTCTTCCACACCTTTGAGGGCTGGCTGATCTTCGTGGTGGCGCTCGTCCTGCTGTTCACGGTTCACCGCCTGATCTCGCTGGTCTCGAAAGCCGGTCCGGCGATTCCCGCAAATCGCACTCCAGCGACCCGGGAAACGGCCCCCCTCAATGATCTTGCGAGGAAACCGGGCGCATTCCGTTTCACACTGGTCGCGGTGGTGATGCTCGCGACCGCCGTCCTGCTGCAAGCGCATTCGCGCACCGAGTCGTTTCCGCCGCGCGCGCCCCTGAGTTCCCTGCCCGCCGAAATCGGCGGCTGGACAGGAACCGACGAACCCATGGACCAGCAGACGCTCGATATCCTCGGTCCCGGGGAGTTTCTGCTACGCGATTACGAGAACGCAACCCAGCCGCAACCCTGGATCGATCTTTACATTGCATACTTTCCCACCCAGAAGGCAGGCGATACGATCCATTCCCCGAACCACTGCCTGCCCGGTGCCGGATGGGTTCCGACTTCAAAGGGCGTGGTCGAGATCATGCGTCCCGACGGCTCTTCGTTCCCGGCCAACCGCTACGTGGTTGCCCAGGCCGACGACCGGCAACTGGTGCTTTACTGGTTCCAGGCGCACGGCCGCGCCGTGGCCAGCGAATACTCGGCCAAGTATTATCTGATCGCCGATTCGATTCGCATGAATCGCAGCGACGGCGCGCTGGTTCGCCTGATGACCCCGATGCTTCAGGGCGAATCCGCAGACACCGCCCAGGCACGCGTGATGAGGCTCGGCTCGCAACTTCTGCCCCAGCTCGACCATTACATCCCGCGTTAATCCTTGCCCCGGGAATTTCCCCGAACCAGGCTCTGATATTCGGTCGGCGAAAAGCCGGTGATGGAGCGGAAATCGTTGATCAAGTGCGCCTGATCGAAATAGCCAAGCTCGAGCGCCAACTGCGACCAGTCGGTTCGCTCGCCGGAGTGGGAGCGTTCGATCAACTCATGCAAACGATACCGTCGAATCACCCACTTCGGACTGACGCCCACGTATTCCTGAAACATGCGCTGGAGCGAGCGCTTGCCCATTCCGCTTCTCGCCACCAGATCATCTACGGTCTTGATGTCGCGTTGGTTGAGAATCTCCTCCACCAGCTGGCCTGCCAACTCGACCGTTTCATCCGGCGCCGGCAGCCGCGAGCGAAAAAACTGGTTGGCAGCTTCGACCTTCTCGTTTTCTTTCGCACCCGAAAGCACCAGCTCCTCGAGCGCCCTTACGGCGTTGCCAAAAACACGCTCGACCGGAATCGTGCGGTCGGCAAGCTTGGACACGGGAAATTTCAGAAACGGGCGAAAGCCACCCGGCTTGAACTTGATTCCGAACACCTGCGACTGGCCTTCCAGCCGGCGCGAGAACTTGTGGGTTTGCACGCCCGCGACCACCGAGGCCGCCGGTTCAAAGATCACGTGCACGTTGGGATGGGGAACACTCTCCGCCAATTGCGGCTCCGAGCCGCGCAGGTCCCAGCGGATCATCCAGTAGTGGGCAATCCAGCCTGTCAAATCCGCCGCCGGACGTCGCCGGACATGCCGCAACTTTCCCGCCGGCACGGGCCGCCTGAGCATGCCTCGGGCTTTGCCCACTTCCGGATCATAGATTTCTTCGACGGCGCTTGTGGGTTGCTGTCGCGTTTTTCCAATCATGGGCACCCGGTTTCCGTTTAAATTCTCCTCCGAAAACAAATCCGAAAACAACTCGAGGAAAAAACCATGAGTCCGCTATTCATTCGCAAATCGATCGACATCGACGCCCCCATCGCGACCCTGTGGCAGGTTCTCACCGATGCCCGGTTCATTCCACAATACATGTTCGGCTGCATCGCCGAAACCGACTGGAAACCCGGGTCGCCCCTGCTCTGGAGGGGCGCCGCCGACGGTAAGCTTTACGTAAAGGGACAGGTGGTGCAGAACGAGCCGCCGCACCGCCTGGTCTACACTATCTTCGATCCCAGCTCGACGATCCGGGATATCCCTGCGAACTATCTCACCATGACCTGGGAACTCCATACCCGCAGCCACAACGGCGACGGCAAGAGCAACCAGGGCGCCGCCGTGCTCACCATCACGCAAGGTGATTTCTCGACCGTCGAGGACGGCGAACGACGCTATCAGCATTCGCTCGGTGGGGACGACGCCGTCCTCTCCGGCATCAAGCGACTGGCCGAGGAGCAAGCGGCGAAGGCCTAAAGGGTTGATGCTCAGGAGCGAGGTGGTCGATACCTCAACTTGAAATTTGCAGCCGCTGCAACACGGCCAACCGAACGTAGGGAAGTTTGGCGCCGGTGATCAAGAACCTGGCGACCGTCCGGATGCCGTCGTTGCGTCCAAAGGCTTGCGCCGGGAGCAAACCTGTGCCCCTGCCTCACGGATCCCACTTGCCTTTCATCCGCCAGACCGTGGACCGGGACGCCGCTTGCGCGCTACCCGCATCTACCAGTTGCTCGGCGAACGCGGTAACTTGGGTAGCGTGGTCCAGTCGCCGCGCGCCACAGCCACTCGGCGCTCCGAGCGGCGGAAACCATTTTTACGTTCCCACATGTTCCTCGCGGAGCAAGCGCGAGTCGACTGGGCGCTCGAGTTGACCATTCACCAGCACCGCGTAACGCCCACCCAGCGCGAGCAGCGAGTCGTGTGTACCTCGTTCCACAATTTCTCCCGCTTCCATCACGAAGATCTGGTCTGCGTTGCGGATTGTACTCAAACGATGCGCAACGATGATGCGGGTACATGGTAACCGACTCAGATTGTCGTCTACCGCGGCCTCTGTGACGACATCGAGATGACTGGTGGCTTCGTCGAGCACAAGTATGGTTGGCTTTCGCACAAGGCCGCGTGCCAGGGCGAGGCGTTGTCGTTGACCGCCGGATAGTCCAATGCCGCCTTCCCCGATTCGGGTCTCGTATTGCATTGGAAACTGAGCAATTTCCTCGTGGACTTCTGCAATGCGTGCAGCTTCGATGATCGTATGGAGCGACGCTCCGGGCTGGGCGAAGGCGATATTTTCGCGAATCGTTCCACTGAAAAGAAAGGGTTCCTGCAGTACGACTCCGAGTTGGCGCCTCAGGATCCGGTAGTTCATGTCACGGATCTTTCCCCCGTCGTACAGGACTACGCCTTCGCTCGGCTCGTAGAGTCCCAGCAGAAGCCGGATCAGGGTGCTTTTGCCCGAACCACTTCGTCCGATGAGGGCGACTTTTTGGCCTCGGGAAATCGTAAGCGAGACGTTACGAAGAGCGAGGGGTGCAGCGGCCGAATATCTGAAGCCGAGGTCCCTCACCTCGACTGATCCCCGCAGAGAAGGGGTGGAGCGAACCAGGGTAAGATCCTGCTCGGGTTCGGAATCCACAACGTCATTCAAGCGCTCCAGGTGAGCACCCACCAACTGCAGCCGTTGCGCATTTGTAAGCAGCGATGAAAAGGGAGTGAGGAAGCCCGCGGCCAAAGCGACCAGCGCCAGCATGGTGCCGAGGCTCATCGCTCCCCGGAGCACCTCGAGAGCACCTACCCACAACAAAGCCAGCGGCAGGAGTGTGTGCAGGGTTTCTTTTCCCGCCTCAACAACGGCTAGGACGTGATCACGCCGGACCGAAGCGTTCAGTTCTTTGGAAAACAAGTTTGACCAATGATCCAGAACTAAATCTTCGATCCCATAGGCTTTGAGCGTAGAGATACCAGCCAGTGCCTCCACCATATAGTTTTGAGAGTCGGCTCGAGCTGCCAGGTCGCGCTGAGTAAGATCGCGCAGCTTGGGCTGAGCGACGGCGAGCATCGTAAGCTGGAGGGCACCTATAACCAGAAGGAACAGACCAAACAAAGGCGATTGCAGCAACAGCACAATCACGTAGCCAGCCACGAGCGCCCCATCGAGAACGGCAGACATGGTCTCATTGGTCAGGATCTCGCGTATCGTTGCGTTGCTTCCGAGGCGCATTAATAAGTCGCCAGTATTTCTTTGCTCAAAGAAACGGAACGGGAGCGCCAGCAGAGACTCAAAGAATCCCAGCATCATGTGCATATCCATGCGTCCCTGCAGATAGATGAGTAATAGCGAGCGGAGGTAGCTCGCAGCCGTTTGCGCGACGAGCAAAACGAGCAAGCCGACGCCAAGAATGGAGAGTACACCATGAAGACGGTCCGGAAGCACACGATCCACGATCATCTTCGTCAGAATCGGCAAGCCCAACCCCAGGATCAACAAGACCACCGAGGCGCCAAGAATTTGGGCCAGTAAAGGGATTGCACCGTCGGTCTGCAACATCGACCTGAGATATATGCGCCAAGGCGCTTCTTTCGTTGAGCTCTTGCGAACAAACCTGGCTCCCGGTTCAAATGACAGCACGACTCCCGTGAACGACGCGTCGAATTCGGTGGCGCTCAATCGTCGGCGTCCAGACGCTGGATCAACGATTGTCACGCTGCCCGGGGACCAGCGTTCAACGACCACGAAGTGGCGGAAGTCCCAGTGAGCGATCGCCGGCAATTGGACCTGCTTGAGATCCGATGGCTCAACGGAAAATGCACGAACGCGAATGCCATGCTGGCGCGCCGCTTCTGCAATCATTCTGGCCGTAACCACACCTTCCCCGAGCCGACTGGTATCGCGACATTCTGCAACTGAGATCTTGTGGCCAAAGTAGTTCAGAATCATTGCCAGACAGGCCGGGCCGCATTCCACGGCATTGAGTTGGAGCAGGACAGGCACGCGACGCCTGTGCATCCAAGCGAACAATCTGACGATGATTCCGGTGGCCGCTCGTTTCCCAAGGCGGAGACATATACACATAATTGCTACCCGTTGTTTCTTCCTATTTTTGAAGCAATGCTCTTCCTGCGGCGAGCCAGGTAACCACCCCGGCACCAAGCAGGAGCAAAAGGAGCGTCCACAGATAGGCGAAGAACCGCGGACAGACCAGACGAGGCAGAATCGACTCCTCGTGGGCCTGCATATAGCGACGGACGGCTTCCGATCGGAAGATTGAGCGTCGTCGTTCCTCCATTTCCACTCCTTGGCCGGTATTCAGCGCTGCGCCACCAGTCATCGCTGCCGGGCTCTTGTTCATAAGAGGATCATGCTGCGATCGCCATCGCCCTTGCCTGATCCAACGGTTCGAGCAGGAGTACCGACGGTATCTGCGCCGGTTCCGCCAGCCGCAGCAGTTGATAACCAATGCCGGCTAGACCCGTCATCAACCCCGGCGACTCGACACCCGAAGGTGGACCACAACTCCAACCACTCCGACGAATGTTGCGCACAATCTGGGCAGCCTCGCGGTCTCGATGTTTTCTTATCTCCATTTCGTTGAACTTTTCAGAGGCCTGAATTAACAGTTCCAAATTTCCCAGATCACCGTGACAAAGCGAATGATTACCGCCGAATCCGCGAAGCATTGTCGTATGGATCGCGGTATCTATCTCGCTTCGTGTCTGGGGATCATCCATGTAAGGAAGTGACGCCAGGCGTGCCATGCCGATGCCTGGGGCTCCGTGACACCACGCCACTACGAACCGACCCAGAGACCCTTCGGGCGTGAGTCGGGCGTCGGAGGTCCTCAAGTCCGGCCAGTTCCCCGCCTCGTCTGAGAATAAGCTGCGCTCGTAACGAATCGCGTCCGCCGCTAGGTTGCGGAATCTTGACTCTCCCGTCGCCGCACTCAGGTTCAACAATGCCCACGCGACACCGCCGGCTCCGTGTGAAAAGCCGGTCAGCGGCGTTCCAGACTCACCCGTCGGGCGCCAACCCGCCATCTCATCCGCGATACGAACGGCATGAGCGGCCAAATGGTTCCCGCAGGCGATCGCTGCCGCAAGCGCCATCTCCGAGGAGGTTGACCGGTGGAGAACCAGCAAACCCGCAATCAGACCGGCCGCACCCCCGATCAAATCGAACTGGGTATCTTCTGCGATCAAGGGAACAGAGCTTGCGACCATCTCCTCCGCCTCGGAGAGGAGCTTGACATCGCCCCACAGAACACCCAACAGGGTCAACGCGTAAACCAGGCCACCTCGGCCCGTGAACGCGCCAATCGATGCCATGCGGTCGCGGTTCGTCGGTAACTGGCGGCGCAAGCTTCTCAACCCCGCTCGCGCGAGCTCGGTGTAACGCTCTTG
Organism: Terriglobales bacterium; assembly: GCA_049520935.1. Taxonomy (GTDB): domain Bacteria; phylum Acidobacteriota; class Terriglobia; order Terriglobales; family Acidobacteriaceae; genus Acidiflorens. Next base: position 25,709 of record JBEKPJ010000032.1, on the reverse strand, counting down.
CTTAGTCAGGCCGCCGAGGAAAGCCAAGAACAAGATCACGCCCGGGAGTCCCTCGTAGAGGTCCAGGGCCAACGGTGTCAGCGAACAGGACCGATGGTCTTCGGCCCTTACGCCGATCCAGGACGCGTCGTCGGAGCCACGTATCGCCAAAGAATGGAGTCTGTCGCCGACGGCAAGCGCCACGTCGACCAATTCCTGTTGGCTGACCGATGTCACGTCTTCGTCGCGAGCTTGGACCCGGGTGCTCGTAAGCTGCGGTCCAGCGGCGAGCGTGCTCAAGGACGCTCGGATCACCCACAGCTGCCGTGCCAGATCGTCCTCGCTCAGTTGCTCGACGCGTCGCATCGCCGACTGAATTGAGGGCTCGTCGAGAAAGCTGGGAATCCTCTGTCTCGACGCGGCCGATAGGTCGCGACTCCCTGGTTTCGACGTGAATTTCGGCACGTCGCCGTTCCAGAGGTCCCTCTTCTCGTACGGGATGATGGCCGCCAACTGCGGGTTCTCTAGTGCTTTGACCCACAGTCGATCGAACATGAAATCGCGTTCTGCCGCATTGCACAACGCATCGGGATGGTAACTCTCATAGAGCAACATGGCATAGCTTTTCGTCGGACGGAAAATGACGCGGACCTCGTCACCAGCGAAGCACGCCAGCGGACCGTCCGGGGATACAAGGGCGCTGCGAAGCTCCGACATCAAGCGATAGGTGTTGCTAAATCCGGAAACGATCGAATCAGAATAAGTTGCGACGTCGACTTCGACTCCCTCAAGCGAAGGTCTATTCTGTGATCCTGGATCCACGAGATGCTGGCGTTGGAGTTGCATTTCGTCGGTTCCCGAGTTGCTCCAGGTCGGAAGCGTGAAAGGCATACGTTGCCCGCCTTTCCCACCGATTCCGCTCAAATCAATCCCGTCAGACTCACGGCTGCTCCCTATGCGCCATGGCAGCATCCCCACCCCAAGAACCGAGTAGAGCAGGGTGGAGCGAGCGAGATCGTCGGCACCAGTTCCGGTGACTTCTCTCAGGCGCGCGTGAAGCACGCCTTCGAGATCGAGCAGGACAGGATGTTCGCCTTCCGCGATAAGATTTTCGTAGTGAAAATCTCTTGCTCCGAGAACATAAAGAATCGCAAGATAGCTTCCCTGGCGCGTATAGAAGCGAGTGACTTCTTCCCGCGAATGGCATTCCTGCTGAGCGACGAATTCCGTCCAGCCATAATTGCTGCGGCTCAAGATCCGCAGCTGGCGAAGGGTCGGATCCAGACCGCGTTCGTTCAGCCAGAGCAGCAAATACTGAAAGTGTACGTCCACCGCCAAAGGCCGTGGCTTGTAGACCAAGCGAAATCCGGACGAAAAAGTCAAGATCGCGACCGAGCGTCCCGACTCGTGACAGTCACCGACACCGGTATCGACGGCCGTCAGAGCGCCTGGGTTATTGCCGGAGCAAAAAGTAGTCAGAATACTCTGCCAGTCGCAGCAAAGCCGCTCGAAGAACTCCGTGCTCGCGCTTACCCACTGATGCACACACTGGACGAGCAGACGCGCCAGCACTGGATACTCGAGTAGAAATCGAAGTGCTCTACGTGGTCTCGCCATTTGTTGCGCGAAGTAGGAGAACCGCGCTTCCGGCGATTCGCCCCGCAGGCGGCCGCGAAGGCGAGCAATGTTCAATTCGAGCACAAGGGCACGAGTACAGATCGCCAAGCGTGATCGAAGGCCGGGTTCAAGCAAAGCTCCAGCGGTCGCGGCGTCGAGCGTCAAATTGCCGACCTCGTCCTTGATCGCGGAAGTCCTGTCTCGCAGCAGGCAACGCGCGTATCGCACAAGCGGCGCGATGACGGTCGCTGCCGGGTCGGCGTTCGATCGGTTTTCTTCGAGCCAAGCGTCCTCCCCAGGGATTGATTGCATTTGGAAAGCTGCCTGCAACCCGGCAAGCCACTCGGGAGGTGACGGGAAAAGGGCGCAGATCTCCCGGGCAGAGCCACCCGCCAAACTCCGAAATTCAGTTGGCGTCAGGCCACTCTGTGTCAGGCGTTGGGCGAAGAGCGACTGGCGTTCAAAAGGCGGATGGGGACTCCAGTTGTCCGGTGGTCGATTCGGGTCCGGATCGTTATGGAATTTGAGAGCATGAATGCGCTCATCCATAGTAGTTGCGAGATACCAACGGGAATCTCCGAGGATGTCGTCTATCTTCATCGCCACAAGCTCCTGAGAAAGCAATGAGAACTGTGCCCACGCGTAGTCCAATGACCGACAGCCATTAATGACTGAGAAGACAGCGGTGACGCTCCGCTCGCGGTAGAGCCTCAGATCGAAGTATCCGAAAGGCGCTGAGGCACCGGACCTCCCCGACCGGTGCCTCGGTGACTTCTGACAGCTGGGTCAGCAGTTCGAAACGATCCCTGGCTCCCCTAACCGTGATTAAAGACAGCGATAGCCCTTGCTGCAATAGGTGCCATAGGTGCTCAGGTTGCAATCCAGTCCGCCGGTGGCGGCGTCGAGGTCAGCATCCCTGAGGTCAATGAGACCTGAGGGGTGTTGCGGCATCAAATTCTTCTCCTCGACACTAAGGCTCCTACGATACTCAGCGTCCTTCCATGCGTGAATGATCTGATTTCGCGACATCACGTTTCCTTCCTTTCTCTCCTGATTTGTCTAATTTTTTTCCAAGGCGTTTACCGCCTTCACTGGTATATGCGGAAAGTCACCGGACAATTGGCTCACTCAGGAAAGAACTTTTTGTCGGAAGCCTAAATTTTGTTTCGCGAACGAAACGACAGCATGCGGTCAGGACACTATCCAATTGACTTGTTTTTAATCCCGGGGTATTCTCCCCGAATTAAATTCAAGGGCGAGTTGAACATGGCGAATTCAGACGCCTACAAGCCCGTCAGCGAGTTGCTGCTTAGGTGGAGGGGAGGCGAAGATGCCGCTCTTGATGCTCTTCTGCCGCTTATCTACGACGAACTCCGGAGAGTCGCTCATCGCTGCCTGCAACGTGAGCAACCTGGACACACGCTGCAGAGCACAGCCCTGGTCCACGAAGCGTACTTGCGCCTCGTCGACCAGCAACCCTCGCAATTGCACAATCAGGCTCATTTTTTTGCGGTTGCGGCCCGCTTGATGAGGCAGATCCTGGTCGATCACGCGCGTAGCCGTCGGGCTGTCAAGCGTGACTACGGATGTAAGATCTCGCTCGAAGATGAAGAAGTAGAGATCCCTCACAAGCGCGATCTTGATCTACTCGCGCTTGACGATGCACTCAACGAACTTTCACGCATGGATTCGCAACAGGCGCGGATTGTCGAGTTGCGATTCTTCAGCGGACTCTCCATTGAAGACACATCTCGCGTGCTCGGCATTTCACCGGCCACGGTGAAGCGCGACTGGGCGACCGCACGGCTTTGGCTATACAGCACCATGAGCAGGGACCTCTGAGAAATGACACCCGAGCGCTGGCAACAGATCAAGACCGTGCTCAACGGCGTGCTTGAACTCAAGCCGGAACAACGTGTTGTCTTCCTCGATCGTGCCTGCGCCAACGATAGTGCTCTGCGTCAGGAAGTGGACGTGCTTCTGGCCGCCGAGGAAGAAGCGGGAACCGGGTTTCTGAAGGAATCTCCGGTGTGCGTTATGGCGACGTCAGCGAACACGGGCGCAAGTCCCTTGGCGTCGACCGACACATGGATTGGCCGGCGAGCCGGGCCTTACCAGATTGTTGAACTGATCGGCATCGGCGGCATGGGCGAAGTGTATCGTGCGTTTCGCGCCGATGATGAGTACCGAAGGGAAGTTGCACTCAAGGTAATTCGCGGTGGCCACGATTCAGGATTCGTTATCAACCGCTTCAAGAACGAGCGGCAGATTCTAGCCGGCTTCGATCATCCCAACATCGCTCGTCTGCACGATGGCGGCACCACTGAAGATGGGATCCCATACTTCGTAATGGAGCTGATCGAGGGCGAGCCGATCGAACAATACTGTAATCACCATCACCTTTCGATTAGCGAGCGCTTGAAACTGTTCCTGCAGGTCTGCTCGGCCGTGCAATATGCGCACCAGAGGCTGGTCATCCATCGCGACATAAAGCCCAGCAACATTCTGGTTACCGTGGATGGCAAGCCGACCCTTCTGGATTTCGGAATTGCCAAGATTCTGGACAACGAAGCCGTCACCGGGCAGTTTGAGCCTACCCTCACAATATTTCAGGTTTTAACACCTGGATACGCGAGTCCGGAACAGATTACCGGCGATCCAATCACTACTGCGAGCGATGTCTATTCGTTGGGCATTGTGCTCTACGAACTGCTGACGGGCCACCATCCCTATCGACAACGAAAGAGCACTCCCCAGGAAATCGCATATGCCGTCTGCGAATCCGAGCCGGAGAAACCAAGTACTGTTGTGCGCCGCATCGAGATCTCCGACAGTGGTCACGACTTGCGATCCTCCCCTCGAGAGCCGAAGACTCCCGAAAGATCGATCGAAAAGCGGAGTAAGCGACTGCGCGGAGATCTCGACAACATCGTGCTGAAAGCGCTGCGCAAGGAGCCGCAGCGGCGCTACGCATCAGTCGAACAGTTTGCAGAAGACATCCGGCGCCATCTGGGGAGCCTGCCGGTAATCGCGCGCCAAGACACGGTGGGTTATCGTGCGTCGAAGTTCATCGCTCGACACCGGGCCGGGGTCGCTGCGTCGGTGGCAGTCGTTCTCGCTCTGCTGGCGGCCCTGTCCATCACTCTGCATGAAGCCCACGTTGCCGGTCGTGAGCGCGTTCTAGCCGAACAACGCTTCAACGACGTGCGCCTGCTTGCCAACTCCCTGCTTTTTGACATTCACGACAGTATCCGGGACTTGCCGGGTTCCACGGTGGCGCGAAAGCTGCTTGTGGACCGCGCCTTGCAATACCTCGATAGCCTGTCCCGGGAGGCGGCGGACCGGCCAGATCTCCATCGCGAGCTGGCCACAGCTTATGAGAGAGTGGGCGACGTGCAGGGGAATCCCCGTTACGCAAATCTTGGCGACACCGCTGGAGCCATTGAAAGCTATCGTAAAGCTGTGCGCATCCGCCTCGCGTTGGCGGATGGCCGGACTGGCTCAGTCGACGATCGGGTGGCATTGACGGCGATGTACGTAAAACTTGGTTTCGGTCTCGGAGCAACCAACAATTTCCCCGCAGCGCTCGATGTTCTCCAGCATGCATACCCCATAGCCGAGCAACTGGCGGCCGAGCAAAAAGACAACCCGCAAGCGCAAGAAGCATTTGCCTCGGCCTCTTTTGCCCTGGCCGAGTGCCTCGCCGACTTGGGGAATCTAACCGGTGCGCTGGACTACTACCGCAAAGCAGCCGCAATTCGCGAAACCATTACCGCAGGTCCTCCAGCCTTCCAGACCGAAGTGCAAACCAATCTTGCAGGGGTCTACGACTATATGTCCGAGGCTGTGTACCTGCAGGGCAATCTGGACTCGGCGCTCTCTTTTATGTACAAGGCTCGCGACGTCATGGGCCGGCTCGCGGCGTCTGACCCGCAGAACGCGACGCTGACACAATTCCTCTTGCAAGAGGAGTATGGGATCGGATATTACCTCGCAGAGAAGGGTCTTCCGAAAGAAGCGCTGCCCCACTATCGTGCAGCGCTCGCGGGCTACCAGAAGCTCGCCTCGTCCGACCCTCATGACGTGGTGGTAATGCGCTACGTCAGCAAATGCTACACGGGCATCGGCCGGGCTCTCGCCGCCGAGGGCAATCCGGCCGAAGGCGTTCAGTTCGCGCGCAAAGCCATTCGGACTCTCGAGACTTTGTCTGCCGCCGATCAAGCCGATACTTACTACAAAGGGCCCGAGCTTGCATACGCCCGTTCTGCGTTAGGTGAAGTCTACTCCCGTTTAGCGATGCAGCCCGGCATCACCCGGACATCAAAGATTGCCAGTTGGCGCGAAGCTCGCTCTCGGTATCAGCAGAGCCTTAACACCTGGCTTACCCTGAAGCAGAAGGCGCCCCTCGCGCGATGGGATGCCGCACAACCGGACAAAATCGCAAATGAGATTGCACACTGCGACGCCGCCCTCGCTGCGTTGCACGCTAGCAACCTTTAGCCAAATTGCAACCAGGCGAGCGTCGGCATCCACAATCGTTAAAGAGAGAGACGGGAGTGAGGGGCCTTCGCTGGCAATCGAGCGCGGGTTTAGCGGAAAAAAAGATGAACGCAAACACTCGGTCGCTGAACCGACAGAGGCTGACGCTAGGCGTGAATGCGCGTTTCCCCCGAGTTCTGACGGCGCACACGAGCAAATGCCTGGGGCAGAAAGCGTAGCAAATCCGTTGCTACCAAAGAATTTTCGCCAACTGACTCCAAAGCCAGGTCACCAGAGAGTCCGTGCAGATAAACCCCGAGCGCAGTCGCCAGCAGCGTTTGCCCGGGGAATTGCGCGATCAGCCCGGCAACCATTCCCGTCAGGATGTCTCCGGTTCCTCCGGTGGCCATGCCGGGATTGCCCGTCGGATTGACCCAGACCGTACCGTCGGGTGCGGCAACCAGCGTTCGATGTCCCTTGAGCACCACGATCAGCGCATGCTCGCGGGCAAACTTTCGCGCCACCTCCAGGCGATTCCCCTGGATCTCCGCAATGCTCAAGCCGGTCAGACGTGACATTTCTCCCGGGTGCGGGGTGATGACCAAGGTTCGTCCCCGACCGTTCAGCTCGTCGGTCATTCCGGCAAAGGCATTCAACCCGTCGGCATCGATCACCATGATTTTCACCGGACTCCGGACGGTCGAGCGCACAAATTCCGCGGTTTCCGAATTGCGCGATATGCCCGGGCCAATGGCTACGACCGACTTGGCTTCGATGAGGGCGTCCAGGCCCGGCCCGAGCGCTCGCAGGGAAATTGTGCCCTCACTGGTTTCCGGCAAAGGCTGGGTCATGATTTCGGGGTGAAACGAGGCGGCCGTCGCGAGAACCGACGAAGGCACAGCCACCTCCGAGAGCCCGGCACCCGCTCGCAAGGCGGCAAATCCCGCCATGGCCGCCGCGCCCGCTTTGCCGAGCGACCCGCCGATCACCAGCACGCGCCCATAGCTCCCCTTATTTGCTTCCCGCTCCCGTGGAGCGACGAGCGCGGCGAAATCCCCAGCGGTACTCAGCTGAAGTCCGAGTTGCGACACGATCGCCGCAGGCGGCGATCCGATGGGCGCAATCACCGTGGGGCCGCCCGTGAGCTCGGCGAAGACGTGCGCCGGACGTGGCGCCGTGAAGGTTACAATCGCTTCCGCTCGCGCTTGAGCGCCTGGACCGTCGCTCGATGCTTGTGGCTTGGCCGGCCGCAGGGCGTCCGCAACGGCGCCCGACGGAATGTCGACTGCGACAATCGGAGCCGACGCCTGATTCATCCTGGCAATCGCCGCCCCATAAAGTGGGCTGACCGGCGGGCGAAAACCCGTACCGAGGATGGCATCGACGATCAGCTCGGAGGAGAAAATCTCGGTGGCTTCGACGGAATCGAGTCCGTTCGCCTCGCGCACCACGAGCGGCTCAACGCTCGCCGAGCGCAGCGCTTCGACCGTGCCTTCAAACATCTGCGCCGCATCGCCCCGAAGCTCCGAGGGATCCGAGAGCAGCAGCACACGGACCTCGCGCCCCGCCTCGAGCAGTTTGCGGGCGACCACGAATCCGTCACCACCGTTATTGCCCTTGCCGCAGAGAACGGCGATGCGCCCGGCTTGCGGGTACTCGGCAACCAGGAAGCGCGCGACCGCCGAACCGGCATTCTCCATCAGCGCCAACGAAGGCACGCCCCAGCGTTCCGAGGTAGCGCGATCGATCTCGCGCATTTCCACCGCACTCACGATTTTCATTTTTCGGTCCCGGCGCTCTCTTCGAGTTCACGAAGCTGCCGCGGCTCGCCCATAGCGATCAAGAAGTCACCGGCTTCGATGCGATCATCGGGCGCAGGGTTGAATCGCATTCCTGCCTCGCGCTTGACGGCTAGAATGATGACGCCGCGATCCTGGCGGATCCGTGAGCTTTCGATGGTCGTGCCGGCAAAGCGGCTGCGCGAGGAAATCGGCACCTCGCCGATCTCCAGATCCATGCCCAGATGGGTCGTCGCCGTGTCCAGAAAACTGACCACATGCGGACGCAGAAACGACTGCGCGATGCGCTGGCCGGCAAAAACATAGGGACAGACGACGGCATCGGCGCCGGCGCTGCGCAGGTGCTTTTCCGCCATGTCCTCGCTCGCCCGGGCAATAATGCGCAGATCCGGATTCAGGCTGCGGGCGGTCAGCACAATATACAGATTGGTGGCGTCGGTGGTAGTCGCCGCCACCAGGCCGCGCGCACGATCGATCTGCGCATCCCGCAAGGTCTGTTCCTGCGTGGCATCGGCAATCAGCATCAGCCAGTTTTCACTGGCAAATTTCCGCGCCTTGGCTTCATTGTTCTCGATAATCACGAACTGCGCCGGACGGCGCGCCAGCTCGCGGGCGGCGCTGCGGCCCACGCGGCCTGCGCCGCAGATAATGTAGTGACCGGTGAGACGGCCTATGTCGCGCTCCATGCGGCGCCTTCCAAAAAAGTTCTGCAGCTCGAATTCTAGCAAAGCCTGGGTGAGCGATCCGATCGCCAGGAACACCAGCGAGACTCCACCGAGGATAATGAAAACGTTGAATACCCGCCCCGCGTGCGATAGGGGGTGCACTTCCTCGTACCCGATAGTGGTGAGCGTGGTGATGACCATATAGAAGCCATCGAACCACGGCCATCCCTCGATGAAATGAAAGCCCGCCGTGCCGACCCCGACCACCAAGGCCAGCGCCGCGGCCAGGAACTTGAGATTGCGGGAGGCCTTCATCGTGGGTTGTTTCCGCGCCCGCCTGTGACGTCGCGATTCGCATGGATCGTCAGATGGATCGGCCGATCAGGCGCGATCAATCGAGTTCGATCCATCATGTTCGGCCGCCGACGTTGCAGGCGACAGCTGAGTATAGCTCCGGCCTTGGTTCGCTGCAGTGACGATCGAGGACCCAAGACCGAAAGCAGGCGCTAAGGATGGAAATAAGGCGATACAAAACGTGACAATAGAGACGGGCAACAAGTGCGACAATAGAAGTTCGATTACGCCTTGTGCGGCGCTGACACCGGTTTCTACGATACCTCGACATGCCCACTTTGATTTCCGAGCCCACGCGTATCGAAAGTGCCGGGAACAAGCCGAAGATCATTGAGGAGTATGTCGGACGCGTCAACACTTCGACGGGAGAGGCGAGCGTAGCCCGCATGCGCAGTCCCGAAGGCTGGGTGGAACCGGGCCAGACCCCGGAATTTGACGAATACACGGTGGTCTTGCGCGGCACGCTGCGGGTGCATCACAGGGCCGGCGAAATGGACGTAGCCGCCGGGCAAGCCATCATCACGCACCGTGGCGAATGGGTTCGCTACTCAACCCCGTTTCCGGGCGGGGCCGAGTACATTGCCGTATGCCTGCCGGCGTTCTCGCCGCAGACGGTACATCGCGACCTCTAGAAAATCAGCCGACGCACGGAATTACCTATACGGAATTACCTATCTGCTTCATAACAAATACCCATAATCCCAGGGAAAACGAAAGTCCCTGAACTAACATCCAACTAGGGGCGCGTGGTTTTGTTGCACAATTATAGAGCGGAGAAAGACTTGAGACTAAGTAAGTGGATTCTGGTTTTATTATCCTGTCTGTCATCGATTCCCCGAGCGCGGGCCGAAGCCACGCTGTTCCTGGGAGAGCCGTATGGCTACGATGGAGCTCTTGCGGGCACCGGCCACGCCGCCGTTTACCTCAGTGGAGTCTGCGCTGCCAGCCCGGTCGTGCTGCGTCTCTGCCAACCGGGCGAGAGCGGCGTCGTCATAAGCCGCTACCACGGCGTTGCCGGTCACGACTGGCTCGCAATTCCTCTCATTCCTTACCTCTACGCGGTGGAAAAACGCGAAGACATACCGCTATTCGCCGACAGGAAATTAGTCGAGTTCCTTCGCAATCACTACCGTCGTAATCATCTGGAATCGATCGCTGCCGATGATCCCGGAGGCGCGTCGCCTGATGGTAACTGGTATGAGTTAGTGGGCGCCTCTTACCTGCGCACCATCTACGCTTATTCGATTGAGACCAGTCCGGAGCTCGATGCCGCGCTCATCAGCAAACTGAATGCCCAACCCAACCGCGAGCGTTACCGGCTGGTCACCGCCAACTGCGCCGACTTTGCGCGTGCGCTTATCGACTTCTACCACCCGCACGCCGTGCATCGCAGCATTGTTGGCGACCTCGGCGTGACCACACCCAAGCAGGCAGCCAAAACACTCGCCAAATACAGCCGTCGCCATCCCGAGTTCGAGAGCTCGCACTTCGTCATTCCGCAAGTGCCGGGGACAGTTTCGCGATCGAGGCCCGTGCATGGGGTTCTCGAGTGCGCGATCACGGCGAAAAAATACATGCTGCCGCTGCTCGCCCTGCACCCATACGTCGCCGGCAGCCTGATCGCCGCTTACGTGGGGCACTGGCGCTACAATCCCGCGCAAAATGCGCTCGTCCTCGACGCCCTCAATCAGCTCGACGTTCCGCCTTCGCGCCAGGATCGCCGCGTTTTTCAAGACCGATTTGAGGAACTGGTTCGCGGCGGCCGGGTCGAAGATCCACTTCCAGCAAACAGTGCAGAGGAGCGCCGGTGGTCTTCCCGGCTCGCCGCCACCCGGCCCTCGCTTGATGGCAATGGAGAACCCGCGCTCGAGGTTCGCGAAGCAAGCAAGCTCACCTCCGTGGGTATTGCGCGAACCAATATCTTAGGTTCTGCGGACGCTTACGAATTTGCCACAAGCCTGGTCGAGGCGCGCTTGCGCGAGGAACTGAAAGTGGCGCCCGCTCGGAAAGCGGCCCGCGCCGATGTCGAAAATGATCTTGCACTGTTGCGGCAACTCCTCGAGCAGCAGTCAATCGCATTAGGGTTGGCAAAAGGAGCGGGTTCAGTCACCGTGGGTACATTGCGGGCGGAAGGATCGCGCACTACGTCAGCACCGACCCCCGTCGGTCTGCCCTGAACAAAACCCCGGGATTAAGCCCCTCGCCTTGTCGGGACACGCCTTGTCGCTACACCCGCCTTGTTCTGGCACAGCGGGCGCTGGACGGCTCTAGGCTGCGCGTTAGGCGAATCGTTTTTGTGCGAATCATCGTTCGTGTGAGTCGTGGTTCATGCGAATCATGGTTCGTGCGAATCATGGCTCGTGCGAATCATGGTTCCCAATACCCTGCCGGAAGCCTAGCGTTTACAATCGGGATAAATCCAGGAGGAGTCTCGCCGCTTCCGTCGAGCCATGAAACTCTCCGTCGTCATGCCGGTCTATAACGAGCGCGCCACGCTTCGCGAAGTGGTGCGCAAAGTTCTCGCCGTGCCCATGGAAATCGAGCTGATCTGTGTTGACGACGGCTCGAAGGACGGCTCGCGCGAGATCCTGGCCGAATTGCAAGCCGAGTATCCGCCCATCCGCGTTGCCCTGCAGCCCGAAAACATGGGCAAAGGAGCGGCGCTGCGGCGCGGCATTCGGGAAGCGACCGGCGACTTCGTCATCATTCAGGACGCCGATCTCGAATATGATCCGTCCGAATATCCGCTCATGCTCCAACCTTTGATCCAGGGCAAGGCGGACGTGGTCTTCGGTTCGCGCTTCCTGGGAGGAGCGCCCCATCGCGTCCTCTACTTTTGGCATTCGGTCGGCAACCAGATGCTCACGCTGCTCTCCAATTGCCTCACCAATATCAATCTTTCTGATATGGAAACCTGTTACAAGGTGTTCCGCCGCGAAATCATTCAGTCCATCCCCATCGAGGAAAATCGTTTCGGATTCGAACCCGAGATCACGGTGAAAGTGGCGCGGCGGCGGCTGCGCATCTATGAGGTGGGAATCAGTTACTGGGGACGAACCTACGAGGAAGGCAAGAAAATCGGATGGAAAGACGGCGTGCGGGCCTTTTATTGCCTGCTCAAGTATTCGCTCAAAGAACCTCGATCGAGGAAGGCCCAGCAGGCGCTCCCGGCCCCGGATCGCTCGACCATTTCTTCCTGAATCAATTTCACTCTGAATCTGGCGCCGGCAATTTCGAGCCAACACCTTCGACTAGTGATGCGAGCCCTTCTGCTTGAGGCGCCCCTTGTAGGGGTTCGCGGGTTGCGCATTCCCGCCGGAACTCTTGGCGACTGCCCCACCGAAGTTGATCGGGGGGGTACGTTGTTCTTTCGGCAGCTTTACCGCAGAGGCTCTCTTTACGCCTGGTTGTCTGGTCGAAGTGGTGACCTTGGTCTGATGTTCCAGGGCATTCAAATCCTTGGCATTCGAAGAGGAACCGCCGGAGACGGCGGATGTCTTCGGGAGGGGTAGTGGCGCTCTTTTCTCGGCCTTCGAATCTTCAGCCGGCTTGATGTGGACGAACATTTTCTGCTGCTGCGCCAGTCCGCTCGCCCCGAGCCCCGCCAATACCACCGCGATTGCCAACGAAAACTTCATCATTAACCTCTAGTCCCGACCCCTGACACGCTATCGTTCACTCTGTTTGGATGCACGCACCCTGCCATCCGAACCGCCATTCCCTAGCTATGGTAAACCCCCCGTTGCAGAAAAACACTCTGTCCGAACAGAAAGACAGAAAGAAAGATAACGGGCCGGCGCGGCGGAAGGGCGACGGCGCCTACGCCATCGACAGCGGGATTGATTCTGCCGATATGCAGAACCTTGCACACACGTCCTGACGATTGCCCTGCCCACTACCTGCACTTTTCGAAGAGCAGCATGGCGGACCTACACTTTGCCGGTTGCCCCGGGTCCTGATCACCAGAGCGCGGGGCCTATGCCGATAGGCCATCCACTGATTCCAAATACCTTAATCGACCAATCCCATTCCGACTCTCACCCACACGGGTCGTGCCGGGCGTGATTTCGGGCGTGTCCGGCGTGTCCGGACGCCGACCACCGGCTAGGCCTTTCGCGATCTATGTCTCGCGCCCTCGCGGAGTGACACTGGTTATGCCGGAGAGGAATAGTTAGGACATCCGGTCGCCAATTAACCCCAGCATTTGTATTAACATGCGGGCTATGGCAAAACTGAGGCCGAGTTGAAAAGTTATCGTTTGTGTCGTCATCTGGCCATCTTAAGTGTTATCGCGGGCGCCTTGGTATTGCTTACCGGGTGCCAGGGTCTATCGGGAGGTAACGGAGCCGGCTCCAGCAACGTTGCGGTCGCCAACACGAGCCTCAACTTCGGCACCGTGGCGGTCGGCAGCAACCCGACAATGACCGACTCGATCGTGAACAATACCTCCTCCTCAGTCACCATTGCCACGATAACGGGAGTGGGTTACGGCTTCCAGGTTACGGGTTTGACCCTGCCGCTGGTGCTAGCCGCCGGACAAAGCGCTCCTTTCACGGTTCAGTTTCAGCCGAGCGCGGCAGGCGACCCCACGACCACGATTTCCTTCAATAACGAGAATGCGCAGACCATTGTTTCGCTACCGGTTGCGGGTGATGCCGTCGCGGCCGGTGCACTTTCGCTGAATCCATCGCAGGTCAGTTTCGGCAGCGTAGTGGTTGGGTCCAGTCAGCCCACAACGGTTACCATGTCGAACAGCGGCGCGAGCGCTCTAACCGTCAACCAGACGACCTTGAGCGGCGCGGGCTTTGCCATCAGCAACCTCGCCCTGCCCCTCACCCTGCAACCTGGAGACTCGGCGCAGGTCACGGTGACATTTGCTCCTCCTGCGAGCGCGAGCTTCACCGGAAGCGTCACCTTCGCCACCACCTCGAACCAGGTCAACGCCAACGTCGTGCTGAATCTCTCTGGTACGGGTGCCGCGATCGCGCAAGGAGCACTCTCCCCCAGTCCTTCCAGCTTTGCTTTCGGAGATGTCCAGATCGGCGCGAACAACACCCAGTCCGAAACCTTAACCAATACCGGCGGGTCGAGCGTCACTATTTCCCAGGCTGCGGCGAGCGGTGCCGGCTTCTCCATCAGCGGACTCTCGTTGCCCGCGACCCTGGCTGTCAATCAAACCGTTTCGTTCAGCGTGATCTTTACGCCGGCTAGCGCCGGTGCAGCCACCGGATCGCTCAGCATCACCTCGAACGCATCCAACTCACCGCTCAGCATTCCACTTTCTGGCGCCGGGGTCACATCCGGCTCGCTCACGGCAAATCCGACCAGCCTATCGTTTGGCAGCGTGCAGGTGGGCAGCAGCAAGAACCTTTCGGAAACTTTGACCAACACGGGTGGATCGACCGTCACGCTCTCGCAAGCGAATTTGAGCGGAGCCGCATTCTCGATCAGCGGACTGAGTCTGCCGCTCACGCTCACAGCCAATCAGAGCGTGACGTTCACGGCGACCTTTGCCCCGTCGGCATCGGGCGCCTCGAGCGCCACTCTGTCAGTGTTGTCGACTGCACCCAATTCCCCACTCAATGTCGGATTTTCGGGAACCGGCAACTCCGCCGGCCAACTGGCCGTGACTCCGACCAGTCTCGCGTTTGGCAACGTAACCGTCGGATCGAGTTCGCCGCTCACTGGCACCCTGACCGCGAGCGGCGCAAGCGTCACAATTTCTTCGTCAACGCTCAGCAACAGCGAGTTTGTACTCTCAGGAATTTCCTTGCCAGTCACGCTCGCTGCCGGGCAGTCCACCGGCTTCACCGTGACCTTCACGCCGCAAGCCGCGGGCGCCACTTCGGCATCCCTCGCGTTTTCGAGCAACGCTGCCAACTCGCCAACTGCGCAGGCCATGACCGGTACCGGCACCAACGCGATCCAGCACACCGTGGGCCTCACCTGGACCGCATCGGCGAATGCAACCGGCTACAACATCTACCGCAGCGCCACCAATGGTGGTCCTTACACCGAGATCAACACTTCGCTCGATGGATCCGCCGCCTACACCGATAACACCGTAGTCTCGGGCACGACTTACTACTATGTGGTCACCGCCGTAAACAGCGAGGCCCAGGAGAGCGGCTATTCTAACCAGGCGCAAGCCGTGGTTCCCAGTCCGTAACGTCGCACCAGACGCGCGACCGGAGAGCGCGCCAGCAACCTGTGGCTGTTCCTTAAATTGGCCGCGAAGTGAACGCGTGTAAACCGCTTTGAGTTTCCAGTATGGTTTATCCAAAATAGCGTAAGAAACGGCGGAGACGGGGTGTGCGTGTTGAGCAAGCAATTGAACGTTATCCCTTCCCCCCTGTGGGAGCGGCGATCGTCTGCGACTCTGGTTAAAGGAATTTGCGGTATCGCGAGTGTAGAGAATCTCTCCTGAGGTTGCAGCTGAGAATCCCGTAGTCGTTTGGGTTTGGTTCGGCGGCCAAAGCAGTCGAACTCCTGTCCGTGAACACGAAGGATGTAGCCCAAGCCCCTTCCAACCCAGAATGCTGTCGAAGACTTGATCGAAGCCGCGAAGACCCCTGGAATCAGGTACTTCCAGGACCAGAATCAACCATAGGGCTGACATTGCGCAGAACTCCTCGTAGCGCCAACCCTTTGAAGGGAGTTTGTGGGTTACAGCCCCTATCCGCTCATTCCGGCCCCCCGGGTCGTTGCTGCTGCTCTATCACCGGCTCTCACCGGCACCCACCGGTAAGACCTCGTCAAATTCAGGGGTATTTCAACCCTCACTTCGTTCGAAAACGTGCTCTTGCGGCCCGCTTGAGCGACAGCAGTCACGACGTAAGAGTAAGTCCGACCGCGATTTGCCAGCCGGTCATCATACAGAGGTCCGGAAACCTGCGACCCGAGCTTCACAAATGGTCCTCCCGGAGTCGTGCTCCGATCCACGTTGTAGCCAACAAACGAAACACCCCGGGACCGCGGTGGCAGCCTTCCACTGCAGCGTGACGTAATGTGGCTTGGGGTGACAGGCAAGCCCAAGGCACACGACCGCAAGGACTGCCAACAAGGTTCGTGGAGGGGTCTTGGTCATCGTCCTGCGTTTGGGGGGCTCTACGTCGACAAAAGTCGCATTTTCATGCAACTGTCGCAAGAACTATCATCTTGACACCTGGCGGCCAAACACGGTTCAATGTAAATGGTTAGTGAAGCGTCCCCGGAACGTCCCCCTCCACTCCTCCCCTACCAATTGATTCGCTAAGTAATTGAAGGTAAAGGGAGACAACATGAGCAATTCGAGGAAAAAGTGGTGGCTGGCGACGGTCGCAATTTGTTGCCTGGCGCCAGCAGCCTTTGCTGACGGAGGCTACCTCAACCATCGCACACCCGAACCGCGCCGAAATAGGGACTTTTGTCAGGTTCCAGAGGGCGGGTCGACCGCAATCTACCTTCTGGCCACGGGGTTGACCTGTTTAGGAGCAATGTTCCTACGGTCGAAAGCCGCGAAGCCCACGCAATCCTAAGTTCAACCAGTTTAGTCACGGCCTGCTCTGCCGAGGATTGTGCAAAAGCAGGCCGTTTTCGCTTTCAGCAAAGGACATTTTTGATCCCGATCCGCCGGGATCGACCTCAACAACAGGCTTAGCCAATATTCCTGTTCAGCGCGGCACTATCGCCAACGCTCGCCTAACACAAGCAATATCAGAGACTGGCGCTTAGCGATGAGGCCGCATCCCAGGTGTCAACTGCTGCAAAATCTATCATCTTGACAAAGGGTTCCATGAATTAGTCTAATGGCAGGGTTTAAATGGTCCCATGGACGCCGTTCTCCCCCCTCCACGGGATTTAGTTATCCAATCACAAGTCTCAAGGGAGTATTGGAATGAGAAACAAAACAGGTAAGTGGTGGATGGCATTGATCGCGGCGTGTTGCCTGACTCCGGCGGTGTTTGCTTATGGGGGCGGCAACCAAGGCAACCAGGGCAATCAGGGTGGACGCGGGGGCCAAGGCTGGAACGGCGGGGGCCAAGGCGGAGGCCAGGGATGGAACGGCGGCGGTAATGGCCAAGGCGGGAACGGTGGTGGCCAGCCGATGCCGGAAGGCGGATCAACAGCGGCCTACCTGCTTGGCGCCGGCCTCACCTGCATGGCGGCCATGTACGTGCGCTCGAGGGTAGTAAAGCCGAAGCAATCATAAGCGAAGCGGCACATCACAGTAGGCTGCTTTGCGAGGAATCTCGCAAAGCGGTCTTTCTTGCATCATACGATCGCACTGTCCACCGGCTTGGCATTGGCATGCTCATCCCGATTTTGAGGAAGTCGACGTTCAGCCTCGCCGGTCAGGTTCGTTGACACCCCGTAGGTCCACATCCAGCGCAAACGCTAGTCGGGGGTACTTATCCAGCCAGATTCGGGATACGCCTCCACGTGGCTGTTTGCGAGTGGGCACTCCGCCCGATGCACCAGTAAGGACCGGATACTGGCTTCGATCTCCTGATGAGTTCAGCGAGGATCGTCTCTTCGTCGACCGTTCGTTCGACGGCATCGTCATCCATGAGATCCAGCAATTCCCAAAGATCTTTGGTCTTGCGTTCCATCTGGCTCGCACCAATGTTGCCCTCCCAATTCTGAAGGGTATGTATTGTCACGTTTTAGCGAACGAATGTGCCGAGCTCAGAGTCTGTTGATTCAGGGTCTCGTTATCGAGATCCTGGCAGAAGCTCGGGAAGTATTTTCACGGATCGGGGCCAGGGTCGAGACAGCGCGATTCAATGCTTTCGAACGCTCGTGTCGCCACCCACATGGCACAGTCACTGCTCATCGCTTCGCAAGCCGTTTCTCACTGGGTCGTGAAGGAAACAATTGTAGGCAAGATGCGGTTCCCAGCTAAATCGTAAGCGATGCCGAAATATGAAATGAACAGGTAGTAGGTTACCCCACCGCCGGTAAGGTTCGACTTAGGCTGCAGCGTGGCGGTCGTATAGTCCGGCGAGAAGGTGATAGTGGCCGGCACTTCTTGCGAGGAATCAACCAGCATGAAGCTGTTGGCCGGATCGAACGACGCGGCATCCATGGCCTTGCTGAAGACGACCTGCACCGCCGTGTTCACGGGCACACTGCTCGCACCGTTCGCCGGGTTGCTCGACACCATGGTGGGTTGAACAAGATCAGTCCCGGTCCCGCTGGTAAACGACTGGGGCGGGAAGCTGGTCTGCACATTGCCGGTAATATCGAGGACCCCCGTCACGTTGATGGTGTAGGTAGTGTTCGGGGTCAATGGTAATAGGGGCAGCAACTGGATCCCTTGGTCGCCATCAAACAGCGTGGCGGCCGTCGGAATTAACGAACTCCCATTTTTCAGCGTCACGCCTCCGATGGACGCGCCGTCGATCGGCCCGTTGAACAGGACCTGTACCCGCGAGTTTGTTCCTATGCCCGCGAAACCACTGGGCGGACTCGCCTGCAACACGACTGGACCTGTCATCTCGGTTCCGGTCCCCGTGTAGAAGTTCAAGCAGAAGTTCTGTTGCGGGTTACTTGAGAGATCCATCATAGCGTTGCTACACATTTGGAACTGATGATTGGCCGCCAGACTGGCGGTTGGCTTCAGCATGACTGTGGTGAGGTCGGCGCTGAAGGTAATGGCCGTCGCGACGTATGTTGCGCTACTGGAGTCGTAAACGAAGACGTCTTGCGCGCCTGCCGGGTTCAAGCTTCCTCGATCCATTGGTTCGCTGAATTGCATAGCGAAGGCGGCATTGGTGCCGACGTATTGGTTGGCAGCCACGCTGGTATTCACCACAACCGGGACGGTGAGGTCTGGTCCTGCCATGGTAGTGAACTGCGTCGTCTGACTGGCGACAGCCACGCCCGCTTCGCTGGTGACGCCGTTGATGGCAACGGCCATTTGCGTACTGGCCGGCAGCGGGGCTTGGGGAATGATCGTCGTCCGCGTGAAGTCCGGCGTAAAGCCGATGCTCGACGGCGTTTCTGTAATGTTGCCGCCACTCAACTGGATCGAACTGCCCGTTACCGACACCGGGTTGATGGCCTTATTGAAATTCACGCTGACCCCGGCGTTTGTTCCGATATTCGTGGACGAATTTGGAGGCGCGAGGGAGACGATCGTGGGCGCCGCGTTGTCTACCGCCGTGCCGGCGGTGAAATTGTAGGTGAAGGCCTGCACGGGAACGCCAGAGGTGTTGGCGACGTTGCCGTTCACGGATACCCGGTAGGTCGATCCCGCTGCGAGATTACTGGTTGTCGCGATGTTGATGACCTGGCCGCCGCCGCTTACCTTGCAGTTCGGGGTCAAGTAGCTGCCCGTGCTGCCCTGGTAGAGAGTCACCGAGCCCGAGTTCCCGTTGCAAGTCACGGTGCCGGGTTGCAGTGGTTGGTTGAACTCCACCTGGATGATGGTGTTCAAAGGTACGTTGGTGGCGTTGGGGAACGGGTTGACCACCTGCGCGACCGCCGCGCTGCTGGCCAACGCGCCCGCAATTGTAAAAGTTTCCGTAAAGTTCGTTAGATTGTTCCCGTAAACATCCTGCGCCGTCGAATTCAAGAAGACCTGAATCGGCGTGCCGGCCGTCAGAGAGGAAGAGGGCGTGAATTCGATGCTTTGCCCGTTGCTGCCGACCGTGGTCGTACCGGAAACCAGTACCCCGTTGTCGGAAACGTAGAGTGCGCCAGCGATGGTTCCCGCATTCAGGGGAGCGCTGGTGAATAGCGTGATGACGGTATTGACAGGAACATTGGTCGCACCATTGGCCGGACGCGAGCTGAGGACGCTCGGCGCCGAAGTTGCGACCGCCATGGTGGTGAACTGGGCGGTCGAGTCGGCCAGAGAGTTTCCGGAGAGGTCCGTAATCAGGTGGCTAGCCGTCGCCGTGAGGGTGGCTCCGGCGGGCAGCGTTGCGCCGCTTGCATTGAGGACAACCGTGCGATTGTCCTGAGAGACGGAGATGGTCGGATTGAGCGGGACCACTCCATTGAGCAGATTGACCGAGCTGTTGCTGATGGTCGTTGGATTTATAGATTTTGAGAAGGTCAATACAACCTGCGTATTGAGCCCGAGGTTCGTGGTGCCATTCGAGGGGGTAATGGTCACCGTGGGCGGGGTCTGGTCGACGGTGCTTACCGTTGTAAAGGTGCCCCCATCGAGGGCACTGGCCGTATTGCCCGCCTCGTCCATCACCCCATCCACAAACATGCCCATCACGGCACTTGCCGGATAGGGTGTCAGCGGCGTAAAGGTGATCGTCGCCCCGCTCACACTGTAGATTCCCGCTACATTTCTGTTGCAGCAGTCGCCGATGCGGATTTCGACGCTCTGGGCGCTAACGGATGCGGGATTGATCAAGTTGCTCATGGTGAACGTGATCGGGCTGGTCACCGATATGTTGGCGGCTCCGTTCACCGGGTTGGTGGATGCGAGAGTGAACGACGAAGCGGAGTACGAAGCGCTGCCGGTTGTAAACGAACTGGCGAAAGGTGCGACTGGATTGCTTTGCACGTCGTTGAAGCCGCCGACCGATACGTTGTAGAGTTTGGCTTTGGTCAGCGCCGCGCTGGGGACGAAGGTGAGAGTGACACCGTCGCTGGCGAGCGCCACCGTTCCGGCAATCGCGCTGCCACCAGAAGGCGTGACCGTGATGGAGCTGTTGGTCACGGTGGTGGGATCGATGCTGTCGCTCATCACCGCTATGATCTCGGCGTTCAGCGGAGCACCCGTTTGGTTATTGGCTGGACTGATCGTGCTCACCGTGGCTGGCGTCGTATCCATGCCGGAATTTGTAGTGAAGTAACTGGTGTACGGAATACCGCTGTTGCCGGCGACGTCGTAATAGTTAGCGGACTCTCCGAGATAAAGTTCGTACTGAGTGTTTGGCGCAAGCGGGGCAGTGGGCGTCAGAGTTGCCGTCGTCCGATCTGACGACAGGCTGACGGTGGCGGGCACAAACGCCCCGGTGGCGCAGTTTAACAACTGAACGGAGCCCCGGTTATATACCTCGTTGGAGCTGCTGACGACGCTTAACGAATTGAGACGTTTCGAGAACTCGACCCGCGGCGCCACGTTTGTGCCTACTCCTGGCGTGCCGGGCGCCGGATCGGTCAACACCACCGATGGCGGGTTGAGATCGAAAGTTGATCCTGTCGTGAAAGTGTTCGCGACCGTACCCGTCATCTGGTTGCCGGCGGTGTCTTTCACCCCGGTGATCGCAATTGTGTAGGAGGTGTTGGCGAGCAGCGGCAGAGCGGGCGTTAGAGTCAGCAACTGGTTGGCGTCACTGAACGAGGTGGTAACGGCAATCGCGTTGCCAGACATTTTGAGTGTGATTTGGCTGATGCTGGTCGGCTGGATGGGTTCGTTGAACAGCACCTGCACTGCAGAATTCGTTGGAACCTGGGACGCGGTGCTTTCGGGGTTCGTGTTTACAACCGTCGGCGGGTTGGTGTTGGCCGCGAACGCCGTGGTGAAAGCAGCGCAGAAATTCTGCTGCGGATTGCCGTCGAGGTCCGTCATGGAACTGCTGCAGAGGGAATAACTGTCGCCGACGTTCAGCGTGCTAGCAGGGGAGAGGAAGATCGTGGTCTGGTCCGTACTCCAGGAAATTATCGTCGGGACAATCGCATTGGTGATTCCGCCAGCGATATAGACGTTCGAAGGATGGAAGCTCCCGATATCGATGGGCTTGCTGAACTGCATGCTGAACACCGAGTTCACGGGAACGTTTGCCTGACCCTCGCCCACACTGCTGTTGATCACGTAAGGCGAGGTGAAGTCCGGCTGCGCGGCGGTTGTGAAGGTGGTAGTCGTGGTGGCCACGCTATTGCCGGCCTGGCTCGCGACGCCTTGTACCGCCAATGACATCACGGTGCTCGGCGGCAAGGGAGCTTGGGGAACAAACGTCACTCGCGTGTAGTCCGGCGTGAAGCTAATGCTCGAGGACACTTCGGTCACGGAGCCGCCGGTCAATTGGATCGTGCTGCCCGTGACCGAGACCGGATTGATAGCCTTGTTAAAGCTCACGCTGACCCAGGTGTTCGTGCCGACGTTGGTTGCGTTGTTGATGGGAGCTTCAGACACGATGGTAGGCCCGGCGTTGTCGACTGAGGCGCCGGCGGTAAAGTTGGAGGCGAAAGCCTGTACAGGCACGCCGTTTGTATTGGTGACCGAGTTCGAGACTTTTACCTGATACTGCGATCCCGACACCAGATTACTGGTGGGGGCGAGGTTGATAACCTGCCCACCGCCAATGAGCGTGCAATTCGGGGTTAAATAGGTGCCGGTGCTCGACTGGTAGAGCGTCACCGAACCTGAGTTCCCGCTACAACTGAGGGTGCCGGCACTGAGTGGTTGGCTGAACTCCACCTGGATAATGGTGTTCAGGGGAACATTGGTGGCGTTGGGGAACGGGTTAACGGCTTGCGCTCCTGCCCCGGTGTTTGCCGGAGATCCCGCAACCGTGAACTGCCCGCTGAAGCTGGTGAGAGCGGCGCCATTTGCGCCCTGTGCCGTCGAGTTCAGGAAAACCTGAATCAGGTCGCCGGGGTTGAACGAATTGGCGGGAATGAACTCAATCGCCTGCGCATTGCTGAATAATTGCGCTGCACCTGAGATGGGCACTCCGTTGTCGGTAACAGAGAGAGCTGTGGCGATGGTCGAAGGATTCATTGCGGTGCTGGTAAACAGTGTGACGGCTGTATTCGCCGGGACATTGGTCGCGCCGTTCGCCGGACGCATCGCGGCGACCGTCGGTGCGGAGCCTGCCAGCGCCGTCGTTAGAGAGAACTGGCTGGTGGTGTTCGCCAGAGCATTGCCGGATAGGTCCTGAATTGCGCTGGTCAACTCGATCGTGATGACCCCGCCCGAAGTCCAGGCGCTTCCACCGGGATTGAGAATAATCGTGCGATTGTCGGCGGAGATCGACATGGTATCAATGACGTCGACTGGAGTATTGCCATTGAACACTGCGAGTGAACTGCTGGTCACGGTAGATACATTGATCGATTTTGAGAACGCGAGGACGATCTCCGTGTTGAGCCCCGCATTGACCGTGCCGTTCGAAGGGGTGATGGTCACCGTGGGCGGGGTCTGGTCGACGGTGCTTGCGGTGGTAAATGTACTGAATTTGGGTTGATAGACCTGATTGCCCGCCTCGTCCAACAATCCGTACAGATACATGCCAATCACGGTATTGGCCGGGTATTGGGTGAGGGGTGTAAAGGTGACCGTCGTGCCGTTCACAGTGCAGGTCCCCGCCACGAATTCCGAATTGGTGCAGGGGGCGCCGTCGAAGCATACCTCAACCTCCACGGTCTGTGCGTTCACCGATGCCGCATCGATCAGGTTGGTCAGGGTGAAGGTGACCGAACTGGTCACCGATACGCCGGTAGCCTTGTTGGCCGGAGTTGTCGAGGACAGCTTGAATGAATTGGTGCCGTAAGAACCGGTGGCTGTGGTGAATGCGCTGGTAAAGGGCGTGACGGAATTGCCCTCGATGTCGCCGAAACCGCTCACCGAAATCGCATACACCTTGGAGGCAATCAGCGTCGTACTGGGAACGAAAGTCAGAGTGACGCCATCACTGGCAAGCGTAACCGTTCCCGCGACCGCGCTGCCACCGGTAGGCGTTAGCGTGATCGAGTTGTCGGTGATCGACGTCGGATCGACGGTGTTCGACATCACGGCGACGATCTGGGCGTTCAATGGCACCCCCGTCTGGGCATTCGAGGGGATCACAGTGCTCACGGTTACATTACTGGTTAGCGCACTCATACCGGTGACGAAGCTCCAGCCCGAGCTGCAGTAAGCGTTGTTGCCGGCGATGTCGGTGTATCCGCAAATATTCAGCCCGTATTCGGTATTCGGGAGAAGCGATGCACTTGGAGTGATCGTGGCGCTCAGGCGGTCCGGCGCAACCGTCACAATGGCCGGAACGCTGGCGCCACTGTCCTCGTAAGAGAGGCTCAGGGCGGCGGGAATGGTCAGTTCGTTAACGGGCTCACTGAACGAGATATGCGGCTTGACGTTGAGGCCGACGTTGAACGATCCGTTCGGCGGGTCGACTATCGTCACCGAGGGACCGGCCGAACGGCTGCTGGTCCCGGTCGTGAAGGTTAAACTGCCAGGGTTCGTCAGACTGTTGCCAGCCGTATCGGTAATTTGGGCGGTGTAGTTCACGGTGTAGCTGGTGGTAGGCGTCAATAGGGCCGCGGGCGTGAAGCTGACCGTCTCGTCGTTCAGGGAATAAGTAAAGGTGCCAGGGACCGCATTGCCGCCGGTAGTCATCGAAAAGCCGGTTTGCGATGTGATCGGATCGAGCTGATTGCTGAATTCGAGAACCACCTGCGCATTCAGCGGGATGTTGGTATCGCCGTTCTCCGGACTGGTCCCGGTAAGGGCCGGCCCGGTCAAGTCATTGCCAAATTTGGTGGTAAAGGAAAACTGTTGGCCCGGCAGGTTATCGCCACAGGAATCTTGAACGGAGCTAGCGTCGCTCACGTAAACCACGAACTGGCGTCCCGCTGGGAGCATTTCGCTCGGCGCGATCGTGGCTATGGTGCCCGAAGCGTCGACCAGGATCGTACCTGGCACTTCGTGGTTGGTGATAGTGTCCTGGAAAAAGACCGTGGCGCTACCGCTGTTTCCTAGCGAGAACGTGCTGCGATTCATGGGCGCGCTGAATTGCACCTGAACCTGCGCATTCAGTGGGACGCCTATTGCACCATTGAACGGACTGATGGAGAGCACGGTGGGTGCCGTCCCGTTGCAAGTTCCAACATACATTCCGTTGTTTACGGTCAGAGTCTGCGAGCCATTTTGGATCTGCACGGTGCGGAATCCATTCGACGCCCCGGAGGTGACGAGATTCGCGGTCAAACTGGTACTCCCGTTGACCATCACCGGGCCGAACGCGCCAGCCGCTGAGCCTCCGACCGCGATGCCGGGCCCGAAATTTGCCGTCGTCGTCCCGCTCGCCCAGTTCGTGAATGCTCCGGATATGGTTACGCTTTCCGTCTGTGTCGGCTGGATTGCGTTGGGATTGATGACGGTTACGACGGGCACGCCCGCAACCACAGTAAATGCTGCTGTCACGACCTGAGATCCTGTCGTGATGGTCAGGCTGCGCTGTCCGGTCGCCGCCAAGTTGTCAATCGTTATCGGCACGGAGGCACTCGTCGGCCCATTCACGCTTACCGTACCCGGGGTTATGTCCGCGCCGAAATTGACCGTGGTAGCCGGACCAAAGTCTGTGTTGATTCCGGTGATGACGATCATCTCTGACGAACCCTGGTGTGCCGAGGACGGGCTGACGGTGCCGCTAGCGGTGTAAGCAGAACAAGCGACTTGGACGTTTGTGACATTCGCATTGGCCGTTCCGCTGCCGTTTGTCACTACGCAAGTCTGGACGGGATTAGAAGGTTGCGCCAGAACCGTGACACCGTAAGTGCCACCAGCGGGGACAGGTGTGCTGAAGGTGAAAGACGTTGCCCCTGAAGCAACCGCCAGGTTGTTGCCGCCGTTGTCCTGCAGCAGCAGCCCCGAACCCGAGAGTCCTGAGATCGTTCCTCCGATGGTATAGGTGGTCGTGGTACAGGCGACTTGGACATTCGTGACATTCGCATTTGCCGTTCCGCTGCCGTTTGTCACTACGCATGTTTGGGCAGGATTGGAAGGTTGCGTCAGAACCGTGACATTGTAAGTGCCACCAGCGGGGACGGGCGCGCTGAAGGTGAAAGACGTTGCCCCTGAAGCAACCGCCAGATTGTTGCCGCCGTTGTCCTGCAGCAGCAGCCCCGAGCCCGAGAGTCCTGA
>JBEKPJ010000031.1:0-87754 GCA_049520935.1 Terriglobales bacterium | reverse complement strand
CGGTGATGGGGCCGGGGGAGAAGTTGGCCGGTCAACCGGCGGAGATGATCGCCAGCAAATCGCCCGACGCCGAGGAAATGGATGCCTATGAACGAGTGCTGGGAGATGCCATGGCCGGAGACGCGACCCTGTTTGCTCGCGAAGACTACGTTGAAGAGGCCTGGCGCATCGTCGATCCGGTGCTCAACAACGCGACACCGGTCTATCCTTACGAACCAAAGACTTGGGGGCCGCGTGAAGTCGAGCGAGTGACGCCGCCAGGAGGTTGGCACAATCCGCTTGTCAGACACGACGTTGCGGTCGTTTCCGATCGGGCTGCTTGAGACCGCAGTCCTACCAACCAATGGAGTTCCACGGAATCGCCGATCCGGCACGGAGGCTCAGGTTTGCGCCGATGACCAAGCCATCGCCCGAACGGCCGCAGAGAGCATCGTGTGTTTTCGGCAAGCATGCACGGTGGACGGCATCGCCTCTCTCACCACCCGAGGGACGGTCGCGGTAGCGGAGGTCGAGGTGCGAAAGAGAAACACCTCCTCAGCCCATTAGCACCGGAAACAATAGTCTTTCCCTTCGACGACCTCGACGAGATGCTAGAACTGTGGCATGGAACGCCAGATCTCTGTCTCAGCAGACGGTTCGCGCCGTTCGGTTTCCGCAATCGCAACTGCTAAAGCATTGTCGGAGTTCCCACATAAGCCAATCGGGCGAAATCGTCAATATTGGTACTTTACCTGCGATAGCCGCCGTGTTGCGGAGCTGTGGCACGTAAAGCCTTGCAAACAAGACAGGTTTTACTTACTTATCGTATCTAAGGAGATATGCAAAGCACTGGGAAAGAAGAGGGCGTGCCTTCGGTTCGCCGGAAATCGATTGGTCGGCGGCCGAACAGGAAGTGTGTTCGTACCTATTGGACTCAGGAATTGAACTCGGACCAGACAACGCTCTGTATCGCTGAACAAACTGCGGAAGTGCGCCCCTGTCCATCAGTGGTGGTCGGTGGTCCGAGCCGGGTGCGGCGAGCCAATCCGCAGTGGCGACCAAGGCGAAGCTGTAATTATCTGTCTGCAGGCATGACCTAGCCGCGCAAACCCACTCCAACGCGAACCACGGAAGCCGGGGGCACTCTTACGTCTTGCCCGTCCACAAGCTCGGCGATCGGTGAACGAATCATCGACACATTCATGGGCGCGGCTACGAAGCACAAAGGGCAATATCGACACACAGCTCGAACTTGCCATCAGATCGACCGGTTCGACTTGGCGATCGATGTCGTGGGAGACGACTTGTGGGCGCATGGATCCGCCATCAAAGTTGCTGCAGCTCTGCAGTTCTTTTCCTGACAACTTCCGTGAATTGCTCTACCTGCTCCGGAGAATAGCCGGCAGCGCGAAAAGCGTCGCGAATCTGTTGCGCGGACAATTGCGATAGCAATTCGCCCATCCACCTTGCATCGGCCCGTGGAATATTGCGCCCAATCCAGCGCAGGTGCAGCCGCGCAACGAAGCCTTTGATATTGACCAGGCGGAGAAGGCTGGGCATTGAAGGAACGTTGAAGTCCACGTGTTGACCATTCACCTTCTGAATAAACTTCGAATGGGCGTAGGCACGCAGATTTCCTTTGGAGTCCTTAATCGGAAAACTAATGCCAGTGGTGCCGAAGCTTGCTCCTAAGTCGCTCACCAGGTATTGGAGCACCCGATCATGGTCGTTGCCACTTCTCTGTTCGTCGATCGAGTTGTTCTGGTCTTTCAGATCCCAATTGTTGAGGAGAGCCATCATTACCCGTAGACCGTTGAACTCGCGTGTGCCGGTAAATGGATTTTGCTGCCACTTCCATTCCCCGACTTTCCTGTCATCCTTGACGTATCGCTTTAACCTCACATCGTGGATCAAGCCGTTGAGGCCAACCAGTTTCTGGCCGCGTTTGAGTCGCTGCATATGTTCGACGCGCAAGTCTGACAAGAAATAATCTTCATTGGCAGAGTAGCCGACCGCCCACAGCAGACGCGAAGCTGCGATCTCGGGTCTGACTTCAGGCCCAAGCTTGACTCTCCATTTGACGCCATTCTCGTCACGAACGTCGAACTTTGGATTCGTGCCATTGAGGTCTTCTCCGAGAAATGTGAACCTCGTGTGAGGTTCATGCTCTTTGCCTCCTGGTCCATAGAAGAGGTCACGGGAAGCAATTTCAGTCGGACTGCTCCACAAGACGGCTGCTTGCGCTTCCGCGCTTTCTGTTACCTGTTTTGCTTTCGTGCTTTCTTTCGCAATTGATGGAATCGGCGAAAGTAACAAAATGACGGCGGCGAATGCGGAGCGAGCTAGTCGTGTGTTTTGTTGCCGTTCTTTCGTCACTCGGAGCCTCCCCGTGTTCAAAGCAGTCTCTCGATTACGCGTGGACGCCAACGAGCGGCGCGCCCGAATTCACGTCTTCGTTGCGGAATTGGAGCTCATAAAGCTTCGCGTAAAGGCCGCCGGACTGCAGTAGTTGTTCATGTTTTCCACTTTCGACAATTCGGCCATTGTTCACCACCAAGATAACGCTGGCTCGTCGAACCGTCGTGAAGCGATGGGCAATGACAATGGCGGTCTTGCCTTTGATCAAGCGCTCGATTGCCTCAAAGACCAATTCCTCCGAGGCCGCGTCAAGCCCTGAACTGGGTTCATCCAAGATAAGAATCGGTGTATCTCGAATGATGGCGCGGGCGATTGCAATGCGCTGCCGCTGCCCCCCGGAAAGCGTGGCGCCCCTCTCCCCGATCACGGTGTCATAGCCTTTCGGCAGTCGCGAGACAAACTCATCGACGTTGGCCAGTTCGGCAGCGTGCAAGATCTCCTCGCGGGTAGCGTCCAGTTTCCCATAGGCAATGTTCTGCGCGATGGTTGTGTGGAACAGGATGTTTTCCTGCAAGACCACGCTGATCTGGCCGCGCAATGATTTCTGCCGAAATTGACGGATGTCCCAACCATCGATCTTTACGGCTCCGGAATCTGGATCGTAGAGGCGCGCGATCAGGCCGGCGATCGTTGTTTTCCCGGCGCCAGTCGGCCCGACAAGCGCCGTCATTTGACCGGCTTCGATCTTGAAGTTAATGTCGGTAAGCACCGTTTCGCCCTGGGCATAGCCAAAATTCACTCCTCCAAATTCGACTTCGCCGCGAAGGCGTGGAGCGGCCTGCGCGCTCTGCCGATCTTCAACGCCGGGCCTGGTATCGAGAACCTCACGTATCCTTTCGTAGCCCACCGCGGCTTTGGAATAGGTGTCGGTCATTTTGGCGAAGTCCTGCATGGGTTTGTACATCTTCCCCAGATACCAAAGGAAAACGATCAGCGAGCCTGCTGAAAGCGTGCCAGCGAGAATCCGTCTACCACCGAGCCACAGTACAAGAGCAGTCCCAACCGCTACCACGATCTCTACGAGAGAGGGAAGCCTCGCTTTGAGGGTGCGAGCGCTCAGGGCGGTTTCGACCGTGCTGAGACTCTGTTCCTCGAGCCGCTTCTGCTCATACTCTTCCCGTCCGAAAACCTTCACCACGGCAAAGGCGGAGAGCTCTTCCTGCATCAGGGAGACCATTTCGCTCTGCTTCTTCCTAACGGCCCGTGAAGCCTGCTTACTGCGACGCGTGTAGGAGTAGGTAAGTGAAAACAATACCGGCGCGACCGAGAGTGCGAGCAGAGTAAAGCGCCAGTCCAGGTAGAACATGACGCTCGCCATGCCTAGCAAAGTCAGGGCGTCAATCACCAATCCCAGCAAGCCTGAAACGACAAACGTTTGAATGGCATCGACGTCGGTTGTGAGGCGGCTGATGAGATCGCCCGTCTGTTTTTGTTGGTGATATGCTAACGAAAGTTGCTGGATGCGGTTGTACAACTTCCGCCGCAGGTCATGCGTCACCCACTGACCGACGTGGGCAGTTGTGTAACTCTCGATGTAAGAGAAGATCGCATCGAGGACAGCGATAGCGACTACCGCAATGGCAGCAAACTGCAGGAGCGCTACTTTGCTGTGGCCCAAGTCCGAGGGTACTAGATGACTGAACCACCCACGGATCGGCTTCGTGCCGCTCACAACATCGAAAACAATCTTCAGAGGCCAGGGTTCGAGAAGGTTGGCAGCTCCCGCCCCGACGACCGCCACCAGTCCAATTGCCAATGACGTGCTGTGCGGTCTTAGGAGCCCGATTATCGTCAGACCCGGCTCTGCATCTGTCAACTGAGCTTGTTTGGAGACATCTTCTGGTGAAACCAACGAACTATCCTCTCTCGAGACCGAACCGTCAAAATCCGTGTCCACCGTTCGCGGGCCTGCGTCCGGGCACGCTTCCTTTTTCGGAGTGGAAGTATCTCGGGTTCGCTATCGATGACCGCAGACACAAAACGTTAATGTTCCGGCGATAACATCTCTGCTAACGTCTGTCGTCGTCGTTCAGTACGGCGGAAAATATGACGCGTAACGTCCGGCAGGAACTCTCGGATCACATTTATGCCGGCATTGGTCGCCATCGAATATCCGAAATTCTTCGCACCACTGGCGGCCGAATCGCTGGACGAGGGTTGCCAAAGCCGGGAAATAAACGACGCCCCCGCCGTGCTGCCAACCTGGGAGATCGAAAAATGTTGTGTTCCGTCGCTGCCCCGGGCAAGGACGCTGCTTTTGACCGCATATTTCGTCCTCTTCCAAAGACCATGCTCGCCGGAACCGTAGTAGAGGTTGTCCTCGTGCAAAAGGTCTTCGCCGGACATCTGAAGCATGCTGCTCACAAAGGCCTCGCCGTAATAGTTTGCAAATCGGATGCCGTATCCTTTCGCCCCGAGCCCCCACTCCTTGGGGCTATCTTGCACCTGTGTGATTCCGGCCGAGAGTCCTGCCAGGAAGATATGGAATGGACCGAAAAGATCCTTGCAGTAAACGATCAAGCGTTCCTCGGGTGTCAGGGGCTGGAACTGGTCTTGTGTTTTCCCGGCCATGAAAAGCGAGGAAAAAATGGAGGTTTCGACCCTGGTGGGCGGCGCGTCGGTGGATGGCTGGGAGTTCGACGTGATCGTAGAACGCGCGGCGAACGGCGCGTCCGGCAGAGAGGCGGGCGGGTCCGTCTCCACATTCTGAGCGAATGTCGGAACCAGGTGTGACAACATCCACAGTCCCACAATGAACGCAGCAAGTGATTTGCTGCCTAGTGAGTGAGCGCTGACCAACCGATGGGTCGTCACGATGTTTCCCCTTGGACTCTTGAAACCTTGCCGCTACGCTTCACATCGCCAAAGTCTGGGCAGGACCGTTTTCAGGCATTTTCTGACCGATGCCGTCGACTACCAACACGCACTCCGAGTCGGCTCCAGCTACTGCATGCAAACTGCCGCGGCGGGCACAGCAAGCTGTATGCGCCACTAAGTAGCTGACCGAAGAAGGGGATACGCAGTCTGAGACGGATGAAGTCACAAGCAACAGATCAAGATCAATCACGCCACAGTTCTGGCAAACAGCGCCACACTTGTGGCTGCCAAGTACCGTCGCACTCCTGCTTGATTGACGCGGGACACGCTTAGTTGCGGGGAAGGAAGCTTCCTACAGCCACTCGTTCACTGACTCACAGCAGATCGGGATGCTCCAGCTTTCTCCCGTATTTTGGCCCCCCGTTTGCAGGGGGGAGGAGACAGCAAGAGGGCAACCGTGAAACTCATCTTACAGCCCGACGATGGCGTCGGCGCTCTCCTGGAGGGGATCGAAAACGCCAGGGAAAGCATTGCGATCGCCGTTTTTCGCTTCGACCGTTCCGACATTCAGCATGCTCTCGAAAACGCCGCGGCTCGGGGCGTACGGGTGCATGCACTTATCGCAAACACAAACCGAGGTGGGGAGAGCAATCTGCGGCAACTCGAGATGGATCTGCTTCGAGCGGGAATCGAGGTGTCCCGCACAGCAGAGGATCTGCTTCGCTACCACTACAAGTTCATGATCGTCGACCGTCAGGTTCTTTACCTTCTAACCTTCAACTACACCCATCTCGACATCGGCAGGACTCGCAGTTTTGGGATTGTTACGCGCAACCATGAGCTGGTGAGGGAGGCCCGGAGACTCTTCGAGGCGGATGTGCGGCGCGAAGCCTACGTGCCCGGGCTTGAGAACCTGATTGTCAGCCCCGTGAATGCGCGCCGCGAACTATCTCGTTTCATCCAGGGCTCGGATCAGGAGCTCTTGATTTACGACCCGGAGATCAGCGATCCCGCCATGATCCGTCTACTTCGCGACCGTGCCAAGGCAGGGGTCGACATTCGGATTATTGGCCGAATTAGCAAGCACTCGGGCAAACTGGGCCCGCATGGCCTTATGCGCATGCGCTTCCACACGCGTACCATCCTTCGCGACCGGCGCCAGGCGTTCGTTGGCAGTCAAAGCTTGCGCGAAGCAGAGCTCGACAGGCGTCGCGAACTGGGTATGGTCTTACATAATCGCGATGTCGTGAACGCCATGCTAAAGGCGTTCGAGGACGATTGGGCTACTCTGGTGTCGCCGGCCAATGACACTCAACAGGAAACCTTAGCCACTACCAGAGCAATCAAGCGGACCGCGAAAACATTAGTCAAAGACCTTCCGCCAGAGCCGCTGGTAGAACAGGCCCTGAAACACGCGATTCGTGACATGCCAGGCACGCAGCTTACTGGTCGCAAATTCGAGCATCAACTCGAGGACGCCGTTCGTCAAGCAGTAGAAGATGCAGTATCCCAAACCGTAAGGGAGGCAGTTGAAGGGGAGGCCCGGACCTGAACACAGAATCCGTGCGGTCAAGCGTTGCTTTGTAGCAAGCGGAAAAGCAAACCACCGTCGGACCTGACGCGAGAGCCTTGGAAACCAACCTTCACACATGTGTTGCAGTGCCACTCACCGGGTCGGGGCCGCGAGTTTCCGCGTCTTTGCGCCATGACGCGCAACGCTGTTCACCGGTTTCCCGCTCCTCCACCTTCGTCAAGTCGCGGGCGCGGGGCTCGGGGCTCGGCCAATTTCGTCCTCCGCCTCCGCTAGAGGGTGGCAAAAGCCCGAACTGTCGCGGACAGAACATTGCTCGAGCAAACAAAGACAATCGCCGCGGCGACACCGTGCTGCAGAATATGACGCATGACATTCCGAGTCCGCGTAAGACCGCTCCGCCTTGCGAATCGCCGCTTCGCCGCACAAATTTCTTCCGGAGATTTCCGATTCGTACCGACTAATTCCGCTCCGGGCCCTGGTCGCGAACCAACGGTCGTTGGTACGCAACGGTCAATGTCTGCAGCTGCCTGGTCGCGGGAGTCATAACCGAGCGCGACAATGCTGGGCGCTGCGATAAAAGTGCGCAGGGTTTTCTCGTCAGGATATGCGATTACCATTCGTTCGCGGCGGGGTTGCGTCCGAATCGTGATTACTGCATATTGCCAGGTTGATGCGTCGACCAACTCGCTCATGACACCACCTCGAGCCAGAAGCGGCGATTGTCGCGAGGCTCACTACAAGGTGTCCTGCACGTGAGGGTCCAACTTCAGATTGCGCGAGCTGGTCGCCCCCGAATACTGATGTCGCATGCCCGCCACAATCAAATAATGGCAGTGTTATAGAGCGCCAGTGCTGCTTTGCGGATTTCGACAACGTCGGCTTGCCAAATCCGCCAAAGGCTGCGGGTGGTTACCGAGGACCAGATTCTGAACCCTGAACAATTGACAGGAAATCGGCATTTTCGCCAGAAAATACGCGCCCCATCAACGCTTGGGGCAAACACCCACATCAAAGCGCGCCGATCGCTCACTTCTCGCGAAGCGCGGCACGCAGCGCCTCAAGTAGCGCGGTATCGCTGAAGGGCTTGAACAGGCACTCCACCGCACCCCGTTCGAGTAGGCGTGGACGGATGGTCCGATCTTCGTTAGCGGTGATGAAAATGATCGGAATCCCTTGCCCTCGGCGGGACAACTCCCGTTGGAGATCGGGTCCGGACATGCCGGGGGACATCGCGACGTCGAGAATCAGACATCGGGTCTGGCCGCCGTCATCGGCTGCGAGGAACGCTTCCGCCGACGGAAATGCCTGGGCCTCATAGCCGAATTCCCGCAGGAGGTCGGGCAGCGACTCGCGGACGGATTCGTCGTCATCGACGACCGATACGAGTGGACGTTTGACCATCAGAGATTCCTCATGACTTGCCGGGTGTTTCTGACAGCAGACGTCGGAATCTCGCCAGCGCGGGCACTCCTCTCAGCTTTCGGTCCGTGGTCATCGATGTCGATAAGCAGGTGAAACCGGCGTAGGATGTGCCCTTGCTCATCTCGCAAGGGCAAGCCGACAGCGTTGAACCAGCGGTAGATGCCATCGGCTCGGCGGTGACGGCTCTCGACGCTATAGGAACCCCATGCTTCATCTGCCGTCCACTGCGCGGCGATCCTGTTTTGTACGTCATCCGGATGAACGACCTCGGAGGCCGTCCAACCTTTCAATTCCTCGACCGTCTTGCCGAAGTATCCGAGGGTTGGTCCATTGAAGGCCTCGACCTCACCGGACGGGGTTGTAACCGCGACCGGGACGGGGATTGTATCAACCCTCAAGCGAAAATCAAGCTCGCGGCGTGGCAAAGCTGCGTCAGCCCGCCTAAAGTCCTCGATATCCGCATTGAGTCCATGCCATCTGACGACCTGTTCGGCTTGGTCGCGCGTCGGATTGGTCGAGATGAGGAACCAGCAACACTCCCCATCGAAGCGGCGCAGACGCGCTTCCATGTCCCCGCCACTGCCGGAAGTACGAATGAATCGCCAGCGTTCGACAAGCGTAGGCAAGTCTTCGGGGTGGATCGCCGCCTGCCACCTGCAACCAGAGGCTTCCTCCAGGCCGAGGCCGGTGTACTGGCGCCAGCGCTGATTCAGAAATTCCACCTCCCCATCAGGTGAGGCAGTCCATACCAATCGAGGAAGGGCTTCGAGGAGGCGCCAGAGTTCGTCATCCATGGCGGTCCTCTCTCGCCAGCACTCCATGACGCTTAAGATGCGCCTGTCTAACGACGAGCGTCCATAGTACTTTGGTATCAGTTGCCACGAGCACATTCGTGTTATCCGCCAGGCTCGCAGAATCAATTCGCCTCTTTGCTCCTGCAAGTACTTGCTCGCTCTCCCGCAGTCTCACGAAAGCAGAAATTCGCACTCGTTGGCGATCCACATTACGATCCCGGTGATCCCGGTGATCCTCAATCTTGTTGCTTTCGTCGAATTGTCGTTCTAGAATTCCGACAACGGTGGGGCTTCCGTCAGTCGATTGTGCGCAGGGGGTATGAGTTTGGCGCATGCAACGTAACTATAAATGGGGTTGTCACCCGTGTTGGAAATGACGCCAGTAGTGTTTGTTGTCGACGACGATGTGTCCGTGCGCGAATCTTTAGAGCTATTGATCCGCTGCGAAGGCTGGCGGCCCGAGACCTTCGCGTCTGCGCAAGAATTCCTGAATCGCCCACGCCCTCTTGTTCCCAGCTGCCTCGTTCTTGACGTTTCTCTTCCCGGCCTCAATGGTCTCGACCTCCAGAAGCGCGTTGCCGATGAACGGACGGATATGCCGATCATCTTCATCACAGGCTACGGCGATGTGCGGATGACGGTCGAAGCCATGAAGGCGGGGGCTGTCGAATTCCTGACCAAACCGTTCCGCGATGACGCGCTGCTCGGCGCCATCCGGCAGGCCCTGGAACGCAGCCGCTTCGTTCTCGGTCATGAGGCGGAGGTACGGGCGCTCCGGGACCGATACGCGTCCCTTTCCCAACGCGAGCGGCAGGTTATGGAGCTGGTGGTCTCTGGCCTGTTGAACAAACAGGTCGGTGGGGAGCTCGGTATCAGCGAGATCACGGTGAAGGCGCACCGGGGCAAGGTGATGCAAAAGATGAAGGCTAATTCTCTTGCCGAGTTGGTGAAAATGGCGGCGCGGCTCCGCCCCGCACGCGCCGCGAGTAGGCTGGCGTCACGCCAGCCTTCAGCGTCGTAATGATTCGCGAAGGCGCGGAGTTCGCACCCGGCATCCATTCCCGGCATATCAATCGCGTTGTTGCGATGCGCGCCTAAGTTGTGCAGTTCGAAGTGCTCCCGCAGAGGCATTTACCCTACTGCACGGTGTAGCGTCTGAGAATCGTGGTGGGTGATGATTTGTTCTCTTCTAGCTTCGCCATAGTCCGCGTCGAAAAACAGGACCAGGTTGTGTGTGCCATGGTGGGCGGGACCGAGCGACGACGCTGGGATTCGGTGTTTAAAGATGCAGGAGCAATCTTGCAAATCATTCGCGGCGAGTGTTTTGCAATGGTCGCGACCGCAAGACCTGTTGAACTCGCGGGGCGATTTCTGTAACGACCGCGGCAACTCGGCCCTGACCGCAAGGCACTTTTCGCTGCATTCGACTTTCGGAAGTGCCGGGCGCGACTAACTGGGCATGACGCTCCGCAGATGTCCACACCCATCTGCATATCTAGCCCTTTTGTTGTCGAGCCTGCTGGACGCCTAGTCCAAATTCGACATTAATCGGCTGGGGAACGTTCACCGCAGCCTCTTTTCATTCAAGGCAGTGGTCGAGGTTTCGTTGCGACTTAGCAACGACGACGCACCCGAGGATGAGCGACCGGCCATGAGCTTTTGGAAAACCGAGAATCTGTGCGTTCATCGCGCCGATACGAAAGCACTGATCGATACTATCGTCCAATAGATTCGCCTGCAGACTTCTGGCCTAATGGGTGCGTGGGGATCGGTAAAGAAAAGGCGTGTCGTGGTGAGTAATCCGAAGGCAACACTACTTCGGCGGCAACGGCGAGACCAAAGAGTCCATGCTTTCTAAGTGCGCGAATCCCGCCTGTTCGGCTACTTTTCGCTATCTCGGCGAAGGCAAACTCTACTTGATCGACTCCAGGGCAGCCCTGGCGCAGCATAGGTTGCCGGCGGAACTGAAATACGCTGGCAAATCCTGCACCTATGAATATTTGTGGCTGTGCACCTCGTGCTGTCAACATATGACCATTCAGATTGACCTTGATCTTGAAGTGAAAGTGGCTCGCAAGCAAGGAATTCGGGATGACTCCGAACCAGACATGCGAGCCACACGCCCCATGCTGTAAAGCACACCATTTTCGCTCGACGCTGCCCGCGGCCCCTAACCAGAGCCTGTATGGGCCGCAGGTGGAACCGGTCTTCGCGGCGAACTTTTCGAATCAATCTATCGAATTCAATGTGAACCTCGGAGCCCAGACAGATGGAGGGGTTTCGCCGTGTTGCGATAGCCTCATCAGCCGGCGCGCCTCAGCTCGCAAGTCCTTCAACTGAAAACCCGATAGAGTCCCCTGACTCGTGCGACGATCTCACGTGCAGCAGTGTAGGCCGTGGTGTGTGCTTCTGCTTGGGTGAGGGTACAGCAGTTATTCGATCGCAATACTACTCATCATGAGTTTTCTTGTTGCTCAAGGACGGTCGGTTGCAGGAAATCCGATTGCTGTCGGAGGCGAAGCATTGGTGCGATGAAGGTCGAGGTGGGGAGACGATCGAAACCAACAGATCAGTCGACAGCGAAATCAGGCCAGCGCGAGACGGGCTGATACTGGATGCTGCGCGTCATTTGCCAACAATTCGGATGGACATTCCACCTGCAGTTGATGCATCCTACTCAAAACACAACCTTGCCGCTTGTCCATGTGGGGAGGATACAGCATGAAGAAGTCCGCGGCGCCCATCTCCCTCGCCGGCTCCCAGCTCGGCGAAGTACGCCATGTCTGCGCGTTTTTCAATAGCGACGACGACGAGTATCGGGTGCTGCTCCCGTTCATTAAGGACGGGATCGAGTGCGGCGATAAGGCGGTTCACGTAGTAAATCCCGATCAGCGTTCCGACCATCTGCGGCGATTGGCCGCGGTAGGGATCGACACGGCGGCTGCGCAGCAAAGGGGGCAATTCGAGCTCAAGATCAACACCGAAGCCTACCTTCGAGACGGCCGCTTCGATCAGGACCGGATGTTGCAGGTATTCGAGCAGTTGGCCAGCGGCAACGCTACGGGAGGATTTCCTCTCAGTCGCATCTGCTGCCGCATGGACTGGGCGGTTGAAAACGGATCGTATGTAGATGACGTCGTTGAATTCGAATCGCGCGTGAATGATGTCTGGCGTCGCCACGACGACGCAGTGATCTGCACCTACCACCTTGGCAAATTTGGAGGTGCCACCGTGATCGACATCATGCGTACCCACCCCTTGGTCATTATGGGCGGCATGCTGCAACGGAATCCGTTCTTCGCGCCCCCCGAGCAATTCCTGCGCGAGGTCCGCCAGCGTCGAGGCATGCGGACTTGCTCCTCCTCCACGGCTCTCTGACATGGAAGGGCAACGCGAAGAGGCTTCCGTTGAGATCAAGCGCCTTCAGCGGTGCATTAGTGACCTTGTCAGCCTGCTTGCCCTTCCGGCCATCTGGAGTGGCGGCGATTCATCCCACGTTCTTCATACCTTGCTCGAATCACTCCTGGGCATGCTGGCCCTGGACCTAATCTCTGTGCGGCTGAAGGATCCAGTCGGCGGGGCACCGATCGAGATCGTCCGGCTTGCTCAATTGCGAGAACCGATGCCCCCGACGCACGAGATCTGCGAGGCGCTCAGCCAAGGTTTGGCGGACAAGTCAAGAAAATGGCCTCCGCTGCTTCGCCACATTTTTGGAGATGGAGATGTTTCGATCGTGCCTCTGCCACTCGGACTGCAGGGCGAAATCGGGGTAATCGTGGCAGCGTCTGAGCGAGCAGATTTCCCACGGCAAACGGAGGCACTTGTTCTGAGTGTAGCGGCAAATCAGGCGTCCATCGGTCTGCAGGAGGCACGACTCTGGAGCCAACAGAGGCGTATCGCGGCCGAACTCGATCGACAGGTCGCGCAACGAACTGCTCAACTTGCCGCAGCCAACGAGGAACTCAAAGCGGAACTTGCGGAACGCAGACTCGTCGAAGAGAGGCTCCGGCAAGAAGAGAGGGAGTTCAAGCGCAGTGAGGTCCGCAAGGCCGCCATCCTGGACTCGGCTCTCGACTGCATTGTGACCATGGACCAGGAAGGGCGTATCACGGATTTCAATCCGGCTGCGGAGCGGACCTTCGGGCACCGCCACGATGAGGTCGTGGGAAGATACGTGGCCGACGTCATCGTTCCACCGTCGCTCCGGGAGAAACACCGGCAGGGGTTTGCCCGCTACTTTGCCACCGGCCAAAGCAGATTGCTCGGCAGACGTGTCGAGATGACGGCGGTACGTGCCGACGGGAGCGAATTCCAGGTGGAGATTGCAATTACGCGCACCCCGCTGGACGGACCGCCGTCCTTCACCGGTTATCTGCGCGACATAACCGAACACAAACAAAACGAAAAAGCTTTGCGGGACGCGCACGCCCAAGTCGCGCGGAGCGAAGAGCGGTGGCGTTCCGTTTTCGAGAACTCAGCCATCGGCGTTGCGCTCACTGACCTGAACGGTCGATTTCTTGCCGCAAATCCCGTGTACGAAGCGATGCT
This sequence comes from Terriglobales bacterium, assembly GCA_049520935.1. Taxonomy (GTDB): domain Bacteria; phylum Acidobacteriota; class Terriglobia; order Terriglobales; family Acidobacteriaceae; genus Acidiflorens. The sequence goes on along the minus strand of JBEKPJ010000031.1, from coordinate 74,242 downwards.
GGGTTACACCGAGCAGGAATTGCTGAAACTCTCTTTTCTCGACATTACCGAAGCAGAGTACTTCGAAGCGAACCGAAAGCTCATCGGGGAGCTGTTAACGGGGGAGCGCGAGCACTTTCAGATCGAGAAGCAATATCGGCGTAAAAACGGCAGTCTGATGTGGGTGCGCGACACTGTTTCCCTGGTGCCAGGCACAGAGCGACTACCGCGATTTCTCATGTCGCTCTCCGAGGACATTACAGAACGCAAACAGGCGAGGGAGAAGTTGCGGCGCAGTGAGGCACTACTCGCAGAGGTCCAGCGCATCAGCTTAACCGGAGGCTTTTCCTGGCGTGTAGACACGGGCGAAGTCGCATTCTCAGAGGAAGCCTATCGCATCTTCGAGTTCAAGAAGGATGCGCCCGTAACGCTCGAGCAGATCGCCGGCCGGGTCCACCCGGAAGACGTCCCGTTTCTGTCGGAAAAAATGACGGGGGCGCGCAGTGGCGACGGAGACCAGGATTACGAAATCCGTTTGCGGATGCCAGACGGCTCGGTCAAGTACCTGCACACGATCTCTCACGGAATCCGAAACCACGAGGGACGACTCGAGCATATCGGTGCCATTCAGGACATCACGCGGCGCCGAGTCTCGGAAGAGGCACTCGGCAAGGCGCGATCCGAACTCGCGCAAGTGTCCAGAGTCACAGCTCTGGGAGTGTTGACGGCGTCGATCGCGCACGAAGTCAACCAGCCACTCTCGGGCATCACCACAAACGCCAGCACCTGCTTGCGGATGCTCGCCGCCGATCCTCCCAATGTCGACGGCGCTCGCGAAACCGCCCGGCGCACGATTCGCGACGCCAATCGCGCTTCGGAAGTGATCACCCGATTGCGCGCACTCTATAGCAAGAAAGACCCTTCGCCCGAGCCTTTGGACCTCAATGAGGCTGCCCGGGAGGTGATCGCCCTGGCGCAAGCGGACCTGCAGAAGAACCGGGTGATCCTACGTTCCGAACTTGCCGACGACCTACCTCGGGTCATAGGCGATCGGGTGCAACTTCAGCAGGTGATACTGAACCTGGTCCGAAATGGCTCAGACGCCATGAGCCCAGTCGAGGATCGTCCGAGGCAGTTGGTGATCAGAACCGAACGAGACGATGTTGATCGGGTGCGCCTGACGGTGCAAGATGCGGGAGTCGGATTTGCCCCTCAGGCCGCGGACCGCCTTTTCGACGCCTTCTACACCACCAAGGGTGAGGGTATGGGGATTGGACTATCCGTCAGCCGTTCCATTATCGAGCACCATAACGGCCGCTTATGGGCAACCTTGAATGAAGGTCCGGGAGCGACGTTTTCGTTTTCCGTTCCTCGAGCACACGAAGACCCGGCTCGCGCCGACGGTATCGACAACATTCAGGCTCCCGCCGTAACCGATACGGACGCGGCATGAAGGCCACACTGGCCCTCATATCGGCGGCCAACCAATGCCAAACAATTAATGGACGCCCCTGGGCGGAAGTGGAGCATTTTCGTCGGGTGCGGTCCTGATCAGAAGGAGCGCCATCGGATTGCATTCCTGTGTCAGTGGTCGACGACGGATCGCTCGGCCAATCGCTGCCTGCCTTGCCGAAACGTTTTCTTGAGCCCACGCCCGAAGAATTCCATTGGCGAGTGGCGCCCACAGCTTTGGCAGGAATGCTTAATTATCGAACGGCTTCAATGCGCCGGTCGACGTGGTGCGCTCCCATGCGAGTGAGGACGCCACGCCAGGCATCGTCCGAGGCCGCCGGCGGTTCTGCGGCATCCGCAAGGAAAATTGTCGGTTCGTCAGGTTCAGTCGTCGGAGGGCTTCGCCAAAACCTCGAGTCAGCGCCCGCGCGGCGCGCTGCACATGAAGGCACGGACAACCGCCGCGGACCCGAGGCGACGTCTCACGGGGAAGTTTGGGGCGATTTGACATTGACCAATAAAGTTGATATCAACTCATTCTAGGCTCTCGGAGGACATCATTGCCGGCTCATCCGGTTGTGCCCCAGGAACAATGGCTGGCCGCGCGCCAAACGCTGTTGCTGAAGGAGAAGGAGCTGACCCATCTACGGGACAAGATCAACGCAGAGCGTCTGGCCTTGCCTTGGGTGAAAGTGGAAAAGATTTACGTCTTTGACACGCCCCGGGGCAAGAGAACATTAGCTGAATTGTTCTCTGGGCGGAGCCAGCTCATTGTTTATCACTTCATGCTCGGCCCGGGATGGGCTGCGGGTTGCCCGGGCTGTTCCTTTCTCTGCGATCACATCGATGGAGCACTGCCCCATCTCGAACATCACGACGTGACGCTCGCCGCCGTGTCCCGCGCACCACTGGCCGAAATCGAGGCATACAAGAAGCGCATGGATTGGAGATTTCCGTGGGTCTCCTCCTTCCTGAGCGACTTCAATTACGACTACTACGTCTCTTTCACCGAGGAAGAACTGGCCAAGGGCAAGGTCCTATACAACTTCAGCGAGCTGGCGGTCCCCCCAGGCACGACGGGTACGGAAATGCCCGGCCTGAGCTCGTTCTACAGGGACGAAGTGGGCGATATTTTTCACACCTATTCGAGCTATGCGCGCGGTGGGGAAGAACTGCTGGGCACGCTCATGATACTTTATCGCGCGCCGAAGGGCCGAAATGAAAAGACAACGATGGACTTCGTTCGCCGTCACGATGAGTACGAGAAGACACCCAAGCTGCATGATTGCTGCGCTTGAGGGGAGAGCCGACGATGACGACGCGCGCCGCGTCTCCCACCCCGGTTCGACACGAATCTGAACAGCCAGGAATGACCATGAAACTGCACACGTACCTCAATTATGGCGGCAACTGCGAACAGGCGTTCCGCTTTTACGAAAAGCATCTCGGGGGCAAAATCAGCATGATGATGACCCACGACCAACAGCCAAACGCGAAAGATGTACCCCCCGATCAGAAAAACGCCATTCTTCATGCCCGCATCCGCATTGGCGAAACCGACCTGATGGCATCGGACGTGCCGCCCGCGCGTTTTCAGCCAATGCGCAGCGTTTATCTGAGCCTCTCGCTGAACACCAGCGATGAAGCCGAACGGGTTTTCGCTCTCCTTTCCGCTGGCGGCGAGATCTTCATGCCCATGCAGGAGACCTTCTTTGCTTTCCGGTTCGCGATGCTGCGCGACCGGTTCGGAACTTCCTGGATGATCGTTCACGAACGCACTCCTCCCCAGAACGCCTAGCCAGGCATATGTTTTTTCGCCAACGAGAACCAAGCTTTTCGCTGCGCCAGAAAAGAACGTGCAGAAGGCCATGCTAACGATCATGCCCCTGTTGTGGTTTGCGCAAGAAGCGAAAGCGGCACGCGCCTTTTCCACACGGTTCTTCGGAATTCGTTTATGGTGCGCTGAGCTCAGGAAACAATCGCTGTTTCTGGGCGAGGCTCGCGGCAGACCGGAAGGTGGAACAATGCCTGTGGCTGAAAGACAAGATTGGCCTCGCTGGCAAATTATTCCGACGCCGGTGAACCCGATGATCAGGGCCCGCGATGAGACAAGACTGGCGTGCGTGACCGAACCGCTTCTGCAGAGATGAAGTTTGACATTTGCCTACCTAAGGGACGCCTGCAGCCGAGGCTTGTCTGCCGCCTGGAGGCGCGCGACTCATTCCTTTGCGACGATGCGCCGGTCGCAACACTCGGCACAATGTCGGTCGGCGGTGCGGCGGCAACAAATGGCTCCCCCGCGATTGGCCTTCTCATCGCTCACCAAGCACCATTTGTAGAACACCCGACCTTCGAGCCGATCAATGCGTCGTTGCCCGATCTTTGCGGTATCCCAACAAATTGCTCTCCCCAAGGAGCCAACTTCAATGTAAAATGCCCGGATCCGTTTTTCGCAGGGTCATCCGCCATGTCTCAGCTCGAGGCCATTTCGCCGTCGCCTCACAACCCCGACAGGAGGTAAATACCATGTCCACCCAGCCAGCCTATCTTTTCCGAGCCGCGTCAAATGGCGCGTGGTTATTGTCGAAGAGCGTCAATGCGATCTTGCCGAAGCGACCATTGCCATGGCCATCTTGGGCACCCGGACAGCTTCTCAGAAGCCGGGAAAGGACACCCATGGCGACTGGGGTCCCGAGGAAGACGCTCTCCCTGTGCCCGGACTGCAACCGAGAAGCGGCCGACGGGGTGTTGAGCGGCCGGGCGACGATCGCTGACTTCAGGGATAGGCCCGGAATCATCGACGCCGACATACTGGAGGAAGCGGGGCGCATCCTCATGCGCAAGGCATGCGACCGGCACGGCCCGTTTGAAGACGTCCTTTCCGATCACCCGGCCTTCTTCCGCCGAATGGAAGGCCTTGCGTTTGGGAAGGACTTCAGATGCGTGGGCGATGAACAGATCCACAATCATGGCGCCAACAGCATCAAGACCGGACGGGGTACATATTTGATTGTCGATCTAACGAACCGCTGCAACATGGTGTGCTCACCCTGCTACATGGACGCAAACGCCACGCACTTCGTTCATGAGCTGGATATGCAGGATGTACGTTCTCTATTTCAAAAAGCCTTGTCCTTCAAACCTCAGCGAGAAATCAATGTTCTGTTCTCCGGCGGAGAAGCGACGCTGTCACCGATTTTTCTCGAGGCCGTCCGTCACGCAAAGAGCGTGGGCTTCCACCGGCTGCATGTGACGACCAATGGAATCCGCTTTGCACAAGATCGAGAGTTTGCGGTTCAGGCCAAGGCCGCCGGACTCCATGCGGTCTATCTCCAGTGCGACGGCATCACGGAAGAAAAAAACCGCCATCGAGGTATCGGAAATTACATGGAGGTAAAGAAGTGCGCACTCGACAACATCGCGGCGGCAGGCATGAAAACAACGCTGCAGGTGAGCGTCGTCAATGAACTGAATAATGATGGACTTGGTGATATCGTTCGCTTCGTCGCGCGACACATCGACAAGATCCACGGCGTTATTTTTCAGCCCATAATGTTCTGCGGACGAGATGAAAACGTCAGCGCCGAGGAGCGCTACCGCAGGCGCTATCCGGTCTCACAAATTGCCTATGATCTCGAACAGCAAACGTCGATTGGCTGGCAGCCCATGCGCGACTGGTTCCCGGTTTCCATCTACGCGGTGTTCGCTCATCTGTGCGACCTGCTTCATCCAAGCGCGGAATTAGGGAGCCTGTTTAACGATATCCATCCCGATCACGGGATCTTTTCCCCGGTCCTGGTCCATTCCCGCACCAACGAGATGATTCCGGTGGCCAGGTTCTTTGATGTGGAGCAGTTTATGCGTGACCTGGTCCAAATCACAGACTACGGGAGATCACGGGCCATCACTCGGGCACTTGTTGGTCTGTCGGTATTGCGCAATTTCGATCCGGGCAAATCCCCTCCCGACTTTGGATTGGTCCAGCTTCGGCAGTTGCTTGAGGACTGCTTTTATCGGGTCGCGGGCAGCGCGGCGGACTGGTCCTGGCGCGCCTATTCGTATCGCGGGTCCTGGAAACTCGCGATGATCAGCGCGATGTTCTTCCAAGATCTGTTCAACTACGATCTTGCGACGATGTCTGATTCGACGACTCCCATGGCGACCCAGGAAGGTGAAATCAGTTTTAGCGCCTACAACGGAGGTCGGTGGCGAAGAGTCGTCGAACATGTGCACCAAAGCGCCAGCTTGACCGAATGGAACCGCACGCATCCCCGGCATTCCATCTATGCCCATGGAAAGCCGGTGGATTTGGGGCCGCTCCGCAGCCGGCCGGGCGAGTTGGTTCAGATCGACTCCCACCCTGCGAGGTAAGAAGGCGGGGTACATTTGTGACCAGCGGGACCGATGCCGTGTGCAGATTACTGGCGGCCTCGCCGGCCGATGGTTCGCGCCGATCGAGATGAAGCTCGCCTGCAGCCTCGCCGTTCGTCTGACAACCCCGGCGCACGGCGCCGCGCGTCCGGACAAAGAGACGCGCGATTGCGAGCCTGATACCGCCACGGTGCCGCTGCCGCTCACGATTCGGGAACCAGCACCTTCTCGATTTCTTCTCGCAGCCAACGACTTGCCGGGTCATTCTCCACACTCTCATGCCAATACAAATGCGCTTCGAGACGTGGCTCTTGCAGCGGGAACGGATAGACCCGATTTCCTAAGCTTTTGTCGGGCAAACCGGCGTTTAACAGGCGCGCGTGGCGCTCAGGCAGGGTGAGCAGCATATCGGTATTGCTCACCACAATGCAGGCGGTGTGGTTGTGCTGGATGCGCAGAAATACCTGTCGGCGAAGCCCCCTGCGGTTCAGTTCGATATCGACCAGGCTGGGACCGTGACGCCGAGAGGAGACCTGAATGTGACGCTGCGCGAGATAGGCGTCCAGGTCGAGTGTTTTCTTGATCGCCGGATGTCCTCGCCGGGCCATCACCACGAACGGTTCCTTCAGCAACCACTGATGTCGAATGCGGTCGCTCACCGTCATGGGAATTTCGATCGCCAGATCGACCGAGCCGCTGGCCAGTTCGGTCTCCAGATCTCGCCGCCTCACCCTCGAGGTCGTAATCGACATGCTGGGCGCGGCATGATTCAGGCGTCGCAGCAAGGAAGGAAGAATGAGGACCTCGGCATATTCCCATAAAGACAGGTGAAAGTTGCGTCGTGCGCTTTGCGGAACGAAATTGCGGCTGGCGCTGAGATTGGTCTCGAGAATGTGCAGTGCTTGGCGCACTTCCTCAATCATGTTGCGGGTAAATGGCGTCGGCACCATCTGCGGCCCCTGGCGAACAAAGAGCGGGTCTTGCAAAAGGTCCCGCAATCTCTTCAGGGCATGGCTGATGGCAGGTTGGGTGAGATTCAACTGCTGGCCGGCGCGAGTAATGTTGCCCTCGCGATAGATGGCTTCGAGCACGACGAACAGGTTCAGGTCGACCTGACTTAAATGCACGCCGCATATATTACAGGATTCATAGGATTCATTAGGAGAATTCTGCTGAAATCGCTAGGCTAGGGTGCCTAGCGGGGTAAACGGTTACTTATGGACTTTTCTCGATCACCGAAAGCCGAGAGCTATCTCCAGCGTGTGTCGGCATTCATGCATGCGCATATCTTGCCGGCGGAGCGCGAATACTGCGCGCAACTGCAGAACCTTCCCGACTGGCGCGGCTGGAAGCAGCCGCCGGTCATGGAGACTTTGAAGGCCAAGGCGCGGAAGCAGGGTCTGTGGAACCTCTTTCTTCCCGAGCCCGAGTACGGAGCCGGCCTCAGCAATGTCGAGTACGCACCGCTTGCCGAAATCATGGGACGCTGCTCGATCGCTCCCGAGGTTTTCAACTGCAACGCACCCGACACCGGCAACATGGAAGTTCTGGTGAAGTACGGTTCGGAGGCGCAGAAGGAGCGCTGGCTGAAGCCTTTGCTGGCGGGCGAGATTCGTTCCGCATTCTGTATGACCGAGCCGGAGGTAGCTTCTTCGGACGCGACCAATATCCAAGCCGCCGCGCGCATCGACCGAGACCAGGTCGTGCTCAACGGCTTGAAGTGGTGGAGTTCCGGAGTTGGCCATCCGCATTGCCGTCTGCTCATCTTTATGGGCATCACCGATCCCTCGGCCTCCAAGTATGAGCGTCACTCCATGGTTCTGGTTCCGCTGGATACGCCCGGAGTCAAGATCGAACGCATGGTGTCGGTGTTTAATTCCTATGACCCTCCCTTTGGTCACGGTGAAGTGCGCTTCACGAATGTCCGCCTGGGGCTTGACCATATCATTGCCGGGCCCGGCCGCGGCTTTGAAATCGCCCAGGGCCGCTTGGGCCCGGGACGCATTCATCACTGCATGCGCACCCTCGGAGCTGCCGAACGAGCCCTAGAATTTCTCTGCCGGCGTTCGCTCGATCGCGTCGCCTTCGATAAGCCGCTGGCCGACCTGGGCGGCAATGCCGATATCATTGCCAATGCCCGCATCGCGCTCGAGCAGGCCCGCCTTCTTACCCTGAAGGCGGCCTGGATGATCGATGAAGTCGGCACCAAGGCCGCTCGCAGCGAAATCTCGCAGATCAAAGTCGCCGTTCCCAACATCGCCTTGAAGATCATCGATCAGGCAATCCAAATGCACGGAGCCGCGGGGGTCTCCGAAGATTTCCCACTGGCCGAACTGTTTGCCACGATCCGCACGCTGCGCATCGCCGATGGACCCGACGAAGTGCACCGCGGCCTGATCGCCAGGCTCGAACTGAGGAAATACCGGCCCAAGAGCGCAGCTTCGGCCTGATTGCGGACGACGCCAACCGATGCTCGCGGGCCGGCTCCGACCGTGGGTTCCGGTTTCCTGGCCAGGCCGCATTTCGACAAGGGAGGAGCGCGGCGAAATATGTTCACCGCTGCTCGGGCGAGTTCATGGCAACGCCCGTTTTGATCATGCTCGGAAACGGTTGCGTCGCCAATGTCGTGCTCAAACATTCGAAGGCACAAGGTTCGGGTGGGATGGTCATCATCAGCGGCCGGGCGTTCGCGGTGATGTCGGGCGTCTTTGTCGCCATCGCCGGCGGGAGCCGGGACGCGCACATCAATCCGGCCGTCACACCGGGACTCCTGGTCGCCAGCGGCAGCTATTCGAAAGTCGTACCCTACTCGCTGGCACAGACGGCGGGGGCGTTTGCGGGATCGATCCTGGTCTGGGTCACTACGGCCCGCCTGGCAAACCAACCGAGGATCCGGAACTGAAACGCATCCGCTCTCTGGACGGCACGACCGGAATAGGCCATGAATCCCGCTCGAGACCTCCCCACGCGCCTCGCGCACACCATATTGCCAATCGCCGGTAAAGGACGCTCGGACTGGGGCTACACGCCCGTTCCGATCCTGGGTCCATGGATCGGAGCCTTTCTGGCCGGCGCGATGATCCGCGTCCTGCACTGGAGACTGCGAACGGCTCCGGAGTCCTCGCGCCTCGCTCAGGACCCGGTGAATTTGGGCGCACGTTTTTCCAGGAAGTGCGCCACCCCTTCCTTGAAGTCCGCGCTCTGGAGACTGGGCACCATTTCCGCGACCGAAAGATCGAAAGCTTCTGCCAGCGTCTGGAACATCCCCGTGTAGAGCTGCCGTTTGATGACGCCCAGGGATCGCGGGCTCACGCTGCTGGCCAATTGGGCGGCTTGATCGTGGACCGTTGCAGCGAAGCCTTCCTGGGGATAGACGCGGTTGACCAGGCGCAACGCCAGCGCTTCCGGCGCGGCAATGGTGCGGGCCGTCATCAACAGGTCGAGGGCGTCCGGCAGGCCGATGATACGAGGCAGAATCCACGCCATTCCGTACTCTGCAATCAGTCCACGCTGCGCAAAGACCGTGCTGAAGCGGGCATTGTCCGCCGCCCAACGCAGGTCGCAATAAAGCGGAATCACCAGCCCCAAGCCCACGGCAGGCCCGTTGATGGCGGCGATCACCGGTTTGGCCACGCCGAGAAAATAGGAGAACTTTCGCTGAAAGTCGGGCCGCAGCCCTTCCTGCGTGGCGCTGCCGGATTGGATTCTGCGCGCGACCCCCTCGTCCAGGCCACCGGCCGCGACCGAGCTCAGCAGGGACATGTCGGCGCCGGCGCAAAATCCGCGTCCCGCTCCCCCGACAACGATGACGCGCACGTTCGGGTCCCGCTCCGCTTCCTCCACCCCCGAACGAACTTCCCGTTCCATGGTGGCGGTCCAGGCATTCAGTTTCTCTGGCCGATTCAGAGTGATGGTGGCAACGTGGTCGGCGACTTCGTAAAGCGTTTCCTGCCTTGGCGTGGACATAGGGCGCTCCCTGCGGACGAGCACTTCAGAATTCCAGGATCGCACCTGCTGTGCTGACAGTTGGAATTCTCGAACGCCTGCCGACGTTCCGGAAACTGAACCCGGGCCGGCGGCAGACGCGACGCGATGCAGCATAGCTCAGAACGTGAAGCGCACTCCGAGTTGAATCTGACGCTTGGGCAAGGCGGAGGTAAAGGCCAGTGGCGTGCTGGAAGTCGCCGCCTGCCCATCGACAATCGTGCCCGGTCGAATGCCACGCACGTTGAACGTCGTGAACCCGGGCGTGAACCCGAAAAGCGGGCTGACCTCGTTGTTCACGCTGGCAAAATTGGTCCGGTTCGCAAGATTGAATCCTTCCGCCGTAAACCGCAGGTTCGCTTTTTCGCCCAGTTTGTGCTCCCAGCTGAGGCGCGCGTCGAAGTCGATGTAGTCCGGGCCCAGCCCGGTATCGCGCGGTGCGCCGATGGGACGTTCGTTGGTGGTGTGATTGTCGCCGTTTACTTCACCTCCGGCCAGCAGGTTGAAGGGATGTCCGCTGTGCGCGATGAAAATCGGAGCGAGCTGGAATCCCGACAAAATGCTCTGTCGCCACGGACTGTCGAGCACGCCGGCGATCACCACTTTATGCCGCTGGTCAAATTCGGAAAGGCCTCGATCGAGCCCCAAGTTCGTGGGATCTTGCGGGCCATAGTCCGTGTTGTAATCGGTGGACGTGTCATAGCCCTTGCTGAAGGTGTAATTGCCGAACAATGTGAAGTGCTCGTTGAAACGTTTCTTGACCTCTGCGATGCCGCCTTCATAAAGGGCATAGGCTTCCGAGCTGTACTGGTTGTTCTGCACAATCAGCGGATTCACAAAGCATTGTTGCGTGGCGCAGGGAAGGCCCTCGGTGCCACCCAGCGGATCGGCGGCCGCACTCGTATTCCAGTTGCGATAGGCGACCGTCGCACCGTTGGCCAGCTGCACAGTGCTGAACGGGGCAGGCAGCAGGTTCGTATCGATGGCGATCGGAAGTCTTTGGGTGTGAGAGTAGATTCCGCTCAAAGAAATCGAGAACCCGGATCCCACCTGACGTTCGATTCCGAACGAAGCCTGTTGCGCCAGGGGAGGGCGATAGCCAGGCTGGTTCACGAAAAGTACTTGCAGCGGAGACAGCGGACCGGTATTGGTGACGTCGATGCCGAGCGGAGCCACCGCCGCGGGCGTGACGCAGGCATGATTCCCGGCGGTCGGGCTGGTGCACTGGATCAACCCCTGGGCAAACAGGGTCTGGAAAATGGTGGCCGAGCCCTGGATGCCCAATGGCGGAACTCCGGAAATGCTATCGGCGTAAATCGAAATTTCTCGATTGCAAGGGCTAGAGCCGGTGCCGGGAATGATCGGTGTCCCGAACTGTGAGACTCCGCAGATCGCGCTCACGTTGGCCACCTGTCCGGCGCCGGTGCTGTTCTCGACGGCGGACTTATTCCCGTTCACTACCCCCAAGCTCAAATCGACGTCGGGGATCTGGACGTCCACCGGACCGTAGAAGATTCCGTAGCCGCCACGGACCACCGTCTTGTGATCGCCGGAAGGATCCCAGGCGAAAGAAATGCGCGGCGCAAAATCCTTCTTGTAAGTGGTCAACGGAGCGAATTGACTATCCAGTTCGTAGCGCAGGCCGTAGTTCAAAGTGAAGCTTGGCGTTACCTTCCAGGAATCCTGTCCGTAGAGTCCGGTCAACGGTCGTGTGTAATACGGGTAGGTCGGATCTCCAAAGCCCTGCTGATAAATTTCCGGCAGCCCCAACGACGCTGCCTGCAGCGGGTTAACCGTCGTACTGGCAAGCTCCGGACTAATGGCAGCTCCGGGGAGCGAGCCAAATACGAAACGACCCGGCAGGAAGGTGTGCGATTCCGTATGATTGCCTCGCAGCAGCTCGTAAGCGCCGAACTTCAGCGTGTGATGGCCCCGAATCACGGTGAAATTGTCGGCGAACTCGTAGCGCCGCAGGATGGTGATGTTGGGCAGGAAAATGTTGCTACCGATGTTGTTGATGAAACCAGGAATCTGCAACCCGACTTGCCCCGGCTCGTTGGGCAGCACGTTAAAGCTGTAGTAATCGCCCTGCACGCGCGCCTCGTTCTGGGCCGTCGGACCGAACTGGTGATACCAGGCGACTTGCAAATTGTCATCGTAGCTATGAATCGAACTTCCAGCCGAATAAGCAGTCAGAGACTGCACATCCGGCGACTCCTCGAGATCGTGCCCGTAGTGATAGGAGACCGAGAGCTCGTTGTTCGCACTAAATCGATGGTCCAAACGAACCGACGCCAGGTACTGGCGAGAGTCGTAAGGAAACACTCCGCCCTGAGTTTCAAACTGGTTGACGAGAAAGCCGCTTAACGCAGCCTGCCCGGGGGTTATGAAGGGGTTCCCGTTGGCATTCGGATTCACCGTCAGAATGCTCTCGAGCGCAAAGGCACAGTCGGCCGAGGGCAGAGTGACCCCGGGGAAACAGGTTACCGGCGCCGTCGAACCGGCCAGCGCGGCAATGATGCCGTTCTGCGCCGCCGTCGGTCGAAAGATATCGGTATCGGTCAGCAACGGAACCGCATTCTGCGCATTCTGCCGCAAGCCTTCGAACGAGACAAACAGAAACGTCTTGTCCTTGCGGATCGGAAAACCCAGAGTTCCGCCGAACTGCTGGCGAGTCAGAGAATCCTTGATCGGGGAACCGGTCGTATCGGGATTGGCAGGATCGAAAGTCTGACCGGGCTGCAACGCCTGGCTGAACGAAAAAGGATTAGCCGCGTCCATGGCATCGTCACGGAAAAAACCGTAGAGCGTACCGTGCACATTGTTGGTGCCGGACTTGGTCACGATGTTGATCGACGCGCCGGTGGCGGCACCCAGATCCGCAGCGTAATTGCTGCGATTGATTTGGAATTCCTGCACATCGTCTTGGCTGACCGTCAGGCGCACGCCGCCGCTATCCCCCGAGGTCTCGCCGCCATCGATGGTTATGCTGTTTCCCCGGCCATTGCTGCCGTAAAACGACAGCCCGCTTTGCGGAGTCTGCTTGACTCTGAAATCCTGATCCCCAGCCAAGCGCGTCGAATCCGACACGCCGGGGGCCAGCAGAGTAAAGGTAAGATAATCGCGCCGGTCCACCGGCAGGTCGGTAATGTACTGTTGTGAGATTGTGTCCGCCTGGCTCCCTCGTTCCGTTTCCACCACCGGCGGTTGATCGGTCACCTCGATTACGGTCGCGACTTTTGACGGATTCAGTCTGAAATCGGAGATCACGGTCTGCCCGACCGTGACCGTCACAGTTTTCCGTACTTCGGTGGCAAAACCGGCCATTTCCGCACTGACGTCATAGGTGGCCGGTGAAAGACCGGTCACACGGAACTGACCGGTGCTATTGGTCGTGGTGGTCCGCCTGAGTCCAGTCTGGGTATCGACGACGGTGATCGTCGAGTTGACCAAAACGCCGCCAATCGAATCAGTAACGGTCCCGGTGATTCCCCCTGACGAGCCGACGCCTTGTCCGAGGGCCCCCAGGCAGACCAGCAGCAAGCAGACAAGCACGAGGGCAAATGAGCTCATCGTGCAATGAATAGATACCCCGTTCCGGGGACGTACGCCGCGCTCGGTGAGCGCACGACGATCGGAACCGCTGTGTTCGCAACCCATATCCCCCCTACTCCTTCAGGCATTTGGCCCGAATCGCCCACCTGCTCTCGTACCTGGCTTGGTCTTGTGCCCTGCCGACAACCTAGGTGCTTGCGTGCGCGTTATGGATCGATGGAAGAAAACAAACCGCTCCCAGGTTTCGGTCGCCCCCGAACACACCGTCTCATGGTCGCCGCGAGCCTACCCACGTTTTTATGATTCATCAAATGAATTATTTTGATGATGATCTATGCCTCCCGGGAATATCCATCGGAAATAGGGCATTCCCGCGCACCTCCGTTGCCGACGTCACGGTTGACGATCTTGATTCCCGTTCTCCCTGCAAGAAAAGAAATTCCAGTATTTCCCGTTGTGCCGCCTCCGCCTGGTCGGTGAGAAAAATGTGACTCGCGTGCCCGAGCAGGACCAGCTTTGCGCCCGGAATCCGGCCTGCGAGTAATTCGCCATTGCCCGGCGGAACCAACTGATCCGACTTTCCATGAATCACCAGCGTGGGTGTCTTGATCTGATCGATCCGGCTGTAGCCTTCCCAGGCCAACACCGCCTGCAGTTGGGCCGTGTAACCTTCGATGGTGGGAAGCGAGCGCCGGCGGATCTTGAGATCTTCTTCGATGCTCTCCCGAGGCGTATTCGCGTCGTAGATGTAAGGCAGGATCGCTTCCCGCGCCTGCTCGAGCGATATACCGCGCGCCAACAAAATGTCGCCCACCTTGCGCTCGGCACGCAAGGCAGAAGGCCCCCCGGGCGAAGTGCAGCCGAGGATCAGCGAGCGTGTCCGCAGGGGATACTGCAGGGCAAATTCCTGCGCGATCATGCCGCCCATGGAAACTCCGAAAATGTGAGCCTCGGAAGCGCCCGCGGCATCGAGCACCGCAGCCGCATCCGCCGCCATGGTGGCAATCGAATAAGGCCCGGCAGGAACATCGCTCCATCCGACCCCCCGGTTGTCGAACGCGATCGTGCGGAACTGGCTGGCCAGCGCCGGTCGTATCCGGTGCCAAAGGGCGGAGCCGTAGCCGAGCCCCATGATCAGCAGAAGTGGTTCTCCCTGCCCGGTTTCGTCCCAGTAGATCTTCGCCCCCTGATTCTCCACCAATGACATCAGCGCTCCTGTTTTAGCCCAGCTTCAGCATCAATTTGCCGGAGTTCTCGCCTGTGAAAAGCAGGAGCAGGGTTTCAGGAAAGCTGGCGAGTCCTTCTACAATCTCCTCGCGCGACTTCAGTTTTCCTTCGGCCATCCATCCCGCCATTTCCGCCCCCGCCTGCGCGTAGCGATCGGCGTAATCCAACACCAGCGTGCCTTTCATGGTCGCGCGATTCGAAAGCAAAGACAGATAATTGCTCGGCCCCGCCACCGGCCCGGTTTTGTTGTATTGCGAAATCGCCCCGCAGATCACGATCCGCGCGCCCCGCCGGATTTGCCCCAGCGCCGTATCGAGAATGGCACCGCCCACGTTATCGAAATAGACGTCAATGCCGCTCGGGCAGTGCTCGCGCAGCGAACGCCCCACGTCTTCGGACTTGTAGTCGATGGAGGCTTCGAAGCCCAACTGGTCGACGATGTAGCGGCACTTTTCTGGTCCTCCCGCGATTCCCACCACCCGGCAGCCCTTGATCTTCCCCATCTGTCCGACGAGCGAGCCCACCGATCCCGCCGCCGCCGAAACCACCAAGGTTTCACCCGGCTTCGGCTGGCCGGTGTCGAGCAGGCCGAAATAGGCGGTCATCCCCGGCATGCCGAGCAGGCTCAGAAACTTGGGCAGGGGGATACTGCCCGCCTCGATCTTGGTGATTCCGCGTCCGTCGCTCAGGGCGTATTCCTGCATGCCAAACAATCCGGAAACGTAATCCCCCGGCACGAAACGCGGATGACGCGATGCGGCCACCACTCCCAGCCCCAGCGCCCGCATCAGTTCTCCGATGCCGACCGGGGGCAGGTACGAGCGCGCGTCATTGATCCAGATCCGCATCGCAGGATCGAGCGAGAGGTACAACACTTGCACCAGCAGTTCGCCTTCGTTCGGCTCGCCAACTGGCTCTTCGACGTACCGCCAGTCGCTTCGCTTCGGCATGCCTACGGGTCGCGCGGCCAGCAGGAACTTGTGATTGGTCAGTGCCACGATTGCCTCCCTGGCAAGCTCGTCCGCCTTCAGACGATATAGCGTTCATTGGCCAGCAGCCGGGCCGCGATCTGGCGCCGCAGGACAATCGAATTCACTGGATCGTGAGTCGCGTAGGCGCGCAGCCGGGAAAGGTAATGTCCGAGTTCATCGCCCTCGGCACACGCGCTCAGCACGGTTGTCGAAGATCGCTCTACCTTGGTCATGGCATCGCCTGAATAGACGGCACAGGCATCGGCGGCGTTCGCTCCCCTTCCTGCCGCCCGGAGTTTCCGGCTGCGCAGCAGGCTCGACTCCATGGCCAAGACCTCCATGGTGATGTCGGAAAGATTCATGATGATCTCTTGCTGTTGCTCAAGCTTCGCCCCATAGCTCCGGTAGGCCACTCCGAGCGTGAGGAGCGCAATGTTTTTCGCGTTTTGCACGAGGCTGAGTTCCGCATCCCCGGCGACGTTCGCCGGTTGTGGGTCCGCCGTTTCGAGGATCCTCCGGGCCGCATCGAGCAGCGGCAGAAATCCCTTGGCCGCCCGCTTCAACGCTTGACCTGTGATCACCAGCCGGTTGATCTCGCTGGTTCCCTCGAACAGACGGTTGATGCGCGAATCACGATAGGCGCGCTCCACCGCATAGTCCTGATGGTATCCGTAGCCGCCGTGAATCTGCACCCCTTCGTCGACCACGTAGTCCAGCATTTCCGCGGCATAGACCTTGACCATCGAACACTCGGCGGCGAACTCTTCGATGGCCTTGAGCTCATGCCTGGAAGCACCCGCCGACTCCGCCGACGAAGCCTGCATTTGGTTCTCAATCAGCCCCACCACGCGCCAGGTCATCGATTCGGCGGCAAAAATTCGGATCGCCATTTCCGCCAGCTTGTGCTGGATGGCGCCGAACTCGGCAATGGAGGAGCCAAACGCCTTGCGCTGCTTGGCATACTTCAGGCAGATCGCCAGCACATTCTTCGCCGCCCCCACGGTCGCCGGTCCCAGCTTCAGGCGCCCAATATTCAGAATGTTGAACGCGATCACGTGCCCGCGCCCAATCTCACCCAATACGTTTTCAACCGGCACGGCCACGTTGTCGAAATAGACGGCGGTCGTGGAACTGCCCGTGATGCCCATCTTGTGCTCTTCGGCCCCGCTGCTTACGCCAGGAAAATTTCGCTCCACCAGAAAGGCGGTGAATTTTTCCCCGCCCACCTTGGCAAACACCGTGAACAGATCGGCCGCACCGCCGTTGGTGATCCACATTTTCTGGCCATTCAGGATGTAGTGCGTTCCATCCGGCGCAAGATCGGCCCGCGTGCGCGCCGCCAGCGCATCCGAACCGGCCAGCGGCTCGGTCAGCGCATAGGCAGCCAGCATCTCGACTTTCGCCAGCTTCGGCAGATACTTCCGCTTCTGCTGCTCGTTTCCAAAATAGACGACCGGCAGCGTGCCGATGCCGGTGTGCGCCGAATGCCACCCACCATAAGAACCATCGCGCCCCATACGTTCCGCCGTCACCATGAGCGACGGCAGATCCATGGCCATCCCCCCATACTCCTCCGGAATCGCCATGGCCGTCAGACCCAGTTCCACCGACTTCCGCAGCACGCCCATGGCAACGCCCGGCTTCTTTTCCCGGATGGCCGGCAGATTCGGCTCCACCTCGTTGTTCCAGAACTCTTCCACCATGCGGGCCACGGCGAGATGCTCTTCGCTGAGATCCTCGGGCGTAAAGATATCCTGAGGCAGCGAGTTTTCCAGCAAAAATGCCGTCCCTTTGCTCGTCTTGCGCGAAATGTCTGTTAATGTCGTCATGAAATACTCCTATGCCAGCTTTTGAGATTGCGAGTCTGAGTTCTTTGCAACAATTCGAGGGCCGCGAATTCCCCGCGACCGACTGGTTCGTCGTCACGCAAGATCGCATCCGGAACTTTGCCGATGCCAGCGAAGATCACCAGTGGATTCACCTCGATCCGGAGCGAGCGCAGCGCGAGTCGCCCTTCGGCGGAACCGTCGCCCACGGGTTCCTGACCCTTTCGCTGCTGAGCTATTTCATGGGACAGGCGATCCGGATCCGCGGCGGCGTTACGATGACGATCAACTACGGGTTGAACAAAGTCCGCTTTCCGTCGGCGGTTCGCGCCGGCTCGCAGATTCGCGCCCGCGTCACCCTGCTTTCGGTTCAGCCGTCGCCCCAAACAACCTCCCCCGAGTTTGTCGATGCCACCTACCTTCTCCGCCTCGAGTCCGAGTCTTCCGGCAAGCCCGTCTGTGTCGCCGAGTGGCTGGTGCGCTATTATCCGCGGGCGGACGCTCGGTAAACAGCCCCTCATAGCGCCCCGCTTTCCGCGCCCTTCCAGGACGCGCGCAGCAAGATATGGATCCTCTTCGGCAGGCCCGCGAAGCGCGCATCCTGCGTCAATCCCTGGGCGAAGCGGTGATAAATCTGCTGCATGATGACGGCGACTTTGAAGCGCGCGAACGTCAGGTAGAAATTCATGTCGCCGATCCCGCGCCCGGTGGCCGAAGCATAGCGCTCAACCAACTGCGCGCGGTTGAGTGTGCCCGGACAGGTCGTGGGCGCACTGCGAATTTCCTGCAGGTCTTCCGGATCGTGCGGATCGACCCAGTAGGCCAGCGCCGTTCCGAGATCGGTCAGCGGATCGCCCAGCGTGCACATCTCCCAATCCAAAACGCCAATAATGTTGGTTACGTCGCGCGGATCGAGCACAACATTGTCATACTTGTAATCGTTGTGAATCAGCGCCGTGTCATGGCTGGCCGGCATCCGCTCCGTGAGCCAGGCGGAAATGCGCTCCACCTCAGGCAGATCGTGGGTTTTCGAATTGTGATACCGCTCGATCCAGCCTTTCACCTGGCGATCGAGATAACCGAGCGGCTTGCCCAAATCGCCGAGACCCATGGCGGAGTAGTCCAGGGCGTGCAGACGCGCGAGGTTGTCGAGAAAAGATTCGCTCAATCGCCGTGCGGTCTCAGGCGGAAAAGGCACGCCGGCCGGGAGATCGCGCCGCACGATCAAGCCGCGAATCGGCTTCATCAGATAGAAAGGCGCACCCACAATGGAGAGATCGCCGCAATAAAGCAGCGTCTCCGGAGCGGGCGCATACACCGTGTGCAGCCGCGAAAGCACACGATATTCGCGGGCCATATCATGCGCCGACTTCACCTTGCTGCCAAAAGGCGGACGGCGCAGCACGATCTCGCCGCTTCCCATCCGCACCAGATACGTCAGGTTGGAGTGGCCGCTGGGAAACTGCTCCACCAAAAGCGGCTCGCTTCGGCCGAAGTGGGCTCGCAGGAACGGTTCCAGACGGGCTAGATCCAGCTCCTCGCCGGCTCTCATTGTTCCGGGTTGATCGCAGACGGCAACCATGCTCGTCGTTCCTTCGTACGCTACCGGTACGTCAGCAACCCGTCACGATCGAGGTGCGGGTGGGTATTGAACGTGCTCAGTGTAAAACGTTCGCCCGAAGCCAGAAAGCTGGTCCAGGAGGCGTTGCGCGACATCCAGGTCAGCTGCAACGTGTCCTCGGCCGATAAATGCAAGGCTCGCCGCATCGCCGCGCCGATGGTCCCTGCGGAGGTGAAAATGACCACGCTCGCCGCGGGAGCGGCATCACGCACGACGCCGGCCAATCCCCGCTCTACCCGCAAACAGAAATCGTGCCAAGGTTCGACTCCCGCGGCCTGAACCTCGCCCGCCACCCACTTCGCAATTACCGCTTCGAACAATCTCTGAAAGCTCTTGCGCCGGTCGCCGGATTCGCTGGACTTCTCATATTCGCTACGCAGCTGCCGGACCTCGGCATTGTCTCGCAGCAGTTGCGGAAGACATATCCGAAGCGCTGACTCCGCCTGATATTCGTCGAATTCATCCATCACGGCTGCCTCAGGAAGGACACCCCCCGCGGCGCGATACGCGTCCGAGACAATCCGCGCCGTTTCCCGCTGTCGGGCACGCGGACCGGTATAGACGCCGCCAAAAGCCACACCCCGCCGCGCCCAGTACTCCCCCAGCAAGCGCGCCTGCTCTTCTCCGTTCGGGCACAACCGGTCGTACTCCGGCTCGAGAAACGACGCCTGTCCGTGACGCACCAGGGTAATGAGGCTCATGCGCGATCTCTCAGTTCGCACGCTCGAACAGCCCAGCCGCCCCCTGCCCGCCGCCCACGCACATGGTGACCACGCCGTAGCGCGCCTTGCGACGCGCCATTTCGTTGGCCAGTGTTCCCACCAGGCGTGATCCGGTCATGCCAAACGGGTGCCCGATCGAAATCGAACCGCCATTGACGTTCAATTTCTCGGGATCGATTCCCAAACGATCGCGGCAATAGACCACCTGCACGGCAAACGCTTCATTGAGCTCCCAGAGATCGATGTCCGCGAATTTCACTCCCGCACGCTGCAATAATTTCGGCACGGCAAACACCGGCCCAATGCCCATTTCGTCGGGATCGCAGCCGGCCACCTGAAAACCGCGGAAAATCAGCTTGTAGGCAATGCCCAATTCGTCAGCGCGACGCCGCGACATCACAAGCGTCGCCGACGCACCGTCGGAAAGCTGCGAAGAATTTCCCGCCGTGACCGTGCCCTG
Source organism: Terriglobales bacterium (assembly GCA_049520935.1). Classification (GTDB taxonomy): domain Bacteria; phylum Acidobacteriota; class Terriglobia; order Terriglobales; family Acidobacteriaceae; genus Acidiflorens. Next base: position 54,074 of record JBEKPJ010000031.1, on the reverse strand, counting down.
CCCGCTGCTCGGGTCAAAATGCGGCTTCAGCGCAAGCAAACCTTCGAGCGTCGTGTCGGGACGGTTGCACTCGTCTTTGTCCGCGCACACTTCTTCCTGCGCCACCACCTCGCCGGTTTTCTTATCCCGAACCTCGCGTGTCGCCTTCAGGGGAGCAATTTCCCCCTGAAAAAAACCTTCTTGCTGGGCGCGAGCCGTGCGCTGCTGGCTCAGGAGCGCATACTCGTCCTGCAGTTGGCGGCCGATCTTGTAACGCTTGGCAACCACCTCGGCCGTTTCTCCCATTACCATGTACACGCCCGGCATCTGCTCTGCGAGCCGTGGGTTCGGATCGTGGTTGCGCGGCGTCATGCTAATGCTCTCCACGCCACCGGCGATCAGAACTTCGGCGCCTCCATCCACAATCTGATATGCCGCCAGAGCGATGGATTGCAGACCCGAAGAACAAAAGCGATTGAGCGTGAGCCCGGCAACCGAGGCGGGCAAACCCGCCAGCAACGCGGAAACTCTCCCGATGTTGTGCCCTTGCGCGGCATGCGGCTGACCGCAGCCGAGAATGACGTCTTCCACTTCGCGCCGATCCAGCTGAGGCGTCTTGCGCAACACGTCCTTAATGCAGTGCGCCGCCAGATCGTCGGGACGCGTGCGGTTGAAGGACCCGCGAAAGGACTTGGCCAGCGCCGTACGCGAACTGGCGACGATGACAGCTTCTCTCATGCTCTCCTCGGTGTTTCTTTAGGCGGCGGCAACTTGCTCTTTATCGAAATCGGCAAATGTCTTTCCCGCTTCCGCCAGCCGCTTTAGCAGCGGGGCCGGTGCCCACAGTTCGCCGTGACGCTGATGAAACTCCGAAATGCGCCGGTAGACCTTGGGTAATCCCACGGTGTTCGCGTGCCACATCGGCCCTCCTCGGTAGGCGGGAAATCCGTAGCCGTTGAGATAGATGATGTCAATGTCCACCGCCCGCAGCGCATAGGCCTCCCCCAGAATGCGCGCCCCCTCATTTACCAGCGCGTAAATGCAGCGATCCACGACTTCCTCGGAAGAGATTTGCCGCTGCTCGATTCCCGCCTCCGCGCTCCACTTTCGCACCAGGGCCGTCACCTCCGGGTCTGGGCTGGGGCGGCGGTTCGCGTCGTACTGGTACCATCCCCGGGAAGTTTTCTGGCCATAACGGCCAAGCTCGCAGAGCCGGTCCTCGGCAAATGGTTGCCGGATCCCGGGTTTTTCGAGGTGCCGGTACTCCTTGCGAATGCGCCAGCCCACATCGAGCCCTGCCAGATCGCCCGTCGCCAGCGGCCCCATGGCGTTGCCGAATTCCACCAGCGTCCGATCGACCGCCTCCACCTCTGCCCCTTCCTCGATCAGAAACTGCGCCTCGCGTCGATAGGGGCCAAACATGCGGTTGCCGACAAAGCCTCGGCAGTTCCCTACCAGCACCCCGACTTTGCCCAGTTTCTTCGCGAGTTGCATGCAGGTAGCGATGACTTCATGGCTCGTTTTCTTCCCCCGTACGATCTCCAGCAAACGCATGACATTGGCCGGACTGAAGAAGTGCGTTCCGATGACCGCTTCCGGGCGCGAAGTGGCGCCGGCGATTTCATCGATGTTCAGGGTTGAGGTATTGCTCGCGAGAATCGCCCCCTGCCGGCAGACCCGATCCAGATCCGTGAACACGGCCTTTTTCAGCGCCATGCCTTCGAACACCGCTTCGATCACCATGTCCACCTCGGGGAAAGCATCGTAGCTGAGCACGGGAGTAATCAATTGCAAACGCTCATCAACCCAAGCTTGCGTGAAACGCCCACGCTGTACCGACCCGGCGTAATTTTTGCGAATTTTTCCCATGCCGACCTCAAGCGCCGGCTCGCCCACATCCTTCAGCAGCACCGGAATGCCGGCGTTGGCAAACACCATGGCAATGCCGCCACCCATGGTTCCCGATCCCACCACCGCCACGCGATTCACCGGCAGCACCGCCAACTCCCTGGGAAGGTCGGGTATCTTGGCCACCTCGCGTTCGCCAAAGAAAACATGAATGAGCGCTTTCGACTGATCGGAAATAAGACACTCCATAAACAATCTCGCTTCCGCCTGACAGCCGTCCTCGAACGACAGTTTTGTCGCCGCTTCCACGGCATCAATTGCCGCCTGCGGAGCCTTCAGCCCCTTTTGCTTCCTGCCGGCGACTTCTCGGGCCGCAGCAAAGATGGTCGCGTTCTCTTCCTCCGTTCCCATCGCTACCATTCGTTCCCTGGTTTTCGGCCCCGGCTTCGCCGCCACCTCGCGCGCAAACAACAGTGCCCCGGCCAGCAGGTCTCCTTCGATCAGCCGATCGAGTAATCCGAGAGCCAGCGCCTCGCCGGCAGCAACCGGATTGCCCCCGGCACACATCTCCACCGCTTTGGCGACGCCGATCAACCGCGGCAGACGCTGGGTTCCACCCGCACCCGGAATCAGGCCCAGCTTCACTTCCGGCTGCCCCAGTTGCGAAGTGGGCGACGCGATTCGGTAGTGGCCGGCGAGCGCCAGCTCCAAGCCGCCGCCGAAGGCGGTGCCGTGAATCGCCATCACCACCGGTTTGCGGCTGTCCTCCATACTTCGCAACATGGGAAGCAAACTTCGGCGCGGGCCGCCGGCCGTCATCTTGCCGAATTCTTTGATATCGGCACCGGCAACAAACGTGCGCCCAGCACCGATCACCACCGCCGCCCGGATCGCCGGGTCGGCGTTGATTTCCTCGATGGCCGCCAAAATTCCTTCCGGCACGCCCGGACTGAGAGCGTTGACCGGCGGGTTGTCGATGGTAATGACCGCCACATCTTCCCGCTTGCTGACTTTGATGAAGCTGCTCATGATTCGCCGAATCTCCTATGCGCCATCGGATCGCGGCGCGACCGCCCGATCCTGATATCTCTTCCGCAACTCTCTTTTCAGAACTTTTCCGGTCGCGGTCTTGGGCAAGCTCTCGCAAAACTCAATCGATCGTGGACACTTGTAATGCGCCAGCTGCGCGCGGCAAAACTCGATCAATTCGGTTTCGCCGAGCGTCGAACCCGGCTTCCGCACCACGACTGCCCGCGGCACCTCGCCCCATTTCTGGTCCGCTACCGGAATCACAGCCGCCTCATAAACGTCCGGGTGGGCATGCAAAATCTTTTCCACATCGAGCGAAGAAATATTTTCTCCGCCGCTCACGATGATGTCCTTCTTGCGATCCAAGATCAGGATGTACCCGTTGCCGGCGACCACCGCCATGTCACCGGTGTGAAACCATCCGCCGCGCAAGGCTTCCGCCGTCGCTTCCGGTTGCTGCCAATAACCGGACATCACGCCGTCACTGCGGGCAATGATTTCTCCCATCGTCAGGCCGTCGTGCGGCACGTCCCGATTTTCCTCGTCCACCACGCGAAGCTCGGATCCCGGATACGCGAATCCGGTCATCGCCTGCACCACGTGCCGCTCGTCGGGGGAGCACGGCATGTCCGGTTTCAGTTCCGCCGTCGCCAGCGAGGGCGAACATTCCGTCAGTCCATAGCCCGAGAAACACTTGAACCCCAGCCTCTGCTCCACTTCGCGGATCAAGGTCGGAGAAGACGCCGCGCCCCCGATCACCGACCACTGCACGCTGCCCAGGTTGTACTTCGGACGCGCCGGCGACTGCAGCAACGCCGCCGCCATGATCGGCACCAGGCTCAATGCGCTCACCCGTTCCCGTTCCACCAGGCGAAATACTTCCTCGGGAATAAAGCGCGGCAGCATGACGTGGGTTCCGCCCACGAAGGTGATGGTATGGGCCGCTCCCCAGCCGTTGGCGTGAAACAACGGGATGGTGTGCAGCAGCACGTCTTCATAACGCGTGTGATGGTACACCGCCAGATTCATCGCGTGCAGATACACGTTGCGATGCGTAAGCATCACGCCCTTCGGAGCCGCGCTGGTTCCGCTGGTATAAAACATTTCCGCGACCGCGTTTTCGTCGAACGCCATCAGGTCCGGACAGAAGGACCCGGAAGCAACCAGCATGTGCTCGTAGGTTTCTGCCGCGAGCCACGCGGCTTGCGGGGTTCCCTCGAGTTGATGAAACGAGCGCACCGATTTGAGGTCTGGCCGGAACGAATCCACCAGCCCGACAAACTCCGGTTCGACGAAAAGCAGCGCCGCGCCTGCATCATTCAGAATGTAGGCCAGCTCCGGCCCGGCCAGGCGAATGTTGAGCGGAAGCAAGATGCCACCCGCTTCCAGAACTCCGTAGTAGGCCTCGAGCAAGCGGTGGCAGTTGAGGCTGAGGAAAGCCACGCGCTCGCCCGGTTGCAGGCCACCGGCGCGCAAGGCTCCCGCCAGCCGCCCCACGCGATCGGCAAATTCGGCGTAGCTGAATCGCAGGTCCTGGCACACCACGGCCGTCTTGCCGGGGAATTGCTGCGCCGCGTATCGAAGAAACCGCACCGGTGTTAGCGGAAGGTTCATAACCTTGTTCCTACCAGGCCGTCTGGCCTCCATCGACCACCAAGACGTGCCCGGTCACATAGGCGGAAGCGTCGGAGGCAAGAAACACTGCCGCCCCTTTCAGATCGTGATCGCCGCCAAAGCGGCCGAGCGGGATATCCTCCAGCAGTGAGTCCTTGCGGTGTTCGATGACCCAGCCCGACATGTGCGTGGGAAACCACCCCGGGGCGATCGCGTTGACCTGAATGTTATGCTGCGCCCACTTGCATGCCAGGTCTTTGGTGAAAGTAATCACCCCACCCTTACTGGCGGCGTAACCGATCGCCTGCAGCTCGGGCGACGATCCCTTCAATCCCGCCACCGAAGCAACGTTGATAATCTTGCCTGCCCCCTGCGCGGCCATCGCCTTGCTGACGGCCTGACAAAATAAAAACGTGCCGGTCAGGTTCGTCGCGAGCACTTTATCCCACTGCTCGAGCGTCATCTCTTCCACCGGAGCGCCCCACGAAACGCCCGCGTTGTTGAGGAGAATGTCAATGCGGCCAAATCTGGCCAACGTCTCTTCCACCACCGCCTGGACCGACGCTTTGTCCTTGACGTCACACGCCAGGGCAAGGACCTCGACGCCCAGCCGACGCAAGCGCACCGCCACTTCCTCGCAGCGCTCCCGCTTGCGCGCGCACAGCACCAGGTTCGCCCCCATCTCCGCCAGAGCTTCGGCCATCTGCAGGCCGAGACCCATCGAGCCACCCGAAACAATGGCCACGCGTCCGGTCAGGTCGAAAAGTTGTTTGGCATTCACCCGGAGAAGAACCTTTCCGCGGACCCGCTCCGCGCAAAAGTGATAGTTAATATCATATTACAGTTACTAACGTCAATACATTGCTGGCGGGAGTTCTCCCCACCCAACCGGTTGGCCGCGGGCATCCGCTCGCTCCGCCCTAAGTTCGCAGGCGCAGCACCGCCCGGCCGCAGACTTGGCCGCTCCTTAATTGCGCCAGCGCTTCCTGCGCCTCCTCGAGCGGGCGCGTCGCCACCTGACAACGAACCAAGCCGGCGGCAGCCATCTCCAGAATCTCCTGCAGATCTTGTCGCGTTCCCACCGCCGAGGCCCTGATCTGAATTTCGCTGCCCGCCATCAGAATCGGCGAAAACGAGATATCGTTCGCGGGCAAGCCCACCACCAGCAGCGTTCCCGTCGGGCGCAAGCAACCAAATGCCATGTCGTAGGCGGATTTCGCCGCCGAGGTGACCAAGGCAATGTGCGCTCCGCCCGCGCGGCGCATCTGCTTCACCACATCGCCGGTGGTGGCATTGAGGATCCTTGTCGCGCCCAGCGACTTGGCCAGCTCGAGTTTCTCTTCCGCGATATCGATCGCCGTCACTTCCGCTCCCGCGGCCCGGCCAATCTGCACCGCAATGTGCCCGAGACCCCCCACCCCGAAAACGGCCAGTCTTTGCCCGGTGTGAATCTTCGCCTGCTTCAGGGCGCGATAAACCGTAACTCCCGCACACAGCAAGGGCGCCGCTTGCTCGGAGCAGAGCCGGTCCGGAACCTTCATCACGTGGCTCGCGGGGGCTTTCGCGTACTCCGCATATCCCCCATCCACCATGACGCCGGTGATGCGCTGCCGCAGGCAGAGATTTTCGTTGCCTTCGCGGCAAAACTCGCACTCACCGCATGTCCATTGCACCCAAGGAACGCCCACCCGGTCGCCCACCCGAACGCAGTCGACCGCGGAACCTCGTTCCACCACCCGGCCGACGATCTCGTGTCCGAGGATCAGCGGTCGTTTCACAATGCGGGCGAGTTGGGGCCAGTCCCCGTCGGCGACGTGCAGGTCAGAATGGCAAATGCCGCATACCTCCACCTCGAGCAAAACTTCGTCCGCGCCCGCTTCCGGCCGCGCCACCTCTTCGAGCGATAACGGCTCCCTGAATTCACGCAGCACAACCGCCTTCATCCTGTCTCCTGTTCCGAATCGAGCATCGAGGCCCAGGCGAAATCCTCTATGGACAGCCTCCCCCGGTGCGGTTAGGGCCGGATGCCACGCAAGAAAAATTCCACCGCGCTCCGCGTCCGGTCGGTGAGCTTGTGCGGCCCCGTCAGGTCCACCGCCCATTGCCGCACCACGGTACTGTAGAGACCTTCCATGAATTCCGCCAGGTGCACCACCGGAAACGCACGCGTCACCTCGCCCTGTTTCTGTCCCTGCGTCAGAATCTCGCGCAGCAGGCGGGCGGCAGCTTCCTCGTGGCCGCGCAGTTCTGCCGACCGCACCGGATCCATGGCCCCCGACAATATGACCGCCTGCCAAAGCTGCCGGTCGGCTTCCACCTCCCGCGCCATGCTCACATAGAGGCGCCGCAGACGTTCGCCGGTCTTGGCAGGGATGGAAAGTTCCGATCGCAGCCGCTCGCAGATGCAGGCATACCCGCGCTCTCCCACCTCGCGTAGAACTGCATCTTTGCTCGGAAAATAACGGAAGAACGTGGGTTGACTGATTTCGAGCGCCTGCACGATGTCATCAATCCGCGTCTGGCCGTATCCGTGCTTGCGAAACAATTTGATGGAAGTATCGATGATCTGCTGCCGCAGACGCGCCTTCTTGCGTTCCCGGAGCCCGATCGCCGGCAGTGTTCCAACCGAATCTGCGGACGCGCTCCTTCGCCCTGCCAGCACACCGGCCATGGTCGTTCCTCCTGCCTCGCCTGCGGCCACTCGGTCCACCGCAACGTTCCGTCAAATGTGAGGGTAACTATAACAAAAGAGTGACTAACGTCAAGTGCGGGCAACAAGAGCAGGTCCTTGCTCGGAGCCAGCAGACTCGGGCGGGCGCCCGAACACGGAGAAAGGAAGCCGCGGGTCGAGCGTCGAAACGACGTCGTGCCCGGAGAGGGCAGGACAATTCCGCCGCGCCTAGCGGTACCGCGATGAGCGGAGGCGCGGGCCAGCCGCGCCGAAAATCGGCGACGCTCAGCCTTCCATCGTGGAAACGTCGCCCGCGTCCGCGCCGGTTTCTTTCGCCTTCAGAATCCGTCGCAGAATTTTTCCCGAGCGAGTCTTCGGCAACGCCGCCACAAACTCCAACGAGGACGGGGTCGCAATCGGCCCCAGTTCCCGGCGCACGTGTTCGATCAGGGCCGCCGCAAGCGCGTCCGAAGCCACGTGATCGGACCGAACCTGCACGAACACCTTGATCGTCTCGCCTTTCATCGGGTCCGGAACGCCAATGGCCGCCGCCTCCGCCACTGCCGGATGCGAGACCAAGGCGCTTTCCACTTCCGCCGTCCCGATGCGGTGTCCGGCCACGTTCAGTACGTCGTCATAACGGCCGAGCACGGCGATATATCCGTCTTTATCTTTCGTCGCCACATCCCCCGTAACGTAACAACCGGGGATCACCTGCCAGTCGCGCTCGTAGCGCTTCGGGTCGCCCCACACCGTGCGCAGCATATGGGGAAAGGGCCGCTTCAGCACCAGACGCCCCCCCACTCCCGCCGGAGCGGACTTGCCATTTTCGTCGAGCACATCCGCTTCCGCTCCCGGCACTGCCACACCGACTCTGCCCGGACGCATCGCCATCGATGGCGGCGTCCCCAGCGCCGGCCCGCCGAGCTCGGTCTGCCACCAGTTATCGATGACATAGCCCCACTTGCCATCGCCGGCCAGGTGAGTTTGCGCCCAGCGCCAAGCTTCCGGATTCAGCGGCTCTCCCGCGCAGGCAATCACCCGCAAGCTCGTCAGGTCATGTGCTGCCGGATAGCTTTCGCCAAAGCGCATGAACATTCGCAACGCCGTCGGCGCCGTAAACATCTTGGTCACCCCATAGCGCTCCACGATTTCCCAGGCGATCCCCGGATTCGGATAGTCGATTGCTCCCTCGCGGAATAGCGTGGTCACGCCCGCGCATAGCGGCGCATAGGTAATGTAGGAATGGCCGACGACCCAACCGATATCGGACGTGCACCAGAAGACATCGCGTTCACCCACATCGAAATAGCTGGCCAAATGATACGTCGTTCCCACCATATACCCGCCGTGCACGTGCACCACACCCTTCGGCTTGCCGGTCGAACCCGACGTGTAGAGCAGGAACAGAGGATCCTCGGCGTCCATCTCCTCGGCCGGACAACGCGGTGAAAACTTCAACAGCTCGTTGAAATCAATCTCGCGCGGAGCCACCAGTTCCGCCCCGCCCCGCGTGTACACCACCACCTTCTCTACACAATCCAGTCCGTCCACCGCCTCATCGACGATCGCCTTGAGGGCCACTGTCTTACCACGCCGGAAGCCCACATCTCCCGCAATCACCACCTTGGCCTGCGCGTCCGTAATGCGATCGCGCAAGGCGGTGTGCCCCAGACCGGCATAGACCACGGAGTGAATCGCGCCGATGCGAGCACAGGCCAGCATGGCGATCACTCCCTCGACGGTTAAAGGCATGTAAATAATCACGCGGTCGCCCTTCCCGACGGCCAGCGATTTCAGCCCGTTTGAGAATTGGCAAACCAGCCGGTGGAGCTGTCGATACGTGACAATCCGCTCGCTGCCATCTTCGCCCAGCCAGATAAAAGCGGCGCGATTGCAATGGTCCGACTCGGCATGGCGATCGAGCGCATTAATGGTGATGTTGGTCTTGGCGCCCGTGAACCACTTGTGGTGCACTCCATCCCATTCCAACACGCGATCCCATTTCCGCGACCACGCAAAGCTGGCAGCGTAGTCGCCCCAGAACCCTTCCGGATCTTTCGCCGCCCGCGCGCATTCCCCCAGCCAATCTTTCTGCAGCGCATTCTGGGCCACGATCGGTGGCGCTGGGTATTCCTGATCCATAACCAACAGGTTGGAAATATTCTCTGGTTTCGTCGGCGTGAGAGTGCTCATGCGTGGACCTCCAATGGGCGGCAACCGAGCAACAGGGTCGGCGTGGATTCTGCTCTGCCGTGAACCTGGGGGCAGTGATGACGAGCAACTAGACGTGTGATCGCGATCACAGCTTCGTTCTCAAAAACGACATACCGTTGCGGCCCATGTTCTGTGCCCAGGCCCGACCCGAGCCGGAACCAGGAGGACACCTTCCATGTTGAAGCTTAGAAATTGGTTGTCGAGTATGCTGGTGCTCGCGATCATGGCCGTGGCCGCTGTGGCCGGCACCAACGACGCGAAACCAGCCAGCGAGAGCGCCAACGCAGCCAGTGCATCAGCCAACACGACCGCCCCGAGCCCCGATCCAGGTCCTAATCCAACTCCCAGCCCCAGCGTAAGTGTGAGCACTCCCGCTGTCGACACGAACATCACGGCGTTGCTCGGAGTGCTTGTCATGAAAGGTGTTCTGGCGCCTACCGAAGCCAACGCCATTAAAAATTCCGCGCCCGCATCTCAATTTCAAGCTCTGGTCGAAGCCCTTAGTCGCAAAGGCTTGGTCAACGCCGCCGATTTGGCTGCCGCCGGCAAACCGGCAGCCCAATCCACTGCCCTAGCCGCTGCACCAGTTGCGGTCACAGAAGTGGTCTCGTCATCGCTCGCGAGCCCGGAACCAGCGGCGGCGTCGCAAGCCACGCCGGCCTCTCCGGCGCCACCGCCCCCCGCACCCCCCGTGATCGCAGCGGTGGCTCCGGTCCGTGTGTTCCCAATTGACCCCCCTAAGACCGGCAGTCTCATTGGTATAAAAGTGGGCCCGGTCACGATTGCTCCTTACGGCTTCCTTAAGGCAACGGTCGTCCATGACAGCAGCGATCCGGATGGCGACGACTTTCCATTTCCTGGCATATTCCTGAATGCCGGGAGCTCTACGAATACCGGTCCAACCGCCGATCCCGAGGTCCACGTCAAGGCGCGCTCCACCCGCTTCGGGGCGAACTTCGAATGGCCGGACATGTCGCCGAAGCTGACGCTTACCGGCAAGATAGAGGCCGACTTTGAAGGCAACTTTAGCGAAGTCAACAACCGCGACGTTTCCTCGGTTCGCAGCAATATGCCGTCGTTGCGTTTGGCCTTCGTTCGCCTGGATTACCATGCCAGCGAAAACACCGACGTTTTCTTGGTTGGGGGGCAAGACTGGGCGCTTTTCGGATCCGGCGCTTTGCCGAATATCCTGGAAACCACTGGCCTGGGCATTTACTTCGGTGACGTTTACACGCGTTCACCCCAACTGCGGGGCGGCTTGGTGGAGACGCTGAACAAGGAGCACAACGTCAAGTTGGAGGGCCAATTTGGGGTCATGATGCCCAGCTCAGGTCAAATCCTAAAGCTCGGGTCGCTTGGTCTCGCTGGCCAGATCGGCGAAGGCGAACGCGAAGGCGCCGACTCCGACCGTCCCGAGTGGGAGGGCAGAGCGGCTTTGAGTTTTCAGCTCGATAATGCCAAGGGCGTCGCCCCGGCACAAATCGCCCTGAGCGGATTTAGAGGCTCGCGCACATCCATCGCTTACAATTCGTCCACCGCGTACGCAGATATGTGCGCAACAACCAACTACTGCAATACGTTCCCAAACGGTTTTGAGGCTTCTAGCAAGATGTATGGCGGCCAAATCTCCCTGCAACTGCCCACTCGCTGGTTCACCGTGGTGGCGCAGGCCTATCGCGGAGGTGACCTGCGCTTCTACTTCGGCGGCCAAATCAATTCCTTCGCCACCGATACGTACGGGCTGAGTGGCATATCGGCAATGATGCCGACCCTCGATGGCGGTCCGCTCGCGGCTGCCGGAGCCGCCGTACTCGGTTGCTCGGGCTCGTATACCGTCACCGCTGGAATTGGAACCTGCTCTGGCACGGTTGAGGTTGCTCGGCAAAAGCCCATCCGGTCCTTTGGCGGGTTCATCAACGTCGGGCTGCCCATTTCGCGTTGGTTCAATGCCAACCCGAAAGGACACAATGCAGGCTGGCAGCTCTTCTTTGACTTCGGCAAGGACCAAGTGGTGGATCGGGACCTCAATAATATCAACTTCTCTGCCAACGCCAATATTGCCGCCCCGTTACCCCTGGCGATGGGCAAGATGGCTGTGGCAACCCTCTACTATCGACTGAACCCGTGGTGCCAGTTCGGCTTCGAGCAGTCGATTTACGCCAATCGTATGTTGGACCACCAGACCATTTACACAATTGCGGGAAATTCAGCCAACGAATGGCAAGACCACCGCACGGAGTTCGGGCCGATCTTTACATTCTAGACTGACCCTTCGCCGCCAGCGGGCCAGGACTACGCCCGCAGGCGGCTTCCGGTCACCATGGCCGATGCAGATTGAGAGCACCGGCAACCGAAGAAAAGGGTATGGGCTCTACTCGGGCGAATTCGAGCGCGGTCGAGTCTGTCCTCCCCAACCTCCTGCATGAAAGAACCTGTTGCACGAGGCAAGTTTAGAGATCACAATGTACGGCGTCTGCGGAGCGGGGCTCGAACGATCTCCTCCGGAAACCGCGCGCCAGTGCCTGAACTCGCAGTATTTCGAGGAGTTGTCCCCATGAGCAAGTGCCGAATGGCCGCCCTGTCTGCAATCATTCTGTTGGTGGCCATGTTCGCGAACGCCGCTTCGCGGAACGACATGATGCGGGTCACGGTCCTGGATTCACAAACTCAATCGCTGACTGTCGACGACAACGGCGTTCCCAGGAATTGCGACCAACTCACTTTCGACGCGTATTGCCGCTCCAGTCGAACTCCACAAGCGAGCAGTGTTTTGCTGGTGCAGGAAGGCAACGAGCAGCCGTTCCGCATCAGTTGCACCATAGAGTCAAGGTTTTCCCGGTGCACACCGCTGCCCAAGGGCGCAAGCTTCGAGGCCAAAAGAGGGAAAAAAGGCGTCACCCTGTACTACATAGATGACAAGGGCAGGGCGCGAAGTCAGTTGTACAAACTGGTAGACGGGGGCAGCAAGACCAGTTCAACGGCGACCGCGGTCGCCGTTGCCACGCCACCAGTCCCGGCGACAACGGACACTGCCGAGCAGACTTCGGTCGCTCCCGCCCAGCACCCTTCGGTAGCGGTGCAGAAAGCACCCGCATCCGCTCCGCTGCCCCCCTTGTCGCAGCCAGCGCCTCGCGAGAAGGTGAAGTGCAATTTCAGCTCAACCCCTCCCGGTGCGGAAATCTCCGTCGACTGGAGGTATGTAGGCAACACGCCATCCGAAATCGGCCTCAGTGCCGGCACGCACGTGATTGTCATTTCGACGCCGGGCTTTGCCGAGTGGAAGCGAGAGCTCACAGTCGCTTCCGATTCGGAAGTGAATGTCACGGCTATCCTGCAAAAGACACAGCCGTAGCCGGATTGCCGTTGCGGAACAAACTTGCGGCTGGCTAGAAGTGGAGTGCAGTACGATGTCGTGCGCAAGTTTTCCGTTCGTTTGATGATTGAACACATACGTGCTGTAGGGGCGCCGCGGTGGTGGCGGATCAAAGCCGGGGCTCCCGGTTCTCATTTCACCGTTGAAAAGGAGAAACACTGTGGCAAATCCAAATGTTGCGTCTACTCCCGATACCACGGGCCTGAATCGCTGGTGGCGCGTGGTCGGCGGGGTCTCCATGAACCTGGCACTGGGCAGCCTGTACGGCTGGAGCGTGTTTGTGGCCCCTCTGGAAAAAGAGTTCCACTGGAAACGCGCCGACACCTCGAATGTCTTCATCATCGCGGTCGTGGTCTTCGCCCTGACCTTCATTGTCGCCGGTCGGCTGCAAGACAAACTCGGACCTTTCAAGATATCCCTGATTGGCGCTGTTCTCGTGAGCTTGGGCTTTTTCTTCTGCTCTTACGCCGACAGTCTCACCAAGTTTTTCCTCTTCTTCGGTGTCCTCGGCGGATTGGGTAACGGCTTTGGCTACGCAACTCCGATTCCCGTCATGTCCAAGTGGTTCCCGGACAAACGCGGTTTGGCCGTGGGGCTCGCGGTGGGCGGATATGGCGCAGGATCGGCGATCTTCGGGCCGCTCGCTGCCAACTACCTCATCCCAAACTTTGGCTGGCGCACCACCTTTCAGGTGTTGGGCGGGATCTTTTTTGTGATGACGGTATTTGGCGCCTTCCTGTTGAAGAATCCACCGGTCGGATATCGGCCTGCTGGCTGGGCGCCCGCTCCGGCTTCGAAGGCTGCCGCTTCCACCTATGACTTCACCCCCGGCGAGGTGCTTCGCACACCTTCGTTCTACTTGCTGTGGGTGGGATATGCCTTTGGCTGCGCCGCCGGGTTGATGGTCATCAGCCAACTGGTACCGTTCGCCAAGAGCGTCGGCATACCGAGCACCACCTTGGCCGCCTTTGGCCTGGTGGTAGGAGCAGTCGGCAACGCTTCCGGCCGCATCCTTTCCGCCTGGATGTCGGATCACCTCGGCCGCATCAACGTGTTGCGTTTGATGATCGGCATCTCCATGGTTGCCATGCCCATTCTGTATTTCGTGGGCGGTAACGTGGTGGGACTGTTCGTCATGCTGTTCGTGGTTTACTGGTGCTACGGTACGCAGCTTTCGGTCAACGCGGCCACCGCAGCCGATTTCTGGGGCACCAAGAACGTGGGCATCAACTACGGAATGTTGTTCACCGCCTGGGGTGTCGCCGGACTCCTCGGTGGTCGCATCGGCGGTCTGCTCTACGACAAGTACCACAACTACCAGATGGCGTTCTACACCGCGGCCGTCCTTGCGGCAGTTGCACTTGTCTGCGAACTGTCAGCCAAACGTCCAGCGTTGCCGGAGGCAGGTTTAGCGGGAGGCAAGGCAATCCACGCCGCCTAGCTGCTTCCACCCACCGTGGCGCTGGAGAAAGCGGGATATTCCAGCGCCAAGAGATAATGCAAGACTAATTAAGATGAAGACCAATTCACCAAGATAAGGGGCAACCAAATATGGCCGAAATACGTCCGAGACCACAAGTCGTGAGTGAAGCCACCGAGGCTCAGATTGCAGTCCATTGGCGGGAGGAAGAACTCTATTATCCTCCCGCGAAATTTGTCGGCCAGGCGAACCTGACCGATCCCTCTATCGTCGAGCGCTTCAGCGAAAGCAATTTCCCTGAATGTTTCCGCGAGTACGCGGACTTGCTCACCTGGGATAAGTACTGGGACACCACGCTCGACACCAGTGATCCGCCGTTCTGGAAGTGGTTTGTCGGCGGCAAGATCAACGCTTCCTACAACTGCGTCGATCGCCATCTGGCCAAGTACAAGAACAAAGCAGCGCTCATCTTCGTTCCGGAACCGGAGTCGGAAGCGCCCGTCTCCGTCACCTACCGCGAACTCTATGTGAGAGTCAATGAATTCGCCGCTCTGCTGCGCGACTACTGCGGCCTCAAGGCGGGAGACCGGGTCACCGTTCACATGCCCATGGTCCCCGAGTTGCCCATTACCATGCTGGCCTGCGCCCGACTTGGCGTCATCCACTCGGTCGTCTTCGGCGGCTTCAGCGGCGAGGCGTGCGGCATGCGCGCCGCCGATTCCGGCAGCCGCGTCCTCATCACCATGGATGGCTACTATCGCAATGGCAAACTGCTCGATCACAAAGCCGGCGCCGATATCGCCCTCGAAACTGCAAAAAAAGAAGGCCAGACCGTCGACAAGGTCCTGGTCTGGAGACGTCACCGGGACCAGAACGCCTCGGCTGCGCCGTTTGTCAAGGGGCGCGATGTTTTCGTCGACGAGATTCTCCCGAATTACGCCGGCCAGATCATTGCTCCCGTTCCCATGGATGCCGAAGCTCCCCTGTTTCTCATGTACACCAGCGGCAGCACCGGCAAGCCCAAAGGCTGCCAGCACCGCACCGGCGGCTATCTCTCCTATGTCGCCGGCACCTCCAAATACATCCAGGATATTCACCCCGAAGATGTGTATTGGTGCATGGCCGACATCGGCTGGATCACCGGCCATTCCTACATCGTTTACGGTCCGCTGGCGCTCGCCGCCACCAGCGTCCTCTACGAAGGGGTGCCGACCTTCCCCGATGCGGGCAGAGTGTGGAGAATCGCTGAACGCCTCGATGTCAACATCTTCCACACCTCACCGACAGCCATTCGCATGTTGCGCAAGTCCGGTCACGATGAGCCCACCAAGTACAACTACCACTTCAAGCATATGACCACGGTAGGCGAGCCCATCGAACCGGAAGTGTGGCGCTGGTATCACGACATCGTCGGCAAGGGCGAGGCGGTGATTGTCGACACCTGGTGGCAAACCGAAAATGGCGGATTTCTCTGCAGCACCAAGCCCGCCATCGATCCCATGAAGCCAGGAAGCGCCGGCCCAGGCATGCCGGGGATCTATCCCGTGATCATTGACGAAAACGGGCAGGAAATTGCGGCTGGATCAGGCAAAGCGGGTAACATCTGTATCCGAAATCCCTGGCCCGGCATCATGCAGACCATCTGGGGCGATCGCGATCGCTTCGTCACCCAGTACTATAAGAAATACTGCAAAAATGCCAGCAGCAAGGAATGGCGCGACTGGCCGTATTTCGCTGCCGATGGAGCCGTGCTTGCCCCGGACGGCTATTTCCGTATTCTCGGACGCGTCGATGACGTCATCAACGTGGCGGGCCATCGCCTGGGCACCAAGGAAATCGAGTCGGCCTGCCTCACCGTTCCCGAAGTAGCAGAAGCGGCCGTCGTTCCGGTAGTCGATGAGATCAAGGGTCGGGTACCTGAGGTTTACATCGCCCTCCAGCCCGGCATTCAGCCGAGCCAGGCGATTGTAGACAAGGTCAACAAGGTCATCGAGACCATGATTGGCAAGATTGCCCGTCCGAGAAGGGTCCTCATCGTTCCGGATATGCCAAAAACGCGATCCGGCAAACTCATGCGTCGCGTTCTGGCCGCTGTCTCCAACAACATGAGCACCGGGGACATCTCCACCTTGGCCAATCCCGACGCGGTCGAAAAAGTCAGGGAAATGGCCCAGGGCAAGGACTCCGTGGCAGTCGCTGATGGTCCCGAAGACCTGAAAAAATTCGGGACTGAAGATTAGGACGGCAAATCAGGGGCAAACCCAGTGTTTGCCCCTGGCTTTTCGCCGGCCACGCTCGTCCCTTCCGTCCCCCCAGCTCTGCCTGCCGCGGCAAGTTACTCACCCCTCCCGGGCCGTGTTCGCCAGATCCTAAACTCCGCTGCGTCTGTCCCTCGGCCACTTTCCCATCCGTCGCCAACCCGCACTCCGGATTCGTGCCCTCAACCCCTCCCGCAACGGCCCCAACTTGGCGCGCGTCGCTGACAGTCGAGAGTCGCGGCAAGGTTGGGAGTATCGTCGGCCACCTGCACCCTGAGTGTCTCTGCGGATCACTCCCTCTTGGTGGTTGATCTTTCCAGTTCGGCTGCGCCAGGGAATAAAGGCGCAGGGCAGCAGTTTAGTCTCTTGTGGACTGGGGTAGGGAGCTCAATTCGGGTTTTTAGCCACAAGCTCCCTTCGGGAAGACGTGCCCCGACGGAGGAGAAAACGCTTGCGTGAAGGATTTCTGGGAACCGCGGCACCCCGCTATGCAGACATCGTGTTGCTGGCGGAGATCCTCATGGGGACGGGGCTGCTCGTCGGCAGAGCGCTCGCACGCAGGCAGCAGTTTCGTCTTCACGCTTGCTGCCAGTCCCTGATCGTACTTCTGAACCTAGCCGTTATCGTGTTGGTCATGGTTCCGTCGTTTCAGGATCATGTTCTTCCCAAGATTCCCTGCAAACTGGGCAACGCGTACTATGCACTGGGAACGGCGCACGCAGCGCTTGGCAGCATCGCGGAAATCTGCGCGTTGTACATTCTGCTCTCGGCGGGTACAAAGATTCTGCCGTCGAGACTCCGCATCACCGAATACAAGTTGTGGATGCGCTCGGTTCTGCTTCTCTGGTGGCTGGCCCTGTCGTTGGGATTGGCAACTTACTCACGCTGGTACGTCCCGCACTTGTTGTTGCGCCGAGCTCCGTCCGTTTCCGAACTCAGGCAAGCGATATGACCGTTCCGATCGGGATCGACCCTATCTCCGCCGAGACCATGCGGTTCCGGTTCTAGCGTCCAGGTAGTGCAAGGGAATTCCGTCGCTCGTCCGGAACTGGCGGCACGGGAAAACACACCATCACCGGGCAGCAAAACCGGATCGAGGACTTCAATCGGCGTCTCGTGGGGAAGGGACTGGTGCGAAAGGGGGGACTCGAACCCCCACGGTTTTACCCGCCAGATCCTAAGTCTGGTGCGTCTGCCAATTCCGCCACTTTCGCAACGCTTAGATTATACAAGGGGTTGCGCCCTGTTCATGGCACCGTTTTTGGTGGTCGTGATGCTCATAACCATCCCCGGTTTCGGTGTCGTGTCCTTCCTCGATTTTCCGCGTGGTCGCTACCAGGCCGGACTTCTCCGGATGTTGCAACGATTGCATCCAGCCTGCGCCGCGCACCCTGACATCGTCATCGACCCATCACTCGGGCGACTCTCCAAACCATGTTTCTGACTGCCAAGCGTCCCAAGGCTTGAAAGATCAGTCTCATCGATTTCTCGCAGTCCTTTCCGGTTTTGGCGAGTTGGGACTCGGCCGGCCTTGTGGCTGAGCATATGCCACCCTTCGTGGAAAGACCGACCTACCGTGGTTGCGGGTGCGACGGCCGGCTCGAATAGGTCAGAATCGTCGGTGACCGCGCTGGGAGTGATTTTTTTGCAGCCGTTCTACCCATCGTCAAAGGGAGGTGGGGTTCGATCCGGGATGGGACCTCGCCGGAGAAATTTTGGATATTTTAGAAATGGGAGTTGTATCGCCCTCGCATGCGGTCATGATGCCAAGACTTGGGTACGCTCCCGATCAGAGGTGCACGTGCCTGCACAATCAGCGCCAAACGATCACGCGCTCTTCGCCAGGATTACGGCCTCTGGCGGCCTATACGCTCCGATTTGTTCAAGCATCGCCAGCCGGTCCCAGTTGTCCCACCCCTCGACGATCTTTCCATTTTCGATGCGAGCAATTGACATACCTGTGATCGTGACTCTTTTGCCGGTAGGTGGCACGCCCAATCCCGCTCCGCTGTGGGTCATAGTAGCGGACCATCGCACCGCGACTTTATCGTCGATCCCGAAAACATCTTCGATAACGATATCGGTGTCGGGAAACGCGTTTCGAATCCGATCCGCGAAGGCCGCGAATTCCTTGGGCCCGCGGATTTTCTCCTGGGGGCCAGTCTGTCCTTCTAATACAGCGTCGGGATCGAGCAAGTCGTGAATCGTTTCGTTTTTGCCTTCCCGCCATACTTCACGATACCAACGCTTAATCAACAAAATATTGTCCAAAGTCGTCATCGCTAAACTCCTAGATGCCGGATGCTAGACCATGCGACCTCAAAAAACAATGGCCGCCCGACAAAATCTTGAGGCTGCTTCGCGGATTCCGAGCATCCTGCTGTTCCAGCAGGGGGATGTCAGGGTCGCCGGGAGTGGGAGCCTGCGCTACGGCTGCCGGTGCGAGCTCGACCGGCTTCGCCGAACCCACACCAGCAGCGCTATAGCTAATGATGACGAGCGCAGGGACTCTCCACTGTTTTCCCCGGGGGAATCAGACTGCGGAGTGCCTCGAGAGGACATCCGTCAGCGGCAGGATGGGAAGCCGGGAGGAGGGTTGCAACGGGATGGTCGAGTGGCGCCCATCAGCCTTCCCGTTTCGCCACCAGCTCAGCCGTGGCCCTCGCCCCCGCCTCCTCGCGGTAATGCAGTACCCGCAAGCCAGCCGCCAATCGCAAGAGTTCGCCGGCCGCCAGCAAATGAGCGGGATTGCTTGGTCCTCGCGCTCCCTTGGCTCGCGCCGAAGTGAACGTCTTGTAGACAAGCAATCCGCCCGGCCGCATGGAGTTCACGATCTCCCCAAAAATTGCCCGTTCCAGATAAAAAAACGCCGTCACCAGGTTGAACCCACTTTCAAGCAGCGTTTGCGAAGCCGTGAAGCGAGTGAGATCATCTACTACAAAGTGTATGTGGGACGCGAGCGGTCCGGCCTGCTGCCGAGCCACCTCGACTCCGGTCTCGGAGAGATCAATCAGAGTGACATCCCAGCCCCGTTTCGCCAACCAGATCGCGTGCCGACCCGCTCCTCCCGCAAGGTCGAGCGCTTTCCCGCCCCCGGGAAACAGCGGCCGAATGTATCGGGAGAACGCCAGCGGCAGAAAAGCATCGGGAGCGGTCCTTGCACAAGACGCTTCCGAGTACTTCCGGTTCCAGCGTTCCCGTTCATCGTCGGAGCAAGAATCCGCAGAAGAAAACGACATGGTAAGTGATTGTAATTGCCCATGCCCCGACTAACACCCAACCCGACCCGCTCTTTTGGCCACAATGGCGCCTCGCTTCCCCCTCGCCCCGGCGGCGGCGACAGCGGGCGCGATCGCGACGGCGACGACAGCCCGCGCGACTCGATTCCCAACTATGGCGAACGCCTCCGCCGTGCGCGGATGAGCCTGGCCGTCGCCATGATGCCGGTTCTGGTGCTCTTCATCTCTTTTACTGCCGTGTACCTGATCCGTCGCGGATTTGTGAGCCCAGATCTGGGCGAGCACGATTTGAGCGACCCAGGCTATGTCCAGTCCTGGGTCCCGGTGCGTTTGCCGTGGGCGTTGTTGCTGGCCAATACGCTGGTGCTGATGGTCAGCAGCGCTACGATCGAATTCGCGCGCCGTGAAATCACCCGAGAAGCCGCGCTCGCTCCCGTGCAATCGATTCCCGGTATCTCGCTGGGCGACGAGCGCCATTTCCCCTGGCTGGCTTTGACCACCGTGCTGGGTCTCGCGTTTCTTGCCGGCCAGCTTTGGGTTTGGATCCGGCTTTCGTCCGCGGGCTTTCACCTGGCCGGAGGCACCAGTAGTTCCTTCGTCTATATTCTCACCGCCATGCACGGACTTCATCTCGCCGGCGGAATTCTTTCGCTCATCTTCGCCAATGTGGCAGCCGTCCTGCACCGCCCTGCAGAAACTCGCCGTATCGTCATCGACATCACGTCCTGGTATTGGCATTGCATGACCGGACTGTGGATTTATATTCTTCTCCTGTTCTCGTTCGCGGCGCAATGAATCAGGGTCGCTCGAACCCGAAATTCCCCGAACTCTGCGCCGCGAGTTGGGAGTCGAAACCGTTCGCCCTCCCTGCAGATCCCAGTCCAGACCGATGGCGCGGGACCTAAGCAACGGACAAAATCATCGGCGCCCCAAGACCTCCCTCGGCGCGCCGACCATGAGCGTTTTACATTTCGCGAGGATCGGTGTAATTCTCGCAAGGGAGAAGACCAGTTCATGTGCTTTTCAGCGACCGCGAACTTCGTCGGCAGCGGGGTTTTGGCCACCACCGGCGTAATCACGTTGACCAAAGTCAGGCACCGGCGTGAATTGCTCTTTGCAGCGCTCCCCACGCTGTTCGCGATTCATCAATTCATCGAAGGATTCGTCTGGCTTGGTCTGGACGGAGTTCTCTCGCCCGCGGTGGCACATGATATGGGCGCAGCGTTCATGCTCTATGCACAGGGGCTGCTTCCCTTTCTGCTACCGCTAAGCGTGATGCTGTTCGAGCCGGACGGCAAGAGCCGCAAGCGCATGCAGCCCTTCCTTATCCTGGGTACGGCAACCGCACTCTATATTTTGTGGGCGCTCACGGCGTTCCCCCTGCAGGTCTACATCCGGGAAAACAGCATCGTGTACATCAATCCAGCCACCAACAACACAACCGTTGCATGGTTTTATGTGATTGCCACCTGTGGCTCCCTGTTTTGTTCGAAAATCAAGATGATGGTGGTCTTCGGCACAGCCAACCTGGCCATTCTGCTGGTGGTTATGGCCTTTAAACGATATGCATTTACCTCGCTATGGTGTGCCTACGCGGCGGTCGCCAGCGTGATCATTCTCGTCTATTTCTCGAAAAGCATCGAGGAGCGGCCGTTGCTCTACCTCTAGCCAGCTCATTCCGCGTTTGCGGAGAGATCGCTCGGCGTCGAACCGCTACCGGCGTTCAGCCCTCGGCTTAGAATCACGATTTATAATGGAAAGATTGGCACCCAAGTTTTGATCCGTCTGTAGCACCAGGGGAAGATGTCAACCGATAGCATCGTGGTTCGCGGGGCCCGGGTTCATAACCTCAAGAACATTGATTTTGAAATCGCACATAACGCCCTGACCGTGGTCACTGGAGTCTCCGGTTCGGGCAAATCGTCGCTCGCCTTCGACACCATCTATGCCGAGGGCCAGCGACGCTATGTCGAGTCGCTGTCGGCATACGCACGCCAATTTCTGGAGCGAATCGAGAAGCCGGACGTCGACCTCATCGACGGAATCGCTCCCGCGGTCGCAATCAAGCAGAAGAACTCCACGCGCAATCCCCGCTCCACGGTGGCCACGGCGACCGAGATTTTCGACTATCTGCGCCTGCTCTTCGCCCGTGTCGGACGCACCTACTGCCAGCTGTGCGGACAGGAAGTAAAGAAGGATACGGTGGACGAAGTCGCCGACCGCATACTTGCCCTGGGCGAGGGCGCTCGGCTGCAGGTCCTGTTTCCCATCCAGGGGGCTCCGCCTGCGACTCCCGCCCCTGAACAGAAGAGCGTTAAGAAGCCGCGCGCGAAGGGCAAGAAGAGGTCGACCGAGTCCGGTGCACCTTCCCAGGCGAGCTTTCGTCCCACATTCGAGACCATCTCCGACGCCTTGCGGGCGCGGCTGTTCGATCTGCGCAAACGGGGCTTTAACCGCCTCTTTCAGAACGGACAGATTTTCGAGTTCTCCACGCCGGAATCCCTGCTCGATGTCAATTTTTCAGAACCTGTCTTTGGACTGGTCGATCGCCTGGTCGTATCCGGTGACCAGCGCTCCCGCGTCGTCGATGCCATCGAGATTGCTTATCGCGAGGCGGGCGAAGTGATTTTCGAGACCTCCCCTCGCGAGGGCGACAGGGAACCACCCTTGCGCCTGCGTTTCTCCCAGCGTTTCGAATGCAAAAACGACGGCAGCCGCTACGAAGAGCCCGAGCCGCGCCTGTTCTCGTTTAATAATCCCTATGGCGCATGCCCGCGCTGCCAGGGCTTTGGCAACACCATCGATTTCGATCTCGACCTGGTCATCCCGGATAAGAGCAAGACGCTGAACGAAGGAGCTATCGAACCCTGGACAAAACCGAAGTACCGCCCGCTGTTCACGGAGCTGAAACGCTTCGCCAAGCAGGCTGAAATTCCGCTCGACGTGCCCTGGTATGAGCTCGAGCCCGACCAGCAAAAACTGATCACCGACGGTGGCCCGGGATTTGACGGCGTCCGGGGATTCTTCCAGTATCTCGAGCGCAAGAAGTACAAGCTGCACGTGCGCGTATTTCTCAGTCGCTATCGCGGATACTCGCTCTGTTCGACGTGCGGCGGCACGCGCCTCCGGGGAGAAGCGCGCCAGGTCAAGATCGACGGTAAGAATATCTGCCAGGTCTGCGGCATGACGGTGGAAGAAGCCGGCCGTTTCTTCGCCCAACTCGCGCTCTCGCCGCAAGAGGCGGCAATCGCCGAAAAATTGCTGGTCGAACTCCAGGAAAGGTTGCGTTTTCTAAACGAAGTCGGTTTGGAGTACCTCACGCTCGATCGCCTTGCCTCCACGCTCTCGGGCGGCGAAGCGCAACGCATTCAGCTCGCCACGTCTCTCGGATCCCGGCTGGTGGGAACGCTCTACGTACTCGACGAGCCGTCCATCGGCCTGCACAGCCGCGACACCCACCGCCTCATCAAAATCCTGCATGACCTGCGCGATCTCGGCAACACGATTCTGGTCGTCGAGCATGATGCTGACATCATGCGCGCCGCCGACCGCATCCTCGACCTCGGTCCCGGCGCGGGTGAGAACGGAGGTAACGTGGTCGGTGCCGGAACCTTCGGCGAGATTCTGAAGATGCCTCATTCGCTCACCGGCCGCTATCTTGCCGACGACCTTCATATCCAGATTCCGTCGCGCCGCCGCGAACCGGGAAAACACCGGCTGCTGATCACCGGCGCACGCGCGCATAACTTAAAGCACATCGACCTGGAAATTCCCCTGCACATGCTGGTCGCAATCACCGGTGTATCCGGCTCGGGCAAATCGTCGCTGCTGCATGACGTCCTCTATCAGGCGCTGGCCATCGCCAAGCGGCAGATCAGCGGCGGTGCGGCGCCCAAGTTATGGGATGACATCACAGGCGAAGATTATCTGGATGAGGTCGTGCTCGTCGATCAATCCCCCATCGGACGCACTCCGCGCTCCAATCCGGTAACCTACATCAAGGCGTTCGATCTCATCCGCGAATTGTTTGCCTCACTGCCGGAAGCCAAGAAGCGCGGCTTCCCTGCCGGACACTTTTCCTTCAATGTTCCTGGCGGACGCTGCGAAACCTGCCAGGGTGATGGCACCGTCACCGTCGAAATGCAATTTCTTGCCGACGTGGAACTGATCTGCGACGAGTGCAAGGGCACGCGCTACAAACCGCAAGTGCTCGAAATTCACTACAAGGGCAAGAATATTCACGAGGTCCTCAACCTGACCATTCGCGAAGCGCTCAGGTTCTTCGCCGAGGCCCCGCGCCTGACCGAGAAACTGCGTGTGCTCGACGAAGTCGGCCTCGGCTATTTGCGCCTCGGCCAATCCGCCACCACGCTCTCCGGAGGGGAAGCGCAGCGCATGAAACTGGCAGCGCACCTGCAACCCGGCGCCCGGTCCGGCAAGGGTCCCGCAGGCAACGGAGACGCGCCCAAACGCAAGGCCCGCATGCTGTACATTTTCGACGAACCCACCACCGGCCTGCACTTCGACGACGTTAGCAAACTGCTTTCCGCCTTTCGCCGTCTAATCGATGCGGGCGGCTCCATCGTGGTTATCGAGCACAACCTGGAGGTAATCAAGACCGCCGACTGGGTCATCGATCTGGGCCCGGAAGGCGGCGACCGGGGGGGACAACTGGTGGGTTTCGGCCCGCCGGAAGCGATCGCAGAGCTGAAGAACTCCTACACCGGGCAATACCTGAAGCAGGTGTTACACGGACATGGCGTAAGCTATGGCGACCGTTAGAATCATACTGGAGCGCCGGGCACTGCTGCCCGGCACGGCCCGCAGATTCGGCCAATCCATGAACCGCCCCGCCACCGCCGCGATTCTTTTCGCCGTGCTCACCGCCGCCTCCTTCGCGCAGACTCACGCCACCGTCCGCCACTATAAGGAGCGCATCGACGATACGCCGCCGGAAATCGCCCAGGCCGAAGATGCCATCCAGAAAAACGATTTCAGCCGTGCGGAAACGCTGCTGAACAAGGCTCTGGGGAAGGACCCCAAGAACTACCAGGCATGGTTTGATCTCGGATTTGTTCTCAACCACGTCGGCCGCGTAGAGGACTCGATCCACGCCTATCGGCAATCGGTGGCGGCCAAGCCCGATGTTTTCGAGACCAACCTGAACCTCGGCCTCATGCTGGCCCGCGAAAACAACCCCGACGCCGAGCGTTTTCTGCGCGCTGCCACCGGCCTCAAGGCGACCGATCATGTCGAAGAAGGTCAAGCCCGCGCCTGGCTGGCCCTCGCCCATCTGCTCGAAAATACGAAACCCGAAGACGCACTCCAGGCTTACCGCAAGGCCGCCGAACTCAAGCCGAACGATATCGAGCCCCATCTATCGGCCGGCCTGCTGCACGAGCGGCAGAAGGAATTCTCCGACGCCCTGGCCGAGTACAAACAGGTCCTCACCCTCGATCCGCATTCCAGCGAAGCCGCCATCGGGCTCGCCAACATCTACATGAAGTCCGGCCGCCTCGCCGAGGCTGAACCCCTGCTGCGGAAATTGGCCGCCGACCGCCCCAATGACGCCGGCATCCACCTGCAGCTCGGCCGCGTGCTCATCGCCGAGGACAAAAAAGAAGATGCCCTTACGGAAATGCAAACCGCGCAGAAACTGGCCCCCAACGACAGCCAAGCGCAACGCGAACTCGCCGACCTATATACCAACGCCGGAAAGAACGATCTGGCCGAGGCCGAGTATCGCATCCTGGTCGCGGCCCAACCGAACGACGCCGAAATGCATCGCGGTTTGGGTCATGCCTTGCTCCTGCAAAAGAAATTTCCCGAGGCGCAACAGGAATTTCTGGTCGCTCTCCGACTCAAGCGCGACTGGCCCGATCTCTATGTCGACCTGGCCTTTGCCGCGAGCGAGAACAAGAACTACGAACTGGCCATCCGCGCCCTCAACGGCCGCACTCTGTTGAACGCGGACCTGCCCCCGGTCTGTTTCTTTCTTCGAGCCTCCGCCTACGACCACCTGCGGGACTACAAAAATGCCGCCCTCGATTATCATCATTTTCTGGACGTTGCCCAGGGTAAATACCCCGATCAGGAGTGGCAGGCCACGCACCGACTGATCGCCATTGAACCGAAGAAGCGTTGATTGCCATGCGCCAGAGTGCCGCTATCGCTTTTCTCCTCGTGCTCGCCACCATTTCTGGCGCCGCCAAGGATGAATCCGTGGCCGAACTCAAGGCCCGACTGGAAAACGCGCGCCTCGAAGATCGCATTGAACTCTGTGTCCGCATTGCGCAGCAGCAGCTTCGCGATGCGGACAAACTCTACATGGACGGCGAGAGCGAACCGGCACGCGCCGCCGTCGATGACATCGTCAGCTATTCCGAAAAAGCCCGCGACGCTGCTACCCGAACGCAGAAGCACCTGAAAAACGTCGAGATCGACGTACGAAAAATGGCCGACAAGTTGCGCGATATCAAGCGGACTCTTCCCTTCGAGGACCAGCCTCCCCTCGAACAGTCCATTCGCCGCCTCGAGGACATCCGTACGGCCCTACTCAAAGAGATGTTCGCCAAAGACAACCCGAAGGAGAAGAAATGATGTCGCGTCGGTATTGGCGTCGAGGCGCGGCGATCGGAGTGGCCGGGCTCGCGTTGCCGCTTTTGCTATCGATTTGCAATCCGCTCGGTTCGAACCTAGGGGCGCAGCCGCATCGCGACCCCCTCAATCCACTCGAGATCGACCAGCTGCGGGACGCCATGCTTGACCCCGAACAACGCTTAAAGCTTTACGTGCAGTTTTCCCGCGATCGCATGATCAAGATTGAACAAATGCGCAGCAATCCGAAGACCACCGAGCGGGGCCGCCAGACCCACGACATGCTGGAGGATTTTCTCGCTATCTACGACGAACTCGACAACAATATCGACATGTACGTCGGCCGCAAAGACGATATCCGCAAGCCACTGAAACTCATCCTCGAGGCGGACACCGAATTTCAGTCCAAACTGCGCGCCCTAAAGAACGCCGCCAACACCAACGCGACCGAAGCCAGCCAATATGAATTCCTGCTCACCGATGCCCTCGATACGGTCGACTCCAGCGCCGAAGATCACCGCAAGACCGTCGCCGAAGTCGAGCAATATGTGAAACACAAAAACAAGAAATGAGCCTCTCGCGGCTGCCTTGGGGCCGGCGGTGGCTTCGCCTTCCGCCCGGCTTGCTCTGCCGGCCCGCGAACGGCTTCCGCGGCACCGGGGGCTGGCGCTCGACCGCCCTTTCGTCTCAAGGACAGGTAAAGTGCACGACCTTTACCAAACCCGTTTGCTTCACCAGGCTGTCCTGCATGTCGCCAAGCATAAAGTCTCCCGCGGGGCTGACCGAGACCGTACCCGCCACCAGGGCGTCGGCTGTATTCTCAGGATCATTTTTGTCATTCCCGTTCATTGTCGTCAGGCGTTTTGCTTGGCTGCCGTCGGTCCGCATGGCGTACCAGTCGGTTCCCAAACGAAGGTGCAACGGACGGCGGGTTACGCCTTTGGTGCTCATATAGACAATCCAGTCTCCGCTGGGCGTTTTCACCACCGTGGGATGCTCGTTGTAGTCGTTGCCCACGGTGAGGCGCACGCCCGTTCCGCTCGCCAGGTCCAGGCGGTAGATCTGGCTGCGCCAGAAGCTGTGGGTGTCCTGATCGCTCGTGTACGTCAGGCTCTGGCTGTCGCTCGTGAACGAACCGGTCTCGTAATAGGCAGCGCCGCCAGGCCGATAGGACTTGATACTTTGAAAGTGAGGCTGCGGTGTCAGGGCAAACTCGGCCACTTTCAGCTCATATTTTCCGCCCGGTTGCCGCGCGGACCACGCGATCCGTTTGCCGTCAGGGGAAAAAACCGGAATCAGCACGCCCTGGTCCTTCGTGTTTGCATCGTTTGTCAATTGCCAGCTTCGGCTGCCATCCGAGGCGATCAACCACAAGTCGTCGTGCCGGCCAAAGCCGGGCAGAGCTTCAAAATCGGGATTTCCGAACATGGCGCGACCACTCCAGTCCTGCTTCTGAGCCACGAAGAGAAGGTAACGACCGGATGCGTGCCAGTACACCGTGCCCTGGTGCTTGCTGGGCAGGTGCGGCCGTCCCTCGGTGAGGGCCTGGCGATCGCTGCCGTCGGGCGCCATGGTGAAAATCCGATAATATCCCGCGGCGTTCGGCTGCATGTAGGCCACTCGATTGGAGGCGGCGTTCCAGCGCGTTCCGTAGGCATTGACCAAGTATGGTGTTGGATCGATGGTAGTGCCGGTCGCGCGATCGAGCGTGCAGGGCGGGCCGGCGATGCCTCGGCCGCCGCCCGGTGTCCCAAGAGCGCACGCCATCAAGACCGCGACTACGACAATCGCACGGGCCAATGGAAAAAGCATAGAAGCGCGAAGTCCTCCCCAGCTCGGAAAGCAGGATGACAAAGCTGGACCCGCCCGAGTGCTGATTTCAT
The DNA here is from genome assembly GCA_049520935.1 of Terriglobales bacterium. Lineage (GTDB taxonomy): Bacteria > Acidobacteriota > Terriglobia > Terriglobales > Acidobacteriaceae > Acidiflorens. The sequence goes on along the minus strand of JBEKPJ010000031.1, from coordinate 25,946 downwards.
TCCGATGTTAGCATTGCGACTTCGCTTGCCCTGGTTGCGGTCGCCGGGCAGCACCGGAGGTCGCCTCGGGTGAAACCGGGCTTGGCCGCGGAAGCGCAACCCAGCCTCGTGCTACTCTTCCCTCGACGTGTCCCGAACCCTCGCCGAAATCGTTCACCAAGCCTATGGTGAACTCCGCCCGCGCACGCCTGCGCCGCCCATGCACGTTCGTTTTTACGCGTTCGTGTCCATCAACAACACCATCCGCCTCCGTCAGGGAGAACTCTACCTCCGCGTCTCCGACCTGCTAGAAGGCGCGCCCGAGAGCGTGCTCCACGCCATCGCCCACATCCTGCTCGCCAAGCTTTATCGCAAGCCGGTCGATCGCTCCCACAGCGCCCGCTATCGCCGCTACATCGCCGGCCACGACATCACGGCCCAAGCGCGCCTTGTCCGACAGATGCGCGGACGCAAACACATCCACTCCCCCCGCGGCCACCATTATCATCTGGAAGAAATCTTCGACGATCTCAACCGCCGTTTCTTCCATGGACTCCTCGGCCGCCCGCAACTTAGCTGGAGCCGAAACCAGGCCCGCAGCAGCCTGGGCCACTATGACCCCGCCCATAACGCCATCGTAATCAGCCGCGTCTTCGACCACCCCCACGTTCCCCGTTACGCCGTCGAATACATCCTGTTCCACGAGATGCTGCACCTCAAGCACCCGGTCCGGTTGCGAGGAACCCGGCGGTGTGTACACTCGCAAGAATTCCGCGACGAAGAAACCATGTTTCCAGAACTGGAGCAAGCCCGCAAATTCCTGCGCCGAGTGTAGCGACCGGGATGCGCGGCCGGAATCAGCCAGGGAAAGATTCCGTCCCTCGCTCGGGCCCGGTCGCGAATCGCCCGACCATGGCACCGGGCGGCCTCCGACGCCAGAGAAGATATCCACCCGGAATCGATCGCGCCGGTGACTTTCGGACAAAAGGTGACGGGACCGGTGATGGCAATCGCGAACCCCGCCGCGGGAAACATTCTCGTGCTCCCTCCCGCCGCGAGGTGAGGTTGGCCAGCCTGATCCGCTCCATCCGTTCAAGCCGCCATTTGCCCCGCGTGATGCAAATCACAGCCATAGGTGACTCGATGCGTTGACCCCGCCCGGCCGAAACCGTATCCTATTGATATTGAAATTGAATTTCATTTTCAATTAGAAAGCGTCCGGTCACCATGCTCCAGGCTTTCATCATCACACTGCGCGAAGGCGTCGAGGCTGCCCTGATTGTCGGCATCACCTTGGCATACCTGGCCAAGATCGGTCGCAACGATCTGCGCAAGTCGGTCTATGCCGCCCTGGCCGCCGCCTTTGTCGGATCGATCGGCGGGGCGGTGGTTCTTTCCCGATTCAAACTCAACGAAGACATCTTCGAAGGCTGGGTCATGCTGATCGCCGCCGTCTTCGTCGTCACCATGATCATTTTCATGATGAAGACTGGCCGCAAGCTCAAAGGCGATATCGAAACCAAAATCGGCCTCTTCGCCCGCGGCGACGCCGGGATCGGCCTTTTCCTTTTCGTCTTCTTAATGGTTCTGCGTGAGGGTGCCGAAACCGTTTTGATGCTGTCTGCCGTTACCCTGAATTCAACCGAACTGATGAGCTTTATCGGCACCCTGTCGGGCGTCGTCGTCGCCGTCCTATTCGGCGTGGTGTTCGTCAAGGGCAGCGTCAAGATCAATCTGCAGAAATTCTTCAAAGTCACCACCGCGATTCTTTTCCTCGTGGCCGGTCAACTCGTGATTTCGGGCCTGCACGAACTGTCGGAAAACGGCGTCCTTCCGTCCTCGCGCCAGGAGATGGCGATCATTGGCCCCATCGTCCGCAACGACTTTTTCTTCTTCGTCACCATCCTGGCGCTGGCCGCCCTGATGGTGCTGTTCGAAATGAAAAGCCGCCAGCCGGTCGATTTGCCCGCCGTGGGCGCCGCCCGCCGCAAAGCCCTGTGGACAGCCCGCCGCGAGCGTCTGTGGATGGCCTCGGTCTATGTCTTCTGTTTTGCCTTCATCGTGATGGTCACCGCCAGCTTCATTTATGAAAAAAGCGCCAGCGCCCTCTCGCCCGCTACCGAGGTCACCTTCGTCGACGGCAAAGTCTCGATCCCGCTGAAGCAGGTTTACGACGGAGAGCTCCACCGTTTCGAAGCCAAGGAAGGAGGAGTCGAAATCCGTTTCTGGCTTTACCAGAAACCCGACGGAAAAATCGCCACCCTGTTTGACGCCTGCGAGATCTGTGGCCCGGTCGGCTTCTATAAGAGCAAGCAGTCCATCGTTTGCAAGAACTGTGCCGCTCCCATGAACCTGCAATCCATCGGCATGCCCGGCGGATGCAATCCGATTCCGCTGAAAGCGCAGGTCTCGGAAGACGCGGTCATCGTCTCGGAAGCCGACATCGCGGCCGGCCGGCACTACTTTGAGCAAAAATAAATGTTCTTACGCATCGTCTACGAGTCGTTTCGCCGCCAATCCCGCCGCAAACTGCTGGCCGGGGTCGCGATCACGCTCGGCGTAGCCGTCGCCACCGCCATGATTGCCGTGGCCACCGATATAGGAGACAAAATCAACCGCGAACTGCGCACCTACGGCGCAAACCTGGTGGTCACTCCGCAAGAAGACACGCTCGATGTAGAAGTCGGGGGAGTGAATCTGAAGCCGCCGAGCGATGGCGCGTTCCTCAACGAAGCCGACCTCCCCAAGATTCGCGGCACTTTCTGGCATCACAACATTGTGGGCTTCTCGCCCATGCTGCCGGTAACGGTAAAGGTAGGCGAAGCCAGTTCGAAGGATGCAAAAGACGTAACCCTGGTGGGCACCTACTTCAACAAACCGCTCACCTTCGGCAAGGAAGAGTTCACCACCGGAGTACGAATCACCAACCCCTGGTGGAAAGTCGAGGGCCTTTGTGTTGACCCGACCCGACCCCATCCGAGCCGAGGGGAAGATGCGGCCTCATGTGGCTGGCCGAACGACAACTCTCAGGACATCCTGGTAGGCGAGCGCCTGGCCCGCAAGTTGAACAAGAAGCCAGGAGACACCCTGGACGTGAGCGGCCGCCCGCTCGCGATCTCCGGAATTCTCTCGACCGGCGCCGCCGAAGACGACCAGATCGTAGCTCCCCTGGCCCTGGCGCAGCAGATTCTGGGCAAGCCTGGAGCCGTACGCCGAGTCTTCGTCAGCGCTCTCACCAAACCTCCCGACGCGCTTTCTGTCCGCGATCCCAAAACCATGACTCCCGAAGTCTACGATCGCTGGTATTGCTCGCCCTACGTGGAATCGATCGCCTACCAACTGCAGGAAGTCATACCCCATTCGCACGCCGAACAGATTCGCCAGGTTGCCCAAAACGAAGGCACCGTCCTCTCCCGCATCAAGGGGCTCATGCTGCTGATCACCTTCGCCGCCCTGTTCGCCTCCGCGCTCGCCGTATCGGCCGCCATGGCCACGGCGATCTACGAACGGAGAGTCGAAGTCGGACTGATGAAAGCTCTCGGCGCAGGTCATCTCGCCGTCTCGGCGTTCTTTTTTGCGGAAGCGCTGCTTCTCGCGCTCGTCGGCGGCGTGGCCGGATTCTCCGCCGGGGCTCTGCTCGCCCGTCAGATCGGCCTCTCCATTTTCAATTCGCAGATCTCTATTGAGCCGGTCCTATTCCCTATCATCATCGCCATCGCTGTCTTCGTGACTTTCGCCGGGAGCGCCGCCTCGATCCGCCGCGCCGTGAAGTTCGATCCCGTGTTCGCCCTGCGAGGGGAAGGATAAGATGACGACCAGCGCCGCAGACTCGCTTCTGACGCCCCAGCAAGTGGCCGATCGCCGCGCCCAGGCGCCGCACACCTCCATGTTCGCGCGCATGCTTCTCCGTGCCGCCGTCCTCCGTCGCCGTCGCGCCGCCTCTGCGCTGCTCGCCATGATCGTGGCCGCCGCCGTAGCCACAGCCATGATGAATCTCTACGTTGACGTGCAGGCCAAACTTCGCACCGAATTCCGGAACTATGGCGCCAACCTGGTCGTCGTTGCCAAAGAAAACCAGACCCTGCCCCCCGACGCGCTCACCAGAGTCGAATCCGTTCTCGGGGCAAAAACGCTCGCGGTTCCCTTTTCCTACGCCGTCGCACGCACGAAAACCGGACAGTCGGTCGTCGTCGTCGGCACCGACTTCGCCCGCGCCCGCCAGCTCAACCACTGGTGGAAGGTCAGCCATTGGCCCGACGCGCCCAATGAAGCCCTGGTCGGCATGCGCGCCGCGGCCGTAGTCAGCCCCGGCATCGGCCCGAATCGCCAACCGTTCCAGCTTACTTTCCAGGACAAGCCGATTCAGTTAGCACCGGCGGGCATGCTGCAAACCGGAGCCGGAGAAGACAGCCGCATCTATCTGGATCAATCCCAATTCCGGAGCTGGACCGGCATCGCCCCCTCCACGGTCGAGGTCGCCGCCACCGGAAGCGCCGCCGAAGTCGAAGCGTCAATCCGGAAACTCGCCGACGTTCTGCCCTCGGCCGACATCCGCCCCGTCCGGCAGATCATGGAAGGCGAGGCCAACGTGCTCAACAAAACGCGCGCCACGCTCTATGCGTCCGCCACCCTGGTCGTCCTGACGTCCGCCCTGTGCGTGCTCGCCACCCTCATGGGCTGGGTCTTCGACCGCCGCCGCGACTTCGCCATCATGAAAGCCCTCGGCGCATCCGAACGTCTGATCAACGGATTTTTCGCCGCCGAAGCCGCCGCCCTCGGCGTCGTTGGCGCTTTGCTGGGCTTCCTCGTAGGCATCGGCGTGGCCGCCTGGATAGGGCGCGTCAACTTCCATGCACCCGTGGTGCCGCGCTTCAGCGTTTTTCCCTATATCCTGGCCGGCAGTGTAGCCGTGGCCCTGCTCTCGGCCATTCTGCCCATCGAGTTACTGCGCCGCGTGCAACCCGCTATTATTCTGAGGGGAGAGTAGAACAATGGCATTGCGAGATCGGCGCAATGTCCGATGATGCAAGGTTTGGCTGCGTGTTAGAAGGAACACATTAGAATGATCGAACTCAAAAACGTCACCAAGAGCTACCCCGCCCGAGAAGAAGAAAACAATGGCGGCCTGATCAAAGCCCTCAATGATATCTCTCTGTCCATCGCCAGCGGCGAGTGGGTGGCGATGATGGGCCCCTCCGGCTCCGGCAAAAGCACCATGGTCAATCTGATCGGTTGCCTCGACCGCCCCACCAGCGGCGAAATCTGGCTCGACGGACAGAATGTCGCCAGCCTCAGCGCCTCTGATCTCAACCACGTTCGCGCCGAAACCATCGGCTTCGTCTTTCAGCAATTCCACATGATCCCGTACCTGACTGCCATCGAAAATGTCATGCTCGCCCAGTACTTTCACAGCATGACCGATGAAAAGGAAGCGCTCGAAGCTCTCGATCGCGTGGGCCTGAAAGACCGGGCCGGCCACCTACCCTCGCAGCTTTCCGGAGGCGAACAACAACGCGTGTGCATCGCCCGCGCCCTCATCAACGATCCTCGAATCGTGCTCGCCGACGAGCCCACCGGCAACCTCGACGCCGTCAATGAGGAGATCGTCTTGCGGCTTCTCCGCGAACTTCACCAACAGGGACGCACCATCGTTATGGTCACGCATGATCCGGTGGTCGCCCGTCTGGCGGACCGCCGCATCGAATTGCATCACGGCAAAATCGCCGCCCAGGAAGTTTTCTCCATGGCCGACGACGAGCAGTTCGATGAAGTGCTCGAAGAATTGTTTGCCCTCGAAGAAAATGGCCAGATCGCGGAGATCGGCCAGATGCAGGTTCACGGCGCTCTGCCGGTCTCGATCGCTGTCGAAAAGATGACCGCCATGGGTCTGGTAGCCACCCACCCGCACCCGCCCGAGACCCACGACCACAAGCCCTTCGTCAACCCCTGCCACGATGCCCTCAAACCGTCCGGCTTTTCGACCGGCGACGGCTCGCTCATCGTCGAACTCACCGCCCGCGGACATCAGCGCGCCGCCGACATCATCCGGCGCCATCGACTCGCCGAACGCCTCTTCACCGATTCGCTAGCCATGGATAGCGAAACCGAAATCGAACAACAGGCCTGCAAGTTCGAACACATCCTCTCTCCCGAGGCTACCGACAAAATCTGCACCTTCCTCAACCACCCCTTAACCTGTCCCCATGGTGCTGCCATCCCGCCGGGACCTTGTTGCGGACGCCGTGCCGAATCCCGGCCAACCACTGCCACCGCATCCGCAGCGCATCGGTTTTGAATTCGATCAACGACCGTTCGCGGGCCCGGTCCCCAAACTTCCGCACCCGTTCCCTTGACGCTAGTTGCTTCGGCGTCTGGTATTCCGGCTGAATCCAACCTCCACCTCCCCTTAAGCAAAATCCAACGAAGAAACCGAAAAAAGCTGGTCATTCATAAGAAGATCATCAAACAAGAAGACCACTCCGCGCGATTTGGATGAACTGGCGATCGAGGCGATGGCCGACGCTACCGGTGTCAGTGGCCCGCTTCACACCGGTCATGTCTGCGTTGCCACCAACCATACCGGAGCCGGCCACGAGGGCTGCGGCCAGCATCGGTTGATGGCCAGATCGGGCAACCGACAACCTCCAATGGATTGGTGAATGCTGTGCATAGGATCGGTTTCCGGCCAGGCGCAGCGGTCGACAAATCCAGCTAAGGGCGGGCTCTGGAGAATACGGCATTGCCCGGGCATCGATTCCGGTCGAGACCGGGGCAATTGCGCGGGGCAAACGACCGGCGCGGCCCGCTATCGTTTGCGGAAAAACTTCCCAAATCCCAGCCGCACCTGCACTGTATTCAAACCAGGATTCGGCACCGTCAGCCCCGCATTGGAAACATGCATGTATCGCACGTCCACTGACCAGGTATGCTCCCGGAAGAAGTACATCCCGAAAGCCGCACCCGTCGTGAAGTTGATGGTCGAGGTTCCGGTCGGCACATCGTGCGTGGTAAACAGCGTTCCACCATTCAGTTCGATATAGGGAGCAACATGCCCGCGCGTGGCAAAGATCCACTTTAAGCCCACCGGGTTGACGCCCGCACCGTAAGCGGTGTTCGCTCGCTGGAACACAACAAACGCCGGCACCGCATCGACCGCAAGTTCAAATCGTCCGCTCAGAAAACCAGGCAAGTGCGGTTCGGTCAGAATCCATCCGTAGCGCACTCCCGCGTTCCAAACGTTCGTATTACTGGTCCCGCCGGGAACCGAGTGCCCGCCGCCGCTCCAAACTTCCAGTTCCTGGCTGCCTTCCCCGGGACGATCCTCGGCCAGCGCCAGAGAACCGATCAGAATCATCGCGAGAGTCAGCCAGCAACCGGCTGCACGAGGAATGAATCGTGTCATAAGTTATGATCAAAAGTCGAAATCGAACGATACGCGAAACCAACCAAGGAAACAAATCCCTACAGTCCCAGCCCGCCATCGACGGCCAACACCTGCCCCGTGATAAACGATGGAGCCGCTGCCAGGAACATCACCGCAGCAGCGATGTCCTCTCCGGTTCCATTCCGCCGCATCGGCGTCTGTTTTGCCATCTTCCTCATAAACGCCGCCGCCGCCTTCTCCCCCAAATCAATCATCCCCGGAGCCACCGCGTTCACCGCCACCTCCGGCGCCAAAGCCTTCGCCATCACTTTCGTCAGCATATGCACCGCCGCCTTGGACGAACAATAATGCGCATGCGTAGCCCATGGCCTCAGGCCGCCCAGAGAACCCATATTAATGATGCGCCCCCGGCGTTTCCTCAAGTACGGCAGCGCCTCGCGCGACACCAGAAAGGGCCCGCGCGCGTTGGAAGCAAAAATCGCGTCCCACTGCGTCACGGTGAGCTTCTCGAACTCGACCGTTGCGTAGTTCGCAGCATTGTTCACCAGGACGTCAATGCCGCCGAACTCGCGCCCCACTTCCCGAACCATTTCGCGGACGCTCTGCTCCTCGCTCACATCGCAACGTACCGCCAGCACTTCTGCGCCAAGCTCAGCCAGTTCCCCCACCACCGCCCGAGCCTCGCGTGCCGACTCGCGGAACGTGATCGCAACATCCGCACCATTGCTCGCCGCCGCCAACGCGATCGCGCGCCCCAATCGTTTCGCCGCCCCCGTGATCAGCACCGTCCGGCCGGTAAGCAACCTTGCACTTTTGGTCATTTCGTTGTTCACCATCACGAGATTCTACGCCACACATCCGCCACCACCGTACCTTGGAAACCTCTGATCGAAACTGCTACACTCCCTCGCATGAGACAGCCTCGGGAGGTCGTGGTCTATTCCCGCAAAGGATGTCATCTCTGCGAAATTGTCAAAGAAAGCTTGGTCAAGCTGCAAAAGCGCGGAGGCTTTACCTGGCGTGAAATCGACGTTGACTCCGACATCGAAATCCGCCGCCTCTATACCGATGAAGTTCCCGTCGTATTCATCAACGGCCGCAAAGCCTTCAAATACCGCATGGATGAGCAGGAGTTCCTGCGCAAGCTGAGCCTGTAGGCGCGCGGGCCCGGAGAAGACTCGGGCGACATCGCGCATGTCCACTGGAGACACAACGTGATTGGACCTATATCTGGACGTCCCGCGATCAAAGCGAAAAACGATCCTCGGAGTCTAGTCTCAGGAATCGGCAAGCTTTCCGAATGAATCTCGAATTCCGCCTTTCAACTTCTCCGCTTAACGATTTACAATCACCCCCGATGCTGCGCACCCAGCTCTACGCCGACCCCACCGGCCAATCCGTCCACGATATCGTTCTCCAAAGCTGCCGCCGCAACGCCGCCAAAGCCGCGCTGATCGACACCTCCTGCGACCGCCGTCTAAGCTTCGCCGAATACGGCAGCTTGGTCGAATCCCTAGCCCGTGGCCTAGTCTCGGCCGGCCTGGCCCCAGGAGAAGTCGTCGCCATCTTTCTCCCCAACTCCTGGGAATTTGCCATCACCTACCATGCGGTGACCCTAGCCGGAGCCATCCCGACGCTCCTCAATCCCGCCTACCGCGAGCGCGAAATTCGTTACCAATTAGAGAATTCCGGGGCCGCGTTCCTGATCACCGACGGTCCGCTTCTGGAAACTGTGAACCTCGCCGCACTCCACGCCCTGCGGCGTACGTTCACCACCCGCGGCCACCGCGGCTCCAGCGAAGATTTCGCAACCCTGCTGCGGCCCACCTCCGCCAGACTTCCCGAGCCTACCCAACCGTCGCAACAATCCGTCGCCGCTCTTCCCTATTCGAGCGGCACCACCGGACTCCCCAAAGGCGTTATGCTCTCGCACTACAATCTGGTCGCGAACGTCTATCAGACCATTGGCCCTAACGCCGCTCCTCTCACCTCCGATGACATCATGCTCTGCTTTCTTCCGCTCTACCACATTTACGGGCTCACGGTGGGGTTAACTCTCTCGTTAACTCTGGGTTCAACTCTCGTTCTCATGCCGCGCTTTGACGTGCAAAAGCTCTGCGCTCTCCTGGTGCAGGAAAGCATCACCATGATGCCCATCGTACCGCCCGCCATCAACGCCCTCTGCCAGGCCGCCGAGGCAGGAATCTTCCCCCTTCGCCACCAACTCCGCTGGCTCAAGAGCGGAGCCGCGCCCCTCGCCCCCGAACTCGCTCGCCGTTTCACCGATCGCACCGGTGTCATCGTCAACCAGGGCTACGGCATGACCGAGGCGTCACCCGTGACCCACGTAGGTTACTGCGCCCCGCCCGAGATGAACCGCCCCGCTTCCATTGGACAACCGCTCGCGCTTACCGAATGCCGGGTCGTCGACCTCAATGGAAACGACGTGGCGCAAGGCGCACCCGGCGAACTCATCATGCGCGGCCCTCAATTCATGCTCGGATACTGGAAGGATTCCCAAGCCACCGCAGCCGCTGTTCGCGACGGGTGGTACTTTTCCGGCGACATTGTTCGCACCGACGCGGATGGCTTCTACTATGTGCTTGACCGCAGCAAGGAGATGATCAAGTACAAAGGATTCCCCGTCGCCCCGGCCGAAGTCGAATCCGTTCTCCTCGAGCATCCCGCCGTACGCGACTGCGGGGTCATCGCCAGACCCGATGCGGAAGCGGGAGAAATCCCCTGCGCCTTCGTGGTTCTCCGCGAAGGTTCTTCCCCCTCCGATACGCTGGCCCAAGATCTGCGCGGATTCGTAGCCGACCGCTTGGCCCACCACAAGCAGCCGCGAGAGGTTCGCTTTGTGGACGCCATCCCCCGCACCCCTTCCGGTAAAATCCTGCGCCGCGAGTTGCGGAAAGCAGTGTCTTGAGTTCGCGTCGAACCGCGCCCCCCGATCTCAGCTCGGTAAACCGGCAGGCGGTAAGATATTAAGAGTCATGACGCTCGCCAGCTTCGTTGCCAAATCCGCCTTTCGCAACAAACGCCGCAGCCTGCTGACCATCGCCAGCATCGCCTTCTCTCTGCTCCTGCTCTGCATTATGCTCTCGGTATGGCGCAGCTTCTACATCGACAAGGGGGCACCCGACTCGGCTCTGCGTATCATGACCCGCCATAAGGTTTCGCTGGCCAACTTCCTGCCGATTTACTATCGCGACAAAATTCGCACCATTCCCGGCGTCGTCCATGTCGTCCCCATGACATGGTTCGGTGGCACCTATAAGGACGACAAGCCGGAAAACTACTTTGCTCAGTTCGCCACCGATCCCGACGAATACTTCGACGTGGCGGCCGACAAAACCATGCCTGCGGACCAAATCGCCGCCTGGAAGCGTGACCGCGCCGGCTGCGTAGTCGACACAGTGCTCGCCGAGAAACACCACTGGAAGGTCGGTGATCACATCCTGCTCCAAGGCACCATCTTCCCCACCAATCTCGACCTCATCGTCCGTGGCATCTACACCATCGATCCGCCTTCGAGCAACCTCTACTTCCATACCAAGTACCTGGAGGAATCCGTCGACTGGTTCAAAGACACTGCGGGCTTTTACTTCGTTCGCGTCGACTCCGCGGATCACATGCCGCAAGCCGCTCACGCCATTGACGACATGTTCCACGGCACCCCGGTTCCCACCAAGAGCGAAAGCGAACAGGCATTCAAGCTCGATTTCATCGCCACGCTCGGCAACGTCAAAGCATTCATTCTCAGCATTTGCGGAGCGGTTGTCTTCACCACATTGCTCGTCTGCGCCAACACCATGGCCATGTCGATCCGCGAACGCACCCGTGAAGTCGCAGTCCTCCGCACCCTGGGCTTCACCCGCGAAAGCATTCTCAAATTGTTGCTCAGCGAATCCATGGTCATCTCCCTGATTGGAGGGGTGATCGGGATCGCTCTTGGAACGGTTGCGATCATGTTCGTAGCTCGCCCCGGAATCGGCTTGCCGGTCTCGATGCACATGACCACGGGCACGGCGGCCGTTGTCCTGGCCGTGGCCGTTGTCGTAGGCATCACCAGCGGCCTGATTCCCTCCTACCGTGCCTCGAACCTTGGCATCGTCGACGCGCTCCGCTACCTCGGATAGTCCGCCGCTGGTTTGCCGCGACTCGCGCCAACCAGGCTCGGAGGAGATTCGGCGCTTCCTTTTTGCCGGGGCTCTTGCCGATTCGCGCTCTTCGGTGATGGGAGCGCTCCTCGCTAAAGATCAAGAGCCACCGTCATCCGGGGTACAGGTAAGTGCTAAACTCGCTTCGCATGCGGACGGACATTCTCCCCCTTTGCGACCAGCACTACCGCACCATGGAGCCCGCACTGGCTCCGCACAACGCCGACTACTCGATCGAATTCTTCCGCTGCACCGACAAATTCTGCCACCGCTGTTTCGGCGAGCGCGTCGGCTACAGCACCCCCAAGCGCGGAGAACCCCCCGTCCTAACACCCAATCAGCCTAACTGCGATCGACACGGTCGCCCCATGTTTATCATCAGCCTGGACCGCCAGCGCAACCACGTGACCTACGCCTGCCCCGAACCCGATTGCCCGGAGCGAGTAGTAAGAACGTAGTCTGGCCCGTAGACGCGCTGCTTGGCTGCTCATGCCTAGCGTCTGGCGCTATGCTTGCACTCGGCCGAAAAGATGCACCCGCGCCTTGCGACTCGATTTCCCCGGACTCAAAAGTCGACCCCCGACCATCGTCGGAAGGGCCTGCTCTGGTGCAACTGCTGTCTAGGAGGTGCCCGACTTTCTCTGCTGGTGAGCGATCCGCGGCTGGGTGGCAGGGATCCGCTTTGCCGCTTTCGAAGCCGGCGCTGCCCGGCGGATTTCTCGGGTGGCGTTTTCCTGTGCGTTTTTCCGGAAGGGTTTTACCGGGCTGTCCATCACAGTCATTTCGGTCATCAGGCAAGTCATCGTGACGCAGGCCACAGGAAAATCCGCTGTTTCGACAAATTCACCAGCCCGCAAGCCAGGGCAGGAACGGACGAAACACGAGCAGGGATGGGCACCCTCATCCCTCCAAGCCGAACAGGTCTCGGCAGGGGTTTTCTCGGGCGGGACAGGAGAGCGAGACGGGGCCCATCCTCAGCCGAAACAGATCGCTTCCACAACCGCTCACTCCCCCGCCAACCACCCATACTGCGCCGCCGTCAACGGGACCACACTCAACCGCCCCTGCCGCACCAACGGAGACTCCGCAAACCCTGCCCGCTTCTTGATCTCTGCCAGCGTCTTCGGCTGAGCGATCGAGTTGCCAACTCTGATTTTCACCTGCGGAGTCCGGGGATCGCTCGCATCGACCGCCACCACCGTAGCTGTTCCCACCGCGGTCTTCTCGTCCCCGGTGTGATAAATCACCAGCCGCTCCCCCGGCTTCATCTCGCGCAAATGTTTCACCGCCGTCGGATTTGTCACCCCATCCCAAATCGTAGTCTTCTCGCGCGCAAGATCCGCGAAAGAATACACTGAAGGTTCCGTTTTCAGAAGATAGTCCATGGGCAGGTATTGTAACCAGAAAACGACCGGCAGCGAAAATCAACAATCCGCCAAGCGACCTCGTCCGCCCCGCTGCGATCACTTCTTCGTCTGGTACACCGCACCACCCGGCAGAGTCGAATGAATCACTCCGGATTCCACCGATACGCTATAGGCAATACCCTGGCGGCTCGACCATCGCCGAAGGTCAAATCGCTCCTCCGCCTGCAAACTCCGTATCGCCACGCCACGAAAAGTCAGCGGGGTTCTGGCCAGCCATGTCTGCGGTTTCCCGGCGGCGTCGAGAAAATAGGCAAAACCGTCGCCCACTACCGTGGCCATGCCGTGCGGTTCGAGCAGAACTCCCGTCCCTTGATCCACCGCGATGTCGCGAATCCGACGAGCCTTGCCATCCTGCAGAATTCGCGCCATGAACACCAAAGTTCGCCCCATCCGATCGCGCGCGGAAAAATGGGTATCCGTGATCACGTCGCTCAACAACGCAATGTTCAGAAACCGCTGCACAATGGTCACGCGCGGATTCAACGGATTGGACAGCACCTCAGACGACTTCAAAGCCGGTCCATCCCGGGCATCTCCCTGCGCTGAGTAAATAAATCCCCCCAGAACGGCCAGTCCCGCGCTCGTTCCGCCAATCGGAACCTTCCGTGCAATGGCCCGATTCAGCGCCTCTTGCACCGGCGTCCCCATCCAGAAGTTAATGTAGTTAGCCTGGTCGCCGCCTGCAATGAACACTGCCTCGGCGTTCCCAATAACCGCCGCGGCAAAAGGATCCTCGGCCGCTGCGCGGTCCGGCATGATCAGCGTAGATACCGAATTAACGTGACAGATTTGCTGAATATATGTGTTGTATTCGTCATTATTACTGCTTGCGGTCAGAATAAGAAAGTCGCCACCCCCCGACCGATCGCACAGCCACTGGAAAGCACGATCAATGTCATTTCCGCCTCCCAACAGCGCAAATCCGCCCCGAGTCTTCGTCCGCACGTCCGATGAATTTCCAACTCGCAGATATTGATAGTGCGGCCCCGACGGCGGCTCCTTGGCCCCTGCCAACCCAGCCAACAGCACCAGCCAAAGTACCCGCCCGACCAGCGCAACCCGAAACCGGTACACGCGTCGCATCCCAACCGTCACCCTCAACGCCAACTTTCCAATCCGCGAATCTGCCGCTCGAAATGTACCTCGCGCGCTGATCTCGCCGAAAACCGGGCGATCGATCTTCGCCGCGGTCGACGAGCGTCGGTCGGGCAAACTCTGAATGATTCCACGCCTTCCGGAATTCGACGCACCGCTCGGGCTTGATCCCCTCGCTGGGCGAAGCTTTGGGCAGCGCCATGCCAACCTTGGTCAGTGCGGACCAGGATACTGCAGTGGACCCCCGCGAGTTCGGTTTCCCGGGTGTTCCACGCTGAGGCCGGAATTTTACACCACCCCTACCCCACCGACGGGCCACAACGCAAGCCGACCGAATCCACCCAATCCACCCCCTTCCTCCCCGCGTTACCCCCGACACTTCCCTTCCGCGCCCGTTTCGCCAACAATAGAAGCTTGCCGTGACCGACACAGCTCCCAATCCGGCCCGGGCTCCCGCGAAGGCGGGCGCCACGCCTACGACGGTCACGCCGACTACCGCCATCGCAAGGGCCATCGAACGCTACTTCAACGTCGCCCTCTATCTCCTCGTGCTCAGCGGCTTCGGCGCTCTCGCTTCCACCGGAGGGCTCGACCTCCCCGCCGTAACTCTGGTCGGACTGGCACTGGTACTGCGCGGCTACCAACTCGTGGCGCAGCACGAATTTTCCATCCCCGATCGCTGGACCACCGTTCTCACTCTGATCTACGTTCTCGTCTACGTCGTCGATTACTTCTATCTGTCACGCAGTTTCCTCGGGTCAACCGTCCACCTGGTGCTCTTCGCCATGGTCGTACGGCTGTTCTCCCTGCAGCGGACACGCGATCACTACATGCTCGCCGTGCTTTCGTTTCTCATGGTGCTGGCGTCGGCCATTCTCACCGTGGGCAGCATGTTTCTGTTTGCTTTCTCTGCCTTCCTGCTCGTCGCCGTCATCACTTTCGTGCTCATGGAGATGCGTCATTCCGTGGCCGCCGAGCAGACTCACGCCCAAGATGCCACTGCTTTCGCCGCGAACCCGCCCGGCTTGGGTTCTCCGGCCATCAGCCCTGCGGCCCAGCGCATGGCTTACTCGTTATTGGCCATCGCGCCCGCGCTCATGCTGATGGTCATCGGGGGAAGTTTCCTCATTTTCTTTCTCCTTCCCCGTGTCTCCTCACGCTACCTCAGCGCGTACACGCCCACCAGCGACATCTCCACCGGATTCACCGATCGCGTGCAACTCGGTCGCATCGGCCAGATTCAGCAATCGAGCGCCGTGGTCATGCACATCGAGATCCAGAACGACTTGCAGGGCGCGTACGACCTGAAGTGGCGCGGCGTCGCACTCGCCAATTTCGACGGCAGGGTGTGGTCAAATTCCTTCGATCAAGCTCTTTTGCGGCCTTCCGTGGACGGAAGTTATCGTCTGGGGCCGGTCCCGGACTCGCGCGCCCCGTTGCCACCGGTCGGCCGTTCCATTCACTACCGCGTGGTCATGGAGCCGCTCGGCACCAACGTCTTTTTCATGGCCGACCGGCCGCAGCGTCTCCAGGGTAGTTTCCGCCAAGTCAGCATGGATTCCGGAGGCTCTCTCTACAACCTCGACAGCGAGCACCCCATCAATCGCTACGAGGGCGAGTCGCAACTGGCCGAGGCCGACCCGGACGAACTTCGTCTGGCTGCAAACCTCGCACCGCAAAGCCTGCGGCCCTATCTGAAGCTGCCGCACCTTGATGTTCGGATTGCGAAGTTGGCCGAGGAAATCACCGCCACCGCTCCCAGCAACTACGACCGAGCGGTCGCGATCGAGCGCTATCTCTCCACCCATTTCGCCTACACTCTCGAACTCCCCCGCACCATGCCACATGATCCGCTCGCCACTTTCCTGTTCGATCGAAAACGAGGCCATTGCGAATATTTCGCCAGCTCAATGGCCGTAATGCTGCGTTCGTTGCGCATCCCCTCGCGCATCGTAACCGGCTTCCGCGGAGGGGACTTCAACGACCTGACCGGCCAATACATCGTTCGCGCCAGCGACGCTCATTCCTGGGTTGAGGCCTACTTCCCCGGAACAGGTTGGGTCGCCTTCGACCCAACTCCCGCCGGTTCCGTTTCTGCGCACAATGGCTGGTCGCGCATGCAGCTCTACGTTGATGCAGCTGCCTCCTTCTGGCGCGAATGGATTATCAATTACGACGTCAGTCATCAGCGCAGCTTAAGTCGGGATGCCGCCACCAGTACCCGCCAGCTCCTCGACGAGGCGCGCCAATGGATAGGACACGAGAATCGTGCCTTGCTTCGCTCGGCACGGCGCGCTCACCAGCACTTCACGAATTTTCCCGTTCTCTGGTCCGCTCGACTGGTTGCGTTCATTGCGGTTCTGCTCACCTTGCTCTATCTCCGCCGCTTGCTCACCGCCTGGCGTGCCCACAGCCTGCGCGCGCATCCCGAACGTGCCCCGAGCGAATCAGCCGCTCTTTGGTATAGCCGTATGGTGGGCCGCCTGGCAAGGCGGGGCTGGCGCAAGTCGCCGTCCCAGACCCCGCTCGATTTTGTCGCCAGCATTCAGGAAGAAACCCTGCAGAAGAAAGTGGCCGAATTCACTCGCGCCTACGAATCTGCCCGCTTCGGCAATTCCGCCGATGACGCCCAAACTCTGCCCGTCCTTTTCCATAACATCGTAACCAATGAGGCCGACAATTCCCCGCAAGCCGCCAACCGTAGCGCCTCCGGCTAGCCCCGTTTTCGGGATCGAAAATTCCGCGCGATCGGATCGGCACACCAGGGCGGCGCTCCGGTTTGGGAAGGGCATACCTTCACCACGCGCCAGAGCTGTTCAGGGCATCCTCGGATCGGTCCAACGCGCAATTCCGCATAATGCCCGGAACTCTGGCAAGTCAGGGGGAATCGCAGGCAATGAAATCCGACATTTTCTCGCGCCCGCAACGGGGCCGGGCGGGGACGGAAATCGGTGGCAAAGCTGGGCAAGGCGCTCTCTCCCGGTGATGGAAGTCGGCCGCACCTATGGCGACGCGTCCGCCCGGGAGGCGACAGCTATCCCTAGTAGGATCAGCAATATCGGGCGTTTCGCGCCATCTCTGCTTGAAGCCTGCGAGGAGCCTTATTTCCGGTTGGAGAAAGGCCAGAACGCATCACCGAGGGTACCTGGCGCCAGCCGCCTACGCGGTTCTGCTATTCGAGCGGCGGCGGTTCCGGATGCTAGAATTGCTTAGATCGATTCCCTGCTGGTCACCAGAGTCCATCGTCCCAGTGCATAAGAATAAAATCACGTCCGCCCTTGCCCCGCCAGCCACCGCCCCAAAAGTTGGCTTCGTAAGCCTCGGCTGCCCCAAGAACCTGGTCGACAGCGAAGTGATGATGGGCATGCTCGCCCAAGCCGGTGCCGAACTTACCTCCAACGCCGCCAACGCCGACGTGATCGTAGTCAACACCTGCTCCTTCATTGGGAGCGCGCAGCAGGAATCGATCGACACCATCCTCGAAATGGCGGGCCTCAAAACCCAGCAGACGGGCGACAAACCGAAGCGACTGGTAGTCGCCGGATGCCTGGTCGAACGCTTTCGCGACGAAATTCAAAAAAATATTCCCGAAGTAGACTCCGTAGTCGGCACCGGTGAACTCGAACAAATCCTCGCTGCCGCCGGAGTAGCAGCGATGCCTGCCGCTCCGAGTCCGTTTAATATTCTGTCTTCCAACACTTCGACCTCGCGCCCCGAAGGCGATCATCGCCGCCAACAAGGCCGCTTTGCCCGCACTTCCTGGGACGGCGCCGTCGCCGACCTCCCCAACTATCTCTACGACGATCACACACCGCGCATTCTCACCACTCCGCGCCATT
The DNA here is from genome assembly GCA_049520935.1 of Terriglobales bacterium. Lineage (GTDB taxonomy): Bacteria > Acidobacteriota > Terriglobia > Terriglobales > Acidobacteriaceae > Acidiflorens. The sequence continues at coordinate 8,059 of JBEKPJ010000031.1, read as the reverse complement.
CCGCCTACATAAAAATCGCCGAGGGTTGCGATCATCCCTGCAGCTTCTGCATCATCCCCCAGCTTCGCGGCCAATTCCGCTCCCGGGGTTTCGAATCGGTGATCGCCGAAGCCGAGCGGCTGGCCCAATCCGGCGTTCGGGAAATCACGCTCATAGGGCAAGACACAACCTGCTACGGAGAAGATCTCGGCCTGAAAGACGGCCTGCCCCTGCTCCTCGAAAAACTCGCGCGCATCGACGGCCTGCGGTGGATCCGCTTCCTCTACGCCTATCCCAATAAAATCACCGGCCGCCTGCTCGCCACCATCGCCGCCCACGACAATATTTGCTCGTACCTCGACGTGCCCCTGCAGCACGCATCGGCGACGGTCCTTAAGCGCATGAAGCGAGGAGGAAGCGCGGACCTATTCTTGCGCTCCATCGAAAAGATGCGCCGCGAAATTCCCGACGTCACCCTGCGCACATCATTCATTGTCGGATTCCCCGGCGAAACCGAAAAAGAATTCAACGAACTCTGCGACTTCGTAAAGGAGTCGACCTTCGACTGGATGGGAACTTTCGGATACTCCGACCAGGAAGGAGCCGGGGCGTTCGATCAGTCCAGGAAGATCTCCCCGCGCGAGATCGAAGCCCGACGCAAATCCCTGATGTCGCTGCAAAGGAAAATCAGCAAGCGAAAGAAAAGATCACTCATCGGACAGGAATTCGATCTTCTGCTCGAAGGACCCTCGACCGAATCCGACCTGCTCCTGGAAGGCCGCACGCAGATGCACGCTCCTGAAATTGACGGCAAGGTCTTCGTTAACGACTACCGCGAAGGTACCGCTCCCCAAGAAGGAGAATTCTACCGTTGCCGAATCACTGCCGCCCACGACTATGACTTGGTCGCAGAGATCGTCTAAAAGATCGTCTCAATCAGACGCCATGAGCGATTCCTAGCCGGGAACGAGAAAGTTGAGACCTCCGCGGCGCGAATTTCAATCCGTCGGATGCGATTTTCCGCGAGTGACTGGTACCCAGGACCCGATTTATGCCGCGTAAACGTGCTGTGAAACTCCGTTGCCCCATCTGCAAGAAGGCGACCAAAACGGCCGATGCCGACTTTCCTTTCTGCAGCGAACGTTGCCGCCTCGTCGACCTGGGCAAATGGGCGAGCGACGGCTATGTCATCGCGTCCCCCGCCACCGATGCCGAAGAAGCAATCAGGCAAGACATCCCCGATGAGGACGGAGAATAAGAATCGAAGTGACGAAAACAGTGGCGAACCAGTCGCACGACGTCAGCATCGGTCCCGCTCCCCTCTGGGCCACGCAGGTTGCGACCTGCTTCGGAGTCGGCCGCCTAAAACCCGGCCCCGGCACCTGGGGATCGCTGGCGACGGTAATGGTCTGGGCGCTAGTCAGTTCCCTAATCCCGGCCTCCAGTCGCACCGCCGCCACCGTGATCGCAGCCGCAGCCGCCGCTTTGGTCGGCATCCCGGCCGCCACCCGGGTGGCCCGCGCCCACGGCTCGAAAGACCCGCAATTCGTAGTCATCGACGAAGTTACCGGACAACTGGTCACCCTCATCGCCGTCCCTCTCGCCTGGAAAACCTTCCTCGCCGGCCTTATACTCTTTCGTGTCTTTGATATTTTGAAACCGTTTCCCATCCGCCGATTGGAACGGCTCCCCGAGGGCACCGGCATCGTTGTCGACGATCTCGGAGCAGGAATTTATGCGCTCGCCGTTATGCATCTTCTATTACACTTTAGAGTTCTAATGACCTAGCGCCAGATTTGAGTGGACGCTTCGCTGGCAAACTGTGCTGACAGCCGAGCCCCCCGGCTGACAGCTGCTTTCTAATCTCATGAGCCTCTCCGACCGTTTGTTGGGAAAAAAGAACGTCAACGGCAAACCGCACATCGAAGCGATCGCACCCCCCTGCGCTCTCCCGGGAGGCGAAGTTCGCATCATCGGCAAAGACCTGCGTCCCCAGGAACTGCGCCGCCCGAGTGTCCGCTTCGGCGGGGTTGAGGGCTCCGTACTCATCAGTTCCGATGATTTTCTGATCGCCCGCGTTCCCGAAGACGCCGCCTCCGGTCCAGTGGTCGTGAGCACAAACGAAAACAGCAACGGAGCCGGAGCCGAGGCTCACCTCAGCAATCCCCATTCCGTCGAAGTTGCCGTGCCGGTTGCCGGCGGTCTTCACCCTGTCGCCAATCCCGCACTCGACCCTGAGGGCAACCTCTACGTCACCTTCTCCGGATCCCGCGGCCAAAAAGTCCCCGTCTCCATCTTCAAGATTGATACCAATTACAACGTCAAACCATTTCTCAGCGACCTGATGAACGCTACCGCCATCGCCTTCGACCGGGAAGGCCAGATGTATGTTTCCTCCCGGGCCGACGAGGCCGTCTACAAAGTCGCGCCCAACGGAACGATGTCCACTTACGCCGAAGGCATGGGCACCGCCACCGGAATCGCCTTCGACCGTGAGGAGAACCTGTATGTAGGCGATCGCAGCGGAACCATTTTCAAAATCGCCCGCGACCGTCAGATTTTCGTCTTCGCCACACTGGAGCCCAGCGTAGCCGCCTATCACCTGGCTTTCGGCCCCCACGGAGATATGTTTGTCACCGGCCCCAGCACCTCCAGCTTCGACTCGGTCTACAAAGTCGATCCCCATGGGAGCGTCTCCGTGTTCTACCGGGGCCTAGGACGGCCGCAAGGCCTGGCCCTGGACATCGAGAGCAACATCTACGTCGCCGCCTCCCTGGCAGGAAAGCGCGGCATCGTAAAAATAACGCCGCAAGGTAAAGCCACCCTGGAAGTCTCGGGGCAAAACCTGGTAGGCCTGGCCTTCGCTCCTGGCAGGTCCGCCTTCCTAGCCACCCACGACGCCGTCTATCGCATCTCGTGGAACATTCAGGGCCTCCCGCTCCTCCCGGAGTAGTCGCCGGGTCCGACCTTGGCGGAGCACTTTGCCCGCAGTCCGATCCCGCCACCGACGCCAGGCCGCGCCTGGTCAATCGCTTCCTGCTGGCCAAGCGGAGCGGAAAATTTCACGCAGTGGGAAGTCTGCCGTGACCGCGATGGCGGCGCGATTTCTCGGTGGGAAGCGGCCTCAGGTGTGCTGGCGACGAGTCGCGCTTGCACGCAACCGACAGCGCCAGCCCAACCGGGCAAAGAGACAGGGGAGAGACACCGATACTCGGATGGGCGTGAACAGGTTAGCGAGGAACAAGCACAACTGGTCGCCAGCAGAACCTGCTTGCTTCCGCTTACTTTCTGTAGACCGTCGGCTGCGGGCCCTTTTCGAGCGTCTCACGATCCCAGATCATGCCGCCGCGGGTAAAGCTGGCGAGCTCGAAATCTTGCGTCAGTTCGAGTGCATCGGTCGGACAGGCATCTTCGCACAGGCCGCAGAACATGCAACGGCTCAGATCATAGGTGAATGTCGTAAGCTCCTTGCGGCGCGTCTTTTCGTTACGCTCGCTGGTCACCACGATCAGGTGTTCGGGGCAAGCCAGGGCGCATAGGTCGCAGGAAATGCAAAGACTCTCGCCGGTATCCGGATTGACGTTCAGCCGGGGTGCACCCCGGTAACGCTCGGCGACCTGCGGCCGCTCCAGCGGATACTGTTCGGTGTAAATTTCCTTGGGGTCCTGATACCGGAACGTGACCCCCAGTCCCTGGATCAGATCCACCAGGAACACCTTGCGCAAGATTTCGGTCATTCCCATAACCGGTTTAGCATATCACCGACGGCAACCGTCCCGATGTGAGACAGGTCACACAAAACACTCAGTCTCTATACCCGATCACGGTCGAAGGCAGAGGACGACCAATCGACGCCGCGAGCTACGCGAAAAAAACACCACGTGTGCGACGCTAACGGTTGACGGTTTGCGTAGTAGCCGTATAGGCCACCGGAAGGTAGTTCGCATCGCCGCTGTAGACGGCCTTCACCACGTGCGCGCCCACGGGAATCTCCGCGGTCGTAATCTGGGCAACACCCCCCGTCAGGATTGCGGATCCCAGATTCTTGGCCCCCACCAGGAATTGAACCGTCTCTCCATCGGGCGGAGGTCCGGCGATCGAATCGATGGCTACGGTGAATGTCACCGGCTGCCCGAGCACGGAGGGGTTCGGTGCCGAAGTGATGGTCCCGGTCATCCTCGGGATCATCAGATAACCGCCCTTGCTGGTCGAGATGGCAATCACTCCAAAGTCATTCACCTGCGCCGATCCAATTTGCCAGGCATCAGTTATCGTCGGCGCCAAGGTGACGAAGTCCGCCATGCCGGCAGAAGGCGTCCAGAGAAAACCGTGCAGCAATCCATTCACGCTTGTCAGAGAGGTACCGACGACCCATCCGCCCGCATTGATGCTAAGAGCAGAGCTTTCCGAGCCGCTCAGAGCGCCCAGGTCCTTCATGCCTCCCGACTGGGTCCAGCTGAAAGCATGCCGATACGAGTTGGCCACGATTACCTGCCCCACGACCGTACCCGAATTGTTGATGGCAAAAGCGAGAGTGCCCTGCGAGCCCAGATTCTGGAAGCCGCCGGCCTCGCTCCAAGTAAAGCCAAGCGTCGTATCACTGTTGTTGGGAAAGTAATAGCCGACAACCTGGTTCGAGGAATTGACCCCGCGCGCGATCGCACCCTCCGGGCTGGTGAGAGACGGTGTCAGATCCTGCGTGCCCGTCTCCGGCGTCCAAAAAGATGCATGCGGTGCGCCGTCACCCGTGAACGACATGCCGACAACCGCTCCCGCGTCGTTGATGCCGCTCGCAGAACTCCAGTCGCCCCCTAGAGATCCGGGCCATTGCAGTCCGCTCGTCGGCTGCCAGAGAAATGCCTGAAGAAAACCCGTATGGCCGGGGTCGGCGGCGCCCACTACATCGCCCGCATCATTGATGGCCACCCCACCGCTATTGGTTCCAACCAAGGCAATATCCTGCGCTCCGCCCAGCCGGCTCCAAACCGACACGTTGTAGGAATTGCTATTGCCGGTATTGACCACGATCTGGCTGGCGTTGTTGATGGCAATCGACGAATTCGGGCTCGACCCCGGTACCGGAATGACAGTAAACATCACCTGCGCGGCTGCCATAGCGGAAAATATCAATACAAAAATGGCAGCCACCACAACTTGATTCAGATTCTTCACAGTGATCCGATCCTCCCTCGAAGAGCAAAAGGCAAACAACGCACCCCACCGCCCCTAGAACGTGCACGGCTCATGCCATTTTGGATCTCTAGTACTAATTCAAGACTTTTCGCTAACTATAAGCTAAACTGTCACTTACCATCGCTTAGCGCAGAGATCAAACGAGTCCCCCCGATTCCCACGCAGAATCGGGGACGCTCGGTGGGAACGGAACTTCCTATCCCAAAGGTAACCATTACCGGCTAAAATCTGAGTGTCTTTCTGCCGTCGGGCTCCATACCATCGACGAGAGATCTACGACCTGATTAAGGAGTCCGGACGACCGGGAACCGAATTTGTGGCTAGCTGCCACGGGTGACGAACAAACTGGCCTCCGCCGACAAATCTGCTGACGAGCTTGGCCTCGACCAGAATCCCTCCGATGAGCATTGGATGGAGGAAGCCCTCCGTTCTGCCCGGCGTGCACTCGAAGCGGGCGAAGTGCCGGTGGGGGCGGTGGTGGTGTGTTCGGGGCGCGTGGTGGCACGAGGTTGGAATCGCAACCTCACCGACTGCGACCCGACCGCGCATGCTGAAATCGTGGCGTTGCGCGCAGCCGGGCGAAACCTCGGCAATCACCGCCTGAGCGACTGCGAGCTGTTCGCTACCATTGAGCCATGCGCCATGTGCGCGGGCGCTGCCGTTCATGCTCGCCTCCGCCGCCTGGTCTACGGAGCCCCTGATCCGAAGGCCGGTGCGGTTCATTCGGTTCTGCAAGTAGCAAATCACCCCAGCCTGAATCATCAGATGACAATCCGGGGCGGAGTACTGGCCGGACGTTCGGCGGAGCTGCTACAGGATTTTTTCCGCACACGCCGTTAATCATCTTTGGCAGGACAATGACAGAAATGGCAACTGACCTGCCGTGGGGTCTGATGGCGGCAAAGATTCACTTCGCATGTGTGTGAAAGCTCCAACGCTAACGGAGCCGCGGGGGCGCCTGCATCCGGACGGCGCGGATGCTGTGAAACGGCAAACCGTCGAGCAAACGAGGGGACGGAATGTTTTTTCTCCTCTTTCTCTCGCTCTCGGGGTCACCGATCCGTCGCGCTCCATACCAAACCCGACTGACCTCGCTCCCGGAAACAGTTTCGACGAAACAGATTCTGAACTGAAGGGATTGGCGTTTGGTATCTTGGGGGACTGCATCTCGTACGTGAGATAGCGAACTTCACCACTGCGTTGCGCGAAATCTGCGTTCAGCCGATTTGCAACTCCAGCCCCATTTGAGGTATTTTAGCTCGCCTCAAGTCACTCGACCGATTTGAGCAGGAGGTAGTCCACATGCCGCCACGATTCGCCCTCTCGGTTTTGTGTTCGGTTGCGATGCTGTTTGGCGCAATCGCAATCGCACAAGATTCGCACCAACTTCCAGCCAACTATCTCTCGAACGCTCATCCCAGATTGATGGCGGTACCGGCGCACCGCCACGGAAATTCTGGCGTCAGCGGCAACACCAACGGAATTCCCGGAATCGATTCCCTGACCAACTGGAATGGTTCGTTTAAGACACCCGGTTTTGATGGAAACGGCAAACCACGGACGAACTGGATCTACAACATGGTAGGAAATCCGCCTCAACTCGGTGGTACGACCTACATTAACGCCCCCGTCGTGCCTGTCGCTGTCGAGTTGTTGAATCCGGACGGCTCGGTGTTCCTGACCTACGACCCCAAGCCGTACATCCTTCCCACGCTGCAATCGCCGTTATTCGAGAATTCGAGCTTCAGCAGCAGCCCGATACCCACGCAAATCACCGACGCGATCATGCGCGCCGAGTTCTGGAACACGATGGCGCCCGACTGGCACACCCTGCTGCTCGGAAGTCTGAAGACAGAACGGACGATGCAGGTCCCTTCCGGCTTCTACTATTACGCCCTCAAGAGCAATGGGGACTGTTGCCTCTATGTGCTGATCGATTACGACGAGTTCGGCAACCTGCTATTTCCGGCAACCTCGACCGATACCACCACGCCCATCGGCGCCGCGGAGAATGCCGGCGATATCACTACCAAAGACCTTTCGACCTTTTTGTTCCCCAACACCTACCTGTACTTTAACGGAAATCCCAACGACTGCTGCGTTCTCGGCTTTCACTCTTTCGACGAAGAGCCGGGAGATGTTCAAAATGGCAACCGGCAGAAGCGTTATGTTATGGACTACGCGGCGTGGATTAGCCCCGGCTTGTTCGGAACATCCTTTCTCGATGTGACCGGGCTTGGCCACGAAATCGCGGAGAGTTTCAATGATCCGTTCGTGGTCGTCGATGGCAAACACAACCTCACTCCCTGGTGGCTGTCACCGAACGGAAACTGCCAGGACAATCTGGAAGTAGGCGATGTGATCGAGGGTCTGCCGCATGCTCCGTATCCAATCAAGATGAACGGCATGACCTATCACCCGCAGAACGTCGCCCTCTTGCCCTGGTTCGAGTTCCAATCGCCCTCGACGGCAATCGATGGCGCATACAGCTATCCGGATGAGAAGATCCTGCCCGCTCTTTCGCCGATTGAGCTGCCCGGTTGCCCCACCAGCTAGCTTTTCTTTCGCGGAGGGTGAAGCCACGCTTCACCCTCCCGCTTGGTTTGCTTTCCTCGTCCGTTGCAAACGCCTGTCCGGCTCAAGTCGGAACCGGTCCTAACCCGGGGGCCAGAAAACATCCATGCCGGTCCCACTGGTTTCACCTCCGGATAGGGCTGTGCTAGGAGCGCAAACACCTCGATTGGGGTCCCGTGCGGCGCCGCGCGAGTAAGTATCCCCCGGCAGAGCCGGGGGCTTTAGTCTGTGAGCCGCTCGAAGCGGCTAGGCGGGGTCGCTGACGCGGCCCCGAATTTTGGGCCACCGGAACGGTGGCCGTTAGCGCCACAGG
>JBEKPJ010000030.1:0-88837 GCA_049520935.1 Terriglobales bacterium | reverse complement strand
AGGCGCTCGCAAAGGTCGCTCCGATCGGGAGACGGTTCCGGCGATTCCGCGCGAACGATCACTTGCTGGCGTTCTTGGAATCGCTCTGACTACGAAGGGGGGCGCATTCGGATGCGCCCCCCATTTTGCACGCTGCCCACGTCGCCCAGTGACTAGCCGGTTCTGGCATTGTGAGTGCTATCGGGATCACTCGTTGAGTGGTTCGCCTAGAGGCAATTCGTATAAAGCGCGCCTACGATTGGTTCGCCAGCAACCGCCCCGCTGCTATCAGCTTTAACACGTAGCCCGAGGAGAGCGGCATCTGAGCCGCAACCAGCAGGAGCACATCCGTCCGTGTAAATCGTCCCTTCGTACGCGTCTCCGTCCAAAGAGACCGGAAGGCCATTCTCTTTGAAAAACCGCATTACATCTTCTTTCGGGGTGCCGATTCTTAGCCGCTCGCGTGCGTCGCGCTTCAACTTCTCGATACGCTCTTGGTATGCCTTGCCCCGCTGTTGGCACGCGGTGCTGTGGTAACGGTAGAACATCCACCCAAACTGAGAGTAGCCCCAGGCCAATATTGCCAAAGTCAAAAGCGCGAACGTACCGATGAGGATTCGCTTCCCCATCGTCTTCTTCGATGGTTCCCCTTTATCCACTTTACGCCTTCGGATTGTAAGGATGCACAGCAAAATGCCTCCAAAGAAGCCGAAGAAATATGAAGCGTTGTGTGCCCACCAATCAGCCATGAATCTTGCGTGTCTCGCGGGTGGGATCATAGCGCCAATGAAATCAGGTGGGGCGATTGCACCCCTGCTGGCCAGCACGTACCCCGTTAATCCAGCAACAGCCGCTAGAAAACCCATCGCCAAAAGCAACTTCGATATGGGGCGAACCAGTTCCCGTGCGTCGATCTTATTGCGCGAACCTGCTCTTGCAGCGAATGCGAGTAGAACGCCCAGAAATGCTCCCATCCACCAAGTAGCAATGATGCCCCAGCCAAGCGCTAATAACGTCGGCGACTCTGTCGGAAACACTGGCGGATGAAAAACGGAGAAGTATTCAACACAAATATGCGCGGTGAACTGGTCGTGAACGACGCCGTACAACACAGCGGCCACGATACAGGTCAGGATGATTTTGAGTGATTGCATCTCTCTTGTATTCTATGGGCTTGCAGCAGAAACGGAAGATTACTGTTGTAAAGGCGATAGCGCTCACCACCTGGAGTGGCAGGGTTCGGATTCTGGGCGGATCGCGGCAATCCCCAGATAATCCGCTTCAGTTGAACGCCGGTTTTGCGATTTTGCGAACGGCTGACTTGGGATGCTGGCGAGATCAGGGTCTGCGCTGCCTGAGACGCCAATGTGTTCAGCCTGCTTGGAGGCACCCGCACTATGTCAATCGCCACAATGCCATCAGGCAGTGTTCATGGGAACGGGGAGCAGACGCGCAAGGGCGAGTTCACATAGTCCGGCCGATGACATGAAGCTTTGGAAACATCCTGCTCATCGCACGCCAGAGTGCAGTGACATGCTGCTACACCTCGCTGGAGTCAATGAACATGCGGTCTTGCGCATTGTTGGAAGCAAGCGATGGAGCGTAGCACATCTTCTGAGAACAATTAAGTATCTTTTCGAACACGGAGTTCGCTTCTTAGCAACTTGATGCCACTGTACGGGCCGTGAAGGCCCTACGCCGCAGGAAAGAACGGAATTACTTCTTGTTTGCGAACTATGCGGGATTCATTCGTATTGATCATTGTCAGGATCATTCGTCGAATAGCATAATCAGTCTTTACGTGGAATCATTGCCCCGGTTCTGCCTCCAGCCGGTGTGTCCTGAGCGAGCTGGTAGAGTCTGTAACCCACGAGAAAGAGCCACGCGGTAGCGCAAAGCGCATTTCCGATAATAGCCACACTCAAGCGGGTTGGCGCGGCGATACCTAAGATCCCCGTAGCCAGGCCCAAGTACGCTGTGATCTTGTGGAAGACTCCCCGCAGCATGACGAAGCCGATTACGAGAATCCCAAACGAGAGGGTTACGATTGAATACACAATTTCCAGCCGGGACGTCAGCATAGCAGACCCATAGTTGGCAGCGGCGACGTAACCCATCCTTTGCGCCTCATCGGTAGCTGCGGAGTACTGAGAGTAAAGCGTCAGGATTGAGGTGTAATGAGACCAAGTGACCCCGAGATCCAACACCACAAATAGCCCCACGAATACCGTTGCCAGCAACATTCCATTCTTGCCGGCTTCTTTCAGAGCCAAGTAGAGTGCCCAAGCCACGGGCACGAAGAGAAAGTCCGTGAAGACAGAGAGAGCAACAATCCACCACCAGATCGTTGCTTTCCCAGCCACGTACTTGAACCAGGCATCTCCGCCGCTCGGCGGAGCCCCGACCTGGGCGTACAGGGGCACGATGACGACATATCCGGTAGCGAGCAAGAGTGCCGCAATACCGCCCACCCGATATGACTTCTTTTGATCTACGCCGACCGTATGACTCGCCTTCTTTTCGTCAAGCTCCATTGGAAACTCTCTCTTCGGCATTGGGTTGTGGGTTGAGCTCACGTCCCCTCCTCATTGTAATAGGCCTAGTGCAAGGGCTGGTGGCAGATAGGCTCGAGGGCTGTCAAGTGTTTCATCACATAGACCAACATCCGCCATCTGCGCGGATGAACCGCTCGGTCTCGGTCTGGGCCGGATTCTCGTCAAATAACGGGCGACCCTTCCCTAACAGGTGGGAGAAAGATTGCCGACGAATTTTCCTGAAATGCACCCAGATTCCGAAAGAGCCAGTTTGTAAAACATTGACGAAGAATGGCGGGGATCCCGGGACTCGAATCCGCAGCCTCTGCCGTTGCTCGCAGAGCATCAAGGCTAAGCTTCATGGGAATCCGCGAATAGCCCCGTTTGTTTTTCGCTAACCGCCCATCCCGTACGCTGGCCTTCGTGAACTCGCCAAATCTCTTTGCGCACCGTGGGAAGCTCCAGGTGTGTCCGTTCGATCATCCAGAGGGCGAACTTCACAATCTGTTTTGCCGGGAGAGTCTTCTGCGCAATGAGTCTGCGGACAACCAACTCACTAACACCGAGCGCAGCAGCGCTTCGGTACAGCATGCGAAGTCATCTGTTCGGCCGGCATTGCCAGCTTCGACCCTTACGGACTCGCGAAGTAACGGCGCTGGAAGTAGAGAGCCAGATTAATTCACGCAATTCGCGTCGAGTCCGAGCTGCTGTTTACAGTTCGCGAATTGCAGTCACAGGGTTCCGGCGCATCGCTCGATGTGCCGGAAAGTAGCATGCCAGCAAAGACATCGCTCCCAGGAGCATGACGACGGAAACGACGGTGACGGGATCGTTGGCTCCGATTCCGTACAAGAGCCGGGCGATGAAACGTGTCAGTCCCAACGCAAACGCCAGTCCCAGCGCCATCCCAATGCCTGTGAGCCACAATCCCTGCAACAGCACGAGTCTCAGCACGTCGACGCGCGAGGCGCCCAGAGCCATTCGCACTCCGATCTCGTGGGTCCGCATTTGAGTCCGATAGGCCACAACTCCGTAGATCCCGGTCACCGCAAGAACCAGCCCGATCAGCGCGAACATGCCCGCCAGGGCGCTCTGTACGACAGCGAAACTGCTCGCCATCTGGGTACTCTCTCGCATGGGACGCACATCGAAAACTGGCAGCCGTGTATCGATTTCGTGGATGGCGTTTTCCACCGCTGGCGCAAGGTCGACCGGGTTTCCCTCGGTCTTCACCTGCACGATAGTCTCATACCCCACCTGGAAAAAGCTCATATACACGATGGGCTCCGGTGACTCATTCACGAATATATGTGTCGAATTTCTCGCGACGCCGACAACCGTGAAAAGGCCGCCCCATATCCTGAGTTTCTTTCCCAGCGGATCCTGTCCCGGCCAGTATCGCCTCGCCGCGGTCTGATCCACGATGAGTACCCGCGGGGCCTTTTCATCGTCATCCGGTGTAAACTCGCGTCCTTCCAGAATGGGTATATGAAGGGATTCGAAATACCGCGGGGCCACTTCGGCGTGGTACACCTGCAAAGATTCATGGGGGTGTGGCACATACCCTTCCGGATACGCATCGTCCCCCTTGTGGCCCAAGGTCATCGGAATCCAGTCCGTAAGAGACGCAACCTTCACGCCAGGCAATACCGACACGCGATCAAGAATCTTGTGACGGATCACCTGTTCCTCGTCGTGGCTGTAGCCGGCAATATTCAGCCCCACGGACGCAGTGAGAATGTGGTCCTGTTCAAATCCGGGATTCGCGCCGGCGAGATTCCGCAGTGTTCGCAGAAATAGCCCGGAGCAGACCAGCAGAGGAAGTGAAAGCGCGATTTGCGCCACTACCAGCCCGCTGAGCAATTTCCGGTTGCGTGAGCCGCCGGAGATGCTTGCAGACTCTGCCTTCAGTACCTCAATGGCCGGCGCGTGGGCCGAACGCCAGGCGGGGAGCGCGCCGCACAGCATGCCGGCCAACAGGGACGACACCGCAATCCCGATTACCACCTTATGGTCCATGCTCCCGTTGAGTATGAGGGGATTCGAGTTCGCCGGAAAGAACCATGCGAATGTCTTCGATGTCCACGATGGCCCGCGCAGAATCAGGTCGCGGGCTTCTTTATGGCCGGAGTAGTCGGCCCACCCAGCGGGCGTGCCATGATACTTCTCTTCGCGCGCGCGGACATCAGCGCCGTGTCTCATCAACACATCAATCGCGCTCAAGTTCCCGTACCACGCTGCCGCATGCAGAGGTGTGTATCCGCTCGTCGCGTCGATCGAGGTCTTCGGATCGTCACGTACATTCATGGACGCTCCATTGCGGATTAGCATCTCAATCACATCGCCCGGCGCGCGTTCGCTGGCGCGAACGATCAAATGGCCCCATCGTCCGCCGGGCTTCAGTGTACCGGGATCTCTACGCAGCAGTCTTTCGACGTCGGTCGTTCGACGCAGAGCCACTGCGGCCGGCAGGCGCACTTTTGCTCCGCGCTCCAGCAGCACTTGCGCCAGGTCGTGCCTGCCGTAGAACGCAGCCAGATCGAGGGCAGAAAAGCGGGCTTCGTCGATCGACTCCGTGTTAGCACCGAGGTCGAGCAGCGTCGTCAGCGCTGTCGGTTGATTTTTCATGACGGCGAGATGCAGTGGCATGCTGCGCATTACCGTCCCGTTCATCCGCCGCTCGAGGTCGTTCGGCGTGCGCGCGACCAACTCACGAATCACCTCTGTTTCGCCCACGGCAACGGCGGAAAAGATATTGTGTCTCGCACCGTGCCCCAGCAGATACGCAACGATGTCAGGAGTGGCCTGTGCGTAATCCCACGCCGTCGCCCACCCGATCACGCCCAGCTCGTGGTAGTCGCCTTCCCCGACCGTATCGGCCCCATGTTCCACAAGAAGACGAATGATCGGGAATTGATGCTTCTCCACGGCGAAGTGGAGCGGATAAGCGTTGTCACCTTCGCAGCGAATGTTGGGATTGGCACCGCGAACGAGCAGCACTTTGACTGCCGCTTCGCTGTTGCCGAAGACGGCATGGTGCAGTGGCGTTCTCCCCCCCTCCCCTCCGCGTTCGTCAATGAGCTCCGGATGCGCATCAAGCAACGTATTGAGTCGCACGAGATCACCTTTTCCAGCGGCATCGCGAAGAGATGCGACCGCCTCTGCGGTCGAGCTGGCTGCTTCAAGTGTCTTGACATGCGACTGCAGCTTGGCCCAGGACGAGAATCCATATTCGCTCGCAATTACCAGCTGCGCATCTGCAAGCGAGAACAGGAGTGCCGCGACCTGTCGTTCCGACAGGTTTCTCCAGCGGGGATGGTACTCGCGAATGCGAGTCAATGCCTCGGAATCCGCGGCCTGCTGACGCTTTAACAGCCCCTTGGCTTGTTTTTTGAGTTGTTCGAGACTGGGATTTGGCGGGAGTTGCCTTGACATGAAAATCTCCTTTCCGTTCGTGGCCTGTGTCCGCATCGCAGGCAGAAAGAAGATTTGTCAGATTGTAGCCGTGCAATTCTTGCAGGGTGGGCTTGGCCCTTTCCGCGGACTGGATGCGCCCCGCGCGCTGAAAATCAACGATAATCCCGACTCATGGCCAAGTCAACAGCCGCCTGCTGGACAGTAGCGGCCGATCCGACGGCACGGTTCGGTGCCCAAAGATTGCCGTTCTTGCACGGGAGACAGTTGTGCCACTCGCTGCTACCGAACCGACGAGATCAAGCTACTGTTTCTTGAGTTTCAGTCCGCCGGTGTTACCTTTCTCCAGAAACTGAAGAAGCAGCCTTGGGGCGCTAAGAATTTTGTCGTTAAAGATCCGGATGGAAATCTGCTGCTTTTTGCCGGACCGCAAACTAACAGCCACTAGGCCGAAGTGTTGCTGATCGAGCATGTATCGTCGGCCGCTCGGGGGTTGGAAGTACCGTTTGGAAGCAGGCCATTAAAGAATAAACTTGCCTCGGCAGGGAACAACATTGGCCAGTTTTGAAGTGATAACCGTTGGATGCTTTTCAAGTGATCACCGAGATTTGGGAACGGTGCGGTGTACTACCCCAGCCGTCGCTGTCTCTGACAAGGTGACGATGGAGGCGATTGCGGCTCGCATCCAAGGTTTATCTGTTTAGCCCAGCCCGCAGACTGATGGAGGGCCAAAGCGAAGGACTTGGTCTGATGATTGTTGATAAATCCCCATTTACTCATTGACCAAGACGTGCGAACGGCGAGCGCTTCAATAGCCAACCTCGGCCATCGGTCCGCTTGTGGCTTGTGGGAGATCAGTAATGGCAAACGGGCATGGTGGTGAGTTACGGGAGCGTTGTCCCCAACCCGGAGTTATTCAGTTGGTTCCGGAATCTCCCTGATTGTGAATTGGCCGACTCCAGTGATCTCAATCAACTTGTTCAGCAGGAAGTTTTCATCCCCGGAGTTCTTCATGTGCTCAACAACTGGAATGAGCCGTTCCCACTGTTCCTGCCTGCTCAGACCGCTTTCGCGCAATACGATCAATCCCGGATGAACAGGTGTGTCGAGGAGTTCGATGAAGTCTCGCGCGTTCGTTGTGACGACCGTGAAGTCATGATCGAGCGCATACTGCCAGACTGCATGATCCGCTCGACCGGTTAGGCCAACGTGCGGTACCGATTGGGAATACACATCGGTGCCAGCCAACAGTCGCACTAGTGCTGGAGAGATGTTCTCATCCAGCAGGAGACGGATCATGCGCTCAGTCCGCGTCGAAGACCCAACCTCTTTCGTGGTCGTCCAGGTCTCTCACTGAGCCGTGAAAAGAGCCGAGCATAGGCCAGGTCGCGGGAACCAAGCCTCGGGAAATCCTCCGCAATTTCTTTTTCGGAAACACCTTTCCGAAAGAGCGAGGCAACATGCCGAATGGGTATGCGAGTACCACGAAAAACGGGTTCTCCCCCCAACACGTGAGGGTTAGAAACAATGCGTCGTTTGCCCCAGCGGAACGCTGACAAATTTCGAGCCACCTTCTGGCGGAATGCCTTACATTCAACTGAAACCTGCATCTCTCCGGACCGGTAAACAAGGTCCGCACCCTCTCTCGACCAGCGGGTCGCGGTGCGATCGCCACGTGACAGGATCTTCGCCAGAGACTGCTTGTCTTCCTTGCTCAAAGCAAACGGAAACTCCACAAGCACTTTCACAAGAAGCACGTCTCCGACTGAGAATTCATAGCGCACCGCCTTACCTGTCTTCCGCTTGAATGAAGGCGCTACGGACTTTTTTTCCAGCGCAGTTCGGATCGTTTCTGGCGACACTTCCGCGATTGCCGCTGCTTCACTGACAGAAAAGAACTCGGCCATAGGAATCTCCCCACATAACTATACCACTAGCGGTGGCATAATTAAGTAGACGTTAGCGCATATTAGTGGGGGGAAATTATGAGAGAGAAGTTACGGCGGAGAACCCGCCTATTTACAGGGTCATTGTACGAAATTAGAATGTGCTTATAAGTCGTTGATTATAAACGAGATATTGGTGGAGGCGGCGGGAGTCGAACCCGCGTCCGAAAATGTTACTGGTCAAGAGACTACATGCTTATTCCGGTTCATGCCCTGGGCATTACCCCAGGACGTTCGCGCCAACCGCTCAGAACGGACAAGAAACCGTTGCCGCTAGCCTGAGATCTTAGCCTCCCGGCCCAGACGTAGCCGAGAAGAGCGGCCCGCTGTGTGACGTCCTGACCGCGGCCCACGGGCAAAGCCGCGGAGGACGGCTACTTAACTAATTAAGCAGCGTATGCCATCTGTTGATTGGCAATTATCATTTTGCACTCGATTTCGGGTGTGTGCACCCCGGCATGCCTCCTGGCCGCAAGCATCTCCGTCGAAGCCGTGACGCCCCCACTGATGGGAAAGGCCTTCAAAGAACTACCCCTATTCTGGGCGGGAAATCGTGGGAAGTCAAATAACGGTCCGCGGCTTAGGGGCAGGGGTTCGTGGGGCCATTCACGATGGTGATCGTGGTCGAGGCCGACTTGGTGGGGTCCGTCACTGAAGTCGCCGTGATGGTCACAGGATTCTGGGATGGAACAGCGTTGGGGGCGAGGTAGCAAAGCGGAACGTCGCTGCCGCTTGCAGGAGATGGGTAAAAGCCGCCACATGTCCCGGCAGGGGCACAGGAGAATGTTACGCCGCGGTTGTTGGTATCGTTGGTGACGGTTGCTGCGACGGCGACGTAGGCACCGGTATCGATCTGGGCGGGAATCGGATAGTTCTGTAGGTCAAAGGTCACCGCAATCGCGGGAGACTGGTGACCGGGATCACCGCAGGCGACAAGTGCCGAGACCAAAAAGACGGCAATAGCGCCCTGGGCAATCAATCGGGGGGTCTCTTTGCGGGGCGACCGGCAAGAGCTCATAAGAGGTTTGGATGCCAGTAACAAACCTGGAGTCTAGCACGGACAACCCACTCGATCGGGGCCGAACCGCCCGCTTTCGAACGCCGTTTGCTGGCTTGAGTGACAAAATGTTTACAACTTTCTGACCCGAACATGACAAGCGGAAGCTGCCGTGGTCGTAGCCTTTCGCCGACCCTGCCGGAGAAAAAGCCGAAGGGAATGGCAGACTAGTATTGCTCACAAAAGGTGGCTCTGCATCATGAAACCCAGGAATAGTTCACGGTATCGTCCAGTCGCAGTGCTTGCTATTCTCTCCGCGTTTGCGCTGATCGCGCCAGATCGAATTTCAGCGCAGTTAACCGACGGGCGCGGCGGCGAAGCTCAGTTGGTGGCGCAGGTTGGACCGGGAGCCACACTCGTGCACAGCCAATTCGGCGGCCAGATCTTCGGTTTCGACATTGACCAGAACGGGAGCGAAGGTGTGCTGAGCGAGGCGCAGGCCCTCAACAATGGGAAGGTGCTGGCGGCGGTCGAAACCTTCGATCAGGCATCGGGCAAGATTCTCAAGGTCATCACGAAGCTCGAGACCGGAGACGATTTCTTGACGCTGGGAGTTGTCGGCAGCAGCGTAGGGCTGGTCGAACATGAGCACGTCAAAGGGATTTACGTGAATAAGCGTATCTACGATGTGTTGAATCCGCTGGACTCGAATAAGTTCTCTGGTACTTGGACGCCGCCACTCGCCAGCGACAACATAATTATAAGTGTCAGCAGGAATCAATATCCGTCCAATCATGGCGCGGCGAGCAACGCCGTAATGGCGTTTGAGAATGGTGGAAACTTCAACACGTTTGTTTTCGGCGCGGACGTCGCCGCCAACACCGCGCAACCCTTCGTCACGCTGACCGACGAGGTATTTGATTTCGGCGACAGTCCGGTGATGGCGTATGACAATCAGACCAATCAGGCAGTAGTGGCGGCATCGACGGGAGAGGTTGGTGGTCCGCCGCCGGTTATCGCGTTGGTCGACCTGACCTCGGGAACGGTGATCGAGTTCGACGGTCTTCCGGGCGCTCCGCCGTATCGCGCAGGCTTTGTCAATGGAATTGCTGTGGATTCGGACGACGGCATCGCCTGCACCACGACGGAACTTGATTTCAGCGTCGAATTCTACAACCTGAAGAAACAGACCGGCTTTGCGGTCACTCTGCCGGGCGCGAGCAACCAGATTCAAAGCGGATCGGACGTGGAATTCGATCCAGTGAACAAGCTATTCTTGGTGGCACAGTCGGTATCGAGCACAGGGCAGGGAAGCAGCATTCAGGTCTACGACACCAAAGGCAACCTGGTCGAGTCGCTGAACGGATTCAGTTTCTCCAACGCTTTCAACGTAGTGTTCACCCACATTGCACTGAACCCGACCCATCGCAGCGGCTATGTGGATGGGCCGGACTCCGGTGTAACGGAGATTCAATCGTTCACCTATTAGCGCGTTCGCTGGTCGCTGTCCTACCCGATCCGTAGAACGTCATTTCTTCGCCCGAAAAGTGGAGAACGAAAACTGGCTCTCGAGAAGCCAGCCTGCATCGCTTTTGAATGCCGCAAAAGTCATGCTGACGGGTCTGCCCATCACGCCAACGAAATCGACATCTTCGACCTCCGCCGTCAGATGAGCCGGCGCGATCCTTTGGCCCCCGACCACTGCTTGCCGGTGTGCGCCAGAGATCCATGGATTTCGACGACGACGGAAAAATAGAAGCAGGAAATTGTTGGGCTCGCTCCGACACCCAAAGCCGCCTTGGCGACTCGTCAAGCAATTCCGAATCCCCCCGGAGCAACTGCACACCGGGCCTTGCCGGGTCCGGCTGAGCAGGAGGCTGCCACCAGGCGTTTTCACCTTGAATTCGGCAACCGGTCGATTGCAATCCCGAAGCACCTAGGCTGAACGGGCAGCTTGGGTAACTCACAGACGATGCCCGCCTCGGGGGTGGGATCGGGCACCCACGCTTACTAGGGTGCCCGTCCCCACCGCTTTCTGCCGCCCCGCATTTGTCAACAAATTGTCAAATTGATGTCACTTTCTTTCTGAAAATGTGGCATTAACCCGATATCAGGCTAGAGTTTAGGGGTATGATTCCTGAAAATCGTGCGAGGATTTTATGGTCAATGACAATCTAGCTGCGACGGTGACGCCGACGGCGGTAGCGCTGCCAGCCGGTTTAGAACGAATCTTGGTGATCGAGGACGACCGAGCCGTACAGAAGGCCCTCAGGCGTCTGTTTGAAGCGGAAGGCTTCACGGTGGATATCGCGGGGACCGGCACGATGGGCATGGAGATGTTCCGGGCGGCGATGCCCTCGGTCTTGGTGCTGGACTTGAGCCTTCCCGGGACACCCGGACAAGACGTTTGCCGAGAGATCAGCCAGGCAGCGCCGTCGTTGCCGATCATCATTCTCAGTGCGAAAACGGAAGTGATGGATAAAGTCCTGCTGCTCGAGCTGGGAGCGCACGACTATGTGACCAAGCCGTTCAGTCCACGAGAACTTCTGGCGCGGGTGCGAACGGCCATGCGGCGCTCCACCCGGATTCCCCTCACCGAGACTTTTAAGTTTGGTGACGTCAACGTTGATTTCACGAAAATGGAAATATGGCGGGACGGGGACAGAGTGCAGCTGACCTCGCAGGAATTCAAGGTTCTGAAATTCATGATCCAGAACGCGGAGCGTGTGTTATCGCGAGAAGAACTGCTGAATCATGTATGGGGATACCGGAATTACCCGAGCACACGGACAGTGGACAACCATATTTTGCGGTTGCGGCAGAAGCTGGAGAGGGATCCAGCCAACCCGATGCACTTTCGCACCGTTCACAGTTCCGGCTATAAGTTTGTGCCGTAGCGAGATCCAGATCATACAAACTACGATGGAGCGACGGGCGTCCTCGCCCGTCCATCGCTGATTCCGTGGCGAGGACGCACGGCGTACCACCCGGCAAGGATTTCAGCCGGTGAGCGAGATCGAGGACTGACCATGGGTGGAATTCGGTTGCGGACCAAGTTCCTGCTTTCCATGGTGGCAGTGTCGGCGACCTTGACGTTGACTACCTTATTGGTGGTGCGGCACACCGTGCAGCAGGAGGTGCGCCTGGGAATCGAGCGCGACCTCGAAAATTCCGTTTCTGCATTCCACAACTTTCAAAGGCAGAAAGAAATTGCGCTCGCACGTTCGGCGGCGCTGCTTGCCGATTTGCCGGATGTCCGGGCGCTGATGACTACCCACGATCCGGCCACCATCCAGGACGCCTCGCGCGGTTTATGGCAACTGGCGGACACCGACCTGCTGCTCCTGGCCGATGCTTCCGGGAAGGTAATGGCGCTGCAGGGGACTCCTCAGGAGATTACCGTTCACCAAGGGCAGGATCTTGTCTCGACCGTGGTGTCTCGGGAAGAAACACGGCACTGGTGGTACGTCGAAGGACACCTCTACGAAGTTTTCCTCCAGGACATCTATTTTGGTCCGGCAAGCCAGCACCGGGTTTTGGGTTATCTTCTGGTAGGGTACGAAATTGACGACCACGTTGCCCGGGACCTGAGTCGCGTATCGGCAAGCGAAGTTGCCTTCCGCTATGGCGATACGATTGTACGGAGCACGCTCAAGCCAGCCCAGGAATCGGAGTTGTTGCGGACGCCGCCGAGAACCGTCGCTGGCGGGGCTCCGCAAGGGGATCAGATCCGGCTCGGTACGGAACGGTTTTTCGCCACCTCGGTCGATTTGCCGACGCCCGGTTCACCCACGCTGAATCTTTGGGTTCTGAAGTCGTTCGATCAGGCAACCGCTTTCTTGAGTAGCCTTAACGAATTGTTGCTGGCGCTGGGGCTGGCGGCGGTGCTGGCCGGGAGCCTGCTGGTCTTCCTGATTTCGCACACCTTCACGCGACCGCTGGAGAACCTGGTGGCAGGTGTGCGCGCACTCGAGCTGGGAGATTTTGCCTATCCCCTGCACGCCCTCGGCGGAGACGAAGTCGCCGAAGTCACCGGCACCTTCGACCGGATGAGAACCAGCCTGCAGAAAACACAGAGAGAGCTGCTCGATGCGGAACGGCTGGCGACGATCGGACGCATGGCGAGTTCGATCTCGCACGATCTGCGGCACTCGCTGGCGGCGATCGTGGCCAATGCCGAATTTCTCTGCGAGAGCAACCTGACGCCAGGTCAGCGCGAGGATCTTTATGCCGAAATACGAATTGCCGTCAACCAGATGACGGAGTTAATCGAGTCACTCCTGGAGTTCTCCCGCACTCGCGAGTCGTTGCGTCCCTCGTACGGCGACGTGCGATCGGCGGTTGACCGGGCGGTGCAGGGAGTGAAGGCGCATCCGGAATTCCAGCGCATACGGATTCGGGTGACTTGCGAAGGCTCGAGTGAGGGCTGGTTCGATTTCAGGAAACTGGAGCGCGCTTTATTGAACCTGTTGCTAAACGCTTGCGAGGCGGTGCCGGCACAATCCGGAAAGATCGATGTCGGGCTCCGGAGGGTGGGGGACACCCTGTCGATTCGCATCGAGGACAACGGTCCCGGTATTCCCGACGCGGTGCGCGATCGCCTCTTCGAACCGTTTGTCAGTCACGGTAAGGAAAACGGAACGGGCATGGGATTGACTGTCGTGCAAAAAATTCTCCAGGATCACGGCGGCGATGTTGCGGTGGAGCAGACGTCGGTTTCGGGAACAACGTTCTGCCTGAGTATTCCGCTGACTCCATCGGCGGAACATGTACTGGCCACGCGGAATGCGACGTAGAACTCAAGGTTTCTGTTGGGCCTCCTCTTATGTGGATTCGACCGGCGGGTGAGGATGCGGACCCGAGGTGCAGACTCTGGATACAGAAGGAAGGGCGACGAGTGCCAGGAGGGGGATGGAATATGAACAAGGGACGCAGATTCGCATGGATGCGATCGGGGATTCTGGTAGCTTTGATGACGTCGACTGCATCCGCCATCGCGCAAGAAGCTTCCGATCATTCGGAGCGACCCTCTTCCGAGACTTCGATCGAATCGGTACAGCAGTCGGTGCGCGAACTGCGTGATCAGGTTCGTGAACTCCAATCCGCCGTCGTTGAAATGCGTTCTGATTTCGAGCGCGCCCGCGCGGAAAGCGCAGAGCTGCGCCGGGAACTGGATCAAGTCCGCTCGCGGTCCGAGAATGCGGTTTTGAAAAGCGCAATGGCGACGTCGGGCAGCCCGCAGAAGATCGCAACCGAATATGCCAATCCGCAAGATCAAAGCGGGGAGGCGAAAAAAAGCGGGCGCGCCGAGAGTCTGCAAGAGGAATACGAGCTGCTGAGTGGGAAAGTGGACGATCAGTATCAGACAAAAGTGGAGAGTGCATCAAAGTATAAAGTGCGGCTGTCGGGGATTGTTCTGCTGAACTTGTTCAGCGATCAAGGAGCGGTGGACAGCATCGATGTGCCGACCATCGCGTATCCGCGACCGGCGGGCGATTCCGGGGGAAGTTTCGGCGCGACACTGCGGCAGTCCGAGATCGGATTCGAGACCTTCGGGCCGGCTGTGGCGGGCGCGAAGACCAGTGCCGACTTGCAACTCGATCTGGCGGGCGGATTTCCCCAGGTTCCTAACGGCGTCAATTCGGGTCTGGTGCGATTGCGCACAGGCACGATGCGCATGGATTGGACAAACACCTCGGTCGTGGTTGGGCAGGATGGGATTTTCTTTTCCCCGAACTCGCCGACCTCGTTCGCCTCGCTGGCGATTCCGGCGCTTTCGGGGGCGGGAAATCTGTGGAACTGGGTTCCGCAGATACGCGTGGAACATAGGGTGCTTTTAAGCGAGAATTCGAGCCTCCTGTTTCAGGGAGGTATTCTCGATCCGGTCAGCGGGGAGGTTCCTCCGGCAGGTCTTTACCGGCAGGCGGGGCCGGGTGAAGCATCGCGTCAACCCGCCTATGGCGGGCGAATCGCCTGGACCCGGAACGTTTTCGGACAGCCCTTGCGAGTGGGCGGTGGCGGCTTCTTCAGCCCGCAGAATTACGGTTTTGGTCGGACGGTAGATGGCTGGTCGGGGATGACCGACGTTGATTTACCGCTCAGCCATAACCTGTTTCTGAGCGGAAAGCTGTATCGAGGAAGTGCGCTGGGCGGCCTCTACAGTGCGGATGGAAGCAGCGTTGTTTACAGTGGCGATCCCGCATACTCGGGGGTAAAGGTGAGGGGATTAAACACGATTGGGGGTTGGGCGCAACTGAAATACCGGCCCGTCAACAAATGGGAAGTCAACGCCGCATTCGGGATGGACAACCCCTATGCTGCCGATCTGAGATTGTTCCCCTACGCCGCATACTGGAATCCGGCGATTGCCAGAAATCAGGGACGTTTTGTGAACATGATCTATCGTCCCCGCTCCGATCTATTGTTTTCCGCGGAGTACCGGCATCTGGCAACCGCTACGAGCACCCATGGTTTCGCAACTGCGGGCCAGCTCAATCTGGTGATGGGAGTTCTTTTTTAGCAGATGGATGACCGAGGCGAGATGCAGGATAATACGCGCATGCCGAGTCATTAAACTCATGAGACTGAGGACAATCCTGATCGGGATGGCTGCGGTAGGAACTTTGGCGGCCGCGTCGCGCGCCCAGGCGACTCCCCTGACGACGACCGTCACGGTGAGCGGGCGCGTCGAAGTCGAGGGGGCCACGGTCAAAGGCAAGTCACGTCACGAGCCCGTTCCGGCGACCGTGGTGTGGCTGACGCCGATTGGAGCCGCCGGCGAAGCATCGGCGGCCGTCACCGCCTCGCCGGCAGCCCCGTCACAAAACCTGCGTTTGGTGCAAAAAAACAAGAGCTTCCAGCCGCACATCCTGGTGGTTCCGGCTGGGTCGGTGGTCGAGTTTCCCAATCGCGATCCCTTTTTCCACAACGTCTTTTCCCTTTTTGAAGGGAAGAGATTTGACCTCGGTCTGTATGAGGCCGGCACTTCGCGGATGGTGCGATTCGACCGGCCGGGAATTAGCTACATCTTCTGCAATATTCATCCGGAGATGAGCGCGGTAGTCCTCACGCTGGCGACGCCGCTCTATGCGGTGGCTACGGCCGACGAACAACTGACCCTGTCCGCTGTTCCTTATGGACGCTACATTCTGCACGTCTGGAGCGAGAGCCTGGGTCCGGAAAATGCCCAACCCCTTACCCGGGAGATCATGATCGGCGAGAATGCCTCCTCGCTCGGAGTGATTCGAGTCCCCTCAGCCAAAGGACAGAATGTCGCCCACAAGAACAAATATGGCCGCGAGTACGATGAGCCCACGCCCAACAGCTCCGTTTACCAGCAACGGCGCTAGGAAAAATCGCGTAGACTGGGGCTATGAAAGTCGGCAAACTGCTCCGGCGGTACCGCATCGAGAACGGCAAACACTTTTCCCTCAAAGATCACGACCCGAAAGATACACACGGAATGGGATCGGAATTGAAGCCGCAGGCCAAGCAGCTGCTCGCCGACGGCGTGGAAAGGCTGGCGGCGCTGCAGGACGTTCTGGCGGCACAGGACCGCTGGGGTCTGCTGCTGATTTTTCAGGCAATGGATGCTGCCGGAAAAGACGGAACCATCAAGCACGTCATGTCGGGCGTAAACCCGCAGGGTGTGTACGTGTGGTCATTCAAAGCCCCGTCGTCGGAAGAATTGCATCACGGTTTTCTATGGAGAACCATGAAGTGCATGCCGGAAAGAGGCCAGATCGGTATCTTCAACCGCTCCTATTATGAAGAAGTCCTGGTCGTCCGTGTCCATCCGCAGCTTCTGGAGAACCAAAAACTGCCGAAGCCTCTGGTCACCAAACATATCTGGCAAGAGCGCTTCGAAGACATTAATACCTTCGAGCGCTATGCCACGCGGAACGGCATCGCCATTGTCAAGTTCTTCCTGCATCTTTCCAAGAAAGAGCAAAAACGCCGGTTCCTGGAGCGGCTCGATACGTCGGAGAAAAACTGGAAATTCTCCGCCGCCGATGTGAGGGAGCGCCAGTGCTGGGACCAGTATCAGGAAGCATACGAAAAGATGATTCAGCACACAGCGACCGACTATGCGCCTTGGTACGTTGTGCCGGCCGACAACAAGTGGTTCACCCGGCTGGTGGTCGTTGAGGCCGTCACCAATACATTGAAGGCTATGAACTTAAAGTATCCGAAGGTGAGCGAGGAGGAGAAGGCAGCGCTGGCGCAAGCGCGAAAGCAACTCGAGAGCGAGTGAGGTCGTGTGCCGGTCGTTGGGCCCGCTGTTCTCGAAGCCGCTGCCACGGTTGACTTAGAGCTGACGTATTTGTCGCCGAAACCGCAGCTGTCGATCGTCCCGCACTGCCGGCAAAGTTCTCGGCGCCGGGTGGCTAGCGTCGATTGCCACGAGTTTTCCTGGGAACAGACACGGAATTGCAGTATGAGATGAGCTGATGCCGGTTCCCCGGGTCGACGACGAATGGCATGGGAACTTCGCCAGGGGGAACCCCGTGGTCTTTCCGCCTGTGGGACCCGTGTCATTTTAAAATGACGGGCAACGCCCGATCATAGGGCTGAATCGCGACCTGCAGCGATTTGCGCTGGTCGAAGTCTGCCCGGGTTACCTTGAAACCGACGATGATGGTTCCCCTCTGTGCGGCCCCGGCCAGCAACTTGGTTTCGGGCGAGAGCGGAGGCTCCGATTCTTCCTTCAACGCCGGAAACGCCTGATAATAGCGATCCAGATCCACAACGGAAGCAGCATCGTCTTCCAGGGTCTTGCCGTCGGCGGTCGTGAGCTGCGCTTTGAGCGTGTGAATCCAAAGTGGCTTGTCGGTCGAATTCCGCAGGGTCATGGTGATCGCCGCCAGGATCATGTTCTGCCCTGGTACCTCGGCGGCGACCACGTACACGATCGAACCCGCGCCCTGCGGTTTCTGCCGTTCCTCGAAAGCGAAAATTGCCACGATCACAGCGACGACAGCCAGGCAGATGAGGACAATGCCTGCTGGGGGGAGATTGCGTTTGGCGGTTCCGAATTCGTCGCCGATGTGGAACTCGGTGATCGGCTGGGATGGTGGCGCGGCGGGAGGGGCAGGAACGGGTTGATCAGGCAGCGGCTCGCCTTTGGGCTCGGACATGGGCTGATTGTAAACGAGCTCGAGCTTCCGCTCGTGCCGTCTGGTTGCGAACTCACTGCAGGGTCACGCGAGTGGACGCGGGCTGCGCGTCCGTACAAGTGCCATGACTTTGGTTACCTTGCCTGGTGTGAGGGATGCTGCGACGATGCGGAAGATTCCTTTTGGAGGTACTCGGCGGTGAATCGTAAAAGTCTCTTTGCCGCGTTGGCCTGCGCGCTGCTCACTTTCAGCATGCTGGGCTGCGGAACAACCAACAATTTGCAGTCCATCACTCTGAACGCAAGCCTGATCAACGGTGTGGCGCCGACGGGGCAGGCTGGCTTCTTCACCCTGCAGGGCAACGGTGGCACCATCCAGTTAGAGGCCCTGGCCAACTACAGCGGCAGTGGAAGCAAAGATATCAGCAGCAAAGTTACCTATACCGTCAAGGTCGATCCGACCTATAGCGTGGATGCATTCGGGAACGCGCTCCTTCCTCCGTGCTATGGTCCTTGCCCCCAGAGCGGCAGCCAGGGTACCGTTGAGATCAGTCCCACGGGCTTGGTGACCGCCGTGGAGCCTGCCACCTGTACCTGGGTCGATATCGGTCCGAGCGGCACGCCCGCCTGGTTTTACGTTGGGGATTACGTGGTGACTGCGACCTATGGAGGAATTACATCCCAGCCGGTATACATTCCGGTTGCGTCGTCGGCGGGTAACACAACCTATCAGGGAGTTGAGAACAACCCTGAAGGCCTATGCGGACCGACGTCCTAACAATCGGCTGACGATCGGTGGCACTAAATTTTGCGGGGACGGGCGCGAAGCGTTCGTCCCCCTCTCCATTTCGGTGCGGTCGATACGGTCGCGGAAATCCGAATGCCCCGTCCTTAGGTTTGAGCGTCCCGCCCGCAACGCTTATAATGCTTGCTCTGTGTCTTAGAGCGATCATCTCTATGCCCGTTATTTCCGTCGTCGAAGTCGTGCGCGGATGAAGGTTCGCGCCGGAATTGAAGTATCGAGCCAGTCCGACATCGGCTGCCTGCGCACGAACAACGAGGATTCCCTTGGCTATTGGGAGTCCGAAGACGATGCCCTCTTTCTGCGTAAGGGGCGTCTGGCGGTGGTTGCCGACGGCATGGGCGGATACGAAGGTGGCCAGGAAGCAAGCCGACTGGCGGTCGAGACGCTGGTCGCGAGCTATCGCGAATTTGGCGGCGATAACCCGCAACAGGCCTTGATCGAGGCTTTACAGGCGGCCCACGAGCAGATTCGAAAATATAGTTCTGCCCATCCCGAGCTGCGGGGCATGGGAACCACCTGCACCGCGGCGGCGATTGTTAGAGTTGCGGACCGGGGCGTCGAATACGACGCGCTCCATTATGTGCACGTCGGTGACACCCGGCTCTATCTGATCCGCGACGGCCAGATCATCCGGGTCACGCGCGACCACTCGTACGTGGGACGACTGGTGGAATCGGGGATGATTACACAGGAAGAAGCGGAACATCATCCCCAACGTAACATTCTCACCGCCGCGTTGGGCACCAACCCCGATCTCATCATGGATTCGCCGGGACATCCCGAACCGTTGCGGCCCCAGGACGTGCTTCTGATCTGCAGCGACGGCTTGTGGGGACAGGTGCGCGACTCCGAGATGCTGGATGCAGTGGAAAACAAAAGTGCGGAACAGGCCGGTCGCGAACTCATCGAACGGGCTCGGGAACGCGGCGGCCCGGACAATATCACGGTCGAAATACTCCGCTTGGGCTAGCAGCCCCCGGCCGGAGTACCCGTTCTCCAGCACTGCAAAGGGTTGCACATTCGCCTTCGTCGAAACCTCATTTCGTCCTTAACTCGCTGAAAGCACAAGATGGGCGAGCCGGGCTCAAGCGAGTACTTTGGCAGTGCGCTTGCATTATCTATAATGTCGATTACTAACATAGGGATAATCGGGGCGAGGGCATTATGAAAGTTTCCCAAAAAGGCCTCTACGCGTTGCAGGCGCTAATGGTGTTAACCCGACGCTCCACCCAGGGTGCGATCCGCATTCGCGATATTGCCTACGAAGAAAACCTGCCGGAAAAATTTCTCGAGCTGATTCTTCTGGAGCTGAAGAACGCGCGCATCGTGGAGAGCGTACGCGGTGCCAAGGGCGGATACCGCTTGCGTCGCGCGCCCTCCGAGATCCCGCTGAGTGAAATCATTCGCTTGGTGGATGGGCCACTCGCTCCCTTTGGCGATGCCGAACAACTGCGCGCTCTGATCGATCGCGACGCAGACCATCGGGCCCTGTACGGCGTCTTTCTGGCAGTGCGAGATGCAGCGGCCAAGATTCTGGACAACACGACTCTCGCCGACTTGATTAGCCGCGGGCCGGCTGATGGGTTCAATCCGAAAGCGATCAACCGCAAGAGCAGCAGAAAGAAACAGGTTGAAACCAACCTGCTACCGGCATCGGTCGGCAGTGAAGGCCATGGCTAGGGGAAGTTTCCCCGCTGCCGTTGCTGTGCGTTTGTAGCCCCAGTACGCGGCTACCGACAGTTCGACCTTGTTGATAATCCTCAGCCTCAAGAAGCAGGGCGGAAGCCGCCGGGTTCAGCTTTGGCCTGGCCAACCGGAGCGGGCGTTTTGGCCCACGACTGACCGCGCTCGGATCGAGCAAACCATGCAGGAAACCGGCCTCGATCAGGAGTGGCAGCGGATGGGCATGGGGGACTAGGGGGCGAAGGCCGAGCAGGGGAGAGAGCCGTAGGCACGTCGCCTGTCGTAAGATTCCCTGTGCTTGTCTTCTGGATTGCGTTCAATATTTTTGTGGTGGCGCTGCTGGCGCTGGATCTGGGCGTGTTGCAGCGACAGCCTCACCGCGTGGGTCTTCGCGAAGCATTGGCCTGGGCGGGATTCTCAATTGCATTGGCGGCCGGGTTCGCGGTGCTCGTGTTGTTCTGGCAGGGGCGTGCCCCGGCACTCCAGTTTGTTACCGCATACGTCATCGAGCTGTCGCTCAGCGTTGACAACTTGTTTGTGTTTCTCGTCATCTTCCGCTACTTCAACGTCCCTCGCCAGCATCAGCACAAGGTACTGTTCTGGGGAATCATCGGCGCCCTTATGACGCGAGGCGTTTTTATCGTCGCCGGCGTGGGCCTCATGCGACGATTGCATTGGATCCCCTACGCCTTCGGCGCCTTGCTGGTTTATTCGGGAATCAGACTGCTGCGAGCGGGAAAGATGGATATTCATCCCGAGAAAAACCTCGGGCTGCGCCTGTTCCGGCGGATCCTGCCGGTGAAAGAACAATATCTGGGTGGACAGTTTTTTGGTCGGGATGGCGCGTTCTACGCTACTCCGCTGCTGCTGGTACTGTTGATGGTTGAAACCAGCGACATTCTGTTCGCGGTGGATTCGATACCGGCCGTGCTCGGCATTACCGCCGATGCTTTTATTCTCTATACCTCGAACGTCTTCGCCGTCCTCGGCTTACGTTCGATGTATTTCGCGCTCGCGGGAACCATGGATCTCTTTCACTACCTTCATTATGGTCTCTCCGTGATACTGATCTTTGTCGGGTTCAAGATGTTGGGGTCGCACTACCTGAAGATCTCGACGGGATGGTCGCTGGTGGCCGTGCTGCTGGTTTTGGCGATTTCCGTGCTGGCCTCGCTATGGAGTTCCGAAAACAAGGTTTCTTCGTGAGTCCGCGGTGCTTCCGGATACGATGGCCGCAGGCGCGGACCTTCCATACGCTATGATGAAGGTTCATGATTAGCGTCCCCGTTACCACGCCGTCGCGGTCCTATGAAGTGCTGATTGGTAGCGGTCTGGTCGCCCGTGCCGGAGAACTACTGAGCAAATTTCTTGGGGGCCGCCGCACCTGCGTGGTCACCGTCCCGCCGGTGCGGAGGCGCTGGGCGAAGGTATTGCTGCAGTCGCTGTCGGCTGCAGGCGTCGAGGCCGATCTACTGGAGATGGCTGACGGCGAGCGCTCGAAGCGTCTGGCGACGCTGGAGAAGTTAGCGGAAAAACTGGTAAAGCTCGGCGCCGATCGCGGTGTCATTCTGATCGCCTTGGGAGGCGGGATTGTCTGCGACGTAGCCGGCTTTCTGGCCTCGATTTACATGCGCGGCGTGGATGTCATCCACGTGCCGACCACAGTCTTGGCGCAGGTCGACGCGGCGGTCGGCGGCAAGACCGGTGTAAACCTGCTTTCGGGCAAAAACCTCCTCGGGACCTTCCACCAACCGCGCGCCGTGCTCGTTGACCCCGAGGTGCTGGCGACGCTGCCGTCCCGGGAATACTGCGCCGGCCTGTATGAATCATTGAAATGCGCCATCATCGGAGATGCCGGGCTGTTTCGTCTGTTTGAAGACCGGCGCCGCGAGATTCTGGATCGTGACTCCGCGGTGGTGGAGCAGGTCATTGCCGATTCGGTGCGCCTGAAGGCCTCGGTGGTGAGCGCCGATGAATGCGAAGGCGGTCTGCGGCAGGTACTCAACTTCGGACACACCATTGGGCACGCGCTCGAAGCCGAGACCCGCTACAGCCAATTGCTCCACGGTGAGGCAGTGGCGTGGGGCATGATTGCGGCGACGCATATCGCACTTTCCACCGGAAGGCTGGATAGCGTAACGGCGGGTCGTATTTCCAACTTGGTTCTAGGTTTTGGCAAATTGCCCCGCATGGAGTGGCAGACGACGAGCATCATTCGTCGATTGCGTTCCGACAAGAAGACGAGGCAGGGAGTGGTGCATTTTATTTTGCCGCGCGAGATCGGCAAGGTTGAGATCGTAAGTGACGTACCGGAAGCGGTCGTCCGAGTGGCGGTCGACGAAATCCGGAAGCTGGCGCGCAACTGAATCGTGGCACGGAACTATGGAACAGATGAATCAGCGTATCGTCGGCGCGGCTCCTGCCGGTGCGCGGGACCGCGATTCGGCGGCGGCCGCGGTGCGGGAGATGTTCACTTCGATTGCCCCGCGCTACGATCTGCTGAATCATGTTCTCTCGCTTAATATTGACCGCTTGTGGTGGTGGCGCGCGGCGCGGACCTTCGATGCCATACTGCGGCGTCCTGAAGTTCGCGTGCTTGATCTGTGTTGCGGAACTGGGGACATGGCGTTCGCGTTGCGCCGCCGCGGCGGTTCGCAGGCGGCCCGTATTCTCGGCGCGGATTTTTCTCACGCCATGCTGCAGCGAGCGGCGGCGAAGGCAGAAGGCACGACGCTGCGCTGGATTGAAGCCGATGCTCTGCGGTTGCCTTTTCCCGATCGGCATTTCCATCTGGTCACCTCGGCATTCGGCTTTCGCAACCTCGCCGACTACGACGCCGGACTCGGTGAAATCGCGCGTGTACTCGCTCCCGGTGGAGAATGTGGCATTCTGGATTTCGGAGAACCAACGGGTTTAATCGGTCAGCTTTATCGTGTCTATTTCAAGAGAATTCTGCCCCTGATCGGGACACTGCTTTCCGGTGTGCGAGGTCCTTATGCATACCTGCCGGCGTCAGTCGAACGTTTCCCGGCGCCCGCCGAAATGCTCGGTCGGATGCGGCAAGCGGGTTTCCGCCAGGCTTCCTGGACGGCCTACACATTTGGCATCGCGGGGCTGTACCGGGGCGTGAAGGAAAGTTAGAGCCTGGCCGCTCGCCCCCTGCTTAGTTTCTGGAGAACGAGTCCGCGAACGCTTCCAGGTTGGTTTTCGTAATCACGCGCTCGTAGTCGCTGCCGAGAAACCTCTTCAGGCGGTCGGTGTTCATGATGTATTGGCCGGTTATGTAAGGAACCGCGTCCGGCGGAATCGCCGAGATCTTCCAGTCCCACAACAACTGCAGCGCGCATCGCATGGCCCACTGGCCGGGAAGGCGCAGCAATTTGGCGCGTGCCACCGCAATACACTGCGCGAAGGTCAAGGCGTCGCCCCGTCCGGCAACGTTTAAGATGGTCAGTCGCTGCGCTTCGGGTTCGCGTCGCAGGATCCAGGCGATCAGGCGGGCCATGTCGTCGACGTGGACGAACTGAATCTTATTGTCCAAATATTTTTGGCCGTAGGGGAGCATACAGGGCAGCCGTTTCGCCGACTGTCGCATGCGCGCCGCGCGCATCCCCTTGCCGTTCGGCGTTCCGCGGAAGGCCCCCATCAGGTAGTTTTCCACCGTGGCGCCGGCAAAAATATGGGGTCGCAAGATGAACACGCCGCAGCCACGCAGGGAGGGCGCGCGCTGCTGTACGACCAGGTCGCTCTCTTTCTTGTGGATCGCGTACGCCAGCGTATGAGCGCCAAGTGGAGAGTCCTCCGCGACCGGTTCGGGCAAGTCGGCGCCGTAGGCAGAAACGCTGCTGGGAAAAATGAACTGTCGAATCGTGGTTTCGGCGTTGCGGTTGGCCTCGGCGATCGCCTCCATCACCCGGGCGGTGCCGGCAACGTTGATTCGCCACATGCGGTCCACATCGAGAACCCCGGATCGTTGGGGATCGATCACAAACGCGAGGTGGACCACCGCGGCAGGCTGCAGCTCGCGCAACAGTAAGAGCAACTCGCGAGTCGATTCCTCTCTTCCCAGATCGAGGGCAACGAAACGATCGAGGCCGGGGTGGGCGGGAGGCGTGACATCCACGCCCACCACTTTGTAGTCCAAAAGCTGTTGCGCCAGTCGCTGGCCGAGATTACCGGAGACGCCGGTAACAAGGATCGTTGGTTTTTCTGTATCCATTTAGTCGGGATCTTCGGCATGCTCAGGACGAGGCCTGGCCTCTTTTACCCCGCCGGGCGGTGGCGGCATTCCGGGACCTCGAGCGGTCCCGAAATAGGCATCGTTCATCTCGATGTTCCCTTGAAAGCCTTGCATACTGTCGCGATAACGCTGGCTGGAGATTGCTCTCTGGATCTCCGGTTTCACCGCGTCCAAAGTCAAAGTCTCCTTGCTGATGAGCTTGTAGACGAAGTAGCCGCCGTTGGGATCGGCAATCACTTCGGAGACTTCGCCGGGTTTCAAATCCATGACCACCTGGTGACCGGCAGGTAGGGTGGTACGGCGCACTCTTTCCATCTTCGTGTTCGGCGCACTTCCCGAGAGGCCAGCGGCCAGGGAAGCTTCTTTTTGCAACTTGTCGGGGTCTTCGCCCTGAACGGCGCGGGCGCGAATACTGTCTGCGAGTTTTTTCATTGCTGCCTCGGCAGCCGTCTTTTGCGCCTCGGTCGGCGTCGGCGGCGCAGTGGGTTTCGCGGCCGCCTTCTCCCCCGGTTTGGGCTTAACCACCGGATTTGCGATCTGCTTTGTACGAGGGATGAAAATCCTGGCAAAGGTGGCCTGTTGGTAGGACGCTTCGTTTTTCTGGTAATAATCCGCGATATCGCTGTCGGAAACCTTATTGGAATCTTCCTGCAGGGCGCTGCTCAACTCCTGGGAGAGAATTTGCATGCGGGCGAAGTGCATCTTCTCGTCGAACTTCGGTCCTTTGTCGAGGCCGCGTTTTTCCGCCGCCGTGGACATCCGCAACAAACGCGAATAGGCATTTGCCAGTTGGCGACGAACCGCCGGCGACATGTTCGGCTGCAGTGCTTCAGCCAGTTTCTCAAATTGCTCGCGGCTGATAACGGTTTTGCAGGCGTCGCCTTGTTGGCTGGAGTCGGCGCAGAAATTCTTTACCGTGATGACGGGATCGTCGGGCCCAACTTTTGCTTCCGGCGCAGGCGCAGTTGCGGGTGCTGCGGGAGCGCCTGGTGCCGCCGTTCCTCCGGGGGCGGGAGGTGGGGCGGGTTGCGCAGCTTGTCCGTAGGCCAAGCCGACGAGCAGGAGACACACGAAAAACTGAGAACGCATGAATCAATTTCCTCCAGGGAGAAATTTCGACGAATGTCATCGTAGCATGTCCTGCCGGAGACCGGGCAACTAGGCCCAGGGGTTGGCGGGAGGCGAATCCAAAGCGATAATGACCCTTATGCCAGAAACTCAGGCCAGCTTCAGCTCCGGGTCGATGCGACGGGAGAAACGGGCCGTTGCCGGAAACTCGGTTTTAGCAGCTCTGGTGATCACCGGATTGAAAATTGTCGTGGGCATCGCGACCGGTTCGCTGGGAATTTTGTCGGAGGCGGCGCATTCCGGACTCGATTTGATCGCGGCCATGGTGACGTTTTTATCGGTGAGAGTCTCGGACAAGCCGGCGGACGCGGATCACCAATATGGACACGGCAAGTTCGAAAACTTTTCCGCCTTCATCGAAACCGGTCTGCTGCTGCTGACCTGCATCTGGATCGTCTACGAAGCGATCAAGCGGCTGTTTTTTCACCACGTGGAAATCGAACCCAGTGTGGCTGCTTTTCTCGTCATGCTGTCCTCGATTGCCGTCGATGTCTGGCGCTCGCGCGCCCTGGGACGCATTGCGACGAAATATGACAGCCAGGCCCTGGAGGCTGACGCCCTGCACTTTTCCACCGACATCTGGTCGAGCGGGGTGGTGATCGTCGGTCTTGCCCTGGTCGACATTGGCCGCTCCTATCGGGTGGGATGGCTCGGTCAGGCGGATCCGATCGCCGCGCTATTTGTGGCGGGCGTGGTAATTTCGGTGAGTTGGCGCTTAGCCCGGAGAACCGTAGACGCACTGCTCGATGCCGCCCCGGTCGGAGTGCGCAGCAAGATTCTCGATCGCATCGGAACCGTCAAGGGCGTGCTCGAAGTGGAACGCGTCCGCTTTCGCAAAGCGGGGAATCGCTACTTCGCGGACGTTTCGGTGGGCCTGGAACGTAATTTTACGTTCCAGCGCTCGGAGCAGGTCTCGGATGCGGTGAGGTCGCGGGTACGCGAGATCCTGCCCGATGCCGACGTCATGGTGCATACGGTTCCACGGGCCCGCCATACGGAAAACATCTTTGACCGGGTGCGGGCCGTGGCGGCGCGTCACAATTTCAATGTGCACGATGTCAGTGTGCAGAATCTCAACGGGCAGCTGCATGTCGAGCAACACCTGGAACTCGACGAGCAGCTGAGTATGAAACAGGCGCACGACGAGGTCACGCGGCTGGAAACCGAGATGCGCTCGGAGATCCCGGAAATTACCACGATCTTGACCCATATTGAGAGCGAGCCCGCCACCATTGAAACGGGGGAAGAAGTCGTTCGCGAGCCGGAGTTGGAACAGCGGCTGAAGAATATCGTGAAGGAATTTCCCGAGGTGATGGACGTGCACGAGTTTCAGTTCAAGAAAGTCAGGGCCCGCCTCTATGTCTCCTGCCACTGTACCTTGCCGGACGACATGCCGCTCGCGCGGGTGCACGATGTGCAGACCTCGCTCGAGATTCGTTTCAAGCATGACGCTCCGGAGTTATTCCGCGTCCTGATTCATCCCGAGCCGGTGACCGACAACCGGCGGTAGCCTGCTGAAACGGGCACGGCTCCATTCGCAACCTGCGAGCAAGAGAGGAACCATGATTGAAGCTTCGGTCCGTTGGACAGACAACGAACGATATGTAGGCGCGGCAACTTCACGGCACTCGATCGTGATGGATACTGCCAGCGAAAAGACCGCCAGCACTCCGATGGAGCTGGTCCTGCTTGGCCTGTGCGGCTGTACGGCATCGGACGTGGTGGGGATTCTCCGCAAAAAACGCGAGCCGTTCACCGGGCTGGAAGTCCGGGCGGAGGCCGAACGAGCGAATGGCTATCCCGCCGTCTATACCGCGATCCACCTGACCTACGTCATCGGCGGCACGGTTTCGCAGAAAGCGATCGAAGATGCGGTCAAGCTCTCGAAAGAAAAGTACTGTTCGGTGTCGGCGATGCTGGAAAAGACGGCGAAGATCACCTACACCATCGAGCATGTTTCGTGAAAGCGCGTTCCTATCGATCGGCCCCTCGCCCCGTGTGGGGCTATTTCTATATCGGGAGTGCGGCTTTTCTTTGGGGAATTTCGGCGACGCTCGGTCGCGCGGCGTTTACCGGCCGCGGATTGCCAGGCGCTGGGTCGCTCAGCGGTTGCCTGGGCAAGATCGATCCTCTGATCCTGTCGCAGAGTCGCGCGTCGTTGTCGCTGGCGATTCTCCTGCCGGCTCTTTTGCTGCGTCGAGGCGTCTCCGTGCTGCGCGTCCCGGGTCGCGATCTGGTGCGGTTCTTCCTGCTTGGAATTCTGGGAGTCGCCGCCTCGAATTATCTTTACTATCTCGCCATTCAGCGCACCAATGTGGCCACGGCCATCGTTCTGCAATATACGGCGCCGGTTTGGGTCTTGCTCTATACTGTAGCGCGGGGAGCGCAGCGCCCGTCGTGGCGGAGAATTCTGGCGGTGGCTTTGGCCGTAGCGGGATGTGCGCTGGCGGTCGGCTTTGTCGGTTCGCGCGGCTTCCGCATGGATGGAGTTGGAGTCACGGCTGCGTTGCTGGCTGCCCTCTCATTCGCGTTTTATAACATCGGCGGGCACCGCGTGCTCGCTCGCTACGACCGCTGGCAGGTGTTGCTCTGGGTGCTGGTGGCGACTTCTGTGTTCTGGATCTTGGTGAATCCACCATGGAAAATTGTCGCCGCGCACTATGGTCGAGAGGCGTGGGGCTTCCTGCTGATATTCTCGCTGCTTTCCGTGCTCTTACCATTTTCCTGTTACTTCGCCGGGCTGCAGCATCTGGAGCCCACCCGCGCCATCGTCGCCAGTTGCCTGGAGCCGGTCTTCAGCATCGTGATCGCCGCGCTGGTGCTGCGCGAGTCCGTGCAGCCGCTGCAGACCGTGGGCATCGTTCTGGTGCTGGTCGCGATTGTACTGATCCAGTTGCCGGAACGCGCGCTTCCCGGCGAGGATCTGGTGGTGGAACCGATCGACTAGACACGCGCGTTCCGCTGCGGGGCTCGCGAATGGCGCCACAGGGAGGCAAAACTTCTTCACCGAGGCAGGAGCGAGGGCGGGCTGAACATGATTGGCGCGTGGCCTGAAACACGGCTTGATGGGAGCCTTGCGTGTCGCGATCTCTGGCTTCGCAGCTTTTCCGACCTCCGCGGTCCTGCCAGCAAGCGGGCACCTGGCTTTTTTGAGCGCCGGTCGCCATTTACCGGGTGCGCGTCCATACAGCTTCATTTCCGGAATTATTTTGTGTGGAGGGGAGTCGTCTCAGGTCCCGACCTCACTGCGGTTTCCTTTTTCGCCGCTGCGCGAGCCGTTGCTCTTTCCCTATTCGAGCCCCGGACTCGCGGCGGAGGGCTATGCCCACTACTCCAATGCCTTCCCTTTGGTCTCCGGAAGCTGGGTCGCCATGATGCTCGCCAGGAAGAAGGCTCCGCCGCAGAGATAGAAAGCCCAACTCAGTCCACGGGTCTGGCCCACCCACCCGATGATCCAAGGGGCGACGCAGCTGAAGGCCCGTGCGCCGTTGTAGGTAAAGCCCAAAGCGCGTGCCCTCACGCCGGTGGGAAAGATCTCGCTGCCGATGAGCGCCGAACCGGAGAAGAATCCTGTGCCAAAGAAAGCCAGAATCGCGCCCAGCGCTAAGAGCACGATTTGTGCGCGCGCGACGGCATAGAGCGGAACCAGCAGCGCGGCCGCGAAAAGGTAAAGGATAAAAGAATTGCGTCGGCCGAGACGATCCGCTACCCAGCCGAAACTGAGGTATCCGGGAAACATTCCGAACAGGTTCAGGACGATCAACAGTGTGGTGGTACGCATGATGCCGAAGCCGCGTCCGCCTTGCGCCACCGGCAAGGAAAGATAGGGTGGAATCCAGGTGAACAGTCCCCACCATGCGAACAGGCCAAAGAAGTTGAGTAGCAGAAGGACGATGGTGCTCTTGGCGTAGGGTGCGCTGAAGATGAGGGAAAACCGAACTGGTGAGTCGCGTTTCAATTCTCCCCTGTGACGATTGTGGTCGAGCCAGAGGGGCGATTCCGGAACCCCGTACCGGATCCACAGCGTAACGATGGCGGGAAGAATTCCGACGAAGAACACCATCCGCCAGTTGGCGTAATGCAGAACCACGCCGGCGATCAACGCGGCCAAGGCATAGCCGATTGCCCACGAGCTCTGCACCACGGCAATCGCCTTGGCGCGTAAGTGATCGGGCCAGGTTTCTGCCACCAGGGTTGCGCCTGTGTTCCACTCGCCTCCCATTCCCAGTCCGAGAATGAAACGGAACCCTGCCAGCATGAGTACGGTGGTCGAGAGGCCGGAAGCGAACGAGCAGATCGAGTACGTCAGGATGCTGAACATCAGGGCGCGCTTGCGTCCGACGCGGTCGGCGAGGAAGCCGAAGCCTAGCCCACCGATGCCAGAGGCCAGCAGGGTAAGCGTGTAAAGGAGTCCGGCCGTCTTCTTCGACATGCCGAGATCGTGCATTACGTAGGCCAGAACCAGCGCGTAAAGCATGGCATCAAAGGCGTCGAGCATCCAGCCGAGTGCGGCCGCGAGCAGGGTGCGCTGCTGCGCGCCGGGTGCTTCTCGCAGCAGTCGAATCGGGCCGATAGCCATGCGGAGAGCGATTGTATCAGCGGATCGGGGCCAGGCGTCTGCTTCCGGGTTCAATCGGCTCTTCGGATACCCGGTTCGCGACTCCATCCGTTCCCGTCCGGTTCGGGTTTACGAGCGCCGGCGCCAGAAAAGAGCCGATCCGGGTCCATGTCATTCGTAATCGAGCATGAGCAGCGATGGCAGCCTTAAAGCAGCCCTAGGATCGAACCCCGGCCGGTCCCAGTCGTCGCAAATACTTCTGCGCCTTTCGCACATCGCGCCCGATCTGCTCTTTCAGGGTCTCGAACGAGGGGAACTTAATCTCATCGCGCAGGCGATCGAGGAAATGCAGTTCCAGTTCCGTTTCGGCGGAGAGTTCGAGCGGGTGGAAGTTCAGCAGGTGAGTTTCAATGGCAAAAGAATCGGCGCCGAAGGTGGGGCGGTTGCCAACGTTGGTTACCGAATCGAAACAATCGTTCTGGTTACCGCTGCCAATTCGCGTGCGGGTAATGTAGACGCCATGCTTGGGGACGAGTTCTCCGTAGCGCGCGAGGTTTACGGTGGGGACGGTGTACTTCGAGCCGTAGCCTCGTCCGCGGCCGGCGGTGGAGAGAATGCTGAAGGGACGCGCCAGCAGATGACGTGCCCGGCTGACTCGGCCCTCGGCAAGCAGTTTTCGAATGTGGCTGCTGGAGACGCGCTCTCCGCGGAGGCGCATCTCGGGATAGTCGTGGACCTCGAATCCCATCTCGCGTCCCAGATCGCGCAGCAGTTGAATGTTGCCGGCGGCCTTGTGCCCAAAGTGGAAGTTGTAGCCTTCGTGAACTTCGCGGGCGTGCAGGCGCTTCTTGAGAATCTCATGGGCGAACTGATGCGGCGTCATGAGCGACAAGTCACGGGAGAAGGGAAGCAGCAGAACCGCGTCGATGCCGGTGGCTTCGAGCAGGCGCAGTTTTTCAGGAAGGGGCGTGAGCAGTTTCAGGTCATGATCGGGCCGCAGGATGCGGGCCGGGTGCGGCTCGAATGTGACGACCACCGACTGCCCGCCGACGGCTCTTGCCCGCCGTACGATCTCGTCAATCACCTTGCGATGAGCGCGGTGCACTCCGTCGAAATTGCCGACGCTGACCAGGGCGGGGCCGAAGTCGCGGGGAACGTCG
Source organism: Terriglobales bacterium (assembly GCA_049520935.1). Taxonomy (GTDB): domain Bacteria; phylum Acidobacteriota; class Terriglobia; order Terriglobales; family Acidobacteriaceae; genus Acidiflorens. Next base: position 57,278 of record JBEKPJ010000030.1, on the reverse strand, counting down.
TCGAGATGGTGGAAAGCTCGCATCAATAAAGTCCCGGCAGGATCGAGCCGCGGGATTCCGCCGCTCGGTTTTGCTGTCCGGCAAGGGGCGCCGAGGAGCGCGCGCCGATTGCCACCAGCACTTCCGGCCTGGCTGTCTGCTTCTAAATGTCGAACTCCAGTTTCATACCGTCATAGGCCAGTTGCACGTTGGACGGAAACTTGGCATTGGTTTCCTGGTGCGGCAGGTCGTGGCAGATATGGGTGAAAAACGTTCGTTTCGGCTTAACCCGCTCCACGATCTTCAGCGACTGGTCCACGGTCGAATGCGTCGGATGCGGCTGGTAGCGCAGAGCGTCGAGAAAGAGGATGTCGAGCCCTTTCAGCTTCTCCAGCGTTTCGCAGGGGAATTCGCTGTGGTCCGTGAAGTAGGCAGACGATCCGAAGCGAAAACCCAAAATCGGAGTCTCGCCGTGAATAACCGTCAGCGGCTCGAAGCTCGCACCGAACAGTTCGACCGGGCCTTGGATCGGGTGCAGTTCGACCTGCGGCAGTCCGCCAAATTTATAGTCGGGCGCAAAAATGTAGGGGAACATATTACGCAGGAATTCGCAGCTCTGCGGCGTGGCATATAGCGGCATCTTGCCGGGTTTGTGCTGATACGTCAGGGGGCGCAGATCGTCAATTCCCAGGATGTGGTCGGCGTGCGTGTGGGTGTAGAGCACGGCGTCTAGCTGTGTGATATTTTCGCGCAGCGCCTGCTCGCGAAAATCCGGTGTGCTGTCGATCATGACGTGGCGGCCGTTGTAGCTGATCATCACCGAGGGACGAGTGCGACGGTCGCTCGGATCGGAGGAATGGCAGACGGCGCAGTCGCAGCCGATCGTGGGAACGCCCATCGACGTGCCGCTGCCCAATACCGTCAGAGTCGCCTTCATCAGCCGTTGGTTCCTGTAATCGGCCCGGAGGCTTGTGGAGGTCGGGCGAAAGCGTTGGTAACCTCGACGTACGCCATGCGCAGTTCGTAGAGGCAGTTCTGCAGAAATCCTTGCTCTTTCGGAGTGAGATTGCCCCGGGTTTTGTCGGCGATCATGCCAAGCGTGTCGATGGTCTGGCGAGCGCCGATGAGGTCGACTCCAGGCTGTCCGCCCTGCTCGTGCATGAGCCCGAGCTGCATCATGGCGGTCATGTAAAGGGACGCCATGAAGCGTTCGAAACTCATTTCCAGTTCTTTGGCGGAGTGTCCGCTCAGTTCCACTTTTGCGTCGAGGTCGCGCGACGACCGCTTGTAGGCGTCGTGCTGCGCCTGCTGCTCGGTGGCCGTGGGCGGCTCGGGCACATCCGATTCGGGTGATTGCGCTGCGGACGCCGTCGCGGTTGCGGAGATCGGCGAGACCGCAGCCGTTGCACTGCTGGCGGTCGCCCCTTCGGCCTCGCCGGAGGGCGGGGCGAGGGGAACTGAGGCCGGTTCTTCCGTGGAATCGCGCAGTTGCCCGTCGGCAGTGAATAGACGGCGGTCGCTGACTTTGAATTCGCTTTCTTCTTTTCTCTTTTGAGCCATAGATTTTACCTTGTTTTGTGGAAAACACTTCTCAAGTTCAGGCCAGTGGCAGCACGGTCGGCTTTAACCTTGCCGCTCCGGCGCGCAAATCTCGTGCGGCGGCCCCGCGACGCAGATAACCCAAGGCCACCGGGCGATCTCCGCTGGGCAAAGGCAAAATTGCGCTGCTCGTGACCTCGCCTGCTTCCTTTTCTTCTTCTTTCTCTCCGGCCAGAATCTTCGCACCGGGTTCGGGCAACGTTCCGTCGACCGCGAATCCGGTGAACTGCCGGTGCACGGCACCTCGCGAGCGGATGCGTTCTACGATTTCCTGACCCAGATAGCAGCCTTTGGTGAAATTCAAGGCGCGGGATTGCGCGGTTTCTTGGGGCAAGTCGCGTTCGCCGATGTCCTGGCCAAATTGCGGGATGCCGCGCGAGATGCGGAACAGATTCAACGCCGTGGTGCCGGTCGGCTGCGCCCCCGCCTTGCCCAGCGCATTCCACAGTTCGGCGACGTGCGCCGGAGCGACCCAAACTTGCCAGGATTCGCGCGCTTCCTCGCCCGCCCGCAGGATCGTGATTGTCCGCTGCTGCCAGGCCCCGTCGGCGAATTGCAAAAAGGCCAGATCGGGAACGGCAACGCCGGCGCGTTCTAAGACACGGCGCGCTTCGGGTCCGGTGAGGCCGAGCGCGGTCATTGTTTCGCTGATGTCGGCGGTCTCGACATCGTCGGCAATGATATAGCGCTCAAAGAGCTGGATGATTTTCTCTTTCTGCCGCAGTTCGGTATCCACCAGCAAGGAATCGCCCCGCTGGAACACGTAAAGATCGGCCTGAATGTGCGCCTGCGCATTGAGCATGAAGGCATAGACGCCATGGCCCGGAGCCAGATCGCGGACATTGTTTGTGACCATACCATTCAGCCAGCGGTCGCGGTCCCCGCCGGTCAAGGCGATTTTGGCGCGCCCACTCAGGTCGTAAAGGCCGCAACCGGAGAGTAGGGTCTGGAACTCGGCTCGGGAGTCACCGAAATCCGGCGCCATGCTCGCGCCGCCATGCTCGCTCGGGTTGGCCCCAGGGAAAACCGTTGCCGTCATAAGGTTCTATGCTTGATTATAGCGAAGCGCGCCGTTTGGCCGAGTTCGGCGGCCCCGCCGGACGGAGGCGACGGTCGAAGGGCAAGGCGCTCCTCAGGCGCCGTCCGGGCTCCGGCGGCGTCCCCGAGGCCCCGAAATGACTCGTCGTGTGGTTGTATACCGGCGCGGCCTGCAGCGCTTGCGTAAGCGGCGCCGCCTTTAGGATTAGTTTGTAAGACATTCCTGAGCAAGGAATTCAACAGGGTTTCGCGTTCCGCTCTCGGGCCTTTTTTCGACGCCCTCGCCCTAACCAGTTACCCCCTACCGAGTTGCGGCCACCCTGGGGCTTGGGATAATTCCCCGAAACCTCGCCTCTACAGACGGTTCGTCTCTGTGCTAACGTTGCGGGCGTGAGCGTTCTGAAGCGAATTGCCGCTATTCCGGGCGACGGCATCGGCAAAGAGGTGATTCCCGAGGCTGTAAGGGTCGTGCAGGCAGCGGATGCTGCCGTCGAATTCACGTTTCTTGACTGGGGCGCGGACCGCTATCTTGTCGACAAGGTAACGGTGCCGCCGGACGGGTTCGCGACGCTGGCGCGGGATTTCGACGCCATTCTGGTGGGGGCTTTTGGCGATCCGCGGGTGCCTTCCAACATTCACGCTAAGGAGATTCTGCTGGGGATGCGTATGAAGATGGATCTGTACGCGAATGTCCGGCCGGTGCGTCTGATGGATGCCTCGTTGTGTCCGCTGAAGGGGTTCGGGCCTGAGGATGTTGATTTCGTGGTGATTCGCGAGAACACCGAAGGTGTTTACGGCGACCTGGGTGGTGTCTTTAAGCTGGGAACGGCCGATGAAGTTGCGATTCAGGAAGACATCAACACGCGCAAGGGGGTCGAGCGCATTGTGCGCTACGCGTTTGACTATTGCGGCCGAAGCCGGAAGCTGAATGGCGCCCGGCGACGGCGGGTGCTCATGTGCGACAAATCGAATGCCATGACCCACGCCGGCGGCTTGTGGCAACGCGTCTTCAGGGAAGTTGCCTCGGAGTACCCGGAGATTGAGACGGAGCATATGTATGTAGACGCGCTTTGCCTGCAGATGGTGCGCGATCCGCGCGGGTTCGATGTCATCGTGACCAACAATATGTTCGGCGACATCATCACCGATCTGGCGGCGGGATTGCAGGGCGGGCTGGGAATGGCGGCCAGTGGCAATGTGCGCCCGGGGTGCACCTCGATGTTTGAGCCGGTGCATGGTTCGGCCCCTCCGCTTGCAGGGAGCAATGTTGCGAATCCGTTCGGCGCGATTTTGACGGCGGCGATGATGCTGGCCCATCTGGGGAGGAGTGACGAGGCGCGAAGAATTGAGGCGGCCGTGCTTGACGCGGTGCGGCAGAAGACAACTACGGTTGATATCGGCGGGACTTTGGGGACGCGTGAGGCGGGGGAGTGGGTGGCCAGCAGGTTAAGCTCCCCGAAATCTCTGCATTCCTGATCTTCGGTCTTTCCCCGCGCGCGAGAGGCTGTCACCGCCGAGTCGTCGCTCCCCGTCCCGATCCCTTGCAGTCAGGCTCGGCGAGTCGGTCGCCGCATGAGGCCTGCGCCCAGATTCGCGCCTCGTCGGCTCTGATTCGTCGAGCGCCCGGGTTCGGCTCCGGTGGGGATGAGCCTAGGAAAATCCCAGATTACCGGGAGCAACGGTGGCGGTTTCGCGGTTGCGCCGGGGACGGGCTGGCAACTGCTCGCCAGCGGGATTTCGCACCGGCAAGAGAGCCCGGAAGACCCGCGCCGGCTGGACTTAACCCCGTCGGCCCGCCAATAGCGCCAGTTCCCGCCATTTCCAGTGGCAATCGACGTCGACGAATCCGATTTCGCCAAGCCAAAGCAATTGCGTCTCCCGATCGAGAAGCTTGTTGGATGGGTCTTCGGTTGCGAGTGTGTAGCCGATTGCCTGCAAGAATTCTTCGTGCAGCCCGGGCGTGGGTGAGGCGACGTGCTCCAGATTGCAGAAAACACCGCCGGCATTCAACAGTGAGTGGATCTCTGCGTAGAGCGTGCGCTTGCGCTCGTGCGCGAGGTGATGGATGGCGAAGCTGGAGATGACGGCATCAAACCTGCCCAGGGCAGGAAGCGGGTCGTCGAGGTTGTGGGCAATCAGGGAAACGGCCGGGTCGCCGGCAAAGCGCTTTTCGGCGGCTTCTAACATGGTGGAGGAGAAGTCGAGGGCAATGGCTTCGGTGCTGGGATGGTTGCGTTTCACCAGCGCCAACAGTCGTCCATCCCCGGTACCCAGATCGAGGATGCGGCGTGTGGTTTGCGGGATGAACTCTAGCAGCGCCGCTTCGCCTTCGGTGCGGTGGGGAATCGAATCGGCCCGCTCGAGGTAGTCGAGAACGTGGCTGGATCTATTCCACAGGTTACTGGCCATACGACAGTATAAACTCGATGACAATGAATCAATTCAGTGGGATGGCTGGAAATCTGCGGGGATGGTTTTGCGAGCTTACCCTCGTCTGGCTTTTGCTCGGCGGCGCGCTCTGGGGACAGGCGGCGGCTGGCGCAGGCTCGGCGTCGCAGGATCAGGCTACCCACGACCCGGCCTCGGCGGGACCGCAGGGACAAGCGCCAGCGGTCGAGAGCGGCCGCTCTGCCTCTTCACCCCCCGCCACTCCAGCCGCACCGGAAAGCGTCATTTCGTCTCGAGAAGCCAAGGAACTGTTTCGCTCGGTGGACGACATCCTGGAGTTTGCCAGTCAGGACACGGGGCTGCCAATCGAGCACAAAGTGAAGCGCCGGCTGACCAAGCGTGACGAGGTGCAATCCTACATCGAGAAAAGCATGAGGGATGACAAGGATGCGAAGCGGCTGGAGCGGTCGGCGGCGGTGCTGAAGAAGTTCGGGCTCATCCCGCGGAATTTCGATCTGTCCACCTTCCTGGTGGCGATGCTGCGCGAGCAGGTTGCGGGATACTACGACGTCAAGACGAAGACGGTAAACCTGCTGAACTGGCTGGATGCCGATCAGCAGAAGCCGGTGCTGGCGCACGAGCTTACGCATGCGCTCCAGGACCAGTCGTTCGGCATCGAGAAGTGGATGGAGGGCTCGGACGGAAAAGCTGACAAAAAGAAGGATGCTGACCCCAGCCCCGCCGACATCGCCAATGACGAGGAGAGCTCGGCGCGGCAGGCGGTGGTGGAGGGGCAGGCGATGGTGGTATTGCTCGACTATTCGCTGGCACCGACGGGAAAGACTCTGTTGGAATCGCCACAGATTGTCGACGCGCTGAAGGAGGGGATGTTGGTGGGGTCGGCGGATTCTCCGGCGTTTCGCGATGCTCCGATTTTCCTGAAGGAAGAGCTGACGTTTCCCTATCGTTACGGACTTGACTTTACGGCGGCGTTACTGCAGGCGGGCGGCAAGGAACTGGCTTATGCGGGCGCCTTCAAGGATCCTCCCAAGACGACGCGCGAGATTATGGAACCGCAGACGTATCTGACGCACGAGCAGCTGCTGCCCCTCAAGTTGATCGATATGGACCAGGACTTCAAAAGCTACGATGCCTTCGACATTGGCGCGATGGGGGAGTTTGATGTGGATGTGCTCGTCGAGCAATATGCGGGGCGGGACGCGGCGTCGGCGATCTATCCGGCCTGGCGCGGCGGGTATTACTTCGCCGGCAAGGCAAAGGGAGCTAAAGTGGCGCCGATCGGAGTGCTGTATGTATCGCGCTGGTCGAGCGCGGCGAAGGCGGCGGAGTTTGCGGCGGTGTATGCGAAATCGCTGGCCGCGCGCTATCAGCAGCACCAGGCACTGGGAGCGGACGGCAAACCGGCGGAGGACGCGCCGCCGGCGGACTCCTGGCGAACGCTGCGCGGGCGTCATGCCTGGCAGACCGAGGAGGGCGCGGTGGTGATCGACGTCCACGGCGACGAGATACTGATCAGCGAAAGTCTGGACGAGGAGACAACCAAGCGGGTGGAGGCCGACTTTTGGCCGCCGGAAAAACCGTTGGACAAAGCTGCACCCGCCAAGCCATGAGTTGCCGTCTTGGGTATAATCACAGGTTCCGCAATCGGACCCAGCTACTTCGAAGCAACCCCATCAGGAGCGGATGTGCAACAGGCAGAAATTGGCATTATCGGCGGCAGTGGTTTGTACCAGATGCCGGGATTTAAGGACGCGCAAGCGCTGCGGCTGCAGACTCCCTTTGGTGATCCCTCCGATGCGTTCGATCTTTGGACGCTGGAGGGGCGCAAGGTGGCGTTTTTGGCGCGGCATGCCCGCGGCCACAAACTGCTGCCGAGCGAGTTGAATTTTCGGGCGAACATTCACGGATTCAAGCAGCTCGGCGTGGAGCGAATCATTTCGGTTTCCGCGGTGGGCTCGCTGAAAGAAGAGCACAAGCCGCTTGATTTTGTGATTCCGAATCAGTTTGTTGACCGCACGCGGCATCGCATCGACACGTTTTTTGGGGACGGGGTCGTGGCGCACATCGGTTTTGGCGATCCGCTGTGTGAGGAAATGTCGCGCGTGGTGCGCGGCGCCTGCAAGGTTGCCGAGGTGTCGGCAAAACTGGGCGGGACCTATGTTTGTATGGAAGGACCGCAGTTTTCGACCCGGGCGGAATCAAACATTTATCGGAGCTGGGGCGCGGATGTGATCGGCATGACCAACTTGCAGGAAGCCAAGCTCGCGCGGGAAGCCGAGATTTGCTACGTCACCATCGCCATGGTCACGGATTACGATTGCTGGCATCCGCATCATGATTCGGTGACGGTCGAGCAAATTGTGTCCGTGCTGGTCAAGAATGCGGAAAACGCGGCGAAGGTTGTGAGGGCGGCAGTCGCGGCATTGCCGGCAGCGCGCGACTGCAAGTGCGGACGGGCGCTGGCGAACGCCATTTTGACCGATCCGGCGAAGATTCCGGCGGCAACGAAACAGAAGCTGCAGTTGATATTGGGAAAGTACCTGCCGTAGTCGGGGAGCGTCGGTCGGCGAACTTCGGACGCGCCGGTTCGTGACGGGCTGCCGACGGCTAATCATCATCAATTCGCCACTCACTAGGGAGACGCATGAGCATTCTGGTAGTCGGTTCGGTTGCTTTTGACACGATCGCCACGCCCTCGGGGAGGGTGCAAGACATTCTCGGGGGCGCAGCTACCTATTTCTCGCTGGCCGCCAGCTATTTTACGGATGTGCGGATGGTGGCGGTGGTGGGCGAGGATTTTACCGCCGAGAACGAGGCCGTGCTGACCAATCGTGGCGTGGATACGCGGGGCATTGAGCGCAATGCCGGCAAGACGTTCCGCTGGGGCGGACAGTATCTCGATAACCTGAATGAGGCCAAAACCGATTTCACCGAGCTGAATGTGTTCGAGAAGTTTCAGCCACGCATTCCCGAAGAGTACGCCGACACGCAATTTTTGTTTCTGGCCAACATCCACCCCGCGCTGCAGGCGGCGGTGCGGCGCGAGATGAACGGGGTGCGCATGACGGGCGGAGACACGATGAACTTCTGGATCCAGAGGACGCCGCAAGAGTTGGCGGAGACGCTGAAACTGGTAAATCTGCTCCTGATCAATGACACGGAGACCAAGATGCTGGCGGGAGAAAAAAATCTTCCGCGCGCGGCGGCGAAAGTTCTCGCCATGGGACCGACGGCCCTGGTGGTGAAGCACGGCGAATATGGAGCGACCATCTTCTTTCGCGAGGGAAGCTTTGGCGGGAGCGCGCATCCGTTTCGCGCTCCGGCGCTGCCGATTGAAGAGGTCAAAGACCCGACCGGGGCCGGCGATTCTTTTGCTGGTGGCTTCATGGGCTACATTGCATCGCAGGGCGAGGTGAGTCGCGAAGTACTGAAGCGCGCATTGTTTTATGGCGGCGTGATGGGATCGTTTGCCGTAGAGCGCTTTGGAACGGAGCGACTGCAAGGCCTTACGCGCGCGGAGATTGATGCGCGCTTTCAGCTGTTCCGCGAACTGACGCACCTGGAATAGTGATTTGGCGAGCCGTGACACTGCCGACCGCGTGCGCAAGGTGAGAGGGAACGACCGCGTCAGCCCGGGCGAGTTTGCCGACCCCAATGCCAGCCGCCTGACCTGGGCGGCGGTTCTGCTATCGCTGGCGTCTTTTTTTTACTACGTGCGACAGGGCGATCTTCTGCTCTATGGCGACGCGGTCGCGCACATCAATATCGCACGGCGCGTATTCGACTCCCGGACTCCCGGCCTGTTGCAACTGGGCACGGTCTGGCTTCCGCTGCCTCACCTGCTGATGATCCCGTTTATCTTTCCGAACAAGATGTGGCAGAACGGGACCGGCGGATCGGTGGCTTCGATGGGCGGCTACGTGCTGGGCGTACTGGGAATCTTTCGCCTGGTGCGCAGGCTGCTGGAAGCTGAGCCGGGCGAGAAGGCGGCCGGCCCGCGGACTGTCTTCGGGGCGTGGGCCGCAGCACTCGCCTACGGAGCCAATCCGAATCTGCTCTACATGCAGACGACGGCGATGACCGAGTCGGTCTACCTGGCGCTGTTTATCTGGGCGGTTGCCTACTTCGCGGAATTTATTCGGGCATTGCCGGTCGAGGAGGACCAGGCGGGAGGGCGGATGCGCGCGGTGCGAATCTCGCTGTCTCGCTGCGCCTGGTGCCTGGCGGGCGCGGAGCTGACCCGTTATGACGGATGGTTTCTGGCGGGAGTCATGGGTACGGTGGTCATGGTCTTGGCCCTAGGGCGCTGGCGGGATCGAGTCCTGCGGCGAATCGCCGCGAAATTCTTAGTGGGCATCGCGCTGGCTCCGGTTTTGTGGCTGGCCTATAACAGGGTGGTGTATGGGAACGCGCTGGATTTTGCCAACGGTCCCTACTCGGCCAAGGCGATCGAGCAGCGCGTGGCCGCGCCGAACCCGGCGCTCCACAATGCCCCGGTGGCGGCCATCTACTATTTGAAGTCGGCACAGTTGAATATGGCGGAAGGGAACTGGGGCCGTTGGTGGCTGGCGGCGGCTTGTGTGGCCTTGGGAATCGGCGTCGGGAGACTGCGGAGGCAAGGGACGGTGCTGTTGTTGCTTTGGGTTCCGCTGGTGTTCTACGCGCTGTCGATCGCCTATGGCTCGGTGCCGCTTCATGTCCACACGTGGTGGCCGTTTGCCACTTTCAACCAGCGCTATGGGCTGCAGTTGCTGCCCATGTTTGCGGCTTCGGCCGGAGTGTTGACGGCTTCTGTTTTTCGTCTCCGCGCAGTCCCCGCGCACAGTGGAAAACTGGTGGCGGCGCTGTTGGCGGTGATCCTCGTCAGCGATGCATCGCTGTGGAGGGCGGAACCTCAGTGCCTGCAGGAAGCGCGGAGGAACTGGGAGATTCGGAATCCCTTGAATTCCGCCGTAGAGCGAATGGTCGTGCAACTCCCGCGCAACTCCCGGTTCCTCATGGATCTCGGCGAACATGTGGGCATCATGCAGACGGCGGGCATTCCACTGCGCCAGGTGGTGAATAACGAAAATCACCGCCCCTGGAAACGGCCTTTGGACCCGGATGGCCTTTGGGAGCGCGCTTTGGCTGATCCGGCGCACTATGTGGATTTTGTGATTGCCTTCGACGGCGATCCGGTGGATGAAGGGGCGAACAAGTCGAAACTTACGGTGCTGGCGGAGTTTCACGCCACCGGGCAGCCGCGGGCACGCATTTATGCCCGGCAAACTGTGCCGAATCAGCCGCGTTAACCCGGGAGGGCCAGCGGCCCGGGAGCAGTGATAGAATCCGCTCAAAGTCGTCGACGATTATGAATATGATTCATCAAACCGTCGCATTGCTGCGGACCGAACTCGGCGTCGTGCTGAGCTCGACGCTGGCTCGATTGCTGCTGGCGGCGGTCCTCGGCGGCATCATCGGCCTGGAACGCCAATTGCGGCACCGGCCGGCGGGGCTGCGCACGAATATGTTTATCTGTTTCGGGGCAGCGATGTTTACCGTTCTTTCGCGGCAACTTGCGGGCGTCGAATCCGACAGCGCGCGCATTGCGGCGCAGATCATTCCCGGCATCGGCTTCATCGGCGCCGGGTCGATTCTGCACGCCCGCGCCTCGGTGGTGGGTTTGACGACGGCGTCCACGTTGTTTGTGGTGGCCGGAATCGGGATGGCGGCAGGCGGGGGCTTGTATCTGACGGCGTGTTTTGCCACCGGCATCATTCTGGTTGCGCTGGTTGTGCTGGGGCGGATGGAAGCAGTTTTTTCGCTGAAGACTTGTATCACCACCTACGAAGTGACGGGCCGCCAGGTCGATGGAATGCTGCGCGAGGTGAATCGATTACTGGAAAGCGAGGATCTCAGCATGCAGAGTGTGCACGTCGCCAACGCGGAGCCGGATTTCCGCGTAGTGTTTTCGGTGGACTGCGAACATGATCAGCAGAGCGTGTTTGCCATCCGCCTGCATGAATCGAACGTGTTTGCCAGCGTGGTCACGCTGGGAACGACGGAACATGAATGAGCGAGCGGCAAGACAGTCCTTCGAATGCGCGGATCGCTTTTACGAAAGCGTCGGCTTGCGGCAATGACTTTTTGCTCGTCGGCGGCACGGTCGCTGGCGGGAACTTGCCGGCGCTGACCCGCCGTTTGTGCGATCGGCACTTCGGAGTGGGTGCCGACGGCGTGGAATGGCTGTTTCCGGAGGCCGTAGGCGAGGGAAACGGCGATGTGCGTGCACTGCTGATCAATGCGGACGGCTCGGAGGCGGAAATCTCGGGCAACGGCACGCGCTGCGTGGCAGCTGAGATCTGCTCTCGCGACGAACAGAAGGCGGCGGTGGTGGTGCGCACCGGTGCCGGGCTGAAGACTTGCCGGCTGGTGGGGCGGCAGGGTGCCACCCTGGAATTTGAAACCGCGATGGGGCCGCCTGTCGTCGGCAGCCAGTTGTCGATTGAAACGGCTTCGGTGCAGGTGTTGGGAACCCAGGTCTCGATGGGGAATCCGCACTTTGTGATTTTTGGCGATCGCTTTCCGGACCAGTGGCAACGACAGGCGGCGCTGGTCCAGAAGCAGCCGCTGTTTCCGCAGGGCACCAATGTGGAGTATGTGGTGGTACGCAGCGCCAATGAAATCGAGATTCGGCTGTTCGAGCGGGGTGTGGGAGAAACGCAGTCTTCGGGAACCGGCTCCTGTGCGTCGGCGGTGGCGGCGCTGGCCGCTGGCCGCGTCGAGTCTCCGGTGACGGTGGTCGCACCCGGCGGTTCGCAGACGGTGCGCTGGGAAGGGCAAGTTTATCTGCGCGGGCCGGCGACGCTGATCTGCCGCGGAGAATTTTTGGTTTGAGAGCGAACCCAAGCGGCGCGCCTCTCGGACGGCGCGCGACCGAGGGCGAGAGCCCCCGGTGGTTTTGCGCGGGGTGAGGCGATTGCCGCTCGCCGCACGCTGCCGACGGCTCGCCCGGCTGAGGCTGACTGAGATTGCGATGGTTTCCGTTTCCCAAAGTTCGCGAATCAAGCCGCGCGCGCTCCGCCCCGGCGACAAGGTGGGAATTGTGGCGCCGGCGTCGAACCTGAATCGCGAAATGCTGGATGCGGGATGTGACGGGCTGCGCCGGGCGGGATATGAGCCGGTCTATTTCGCGTCGATTGTGGAACGCGATCTGTACTTTGCCGGTTCGCTGGCGCGGCGGGCGCGGGAACTCGAAGACATGTTCGCGCGGGACGACGTGCGCGCGATTGTGTGCGCGCGCGGCGGGTATGGATCGAACTACCTGCCACTCGAACTCGATGGCAAGCAGATTGGGCTTCATCCCAAGATTCTGGTGGGCTACAGCGACATCACGACCCTGCTCTGCTACCTGGCGGACACGGCGAACTTTGTAACTTTTCACGGTCCGATGGTGGCCAAGGATTTCGCGCTCTCCGACGGTGTCGATCTGGAGTCTTGGCAGAACGCGCTCGCGGGAGTTCGAGAGTGGGAGATCGGTAAGGCGGCGGGGGCAAAGCCGCTGCTCGAGGGGGAAGGGGAAGGGATGCTGTATGGGGGGTGCCTTTCGATGCTGGTCGCTTCGCTCGGCACGCCGCAGGAAATTCGAACCGCGGGAACGATTCTGTTCATCGAAGACGTGGCAGCCAAGCCGTTCCAGATTGACCGCATGCTCATGCAATTGAAACTGTCTGGCAAACTGAAGGACGTGCGGGGCATCGTCTTCGGCGAGATGATGGATTGCCGCCAGAGTGCGAGCCAGGACTACACGCTTGAGGAAGTGATTCTGCGTATCGTCGAGGACTTGCGTATTCCGGTGGCTTTGGGGTTGCGGTCGGGGCATGTCTCGCGCGCCAATATTACTTTGCCGATGGGTGTCCAGGCGCGGCTCGAAGTGGGCAGTGAAGTCCGCTTGCAGATTCTGGAACCGGCTACGACGACATGAGTAACGCGAACCATGTTCACCTGATCGGCATCTGCGGAACGGCGATGGCGTCACTGGCCGGGATGCTGCAAACCCGCGGTTTTCGCGTGACCGGCTCGGATGCTGCGTCGTATCCGCCGATGTCGACCTTTCTCGAAGGGTTGGGAATTGCCGTGGCACAGCCCTTTGCCGAGGGCAATCTCGATCCTCGCCCCGATCGGGTGGTCGTGGGCAATGCGGTTTCCCGGGGCAATGTGGAACTGGAGCGCCTGCTGGACGAACGGATTCCGTTTTGTTCGCTGCCGCAGATTCTGCACGATGAATTTCTGGTGGGCAAAGACGTTCTGGTGGTTGCTGGAACGCACGGGAAAACGACCACCACTTCGATGCTGGCATGGATGTTCGAGACGGCCGGTTTCGAGCCCTCGTTTCTGATTGGCGGTATTGCCGAGAACTTCGGGCGAAGTTTTGGGCTGGGCCAAGGAAAGCACTTTATTCTGGAGGGCGACGAATACGACACGGCGTTCTTCGATAAAGGCCCGAAGTTTCTGCACTACTTTCCGGATTCGGTCATTCTCACGTCGGTGGAATTTGATCACGCCGATATTTACGAGGATCTCGAGGCGGTGGAGACCGCTTTCAAGCGGCTGGTGAATCTGGTTCCACGGCGTGGGCGCATTGTCGCTTTTGACACGGGTGGAAGCGTTGACCGCTGCCTGCTGAAAGCATTCTGTCCCGTCGAATATTACGGCGGGTTGGAGCGTTCGGATTGGAGAATCACGAATTTGAAGTTGCACCCGGAAAGAACCTCGTGGACGGTGTCGCATAACGGCGATGCCTGGGCCGATTTCGAATTCCCGCTGGGCGGGGAATATAACGTCTGGAATGCCACCGCTGCCGCCGCTTTGGCTGCCCATTACGGCATCTCCAAGGCCACAATTGCGCAGGCACTCAAGACCTTTCGCAGCGTGAAGCGTCGGCTTGAAGTGAAGGCCAAGGTCAACGACGTTACCATCATCGATGATTTCGCGCATCATCCCACAGCGATCGAACAGACCATTCGAGCGCTGCGGGCTCAATATCGGCAAGGGCGGCTGTGGGTGGTGCTCGAGCCGCGTTCGAACACCATGCGGCGCAATGTGCTGCAGGACGCCCTGGCCGGCAGTTTGGCGCTCGCCGATCAGGTGGTGGTCGCCGCCGTCTTTAAGTCGGAGGCGATTCCGGAGGCGGAACGGCTGGATTTGAATCGGCTGATCGGTGAGATCCAGAAGCGCGGAACGCCGGCGCGCATTCTTGCCGACGCCGATGCCATCGTAAATGCCCTTGCTCCGGAGTTGCGTGAGCGCGACGTGGTCGCGATTCTTTCAAACGGTGGGTTTGGCGGCATTTATGAAAAACTTCCTCAACGATTACGCGCGCGCGGCGTGCAGGCTTTCGAAGGGAAGAAATAGGTGTTTCGCACCGTCGCCATGCTCCTGTTGTGGGCGATCGCGCTTCCTTTCGCGGCGCTTTCCGGCATTCCTTGGACTTATCTGACCAAAGACATCACTTTCCTGTATCGCACCTGCATGGGGGTCGCATTCCTGGGGGTGCGCGTAGCCGGAGTCAAGGTACGGACGTTGGGGCTGGAAAAGATTGATCCCGCTCGAACCTACATTTTCATGTCGAATCATATCTCGAACCTGGATCCTCCGATCACTTTGCCCCTGATACCGCGGCGGACATCGGTAATGGTGAAGAAGGAATTGTTCAAGGTTCCCATTCTGCGCCAGATCATGCTGATCGGATCGCTGGTGCCGGTAGACCGGCGCAATCGCGATGCGGGCATCACGGCGGTGCGCGACGCGGTCAAGGCCATCGAGCAGGGACTGAACATGACCATTTATGTCGAAGGGAAGCGCTCGTTCGATGGCAAGTTGCTGCCGTTCAAGAAGGGTCCATTTTATCTGGCGGAGGAGTGCAGCGTACCGGTCGTGCCCATTACCATTTCGGGTACGGAAGAGTGCATGCCGAAGGCGCGCTTTGCCATTCGTCCGGGAACGGTCACGGTGCAATTTCACGATCCCATTGAGCCGGCCGATTTCGGGGAACGCGATTGCCTGATGGCTAAGGTGAGGGCGGCGATCAACAGCGGGCTTCCGGCGGAGATGCGGGAGTAGAGTGACTCAACCCGGGCTGCTGGTCAGGTTTCACGGGTGATGCGAAGCAGCGTAACCTTTCGGACGACCTCGAATCCCATTCGGAGATAGAGTTTGATGGCGTGAAGATTGGCGGTGCCCACGTGGAGCCATGACGACAGGCCCTGGTGGCGATGACCGCGCACGAGCTGCCCGATCAGACCCGCGGCCATGCCCTGGCCACGATGGGCGGGATGGGTGCAGACGCCGCTGATCTCGGCATAGCCATCGAGCATCAAGCGTTCGCCGCCCATGGCGATCAGTTCGCCATCCCCTGAAATTCCAGAGCGCACGCCGTAATACGATCCCATTTCGGGGGTTCTGATGCGAAAGAAACCGGGGAACGCGAGCGTCATGAGCTCGACCATCTCGCGCGCGTTGGCGCTGGACAGTGGAACGATCTGCAGGGCGCAAGCTTCAAGGTTCGGAGCGGGCGGCGTGACTTCATCGGGCAATACCATCTGCAGGCACTCGAGCGTTTCATCGAAGCCAAGTTCCGGCACATGTGGGTAACTCTCCCCGACAAGCCAGACGGACTCGCCGGGCGAGAGCAGGGTGTGAAGCTGTTGCAGGGCCATCGGGCTCGGCGCGGCAACCGCCGCGAACGGGGCGACGTCGGCAGGATAGCGGCATGCGCGACCCGCAGACACGGCCAGGTGGCGGTGCCTGGTTTTTAGCGCATGCCACACGGGATTGGCAAAGATGCTTTCGGGCAGGTTGTCCATTTTGCTGAACATACACGAGCCGCCAGGACGTGGGTGCGCCAGGCGGAATCGAGGGGAGTCTCTCTCGGAGGGCGCCCGACGGAGACGCTCGGTCCGGTCGTCGCCATGGTTTGGGGCGACGGGGGGGGACATGGGATGGCTTGCCCGGTCCTTGCGGGATAACGATCTTGGTGGATAACAATGAGGGCCTGGCAAGGGGTTGCTCGAGACCGAAACCGACACTTCTAAGAACGAGGGGAAGGCGCGCGGCTCTGCACAGAACCGAGACACGCCCACCCCCTACTCCCTTGGAACTGACTCAACCGTCATGGCAGGCGTCTCGGGGGAAGGCGGACCCTGCAGGACCGAAGAGTCGTGAGAGATGCGGGGACGATACAACAACGCTTCGATGCCGGAATGGGTTTGCATCTTCTGTTCGGAATTCGTAACGTGGCCGGCAAGCGCCGTTGGCCTTCTCTGGGCGGGGTCGCCTCGCGCAACCCCCATTGCACCCGGAAGGCAGTCGGCGCCGGGCAGGCCGGGTATCGTTACTCCCGCTCCGACAACTTCCTGACTGCCTTGGCGATCTCGGGAAGCCGGGCGTAGGCGGCGCAGCACTTTAGCCACAGGCGGTGATCGATGGCGGGCGCGCCGCTTACCATGGCTCCTTCGGGTACATCGTGGGGGATGCCGCTTTGGGCGATGGCGATGGCTCCATCTCCGATTTTGACGTGGCCGCTGACGCCCACCTGTCCGGCCAGGATTACGTGGTTGCCGACGTCGGTGGTTCCGGCCAGGCCGACCTGGGCGCAGAGCAGGGTGTCTTCGCCAATGGTGCAGCTGTGGCCCACGTGGACCAGGTTGTCGATTTTCGCACCCTGGCCGATCCGGGTCGCTCCGATGCTGGCTCGATCGATGCAGGCGTTGGCTTGGATTTCGCCGTTGTTTTCGACAATCACGTTTCCGGACTGGACGATTTTGTGCCAGTGCGACTGATCGTCTTTGGCGAAGCCGAAGCCGTCGGACCCAACCACCACGCCGTTTTGCAGCAGGACGTTGTCGCCCAGTTGGCAGAACTCTCTGACCACGGCGTGGGCATGAGCGAAGAAATGGTTGCCAATGGTGGCCCCGCGATAGATGACCACGTGGGATAGCAGGATGGCATTGTCTCCGATAACGGCGTCCTGGTCGATCACCACGAAGGGGCCGAGGTGGGCGTTCTCGCCCAGGCTGGCCTTGGGATGGACCACGGCGGTGGGATGGATTCCGGGGCCGTATTGCGGCGGCTGGTAAAAAAGCTCGATCGCTTTGGCCCAGGCGAGGTAGGGATTGTTGCTGCGCAGCATGCCCGTGCGAAGGGCGGGGAAATTCTCGGAGACGATGACGGCCGCCGCTTTCGTCGTCTTTGCGGCCACGTTGTATTTGGGGTTGGAGACGAAGGTTAGCTGACCTTCGCTTGCTTGCTCAATGCCGGAGACTCCGGTTATTTCGGTGTCCGGGAGGGCGTTTTCGAGACGAGCGTTGAGCGCTTTGGCGATGTCGGATAATTTCATGGCGTTTCCGGAAATTGTAGCGGAAGGGACGCTTGCGCGGGCCGTTGGGCCGAGCGACTCCCCGGCAAACCTATTGCTCGAACAGCGTGACTTGGCGCTGATCGGGTTGGCCGCCGCGGCGACGGTTGGCGGCTCCGATGACGGCCAGCACCGTTACCGAGGTCAGGGCTTCTCGGGGCACGAACACCCGTTGCGTGTTCGAGCGGAGGTCGGGCGGGTTCACGAGGAATCCTTCGGCGGGATTCTGCGTCAGGTCGTTGGGGAGGATGCCTTCGATCACTTCATTGTCCTTGAATTTCAGCCGGACCCAAAGGCCTTCGGTGCGGGGGCGCGTGGTGAAGGTCTTGCGCAGCATCAGGTCGGTGTCGGAAAATTCGCGCACGAAGTAGACGGCCTTGATGTCGCGCAGGTCGATGGCAACCACGTTGCCGGAGGTATTGAGAAGTTCCAGTTTGCCATCGACGACAAAGTTAGCGGGAGAGACGTGGCCGCTGACGGAGTCGCGGTCGTGTTTCCGCACGATGACTTTTTTGTGGGTCGAGGGCATGGGTTTGGGAAGCCTTCTGCTCGTCTACGTTCTGACCTAATTTCCTGAACCGCCCGGCAAGAGAACCAGTTCTCTTTGCCCCGACGTACTGCCGGGTCCGGGTTTTTGCGAACCAGAAAGTCCGCGCCTCACGGCCAGTTGGATTCTCGCACTTTCGCGAGGAATTCGCGCAGTTTGTGCCTTCGCAGTAGCCAAACGGTAAACGTTGTGTTATTTTCTGATGTTTACTGCAACCTTGTTTGTACGGTATAAGTCTAATCACTAGAGCGAGTTAGATTCTACACGCCGGCAGTGATGCCGAGAAGCGCCGCTCTGGCCTGTGGAAATCTTGTGAATAACGCCCCGGTCCAGCCACCGTCAGGCGACTAGGAAGGCATGGCCGACTACATATACACGCTGGAAACCCGGCTCGCGCCGGACCAACAGAAGGCAGTCGCTCTGGTTTCGGACGCCGCGAAAGCGGCGGGAATGAACCTTTACCTCACCGGCGGCGCCATCCGCGACATTATTACCGGGTTTCCCATCCGCGATCTGGATTTCACGGTGCAGGGCAACGCGCTCAAACTCCAGAAGGATTTGGAGAAAGCGGGCGCGGTGATTGGCGACGCCGACGCCGAGACGCGAACTCTGCTGCTGACGTTGCCGGGAGGCGTGCGCGCTGAAATTGCCATGGCGCACTCGGAGACCTACGACAAGCCGGGAAAGCCTCCGCAGATCGCTCCGGCGACCATCATTGAAGATCTTCGGCGGCGGGATTTCACGGTCAATGCGATGGCCTTGTCAATGAATGAGGGCTCGCGCGGGCTGTTGATGGATCCCTTTAATGGCGTGGCCGACATCGAAGCGAAAGTGATTCGCGTACTGCACAATTACGCCTTTCTCGAAGATCCCTCGCGGATGATCCGCGCGACGCGTTTCACCACGCGCTTCCACTGGCCGCTCGAGGAACGGACCCAGGCTCGGTACGAGTCAGGAAAAGAAAACAACTATATCGAATACATCCAGAGTTCGAGCATCGGGTACGAGATCGAGCAACTGGCGTACGAGGACGATGCGCTCGGCGTGTTGAAGGCTTACGAAAAAGAGGGATGGCTGAAGGTGCTGAATCCGCGCTGGAGTACGGCCAAAGTGGACACGGCCGGATTGGGCGCGCTGGTGAAGACACGGCAGCAGATGAACGAGCTCGGGTACACGCCGGAGGTGGCGCCGGCGGTGTTGCATTTTCTCACCGAGAGGCTAGGTGACAAAGATATTGCGGATTTGCGGCGGGCGATTCCACGAAAGGACATGGTGGAGGCGTGGAAGGACCTAGACGCGAACGCGCACAGCCTGGCCAAGCGCCTGATGGGCAAGGAAGCGGCGACGCCCTCGCGGACTTGGCAATTGCTTTCGTCGGCTCGCCCGGAGATGATTCTGTTTCTGGCAATCACGGCGCGGCAACAGGCGGTGGCGCAGAAAATCAAGAACTTCTTTACCAAGTGGCGACAGGTGAAGCAGAAGATTCCTTTACCGGAGATGACGGAACTGCACATTACACCGGAGATTCCGTCGTATTCGAAAATTGCCAATGATGTGTTCCTGCTCTTGCTGGACGGCAAGCTGCGTTCGCGGACCGAAACGCTGAAATTTCTCAAGCCGCTGGCGCCTCCGCCTCCTCCGCCTCCTCCTCCCCCGCCCGCCAAACGGGGCCGGGGGGCAAAGGCCGCCGCGGCCGCAGCTGCGGCAGCGGCGGCCGCGGGCAAGCCGGCGGCTAAGAGCAAGGGGAAAGCAAGGTCTGCCGCGGTGCTTGCGGTCGCACCCGTGGCGGAGAAATCCGCGGTGGCCGCCAAATCTGCGGCTGCGGCGAAGCCCGTGATACCGGCGAAATCCGCCGCTCCGGCTACGCCCGCGGTCGAAAAAGCTATGAAACCGGCCAAGGCTTCGGCAAAAGAGCCGAGCCCGCCGTCCAAACCCTCGAAGCCGGCGCCGAAGGCCGGGGCGAAACCCACCGCTAAGAAGAAGAAATAGAAGCGATTGCCGTTTCGTGACCGGGTCCCGCGGGAGCCGCGCCCGGGGAAATGTGTCGGGGTAACCAGCCCGGTTTCGAAGCGGCCGGCAGTGGAAGTGACGCCGGGCATGGAGGCCGTATCTACGGTTTGCCTTTGCGTTATAATGCTGGCATGCGGCGCTCTCTGTATGTCGCGACGTTGAGCTTGGTCTTGCTGGCGTTTCCGGCGTGGGCACAACGACACGGTGGCGGGGGCGGCGGCGCGCATTTCGCCGCCCATGGCGGCTCGGTGGGACACTCCTCGGGCGCGTTTCGCGGCGGAAGTTTTGCCCACAGCGCCGGCGTGCGCATTCGTAGCGGAAACTCCTACAACTATCGAGGTCTCTACCGCCAGCGCGGCCATTACCCGTACCTGGGATACTACCCTTACGGCTATTACGCCTGGTATGCCGATCCTCTCTACGACGCCGAAGATGACGACGCGTATGCCGATGGTGAGTACAACCCGGGGCCTTACCGTGACGACGGCGGAGTGCAGCGCGATCTCGATCATCTGAATGGGAAGATCGACCGCCTGCAGCAAGATGTGGAAGCGAGAAACCGGAAGCCGGACACCGAGCCCGAGACGACGCTGGTGTTCCGCGATCAGCACGTCGAGGAAGTGCGAAATTATGCCATCGCCGGGGGGACGCTCTGGGTGCTGAACGAGCAGGCGGCTAAGAAAATACCCCTCGCGCAGCTTGATCTCGAGGCTACCGTGAAGAAAAATGACGAGCGCGGCATCGATTTTCAGGTGCCGAGATAGCGCGCCCGTTTCCGGAAGTGTTCCACGCGCGTCGTTGCACCAGTTTCTGTCATTGCGCGGTTTCTTCCAGCCAGTAAAATGAATCCGATCTGCTCGCCTCAAAATCCAGACGCTAAGAGCCTCATGAGCCAAAATCAATTCGTCCACCTGCACTTGCATAGTGACTACTCCATGCTTGACGGCGCTTGCGACGTTGAGAAACTTGTCGATCGCGTCAAGGAACTCGGAATGCCCGCGGTGGCGATGACCGATCACGGCAACATTTTTGGTGCAGTGCATTTTGTGAATGCTGCGCACAAAGCTGGCATCAAGCCGATCGTGGGATGCGAGCTCTATATCTGCAAGAAAGACGATCACGTGATCACGCGCACTCCTCCGGACGGCGATACCTACAATCATCTTCTGGTGCTGGCCGAGAACGAAGAAGGCTATCGCAATCTGGTGAAGATCACTTCCGAGGCATCGCTGCGTGGGTTCTATTACAAGCCTCGGGTGAGCAAGCAATTTTTGGCCGAGCACGCCCGAGGACTGATCGGGCTCTCCGGCTGCCTCAAAGGCGAGGTGGCCGAACGGTTGACGGAAGGCAATTACGAGGCGGCGCGGGCGGCGGCGGGGTTCTATCGCGACCTTTTCGGCAAAGACAATTTCTTTCTCGAGATCCAGGACCAGGGGCTGGAGATGGAGCACCGCATCCATGCGGGGCTGTTTCAGCTGGAAAAGGAAATAGGACTGCCGCTGGTCGCCACCAACGACAGCCACTACCTTTGCGAAGATGACGCGCATGCCCAGGATGTGATGCTGTGCATACAGATGGGGAAGTCGATCCAGGACACGAACCGGCTGAAATTCGAGGGCGACCAGTTCTTTGTTAAGAACGGCGACCAGATGCTGCGGTTATTCAAGGACTCGCCGCAGGTGATTGCGCGGACGCTGGCCATTGCGGAGCGCTGCAATCTGCGGCTGGAGAAAGTGCCCAGTCCGTTTCCGCACTTCGAGGTCCCGGACGGATTTACCCTCGACAGCTATTTCGAGCACATTACACGGCAAGGATTTGCTCGGCGAATGGAAGTGCTGCGCACGCTTTCGGCGAACGGGCGCCTGAAACACCCGCTGGCCGACTACGAGCAGAGGCTGGCGCGCGAGATCGCCATTATTCAGCAGATGAAGTTCTCGGGCTACTTCCTGATCGTCTGGGACTTCATCCGCTACGCGCGCGAGCGGGGCATTCCGGTGGGGCCCGGGCGGGGATCGGCAGCGGGCGCCCTGGTTGCGTATTCGCTGGGGATCACTGACATCGATCCGTTGCAGCACGAACTGCTGTTTGAACGCTTTTTGAATCCGGAACGGATTTCGATGCCCGATATCGATATTGATTTCTGCATGAATCGGCGCGGAGAAGTGATCGAATACGTCACCCGCAAGTACGGTCGCGAGAATGTGGCGCAGATCATTACCTTTGGCACGATGGCGGCGAAGGCTGCGATCAAAGATGTGGGGCGAGCCCTGGATATGCCTTACAGCGATGTCGACCGGATCGCCAAGATGGTGCCGACCACGCTGAACATCAAGCTGGAGGATGCGCTTGCCGAATCGGCCGCATTGCAGGAGGCGTATGAGAAAGACCCGCAGGTGCGACAGTTGCTCGATACCGCCCGGAAGCTGGAAGGATTGGTGCGGAATTCGGGCGTGCACGCCGCGGGAGTGGTGATTTCGCCACGTCCGTTGATTGAATTGGTTCCGCTGCACAAGACCAAGAACGACGAAATCGTCACCGCCTTTGACATGGTGGCCATCGAGAAGATGGGCCTGTTGAAGATGGATTTTCTGGGGCTGACGACGCTGACCATTCTCGACGACACCTTGAAGCTGATGGCGCAAAAGGGGACCAATCTCAAGCTGGAGGATATTCCCCTGGAAGATCATGAGACCTATCAAAAGGTCTTCCATCGAGGATTGACTTCCGGCGTGTTCCAGTTTGAATCCTCGGGCATGAGAGATGTGTTGCGCCGCTACCAGCCGAACTCGATCGAAGATCTTACGGCCTTGAATGCGCTCTATCGGCCGGGGCCCATTCAGGGCGGCATGATTGACGATTTTATCGAGCGTAAACATGGGCGCCGCAAGATCGAGTATGAATTGCCGGAGTTGAGGGAGATATTGCTGGAAACGCTCGGCGTCATTGTTTACCAGGAACAGGTGATGCAGGCGGCCAACAAGCTGGCGGGCTACTCGCTCGGAGAAGCGGATCTGTTGCGGCGGGCGATGGGCAAGAAAAATGTCGAGGAGATGGCGAAGCAGCGCGAGCGCTTTGTGCAGGGCGCCACCAAGAACGGGTTTCCGCCGAAGAAGATCGAAAAGATCTTCGATCTCATGGCGCAGTTTGCGGGCTACGGGTTCAACAAATCGCACTCGGCGGCTTATGCGCTGCTGGCGTATCACACCGCGTATTTGAAAACCCATCATCCGGTCGATTTCATGGCGGCGCTGCTGACTTCGGTGACCGGCAACACCGATGACGTGGTCAAGTACATCAACGAATGCCGCGAGATGGGGATCGCCGTCGAGCCCCCGGATATCAACGTCAGCGATGCGTATTTTACCCCGCACGGGCCTGCCATTCGCTTTGGCTTGGCGGCGGTAAAGAATGTGGGTAGCAATGCCATCGAGTCGGTCGTGGCGGCAAGGAAAAAGTTGCAGCGGAATTTTAAGTCGTTTTACGAATTCTGCGAAGAAGTGGATTTACGGCTGTTGAACAAGCGGGTGCTGGAGTCGCTGATCAAGAGTGGGGCCATGGATTGCTTCGGCCGCCGGGCCCAGCTGGTGCACGTGCTGGATAAGGCCGTGGAGCGCGCCGAGAAAGTGCAGCGCGATGCGCAGCTGGGACAGCACGGTCTTTTTATGACCGAGATGTTTACCGAGGCGGAGGAAACGGACTTCCAGAGAGAGAAACTGCCGGATATCCCCGACTGGGATGAACATACGCGGCTGGCGGCGGAGAAAGAGATTCTCGGATTTTTTATCACCGGACATCCGATGGAAAAGTACACCGAGAAGCTTGGCGATTTGCACGCGCTTTCGACGCAGGATATCGCGGCCATGAAGAAGTCGACCAACAAGGATGAAACCATCACGACGGCTGGCTTGATTACCGGGCTACGGGTGTCGAAGTCGAGAAAAGGCGATCTGTGGGCGCAGGCGGCGCTCGAGGACATGTCGGGGAAAGTGGAGTTGTTGGTCTTTCCCGAAGCTTACAAGAAACTTGCGGAGAAGGTGAAGCTTGAGGTTCCGGTTCTGATTCGCGGCGGCGTGCGGATTGAAGAGGGCGCGAGTCCTAAAGTCACGGCCAACGAGATCATGCCTCTGGACGAGGCGCGGGTGCCCCTGCCGAAGGCGCTGCGCATACGAATTCCGCTGGAGAGCGCAACCGGTGGCACGGTGGATGCGCTGCACGCGCTTTGCCGGGAACGCCATGGCGAAGCGAAAGTGCTCTTCGACGTGGAGCGGGATGGCGACTTCATGGTGGTGATGGAAGCCGAAGGCTATAATGTGATGCCGGACCGCAATTTCCTGGGTCGGGTGGAAGCGCTGTGCGGGCGGGGCAGCGTGCGCGTGATTAGCTGATGAGTATGCGGGGAGCGAACCGCGATTGGTCGGTTCCGCAGGATCGGAACAATAGGCGCCGACCGGCTTTCCACCAGCAAGCGTAAGACCGATGCGGATGAGACGAACGAAAGCGAAGGCGGCGGAAAAAGCGGCGGCCGCTGGCGTGGAAAATGTCGCCAGCGTTGTCACGAAAGAGGGCGCGGAGAAAACCGCCATTGCGGGCGCGGACTTTATGCTCTCGCTGGTGGAGGCGCATCATACGCGAAGAAATGGGAACGTCATCAAAATGGAATCGGGACTGAAGGCGCAGCAGGAAGTGGAGAAGATGGAGCAGCAGATCACGCGGCTGCAGGCTCTTGAGGGACAGAATGCAGAGACGCTTCGGCAGATCCAGCAACTGCACGAACGATTGAATGAGCTGCGCCGCGAGATTTCCTCGCACTTGAATGCTTGGCAGCGGACGGAATTGGCTCGACACCCCCAGCGCCCGTACACGCTGGATTATGTCGAGCGCATTTTTACCGACTGGAGCGAGATTCACGGAGACCGCGGGTTTCGCGACGATCCGGCGATCGTTTGCGGGATGGCACAGTTTCACGGCGAGGAAGTTGTGGTCGTGGGCCAGCAGAAGGCGCGCGATGCGAAACAGCGCGTGTATCGGAATTTTGGCATGCCGCATCCGGAGGGTTATCGAAAGGCGCTGCGCGTCATGAAGATTGCCGAGAAGTTCAGACGGCCGATCTTTACGTTCGTCGACACCGATGGGGCTTATCCCGGGCTGCACGCCGAGGAGCGCGGGCAGGGAGAAGCCATTGCCCGCAATCTGCTGGAAATGGCGCGTCTGGAAGTGCCGATCGTGACGACCGTGATTGGTGTCGGCGGCAGCGGAGGAGCGCTGGCGATTGCCGTTGCCGACCGGGTTTTGATGCTGGAAAATTCCGTTTACTCAGTGATCTCGCCTGAGGGTTGCGCGTCGATCATGTGGCGGGATGCGAGCAAGAAAGATCTCGCAGCGGAGGCGATGAAGATCACGGCGAAAGATCTGAGCGAACTCGGCTGTATTGATGCCATCGTTGCTGAACCCGCCGGAGGTGCGCATACCGACCATGCGCAGGCGGCGGAGTTGCTGGATGCGGCCTTGCTGCAGTATCTCTCCGCGATCAAGAGTCTTCCCCTGGCCGAGTTGTTGGAGACGCGTTATCGAAAGTTCCGCAACATGGCGCAGTTTTTCCAGGTGGAAGCGTAACCGCAGACCTCCGCCCGGTCCCCTCGAGTCATTCGCATTGATGATGGCGCGCTCCTTACCGGGGCGCCGACGTCAGGCTCTTTCCGGCTTGCAGGAAGGAATCCACGTTCGTCTTGTCGATCAGACCGGAGCCGGTATCGACAAAGCTGGGGACGGGCGCATAACTGTCTTTGGACCAGTCCCGGTCGAGCGGCGACGGCTTGTGATGATAGAGATTGTCGAGCGTCTGTTCGCCGAAGTAGGCCATGGTGTAGGGCTTCTGGGCGATGGTGGCGGCGATGACCCCCTTCTGAATCCAGTCGAGCGTCTCGGGATCGGTATCCATGGCCATGACCACCTTGCCGGTTACTTTATAGCGGTCGAGTAGTCCGGCGACTTCCTTGCCGGATTGCGCTTCGAGACAAACGAAGGCATCCACTTTGTCTTTTTCCTTGCCGATGATTTCGGTGGTGGTGTCAAAAGTGATTCGCGGATCACCCTGGATATCGACCACGCGGGTGATCTTGATATTGGGTGTGTGCTCGAGCGCGTCCTTGTAACCGCGTTGACGATCCTGCATATTGGACTGGCCGGGCATGGTAAAGATCACCACGTTGCCTTTGCCCTTCAGTTCCTGAGCCAGGCGCTGACCGCCGATCAATCCGGCCTGGTAGTTATTGGTGCCGATGAAGAACAGGCGCTTGCTGGCGGGTGCGTCGGAGTCGATCGTGATCACCGGGATGCCGGCGGCCACAGCCTTGTCAATGCTGTCTTTGAGCAGAGAGGGGTCGGTCACGGCCAACAATATGCCCGTGGCCTTCTTTTGCACCGCCTGATCGAGAGCAGCGCGCTCGGCGGCGGGGTCGTAGGTCTGTGGACCGACAAAGTCGGATTTGACGTTCGATTCCTGGGCCGCCTTGGTAAAGCCGGCGCCGGCGGCTTGCCAGTAGGGAACTTGCAGGTTGGCGGCCAGGAAAACGTAGAATTCGTCGGAGTTATGCGCGGACCCGCCGCCGCAGCTGAGAAACGTAACCAGCAGAATAACAATGCAAGCACCGTAAGAGAACCGGGACGAAAGGAGCATGGAATCCTCCTTGAAAAGATCAAGCCGAGATTGAGCGGAAGTGCCGACGTTTCTCAAGAGCTTCGGCGACTGGATTGTAAACCAGGGGTCAAGGGAAGGCTAGGACCTCGAGAACGAGAGCAGGTTCCGGGCAAAAGAACGGCCGGCCGGTCGCCGCTTCGGTGATAATAGATGGAGGCGGAAGCAGGGCGCCGCCGCCCGGGGCTTGGACGCAAGTGCGGCCCGAATCCGATCGGAAGCGTGGGAGATGGAATGACGAAACCAGATGCCGCCGGCGATGGCTCGGCCGACGGGGGCAAGAATTGGAAAGTAGCACTCCTCGGATTTGGTACGGTCGGCAGTTCGGTCGCGAAAATTCTCTGCGAGCGTGCCAACACCCACCTGCATCTGACGCATGTGCTCAATCGCAACGTGGAGCGGAAGAAAGTCGACTGGCTTCCGTCCTCGGTGAAGTGGACGGAGAACATCGACGATGTTTTGTCCTCCGACGCGGAGATTGTGGTCGAGGTGATGGGCGGCCTGCAGCCTACCGAAGACTGGATACGGCGCGCGCTGGCAAAGGGCAAATCGGTGGTGACCGCCAATAAGCAGCTGATCGCGCGTTGCGGCCCGGAATTGATCCAGCTGGCCGAGCGGAGTCAACAGCAGATCGAGTTTGGCGCTTCGGTCGCGGGGGGCGTGCCGGTAATCTCCGGATTGCACGCCGGTTTGGCCGGCGATGAGCTTTTCAGGATTCGCGGCATATTGAATGGCACATGCAATTACATCCTCAGCCAGATTGAAACTAACGGCATTCCTTTTGCCACCGCCTTGCGGGAGGCGCAGAAGCTGGGCTTTGCCGAGGCCGATCCTACCGAAGACATTGAGGGGTTCGACGCGCGGGCCAAACTGGCGATTCTCGCGCGCGTCGGATTGCGCTGCACGGTGAATCCGGAAAGTATTGTGGCGCGTTCGATTTCGGCAATTGACACGGTTGATTTTGAGTACGCGAACCAGCTGGGATGCACCATCCGGCAGATCTCCTGGGCGGAGATGCGGACCACGGAAGCGAAAACCGCCGAGTCCAAAACGGACTCGATCGGGCCGGCACAGGGGGACAGCTTGTTTGCCGCCGTCCAGCCTGCGCTGGTCGCGCTTTCCTCGCCTTTAGCCCGCGTGGAGGGCAGCCAAAACCTGGTCATGGCGACGGGAACCTACGGCGGCGAGACGGTGTTTGGCGGGCACGGGGCGGGCGGACACCCGACTGCCGTTGCGGTTGTGTCGGATATACTGGCCATCGCGCGCTGCAAGCGCGCCGGGCCGAGCTTTGCCGGGCAGGCGACGAGCAAGACGCCCAGGGTGACCGCCGATTTCACCGCCCAGCACTATCTCCGCTTTCTCGTGAAAGATCGGCCCGGCATCATCGCCAGCCTGGCCATGGTGCTCTCCCAATGCGGCATCAACATCGATGCCGTGGTGCAGAAGCCGGGCTGCCCGAAAACCCACCTGCCGTTTCTGATTACGCTCGAGGAGTGCCCGGCGCAGTTGGTGGAAAAGGCATTAAGGCAGATTAACTCGCTCGATTTCCTGGTGCAGCCCTGTTTGCATCTGCCGATTTTCTAGGCGGATTCAACCTTGGTCGACTCCGGTTCTTGGCGAGAGGCGGCCCTGTCGGAGGGTTCGTTGTTGTCTTTCATCGCGTTTTTGAAGCCGCGGATGCCGTCTCCGATTCCTTTGCCGAGTTCGGGGAGTTTCTTGGGGCCGAAGACCAGCAGGGCGATCCCGAAAATGATCAGCAGATGCATGGGTTGAAATAGTCCTTCGAACATACGCGCTCCTTCGCTAGTGGTCGTCCGTATTTTGCCGTAGCAGAAAAAATCGAGCGCCATGACCTGCTGCCGCACAGCGCCCGGAAGAAGAACAGTCACCTGCCTGTTCCCGCCATCAAAACTAGAATCCGCGCTTGGCTGCGTCGGCTTGCTGGGCCAGCGTATTCAGTGCGCTCAAGAACGCCGCAGACTGGCCGATGAAATGCCCTGAGTTGGTGAGGGCCTCAACCACATCGACCATGGCGAAGCCTTGCGGATTGGTGGGCCGAATCACCGAGCAAGCAGGCAGGTTCGGGCTGATGAACTCGGCGGAAATCCCGAAAATCAGATTGGTTTGTAGCAATGGGTTTACCGTTTTGTCGAAGTTCGGAAAAGTCAGCCCGTTGGTTGGATCGGTGAGAGGTGCGAGTGGCGGCTGGACACTATTCCCCGAGAAGTCGACCCACTCCAGGAAATGCATGATTTCGTCCCCGCCAATGCTGATCAGGATTTTCAGGACCTCGGCATTGGTGGCCTTCTGCGCCAGCACGGGATAGAGGCTGGTGCCGGTTTGCTCGATCATGCCGAAATGGAAGGCGGCAGTGTTGGCAATCGCCTGGACGTGTTTCTCGGGCCCGAAATCATCATTAGTGCGGGGAATGCCAGGAAGGTTGACCAGGTCGAGGGCTTGCGGATAGGTCGCGCCCAGGTCCGGATTCGTGTCACTGCGATAGCGGATGTACCAACTGGTATCGACGGTGAGGTTCATGATGTTGGTGAGGCGGCCAATTTGCTGCGCCCCTTTCGCCTGACTGCTGGGCAGGGTGCGGAAGGCATCGAAATCGACCGGATCGGCGCCGATTGATATCAGATAAGCGTTCAGGAACGCGGCGTGGCTCTGCTCGTCAAGGGCGTTGCTGGTGATATATTGCGGACCGTCGGAATCGAGGTTCATGAAGGCCGCCTGGTAGGTGTTCATGGGTGTGAAGGGAGCGGTTTCGACCGGGAGTTGCCCGGGCGTGAGGCCACCCAACTCCGAATATTGCTGCCACAGGTCAGCTTCGATGAGCTCGGCCGCGGCTGCGAACCGCAATAGTGCCACGTCTCCAGAAGTGACGATACCCTTCTGCTGTGCGGTTGCCGAAGCCGTGGCCAACAGCGAACCGCCAGTCAGCGCCGCTCCTGTCATGCCCATGCCTTTGAGGAAGGAGCGTCGCTGCATGTTGTTTTTGGAGGGGGACGCAACGCGTTCCGGGGCCGAGGGCGCCGTTTCCGGCGGCAAAGCCAGGGAGAGATTTTCCTTGTTCATGTTCTAGACTCCAGTCTTTTCAGAAGTGATGTGTCGGCCATCCCGAGACCTGAATCTGGATGCACCGCAAGAAGAAGGTAGGCGGTTATGAGCGGCCGGGTGTCACACTGCGGTCAAGAGTCTGTCAAATTATTTGCCCTCATCCGGCCGGGTGCGAGCCTGCAGGCCAATCGACCTGGTCGCCCGATGCCCGTCGTGGGGAGTGTGTTGCTTGTGTTGCTGCCTTGATTACTCCCGACCACCCGCCGACAGGTATAATGAAGAGTTTTCAGGTTTGTTTCTTCACTTCGCAGGACCTACGGGCGATGGGGTTTGCCCGGCAGTTAATTTTTGCGGTTACCTAAGGAAGGTGCAGGGAATGGCCACTACGGATGTCGTGCCTCAGGAATCCTCCGGCCAATTGGGGCAGAGGCGGGTCGTAAATGACATGAGTATTCAGGTTGCGACGGTCAACGGGTCGGGGTCGCAGAGTTCGAATACGGTATTGCTGCGCAGCATTTTCCAGATGGGCGTGCCGATTTCGGGCAAGAACATGTTCCCCTCGAACATTGCGGGGCTGCCGACATGGTACACGATCCGCGCCAGCAAAGACGGTTATATCGCGCGCAAGAAGGAAGTCGATTTGCTGATCGCGATGAACGCCGAGACCGCGCAGGACGATGTGAAGACGCTGACCCCGGGCGCGGCCGTGCTCTATGACGAGCCGCTGCGGCTCGAAACCTTGCGCGGCGATTTGATTTTTTACCCGGTGCCTTACGACAAGCTGACGGCGACGGTGGGTGCGGATGCCAAACTGCGCAAGCTGATCAAGAACATGATCTACGTGGGGGTGGCGGCGCAGTTGCTTGCCATCGACTATGCCGAAGTCGAGAAGGCGATTCGCAAGCAGTTTGCCAATAAAGCGAAAGCCGCAACCCTGAATCTGGCCGCCGCCAAGGCGGGACACGACTATGCGGCCGCGAATTTGAAGAAGCGCGATCCGTTTTACATCCAGCGCATGGACAAGACCAAAGGCAAGATCATCATCGACGGCAACTCCGCCGCGGCCATGGGGTGCATGTTCGCCGGTTGCACGGTGGTGACCTGGTATCCGATCACGCCTTCGTCTTCGCTGGTGGAGACGATGATCGATTACATGAAGGAATACCGTGTCGGGCCCGATGGCAAGGCTACGTTCGCCATCGTGCAGGCGGAAGACGAACTGGCGGCGGTGGGCATGGTGATTGGCGCGGCCTGGGCGGGCGCGCGCTCGATGACTGCGACGGCGGGACCCGGCGTTTCCTTGATGGCGGAGTTTACCGGACTGGCCTACTACGTGGAAGTTCCGGCAGTGATTTGGAATATTCAGCGCGTGGGACCCTCGACCGGCTTGCCCACCCGTACGGCGCAAGGCGACGTGCTCTCGACCGCGTTTCTCAGCCACGGCGACACGAAGCACATCTTGCTGTTCCCAAGTTCGGTCAGCGAGTGTTTCACGATGGCGCAGAACGCATTTGATTTGGCGGAGCGGTTTCAGACCCCGGTGTTCGTGATGTCGGATCTGGATTTAGGGATGAATAACTGGATGTCGGATCCGTTTCCTTATCCGGAGAAGCCGATTGATCGCGGCAAAGTGCTGACCAAAGCCGACCTGGAGAAGGCTGGCGGATTTGCCCGGTACAAGGACGTGGACGGCGATGGCGTCGGCTATCGCACGTTGCCGGGCACGGATCACCCGGCGGCGGCTTATTTTGCGCGGGGCAGCGGGCACAACGAGAAGGCGCAGTACAGCGAGCGCCCGGACGATTTTGAACGCAACATGGAGCGGATCAACAAGAAGTTTGAGACGGCGCGATCCTTTGTGCCGCGTCCGGAACTGGCGGGCGGTGGCCGGGCCGAGGTCGGCATTGTGGCCTATGGCACATCGCACTGGGCCATGATTGAATCGCGCGACCAGCTTTCGAGAGAACACGGACTGGACACCGACTATCTTCGCGTGCTGGCGTATCCGTTCACGCGCGAGGTTCATGAGTTTATCGAGCGCCATGAGCGTGTGTATGTGGTCGAGCAGAACCGCGACGGGCAAATGGCCAGCTTGTTGAAGCTCGACATCCGGGCGGAGTTGACGCCGCGGCTGCGGTCGGTATGCCACATCCATGGATTGCCAATCGACGCGCGATCGGTCACAGATGAAATTATGATGATGGAGGGCAAGTAACATGGGAACTACGCCGACGAACTCGCCTGCTTCGGCTCCAGCTCCGAAGACAAATCGCATCGGATTGCAGGTTGTCGACTATCGCGGCGGGAAGACTACCCTCTGCGCTGGCTGCGGACACAATGCGATTTCCGAGCGCATCATCGACGCCATGTATGAAATGGGCGTGCCTCCGGAACGGGTCGCGAAATTCAGCGGCATCGGATGCTCATCGAAGAGCCCGGCGTATTTCATGAATCGGTCGCACAGTTTCAACTCCGTGCACGGGCGAATGCCCTCGGTCGCTACGGGAGCAATTCTGGCGAACAAGAACCTGATCGCACTCGGGGTGACCGGCGATGGCGATACGGTTTCGATCGGAGCCGGACAGTTTGTCCATTTGATGCGGCGAAATCTGCCCATCATTTACATCATTGAAGACAACGGATGCTATGGATTAACAAAAGGCCAGTTTTCGGCGACCGCCGACCTGGGGTCCACGCTGAAGAGTGGAGTGGTGAACGACCTTCCTCCGATCGATACCTGTGCCATGGCCATCCAACTGGGAGCGACGTTTGTCGGTAGGTCGTTCTCCGGCGACAAGCGACAGCTTCACACCATGCTGAAGGCTGCGATCGCGCACAATGGAACGGTGATGTTGGACGTGGTTTCTCCCTGCGTTACCTTCAACGACCACGTGGGATCCACTAAGTCGTATAAGTATATGCAGGAGCATGAAGAACCCTTGCACGAGGTGAGTTTTGTGCCGTCGTTTGAGGAAATCAACGTGGAATACGACGCGGGGACGACGTTTGAAGTTACCATGCACGACGGGTCGAGTCTGCGTTTGCGGAAATTGGAACGGGGGTACGATCCGACGGACAAGATTCAGGCGGTGAGTCGTTTGATGGAATCGCATGCGGAAGGTGAGGTGTTGACCGGCGTTTTCTACATCAATGCCAAGGCACCGAGCTTTATCGACATGCTGAATGTCTCCGATCAACCGCTGGCGACGCTGGCAGAGTCATTAACGCGTCCGAGCCGGGAGGCGCTGGCGCAATGCATGGCAGAGTTGCAGTAGAGTGCGGCGCCGAAGGGAGCGGGAAGCAAGCGCCGCCGCGCTCAGGTTCCAGCAATTCGGTGCACAACAGTTCGCCGGGGCAGGTTGCCTATCTCGACCGCGCCCGATTGAGCCGTGCGCCATGGCGTCGGCTGGGCCGTGCCCCCGACCGCAGAGGACCTCCAGGCCTGTCGGTCGAGAACAGGCGGCTTCGGGCGCATTGCGCCGGTCGCCGATGCGCAATGCCCAGCGATCGATAACCCCGCTACCCGAAGTTTCGAGAGACACGCGATCGACCTCGAGCTCGCTACCGGGGTCGGGCATGGTCGCCGTCGCCTGGTGTTGCAGGGTTGGACGGCTAGCTTAGCTAGGCGCCCATGGTTAACACCACGCGAAATCTGGCGCGGCCGCTGATCATCTGGTCGTAGGCTTCAGGGGCTTTTTCCAAGGGGAACTTCTCAATCATCGGACGGACTCCGGACAGGGCGCTGAATTGCATGGTGTCTTCGGAGTCGGGAGCGGTTCCCGAGGCCCATCCCCGAAGAGCCTTGCGGCCCATGATTAATTGAATGGGCGTCACGGCAATGGGATCAGCGCTGGCTCCCACCACCAGCAGTTCGCCGTTGGCGGAAAGACCATTAAACAGCGCTGACATGGCTTTGGCATCGGGCGCGGTTGCCAGAATGATGCGGGCGCCGCCGAACTTCTGCAACTCCGCCGCGGGATCGCCTGCGGCGGTGTCGACATAGTGGGCGGCTCCCAACGTTCTGGCCAATCCTTCCTTGTCCCTGCCGCGGCCAATGGCGAAGGTGCGAAAGCCCATCTGGCGCGCGTATTGGACGCCGAGATGCCCGAGTCCTCCGATGCCCTGGATGGCGACCAGATCGCCAGAGTGCGCTCCTGAATTGCGAAGCGCGTTGAAAACCGTGATGCCGGCGCAGAGCAGCGGTGCCGCATCGGCGGCCGGCAGGTCGTCGGGAATGGCGGCAACCGCTTCGGCGGGCGACACTACGTATTCGGCATATCCGCCGTCGTGGCTGATGCCGGTAATCTTCTCGTTGCGACAGTTGATGAAGTCGCCACGGCGGCAGGCATTGCAGGTAAAACAATGGCCGCCATGCCACCCGACGCCCGCCCGTTGGCCAGGCGTCCAGTTGGCAACGTCGGCGCCCACGCGGTCGATGCGGCCGGCGATCTCGTGTCCGGGAACGCGCGGGTATTCGATGCCGGGCCAATGACCTTCTTTGACGAGCGCGTCGCTGTGACAGATGCCGCAGGCCTCGACTTTAATTCGAACCTGATTGCGGCCGGGCTCGGGAATGTTTCGCTCGACCAGTTCGAAATTGCCGCCAGGTTTGCTGACTTGAACAGCTTTCATTTTTGACATGATGGTTCCTCATGGTTGCAGCACTGTGCGCGGGAATGGGGCGGAAAGAGCAACGCCCAACATCTGATGTAGGTGAATACGATAAGGACTCAGGCTGCTTCCATCGAACGGGAAACCGCCTGTTCGGCCGGCTCTTGGTGGCCCGCACGGAGTCGGGTCCCACCCGTTCGCGCACCACCTCCCCTCGGGCGGTCGGGCCCGCGTGGGGGCGCCCGAGTCGGCGGGATGGTTTTCGGCGGCCGGGAAGGCGCGACCCTTCGCTTCGGAAACGGGCACGGAGGCTGCTCCCGCGGGCGATCGAGAAACGGGACGGGTCAGCTTTTTTTCACTTCGCCTTCGAAGGAATGCTCGGGGCTGTGGCCAGGTTCGGGGAAATCACTATCGGCGCCGTCCTGCATGGGGTCGGGATTGCGATGCCCGAGCTGGCCTTGCATGGAGTTATTGCCTTCTTGCGTGCGTTCGTCAGGTTCCTGAGAACCCTTCCCACGGTCGGCATCATTGCGAAGGTGATCGCTGGCACTTTTGAGCATGGCAGGCCTTTCCGAGCGGTGTACGCTGTATCAAGATAATTACCCACTCAGGCTACGCCGAAAAGACCCGCCGGGCAATGATGGCAGCGATGTTCCTTCGTGCAAGTTGTTGTAATAGTTACCATTGGTAAATTTAATGGTCGATTAATGTGGTCTTGAATCTAAAATAAGACATGGTTAGCAAATTCAGGAAGCACTATCTGTTTGCCAGCGATTTCGATCAGACGTTGACTTTTAACGATACCGGTTACGTTCTGAGCGAATTGATTGGCATTTCGGTCGAGGAATTCGAACGCAAGGCTAAGGGCATGGCGAAGCTGAACCTGGTTCAGCAGGGTGCCGAGCTTTCCTACCTGCTGCTGCACGATCCGGAATTCCGCTCCCGTGTCCGCCGCAAGGACCTGATCGAGGCGGGCAAGCGCATTCGGCTGAAGGAGAACATCCAGCAAGTGTACGAGATACTGGACCGGCGGATCGAGGGATTCCACTTTGATTTTTATGTGATTTCGGCGTCGCCGGTGGAGGTGATCCAGTCGGCGCTCGAAGGGATCGTGCCGAAGGATCATATTTTCGGGACCGAGTTTGAGTACAAGTCCTCGGGCGAGATCGAAAGCCTCGTGCGCGCAACCGCTGGCTATGGAAAGGTCACGCGTCTGGACCAACTCGAGGAACAGCTCGGTATTCCGGCTGATCACATTGTTTATGTGGGCGACGGAAGTTCCGACATCCACGTCATGCTGCAAGTGAACCGGCGCGATGGTTTCACAATCGCCGTGTCGGAATCGAAACTGGTGGCGCAGATCGCCAAGCG
The DNA here is from genome assembly GCA_049520935.1 of Terriglobales bacterium. Lineage (GTDB taxonomy): Bacteria > Acidobacteriota > Terriglobia > Terriglobales > Acidobacteriaceae > Acidiflorens. The sequence continues at coordinate 21,566 of JBEKPJ010000030.1, read as the reverse complement.
CACCGTGCTCAGCGACAACGCACTGGCAACACTGGTGCCGATACTGGAGGACATCGCCGGCTGGCAGCGCACGCAGATCCGCCAATTATTCGATTCTTACGGCTTCCTCATTCAGGGATGGGATCGGGTGCAGACCGACTGGGTTACGCTGCGGCCGAGCGGTGGACTCGCGGAAAAGGCAACTGCGGCGGACTTGGTCTAGACGTCAAACCCTTCACGGCCGTGGTGCTGGCGATATTTGCCCTCTCCGGCGACTCGCAATAGATTGTGGCCGTCGCCGGGACCCGCCCGCCACCCAAGGAATGCGATCCGTGGGGTGCGCGGCGCTGGGGAAGGGCGCGTTCCATCCTAAGTTGCGGCCCGACCTCGGGCCGCCTATCGAAGAGGAGTCTGCGACCAGAAGGCTCCGCCGGGAAGAGCCGGGCGGGGGCGACGGCGCGAGTTGCCTGGTTCGGGGCAGGAAATGGGGGACGCGATCTGGGTGCGTGTCTCTGGCTTGAACGATGCTGGTTTGCAGGGGCTGGGGGGCCGCAAATTTTGGCAACTAATTTCCCGGTGACGGGTTCTTACAGGCTAAGGCGGAATCCTGTCGAAACCGTGATCGAGGCTTTCATGAAGATTGTCCGTATTGCTTTCCTGGCCGTTATGGCCGCTTCGCTGGCTGGATTGTCGCTGGCACAGCAGACTCAGCCACCGGAAGTGCCGCCTTCGTCGCAAGCCCAGCCATCGCCGCCCCTAGCGCAGGGAGCGTGGGTTCCACAAGGGATCGAGGCTTTGCGGCAAAGCGCGTCGTCGAAGACCGAGTTCACGCTGGACCACTCGATGCTGGTTTTTGCCTCGAAATTGAGCCCGGACAGCGATGACCTCCGGCGCGTTATCGCTGGCGTCAGTGGGATTTCCGTGCACAACTTCCGTTTCTCAGGGCGCTGGATTTACGATCCGCAAGCGCTCAGCGCGCTGAAGGACGAGTACCACGCGGCGGGCTGGACCCAGCTGATGAACAACCACGATAAGGACGGGGGAGCGACTAACCTCTGGATCCGCTACGAGAACAACGCCGTCACCAATATCGCGATTCTTTCGGCGCGCGCCAGTGAGGTGGATTTTTTCGTGGTGAGCGGGTCGATCAGTCCGGTCGATCTCTCCCATCTGGGCGGGCACTTCGGCATCCCCAAAATTGAAGGCGGCGTGACCGTGCCGAATACTCACCGCCCGTAGGGGCCGGAGCGTTCCTTGCCGGGGGCGGCGCGGCTTCTCTGTCGAGCGCTACCGACTCTTGGTTGCCGGTGCCACCTTGCGCAATTTTTCGCGAGCTTGCGTGGCCTCGTTGGTGCGCGGATAGCGCTGGATGACGTGCTTCAACTCCTGCGCGCCCTCGTCTTCCTTCCCCAGTTCGAGGAGGGCGAATCCCTTCTTCAGCTGGGCGGCGGCAGCTTTGTTTCCGCTGGGGAAATTCTGCAGAACCAGGTCATAGTTCGCGACCGCCTTCGGGTAATCGCCGGCTTTGTACTGAATTTCAGCCAGATAGAAATAGGCGTTCCCGGACAGGTCGGTGTTGGGATAGAACTTGATATAGTCACCGAACTCCTGAGTGGCCAGCGTATTGTTGCCTCCGTTGTAATCGCGCAGGGCATTGTTATAAAGCACGTCCGGTGCGGGCGCTTGCGCGATGGCCTGGGCCTGCTGCTGGGCTTGCGACTGCTGTGCCGCCAGTGACTGCTGCGCCGCCTGCATATCCTCGAACTGCTTGCTCAGCTTGGCGAGGCGGACCTTGAGTTCGTCCATGGTGTCGTTCAGGGCCTGAATCTGTCCGGAAATCTGATCGACTTGGCCGGCGCGATCCTGCTGCTGCTGGTTGATTGAGGTTTGCAAGCCGTTGATGGCGCCGGTCACTTTGTTCGCGGCGTCAGTGTTTTGCTCGAGCAGATTCTTCATGACGCCCATACGCTCGTCAAAGGACTGCTTCATTTGCGTCATCTGCTGCTGCAACTGTGTGACCTGAGTCTGCAGTTCGATGAAGTCCTTGTTGGCGGGGTAAGCGGGAATCACGCAGAGGGCCAGAAGGAGTGCCACGGCGAGTGCGACGCGATGGGATTTCATAGTTGTCCTATTGGATGTCAAAAGTCGGCGTAGCGTCCAGCGGTTGGACGGCTGAGGTGCCGTCCAACCGCTCGGCCGCTTATTTCTCATAAACGAAATGTCCGCGGCGGTTTTGCTGCCAGCAACTCTCGTTGGACTCGGTGCAGAATGGTTTCTCCTTGCCCATGGTCAGGGTTTTAATGCGATCGCCCGCCACGCCTGCCTGGATGAGCGCACTCTTCACGGCGTCCGCACGATTGGTGCCGAGAGCGAGGTTATATTCGGTCGAGCCGCGCTCGTCCGAGTGTCCCTCGACGGTGAAGCGGATGCCGCGATGCTGCTGCAGGAACTGCGCATCGCCTTGTAACGCGCCCTGCTGGTCGGGACGGATATCGTATTTATCGTAATCAAAATAGATATCCTTCACGTTTTGCGAAAACAGCTCTTCGTCGGTGGCGTTCGAAGTTACGGGCGGTGGAGCGGGGGCGGCGTTTACCGTAACGCGCGCCGTGGCATCCTGGGTTCCTCCCGAGCCTTTGGCGACGAGATGGTAGGTGGTCGAGTCGGAGGGAGTAACTTGACGGGACCCGCTGACCGCAACCGGGCCGATGCCGTCGATGCTGACGTCGGTGGCGTTGGTGGTCTGCCAGGTCAAGGTGGTTGATTGCCCGGCTTCAACCGTGTTGGGGTTCGCCGCCAGTGAGGCGGTGGGCGCCGCCAGTTGGGGCGGTGGGGGTGGGGGCGGGGGCGGGACTTTCTTGGCGCACGCGCCGAAGAACATAAGCATGAAAAATGCGAGCATCAGGGTGATCGATTTCCCCATCATCCGGATCGTTGGTTGCTTCACTGGTTTCTCCTTCTGTGCGCCCGCGTTGTGGCGGCAATGTAAAGGTTCACGGCAGGGCGCACGCTGGGCCAGCCGCAAAGCCGTTTTTCGCTTACAAAACCAAGTCTACTTCCAACTCCAGTTGGGCTGCGTGTTGGAGCCCTTGAAAGTCAACTGTTTCACATTGGTGCCGTCCGCCAGCATGGTCCATATCTGGTCGGTACCCGAGCGATGAGACTGAAAGACGATGTGCCGGTTATCGGGTGACCAGCAGGGAAAATCATTGCGCCCCGCGTCATGCGTGAGTTGTACCCACTGCTTGCTGGCGATGTCCATCATGTAAAGATCGTTCGCGCCCGGTTCTCCCGGACCATACTTGCGCGCCCAGGAAAAGGTGAGAAATTGTCCATTGGGCGACCAGTTGGGGGAGACCGCATAGCCTTGATCGGTGAGGCGCTGCACGTTGGTTCCGTCTGCCTCCATGGTGTAGATCTGCGGAAGCCCGGTGCGTCCGCTCACGAAAGCGATTTCCGAGCCGGTCTTCCGGTTCCACGTGGGAGAAATATCGGGACCGTGGTCGTTGGTCAAGCGGTGTGAGTTTCCACCGGAGCCATCGAGGACGAAAATGTTGGGATAGCCGTTGCGCGAGGAGGAGATCGCGATCTTGCTGTCGGGCGACCAGGAAGGCGATAGATTCATGCCGCCAAGCCGCGGGAAGGCGACCATGCGGTTGAGATCGAACGAGTACATCAGGATTTCCCAACTGTTCTTGGTCAGCGAGCTGAACGCCAGCCGCGAGCCGTCAGGCGAGATTCGCGGGGAGAGCGAAATGCTGCCCAGGTGCGTGACCTGCTGCTGATTCGCGCCGTCGTAGTCCATCATCCAGATTTCCTTGTGGCCGGTGCGTTCGCTGACGAAGTAGATCTTGCTTTCGGCGATGCCGGCCACGCCTCCACCCAGGCGAAAGATGATTTCGTCGGCGAAACGGTGCGCGATGACGCGTACCGCATCGCCGGTTGCGTTGTCGGAATATTGCTTGCCGAGTACCTGGGGCGACTTTTCATTCTTGACGTCATAGAGCCAGCCCTGCACGGTGACCTTGCCGGCGGCGGCGGCGAGGTTGCCGAAAGCCAGCATGGAAGTGTTCGGCGGGGGGGAGTTCCAGGCGGAGAAGTTGACCTCGGAGGGTTGTCCCGGCTCCTCTAACGGATAAAAGCTCTTGGAGACGAGGTCGAAGATTCCGGCGTTGTCGAGGTCGTTCCAGAGTACGTCATTGAAGGTCTTCAGCAGTTCGGTGTTGGTGGCATCGGGGGTCGAGGGTTTGAAGTCGGCAGCCGCCAGACGAACGCGCTCGACGCCCAGTCCGGTGCCGGTGCGAATCCAGTCCTGGGCGGGACTACTGGCTGCGAAAAGAAGCAGTGTGGCCACCGTGATTATAGCGTGACGACGAATTGGTCGAGCCGTGTTCCTCAATTGGTACTCCTGTTCAGGCGTTGGTCGTTGGCCGCCGTTTCCTGGCAAAACCCCGCGAGCCGGGCGCAGCTGGCGAGCAACGATTCGCGCTACCGTTTGTAGTCGAACCAAAACTCTACCGATACTTTGCTTCCCGAATAATCCGGCGGCAAGGGGCCGAAGGTGTCAATGCGCTGAAGTGCCCGGACCGCCGACTGATCGAGCGACGGCACCCCGCTCGACTGTTCGATCTCGATGCCTGACGGGTGACCGTCGCGCGCGATATCAAATGTCACATAAACCCGCTTTGCATCCGAGACTCGGGGGTCGACTTCGTACTTCAGCCAGCTTTCGGAAACCTTTCGCTGCACGGCTTGGACGTACCACGAAAAACGGCTGCCGAAATCGCCGCCACTTCCGGTAAACCCGAAGCCACCCTTCGCGCCGCCCGCGCTCATGGTGTAGGGGCCGCCCGCCGGGCCGCCCTCGCCGTAGGGGATTTGATTCGACGCGGGCATTTCGGGTTCCGGCTTGCGTTCGGTCGCAGTCTTGACGGGCGCGGGTTTCACCTTGGTCTTGGCGCTTTTGTCGGGAATCGGAATCGCTTCCGGTTCTTTCTCCTCGACCGTGGGCTGCGACTTGGACAGACCCTTGGATTCGGTTGCCAGCACGCTCGTTGTCTGGACGGGGTTGGCGGGCAAGGGAATCGCGCTCACCAAAGTCGCTCCCATGGCATCTCCGCCACCGCCGCCGCCCCAGCCTTCGCCGCGGAGGCTGTGAATGAAGGTTGCGTAGAGCACGACGAAGGCCGCGAAAGCCAGATGGAGGCCGAGCGACCAGGCCAGCGGCCGGCGAAGTTGCGCGTGCTCGGCATAGATGTCGCGATCGTGCATAGCGTGATCAGTGACGGCCGCCATGGCTGTCCATGGGTTGCGTGACGATGCTTACGTTGCTAATGCCAGCCTGCTTAATGGCGTCCATGACGGTCGCGAAGGCGCCGAAGGGAACGTCTTCGTCGGAACGCAGAAAGATCGACTGGTGTTGCGGGTCGCGAATCTTCTTCTTGAGTGTCGCACCAATCTGGTTGATATTGATGGGATCGTTGCCGAGAAAGACTCTTTGCGATTTGTCGATGCTGATGACGAGGCGCTCTTCGGTGATCTCTTTGACCGTGCGGGTGTGCGGCACGTTCACTTCGATCCCGGACTGCAGCACCGGCGCAGTTACCATAAAAATGATGAGCAGGACCAGGACGACGTCCACCAGAGGCGTGATGTTGATATCGGCAAGTGCCGACTGGGTTCGTCCGTTCGAAGCGGTGAAGGCCATCAGCGCCGGGCCTCGGTGACTTGCGCTGCCGACTGGAGCTCGAGGGCCTGGCGCTCCACCAAGTTGAGCAATTCAAGCGTGAAGTCGTCGTTGCGCGAGGCCATTTCGCGAATGGAGCCAACAATCAGGTTATAGGCGATTACGGCCGGGATCGCGGCCGCCAAGCCCGCGGCGGTGGTAATCAGGGCCTCGGAGATTCCCGGAGCGACGGCCCGCAAGGTGGCGGCGCCGGCAGCGCCGAGTCCGTGGAAGGCGTCGATGATTCCCCACACTGTGCCGAACAACCCGACAAACGGGGTAACCGCGGCGGTAATCGCAAGCCACGGCATATTCCGTTCGAGGCGCGTGATCTCTTCCGACGACGCGATCTGCATGGTGCGTTGAATGGCGACCAGGTTGTGGATGCCGCCGGTCATTCCCATCTGGCGTCTGAACTCGGCCACTGCACCTTCAAAAAGGCCGACGAGCGGGCTGGGGCGAAACTGTTCGGCGACCGCAGCGATGTCTTGCAGCCGTTGCGCTTTGCGCAGGGCGCGGACGAAGCGCTCGCTCTGCAGCCGCGCCCGGCGGATCAGTCGCCACTTGGAAAGAATCACTGCCCAGGAGAGCACGCTGAAGGCGAGCAGCAGAAGCAGTACGGTTTTGGCCACCGCACCGGTCTGAAGGACGAGATCTACGATTTCGCCGCCGGCAAATGAGAGGAGGACGGAAGAAAAATGCATCGGTTTAGGGAGAACCCTGCCTAAGATTATAGACTAGGGTAACGGTGGGATCGGCGCCGGTACCGCATCCGTCAATGGAGGCCGCGGGGCGCTGCAGTGCACTCCTGCTGAAGCAGCCCCGGGCGCGAATTCTACGGGCTGGGAATCACCGCTTGCGCAACGTTGGAATAGCCACTCTCTTGACCTTCTGAATTAACCTCGGTTGCGACGTAATAATAGGTAGTCCCGGAGGCAACGGTATTGTCGGTGTAGCTGGTCGACGGATCCAACGACGTATTGATCATGGTGTAGGGGCCACCCGAGACCGTGCCGCGGTAGACGTTGTAGCCCACGGGATTGCCGTTTCCGGCTTTCCACGAGAGATCGACGTAATGCGAGTCTTGGGCCACGCCGGTACCCGTTAAGTTTTCGACGGTGGGCGAATTCACCGCGTTACTGATGAAACCCGCCTTGGCCGAAGCCGTACCCGAGGCATTGGGCGTGAACTGAATGGTGACGGGCAGGCTATTTCCGGGCTGAATCGTTACCGGAAGGTCGAGGCCGACAATTACGAACTCCGAGCTCGTCGACCCGTCCGAAGAGATGGTCACTTGCTGGTTCGAGGCGCTGAGGGTGGCCTGCAGGCTGGCGTTTGATCCCACCGGGACGTTGCCGAAACTGAGGGTTGCCGGAGACACCTGCAGTTCGGGTCCGGACTGGCCGGCGACGCCTGTTCCGGCCACTTCCATTTTCAGCGGAGAATTCGGGTCGTTGCTGTCGACGATCACCACGCCCTGGGTCCAGCCTACGGCCGTCGGGGTGAAGGTAATCGTCAACTGAAGGCTCGCCCCGGGCTTGAGAGCCATCGGAAGCTGCAGGTCGCCGACCATGAAAGGGCTGCCCTGTTCGGAGATGGAACGGATCCGCAGGGTTTTTTCCCCGGTGTTGGTAAGCTGGAAGGCAAAGGACTTGGAATCGCCGATTTGGACCTTGTCGAAGCCATGCTGGCAAGGCTGGCAACGAAGTTGTTGCGCCCACGTGGTCGGGGGCGCCAGTAGGCACAGTACCCATGCGAGTACGAAAAAGGGGAGGCGTCGCATGGACTTATATTCGCTATTTGCCGGGCATCGGGGCAAAATCAGTAGTACATTTCGCCAACCCACTAGTACCTGCTCGGGCAACGTTAGGACTTGACTTCGTGCGGGCCGATTCGGCCGAGTATGCTATGCTGCGCCTAAATTTGGAGCGCGGCGTGCGTTGCCGATCGTAGACTGAGAGTTTGGTTGCGGATCCGGCGGTACCGGAAAGCGAAGCGGAGACCTTGTGCTGGGCGAACTTCGGCTCGAAAATTACGCGGTGATCGACAATGTCGTAATCGAGTTCGCTTCGGGTCTGAATCTGTTGACGGGCGAGACCGGGGCGGGAAAGTCGATTCTGATAGACGCACTTGGATTGCTGCTGGGGGAAAAAGCATCCTCCGACGTGATTCGCACCGGCGCCGAGCGCGCGGTGGTGGCTGCGGTGTTTGAGAGCGATGGCCAGGCGGCGCGGTCGATCGAAAACATCCTCGAGCGAAACGGCCTGGATGGGGAAAACGGCTCGCTGATTCTCCGGCGCGAGATTGCCCCCGGGGGCAAGGGGCGCGTATTCATTAACAATCAGCCGGCAGCCGTCGCGGTGCTAAAACAGATTGCACCCCATTTGGCGGTGATCCACGCGCAGAACGAGTCTCTTGTGAACTTCAATGCCGCGGCGCGGCAAGACCTGCTTGATGTTTACGCCGGCGTCGAACTCCAAGAAGTGTCGGCGGCGTTTGCCCGCTGGCAGAGGATTCGAGAGCGCATCCGAGAACTCGAGCAGGACGAGCAGGAGCGCGGCCGGTTGCTCGACCTGTGGAATTTTCAGTGTCGCGAGATCGAGGAGGCGCGTCTGCGGCCGGGCGCCGATAAGCAGGAAGATGAGCAACTGGAGGCCGAGAAGCGCGTCCTGGCCAACGCCGAGAGAATTTATGCTGCGGCCGTCAGCGCCTTCGACCTGCTCTACGAAGGTAACGCTTCCGCGTCCTCGACGCTGCGCGCGGCGCAAAAGCATATCGAAGAACTGTCCCGTTATGAGCCGAAGTTTCAGGAGGCGCTGGGAGCTCTCGAATCGATGCGCATCAGCGTGGATGATGTAGGCGCGACGCTGCGCGATTATGCGGGTGCAATTCAGGCATCGCCCGAGCGCCTCGCCGAGATCGAACAGCGCCTGGCGGTCCTCGACCGTCTGAAGCGCAAGTATGGGCCGACACTGCAGCAAGTCATTGCGTTTGGCGAGGATATCCGTCGCAAGCTCTCAGAGATGGAGAATAAAGATCAAGTGTTACTTGAGTTAAGGGCGGAGCTGGCGGTGGCGGCGGACGATTATCGCAAGGCGGCCGGCAGTGTCTCGCGCAAACGCAGCGAGGCGGGGCGCAAACTCGAGAAGGTGGTAGAGGCGGAGATCAACGATCTGGCCATGCGCGCCAGCTTTCGCATTGCAGTGGAAGAGGCTGGCGGAGACAGTGAAGGCGAGGGGCATTGGACAGCCTCGGGCCTCAACCATGTTGTCTATCGTATCTCGACCAACGCGGGCGAGGTCATGCGTCCGCTCGAACAAATCGCCTCGGGCGGCGAGCTGTCGCGCGTCATGCTGGCGTTGCGGGCGAGCATCGCAGCGGGACCGGACGCGGCGGGCAGTGGCAGGAAGAAGCTGGCGCCGGCGCAGCGTACGCTGGTGTTCGACGAAATCGATACCGGTATCGGCGGCCGCGCTGCCGAGGCTGTGGGCAGGAAATTGAAAGCTCTCTCCAAAGGCAACCAGGTGCTTTGTGTCACGCACCTTCCGCAGATCGCAACCTTTGCCGATCATCATTATGTCATCGAGAAGCGCGAAGCCGCGGGCCGCGCGAAAACCTCTGTCCGCCGGATCACCGGGGAGGAACGCACCGAAGAAGTGGCGCGGATGCTCTCCGGGGCGAAGTTGACAGACACCTCGCGGAAGCATGCAGAGCAGATGATTAAGGCGAACGGGTGACGAGGTGCGGCCGGCGGATTGCGATCGATGCACCGAATCAAGGGCCCTGATGGCGGGCTCGATGCCGTACGGATTGCTGAAGGCACTCTCAACCGACTCCCCGTTCACCTGCATGTTTTCCCCGTCCGGTGCTAATCCTCACATCCTCAAAGGCTTACATTGACCTTGGGGTGCATCTTTCGATACCCTTAGAGCATCTTTTCCAAAGAGAACGAGTACCCTAGTGGGTGGGGGATGCGATTTTGTCTAAGACTGGGAACCTGAACACGAAGACGTTGTTGCTGTTGAAGCCGCGCGGATTCTGCGCGGGCGTGGTGCGGGCGATCGACATTGTGCGGATTGCTCTCGAAGCTTTTGGGCGTCCGATTTATGTGCGCAAGGAGATTGTTCACAACCGGTTTGTGGTTGAGGAACTGCAACAAAAGGGCGCGATTTTTGTCGATAGCGTGGATGAGGTACCCGAGGGCGAACGCGTGATCTATAGCGCCCACGGGGTTTCTCCGGAGGTACGAGAGCACAGCAAGATGCGGAAGTTGCGGGTCATCGACGCTACCTGTCCCCTGGTCACTAAGGTACACGTGGAGGCGGTGAAGTTTGCCAAGGAAGGCTATTCGCTGATTCTGATCGGACACCGCGATCATGATGAAGTGATTGGTACGCTCGGCGAAGCACCGGCCGTGACTCAGGTGGTCGGCTCGCCGGCCGAGGTTGCCTCGGTCACTTTGCCTGATCCGAACCGGGTGGCATATTTGACCCAGACCACGCTCAGCCTCGACGAGACGCGCGACATTATTGCGGCCTTGCGCAAGCGTTTCCCGAACATCAAGGGTCCGGCGGCGCAGGATATTTGCTATGCCACAGAAAACAGGCAAGTTGCTGTCAAGCACGTGGCTTCCGATGCAGATCTGCTGTTGGTCGTTGGCTCCGACAATAGTTCCAATTCCAAGCGCCTGGTGGAGGTGGCTCGCAGTTTGGGCACTCCGGCGCATCTAATCGATGATTGCAATAACATTCGGCAAGAGTGGCTGAATGGCGTCAATACGGTGGCCCTGACCGCGGGAGCATCGGCTCCCGAGCATCTGGTGGAGGAGGTTGTCCAGTACTTGGCGGGACAGGGTTTTGGTGACGTGCAGGAGCTTGAAATCATGCCGGAAAATGTTCGTTTTGGATTGCCGCCCGAGATTGTGGAGACGATCGCCTCGGCGCCGGCCGTAGCCGTGCAGTCGTGAGTTCAGTCTGGGAGTAATCGATGGAAGAGTCTTCCCCCTTAGGTTCGGCCGCTGCGCCGCAGATGCGATTTGGAAGGATTGATGACCTGGGAAGCCGGGTCGCCGTGGCCGTTGACGCGGCTCGCAATTACCTTTTTTCCCAGCAGCACGAACAGGGTTACTGGTGCGGAGAACTGGAGGCCGATACCACCCTCGAATCCGACTATATCCTGTTGCATACGCTGCTCGGCACCGGCAACGAGGAGCGATTTCGGAAGGCGGCTCGCTACATTCTGAACCACCAGAACGAAGATGGCGGTTGGAGCATCTATGCCGGCGGGCCCTCCAACGTCAGCGCTTCGGTGAAGGCCTATTTTGGACTGAAACTGGCTGGCTATAGCGCCGACGATCCCGTTCTGGTGCGGGCGCGCAACAAGATTCTCGAGCTCGGTGGAGTGACCGAGGTCAATACTTTTACCAAGATCTATCTCTGTTTTTTCGGTCAGTACGATTACGATGCCGTGCCCGCGATTCCACCCGAGATCGTGCTGTTCCCCAATTGGTTCTGGTTCAATATCTACGAGATTTCTTCCTGGTCGCGCGCCATCCTGGTGCCGCTGTCAATTTGCTACGCGAAGAAGCCGTTCAAGAAAATTGCCGACGAAATGGGAGTGGAAGAACTCTTTGTCGGCGGCCGCGACAAATCGCGCATGCACTTGCACTGGGCTTCGAGGCTGGTATCTTGGCGCAACTTCTTCCTCGTGCTCGACCGGATTATCCACTGGTCGGAGCGGGTCCATATCCGCCCGCTGCGGTCGATTGCGCTGCGAAAAGCCGAGAAGTGGATGCTCGAGCGCTTCGAGATGAGCGACGGTCTGGGCGCCATCTATCCCTCGATGATGAACGCCATCATCGCCCTGCGCTGCTTGGGATATTCGGTCGATGACCCGCAATTCATCCGCGCCATGGACGAGTTTGAGAAACTCGGAATTGAAGAAGGGGACACGTTCCGCATGCAGCCCTGCATGTCCCCGGTTTGGGATACGGCTTACGCCCTGTTTGCCCTGGGAGAGGCGGGGGTGCCGGCAACCGACCCGCGGCTGGTGAAATGCGCCGACTGGATCCTGCAAAAGCAGGTGCGAAAGCCGGGGGACTGGAAGATCAAGAACCCGAAAGGGGAGCCGGGCGGCTGGTACTTTGAATTCAACAACGAGTTCTATCCCGACGTGGACGACAGCGCCATGGTCTGCCTCGGCCTCAGCCGGGTCGAGCATCCGAACGGTCGCTATCAGGCGGAGTCGGTGCAGCGGGCGATTGACTGGATCCTGTCGATGCAATGCAGGAACGGCGGTTGGGCGTCGTTTGACAAGGACAACGACCGCATGGTTTTCCAGTACGTGCCGTTTGCGGATCACAACGCCATGCTCGATCCCCCGACGGTTGACATCACGGGACGCATTCTTGAGTGCCTGGCGAGTTACGGATACAGCCAGAGTCATCCGGCGGTGCAGCGGGCCCTGACGTTTATCCGTAACCAGCAGGAGCCGGATGGAAGCTGGTTCGGACGCTGGGGCGTGAACTACATCTACGGCACGATGCAGGTACTGCGCGGCTTGGAAGCGATGGGCGTGGACCGCAACGATCCCATGATTCAGCAGGCGGCGGAGTGGATGCGATCGGTGCAGAATGCCGATGGCGGTTGGGGAGAGACGGTCGGATCTTACGACGAGCCGAACCTGCGCGGGCAGGGCGAGAGCACGGCTTCGCAAACCGCATGGGCGATCATGGGGTTGCTCGCCGTGGGCGACACCCGCAGCGAATGTGTGGCCCGCGGCATGGCGTATCTTCTGCGTACGCAAAATAAGGATGGTTCATGGAACGAACGTCTGTACACCGGAACCGGTTTCCCGCGCGTGTTCTATCTCATGTATCACCTGTACCGCGAGTATTTCCCGCTGATCGCGCTCACGACCTATTCCAAGGTGATGGCGGAGAAGAGCAAGAGTTAGCACTCAGCACTCGGCATGCAGCGGAAACAGAGCGGATTCTGTGAACCGGAAAACTGAATGCTGAGTGCTGAATGCTCGCCTTGGTTACCGGCGCCACCGGATTTCTGGGTAGTCATGTTGCGCGCGTCCTTTTGGAACAAGGAGCGCAGTTGCGCCTCCTGGTGCGTCCGACGAGCGATCTGCGCAACCTGGAGGGCCTGAAGGCCGATTCCGTCGTCGGCGACCTGTGCGATCCGGCGTCGATTGCCAAGGCTGTGGCCGGCTGTGAGGTGGTATTTCACGTGGCGGCCGACTACCGGCTGTGGGTGCGCGATCCGGGCGCCATGTATCGGGCGAACGTGGAGGGGACACGCTGGTTACTGGAAGCAGCGCGACAGCATGGCGTGCGGCGCGTGATATACACGTCGAGTGTGGCCACCATGGGTTTTCTTTCGCGTTCCAACCAGGCGACGGTGGCCGACGAACGGAGTCCAGTGGCCATCGCCGACATGATCGGTCCCTACAAGCGTTCGAAGTTTATGGCGGAACAGGTGGCCATCGATGCCGCGCGATCGGGCGTCGACGTGGTGATCGTGAATCCGACGACGCCCATCGGCGAGCGCGACATCAAGCCTACGCCGACGGGGCGGATCGTCGTGGATTTTCTGAAACAAAAATTCCCGGCCTATGTGGAAACGGGATTGAATCTGGTGGATGCGACGGAGTGCGCCCGCGGCCATGTGCAGGCGTGCGAGAAGGGAAGATCGGGCGAACGCTACATTCTGGGCGGAGAGAATTTAACCCTGAAGCAGATTCTCGATCGACTGGGCGCGATCACCGGATTGAAATCGCCGACGGTCAAGTTGCCCTATGTTTTCGCGCTGGCGACCGGAGTCGTCGATGAACTGGTCACCGGGAGGCTCCTCGGTCGCGAGCCGCGCGCGACCATCGACGCCGTGCGCATGGGGCGCAAAATGATGTTTGTGAGTTCGGCGAAAGCGGAACGGGAACTGGGCTGGCGGTCGTTGCCGGTCGATGGCGCCTTGCGGCGTGCGGTCGAATGGTTCCGTGGCCATGGCTATGTCTAGAATCGCCATGATTGCCGCGCTGGAGCGAGAGGTGCGACCGCTGATCCGAGGCTGGAAAATGAGGATGATCGAACACGACGGACGGCAATATCGGCTGTTCGCCAAGGGCGAAGCGGCGCTGGTGTGCGGCGGAATGGGAGCGGCAGCGGCGCGGCGCGCGACCGAAGCGATCATCCGGGAAGAGCGTCCGGAACGTGTCCTCTCCGTCGGTTTTGCTGGAGCCGTGGACGATGCTTGGCAAGTCGGGCATGTTTTTGAGCCGCGCACGGTGATTAACGCCACCGACGGCGTCCGCACCGACACCGGCGCGGGTGCGGGCATCCTGGTGAGTACCGCCACCGTGGCGGATAAGTCGCAGAAAATTCGCCTGGGCAACGCCTTCGAGGCGAATGCCGTGGATATGGAAGCCGCCGCCGTGGCGCAAGGAGCGGAGGCGCGGGGAGTGGAGTTCGGGGCACTGAAATCGATCTCCGATGCTGCCGATTTCAAACTGCCTGCCATGGATCCATTTGTCGGTGACGACGGAAACTTTCGCGCGCTCGGGTTTGCCGCTCATGTGGCAGTGCGCCCCTGGCTATGGTGGACTACGTTTGCTCTCGCGCGAAACAGCGCGAAAGCGAGCCATAACCTGTGCGCGGCGCTCGCCAGCTATCTCGGCCGGGACGCTTCGCCGCGCAGCCAGGCAGACGACCAGTCTCCGCCGTCTAGCGGGAAGCAGAGGGATGTTGCCTACAGCCAACCGGAAGGGAAACCATAACCCCGCCATGACCATTGCGCGACCGCTAACCGTCGAAAGCGAAACGCTCGGGATTCCGTCTGTGATGCGGGCGGTGGTCTATCGCGGCCTAAACGATGTGCGTTTGGAACAAGTGCCGGTGCCGGCCATAGAATCGGGTGAACTTCTGCTGCAGGTCCACACTTGTGGCATCTGCGGGACCGATCTCAAGAAGATTGCCACGGGCTCTCACTCTGCACCGCGTATTTTTGGTCACGAGACCGCGGGCGTGGTGGCCAGAGTTGGGGAAGGCGTGCAGAACTTCAACGTTGGCGATCGGGTGGTGGTGTTTCATCACATTCCCTGCGGACAATGCTATTACTGCCGCCAGAAGACCTTTGCGCAGTGTGCGACCTACAAGAAAGTGGGCTGCACGGCTGGCTTCGAACCCTCCGGAGGAGGATTCGCCGAGTACGTTCGGGTGATGAACTGGATTGTTGAGAAGGGAACGGTGCGTATTGCCGATGGAATCAGCTTCGAGCAAGCCAGTTTTGTCGAGCCCGTCAATACCTGCATCAAAGGTATAGAGACGCTCCGCTTGCGGACGGGCGAGACTGTGCTGGTGATCGGGCAGGGCCCGATTGGCCTGATTCTGGCCAATCTGGCCAAGCGGGCGGGGGCTCGCGTGATTACTTCCGATTTGTATCCGGCGAGGCTTACAATAGCCAATAGCTTCGGCCTAGAATATACAGTTGACGCGTCGAAGGCTGACGCCGGAGAAGCGGTGCGCGCTATGACCGAAGGGCGTGGGGCGGACGCTGTGATCTTGGCGGTCGGCGGAAACGGTCTGATCCGGCCGGCCATGGACATGGCGCGTCCCGGAGGTCGCGTGCTGCTGTTTGCGCAGACGGCGCGGGGCGAAGCGACGATCGATCCGGCGGCAGTGTGTGTGGACGAGAAGGCTTTGTTGGGTTCCTACAGTGCATCGGTTGAATTACAGGAGGAGTCAGTGCGGTTCGTCATGAACCGTGAAATGGATCTGGAACGGCTAATCAGCCACCGTTTCCCGCTCAAAAGCGGTGTGGAAGCGCTGAATCTGGCTGCCCATCCCCAACCGGACTCGATGAAGATCATCATCCAACCGGGCAGCGCAGAGGCCCCCGGCGCGGCCGGTGTTCGCGCCCTGGGGCAGAGGGCGTGGGAAGGAAACCAACTGTGAATGGCAAGATGACGGCAGCCGTCCTCTACGGCAAAGAAGATATCAAGATCGAAAAAGTACCCATCCCCCGCGTGGGCGAAGGTGAAGTCCTGGTGAAGGTCCATGTGGCTCTCACCTGCGGCACGGATTTGAAGGTGTATCAGCGCGGCTACCATGCCCGCATGATTGTGCCGCCTGCATTGTTCGGGCACGAGCTGGCCGGCACCATCGAGGAAGTTGGCGACGGCGTCCGGGGCTTCAAGAAGGGCATGCGCGTGGTCGCCCTCAACTCGGCTCCCTGCGGCATGTGTTTCTATTGCTCGAAACACCAGTTGAACCTCTGCGAAGACTTGTTGTTCAACAATGGCGCCTATGCCGAGTACATTCGGATTCCGCGGCGCATTGTCGAGGCCAACATGCTTGTCGTGCCCTCGAATGTGACTTTCGAGGATGCGGCGATGACCGAGCCGCTGGCCTGTGTTCTGCGTGGCCTGCACGAAACCGGAGTCGAGATCGGCGACACCGTGGCCGTGATTGGTGGCGGACCGATCGGCCTCATGTTTGTGCAAGTCGCGAAGGCGATCGGCTGCAACGTGGTGGCGGTCGTCAAGCGCGATTCGCAGGTCTCGCTGGCGCGCAAGAAAGGCGCACATGAGGTGGTGCAGATCACTAAGGTAAAAGATCCGGTGGAGGCGGTGCGCGAATTGAGCCCGGAACGGCGTGGCGCGGACGTAGCCATTGAGGCCGTGGGGCGTCCCGAAGCCTGGGAGTGGGCCGTGCAAATGGTGCGCAAGGGCGGCACCGTGAATTTCTTTGGCGGCTGCGCCGCAGGAACCAGGGTGCAGCTCGACACCAATCGCTTGCACTATTCGGAAATCACCCTGAAAGCGACGTTTCATCACACTCCCGAAACGGTGCGTCGCGCCTTCGGTCTGATTGCCGAGAAGAAAGTTTGTGGCAACGACTACATTACCGGCGAGGCACCGCTTTCGCGCTTGCAGGATGTGCTGCGCCACATGCTAAACCGCAACGGAGATATCAAGACGGCAATTATTCCGGGGCACTGATCCGCGATGGCCGCCGGGCGGGCGTCGCGCGAGCCGCTCGTTCTGCCGAACCCGGGAGCTGCGGCGGCCGAGGATTTCGCACCGTCCGGGCCGCGCGATAGTGCCCGGCACCCCGCGAACACGTAAGGTTCCGATGACAACTGCTGCGAGCCATCCCCCGACTGTGACGCCCAGTTCTGGCTGGAGGGCGCTGCCCCCGGAGTATGCCATCCCCGAGCAGGCGCCCTCCTCGCCCGATGCCCGCGAATATTGTCGCCGGCTGGCGCGTTCGCATTACGAAAACTTCTCCGTTGCCTCGTGGTTTCTGCCGGCGCGCCTGCGCCAGCACTTCTTTAACGTGTATGCCTATTGCCGCATCTCGGATGATCTGGGCGACGAGGTCGGCGACCGGGCCGCGTCTTTAGAACTGCTGGATCAGTGGGAGACGGAATTGAACGCCTGCTACGACGGTCATCCGCGGCATCCGGTATTCGTGGCCCTCGCCGACACCGTGCGCCAGTTTGAAATTCCGAAATATGAATTCGCGGATTTGCTGACCGCGTTCCGCCAGGACCAACGGATCACTCGCTACGAAACCTTCGGTGATCTGCTCGAGTACTGCCGGTATTCGGCAAATCCGGTCGGGCATCTGGTGCTTCGCCTCTGCGGGTATCGCGATGCCGAGCGGCAGCGGCTTTCCGATTACACCTGTACGGCGTTGCAACTTGCCAACTTCTGGCAGGACGTTAGCGCGGACTTTCACAAGGGACGCATCTATGTGCCGCTCGAAGATCTGCGACGGTTCGGGGTGAGCGAGCAGACGATCCGCGACGGCGAAAACACTTCCGCGTTCCGCTCCATGATTGCATTTGAGGTCGGACGGGCGCGGGAATGGTTTCGGCAAGGCTTGCCACTGATCGCTACGGTCAACCGGGAGTTGGCAGTTGATCTCGACCTGTTCAGCCGCGGTGGCCAGGAGATCCTGACGGCCATCGAGCGCCAGCGCTACGCGGTCCTTGGCCGGCGGCCCGCTATTTCGAAGACCCGGAAACTTGCGCTTGTTGGCCGTGCCGCGCTGGCCAAGCTCCTGGGGAAGGGCAGATGAGCAGCGCCGTGGGAAATGCGCCATTGCAGTTTGCGCCGACCGCTTCTCAGCTCGAGGTGGCCTACTCCGTCTGCCGGAGTATCGCGCGCGCCGCGGCCAAGAATTTCTACTACGGCTTTGCCGTGCTTCCCCGGCGGAAGCGCAACGCGTTGAGTGCGGTGTACGCCTTTATGCGCCGCTGTGACGATATCGCCGACGACACTTCCCTGAGTGCCGACGATCGCTATAACCGGCTTGCGGAGTGGCTGGATGGAGTGCATCGCGCTTTCGCGGCCCAGCCAACGGACGATCCGGTGCTGCTGGCGCTCACCGATGCGCAGCGCACGTACCAGATTCCGATTGGACTTCTCGACCAGCTCGCCTTCGGTACGGCGGCGGATCTGGAACAGAATCCGCCCCAACTCACCGGCGCGGCGCCGCTGGTTGCGCGTTACCAGACATTTGAACAGTTGCGCCAGTATTGCTACGGTGTGGCGTCGGTGGTGGGATTGGTGTGCATCAGGATTTTCGGATACCGCGACCCGGCCGCTGAGCCGCTCGCCGAACGCTGCGGCCTGGCCTTTCAGCTCACCAACATTATTCGCGATGTCCAAGAAGACGTGGCTATGGGCCGGGTCTATTTTCCGCAAGAGGATCTCGCGCAGTTTGGTCTTTCCGCTTCCGATCTTCTGGCCGCCGGATCGTCCGCGCCGAACGTCGATGTGGCGCGCATCCGTCCGCTGCTGGCGATGGAGGCTGACCGCGCTCGCGAGTGCTATCGCGCCGGCGAGGAACTGATCCCGCTGGTGAGCGAAGACAGCCAGCCCGCCCTGTGGGTATTGATCACCATCTATCGCCGCTTGCTGGAAAAGATCGCGGCGAATCAGTACGAAGTCTTCAGTGAACGTATCCGATTGACGGTTCCCGAAAAGCTTGCCGTGATGGCAAAGGGAATCCTGAAGCGTCTGATGTGATGCCCACCTCGAGCGATCCCAATGCGACCCGACCTCCCACCGTTGCCATTGCCGGAGGGGGCCTCGCCGGTCTCGCCTCGGCATGCGCCCTGGCCGAGTCCGGGTTTCGCGTCACGCTGTTCGAGCGGCGCCCGTACCTGGGAGGGCGAGCTTCCTCCTATCAGCATCCCGGCACCGGCGAAGTGGTCGATAACTGCCAGCATGTTCTATTTGGCTGTTGCACCAATCTGATTGATTTCTACCAGCGGATCGGTGTGGAGAAAAATATCCGCTGGTACGAGACGATGACGTTCGTCGAGCCGGGTGGGCGCAGTTCGGTTCTGGAAAGATCGTTTCTTCCCGCTCCCTTGCATACCACCCCGTCGTTTCTCTCGTTTCCCTTTCTCGATGCGTCGGACAAGTTAGCGATTTCCCGTGCCATGGCGGCTCTGATTCCCGCGCCCGCGCGCGATAACGGTGAATCTTTCCTCGACTGGCTTCACCGTCATAAACAGACCGGGAACGCGATTGAACGTTTCTGGAAACCGGTATTGGTCAGCGCCCTCAGCGAGGATCTGGAACTGGTATCGGTCGCCTATGCTGGCCAGGTGGTTCGCGAGTCGATGAAATCCAAAAGAGCAAGGGAGATGGGAATTCCCACCATTCCGTTGACCGAACTGTACAGTTCGGCCGCCGATTACATTTCCGCGCGCGGCGGTGCGATTCGATTCCGCTCCGGCGTTGAATCCTTTCGCGCGCAGCCATCCGAGGTTCGCGTGACGGCAAACGGAGTGGAGGAGGAGTTTGACTACCTGGTGCTGGCCGTTTGCTTCGACGGGCTGGGGCGCATCCTGCCGAAGACCGAAACCGCGGCGCCGTTGCTCGCCATGTTGGGGCAATTCCGGACCTCTCCGATTACCGGGATCCACTTGTGGTTTGACCGCGAGATCAGTGAGCTGGATCATGCCGTGCTGCTCGATCGAACCATCCAGTGGATGTTTCATAAATCGCGTCTGATCCAGGCTCGCCAGGCGGGATTAGGGGAGAACGGGAACGCCAGCTATGTGGAACTGGTGGTCAGCAGTTCGAAAAGCCTGGTCGAGAAAGGGAAAACGGAGATCGTCGACCTGGCGGTCGCCGAACTGCGCGAGTTCTTTCCGGCGGCCCGCGAGGCGAAGCTGGTGAAATCAACCGTGGTGAAAGAACTCAACGCCACGTATTCGCCGCGTCCGGGAATTGACCGGTATCGGCCCAACTCGGGGACGGCCTGGCCGCGCGTCTTGCTGGCCGGCGATTGGACCGCCACCGGTTGGCCGGCCACCATGGAGGGCGCGGTGCGCAGCGGTTACCTGGCGGCGGAGGCCGTTTCGCGAGTGGCCAGGGTCGGCAGCGCCAGATTCCTCGTGGCCGATCTTGCCCCCAGTGGCTTGATGAGGCTGTTTGGATGAGATCGACATCCTGGACGGGAAACGCTCTAGGATCCAGCGGCTCTCATTTTTTCCCTTAACGGCTCGTTATCACAATAAACCCGCCATTCCGTGACTCTTCCCTGGTTGACGAGTGCTCGGAACACGGCTGGAGTCTCCCATTGGTTTTCCGGTTGCAGGGTCGCGCTCTTGGGGACGAACGTGCCTCCGGCGCTGCCGAGCATAAGGATCAGGTTCCCGTCGGAGACAATCTGATCGACCCGGATCCAATAGTCGGGCACTATCCTGAAGTATGCCTGCCATCCACCGCGCATGACTGCAGCCGGGGCCCGGTTCCCCAGTGAATCCACGAACACGTGGTCACTCGACATCAGCTCGGTCAAGCCGTCGGTATCATGGGCGTTGATCGCCCGGACAAACTTCTCGGCGATCTCGGTCGCCGCAGCGGTGTCTGTGTCCATGGGAAATTCCCCCTGCGATCGGCGCGGTTTTCCTGTTCTCCCTGGCCGGTCTTGATCTTGCGGTCCGGCTCTGGACCTGGAAAACGGACCCATTATAAGCCCTTCATTTATGGCATCGCACCGCAGTCTGCACGAGGTGGACGATCGGCACCGCTCGGCAAGGGAGGAATGGATGCGGCGGGAAACTTGAATTACTTCAGTTTTCCATTCGCGGTTACTTTGATGCCATCCTCAAGAATCTTCGCGCAAGGTACGATCTAATAAAGATGTCGAAGCACATTCCAGTGGAAGCCGATCGCCGCCGCACTCCGCGGTTCAGTTGCGGCGGTCACGCCAAGGTGGTTTGCCTGCCGTCGGACGGCATTGTTCTTCCGGGGACGATTCGCGACCTCAGCCTCGGTGGATGTTGCGTGGCGACGCCCGAGCCGATTGCGTGCGGCGCCCGCGCTGAGATCATCGCGCGCGTCAACGCGGCTTCGTTCCGCGCCGTGGGCGAGGTGAGGGCGATTCGCGGCGACTCCACCGCGTGCCTGCAGTTCGTCCACCTGACCTCCGGAGGAAGGCAGTTGCTGGCGGATATGGTCGAGGAATTGGCGCGCTTGCAGGTCGTCATGAACAAACTGAAGGTGGCACGTCGCGACGGTGATGCGGAGTTATTTCGGCAGGAACTGAAGCAGGGAAAACGGCAACAGGCGTTGTTCCGTGAGAGGTTCCCCTTTTTGAGAGCGATTCTGACCGCCGAAGCCCTGGAGTCCGATCCGTCGGTTCTGGAGGATGAGAAGTTGACGGCCGATGAGCAGCCGCTCGTGATTCCGGTCGATTTGTTCGGCTAGTAGATGCCAAGATGGTGCAGGTGTTGCACGTTTACCAGGAGGTGGAGATCTGGCGCGAGCAGAAGGCACCGCCACCCAGTCTGGTCGCGGTGCTCTCCTACGACGAGAAGCCCGGCATTCAAGC